>JBCBUI010000001.1:0-583361 GCA_039818185.1 Pseudomonadota bacterium
AGTGGTGGGCCCGGAGGGACTTGAACCCCCGACCAGACCGTTATGAGCGGTCCGCTCTAACCAACTGAGCTACAGGCCCGAAAAATCCAATCCGTGTTCGAAGATGAACAGACGTATAAAACGCCAGACTTGATCTCGCCGCAATGGCGCAATTCAATAGAGACTGCAAGTTTTTTACCCGTATGGAGGGATGCATGACTGTAAAATTCAAATCGCGCTTGATGGCTGGGTTTTCCGGTCTGGCCTTGATCACCTTGGCGGCCTGCGGCGCAAGCCAGGGGGATGCCACACCGACCACGACTGAAGCAACCAATATCGAGGTAAGCGCTGTGCCAGAACCGACCGTAACCCCGAACGCCGAGCCGATCGCGACCACACATCCGAACTCGATCCAGCCCGAAACCACATTGAGTATTTCGGCAGAAGGCTCAGTCAACCGCGAGCCGGATATCGCGTTTCTCAATGCGGGCGTGCAAACCCAGGGCGAGACCGCGCAAGCCGCGATGAGCGCCAATGCGACGGCGATGAATGGCGTGTTCGATGCCCTCGCTGCGGCCAATATTGATCGCAGCGACATGCAGACCTCGAATTTCTCGCTGCAGCCGCAATATGATTATTCCAATCGCGCCAATGGCCAGCCGCCGCGTCTGACCGGCTACCAGGCCTCGAACCAATTGACGGTACGTGTGCGCGACCTCGATACGCTCGGCGAGACCATGGACGCATTGGTTTCAGCTGGCGGTAACACGTTTAGCGGTCTTAACTTCGCACTTGAGGATGATCGTGCGGCCAAGAATGCTGCGCGCGATATCGCGATGAAAGAAGCCATCTCGCGGGCCGAGCTGTATGCGGCGGCTTCTGGCTATGAAGTCGCTCGCGTGGTGACGATTTCCGAAAGCGGCGGCTTCAGCCCGCAGCCAATGGCGATGATGGCCGAAGCGCGCAGCATGGACCGATCGACACCGATTGCATCTGGGGAAGTGGGCTATTCGGTGACCGTGAATGTCACGTTCGAATTGAGAAAGCCCGCCAATTAGGCGGGCTTCCAAAACGCAACGCTACTTTACGCTACTCTACATGTCAGAGCGCCGAGGGCCTAATAGGCGGCACTCGGCATTTTGATATTGTTGTGTTCGTCCATCAGCGCAACTTGCGGCTTATGCTGGCGCGCCAGTTCGGCTTCCATTTGCACGAATGCGGCGATCACAACGCGGTCGCCCATGGCAAATTTGCGGGCCGCGCCACCATTGACGCCAATTGTGCGAGAGCCGCGGGGGGCTTCGATCGCATAGGTGGAGATCCGCTCGCCATTGGTAATGTTCCAGATGTCTACACGCTCGTGCGGCAAGATGCCGGCGGCGTCGAGCAGATCTTGGTCGATGGACACAGATCCCTCATAATAGACATCGCACTGCGTGACCGTCGCCGCGTGTAATTTTCCCTTCAACATGTTGACCAGCAAAGCTCGTCCTCCCTATCGAAATCTACGTGGCAGGCCCCGCCTGCTATGCATATATGGGTACTGCTTACCCTCGGGTAAAGGTTTTTTGTGCAGTGCAAGAAGCGTGCTAAAAGCACAAAACTCAACGGGAGGGAAGAGTCGTGACCGCGCTGTCAGCAGACTGTTGTAAGTGTTACGATTTGTGGTTGTGATGAAGACCGGATAATTGGCCTGATTGCAGGTCTAAACTGAGCTTCAATTTCTTGTGTTTGTGTGCATCTGCGAGCGTTTCCAATGGCGACATCGCGGCTTTGAGGAGATCATAATCGCGATCATCTCCAATAACGTGACCATCCTGGGTCAATGAGGCTAGCCGGTAGCGGATGGTCGGTGTTCCGTTTTCGGTCAGCGAATGGCGTTCGAACGTGACCAGCGCGGCCCCTGGCAGGGCCGCGAAGCGCAAAGCTTTGATCCAGGCGTCACTCATTCCAGCGGCGCGCCGAGTAAAGCCATGGTTTCTCGCATCAATGGCCCAATTTCAGTATTCAACACCAGATCGGCATAAACATCATGCTCGGTTTCCTCGCGATTGATGATGATATACTTCGCCCCATTCTGTTTGGCGATGAGCGGAATATTGGCGGCAGGATAGACCACGAGCGAGGACCCGATCGCGATCATCAAGTCGCACGACAGCGCTTCGCTCTCCGCAAACGTCATTTTGTCCTCCGGCATGGCCTGTCCGAACGAGATGGTCGCCGATTTGAGCAAACCCGCGCAGAAGTCGCAGTTTATATCCTCATCGGCTTCCCAGCGCGGCCGTAACGTCTCGTATTCATACCGTTTGCCGCAATTCAGGCACTTCGCGTACGATGCGTTCCCATGCACTTCGATGACTTTTTCGTCGGGGACGCCGCCATCCTGGTGCAGATTGTCCACATTCTGCGTGACAACGCTTGTGACTTTGCCCATGCGAACCAGTTTTGCGATGGCGTGATGGCCTGCATTCGGGTTGGCGCCAGTCCATCCTGCGGTGCGTTCAAACACGCGCCGCCAGCCTTCGCGGCGGGCGTCGCGGTCAGCGACAAAATCCTGGAAATAGATTGGTTGCATTTTCGACCAGACCCCGCCCGGCGAGCGAAAGTCAGGGATGCCGCTTTCCGTGGAAATCCCGGCACCTGTGAAAATCACCGCACGGTCAGCGGCATCGATATGACGGGCGAGGGTTTCTGCAGCGTTCATCCGCTTACGCTAATCCAGAGCCAGGCTGGCGCCAACCGGAAATCAGCTGGAAAGGCCTTTTCGAGTGAGCCAATCAGAACAGATCCGAACCGCGTCCGGCAACAGGTCAGGGCGCTCAATATAATAATGGTCTGCATCCTTGATGTCGTGATGCTCTTTATCATCGTGCCCGACAGCGTCGAACAGGCGTTGCGCGTGACTCGGCGTGCAGGCAAGGTCAGCGGTATTATTGATCACCAGCACGGGGCACGAAATCCTTGCCGCATTGCCGAGACCTGTCGCGTTCGTCGTGTCATAACCCCATTGGCTGAGCCAGGAGCGCAGAGTCGAGAATCGGGCCAAACCGACTGGTCCGTCATTGGCGACTTTCGGAACACCGAGATAACATTCATGCGGCCGCCGGTCGGACGGATCCTGAGTCGGATCGGTCCAGCGCAAATCGGCCATGGTGCCATGCACGGTGAATGCCCGTTCGGCATGCGTCTCTCCGGCTTTGCGCAGGTCTTCCAGGGTCTGTTGCACCCAGGCGGTGATCCGCCGATTGCGCGCGATCTGTGCGGTGCGATAACGCGCTTCATAGTCAGCCGTATAAGCCGGTTGGTTCGGGTTTTCCGGATCATAGATGTTGAGATCAGGCGTGCGCGCAAATGGCCGCGACTCGACTTGGATGGATGGATCAATCCACTCGGTCAGCGTCATGGCGCGGCTGATATGAGCGGCCAAAAGCATAATGCCCTGAACCGGCGGCAAGCCCATCGCGGTGAGGTCATACGCGTCACCGGCAGGCGTATGCGTTAATGTCGGATTTTCGGCCTGATCCTGATAGAACAGTGATAGTGAGCCACCGCCCGACCATCCGCCGAGTATGATTGTCTCATAGCCAAGCTTCTCGCGCGCATGTTTCAGACAAGCCCCGAGATCCGCGACGCATTTTTCCATGATCAGCGCCGTGTCATTGCCGCGATAGCGAGGATTGCAATAGATCACGTGATGGCCAGCATAAGCGAGCGCCGAGACGAGCGGTAAGAATGCGCCAGAGCCGATGGGGTGCGAGAACACGATGACCGATTTTGACGTCGTATCCTTCTGAGCGATCTTCATACACTCAACAACGACTTTGGCGCCGGCGCCGCCATAGACATCTTTGAAACCCGACGTTTCTTGATGCAGCACCAGATAAGGGTCTCTGACCAGTTGGCTCATAAGGCACCTCCCGCGTGGTGAAGACTTGGCGCTTTCCCTGCACGAGTCCAGTATGACGCGAAGAAAAGGGAGAATCCGTCATGGTCAAAGCCACAGGCATTCATCACCTCGCCATTATGTCGGCGGACATAAAAAGCCAGATCGAATTCTTCTCGGATGTACTTGGCTGTAAGCTCTCGGCCATATTCGACATGCATGGCGTGCCTGGCGGCATTCATGCCTTCATGCATCTGGATGATCATTGCTATTTCTCGATCGTGCAGCTGCCAGCGGTGGAAGATATCCCGGTTGAGATCGGCGTCACACATGCGGGCACAGGCGCGGGTCCAAGCGCGGCCGGGACGATGCAGCACCTCGCCTTCAAAGTGGATACGCCGGACCAATTGGTCGCCATCCGCGACCGCATCCGAAAGAAAGGCGTGAACGCGATTGGGCCGATCAATCACGGCATGTGCCAGTCTATCTATTTTGGCGGGCCTGAGAACATGGTGCTGGAAGTGGCGACGTCCGAGGCTGAGATTGATCAGAAAGCCTGGGTCGATCCAAGCGTTCTTGAAAAAGTCGGGATCAGCGCAGAAGAGGCCGCGCAATATCAGAATCCGGACGCGTATGATGGCGAAGGCGGTACCGTGCAACAGCCCCCTTATGATCCGGCCAAACCGCACCAGGCTTATCCAAAAGAGATGTATATGCAGATGTTGCAGGCGCCAGATGAAGTGATCTGGAAAACCGCGTCGTACGCCGAGCCGCCAGTCAAAGTGTAAGTCTGATGATCAAAAAAATTCTCCTCGGGGCGGCGACCCTGATTGTGGTTCTGGTCCTGGCTGCGGGGATCTACACCTGGAATCCCCTGCCCAGAACGCCAAGCGCGTCCGTGCTGTCAGCAGCGGCCGTCAATTACGATGTTGAGATCATTCGCGACAATTGGGGCGTGCCACACATTTTCGGAAAAACCGACAATGATGCCGCGTTCGGACTGGCTTATGCCCATGCCGAGGATGATTATGAAACGATTCAAGAAACCGTTGCAGCAACGCGCGGGGTGCTGGCGCGCTATAAAGGCGTGGATGCCGCCCGCACCGATTATCTGATTGAGCTGTTAAATGTCTGGGACACGATCGAGGCCCGTTATGACAGCGATGTGCCAGCAGACGTCAAAGCTTATGCTCAGGCCTATGCGGATGGGCTCAATCTCTATGCGTCAGAGAATCGCGATCAAACCTGGACCGGTCTTGCGCCGTTCAAGCCGCAGGACATTTTCGCGGGATCCTTGTTTCGGACGCCTTTCTTCTATGGCTTCGATGAAACCCTGCTCGACGTCTACAATGATGCGCGCGTGCAAAGCATCTCGCTCGACCCCGGTGCCGGGCGTGAGTCATGGTTGGTCGGACCGAAAACGGCACCGCCGCGCGGGTCGAATGCATTTGCGGTCGCCCCGGCACGCTCAGGGGATGACACGACGCGCCTGGTGATCAATTCGCACCAACCTATGACCGGTCCCGTCGCCTGGTGGGAAGCGCATATGGTTTCTGAAGAGGGCCTAGATATTCATGGCGGGGTCTTTCCCGGCTCACCGACCATATTGCATGGCTTCAACCGGCATCTCGGCTGGGCCAATACGGTCAGCAAGCCTGACCTCGCTGACGTTTACGTCCTGACCGTGAATCCAGACAATCCGGATCAATATCAGCTTGATGGTGAATGGGTCGATTTCGAAGTCGAAACCGCCAACATGGCGATCAAACTTTGGGGGCCATTTGCGTTCACGGCAAAAAGAGAAGTCCTGACCTCTCGGCATGGGCCGGCCATACGGACCGCGACCGGAACCTATGCCTTACGGTATGCCGGGATGGATGCGATGCGCCAGACCGAACAGCGCATGCGTACCGCGAAAGCCCAAAACTGGGACGAGTTTTATGCCGCCATGGCGATCCATGCGGTGCCTGCGCTAAACTATATCTATGCCGATAAGGATGGCGTGATCGCGATGATCCATAATGGCCAATATCCGGACCGGCCCGCGGGGTGGGATTGGAGAGGTGACATGCCCGGCGATCGATCTGATCTTATCTGGCCGGGCTATTTGCCTTACGACCGAGTACCGATCTTGCGCAATCCGCAATCTGGTCTCGTCTTCGATGCCAATAATCAGCCTTTCTCGGCGACCGACGGTCCTGACAATTTGCGACCTGAAATGTTCGCGCCAACCATGGGTTTGCAAACAGATGAAACCAATCGTTCGTTGCGCATTGTTGAGCTGACCGATGGCGAAACACCGATCAGCCGAGAGGCGTTGCTGGCGCTAAAGTTTGATAATTCCTACGCCCAGGGCTCCGTGGCTGACCTCACGGTGAAAGCCGTTCTGGCGACTGATTGGAGCGAAGACCCAGACTTGCAGTCCGCGGCGGAGCATCTCGCAGCTTGGACCTACAGTACCGAGACGGCAGACCGCCACGCGGCGCTGGGTGTGCTGACCACGATTCACGCTGTGACCGAAAAGCTGACTGGTATTCCCGCGCCAGCTCCGGCGGATGCGTTTGCGCAAGCAGTGGATTATTTGAACCTGCACTATGGCCGCATCGATCCTGAATGGGGCGAGGTCAATCGCCTCATACGAGGTGAGGTCAATCTACCCGTGAGCGGTGGCCCTGACATCTTGCGGGCCATCTATCCGGCAGAGATTGGCGAAGATGGCATTCTCAAAGCAAATGCTGGCGACACATGGATCGCGCTGGTCGAGTGGGATGAGGCTGGCAATCAATCGGCACAGATCATCCATCAGTTCGGGTCTGCAACACTGGACGCGTCATCGCCGCATTTTGCCGATCAAGCCCCGCTTTTCGCAGCGCAGGAATGGCGTCCAGCCTTGCTCGGGCGAGCGGAGATTGAAGCAAACGCCTCTAGGACCTACCGCCCGGGTCGTTAGTCGAGACCCCGGGCCCAGGTGCGGACATCTTGAACGAATAGATCCGGCGCTTCCATCGCAGCGAAATGCCCGCCATGAGATTGCTCGGTCCAATGGGTGATATTGTAGGCCCGGTCGCACCAAGATCTTGGCGGTGGGGTGTAAATCTTCTCACCGGGAAAATTGGCAAAGCCGGTCGGGGTTTCGCAACGCTCGCCTTCCGGTAGGTTTGGCCCGCCTTCACCCATGAACGCGGCATAATACCATACAGACGTGGCGATCGCGTCATTGACCAGATAGATCATGACATTGGTCAGCAATTGTTCGCACGTATAGACGCTGAACAAATCACCGTCTTTCAGGTCAGACCAGCCATGGAACTTCTCGAGGATCCACGCTGCCGTGCCCATCGGGCTATCCATTAAAGACATGGCCAGAGTTTGTGGTTTGGTCGCCTGCTGCATGAAATAGCTGCCGCCCAATTGCATGGCGGCTTGCGTGCGTTGGATCCAGGCGATTTCCGCGTCATTTTGGGGCGTCGAAGGGGTCGGTCGAAAGCCGATCATGTTGAGATGGATCGCCGCGCAGCCACCCTTGCCATCGACCGTCCCATGATCAAAACCCAGCCAGGACGTGACCATGCCGCCCCAGTCCCCGCCTTGGGCAAGATAAGTTTCATATCCGAGCACATCCTGCATCAGCGTATTCCAAAGTTTTGCCGTGGCGCGCTGGCCAAGCGGCGCATCTGGCTTGCCTGAAAAGCCATAACCAGGAAGCGACGGGATGATCAGATCGAACGCATCCTCGGCGCGTCCACCATGCTGGCTTGGATAGGCTAATGGTCCAATGGCGTCAAAGAACTCATAGAATGAGCCCGGCCAACCATGGGTGATCAGTAAAGGGCGTTTGCCTTCGGCTTCGCCAACCACGTGCAGGAAATGAACAGGCAGGCCGTCAATTTCCGCGACAAAGTGCGGATACTGGTTCAAGCGTACTTCTTGCGCACGCCAATCATAGGTCTCGAGCCAATAGGTCTGAATCTCTTTCATCACGGGGGTCGACATGCCGAGCTGCCATTCCGGGAGACCGGTGGGCGCGGAAAACCAAGTATAATTCGCGACCCGTTGACGAATTTGGTCGAGTTTCGATTGCGGCACCTGAATTTGAAACGGCGTAACCATGTCGAGCGAGCTCCCACTTGTTCAGAGTGAGAGCCTGCCTGCGATCAGATTTTGGTCAAGGGCGCACGCCGCGTTAGGCGTTTAGGTGCCCGCATTGGTCATGGCGTCCTCGACATCTTCAGCGACACCATCCCACTTATCGCCCGTGCTTTTTCCGGTCGAGCCGATAGCACCGATCAAGGCAACCGCCATCAGGGCTGCAAGCAAACCATATTCAACCGCGGTCGCACCTGAATCATTGCGCTGAAAGCGCGTCGTGTACTTGCGAAAAACAGTCATTATTTCAGGCCTCATCCCGGCTTCGTAACGCTTCAAAAAGCGGGATATCGGCAGCCGGTGCGGGGTAAGTGTGCAAGTCTGTGGGTGAAATCCAGGCAAGCTTTTGACCTTCCGTCGGATGCGGCGTCCCCATCCATCTTTTCAGCCCATATAAAGGCATCAAAAGATGAAAAGAATCGTAAGTGTGGCTTGCAAATGTTAACGGATAGAGGTCGGATTCGCTAACTGTAATCGCCAATTCTTCGTGTAATTCGCGGGCCAGGGCTTGCTCTGGACTCTCGTCTGGCTCGATCTTTCCGCCCGGGAATTCCCATAGCCCCGCCATGGATTTTCCCGCTGGGCGTTGGGCCAGAAGGACTTTGCCATCGGCGTCGAACAGGGCCGCGGCGACGACATACACCACCTTCATGTCCGGTAGGCTCCGTTAATGTCGACATAGGCGTGCGTTAGATCGCACGTGTAAATTGTTGACCGGCCAGGCCCGTTGCCGACACGGACGCAAATGGTCACCTCCGGTTTCGAGACCGCGGCGGTCGCAGCGGCTTCGTCATAGCTTTCAGCCCGCGCGCCGCCTTCCGCGACAACGACATCATCAAACCAGATACACAATTCCTCGAGCGCGATGGGTTCGCCTGATTTTCCGACGGCCATGACCACGCGTCCCCAATTGGCGTCATTTGCAGCCAAGGCTGTTTTGACCAGAGGGCTATTGGCAATATCAGCGGCCATCACGCGTGCCGAGGCGTCGCTTTCAGCCCCCTCTAGCTGAATGGTGACAAACTTGCTCGCCCCTTCCCCATCCTTGACGATCTGGATGGCAAGGTCGCGACAGATCATCGTGAGCGCCATTACGAGATCAGGAAAACGGGCATCGTTTTGGTTGAGAATCGGTGCGACATCGGTCTGACCGGTCGCAAACACCATCAAACTGTCTGATGTCGATGTATCACTATCAACGGTGATCGCGTTGAAGCTCGCTGCGCAGGCTTCACGCAGCGCCGCGTCAAGCTCCGCTGGAGCGACGCTAAGATCGGTAAACACATAAGCCAGCATCGTCGCCATGTTTGGCGCAATCATACCGGAGCCTTTGGCAATGCCGGCGAATTTGACGGTGTCGCTGCCAATGGCGGCTGAAAGCGCGGCACCTTTTGGATATGTATCCGTGGTCATGAAGGCTTTGGCGCAAGCTTGCCAGTTCGGCGCAGCGAGCGTTGCGCTGAGGGCCGGGATGATGCTGCCGACATAATTTGGGTCGGGCAGGGGTTCACCAATAACCCCCGTTGCGCCCAAGAAGCAGTGCTCTTTCGTCACCCCGAGCGCCTCTATCATGGCGGCCAGAGTTGCATCATTCTTTTGCACGCCTTTCGGGCCTGTAAAGGCATTTGAATTACCGGAATTGACCACCAGCGCGCGGGCTTGCCCGGCGCCAGCGCGTAAAGCTTCGCGACACCAGATCACGTCGGCCGACGCAGTGGTCGAGCGCGTGAAGACGCCCGCACACGCCGTCCCCGGTGCAAATTCAAATAAGAACACATCATCGCGCTCGATCCCACGGGCCGCATAGAAACCACGCGAACCGGTTGCGGCGCGCACGCCATTCAGGTCCGGCAGGTCTGGGAACGCGGCCGGCGCGAAAGGAGAAGGTTTGAGCATTATTCGTCTGTCTCTGGTTCGCTGACCGGGGACGTTTCAACGTCATTTGCCTCTTCGTCGCTGGCCTCGGCCTCCTGGAGAATTTCGACGGGATCGCGTTGCTGAATCTCGGCGGCGAATCTCAATTCGCGCAAGATATCGCTGATCTGGGTGAAGGTCATGAAGGTGATGATTTCGGGGCGCATCTCGGCTTTGGTTTTCGGTGGTGTGGTTCGGCGCTCGTCAACTTTCAGAATGGTCCATCCCATTTCCGTCCGAAACACACTGGAGATGCCGCCGGTCACGGTATCGCCAATCATGGCGGCGTCAGGATCGCCTAATTCATTCGGCTTGACCCAACCAAGGTCTCCGCCTTCGAGTCGGGTTCGAATATCGGTCGAATGTTCCAGGGCGGCTTCAGCGAAATCGCGCCCCGCATCCAATTCAATGAGAATTCCGGCCGCTTCAGCCTCGGTCTCGACGACAATTCGCCGGACGCGAACCTCGTCATCGAGCTGCTGAAGCTTGACTTGTTCTTCATACATCCGGTCAATCGCGTCTTCTGTGACTTCCGAGGCGACCAGGCTCTCAACCAGAATATTGCCCAAAAGACGCTCACGGCCTGCGGCCAGGCGGCGCGCCGCTTCTGGCTCTTGATCGAGACCCCGCCGAACCGCCTCTTGCGCGAGCAGACGCTGATCGATCAATTGTTCGAGAATTTGCGGAAAGTCGGGGTGCGAGGGGCCGAAATCTGAGCCGGGTTCAATCATCCCTTGCGCCACGGCCTCGAGTTCGACATCACGGATATAAATCGCTTCGCCATTGACCACAGCAGCCGTGGCACTGTCGATCACGGAACTCGGCGCGCGAGTGCTTGCTTCGGGATTGCAGGCAGAAAGCCCCATCATTGAGAGCCCGATGAGTGCGATAAGTCCGATTGAACGTGGATTTCTTGACATATCACGCCTTCCTTTGACGCATTCGGCTAATTGACACAGGTTTGCGGCGTTCTTAAGTCCGCATGAGGTGGTGGTCGAGAGACTTGTTGCGGGCGTGTATGACAGCGCGTCCACCCCCTAGAAAGATTTTCGTGGTTTCTAGGGTCAATTCAAACAGTGTGGTATCCCCTTCGATGTTGTCTGTAGCTCAGAAGTTCTTCGGTTCCGTAAACGATCGCAAGCTCAAGCCATTGCGCCGCCGGGTGCAAAAAATCAACACGCTCGAGCCAATGATTGAAGCGCTTTCGGATCAGGCGCTGCGCGCGAAGACGGATGAGTTCCGCAAGCGACTGACGGACGGTGCGACGCTTGACGATATTCTTGACGAAGCCTTTGCTGTCGTGCGCGAAGCTGCGAAACGATCGCTGGGTATGCGTCATTTTGATGTACAATTGCTCGGTGGCATGGTCCTGCACAATGGCGCCATCGCGGAGATGCGCACCGGTGAAGGCAAGACCTTGGTTGCGACTCTGCCAGTGTATCTGAATGCGCTTGGTGGAAACGGTGTGCATGTGGTTACGGTCAACGATTACCTGGCTTCCCGCGATGCTGAATGGATGGGGCGTCTCTACGGCTTCCTCGGCCTGACGACCGGCGTTATTCGCGGTGAAATTCCAGGTGGCGGCCGGATGTCTGATGAAGACCGGCGCGATGCTTATGCTTGTGACATCACTTACGGTACGAACAATGAGTTCGGGTTCGACTATCTGCGCGACAATATGAAATATTCGCTGGATCAAATGGTTCAGCGCGGACACGCGTATGCGATTGTTGACGAAGTCGACTCGATCCTGATCGATGAAGCCCGGACGCCATTGATTATTTCCGGTCCGACGGATGACCGGTCAGAGCTCTACCGCACAATCGACAAGCTGATCCCGGGTCTGGATGACGAAGATATCGATCTTGATGAAAAAATGCGCTCTGTGGTCTTCACCGAAGAAGGCCTTGAAAAGATGGAAGAGCGCCTGACCAAGGATGGCATCATTGAGGGCTCGCTTTGGGATCCGTCTAATGTCTCTATCGTGCACCATTCAAACCAGGCTCTTAAGGCTCACAAACTGTTCCACCGCGACAAGGATTATATTGTCAAAGACGATCAGGTCATGCTGATCGACGAGTTTACTGGTCGCATGATGGAAGGCCGCCGCCTGTCAGAAGGTCTGCACCAGGCCATCGAGGCGAAAGAGAATGTCGACATCAAGCCGGAAAACCAGACTCTGGCATCGATCACCTTCCAGAATTATTTCCGCCTTTATGAGAAGCTCGCCGGAATGACCGGTACGGCCATGACAGAAGCGTCCGAATTCGCGGATATCTATTCGCTGGCGACGTTCGAACTGCCGACCAATAAACCGATCCAGCGGATTGATGATGATGATGTGGTCTACCGCGTTGCTGGCGCTAAGTATAAAGAGATTGTCGAAGAAGTGCGCGAGGCCCGCGCCAAGGGTCAGCCCGTTCTGCTCGGCACCGCATCGATTGATAAATCAGAAGTCGTCTCGACTTATCTCACCGCGGCGAAGATTCCACACAAAGTCCTGAATGCGCGCCACCACGCCCAGGAAGCGGAAATTGTCGCCGATGCCGGTGTGCCCGGCGCTGTGACCGTTGCGACCAATATGGCCGGGCGTGGAACGGATATTCAGCTAGGCGGTAATCTGGATATGCGTGTTGCGCATGCTGTGCAGGCGCATATTGAGAAGACTGGCAGCGAACCGTCCGAAGGCGAGCTGCAGCTGATCACTGATCAGATCAAAGCCGAAATCGAAGTGGCCAAGAAGAAAGCCTTGGACGCGGGCGGCCTCTATGTGCTCGGCACAGAACGTCACGAAAGCCGCCGGATTGACAATCAGCTGCGCGGCCGTACGGGGCGCCAGGGTGACCCTGGCAAATCGAAATTCTTCATCTCGGTGGATGATGACCTGATGCGGGTCTTTGCGGCGGAGCGCCTGAACTCGATCATGAAAGGCCTCGGCATCAAGGAAGATGAGGGCATCACTCATCCCTGGATGAACAAAGCGATCGAAACGTCGCAAAAGAAAATCGAAGCCCGCAATTTCGATATTCGGAAGAATGTTCTGAAATATGACGATGTCATCAACGATCAGCGTAAAGTGATCTTTGAGCAGCGTATCGACTTCATGCATGCCGATAGCGTGCTCGACGAAATCGAAGACATGCGCGAGCAAGTGATTGACGGCATGGTCGCCCATCATATGCCGGAAAAAGCACATGCTGAGCTGTGGGATACAGAAGGCTTGCGCGAACGCTGTGTCGAAATGCTCGGCCTGGAATTACCCATCGCAGAATGGGCCAGCGAAGAAGGCGTGGCGAATGTTGAAATCGCTGAACGCATTCGCGATGCTGCAAACACGGCCTATAATACCAAGACCGATCTCGCGGCGGATGGTCAGTTCCGTATGGTCGAGAAGCAGATCCTGCTGCAAGTCCTTGATGGTCGTTGGCGCCAGCACTTGCAGCAGATTGACCAGTTGCGCTCGGTCATTCACTTGCGTTCTTACGGTCAGCGCAATCCGCTGAACGAGTTTAAAGAAGAAGCGTTCAAGCTGTTCTATGATATGCTGTCAGAGATGCGCCTGGAAGTGACCCGCTGGCTGATGACCGCGCAGGTTCAGCCGCCACAACCTCGTCCGGTGCCGTCCGCGCCGCAGCCGACTTTCGAAACCAGCTTGGATCCGGATACCGGTGAAAACCAGCGCCCGGGCACTCCACAGAATGTCGCTGAGCAAGCGCCGCATTCAATGGTCGCTCAAGCCGAGGAAAGCTGGGCGCGAACACCGCGAAATGCGCCATGTCCGTGTGGATCCGGCAAGAAGTATAAGCACTGTCATGGGGCTCTGTCAGCGGACGCTCAAAAAGCGTAAGTCGCTGGATTTGAGAGACTTAGACGTCTAGCGTCCATTCTGTCTCAGGTCCTGACGATAAGTGCGTCGCCACATATTCACGCAATGCCAGCGTCAGCGCATTGGCATCGCCTTCGAGGCGATCCGGGCTGATCAGCGGGCCGAACGTCATGTCAAACGCGCTGCCGCGCTTGTTCAGCAGCTCGTGGAAAAGCGTAATGTCGCGGAGCTCGCCATTCACTTTTGAGAAGAAATAATAGAGCCAGGAATTCTTGGCTTGCAGATTCAGCGGCTGAACCGGCGCTTTGTGCTTGCGGGCCAGACTGACCGCGGTGGGCATCCAATCCTGTTCGGTCAAGACGCCGTCAATTTTCTTGGCGAGTTTGCCGGATGGGAAAATCACCACGCATTTCTCTTCGGCAAAGGCTTCTTTCGCCAATCTCAGCGTTTCGCGCGTTTTGGCCGGCGAGCGTTTGTCGAGCACCCATTCGACGGGGATCAACACGTCCGAGAACCCAGGATTGACCCGCAAAGCATCGGCATTAGCAAAAAACACAATGTCCCGACGCACCCGGCGCAGAGCATCCCAGACGGCGACGCCATCGGCCAGGCCGGTTGGGTGATTCGCGGCGACGACGAGGCGGCCCTCCTTCGGCATGCGCTCGATCGCGTTCAGGGTCAGATCGACAGACAGTTCTTCCGCCAAATGATCAAAGCTGTCGCCGCCATTCAGGGTCTGCAAATAGTCGGTGGTCCGGCAGGCGCGATCATAGCCAAGCAGGCTGTAAAGCAGCGGACGAATCACCGGCCAGGAAAAATGATCGACAAAACTCGGGCAGCGCTCTTTTATCAAGCGATCGACAATATGATCATCGCTCGACTCCAGCTCGGCCAAAAAGGCAGCGTGCGTGGTGGCGGCGGGGAGCGATTTACTGGTCATATGTCCTGTTATCATTGGGCTTCGTGAAGATTGTAACAACTCTATCACAGTTCGTGCCAGAATTGCGACGACGGGGCTCAGCGGCGCTGAATCTGTAACATTGTCAACACTTTGGTCACTTTGCCTTTACCATCCCGTAATCCCCTCGTGGCAATGTGCGTTTCAGAAGAGGGCTAGGCGAGAAGCGCCGGGGAAACATGGTAGAGTCATAAGGGTTGATTGATGAAAGTTCTTTGGGTCGAGGATCACGAGCCGGTTCGCGAGCTGTTAATGGTTGCAGCGGACAAGGCGGCGCGCGCACGCGTTCCTGTGGATCTGGTTATGGCAACGACCCTGATGGAAGCGGAAAACCGTTTGCGTCTGGAACGCTTTGATCTCGTCATCCTTGATTTGACTTTGCCCGACAGCTTCGATGGTGACATGACCATCGCGCGTGTCGCTAATATGGGCAAACACCGCATCGCGGTATGTTCCGCCCAACCCGAGCGCGACCAGGCGGTCGAAACCGCGCTCAAATGCGGCGCCAATCTTGCGCCGAAAGCTGTGTTCAAAGCGAATTTGCCGTTTAACCGCTTTATTCAGCGGGCTGAGACGTTCCACGATTTCCTGCTGGAACAAATGCCAGGGGCTGAAGGCAAGATTGCGGTCGCGGCCTAGTCAGCTCTAGCCTGGCTTACTCCAGGAGCGCAGACCGAATCGATGCCAATTCTGAATCTGTGACGTCGAGCTCGGTCTGAATGAATCCCATGACGGATCCATATTCCTCGTCCAGCGCATCAAATGTCGCTTCTATATACATGGGATGCGAGGCCAGAAGCGGCGCGACTTTCTCTGGTGGCAACTGGAACAGGAAAGCGTATGGATTGTCCGGATCGGCGGCGGCTTCCGCGCGCGCTTCATCGTTCAGGAATTCAGCCATATAGTCCACATAATCGTCAGACAGGCTGTAATCATAGACGACGGTCTCACGCGGCACACCGAGCGCCGTCAGCAAGAGCGCGGCGGCTGTACCGGCGCGGTCTTTCCCCGCGGAGCAATTAAATGCCAGCGGGATATCGCCAGCGGCCAGGCGATCGAACATTTTAGTATAACCTTCAGCTTCGCCTTTCGCGATATCGACATAGCCCGCGGCCATGCCGGCCGCGACATCATCAGCGGTGGAGTCCGGTGACAACAATGCGGCAAACATCGGATTGTCTGCGGGGTCTTCTTCTGCCGGATCTGCAAAAGTGAGATACTCGGCCGCACCGCCGCGCCAGTCTGTCGGTTCTCGCAAACGCTCATCGCTCTCTCTAAAATCGCAAATCACTTTGACGCCAATGCCAGACAGATAGTCGTAATCAGCATCGGTCAGCTCATGCATGACGCCTGATCGAAAGGCATGGCCCCATTTTACGGTCTGGCCGTCTGCAGTGGCATAGCCGCCGAGATCGCGGAAATTGCGACCACCTTCAAGCGGCAACAAGCGCACGGCAGCGGTCACGCCATCGCTGGCGACGCCAGATCCTGAAATCGTGAAATAGCGCCGTGCGGGATCGCCGTCTGCGGTCCAGGCAAATGCGCCGCCGACCGCATTTTCGGCGATCAGGGTTGGCGACGGATCATCAGGCGAGGTCGAGACAAAGATCGATACGCCTGCGCCAGGCTCTTCAACTGACCAGGTCAGACCGAATTCAGTTGGTGTAGCACCATGCAGGACTTCGACATCGGTGACGGTCGCCACGGTCGCGGTCGCATCCGGGGTCGCGGTTGAATCGGCGGTGTTGGTTTCTGTCTCTGGTGCACAGGCGGTGACCAGAACCGCGCTGGCGAGTAAGGCTTTGCGAAACATCAGGCGTTCTCCTTGGATTAACCAGCCGGGCTTAAAAATCGACGCGAATACTGGCGACCCAGCGACGGCCAAAGCCCTCGACCTGGTTTGGTGTGGCGCGTGTATTGATGAAGCGGACATCGGTTTCATCGGTCAGATTGTTGCCGTTCAGCGCCAGCGTGACATTGGTGCCATAGACTGGATTTGGCAGCGCATAGCGCAGCGACGCATCGACTCGTTCGGTCTCGGCCCAGAACTCTGTCAGGCTGTCATTCTCGGTCGTTGAGAGCCAGTCATCGCGATACTGATAGTTGAGGCGCGCAGAGACGCCGAACTTCTCATAGAAGATAGACGCATTGTATATCGTCTCGGACGTACCTGGCAGCGAGAAAGTCTGATTGCCGAGGGTCGGCGCTGTGAACTCACTGTCGACAAAAGTCAGATTGCCGCTCGCGCCTAGGCCGTCGAACGGTTCCGGCAGCCAGTCTTCAGCGGTGCCGAGGAAGTTGATCTCAAACCCGGTCAACTCGCCATCCTCGCCATTGAAGAACGAATTGAACGTTGTTGGCGTGCCCGGCGCGATCAGGCCTGGCGCAAAGATCGAACCATCGACGGATGAGGTGCCGGGATAGATGACATTGTCGATCTGGCGGTGATACGCGCCGATGGAGAGCAGACTGGCGTCGGCAAAATACCATTCCAGCGAGGCATCGACGCCAAAGGATTCTTCCGGATCCAGGGTTGGGTTGCCGCCACTGACTTCCAATGTGATGGGATCGACACTCTGAGACGCGCGAATTTCGCTATAGGTCGGCCGCGACAGGCCAGACGAGGCTGACAGGCGCAGCTTCACATTTTCTGAAACATCGAAATTGGCATGAATCGAGGGCAGGAAATTGGTGTAATCATTGCCCGCTTCAATGCTGGTGGTGGACCCATCATCATTCAACAGCGTGCCCGTCGACGTGAAGTCTGTTTGCTCGACGCGAACGCCATAGACCAGGTTGCCCCAAGCAAACTCGGTCGTACCTTTGGCATAGACCGCAAGGATGTCTTCCTCAATGCTGATCAGGCTGTCATCATCAAATGTGATGCTGCGATCTGCGGCGGCGTCCCAGGCATTGTCGAGGCCGACATTGTTGATATTCGTCGCGCCGATCGTGTTGCGGAAGTCCGCTGACCACGGTACGCCGGTTGTGAACTGGTTGATATCGACCGTCCCGGGGAAACCGCCAAAGACAAGTGTATCGCCACCTGTCGCTTCGCGTGTGTCAAACTGCGCACCGAATTGAATCTCGGTCGGCAGGCCGCCAAGTTCAATCTCCTTTGACAAGTCGCCTTTGATCTTGGTCGCTTCGGTTTCGATCAGATTGGCGAAGATAAGGCCGAAGGTGGCAGGATAATCCAGCAGATTGATATTGACCTCAGTCCCCGGTTGCGCCGTCTGTGTCAGGAATAAGCCGGGGTCTTCGATATTTGTTACATCGACCGTCCCGCCAACAGTTGCACCGGTGCTGAAGGGCAGCGGGATATTGGTTTCGTTTTCAGTCTCAGTGTGGTTCAGCCGTCCTTCGAAGGCCCAATCGCCAAACATGGCGTCATAGCCCAGCGTGTTGCTGAAGGTCGAATTATTGTACTGCCCGTCTTCCAGGAGACGCGTCACCACAGCGACGGGAACATAGGCTTCCGTGCCAAGGGCCACAGGTGTAAGCAAGTCAAAGTCGAATTGATTGCGCTCTTCGCGGTCGATGAATTCTGAATAAAGCGTCGAGAAGAAAATCGAGCTCTCTTCAGTTGGCCGGAATTCGACGCGCCCACCATAGGCATTGTCTTCACGCTCGCCGCGATATGAGCGGAAGTCGAGATTGACGACGCTATCATCGCTGCCATCGCCCGTGGTGTCGGCATATTCGTATTCGCGGTTATCGGTAATCCGGCCGCGCAGATTGTGCGAGCCAAAGATTAGGAAGCCAAATTGTTCATTCGAGAAGGATAGGCGGCCATTATACTTATTGATTGGCACATCGCCGAGTTCCTGATTGCCGTAACCGGCTTCGCCGGTGAAGGACCAGCCGTCGCGATCGAATGGCTTGAACGTCTCGATGTTCACAAAGCCCACGGTGGATTCGCCCGGCATGTCTGCCGTGATGGCTTTATTGACCTCAATCTTCGACGTGATCACGGATGGGAAGGCGTCGAAACGCGGTGTGCGGCCATCTTCGGCGCCGAGGACATCAATGCCATCAAACGCGATCTTAGTGTAACGGAACGGTGCGCCGCGAAAGTTGATGAAGCGGGCCTGACCCTGGTCGCGTTCAATCGCAAGACCCGGCACGCGGCCGAGACTGTCGGCCAAGTTCTGGTCCGGGAAGCGGCCAATTGTGTCAGCGGCGAGCACGTCGACAACATTGTCCGCATTGCGTTTGGCCGCGATCGCAGCAGCCTGGCTGTCACGGATCGGCGTTGCAGTGACGACGATGGTTTCCTGCCGTGCCTCAGTCTCCTCGCTGTCCACTTGCGCCAGTGCGTTCGGCATGGTGAGCAATGCTGCACCGATGAACAAATAATTTCTGATAGCCCCACTCTGCATGATCATCCCCTCTATGATGCGAAAGTCTCGCGGCGCGGCTAACGAGTAAAAGGACGCTCGCCAAAAGAAGATTTGGCGACATTTTCGTAGATGAAACGTGACAGAATCGAGCAGTGCGCTGTTTCCAAGGGGAAAAGTGAAACTGACTGATCCCGAGCCGGATAAAATACCGTCCGTGCACGGGTTTTTGAATTGTAAATCGCTTGATCTGGCACACAGACAAATCCGGGCAAAGGCGCGGTTGCCCGACAATCATCCCTTGCGCTCAGACCCGCACTGCGCCATATGCGCGGTGGGCCAGCTCTCCCCAACGAGAGTCAGCCTATCTGTAAGGATAGGAGTACAAACAGATGACTGACGTCGCCAAGCCGGACGTGCGCCCTGCATGCCCGCATTTTTCTTCAGGACCGACGGCGAAACGCCCCGGCTTCTCTCTCGAAAAACTTGAAACCGCAGCGCTTGGACGCTCGCATCGCTCTGCCACGGCGAAAGCGAAGTTGAAACAAGCGATTGAGCGGACCAAGGATATTCTCGATTTACCGGATGATTATCGCGTCGCGATCGTTCCGGCCTCAGATACCGGCGCGGTTGAGATGTGCATGTGGTCCATGCTCGGCCAGCGCGCCGTCGACGTGTTCGCCTGGGAAAGCTTCGGCAAGGATTGGGTCACCGATGCGGTCAATGAGCTGAAGCTGCAAGACTGTAACATTCATGTTGGTGATTATGGCGTGCTGCCGCCTTTTGAGCAGGCGCGCGATGATGCCGATATCATCTTTACCTGGAACGGCACGACCTCTGGCGTCCGCGTCCCGAATGCCGACTGGATCAAGCCGAACCCCGATCGCGTCGTGATTTGCGACGCAACGTCGGCTGTCTTTGCCCAGGATATGGAATGGGAAAAGCTCGATGTCGTGACCTATAGTTGGCAAAAAGTTCTCGGCGGTGAAGCGGCGCATGGCATGCTGATCCTGTCGCCAAATGCGGTGCGGCGTCTGGAAAGCTATAAGCCGGACCGTCCGCTGCCGAAAATTTTCCGTATGACCAAAGCCGGCAAGTTGAATGAAGCCTTGTTTGAAGGCAGCACGATCAACACGCCGTCTTTATTGTGTACTGAAGACTATCTTCAGGCCTTGGATTGGGCAGAGGAATGTGGCGGCTATCAGGGCTTGAAGGCCCGCTCTGATCGCTCGCTCGAAATCCTCACCGATTGGGTCGCCAAGACCGATTGGATCGAGTTCCTGTGCGCGGATGATGACGTGCGGTCAAATTCCGGAGTTACTTTCTCGATCGTGCACACGACTTTCCAGAAGTTGGACGAAGCCGGACAGCGCGCTTTCATCAAGCGTATGATGGCACGGCTTGAAGATGAAGATGCCTGTTTCGATGCCAATGGTTATGCCAAGGCGCCTCCCGGGCTGCGCATCTGGTGTGGCGCGACAGTTGAGCCGGATGATGTTGCGAAACTGACGCCCTGGCTGGACTGGACCTTCGCTGAAGAGCTTGCCGCTCTGTAAGCGGGTGGGCCTGGCCCATGTCACTGATCCTTCGACCTGCTACGCCAGCGGACGTGCCGCATCTGGAACGATGGGACCACGAACCGCATGTGATCGCCGCGACCAGCGACGACCCGGATGCCGATGTGGCGTTCGAGGATGCTGAATGGCTGGACGAAATCAGCAATGACGATCCGGCCAGTGCCTATTTCATTGCCGAGATTGACGGTCGCCCGATCGGCGCCATGCAGGTGATCGATCCAGCCCTGGAGCGAACGCATTATTGGGGCCGGGATTGCCCGCCAAATCTTTCCGCCATGGATATCTGGATTGGTGAGAAAGACTGTCTCGGCAAAGGCTTTGGCACGCAAATGATGACGCTCGCCATCGATCGTGCCTTTGCCGATCCAAAGGTCGAAGCAATTGTGATCGACCCGCTCAATTCCAACACGAACGCCCATCGCTTCTATCAGCGCCTGGGCTTTCGCCCGCTCGAACGTCGTCTGTTTGAAGACGATGATTGCCTTGTTCACAGACTAAATCGCGCCGATTGGCGCCTTGGAGACACAGATGCCTAAAGTTCTGATTGCAGACAAACTCGCTCCCGCGGCCGTGGAGATTTTCCACAATCGCGGCTTGGAAACCGAAACCGCGGTTGGACTCAGCAAAGAGGAGCTGATCGCTAAAATCCCTGAATTTGACGGCCTGGTCGTGCGTTCAGCCTGTAAGCCGGATGCCGATGTCATTGCGGCGGCGGACAATCTGAAAGTGATTGGCCGCGCCGGGATTGGCGTTGACAATATCGACATCAAAGCGGCGACTGGAAAAGGCGTCGTCGTTATGAACACGCCATTTGGAAATGCCGTGACGACGGCGGAACATGCTATTGCCATGATGTTCGCTGCCGCGCGCCAGATCCCGGCCGCCAATACCGGCACGCAGGCCGGAAGTTGGCCCAAGAAAGCCTTTATGGGCACCGAGCTGTCTTACAAGACGCTGGGCATGATTGGATGCGGCAATATCGGCGCCCGTGTTGCGGAACGCGCCAAAGGCTTGCAAATGAAAGTTCTCGCTTATGATCCGTTCCTGACAGACGAACGGGCTTTGGAGCTTGGCGTCGAAAAAGCGGCCGATCTCGATACGATGTTGGCCCGCGCTGATGTCATCACGTTGCACACGCCATTGACCGACCAGACGCGTAACATTCTATCCAAAGAGGCGCTGGCCAAGACCAAGACAGGTGTGATCCTGGTCAATTGCGCTCGCGGGGGCCTGGTCGATGAAGCCGCGGTTGCGGAAGGGCTTAAGTCTGGCGACATCGCTGCGGCGGCGTTTGACGTGTTTGCAGAAGAACCGGCTAAGGACAATGTTCTGTTCGGCGCGCCAAACTTCATCGCGACCCCGCATCTCGGTGCTGCAACGACCGAAGCGCAAGAGAATGTCGCCCTGCAAGTGGCAGAACAGATGAGCGATTATCTGCTGACAGGTGCGGTCACCAATGCGTTGAACATGCCCTCAATTTCCGCGGATGAAGCGCCGCGGATCAAACCCTTTGCGGCCTTGGCCGAAAATCTTGGTCTCTTCGCCGGGCAAATTAGCGATTATGGCTTTGAAGAAGTCGTCATCGAATATGAAGGCGAGGTTTCTGAGCTCAACCGCAAGCCGCTTACGGCGGCCGCATTGGCTGGCCTTTTGCGCGCGTCGCGCGGCGATGTGAACATGGTGTCGGCACCGGCCATTTTGCAAGAGAGCGGGGTCAAACTCGCTGAAACCAAGACCGAGGACAGCCCGGTCTATGACAGCCTGATCCGGATCAAAGTTCTGACCAAACGAACTGAGAATGATCCAGAACCCGGTTGGCGTTCATTGGCCGGCACCTTGATTGCTGGACAGCCGCGTATTGTCGAGGTCAAAGGCATGGCCCTGGAAGGCGACTTCAATGATACGGTTCTCTATGTGAACAATCTCGACAAGCCAGGCTTTATTGGGTCGCTGGGCGCCTTGTTGGGCAAGGAAGAGATCAATATCGCGACCTTCCATCTGGGGCGGACGGACGCCGGCGGCGAAGCCATCGCGCTGATCGGGATTGATAGCGAGCCTTCGACGGATCTGGTCAAGCAGCTCAAATCCTTGCCGCATGTGCGCTATGCAAAGGTGCTGAATTTCTAGATCCAACATCGCACCGAATTGATCCACAAGATCGATTCGGCGCGCGTTCAAAAAATTAATATGGACTCTTTACGCGAGTCGCAAATCGGATTCTGATTCGCTTATCAAACGATTTTGAGGTGAGCGAAATGGCAATGACACAACGACAGGCTTTAGACCTTTGGCGCTGTGCATTGACAGCTTATGTGCGGAGCGATGAGTCCGATATGACCGCTCGTCAGCAAGCGGTCCTGATGACTGTTGCCCTGACCCCAGGGCCGCATACGGTTCGAGGATTGTCCAATCATCTCAATATTGCCAAACCCGCGGTCACCCGGGCATTGGATGTGTTGGAACGCAATTACTTCATCAAACGCATCCCGGATGAGAATGACCTACGCAGCGTGCATATTGAACGCACCACGCAAGGCATGGATTGGTTGCGATCCTTTGGGGGCCGCATCCAGGCGGCAGAGGCTGGCGAAATTGACGGCGAGTCTAATCTTGGCCGTGCGGTCGCCTAAACAATTCCTTGGTTTTAAGTCTATATCTGTGACCGCGACTCCAGCGAGGTGACAGATGGCTCCGATTGAAGATTCGAGATTGCGCTTGCCGGATGGTGGCGCGCGGCAGGCGCTGCAAGTCAATGCGGGTGTGTCGGCCTTGCGTGCGCAACCGACGGCAGACGCCACGCAGGTCAGTCAAATCCTGTTTGGGGAGACGGTCATCTTGCACCATGAAGAAGGTGCGTTTGGGCTCGTCCAGTGCCAGCATGATGGTTATGTCGGCTGGACTCTCATGGAAGCGCTCTCCGCCCCCGTGCTTGAACCGACCCATAGAGTGATGGCGGGGCGGCTGCATACGTATGCTGACCCCAAGATTACAGCAGCGCCGCATTTCGTCTTAGGAATTGGTGCCAGATTGCGCGCGACGGGTAAGCAAGACGGCCGCTACATTCAGTTCGAGCGGGCAGGTTGGATTGTCGACCACTTGGTGGCGCCAGTCGATGTCATAGAAACTGACCCGGCTGGCGTTGCAGAACGATTTCTAGGCACGCCCTACCTTTGGGGCGGACGTGATGCTTTGGGCGTCGATTGTTCGGGCCTGTTACAGATCGCCTTTGATGCTTGCGGGATTGCAGCGCCGCGGGACAGCGACATGCAACGCGACTGGTTTGGCGAAGCGATTGTGGACTGGCAAGCACCTGGGGCGTTGCAGCGTAACGATCTGATTTGCTGGAAGGGCCATATTGGCATCATGCTGGATAGCGAGACCTTGCTGCACGCCAATGGCACCTTCATGAACACGATCAAAGAGCCCTTGCTGCCTGCCATTGCCAGGATCGCAACGGAATACGGCGAGCCTTTGGGGGCTCGCCGTATCGATCTTGATGGATTGCGCGGTGTGACACCGCCCTGGCTTACTCCTCTTCAGGCGTAGCCTCTTCGTCAATTTCTTCTGCTGCGTCGGTCACGTCTTCGACAATGTCTGTCACTTGGTCAGCCGCATCGTCTGCGGCTTCAGTAACAGTCTCGACGACCTCTTCTGCCGCGACTGTTGCTTCGACCACAGCAGCATTGCCTTCACTCGCGGCGTCTTCGATCGCTTGATCAGCAGCGGCTTCGGCGGCGATCGCAGCATCTTCTGCCGCACTCGCTTCGCCGCCTTCCACGACAGTTGCGTCCGTTTGATCGAGATCACCTGCCGCTTCTTCGGCATCGCCTTCTGCTGTGACTTCTGGCAGCGGCTCAGGTTGGGCCGGTGCGTCGGGGCTGTAAGAGGCGAGATAAGCCAGCACACTGGCGCGCTCATCGTCACGCTTCAGGCCAGCGAACGCCATGCTGGTGCCGCGGGCATAGCTGCCCGGGTTTTCCAACCAGGCATCCATATTTTCCCAAGACCAGTCGCCCTCTGTATTGCTGAGTGCGCCGGAATAGCTGAACCCGTCATGGCTCTGCTTGATCGCGCCCATCGTGGCATAAAGGTTCGGACCTGTGCCGTCGGAACCGCCTTGCTCAATTGTATGGCAGGAGGCGCATTTGGCTTTAAAGCTGCGCTCGCCGCGGGCAAGATCAGCCCCGAGCAACAGAGCGCCCAGGTCGTAAATTTCTTCAATCACATCGCCAACGCCGCCAACTTCTGCAATATCGACGCGATAGCCTTTGAAGTTCGATTCGGCCCACTTATTCAGTGATTCGTATTCGTGATGATGGTGATGACCGCCGCCAAATACGATGGTCGAGACTTCTTTCAGGCCCATGACGACCAGGGCCACAGCCAAAAGTGCCCCGAAAATCTTGTTCAGTCCGAGTTCGCCCATAGGTGATCCCTCAATTTCCAACTCTTGCGCGCGCCTTCTGACACGCTATGCGTTCGCGATCAATATATACAGATGTGGCAGATTGCGCGTTAAGCTTATCAGCGGCGAAAGCGCGCAGGTCTGACGACCACATCTTCAACAGATTGGGCTGAATGCGTACGAGCAGTCAGCAGTTTTGGAGGCCACACGCATGGCACAGGGCAAAATAGCCTATCAGGGCGAACGCGGCGCAAATTCGCACATCGCCTGTAAAGACGTCTATCCGGACCTTGAGCCCGTGGCATGTCGGACGTTTGAGGATGTGATCTCAGCCGTCGAAACCGGCGATGCCGCACTCGCTATGATTCCTGTGGAGAATACAATTGCTGGCCGGGTTGGCGACATTCATCACCTGTTGCCGGAAACCAGCCTGCACATGATTGGCGAGCATTTAATGCGTATCCGATTCCAGCTGATGGCGCTGCCGGGGACCAAAATTGACGAGATCGAGCGCGCTTACAGCCATGTTATGGCGCTTGGGCAGTGCCGGAACTTTCTGCGCGAGCACAATATTCAAGCCCGTACAGCTGCAGATACGGCCGGCGCTGCGCGCCAAGTTGCCGAACGGGGCGACCGGGCCGCCGCGGCGATTGCGCCGAGTTTGGCCGCAGAAGAATATGGTCTCGAAATTCTGGCTCAGGATATCGAAGACGCGGCGCATAATACGACACGTTTCGTCATCATGTCGCCGCAGCCCGTCGATATCGGCCCTGAAGATGGCCCTGCGGTCACGGCCTTCTTGTTCCAGGTCCGCAATATCCCGTCATCGCTTTATAAAGCGCTTGGCGGCTTTGCCACCAATGGGGTCAACATGACCAAGCTGGAAAGCTATCAGATTGAAGGGTCGTTCGCGGCCTCACAATTCTACGCCGAAATAGAAGGCCACCCGGATGAGCGTCCGGTTCAGCTCGCCCTAGAGGAGCTGGGCTTCTTCTCCAATTCGCTGAAAATCCTTGGCGTGTATCCGCGCAATCCGGAGCGCGATGGATTGCAAGGCGGCTAAGCCCGCCCTCTCCCGGCGTGACCCTTGCCTTAAGGGCAGGTTCCGCCATCCTGTCGTTAAAACATAAAAACGACGGAGGAGATTGAGCCATGGCGGGCAAGCACGTCATTATTATTGGCGCAGGACTCGGTGGCCTGTGCGCGGCGATCAAACTGCAAGAAGCCGGACACACGTTCACAATTGTCGAGAAAATGGACCGCATCGGCGGCACCTGGGCGCAGAATACTTATCCCGGTGTGGCCTGCGATGTCCCGGTCGCCCTGTACCAGTTCAGTTTTGCCCAGAGCGTCAATTGGAGCCGCGCCTATCCGCAAGGCAGTGAGATCCAGGCCTATGCGGAAGAGATCACCGATCGCTATCAATTGCGACCGAATGTGAAACTGGACGATGAAGCAACGGAAGCCATCTGGGATGAGGCCACCAAAACCTGGACGGTCAAAACGGCGAGCGGCGCGTCTTATACTGGCGACGCTTTGATTGGCGCGCTTGGACAGCTCAACCGCCCGAACTGGCCTGCTATACCAGGCAAGGAAACGTTTAAAGGCGCGATTACGCACTCAGCGGAATGGGATCATTCTGTCGAGATGAAAGGCAAACGCGTCGGCGTAATTGGTTGCGCCGCCAGCGCCGTTCAGATCATTCCGGAACTCGCCGAAGAGGTGGAAGACCTCATTGTCTTCCAGCGCAGCCCAAACTGGGTCATCCCACGCCGCGACATCGCAATGAGCGCGGAAGAGGGGGCCTTGCTGGGGACCGACCCGGAGCTCGCCATGAAGATCGGCGCGATGAACCGGCAAATCATTTATGAGCAAGCGGATACGTTCTTCTGGCAGACCTTCAAATGGACCCCGGAAGGGCGGGCTGCCTATCATCGGATCGCCATGAACCAGCTGGAAAGTCAGGTGCCAGACGCTGAATTGCGCGCCAAGCTGACGCCGAATTACCCGATTGGCTGTCGCCGCATCCTGATCTCGGATGACTATTTCCCGGCTTTGATGAAAGACAATGTCACGCTCGAAACTGATGGCATTGAGACCATTGACGCAACCGGCATTCAAACCGCTGGCGGCACCCATCATGATCTCGATGTGATTGCCTATGCGACCGGGTTTGAGACGACAGGCTGGCGTTGGTCGGTGGATGTGCAAGGCCGCAACGGCCAGCACTTGAACGAAGTCTGGAAAGACTATCCGGAAGCCTATCTCGGCATTACTGTGTCAGACTTCCCGAACCTGTTTGTGCTGTATGGTCCGAATACCAATCTCGGGCACAATGCGATCACCTTCATGCTGGAGCGTCAGGTCGAGTATGCCGTGAAGGCGCTCGATGGCCTCGGGACGGCCGGTAAAGCCGCCATGGTGCCAACGCGAGCGGCACAAGACCGGTTCAATGCGCAAGTGCAAGCAGATCTCGACAAGACGGTCTGGGCCGACCCGGCCTGCAATAGCTGGTATAAGAACGAACACGGCAAGATCACGCAGAACTGGTCGTCTCATACCCGTGATTACGCCGCCGCTGTGGCCGAAGTGAAGCTTGAGGATTATGAGCTGATCTAAGCCGGTATCAACGAGATGATTTTCCGGGCGCCCTTCTCAAATGCAATTTTATGACGTAATGCTACACCTGTAGCAAAAGAGGGGATCACGCTATGAACCATCAGAAAATCATCATGATTGCCATGGCCGGACTGGGGCTATCGGCCTGTGCAGTGATCGACCCAATGACAGATCAAACCGCCTCTGTGGATCTCAATCCCTGCCTTCAGCAAGTCATGGTACATATGGAGGGGACGTTTGATTATACCGGCACAATCGCCCGGATCAGCGGCGGTTACCGCACCTTTGTCACCCGATCCACACATACAGCCCAGCCGGATGGCAGCTGGGAGTATCGCTCTTTTGGCGGCGATATGGAGGAGCCATCCGCTTCGACCGTGCGCCTGGTCGGCAATCAAATCCTGACCCGGCCGGATGAGCCCGATGCGACGGAAGGGCAGCGCACCTTCACCTCGTGCGAAGGACCGAACGAGGTTGGTCGGATCACCACACGCTCGAATTATGAGCTGCCCGCGACACCTGATTTTCCGCAAACGCTATTTGTCGACATTCTCGCGCTCTATGGCGAAGAGGGCGCCTATTTCACAGAGACGATCACGAATGAAGACGGCGATGTGGTGGCCTATCGTTCCGGCGTTTCTGTCGCGACGGAGTAATGTCAGAGCCATCCCTCAGATTATAGTTAGACAAGACTTGCGTGAATTCCGCGTAATATTTGCGGTCTTTCACGATTGTTTCACGCCCAGAGCCGATCTTTCGCGCTGATACAGCTAGGAGACGACTCATGCGTTTATCGATGAAACTTGCCGCCCTTGCGCTGATGTCCGCTGGGCTGAGCAGTCCCGCATTGGCGGACGGCGATTTCGCGATTACGGGCGGCATTGGCACCATGGGCGGGACGGTTGAAGGTCAATTCCAGGTGAATGACTATTTTCAGCTCCGCGCTGGCGCGAATTATCTCGCCTTCGATGAGGATATCGATGTCGATGACATCACCTATGATGGCGAGCTCGACTTTTCCGGCTTTGGCGCCTTTATCGATGTGCATCCGTTCGGCAACAGTTTCTTTGTCACGGGCGGGGCCTATGCCGGCGGCAAGGAGATTGACCTCGTCGCTTCATCGACCGTCGCGGTTGAGATTGGCGGCGTTGTGTTCACGCCGGCTGAATATGGTCGGCTCGAAGGCGATGTCTCATTTGACGATGTCGCGCCTTTCGTGGGGCTCGGCTTTGACACCACGTTCGAAGGTAATGGGAATTGGGGCTTTAACGTCCTCGCGGGCGCGGCTCTATTTGGCTCGGGCGATGTGACGCTGGACGCCGTTGGTGGCACTTTGTCGAACGATCCAGTCCTGCAAGCGCAATTGGCGCAAGAGATTCAGGATATCGAGAATGAGATCGAGGATTATGAGCTCTGGCCGGTGGTTCAGGTCGGGTTGAGTTATCGGTTTTAGGCCACACTCAAATTCACTCATCCCCGCGCAGGCGGGGATCTGGTCCGTCGAGTCCGGTCTTTAGAGCAAAAGGTCCCCGCCTGCGCGGGGATGAGCGAAGAATGGGCTAGTCCACAGCCGCCATATAAGTTGGTAGCCATCCTTCATGCGCTTCGCGGAGGCGAGACAGAGGCGTCTCTGAAACAAGCTCGCCTTCGGTAAGAGTAAATCGTACAGTGTCCCCGCCCATCGTGCCAACAACTGCTTGGGCGGGAAAGTACCCATCCTTGCCGATATTCATTTTGGAGTACGCGTCTCTACTCGCCGCTATCAGAAATCGGCCGGGTGTTTCATCGTTGAGCAATTGTGCGGGTTTGTATGGGAGCACAAAGTTTTCTTGGTTATTGTGTGTCATATTGTAAGCATCAATAGTCACGCCAATACCGCTTCCGAGCGCCAGCTCAGCCGCCGCACAAGCAATCCCGCCATCGCTCAAGTCGTGAACAGCTTTTGCGACTCCTTGCTCGACCAGCTCGCGCACAAAGTCGGCGTTCTTCTGCTCAACATCCAAATCCACCGGCGGCGGCGGCCCAGCCGCTTCTCCGTCCAATCCCAAAATCTCTCGCGCATAAAGCGACGCGCCAAGATGCCCTTTGGTTTCTCCAACCAAAATCAGCACATCCCCCGCCTGCGCCCCTTTCAGGGTCGCCACCTTATCCAGATCCTCAATTAGCCCAACACCCCCAACAACCGGCGTGGGTGGGATCGCGATGCCGTCGGTCTCATTGTATAGGCTGACATTGCCGGACACGACCGGGAAATCCAGCTCCCGGCAAGCCTCGGCCATGCCTTCGATCGCCTTGACGATATAGCCCATGGTTTCCGGCTTTTCCGGATTGCCGAAATTGAGATTGTCGGTGATCGCGATCGGTTTCGCGCCGACCGCTGAGAGGTTGCGATAGGCCTCCGCCACGACTTGTTTGCCGCCTTCATAAGGATCAGCCGCGACATAGCGCGGCGTGCAATCTGAGGTGATCGCCAGCGCTTTCTTGGTGCCATGAATGCGCACAATTGCGGCATTACCCATGCTTTGCGAGCTGTCGACCGTGTCGCCCATGACGTGGCGATCATATTGTTCCCAGATCCAGCGTTTGCTCGCCATGTCCGGGCAGGACATCAGCTTGAGCAGCACCTCGCCATAATCCTCAGGCTCAGGATATTGGCTAATGTCGAGCGGCGCGCGCTTCGGCGGCTCGACCCAGGGCCGGTCATAATTCGGGGCATCTTCCGCCAGTGGCGCGACGGGAATATCGCACACCGTCTCGCCAAATTGTTTCAGCACCATGCGGCCAGTGTCCGTGGTCATGCCAATGACTTCGGCGTCGAGATCGTATTTCTCGAACACTTTCTTGGCGAGTTCGATCTTGTCCGGATAGAGCACCATCAGCATGCGCTCCTGGCTTTCCGACAGCATGATCTCATACGCGCTCATGCCGGTTTCGCGTTGCGGGACCTTGTCGAGGTCCATCTCAACGCCAATGCCTTCGCCATTCTCGCCGCCACTATCGGCCATCTCAACCGAAGACGAAGTCAGGCCCGCAGCCCCCATATCCTGGATCGCTTGAATCGCGTCTGTTGCCATCAATTCAAGGCACGCTTCGATCAGCAGCTTTTCGGTGAACGGATCGCCCACCTGGACCGTCGGGCGATTGTCCTCATCGCCTTCGGAAAATTCCGCCGACGCCATGGTCGCGCCATGAATGCCATCGCGGCCCGTCTTGGAGCCGACATAGAAGATTGGATTGCCGGGCGTCGCGCCGCGGGCATAGAAAATCTTGTCCTGATCCGCGAGGCCGACCGCCATCGCATTGACCAGGATATTGCCATTATAACCTTCGTGAAATTCGGTCTCACCCGCCACCGTCGGAACGCCGACGCAATTGCCATAACCGCCAATCCCGGCGACCACGCCGGCCACCAGGCTGCGCGTCTTGGGATGGCTTGGGTCGCCAAAGCGCAGGGCATTGACCAAGGCAATGGGCCGCGCGCCCATGGTGAAGACATCGCGCAGAATGCCACCAACGCCCGTCGCCGCGCCTTGATAGGGCTCGATATAAGACGGGTGGTTATGGCTCTCCATTTTGAAGATGGCGGCTTGGCCATCGCCAATATCGATGACGCCAGCATTTTCCCCTGGTCCCTGAATGACATGCTCATTCTTGGTCGGGAATTTGGACAAATGCCGCCGCGAGGATTTGTAAGAGCAATGCTCTGACCACATTACAGAATAGATGCCAAGCTCGACCAGATTGGGCTTGCGATTGAGCCGCGTGATCAAGCGGCTCCATTCCTCAGCATTGATCCCATGCTCTGCGGCGGACGTCTCGTCCTGTTCAGCCTGCATAGCGGCGACAATCGCGGATGTGTCAGTCATGCGCGCGCTTTAACGCCTGTCTTAGAGATTCGCTAGAGCGTTTCTGCGCCGGATTAACGTGCCCCGAGATAAGTGAAGCCGCGCAGCACATATTCCAGCGGCCCGCGCTTGAACAATGTGCGCCACAAGCTGCTAAAGGCGATCGAGAAAATTGCCACCAGAACCGCGATTGCGATCACCGAGGCTGCCCCCAATTGCGCATACAATCCCATGGCGAAGCCATAGAAAATCAGCGTGAACAGAAAGTTCTGTATTAGATAAGCGGTTAGCGATGCTGTCCCGCCCCTTGCCAGGAAAGTCTTGATCGGTCCGTCCGGGGCCAGCGACCATTTTGCGATAATGCCGAGATATCCGGCAGTCGAAAACGGGCTGCCCAGTGCGATTAGGGACATGCCGAGCATCATCTTCGTGTCCATCATGCTCGTCGCGTTGATCGTCAGCCAGGCCCCGATGGCGCCGATTACGAGCCCGATGGGTAGATAGACCCGGCGGCTGGTCTGCCAGAACTTAGCGCGCGGTTCAGCAATCGTGTCGTTGCGCACGGCGGCGAGGCCGAACAGGAAGAAGGACATCGCCCCAACGCCCTGGAACAGGAAATAGAAGGCCACGCCATTGCCCCATTCCGTCACGCGCGCGACCACGGTATCGGCGAAAGAGCCTTCGGAATACACAATATAAGCCTCGCCGCCCATTTTCATCATGCGGTCCATTTCGAGGGCCATGTCGTCCGGCGCAAACGCATTGCCCATGGCTATGAAGGCGGTGAACAGAAAGAGCAGAATGACCTGAATGACGTAAAGCCAGATGGCCCAGCGGATCAGCACTTTCGCGCTCGACTTGCGGAACAAGAATAGGAAACTTCCGAGCACACCATAAACGAACAGAATGTCGCCTTGGAAGAACAGCACGATATTGATTGCGGCGAAGAAGAAGAGGCCGACAATCCGGCGCCAATACCGCCCTGCGAACGAGGCGCCAGCTTTCTCAGCTGAGACCATCTGATAAGCAAAGCCAACGCCGAACATGAAGGAAAACAGCGTGTAGGATTTCATTGTAAACAGCGCATTGACGCCAAAGAAAGCCGCTTGATCGAGGCCGGTTTCGAGGCCGCCCGCCGCATAACCGCCTTTCATTCCAGGCCAGGCAAACAGGCCGACATTGACCAAAGCAATGCCGAACAAGGCCCAGGCGCGCGCCAGATCCGGGAAGACGTGCCGCCCGGCTTCTTTGGTTTCTTGTAAATAACTCATGCCCTCATCCTCCCAGAGGAAAGGACCATAGCCTGATCGTTCCAATTTGAAAAATCTTGGGCGTTTAGGCCGCCGCCAGCAAGCTCTCAAATACGCCGAGCCCATCGGTGCCGCCTTCATGACCCCCAATGGCGCGCTCCGGGTGGGGCATCATCCCCATGACGCGTCCATTCTGGCTGATCACGCCGGCAATATCGCGCGCAGAACCGTTCGGATTGCCGACATAGCGAAAGGCAATCCGGCCTTCGCTTTCGAGCTGGTTCAGCGTCTCATTATCCGCAACATAATTGCCATCATGATGAGCAATCGGAATGGTCACTTCGCTGCCGCCGGCATAAGCGGAGGTGAAAGCACTATTGGCGCTTTCGACTTTAAGCGGCTGTGGCTTGCACACGAAATCGAGGCTCATATTCCGCATCAGCGCGCCGGGCAGGAGGCCGGTTTCGCAGAGGATTTGAAAGCCATTGCAGACGCCAAGAATATACCCGCCCCGCTCCGCATGCGCGTGCAGCTGCGAGATGACCGGACTGTTCGCGGCCATGGCGCCGCAGCGCAGATAGTCGCCGTAAGAGAAGCCGCCTGGCACCATGACCAAATCGGTATCATCCGGCAGCGTGCCATCCTTGTGCCAGACCATAGCGGGGTCATGACCTGTGGCTTGGCGCAGAGCGACTTGCGCATCACGATCACAATTTGATCCAGGGAAGACGATGACAGCGGTTTTCATAGCCACTCCTCAAAGTGTTTGCCCGCCTTTAGCAGGGAGTCGGCCCAAAAGGGAAGTTCTGCATATGGCATTTCTCGATTGACGGCTGGCTCGTGCCCCGCCACACGAGCCGGCATGGCAAACGAACATCAATATCGCGGCAACGCCCCTGTGCGCTTGAACAAATGGATGGCCGAACTTGGCCTCTGTTCGCGGCGCGAAGCGGAGGCGCTGATCGAAGGGGGCGGCGTGCTTGTCGATGGTGAGCGCGTTGAGCGGCCTGGGCACAAGATCGAACCCGGCCAGACACTGAAACTCGCGGAAAATGCCCAACGCGCGATTGCCAGCAAGTTTACGGCGGTCCTCAACAAGCCGGTTGATTATGTCTCAGCCCAGCCTGAAGACGATCAGATACCGGCCGTGCGTTTGCTCAAGACCGGTAATGCAATCGACGGCACGCGCGGTCCGGCCAAGAATGCCAGTCTGGCGCCCCTTGGGCGACTCGATCAGGATTCCCACGGTTTGCTGCTTTTGTCCGACGATGGCGTGCTCGCCAAAGCCATCATCGGGCCGCAGCACAGTCTTGAAAAAGAATATCTGGTGAAGGTGAGCGGCGACATTACCAATGGTCGCCTCACGCTATTGCGAAATGGGTTGAGTCTGGATGAACGCCGATTGAAGCCGGCCAAAGTGACCCGCGAAGAGGGACAGGTCTTGCGCTTCATCCTGAAAGAGGGACGCAAGCGCCAGATTCGCCGAATGTGTGATCTTGTCGGCCTGCGCGTGGTCGATCTTCAACGCATTCGGATTGGTCCACTCGAAATGGGTGATCTGCCTGAAGGCAAGTGGCGGGCTTTGAAAGCGAAAGAGCGGGCGGCTTTGATCGCAGCCTCGCTGCCACCTCGCGCCAAACGTGTCACCGATGAGTCCGGCAAGCCGATCCGAAAAGGCCGCAGTTTTGTCGGCCGCGGTGGGCCAAAGCCCAATCGCGACAAGTCACGGGAAATCGAGCAGAAACGAGCGCGTGGACGAAAGCCGAAGCGCGATTAAGTTCCGGCTTCCGGCACGCCATCGACAAAGCCCGCTGTGGCATCTTCATCACCTGGGATATAGTCTGTTCCGCCGACTGAATAGTCCGGGTCTGTGCCATCACGCTCGGTCCACGGCGCCCGCGGCGCTGGCATGGGTTGTGCCGGAACTGCCGCTTGTTGCGGTTTTGGCGCTTGGCTTTCGCGCTTCAACACGGCGTTATAGTCCGCGGTCGTCGAAATCGCTGGCGCGGCCTTAATCGACGGGTCTTTAAACACCAAACGGGTGGAAGGCGCTTTCTCGCTCTGAGCAGGAGCGCCGTAAAGCGGATGCGGTTCAGGGGGCGCCGGCTGTTTTACATAGTTCGGCGCGTCGCCCTGCCGAGGTCCGCGCAGGACTTCGACAGGTTGCTTTGGCGCCATATCAGACGGTGCAGGGGCAACCGCGACCTGGGTAATAACAGGCTGAGTTGGGTTCGGAGCCAGACGTTTGGGTGCGGCAGCAACTTGTGTGACGCTCGGCGCAGATACCGTGCGCGGCGCGACAATAATGACATCTGGTTGCGTCTGTACAAGCGCGGGTGCTGGCGCTGGCACAGAGGTTGGCGCAGGGTTTGGAGCAGGGCGCATCACGGCGGAGATCCGGGTTCCAGGCCCGCCCATCAGTTCTGGTTCGCGAACCGGCGGTGGATCCCCGAAAACACGCGGCACTGGGGATGGGCGCACTTGATCGACGGGTACGGCTGCCGGCTGTCGGCTCGCAGGGACCGGGGTTAGATAGCGCACCTCAGCATGTCGGCTGGGATCCATCTGCCACACTTCAGACATCCCAGATGCGGCGCCAGGGCGATGGCTGGCTTGACCGGGTGACGCTTTCAGCTCGCAGCGTGGGCCCATGCGAAACGTTGCAGGCGTGAGTGACCAGGACACGCAAGCGCCGTCGGCACTACATTGCATGGCGCAATCCTCAACGCTGGTGCCACGTTCAGAGCGATACGTCGTGCCGAATCTGTAAGTATCCGCCTCATAGGCGATCTTCACCTCAGGCTTCGGCTTTTCAGCGAGGGCGGGGCCTACAAAGACCAACGCAGCAAACAGGACCGGCAAGACGCGCATGGCGGAACACTTTCATTGGCTAATAATCGCGCCGACTATGCCATAAGGGGCCTTAATAAGACGTGAGCGATACCGGAAGAAACAGGCTACTTGGCCAGTGCGATGTCACGGAATTCGTCACTGATTTGCGCGAACGCAGCTTTCAGGTCGGCACTGTTCTTGGCATCGTAATAGAAATCCGAGCTGGTCGCGCATCGCTTCAACAGCTCCTTCGTCGCCGTATCCGTGATCTCAAACGCAATCGTGTAGAGCTCGATATCCTGCGATTTGATTTCGTCGCAGACTTTTTCGGTGATTTCGTTCGCTTTGGTCTTGTTGCCGCTATTGTGGTAGCCACTCGAATTCGGGGCTTTTGTGTTTTCACCATCAGACATCAATACGAGCGCTTTGCGGCCATTCTTGGCTTTCATGGCGGCCACATCTGTGCCCTCGCTAAAGGGAGCCGACGCTGTGAGGGTGCGATATCCCCAGGTCAGGCCGGTTGCGATATACGTATTCTGGCTGGCTTTGAGCTTGGCTGTTGTGGATTTCAGTTGACCCGGAATATTGGTCAGCTCCTGAATCTCTGTGGGACAGGCCCAAGATCCGGTTGTGACGAATCCGACGACTTTCTGCGTCGTGTAATTGGTGTCTTTGATATTATATGGGTCGGGACGAGATTTGACGCATCCATACCACTTCTTCGTGGTGGTTTTCTTTTTGCAGGTTCTTGGGGCGTCTTCTAGGTCGTCATCGTCACACTCCCACCGCTTGCAGGTCTTTTTCACGCCATCTCGTGTGCAAGAATATGATTCTCTTTCGCAATTGTCCTTATACCAGGAGCCTGGAATCGAGCACCTATCCTTCGTGCTTGAAGAATTAGGCTGAACGGATAGCCAGGATTCACCTTTCTTGCCGGTGCCGACATTCACATACGTGGCAAAGGGCACAATCGACATTTTTACAGACGGACTGTTCGGCTTGACGAGTGCATCGACCATGTCATTGGCGGCGACCCGCAATGTCGTCAGTTTTGATCCGGCCATAGAGGCAGAGGTATCAAGCACAAGCGCGATTTCCGCAGACGATGGCTCGCCGAACACTGCCGCTGCCTCAGTCCCCAACGGCATCGCCTTCGTACCCATGATTTGCATCATGCTGGTCGGCATATCGCCGCTCACGTCCAGCGTGACCAGATCGCCATTGCGTGTGAAGTTGATCTTGCTGAGATTGATCTCGGGCGCGTTGGCGACTTCGGCGTCGAAAAAGTCCTGCGCAATGATTTTGAGCTCAGCATCTTTAGTGCTCGGATTCTTCAACGCATAACGGGCTGTCGCAACGACTGAGAAATCGAGGGCGTTCTGAATCTTGCTCTGATAAGAGTGTTGGCGATTCACATCGATGGCGAACCCGGCAACCGCAAAAATTGGAATCACTGACAATGCGAAAATCATCGCCGCATTGGCACGACAATCGTGCGCGAACATTCCCAGTTTCTGTAACGCAGCCATCAGCCTTGTCCCCTAAACGCATGGCGGACGTTTACTCTCAGTTAACAAAGACAATCCTTACAGCGGACTGCAAATTTGCTTGAAATTTGAAGGTCGGTATTTGTCCAAAAACCGAGCGGGACCCTAATTGCTTTCCACAATCACCCGACGGGCAATGACCATCGCCTGCACCTCGCCGGCGCCTTCAAAAATATTAAGGATACGGGCGTCCTGAAGCACGCGGCTGATCGGATATTCCAGCGCAAACCCATTGCCGCCATGGATTTGTAAAGCATTATCCGCCGCTGCCCAGGCTGCCCGTGCTGCCAGAAGTTTGGCCATGCCGGCTTCCAGGTCGCATCTTTTGTCATCATCTTTTTGGCGGGCTGAGAAATAGGTCAGCTGGCGAATGCCGACCAGTTCTGCCGCCATCATGACCAGCTTATTGGCGACACGCGGAAAATTGAAAATCGGCTGCCCAAACTGGTTGCGGTCAAGCGCGTAGCGCAGGCCGAGCTCATAGGCGTTTTGGGCCACACCGACGGCGCGTGCTGCGGTCTGGATTCGCGCCGATTCGAATGTCGCCATCAAGTGTTTGAAGCCCATGCCCTCGGTTTCGCCGAGGAGATTGGCAGCCGGAACCTCGAATTCATCAAAGCCGATTTCATATTCTTTCATGCCGCGATACCCGAGCACTTCAATCTCGCCGCCGGTCATGCCGTCTGCGGGGAAAGGGTGATCATCGCTGCCGCGTGGTTTCTCGGCCAGAAACATGGACAGGCCTGAGAAATTGGTCGTTTCAGGATTGGTCCGCGCCAACAAAGTCATCAAGTCGGCGCGCACAGGATGTGTAATCCACGTCTTGTTGCCCGTGACTTTGTAGGTGTCGCCATCCTTGACCGCCCGCGTCCGCAGGGCGCCAAGATCAGATCCAGTATTGGGCTCAGTGAACACAGCAGTGGGCAGAATTTCACCGCTGGCAATCGCTGGCAGATACTTGTCTTTCTGCGCGTCTGTCCCGCCGATGAGGATCAGTTCGGCGGCGATTTCCGAGCGCGTGCCGAGCGAGCCGGTCCCGATGTAGCCGCGCGACAATTCTTCCGACACCACGCACATGGCGGTCTTGCCCATGCCGAGGCCACCAAATTCTTCTGGTATGGTCAGGCCGAAAACGCCGAGCTCCGCCATCTCATTGACCACGTCCATTGGGATATAGTCATTTTGCAAATGCCATTCGTGCGCGTGCGGAACAATCCTGTCATCGGCATAGCGACGGAATTGATCGCGGATCATGCTCATCGTCTCGTCTTCGCCCGTATTCTCGACGGTGGCGCGGCTGAGGCTGTCTGGCAGATATGCTGCGGCGGCGGCCATTGTGTCAGGCGTAAGCCCTTGTTCGATCAGTGTCCGCACAGAAGGCATTTCGAACAAGGTTTCGACGTCGTTCAAAGCCCCAAGCTCGTGCGGTCGTATCGTCTCTCCCTGATTCATTGGGACGCCGCCGACCAGGTCTGCGAGATATTTACTGAACAGGATTTGCGCCAATAAGGCGTCTAATTCACTGAACTTGCCTTCAGCGCTCAAGCGCGTCGCCCAGTTGGCGGTTTCGCGAAGCGTTTCGACATAAGTGACGATCCAGGCATAGCCGTGCGCAAGATGCTGGTTCGCGGAAAAAGCGGCGCGCTCGATCTTTCCTGAAGGGGCGAGCACAGCATTGACGCGGGCATGGACGTTGGACTTGTACAGGTCCGTGGCCTGCACGGCGTCCTGCAACAGATCCGTTAAATCATTCAACACTACGCTTGAATTCACGTCCGACATCCCGTCCACAACCTGCTCCTTCATTTCGCAACAAACTAGAATTCTAGGTCGCGAAAGTCACGGATCCATTGCTGCGGCGCAGCGAAGCATGCCGCGAGGTCATATCTCAGTATATCCCCGATGCGATCGTTTTTGTTCAAGGCCTTGCGATTAACGGCTTGAGTAATTGGTTAACAAAAAGGCGTCATTTATTAACCAATTCAGTATTGAATTAACTGTCTGTTAGGGTTAATTAACACGCATCGACAGACGCAGAAGCGTTGTTGTCTTTCCCAAAATATGAAGAGACCGCTTGGAGCAAAGCCCGGGCTGCGTCTGAGGTGGTGTCGGATCAGCTCGGCATTATCTCGCAAAAAGAACATCCTTGGCGGGCTGAGCAGTCATAAGACCTGTGTTGCGTCCCCCCCTTTCCACGGGCTAGTGCTCGGCGTTTCGTTAGGGATTAGAAGAGCGGTTTTCCAGAAAGGGGAGCCGCTCTTTTCGCAGTGTTAGGCCGCGTCACGGTGTCGGCCAGGCATAGGCTTGGCGCGCTTGCTCCATTTTAGCCAAGTGGGCGTTCAGCGGATCCCAATTGTCAGCTTCAGCAATATCGGCCCACAGGCTTTCAACCGTCTCGATAAACAGATCGACGGGGCGGGCCTGCTGAAAATAGGCGTGGTCCAGCCGGTCTGGTCGGTCACTCACGCGCGCAAGGATCTGCTCCCGCAGCGGTGCGAAGGTCGGGCCGGAATAGAGGTCGGCCTGCGGGCTTTGTGCAGCACGGTCAAGGCTGGCTTCACCGCCAAACCAATCGAAGAAAGTCTGTGGCCAGGTCGCACCGCTTTCGGTCAGCCAGCCGTAGAAGTCCTGCAGAAAGAGCAGGTCATCCCGCAAGGTCGGGCGTCGCTCCAGACCTAGGAGCGCCAATGTGTGCGTCGCAAAACTTGCTTGATAGGCCGGCTCGTAGGCCGCCAATGCCTGGCTAAGATCTTCGGTCTCGGCGACCAGGCTCATCGCGCCGCCCAATTGCTGAAGCGCCCATAAGCCTTGTGCAGGCTGGCGGCCAAAGCGATAGAGGCCTTGCTGATCGAAATAGGCCGCGACAAAGTTCGGATCGCTTTTCGGCAAGAAGCGCCACGGGCCGAAATCAAAGGTCTCGCCGGTAATGTTGAAATTGTCAGTGTTCATGACGCCATGAACGAAGCCGACCGCCATCCATTGTCCGATCATGACGCCTGTGGTCTCCGCCATCCGCTCCAGCAAAGCCGGGGTTGCTTTGCCCAAGGCCTCGTCGGCGCAGTCCGGATAATAGTATGCGATCACATGCTGGATCAGCGCCGCCATCGCCTCAGTGTCGTCATGATAAGCCGCGCGTTGAAACGTGCCAAACCGCAAATGGCTATAACTGAGCCGCACCAGCACCGCAGACCGCGTTGGCGAGGGTTCATCATTGCGGTGCAATTCTTCCCCGGTTTCGATCAGGCTGAAGGCTTTTGATGTGTTGACGCCAAGCGCTTCGAGATAGGTGGCGGCGAGGACTTCCCGCACCCCGCCTTTCAAAGTCAGTCGACCATCGCCTTGGCGCGACCATCGCGTTTGCCCTGAGCCTTTTGTCCCCAGATCGAGCCAACGGCCGGCCCTGTCCTGGAGCTGCGCGAACAAGAATCCGCGGCCATCTCCGAGGTCTGGATTGTAGACGTGGAACTGGTGGCCATGATAGCGCAGCGCCAGCGGCTGCTGCAGATTGCCCGGCAAGGAATCGAATTTGGCGAAGTGCTGAATCCAGGCCTCATCGGTTCCCTCGCGGAACCCGATTTGATCCGCCCAGCGCGTGTTGCGAAAGCGCAACACACATTCTGGAAACGTTGCGGGCTCTGCTGCATCTGCGAAGAGGGCAGATATTTGCTCGATCGGCACGGTCATACAGGCGTCTAAGCGTGTTTTAGGCGGTTTGGACAGAGAAAATCCGCATTATCGTTCTTCGATACGCAATGTGACAGTTCAATGTCGAACGCTGTCAATCGGCTTCTGTTGCACCGCAGCATAAATCACCCCTTTAACACCCCCTTCACTTAAATAGGGTGGAGACAGACGCCGGTCCGCAAAACGAGATTTGGCGGCTTAGAATATTCACGGAGGAAAAATATGACGCTTGGAAGAAAACTGGTCTTTAGTGCGTCGCTCGCAGCCATGTTGGCTGGCGGAGCGGCTGTCGCGCAGGACCAAGACGAAGGTGAAGAACTTCGCCAAAGCACGGTGACGGTCACCGGTTCGTTTATCGCCGGAACACCGGAAGATGCGGCGTTGCCGGTTGACGTTTTGACGGCGCAGGATCTCAAGCTTGAGGGCAATCCAAAAATCACCGAATTGATCCGCAATTTGGGTGTTTCGTCAGGTGTTGATGGCCAGACCAACCAGTTTGCTTCAAACGGTTTGGAAGGCACGTCGAACGTTAACTTGCGGGGCCTCGGGCCAGCGCGGACCCTGGTCCTATTGAATGGCCGCCGCGAAGCACCGGCGCCCTACGCGATTGGTGAGCAAGCGCAGCTGTTTGTCGACACGAACATGATCCCGGCTGCCGCGATCGGACGTGTAGAAGTGCTGAAAGATGGTGCTGCGGCCCTTTACGGATCGGATGCGATCGCGGGCGTCGTGAACTTTATCACCCGCGATGATCTCGACGGCTTCGAAGTATCGGGTAGCTACCAGACGTTTGAAGGCACAGATGGTGAGTACGACGTGAGCGCTGCTTACGGCTTCCAAGGCGATAATTGGAACTGGGTCACCTCTGTGGGATATCAGTTCCGCAGCGAAGCTCCCCTGCTCGAAAAAGACTGGGCAATCCTTCCTTTCGCAGACAATCCGGTGGGCGGATGGTCTACGATCGGTAACCCGGGCTCGTTCGTAGCAACGCCAAATATTGGACCCGGAGTTGCCGCCGCAGGTACGCCGCTTGCTTTCGCCAACTCGGATGACCAATGTTCAGCACTTGGTGGCGAAGATGGCGGCGTTTTGTGCCGTTTCCAGTTCACCCAGTTCGACAATTTGGTTGAAGAAGAAGAACGCTATCAGATCTTCTCCGAGTATAACCGTACGTTTAGCAACGGCGTGGAGTTCCACCTCGAAGGGCTGTATGGGTATACGGATGTTCCTGAGTGGAAGACATCCCCATCTTATCCACCTCAAGCCCTATTCGGAAACATTGTGCTTCCTGATCACCCAGGTCTGCAACAGTATATCGCCGATAACCCGGCTTGGGCCGCGGCGACGTTTACAGACTTTTCCCCATTGCTGACGGGTGGAGCACCTGTTCCATACGATCCAGTGACGGGAACAGGCGGACTTGGCTTGCAACCACTTGTCTTCTTCGGCCGTAGTTTCGGCTGGGGCGGTTTCCCAGGAACCGGTGGCGCGCAAGAAGGAACGCGGTCTTACGACCACTATCGTCTGTCTGGTGACCTATCTGGAACATTCCAGAACGGCGCAAACTGGGAACTCGGCGCGACATACTCGCTTACCGAAGGCTCGCGCTACACGAATGACAGCTATACGCTCGGCTTTATCAATGCTCTAGCAGGCTTTGGTGTCTGTTCGGATCCGATTACGGGTGCTGTGCCGACAGGCGCGGTCGCAGGCCAGGGTGGTTGTGAATACTACAATCCATTCTCCAATGCGATTGCTGCAAATGCGATTGATGGCACACCAAACCCGCAATTCGATGCGTCTTTGGCCAACTCAACAACTTTGGCTGACTGGTTGACCGACGAAGTTGGTGATGATCGTGAAACGAGCTTGTTTGTCATTGACGGCGTGATTTCCGGTCAAAGCAATGTCGAAGCTTCCGGTGGCTCCGTTGGGTACGCTGTCGGCTTCCAAGTTCGTCGTGAGACCTTCGTCGTGACGCCGAACGCAGTTAGTGATCTCTCCATCACGCCGGGACCAACTGGAACAGGACCGTTCAGCTTCCTCGCGGGCGGTAGCGCTCGAGATGAAGATCAAACGATCTACGCTCTATTCGGCGAACTCCAGATCCCACTCTTCGACAATGTCGATGTTCAGGCCGCGATGCGGTATGAGGATTATGGTGGCGAAGTCGGCTCAACATTCGATCCAAAAGTAGCGGCCAAGTGGCAGGTCAATGACAACCTGGCGCTCCGCGGATCTGCTCAAACGTCTTTCCGTGGGCCGACTCTGAACCAGTTGGGCGGCGTTGGGACAACACTGCAATTTATCGCTCCGACAGGTGCTTTTAAAGCAGTCGACCAGTTCGGTAACCCGAACCTCGACCCTGAAAGCGCGTTTAGCTTTAACCTCGGTGCTCTGTTCGAGACTGGCGGATTTACGGCTTCGGTCGACTATTACAATTTCGATTTCTCTGATCCGATCATTGTTGAGGACCAGAACGCAATTGTGAACGCCGCGATCGCAGCACTTGGCGCCGGCGAAACCTCTGGCGGCGTGCTCGATCGTATCACGTTTGCCGACCCAACTGCGCCAGCTGCGAGTGGAATCGAGCGTATTCGCGCAAACGTAGTCAACGGTCCTGATATCCAAACTTCCGGTGTTGACCTTCGGGTTGGCAATGTTTGGGATCTTGGCGGTGGTGAGTTCGAACTCGCACTCGATACAACTTACATCATTGAGTATGATGTCGGCGACTTCGATATTGCGGGTGTGACAATTGCCGGTGGCGACCGTGTCGGACAGTTTAACCGTTCGAACTTCTCGCGATCTTTGCCGCAGTGGAAAGCCAATGTTTCGGCTAATTACTCACTCGGCGATCACAACCTCCGAGGTGTTATGCGGCACACAGACTCGTATGACGATGAGCGTCCAGCGGGATCAAGAGGAAACGTTGGCGCGGAGATCGATAGTCAAACCACTTTTGACGCGTTCTACACGTGGCAATCCCAGTGGGATCTCGATGTTGGCCTCTCTGTTGTGAATATCACCGACGAAGATCCACCATTTGCGGCATTCGACTTGAACTATGACCCATACACACACAATCCATTTGGGCGGACGTTCAAGATCAGCGTGACCAAGCGTTTCGGCCTCGGCAACTAAGTCGAAGCAAACCCAATAGGAAAGGGCGGCTTTCGAGCCGCCCTTTTTCTTTTGCCATAAGCTGTGAATGCCAGGGGTTATGCAGGCGCCCGATCTAGTTCAACCCTTCGCGCCCAATCGCATAGAAGCGTTCGCGGCGTTGGACTTTCAGCTCTTGCTCGCTGAGCTCGAGCAGAGACTGCAGCGCTTTATCAATCGCCTTGCCCGCAGCCTTGATGGCTTTGTCGGGTGCGCGGTGTGCACCGCCGACAGGCTCTTTCACAACGCCGTCGATGACTTTCATTTTCTTCAGATCGCCGGCTGTGATCTTCATCGCTTCAGCCGCGTCCTTGGCCTTGGCCGCATCGCGATACAGGATCGAGGCACAGCCCTCAGGTGAGATGACCGAATAGATCGAATGTTCCATCATCAGGACGTGATTGGCCGCTGCAATCGCAATCGCCCCGCCCGAGCCGCCTTCGCCAATGATCAGCGAAATCATGGGCACTTTCAGGGTCAGGCAGCGCTCCGTCGACCGGGCAATGGCTTCAGCTTGCCCACGCTCTTCGCCGGCTTTGCCCGGGAAGGCGCCTGCCGTGTCGACAAACGAGATCACCGGCAGACCAAAGCGATCCGCCAGATCCATCAAGCGCACCGCTTTGCGATAGCCTTCTGGATGCGCCATGCCGAAATTATGCTTCAAACGGCTTTCCGTGGTGCGGCCTTTTTCGTGGCCGATCACGACCACTGACTGTCCATTAAAGCTCGCCAGGCCGCCAATCACGGCTTCATCATTGCCGTAAACGCGATCGCCTGCGAGTTCCTGAAAATCCTCGAACAGGGCCTCAATATAGTCGGTAAAATGCGGGCGCTCTGGATGGCGAGCCACTTGCGTTTTGCGCCAGGGATTGAGCGACGCATACGTGTCTTTCAGTTGCTTGGCGGCTTTGTCCTTGAGCTTTTTCAACTCATCATTGATCTGCGGACCGCCTTCCTGGGCGGCGACGGCTTCAAGCTCGGCGATCTTGGTCTCAAGCTCAGCGAGCGGCTTTTCGAAGTCGAGATATGTCGTAACCATCCGGCCTAAATAACGGTGGTTCGCTTGAATCGCCAGCTTTTTTAGGTTTCGGGGCTGTAACGTTCGAAGATCAGCATCGGCTCGCCTTTATAGTCTGAGCTGTCAAAATCGCGATATCCGAGCTTTCGAGCGACCCTGATCGAGGCGGCATGATCGGGTTCGATGATACAGACCGAGCGTCCGGGATGGGTCTGATCCAGCCAGGCATGTGTGGCGGTCAGGGCTTCTGTCGCATAGCCTTTGCCCCAATGTTTACGGGCAAACACCCAGCCCGCTTCCGGACAGCCCGAAATATCTGGGTCCATGCCACGGTGATAATCGGCAAAACCGGTATCGCCTACAAAATCACCGGTTTCCCGCTCGCGAACGGTCCAGGGGCCATAGCCGAGCAAGTCCCAGAATCCCGCATTGCGCATCAATGTGAGCCAGGAATCCTGCCGGTCGCGCGGTTGTCCGCCGACATAGCGAACGACGTCTTCATCGGCCCATGTTGCCGCAAACGGCTCGAAATCAGAGAGTTTTGGCGCCGAGAGTTCCAGCCGCGCCGTCAGAAGCGTCGGCGCGCTCAAGCCTGCGCTTTCATCTGTTCCAGCATCTTGCCCATCGCCGCATGAACCGTCTGGATCGCTTTCAGCGGGCGCACCATGACTTTGAAATCGGTGATCTTGCCGTCAGCATCCCACTCAATCATGTCGATGCCATTGATATGGATGCCCTCCATTTCAGACTCGAATTCGAGCACGGCCTTGTCGCCACAATCAAACACGTTGGTATATTTGAAACTGCCATTGCCCAGCGTGTTGCCAGCGGCAGACAGGTAAGCAAACGTGATTGCCTTGCCTTCTTGCGGGGTGTGCACGACGGGGCTGCGAAACACGACATCATCATGCAGCATCTCAAGCAAGAGCGACTTGTTGTGGCCGCCCATCATATAATCGAACCAGCTTTGCAGATTGGGTTGGTAGCCGATCAGGGGCACGTCATGTTGGTTTGCCATCGGGCGTCCTCCGCTTTTTTTGAAACGGTGAACGCCCGACCGCGTTTTGTCTAGATCTGCCTTAGAGGAAGAGGGCCGCCGCTGCGTCGGGGAAAAAGGCGAAAAATCCGCCAATCGCAAAGGCTGCGACACTGATCCCCCATAGGGTCCAGCTGATCTTGCGCAGGCGCGTACAGGCTCTGGCCTTCACCGGGTCGACCGGGCAGGGCAGGGTGCGCGCATGCCATTGCCAGGCACCAGAGGCCGCGAGCACCAGGCCCGTGACGCCAAAGACAAGGCCTTTATTGGCACCAAACCAGGTGATGCCTGGCACGGCTCCGATCACGCCAGACCAGACCGCGCCCATGCCAATCATGACCAGCATGGCTGGCAGGGCGCAGCAGATCAGCGTTGTGGCGGACGTGAACAAAGCCAAAGTGGCGGGCAGCACACTTGGGCTTTTCACCTCATCTTGAACCACGGTCATGCTGTTTCGCGCCCGATCGACACGAGGTCATAGCCGGACTTCTTGACCAGTTCGGCGACCCGCGCATCGCTGAGCTCAGAGCCTGTTTTCAGCGTCACATGGATTTCGCCATTGTCGAGATCGACATGCACGCTTTCAACTGCGTCTTCCTTACCGAACACTTTGGTGACGGCGCGGGCGCAGAAGTCGCAGACCATGCCATTCACTTTGGCGGTCACGAGCGTTTGCGCGGCGACTGCCGTCTCTGTTGCCGGCTGGTCTTCAGCGAGTGCTGACGGGGTTGCGATGGCGATTGTGGTCGCGGCGAAAGCGATAAATAGAGATTTCATCTGTCCTGTTCCTTTCTAAAAGCGGACAATCCAATTCAGCAACAGCTCTTCCGTTTCGGGTGTATACCCGATTTCGAGCAACTGAACGTCGTAAAAAAAGCGCACCAGCGGTGTCACTGTCGTGGGTGTTTCGGCTTCGGGGTGGTTTTCGACCTGCAACATCAGCCAGGTGTGCAAGTCGCCATAATCACCAATGTACGGCGCCACACCGATCCGCGCGGACTGCCGCGTATCCTGGGTGAAGCCGAGATCATAAGCCCGCCCCTCATAAGAGACGAACCACCGGCGGGTCTCCCAATCGGCCGCGACGCCGACAAAGCCAGCGGCCTCGACATCGGCGCCATCGCCGAACGGGTCAGCCTGACCGGCGCCGGCCTTGAAATAGAGATTGGCTTGCGATCCGGGCTGGTTCCAGCGTTTGACCAGACGATTGTATTGCACACCTGTGAAATGCCAATCGGCCTGCCAGTTTCGTTCGGAATAAAGCCCGATCGAATCTGTGAACGTGGGTGAGTAATGCACATGTAGCGAGGAATAGTCGCCATTATTCTGCTGCATCACTGTCCATCCGCTTGGATAAGAGACCGGTCTGGCCTCCGCCAGCGGGGCGAAACCCGCAAAGCCAATCGCAAGCGCGAAGCCTGCATATTGGATGCTTTTCATAATTTAATCCTTGTTGCGTTGATCCTTGAACGAAAGGATCAGGCGCGCGGCGGCGGCGGCTCATACTCAAGCAGGATACTCTTGGCCGCATCAGGCATCGGCATCGCCCAGAGCGTCAGGCCTGGAACAGGTTGACTCAAAGTTGGGGCGTCCGTGGTCACGCCATTGCCAAGCAAAGCGGCGCAACAGCAGGTCTGAGGCTCATGCTCATGATGTGATGGCGCCTGATCTGCGTCTTGCGCCATCATCATGTGATCGTGGCAAGGCATATCAGACATCAGCTCATGGGCCGCGGATGCCTCAAAATCCGTTTTGAGATCGCATGGCTGCGCAACCGCCTCAAACCCAAGGGCGAGTGCGGCAATCAGCCAGAGCAGGGACGTGACAGCGCGGAGCATGGATTGCATATAGGCGGAAGTACGAGAATGCGCAAACTTGGCGCCTCATTCAGACCGCGCCGCTTTTTCCTCGAGCCCGGATATTCCCTGGCGTTTGCGCAGGGCGTTGGCCACACTTTCAAGACTGACCCCTTTGGCGCGCAGGCCAACCATCATGTGATAAAGCAGGTCCGCCGCTTCAGATGCGCTTTCGCTTTTACCTTGCGCGGCGAGCGCCAAGGCCAGTTCTGCGCCCTCTTCAGCGACTTTTTTGCCGCAATGTAGCGGGCCTTTGGAAAGGAGCTTCGCTGTATAGGAATCCTTTGGGTCGCCGCCCGCGCGATCATCAATCGTCATCGCGAGATAGCCAATCATATCGGCCAGCGCATGAGCATTCCCGAGAGGTGTTTTGGTCATAGCATTGACCTCCTAAAGCGGACGAACCGGTGCGCCGGCCGCAGACAGCGCGGCGCGGGCTTGTTCTAGACTGACTTCCCCGAAATGGAAGATCGAGGCTGCAAGCACAGCATTGGCACCCGCCTCGAGTATGGCCGGAGCGAGATCTTCGGCGCTGCCGGCCCCGCCGCTGGCAATCACGGGAATGGTCACAGCATCGGTGACGGCTTTGGTCAGCGGCAAATCGAAGCCCGACTTGGTGCCATCCTTGTCCATACTGGTCAGCAGGATTTCGCCCGCGCCTTTGGATTGCGCCAATTTCGCGAATTCAACCGCATTAATGCCGGTCGGCTTGCGGCCGCCATGCGTGAAGATTTCCCAATGGTCGCCGGTCTTGCGCGCATCAATGGCGACCACCACGCATTGGCTGCCTGCTTTCGCGGCGCAGCTTGAGATCACGTCCGGGTCAGCGACGGCGGCTGAATTGATCGCGACTTTATCCGCCCCGGCACGCAAGAGCTGCACCATATTCTCGGCGCTGCGGACGCCGCCGCCCACGGTCAGCGGCATGAAACATTGCTCTGCCGTGGCGCTGACCACGTCGAGCAGGGTGCCGCGACCTTCATGGCTGGCCGTGATATCGAGAAAGCAAAGCTCGTCTGCGCCTTGGGCGTCATACGCTTTGGCCAGTGCGACGGGATCGCCAGCGTCGCGCAGGTCGACAAAGTTCACACCTTTGACGGTGCGGCCATCCTTGACGTCCAGACAGGGAATGATGCGGGTCTTGAGCATGGCTGCGCTTTAAAGCGGGATCACAGGACGGCGCAAGCTCAAACCTTTGTTGCGGCGCGTTTGCGGGGTGCTTTCGGGCCAAGCGACGAGGTTTTGGCTGGATCAGGCGTCTTCTCTTTAAACTTACACAAGTCACGGATCGAACAGTCCCAGCATTTCGGCTTGCGCGCGACGCACGTGTATCGGCCATGCAGGATCAACCAGTGATGCGCGCCGAGCTTGTATTCATCTGGGGTCGTCCGCTCGAGGCTGGCTTCGACCTGATCCGGGTCCTTGCCAGGCGCGAGGCCGGTCCGGTTCGACACGCGGAAAATATGCGTATCAACCGCGATGGTGGGCTGTCCGAACGCTTCGTTCAGGACGACATTCGCCGTTTTTCGACCAACGCCAGGCAAGCGCACCAGCTCGTCGCGCGTCTGTGGAACCACGCCATCAAACTCGTCGAGGATCATCTGGCTCAGCGCGATGACATTCTTGGCTTTGTTGCGCCACAGACCGATCGTTTTGACGTGCTGCTCGACCCCTTCAAGCCCGAGCGCCAGCATTTTTTCCGGCGTATCGGCGATCTTGAACAAGTCTTTGGTGGCTTTATTGACGCCGACATCTGTAGCTTGCGCGGACAGGGCTACCGCGACGACCAGTGTGTAGGGATTGACGAAGTCCAATTCCGTCTTGGGATTAGGACGGTCTTTCGCCAACCTTTCATAAAGCACGCCGGCTTTTTCCAGGCCAAAGGTTCGGGGCGCGCGTTTGCGTTTTGGTTTTGATTTTGCTGCTGCCATGATTGCTATCTAGGCCAGAAGGGCGGCGCTGAAAATCCGATTCTTGCGACACGACACCGCGCTTGTGGTTGGTGCGAATTTCTGACCTATACTCCTAATCATGACCGCAGAGACCGAAACCATCTATTTCGATGCGACGCTGACCCCAAATCGCTCGCTCAGCCCGCGTGCGTTTACTCTGGTGATGGCCGTGGTTGTGGCGATGAGCTTCATTGCGGGTCTGGCCTTTGTTTCATTGGGCGCCTTTCCAGTGATCGGATTCTTTGGATTGGATGCGCTGGTCATCTGGCTCGCATTTCAATGGAGTTTTCGCTCGTTGAAACAAGAGACGCGGGTCCGCGTGACAGCTGAAAAGATTCGTTTGCTCCATACCCGGCCCGGTCAAAAGCCGCGTGAAGCCAGCCTGCCAACCGCATTCACGCGGGTGCAACTCGAGCACCCCACACGCCGCCCGAGTGAGCTCAAACTGGCGCATGCTGGCAAAGCCTGGGTGATTGGCCGATTTCTGACCCCGGGCGAACGCAAAAGTCTGAAAGATGCCTTGGAATCTGCGATTCGAAGGGCAAGAAACGAGCGATATCTCGCATAAAAGTGAAAAAAGTGACGCATGCGTCATAGTTTTTTCATCAGAGCTGTGTTACGCTGACGCCAACGTCATATTTGCGACGAGCAACGATCGCATTCACGGAGGCTCCAGATGGCAGACACGCTGACCAAGATTCCCCATAATCTCGACCGCCCGAAAATCACGGCGCGCGAACCTTTACATCCTGGCTATCTGGAATTTGATGCGCCGATCCCGGACACATCTACGATTCCGCTCGATGAGATGAATCTGATCGATCCTGAAATCTGGCGCAAAGGCGCGTATTGGGAATTGTTCAAGCGGATGCGGGATGAAGACCCATTACACTGGACCGAAGACAGCTTTGCGGGCGGCTTCTGGTCGGTTACGCGTTATGAAGACGTGATGAAAATCGACATTGATCACAAGCGTTTCTCATCAAGCTGGGAACATGGCGGCATCGTCCTCGGTGAACCAATTGAAGATTTCGAGCTGCCTATGTTCATTGCCATGGATGAGCCGAAACACTCTGAGCAACGAAAAACCGTGCAGCCCGCCGTGGCGCCGAACATGTTGAAAGAATTCGAACCTTTGATCCGCGCCCGGACCAAGGAAATTCTCGATGCTGTGCCGGTAGGCGAACCATTTGATTGGGTCGATACGGTCTCGATCGAGCTGACGACGATGATGCTGGCCACGTTATTTGATTTCCCATTCGAAGATCGCCGCAAACTTACCCGCTGGTCTGACGTCACAACCAATCGAGAGAACCCTGACATTTGCCCGGGCGGTGAAGAGCAATGGCGCGCCGAGCTCATGGAATGCCTCGGCACCTTCATGGAATTGTTCCAGAAGAAACAACAGGAGCCGCTGCGCAACGATCTGATGAGCCTGCTTGCGCATGGCGAGAAGACCAAAGACATGACGCCGATGGAATTGCTCGGCAATGTTATCCTGCTCATCGTTGGCGGCAATGATACGACCCGCAACTCGATGACCGCCTCTGTCTACGGCCTCAACAAGTTCCCGGAAGAATATGCCAAGCTGAAAGCGGACCCATCACTGATCCCGAACATGGTATCAGAAGTCATCCGCTGGCAGACGCCGCTTGCCTTCATGCGTCGCACCGCACTCGAAGATGTTGAGATGCATGGCAAAACGATCAAGAAAGGCGATCAGATCGCCATGTGGTATGTTTCCGGCAACCGTGATGAGCGGTTCTGGGAAGAAGATCCGAACCGACTGATCATTGATCGCAAACAGGCGCGCAATCACTTGTCCTTCGGCTTCGGCATTCATCGTTGCGTCGGCAACCGTCTCGGCGAGCTGCAGCTGCGCATTCTCTGGGAAGAGATTATGGAGCGCTTCAGTCATGTTGAAGTGCTGGACGAGCCAAGCCTGACTTCAGGTGCCTTCGTCAAAGGCTATACTTGGATGCCGGTCATCTGCCATCCGAAATAAGGTGAAGAGGGTTAGTCCTCATCCCCTTCAATCAAACCCGATAAGAAGCGACGCCCACCATCCAGGGTGATCGCTTCTCCGGTTATGATGGCGCTGTTTGGACTGGCTAGGAAACAGGCGGTTTCGGCGATCTCTTCAGCGAGTGACGGCCGCCCCATCGGCGTGCGATCCTTCAACCAGGGCTCGCGGCCCTCGGCCCGCGGTCGGAGCGCGACAATCGCATTGACGCGCACAGCTTCTTCCGCAAGCTCAATCGCAGCGGCTTTCACAATGCCGAGGATGGCGTGCTGCGAGACAACTTCGCTAAACCAGCCGGGCTGCGCCATTTTCGCTCCGAGGGATAAGACGAAGGTGAACGTCCCTGTCTGACGAGAGCGATCGGCTGCGTTCTCTGTTTCTGGACGTTCTGCGATCAGTTCTGGCGCAAACACACGCAAGGCCTGCACGGCCCCGCGCGCGGTTTTCATCAATACGGTTTCGAAATCTTCCATGTCGAGATCCAGCAGCCGATCTGGTTCGGGCAGCGGTGGTATCAGGACGACATTGTCAACAAAATTATAGGATTCCAGGGCCGCCGCCATGGCATTGCGCAAACCGAGCTTGGTGTGAACCGCACCGTGATGATAGGCAATCTTGTCGCCTGTGGTCTTCCTTAACTCATCCAGCAAGGTTGCATCCGGATCGACCGCCAGGACAGCGTGCCCCTCATCGAGAAACCGGCGCACGATCGCATCGCCGACCGTTTGGCCGAGCCCGATAATCAGGGTTACAGGTTTATCCATTTGCGCGCTCCCGCCAGCTCAAATTCAAGAGCTGAGCGGGCCCGCAATTGAGCCGTTCAGCGCTTAACTCGCGCGCAGCATACCAATCTCTTCTTTAAGCCGAAGTTTCTGTCGCTTGAGATCTTTTATCGTTGTGTCGTCACCCGCTGGTCTTTTTTGTTCTTCGTGGATCTTTTCGTCGATTTTTGCATGGCGCTTGGTGAGCTCTTCGATCCGACCTTGCAGTGACATTAGCATGCTCCTTCTTGGTGAAATGATCTCTGTGTCTTTATGGCAACAGATAACCATAGGTTGATCACTGAGTCACGGCGTCGGCGCGATCTTTCCCAATTTTAAAAAATTCTTGCTCTGCGAGGGTCTATCGCGCTCGCTTTTTTTCGTTCTTGCGTCGAAACATGGTCTCATCTGCCTCGCCAATCAGGCTTGCCGCATCCCGCCCTCGATGCCATTGCACTGTGCCGCAAGAGGCGCCAAGCTGAATTGATTCCATTTGCGCATTCTCGGCATCGCGCACGGTTAGGCTGCTGATAATCGACTCAAGGCTGAGTGCTTTGGCTTGCGCGTCTGACAATTCTGCATGCGTGAGCGCGATCCCGAATTCGTCGCCGCCCAATCGCCCGACAATGTCACTCTGCCGGACATGGTCGACCAATGTTTGCGCGACATGCTGAATGACTCGATCGCCGGTGGCGTGGCCAAATCGATCATTGATCAGTTTGAACCTGTCAAGATCGATGAAAATCAGACAAAGCGGCGTGCCATATCGCTCGGCTAGAGAAATCTCGCGAGTCACTTCTCGTTCGAACGCGCGGCGATTGAAGATCGGACACAGCGTATCGCGGTCGGCCAAGTGTGCGGCGTTTTCCAATTCCTGTCGTAAGCGCGCGCGGTCTTCTCTCAGACTCAGGACTTCGCCGGCCAATGCCTCAACGGCGGCGCGGACATTTCGGGGCAGGGCATCGGGGTTGAGCCCAATCGCTGCCACCAAATCTCGGCGGGCTTTTTGCCGCGCATCTGCTTCTGTCAGATCAGGAAACTGTTCGACCGATTCTGCCATGCCGAAAGTCTAATGGATATGCACTGTAACGCCTAGTGGCGACATGGTTGACGCGGCAAGCAAGATTTTTATGTTGCGCGCTTTGAAACGGGGGGCAGTTATGGCCCGAACCTCGAACAGTGAGACGCCTGTCGTTGGCGTGATTATGGGCAGTCAGTCTGATTGGCCGGTTATGCAAAAAGCATGTGAGATCCTCGACGATCTCGGTGTTGCATACGAAGCCAAGATCGTATCCGCGCACCGCACACCCGACCGGCTTTTTGAGTATGCCAAATCCGCGAAAGGGCGAGGATTGAAAGTCCTGATTGCTGGTGCGGGCGGCGCGGCCCATTTGCCGGGCATGGCGGCCTCGATGACGCCGCTTCCAGTACTTGGGGTTCCAGTCCAGTCTAAGGCGCTGAACGGCATCGATAGCCTTCTATCGATTGCGCAAATGCCAAAGGGGATTCCGGTCGGCACATTGGCAATAGGAGAGGCAGGGGCCGCGAATGCGGGCATTCTGGCGGCATCCATTGTCGCGCTTGAACACGCCGAGGTGGCTGACAAACTCGATGCGTTCCGCGCGGCGCAGTCAGCGGCCGTGCAAGAGACCCCGGACGCATGAGCGCCCTGAAAGCTGGTGCTACGATTGGCATTCTCGGCGGCGGTCAGCTGGGTCGTATGCTGGCCAGCGCGGCCGCGCAGCTGGGCTTTGATGTCTCTATCTATTGTCCGGAGCAAGACTGTCCTGCGGCGCGTGTCGCAGCCAGCCATATCGAAGGCGCATATGATGACCCAGACGCGCTACTGGCCTGGGCGCAGACATGTGATGTGGTCACTTATGAATTCGAGAACGTACCGGTCAGCGCGGCAGAGGCGTTAATCAAAGCGGGTGTTCAGGTTCGCCCCGGCGCAAAACCGCTGGAAGTCTCTCAAGACCGGTTTGTTGAAAAATCCTTCTTGCAATCCTGTGGCATCGACACGGCTGGGTTCGCCACAGTGGATCAGGCCTCTGACATCACCGAACCGATCGCGCAATTTGGCGGGCAGGGCATCTTAAAAACACGCCGCGATGGCTATGATGGCAAAGGTCAGGCACGCCTGGAAGCCGGCGATGATTTCGAAGCGGCACATAAATCGCTCGGCCATGCGCCCTGTATTCTGGAAGCCATGGTGCCCTTTGTCTGCGAAGTCTCGGTTATTATTGCCCGCGACGAAACGGGCCGGTCAATCTGTTATGACCTGCCCCGCAATGAGCATGTGAATGGCATTCTTCGAAAATCAACGGCGCCAGCAAATGTCGATGCAGACGTCGCGGATCGGGCTTGTGCGGCGGCGAAAGCGCTCGCGAACGCATTGGATTATGTTGGCGTTCTGGCTTTGGAATTCTTTGTCCTTGAAAATGGTGCATTACTGGCCAATGAGTTTGCACCGCGGGTGCACAATTCCGGACATTGGACGCCTGAAGCCTGCGCCACCGGACAGTTTGAGCAACATATCCGTGCCGTCGCAGGGTGGCCGCTGGGTGACGTCACCCGCTATCATGATGTCGAGATGTTCAATCTGTTGGGGGAGGAAGCCTTGAACCCGCCACGAGATTTACTCGATGACGCAGTGTTGACGCTTTACGGCAAACGCGATGCCAAACCTGGCCGCAAAATGGGGCATGTTGTCAAGCGTCTGTCTTGAACGCGAAATAGCGATATCCGAGGAAAGATAAGCTGCTCGAAAACCCAACCGAGATGAGCACTGCCAGCGCTGGAGATAGCGCCGGAATGCTCAAGAGCAGCGCGGCATAAATCGCATAATTCACCATCGCGAAGAAAATCGCGACCGTGAAATATCGGACGCCTTCGCTGGCCTGGCTGGTTTTACTGGCGCCAAAGGTCAAGCTTCGGTTCAAGCGCCAGGTCGCGAACATGGCGATCGCGATGCCAAACACCCGGGCCCAGAAGGGGCTGAGTTCCATGGCCACAAGCGTCAGCGTGATGCCGATATCGACGATGAAGCCGACCATGCCGACAAACGCAAACTTTCCAAACTGCCCCAGCAGCTGGCGATTCATCTGTTCCAATCCGGCGTCTTGAGGCTCAAGAAGACGGCGCGCTTCGCTTCAATGCGCGCCCGCGCCAGACTGTCCAGAATAAGACCGGAGACCGCCAAAATGGTAGCGGTCACGACCAAGCCGGTGGCCAGGATGGCGGTCGGGAAACGCGGCACGAGACCGGTCTGAGCATACGTGGCTAATAAAGGTGCTGACAGAATTGCGGCGAGCAAGACCAGTCCAAACCCGAGAGTCCCGAAAAAAGCGGCCGGGCGCGTTTCCTTGGCCAGCATGGCGAACATGGCGAGGATGCGGAAGCCATCGCGGAACGTACGCAACTTGGATTGGCTGTCCTCTGGCCGGACCCCGTAAACGGTTGGGCGCTCCAGCGTCGGAATGCCGAGCTGGCTGCAATGGACCGACATCTCAGTCTCGATCTCAAAGCCGCTTGAGACAGCCGGGAAGGATTTCACAAACCGGCGCGAGAAAACGCGATAACCGGAAAAGATGTCCGAGAACTGTTTGCCAAACAAGCGGCCATAAATCTTGTTGAAAAGCTTGTTGCCAAAAGCATGCCCACCGCGGCCAGCATCCTTCGTCACATCTGCCCGTGTGCCGACCACCATATCGACATGATTGCGCTTCAGCAGCTCAATCAGCGTTGGGGCGATCGAGGCGTCATAAGTGTCATCACCGTCGACCATCAAATAGATGTCTGCTTCGACATCTGCAAACATGCGCCGGACGACATGGCCTTTGCCCTGGCGTTGTTCTGAGCGAACAATTGCGCCTGCGTCGCGCGCGACTTGCGCGGTATTGTCGGTCGAGTTGTTGTCAAAGACATAGATATCCGCATCGGGCAGAGCCTGGCGGAAATCTTTGATCACTTTCGCGATCGTGATGGCTTCATTGTAACACGGGATGGTGACCGCGATACGCGCAGGGCTCGGTGCGGAGATGGCAACCGGCCGAGAGGCATTATCCTCTTGCCACATGGTCGAAGCCTTTCGGTAACTTCCATATGTGATAGCTCGGACATGCTTAAAGACAGGTAAGGCTAAGACGGCAATTTCCTAATGGCTTCTTCACTTTTCCGCCGAGATGGCGCGCTTGGCGATGGTAAATGGATGTTATGGGGGTTCGGCCTGACGATGATCGTCTTGCTCTCATTGCGCATCCCGGAATTGATGACCGGCGTCTTGCCTGGGCTTGATGATATGATGCGCTTGCAGCAAGTGCGTGATCTTCTGGCCGGACAAGCCTGGTTCGATGTCGATCAATCGCGATTGCTGACACCGGAAGGTGGAAACATGCATTGGTCGCGGTTGCCTGATCTGTTCCTGGCCGGATTCATAGCCATCTTGGGGCCTCTGATCGGGAAGTCTACAGCGGAAGGGCTGGCGGTCGGGCTGTGGCCCCTGATTCTGCTGGCATCAGTTCTGGCCCTGATCAGTCTCATCATGCAGCGGCTGGGCGTTAGCCGCGCGGGTCAGGTTTGCGGCCTGTTCTTCTTCACAGGGTCTGCTGCGATTTACAATTTCTGGCCGGGTCGCATTGATCATCACGGCTTTGTTGCCGTTTTAATTCTCGCTGGCCTGGCGGCCCTAGTCTCCAAACAGTATTCGGCAAGATCCGGCATTGTTCTGGCCGTATGTCTGTGCGCGGCCCTCAGCATTGCGATTGAAGCGCTGCCTTATGCCGGCGGTTTGATCTCCATTCTCGGCCTGTTCTGGATTGTTCGCGGGCATCAGGAAGGAGTCAGGTTAGCGACCTTCGGTATCGCCCTGGCTGTTTTCGCGTCTCTGTTTCTGGTCTTGGATGCGCCGGGACTCAGCGATCGACGCATGGTTTGCGATGCTTATGGCACCTCGCATTGGGCGGCTTTATCGTTTGGCGGTGTATTATTGGCGGTTCTGGGCGTATTTGGCGGATGGTTGGACACTTGGCCAAAGCGGTTCGTCGCTGGCGGGCTGGCGGCCAGCGCGACACTGGCCGTCTTCATTGCCGTAAACCCCGCCTGTTTCGGCGATCCTTATGCGGCGGTTCCGGACTCCGTGCGCGAGTCCTGGCTCGGGGCGGTTGATGAAGCGCAGTCCTTGCCACAATTGTTGCAGTCGGATCTTGAGCGCGTGATCTGGGTCTATGGATTCATCGGGACGGCCGGCCTGGCCAGCCTTTGGATGATTCTTCGCGCTCAGCCGCAGCAAAGGTTGGCGCGTGTTGGCGTTTTCCTCTTGCTCGTACTGGCCATCCTGGCGACGGTCTGGCAATTGCGCGGACAGTCCTTTTCCCACCTATTCGCGCTGATTGGGGCAGGCTGGCTGGCGGGTCATTTATTCGATGCCTGGCGTTCAAGACGCGGGCCTGGTGGATTATTGCTGTTTGCGTGCGCCGTACTGCTACTGTCGCCGATGCTGTGGCGGAACTTAGGGAATATGACGTCGCCCGCGGACTCGTCTGGGGAGACGATGGAAGCGCTAAGCATGGAGTGTGTGGCGCCGGAGAATTTCCTGGCCATGGCAGGAATGCCCCATATGCGCGTTCATACGCCAATTGATCTCGGCATACCGGTTCTATTGCGCACGCCGCATAGCGTCTTTGTCGGTCCGTATCACCGCAATGTGCGTGGAATAGATCGCGCCAATTCGGTCCTGATCGGTCCGCCTGAATTAGCACAGCAGCGCCTTTTGGAGATGGGCGCGACACATCTTGCTTATTGTAACAGGCTGGGTGAGACCAATCGATATGGCAAAGTCTGGCCGGACGGGTTTGCGGCGCAAATGAATCGCGACGATATTCCTGACTGGCTGGAACCGATTGATGGGCTCACCGAAACCGATGGCGTGGTTCGGCTCTACCGTGTGACATCTGAGTGATAGCCCGGTCTGCGACGTTGACCCAAAAGCGGGTTTGCGCCAAAGGAGGCCATGACAAAACTAAAAAATCCAAATGACATCATAAGTGAGCTGGAACAGCTCTACACGCAGTCGGTGGACGCCCTCTGCGCGGCCTTGCAGGACTATCTGCACGAAGGCAAAACCCCTGATCCGGAAGCCCGTGCAAATGGCGCGTTTTGCTATCCGGAATTGATCATACGCTACAATCCAGACGGCCCGCCGCCCCCTATTTCGCGCGCCTTCGGCAAAATGTCTGAGCCCGGCACCTATTCCACGACGGTGACTCAGCCAGATTTCTATCGGCGCTACCTGAATGAACAGCTGGTGCCGCTTTTGCGCGATTATGAGGTCGAGGTGGAGGTTCAATTATCCACCGCTGAAATCCCGTACGCATATGTCTGGGAACAGGGCCAGGCGAGCGGCCTCGATGAAATCAATCCGGCCGAGCTGGCAAAATGGTTTCCAGCCCCCGAGCTCAGCGATATTGGCGACGAAATTGCCGATGGCGAATTGTACGAGCCGTTTGATCATCGTCCGCTGGCGCTGTTCGACGGACCGCGGACAGATTTCTCGCTCAAACGTTTGCAACATTATACCGGCACGCCGGTGGCGCACTTTCAGCGCTATTTGCTGTTCACCAACTATCATCGTTACGTCGACGCCTTTGTCGATTGGGGCCTGGAGCAATTGAATTCTGGTGGCCGCTATCAGGAATTGTCCGTCGCAGGCGGACTGGTCGTCGATAAGTCGACGCCGGATGCGCGGGCGCAAATCGATAATGCACCGTGGCGGCGTTTTCAGATGCCCGCTTATCACCTGACCGCAGAAGACGGTTCCGGCATCACGCTGGTCAATATTGGCGTCGGCCCATCCAATGCCAAGACGATTACAGATCATTTGGCGGTGCTACGCCCGGAATGCTGGATCATGGTCGGCCATTGCGGCGGTCTGCGCCACAGCCAGTCGATCGGCGATTATGTCTTGGCGCACGCCTATCTGCGCGATGACCATGTCCTGGACGATGTCTTGTCGCCGGACATTCCCATTCCGCCCATCGCAGAGGTTCAGATGGCTTTGCAAGAAGCCTCCGCTGAGGTGACCGGCGAGTCCGGCGAAGCACTCAAGAAACGTCTGCGCACCGGGACTGTGGTGACCACGGATGACCGCAATTGGGAACTACGTTTTTCCGACAGCGCGCGCCGCTTCAACCAGTCCCGGGCGATTGCCATTGATATGGAAAGCGCAACGATTGCCGCGAATGGGTTCCGGTTGCGCGTGCCGTATGGCGTTCTTCTTTGCGTCTCTGACAAACCCTTACACGGAGAGATCAAACTGCCCGGAGCAGCCAACAAATTCTATGAGAAATCGATCGGCCAGCATTTGCAGATCGGCGTGGCAACGCTGGAAAAGCTGGCCAGTGGTGACGCCAAACTGCATAGCCGCAAATTGCGCGCCTTTGACGAGCCCCCCTTCCGCTGATGAACGCAGCACCCTCTTCTTTCGACTTTGGCCGCGTCATGTCCGGCTGGTGGTGGTTGCTCAGCCGAGATGCACTGCGCATTGCGCGGTTTGCCTCATTCTGGGTACTGGCCAAGTTCGCGCTCTACTCGCTCGATCACATGTTAGGTCTGACACAGGGTTTAGGTCTGTTGTCGACGACGTTCCTGCTCGACCCCTTCTTCCTGGCTGTCATCTATCTCGTTGCGCTGAGTGATGATGGTCTCGGCCCGATGCAGGTCACGGGCGAGGCCAGTCGGCGGTATCCTGCGATGCTGGCTCTGACTTTGCTGAGTGGTCTTGGCATTCTGGTCGGGGTTTTGCTGCTCGTCCTGCCGGGGCTTGCGCTGGCAGTACTTTGGGCGGTCGCGATCCCGGTTCTATTAGCGGAACGCGTTGGGCCGACAGATGCTCTGCGCGGCAGCTTTGACTATATCCGCCGGCATTTCTGGCCCGTGCTTGGCGCCTATGTGATCTATGTCATGGGTATAATTGGCGTGTCATTCGTGCTGTTCATGACCGGATTGGCCAGCGACGTGCGCACACCGGGGCCAATCCTGGCTGTGGACTCATTGATCGATGTCGTGTCTGCCGTGATCGGAGCCTATCTCACGGCGGCGATCTATCGCGAGCTTGCTTATACCGGGCGGCATGATGTCGACGTTTTCAATTGACCCATAGGGGGGGAGCTTGCCTTGCGTCAGCGTGGACGGTTCATGCATTTCGCTCTAGGTCACGCGCACGGACGCCAAGGAGCCCGAACATGCAGGATCGCGTAAAGACGTTCGAGAATATTCGAAACTTTCGAGACTTTGGCGGCTATGATGGCGCCGGTGGACGACCGGTGCGGACGGGCGTCCTGTTTCGTTCCGCGCAATTTGGTGAGGCGAGCGATGCCGACATGGCAGCCTTGGCCGATTACAATATCAAAGTTCAGGCAGACTTGCGCCGGCCGGACGAACGCGAACGGCATGGCCATCGCTGGCCCGTCAATGGCGTGCAAGTCATCTCAAGCGAGCAAGGGGAAGCGACTCAGGCACCGCATGTCCGGTTCCTGACAGAAGTCGCGGTCGATGCGCCGAAAGCGCATGGCTGGATGGTCGACTATTATCGCGCGGCCCCATACAAGGCGCAGCATATCGAGACCTTCTCGGCCTGGTTCAAAGCCATTGCCGCGCTGGGCAAGCAAGAGGCCGCTGTGGTCAATTGCGCTGCGGGCAAAGACCGGACGGGTATTCTCTGCGCGCTGACGCATCATGTTCTCGGCGTCGATCGCGACGCCATTTTTGCCGATTATGAACTGACCAATGAGGCAGCTGATGTGGCCACGCGCCTGCCGGAAATGGCGCGTCTGTTCAATGAGCATATTGGCAAGGATTATGATCATGCCGTCTATCACCCCTTTGTCGGCGTCGACGTGAAATTCCTGGAAGCGGCGCTTGAGAGTATCCAGGAGCAGTCCGGCAATGTGGATACTTATCTTCGCGAAACGCTGGGCGTTGGGGCAGATCAGCGCGATGCCTTACGTGCGTCATTCCTTTCCGAATAGCCTCACCTGATCACAGTTTGCGTGAGGCCCTTGTCGAGTGGCAGGCATCCGGCGTATCGGGACGCATGACTGATACTGTTCGTTTGTGCGCCGTTCAGGCCGCCCCGTCTCTATTTGATAAGCAAGCCAGCCTCGAATCAGCCATTTCCTGGATCGATCAGGCCGCCAAGGAAAAACCAGACGTCATTGCCTTTGGCGAAGCCTGGTTGCCAGGCTATCCGTTTTTCATCGACAGCCCATTGTCTGACACCTGGTGGGATGCTGCCAGCGAGCTGCTCAAGAATGGCGTGCGCCTGGACGGACCCGAAGTGGCGGCGCTCTGCCAAGCGGCCAAGCGGGCCAAAGCGGACCTCGTGATCGGGGTGAATGAACTCGACCCCCAAACCGAGGCAACGCTCTATTGCACGATGCTGACCATTGGGCGCGATGGAGATGTTCTGAACCGCCATCGCAAACTGAAACCGACGCATCACGAACGCTCCGTCTGGGGCGATGGCGACGCCAAGGGCTTGCACCCGGTCGCGCGCGACTGGGGCCGACTTTCGGCTTTGAATTGCTGGGAACATAATGCCGTGCTGCCCGCCTATGCGCTGATGGCGCAGGGCGTTGACGTCCATGTTGCGGCCTGGCCAGGACGGGAGCCGGAGCAGACGCCAAGCCAGCCAGTCTGGGCCCGGCAGCTTTTGCTCAGCCGGGCTTTTGCCAGTCAAGCCGGGGCCTGGGTGATCTGCTCAGCGGGCCTGCGCCTGCAAGCGCATGTGCCCGAGCGGTTTCAGTCTCTGTATGAATTTGATCATAATGGCGGCAGTGCCATTATTGATCCGCGCGGCGAAATCGTCGCTGGGGTTCTGACCAATGAAGAAGGCTTGCTGGTCGCAGATGCAGATCTGGCCCTGGCGCGCGCTTGCAAAGTCGCCAGTGACCCGGCGGGGCATTACTCGCGCCCGGATCTGTTCCGTCTGGAAGTTGACGGGCGCGAGATTTATCCGGGAGAGCGCGGTTAGCTGTCGCTGAGCTGCTTGGCCATTTTGTTGGCGAAGCGGCGAGAGGCGCGATTGGCATCGGTCCAGACGCCAGAGCCGACGACATCCCGTAAATTGTTTTCGAACCAGCCATATTCTTGAGTAGCAAGCACGTTTCCATCCGCATCATAAGCGGTGCCGACCAATTCCATGCCGCCAAGGGAGATGGAACGGAATGAGTCGAGGCCGGGGCGATCTTGCAATTGGCCGAATGTCGGGCGGTTTGGTTTGGCATTAACGATCATGACGTCAACGCGCGCCGGATCAACGCCGGCTTTGGTGAAGGCGCGATCGAGATCTTCAATAATCTCTTCGGTCAGCGTTTCGCCTTCGCGTTCGCCATAATTATCGGCCAATTCTTCAGCAAAATCATCACTATAGGTCACCGCCACTTCGGTTGCAGCGGCCGTGGGTAATATGGCGAGGGCGCCGATGGCAGCGAAGATGGTTTTCATAGCGGACTCCTTTTCGTGATCAGAACAAGATAGAATATAGGGCAAAATTCCATCTTGTTCCAATCACGTGGCTGAGAGGCCGATTTTAGATCGTGTCAACGAACACGATTTCGGCGTCCTCAACCCCGGTCAAGGTCAGTTTGGTGCCCCCTGAAATCGCTGCGCCATCGCGAGCGTTCAGGATCTCACCATTCACTTCAACCGATCCCGCCGCGAGGACGAGATAGCCGAACCGTCCGGCTTTCACTTCATAGTCGAGCTTCTCACCGGCTTTCAGGGTTGCGCCGAGGACGGCTGCATCCTGTCGGATTGGCAGTGCCTCGGACTCACCATGCCCGCTGGCCAGAATGGCCCATTCACCAGACCGGTCGGCCTTGGGAAAGGCTTTGGCGCCCCAATCCGGATTGCCGCCGGTTTGTGCCGGTTCGATCCAGAGTTGGAAAATGGTGGTGTTCTCGTCTTCCGCATTCCATTCCGAATGCTGGACGCCATTGCCAGCGCTCATGACTTGCACATCACCGGCCTCGGTACGGCCTTTATTGCCCATTGAATCCTGGTGTGTGATGGCGCCTGTGCGGACATAAGTGATGATCTCCATGTCGCGATGACCATGCGGCGGGAAGCCGGTATTCGGCTTGATCGTATCATCATTCCAGACCCGCAATTTGCCATGACCCATGCGGGCCGGATCGTAATAATGCGAGAATGAGAAATGATAATGCGCGTTTAGCCAGTCATTCTCAAAAGTTCCAAGGTCGGAAAAGCGTCTGATCTCAATCATGTGAGCCTCCTATTCTGCTGCGTTGCGAACAAGATGGCGCGTCTGGCCGAGATGGGTAGTTGGGGCGGGGTGAATTCAATTATGCGAGAATGGAATGAGTGGCCCAACAAACAAAAAACCCCGCCAGATGGCGGGGTTATCGCTCTCAAGAGAAACCTGTGCGTTGGGTTCCAGGGAGGAGAGCGGGTTTGTGTGGTCTAGCGGATCCGGACGGAGGCGCCGCTAGACTTGTCTGTGGTCACATCTGTCGGCTTGCCGCTGACGGAGATGGATGAACCGCTTGAGGCATCGACATTGACGCTTTGCGAAGCATAGACGCGGATCGAGGAACCACTTGAAGCATCGACCACGGCGGTTTCACATTCCAGCTTGTCGAGCGAGATGCTGGAGCCGGAGGAGGCATCGAGATTAAGGTCCTTGCAGGCGCCTTCGATCGAAAGAGATGAGCCGCTTGAGGCATCAATGTCGAGATCTCCAGCGACCACATTGCCTTTGAAGGAAGACCCAGACGAGGCGTCGATTGCGCTCAGATTCGGTGACGCGGCATAGACTGTGATCCGCGGACCATAGCGGCCCCAATTGGAGTTTTTCTTCTTGCGAGCCACCAATGTGTCGCCTTCGACTTTGATCTCGATCTGGTCCCACTTGCCGCGCTCCAGCGTGGCGGTGACAGACGCATTTGGATCTTGGGTGTAGACCATGGCGATCCCGCTGCCGACATCAATCTTGTTGAAGGACTTGGTGCCAAAATCGCGCGTTTCAGGTGAGGTGACGCCGTCATATGCGCCGCCATTATTACCTTCGCCACGAGACCAGACCCAGCGATTCTTACGCTCGACGCGGGCTTCGGCACGCTCTCTATTCCGTTCTGCACGTTCCATCGCACGATCCGCTTGGGCTTCAGCGCGTTCGGCATCGCGTTCCGCGCGTTCGACCATCAGTTCGATCTGGTTCTCCCAGCGATCGGATTGAGCATCTGCCCAGGCTTCGATTCGGGGCTCCATTTCCTCAGACCAGGCTTCCGCGCGTTCTTCGACGAGCTCGCCCCAGGCTTCCATTTCTTCGCCCCAGGCTTCCATCTTGGCTTCCCATTCAGCGAATTCTGGGCTGTCTTCCATGGCCTGCAGCTTCTCGGTATCAAACTCCATATGGAAGCTGTTGCCGTCCTGCTCGAACATCATGCCATCAAAGGGCGGCATGGCTGGCATTGGCGGCATAGGTGGCAGGTCTGACATATCGAAAGAGAAGGTTTCGCCATCGACGGTCACTGCGAAGCTCATGTCATGGTCGCCTTTCATGACGAAGACATTCTCGCCATCCGTTTCGATTACGGTCGACTCTTGCGGGGCGCCGTCGAGTTCTTGCGCCACGGAAGAGGTGCAGGATGCGGTGGCAAAGATTGCGCCAGCGCCGAGAGCGACCGCAAGCGTGCCTCCCATGAGACGGCTGCGCAGAGTGGGAGTGGGGTGCGTCATCATTATTAGTCTTTCTTTTATGGGATGAGCGAGAGTGAGGCTCGCCGCAGCGATGCGACGGTCCGAGGGGCGGGCAAGGCGCGCGGCCTTGACCAGAGTCCGGCCATAAGCGGCAGGAGACAGTTTGGCGCGTGCGATCACGTCGGCATCACAGGCCGCTTCTTGATCGGTGCGGAAGGCCCGCAGCGCCGTATAAGCCAGAGGATTGAACCATTGGGTCGCGGCAACGATACGGGCGGCCTGGAACGCCCAAAGGTCGCGGCGTTTCAAGTGCATCAGCTCGTGCACCAGCGCGTCACGACGCTCAGCGACTTCATAATCGTCCTCGAACCACATTGGCAGCAGGATGACAGGCTTAGTGAGGCCGGTGACCAGTGGGCCGCTGCACAGCAGGCTGGCGCGTACATCCGGGATACGCTTGATGCCAAGTTGTTTTGCAATCCGGATTGTTTCCGCCACTGTGGCTGGCTCGGCAGGCTCGGAATCCGCTGCGATCAGTTCTAGGAATTGGCGCTGCTGATAGACTGAGCGTCCAAGCCAGAGGACCACCCCGGTTATCCAGACACACGTCAGGATCAGGGGCGCCTGGGCCAGGGTGGCCTCTAGCAAGCTTATGCCAGCCGGCACGACGGCGTCTGTGACTGGCGCTGCGGTCGCGGTGGCTGAGAGTTCTTCAAAGGTTGGCAAGACGGGCGGCGTCGCGCCAAGCTCTGCGGATTCAACCGGCGTCGCCCAAATCGCTTCGGCGGGGACGGCTACAAATTCATTCGCGACCTCGAATGTTAGATCGTTCGCCGCGTCTGGTGTCGGCCCCGGGCGCGAGAACCCGAGCAAGCCCGCGAGCGACCAATTGCCTGGCAATGGCGGCGTAACAAAACGCGCGAGCGGCAAGGCCCAGAGCAAATAAGCGGCTTTCGCGCCATAGCGTTTCGCGAATGGCTTCCGGATGACCAGGACCAGCAGGACGAGGAGGCCAACGGCCAGAGTGGTCAGCGTCGCTTCTTGGATAAATGGATGAAATTCTGTCCAGCTCATTGCTTCAGTCTCCCCAACAGAGCTTCGAGTTCTTCAATGTCGTCATTGCTGAGCCCGCGAGCATCAGCCAATTGCGCCACCAGCGGGGCCGCGCGTCCACCGAACAATTTGTCGATCAATTGTCCGGCTTCCTTCTTTTGATAGTCACGCTTGGCGATCAGCGGACGGTAGAGATAACGTCGGCCTTCCGCGATCGTATCAAGCGCGCCCTTCTCGACCAGGCGCGACAGCAGGGTCTTCACAGTGCGCGGGCTCCAATCCTGTTCACCGTCCAGTGCGTCGACAATTTCCGACGCCCCGATGCCAGGCCGCTTCCACAGCACTTTCATGATTTCCAATTCAGCAGGCGTAATTTGTAGACTCATCATCTCACCTTTTGACTACAATTGTGGTCAATACCGATGACTACAAGTGTGGTCAATAGGGTTTTTATGACTCTTTTGTTATTTTTTCCGGGATGTGGCGCAGTGTCCCCATTACGCATGACGAAGCTTTTCTAGTATACCGGATTGTACCAACTAATCGCGTCTTTGCAGAGAGAGTGTGTGACCATGTCGACAAGCGCCCGGCGCACAGCGCGCATTCATAAGGTCATCGGATTGGTGGCTGGATTGCTGCTCTTGTCCTGGACAGCCAGCGGGCTGTTTTTTTCGCTCTATCCGATCGAAGAGATTCGCGGCGATCCATGGCGTCCATCTATCGATCATGGCGATTTATCCGACATGACCATTTCCGTTTCGGCACAACAAGTCGTCGAACAGGCGGATAACGCCGTGACAGGTTTGCAGCTCAAACCCTTTCTGGGTCAACCGGTCTGGTTGCTCCAAACGGCGTCCGGCCGACAAATGATCGATGCAAGGACAGGTTCGGTGCGGTCACCTCTCACAGATCAAGACATCGAGGCCTTGATCGCGCGCTTCGGCGATCAGCCAGAGGGCTTAGGAAAGCTGACAGTCACTTATCGGATCGATGAGAATCCGTTGCGGGAATATGGCGGTCCGATGCCGGCCTGGATACTAGAGTACGAACCACGGAAACAGCGTATCTATATTGATGCCGTTTCAGGTGAGATTCAGTCAGTTCGCACCACGAAATGGCGAATTTTCGATATTCTCTGGCGCTTTCATATTCTCGACTTTACTGGCGATGACCGGATTGATGCCTGGTGGTTGAAGCTCGCCGCATTTTTGGGTCTGACCATGGTCCTGAGCGGTTGGATCTTACTCATCGACCGCATCCGCAAAGGCCGTCTCTTCAAATAGTCTGACACAGCCGCTTGCGTGCGCGATCAGGTCTCGTCCTTGGTCGTCGCCTTCACCATCTCGACCTTCAGCGTTGAACCCGGTGTGATCAGAACATCCTCGTGGCGCAGTGGAATATCAATGCCGGCCTCACGGAACTTGTCCCAAATGTTCAGCATGACCGCAGACGAGACATTCGAGACCCCATTCTCGGGATCATTGATCCAGAACCGGACTTCAATCTCAATCGCTTCGTCGCCGAACTCCATGACCAGGCATTTCGGCGCCGGCCGAGCCAGGACGCGATCGGTTTCCATCGCGCCTTTCTGAACCAGGTCGACGGCCTGGCGCAGATCGGTTTCATACTCAACCCGCAGCCGCCGTTTCACCCGCACTTCCTTATTGGAATAAGACCAGTTCACGACTTTGTCCGTGATCAGCATTTCGTTCGGGATGAGGTGCTCCTTGCCATCGCGAGTGATGACAGAGGCATATCTGAGGCCCAGAGACTTGACGACGCCATATGTCTCGTCAACCTCGATCACATCATCTGGTTTGATCGACCGGTCCGTGAGCAGAATGACGCCGGAAATGAAATTGGCGACGATCTGTTGCATGCCAAAGCCGAGACCGACCCCAATCGCACCCCCTAAAACCGCAAGGCCGGACAATGGAATGCCGAGTCCCGCCATGGCCAGGAGGGCCGCGCCGAAGAACAAACCGACTTGGACCGCATTGCCCATCAGAATGCGCAAGGATGGTTCTACCTGCGGCAGCTCATCGACTCGAGTCTTCAGTTTGCCCGCTAGCCAATTGGCGGCGAACATGAAGAGCGCGACAGTCGCGATCGCCTGTACCACGAAAACCGGGCTGATGATGCGGTCTCCGAAGGGCGGGCCGATACTGCTCAACCAGGTCATCACCTCATCGAGAATGCCGAATGCGTAGAGCGCCGCAAAAATCCAGATGACCCAACCGGCCGGCTTGCGAAACCCAGTGGGGAGGAAGGTCGTCACCAAGCGGATTAGCAACCAGGCCAGCGACAAAGATGACGCGATCCGCACCAGCGTGCTGTCCATGGCGCCGCCAGCCATTGCCGCTTGGCTAGCATAGAGAAATGCCGCCCAGAGCGCTGGCCGAACCAGTCGCGGCGCGGTCTCCATCGCGAGCGGTCGGATATTTTCCGGCAAACGTACCACACCGGACATGACCCAGCGTCTTACCTGCGGCCCGAACATAATGCCAAGCACCAGCGCGCCCAGGATGACGCCGACCTGCAGCAGATAGGGGCCCATGATTTCGGAATTCAGCAAGTAGGTCTGAGCCCAGCCGACGGGGTCCGCTAAAATGGGGTCGGCCCAGCTGAACAGGCCGCTCGCTGGCTCAGGGACCGCTTCCGGGATTGGCGTCACCGAAGCGGCGTCGTCCGGGACCAGATAGAATTCACCATCTGGTCCTTGCACCAGTTTCATCGCCTGTGCGCCGTCAGGCACTGTCTCGACTTGTTCGACAGTTTGCGCAGGCGTGTTGTCTTGCATGGCGTCCTCAGCGAATTCCCTCGCCGCGGAAATAGCTTAGACCGGCGGGTAAGGGAACACAGATGTTGTAGCGCCGAGATCTGTAAAACTGCCTTCCATCGCGCTAAATCCCTGTTCGATCAGGGTTTCCGGGGTCCAGCCTTCCAGACGTGACACAGATTTCACGGGCCGGGGCTGATTGAACAGCACCACTTCATTGCCCCGGACACTGAAGATTTGGCCGGAGACATGTTTGGCCCCGTCCGCGCACAAGGTGACTGCCAGTTGCGCAACTTGGTCGGCGCGCATGCCCGTTCGCATTCGTTCGACCCGCTCGGCGCCCGCTTCATCCTTGACCGGAATTGAGGCAATCATGCGCGTCCAGGCAAACGGCGCGATGATGTTCGAGCGGACATTCTTTCGCGCGCCTTCCATGGCGACGATGCGCGAAAGGCCGGCAATGCCCATTTTCGCAGCCGCATAATTCGCTTGTCCGATATTGCCGATCAGTCCTGATGTTGAAGTGAAGAGAACGAAGCTGCCATCTTCCTGATCCCGGAAATGCTCGATCGCGGCGCGGGTGACATTGAACGAACCGTGCAGGTGAACATCAATCACGGACTTCCAGTCGTCTTCGCTCATTTTGTGGAACATGCCATCGCGCAAGATGCCTGCGGGATTAATGATCCCGTGCAATCCGCCAAACGTATCCTTGGCTTGTTCGACCATGCCTTGCACAGCCGCCATATCTGTCACGCTTTCCGAGTTTGAGGCAGCCTCGCCGCCGGCCTCGCGGATCTCTTGGGCGACTTGTTCTGCCAGACCGGCATCGCCAGAAGAATCGCCGGCATCGGTCAGCGCGCCGCCGAGATCATTGACCAGGACTTTCGCGCCTTGCTTGGCGGCCAGCAAAGCGCATTCTTTGCCAATGCCATTACCGCCGCCAGTGATCAGAATGACTTTACCGTCCAATACACCCATCTTGTTCTCCAAATGCTGTCTCTATGGCGGCGAAACAGCATGGAAACAGGGGCGGAGCAAGGGTGCCGCGACGCGGCCTGGATCAGGCGGGCTCGAGCGGGGTCATACCGTCATCGGTCCGACGACTGACATAAGCGGTGACGTCACTCGCGGTGAAGGTCTCAGCTCGGACATCACTCACTTTGCGATAATCCGCGCGCACCTCATCTGCAGTCAATGTCACCATGGTCCAGCCATTGCCGTTCGGATCATAAAAATCGACTTCGTCATTGGCGTCTGCGAACTGGGCGCCGAGATCCGGCACATCTTTCATATAGGTCCCAAAGCCAGGCGACGTGACAGACGTGCAGCCAAATTCAACACCGCGCTGTTCATCATCTGCGTCACGCAGCGTGTTGGCCCAGGCCGTGTGCGTATCGCCGGTGAGTGTGACGAGACGCGCGCCCGCTGCTTTTGCGCTTTCATACAAACGATCGCGCGCCGCCGGGAAACCATCCCAGGCATCGAGGTTCCAGGGCAGTCCCAATTGGCTGAACGGAATCAGCTGCTGAACATAGCCGATATCCTGCGCGGCTTTTTGCTCATCGCTGAGCGTGTTCTCGAAGTTTGGCGGTCGCACGCGGGCCATCACAATTTGATTGGCCAGGACTTGCCAGGTCTTCGACTTCGCCGTGGAGTCTTTCAACTCTGTGTCGAGCCACTGTTCTTGCGCGGCGCCAAGCATGGTGCGCTCTGAGGCCTGAACCCGCACCATCGCATTCATCGCTGCGATAGGCACCGCGGAAGGCTCGAGGCCACCCAATTCCGTGAACCAGCTAATCTCATCAGAACGACCGGTCAGGCGTGTCTCGAGGCATATGATCGAGGCGACGTCGCCAAAGTCAAACCGCCGATATAGCGCCTCACGTGCTCTGCCGACCTCTGGATCGCGCACCGGCATCCATTCCAGATAGGCTTGAACTGCGGCTTGTTTTCGGTACGTCCAATTGCCTTCGCCGGCTTCCGGATTGTGGTTCTCTGCGCCGGCGCGATAGGAATTATTGGTGCTCTCATGATCGTCCCAGGTGCAGATCCAGGGCGCGGCTGCGTGAGCGGCTTGCAGATCTGGATCGGTTTTATACTGCGCGTGACGCGTGCGATAATCATCAAGCGAGATGATTTCCAAGGGCGGCTCATGATTGCGATCAAGTTCCTGACCAACGCTGCCGCCATACCCGTCAATGCCATACTCATATATATAGTCGCCAAGATGGATGACCGCGTCGAGCTCGTTTGTATTTGCGATGTCGCGATAAACGTGAAAATGGCCAAACGGATAATTGGAGCAAGAAATCACTGCCAGCTTGACGGGCGTATTGCCGCTCGCGGCCGCTGTTCGTGTGCGCCCCACGGGCGATCCAACATCCCCTGACGCAACATTTGCGACAAAGCGATAATAATAGTCTTTCCCGGGTTCCAAATCAGTGACGTTCACTTTGACGGTATAGTCCCGGTCCGCGGTCGCATAGCCTTGGCCATACCTGACAGGCTGCTGTAATTCCGCGTCGCTGAAAATACCATAACTGACAGGAACAGGAACATCCGGATAAGCCGCGTCCGGGGTTACCCGCGTCCAGATAATCACGCTGTCCGACAATGGATCGCCTGACGCCACGCCATGAATGAAATTGACCACGCCCGGATAAGCCGGGCGCTCATCCGGACTGACCGTCACTCTGGATTCCGGTTCCAGGATTGGGTCACGCCCGCAGGCGGCTATTCCGATGACGCTCGTACTCGCGCCCAATAAACCGCGTCGTGTAAGCTTTCCCATGACCCGGGTTCTCCTCTTCGCGCTGCAATTGCGATTGCAGCATGACCTTCTCGCATCTGTCGGTGTATATGTTTCTTATGACAGTCTTATCTGCTTTAGCAGGCGAAAAGGATAAAGGAACCCGGCTTGACCGATTCTTGAGCGAGCAGATCGAGACCCTGTCTCGATCTCGCGCCAAGACGTTGGTGAAAGCGGGCCATGTGCGGCAGTTGCGTCGCGGCGAAGAATCCGTGCTGGATGATCCACGGTCGCCGGTCGCGCCTGGCGTTGAGTATATTCTCGATATGCCAGAGCCAGTGCCTGCGATCCCGCAACCGGAAGCCATTCCGCTCGATATCCTGTTCGAAGATGAGCATCTGCTGTTGGTGAACAAATCCGCCGGCATGGCCGTGCATCCGGCGCCGGGCAGTTGGCAGGGGACATTGGTCAACGCCCTGTTACATCATTGTCAGGGGCAGCTGCCTGGAATTGGCGGCGTTGAGCGCCCGGGCATTGTCCATCGTATCGACAAAGACACGACCGGCGTGCTGGCCGTGGCGAAAACCGAAATCGCGCATAAGGGCCTATCTGATTTGTTCGCTGCCCATGACATAGATCGCCAATATTTGGCATTGGTGCGCGGCGCCCCGCGGCCGCTTGCGGGGACGATTGAAACGCAGATTGCCCGCAGCCCGCGCGACCGAAAAAAGATGGCGGTCGTCGACGAAGAGACCGGGCGCCATGCCATCACGCATTATCGCGCGCTTGAGACTTATGGCGAGATCAGCAAAGTCGAGGCCCGGCCCGCAGCCTCACTTATAGAGTGTCGTCTGGAAACAGGGCGCACGCACCAAATTCGCGTTCACATGGCCCATATCGGATGCTCTTTGATTGGCGATCCTGTCTATGCGCGCCATCGGGGGATCAAAGCTATGGGGCGGGGCGATGCTTTTGATCATGCCACCCAGCTCGCGCGAAAGCTCACACGTCAAGCGCTGCACGCTGCCAGTCTTTCATTCGTGCATCCGGTGACAGGCGAACGCGTGTCTGGCGAAGCCGATCTGCCACCTGATATGCAAGCCCTGCGAACCGCCTTGCAGGCGATATGATCAGTCGCGGATCATTTTAGGGGAATCGCCCGAGCTGCGCTTGGCCAGAAATGTCGCAAAGCTTTCAGCCAATCGCTTCACTTCATTGCGTAAGCGGCCGTACTTTCCGCGCATTGAATCATAGCTGTCCAGATCTGGACGATCCATGGCGCTCAGGGCCTGTACCGATTCCGGAATGGTCGGGCCAAAAGTCCGATCTTTTAAGTAGATCTCTTTCAGTTCCGTCTCAGCATTTCGGGCATAGCGCGTATTCTTGAAACGCGTAATGACAACGAAGTTTCGAGAAGCCAGATGCGGCGTTATCTCGGCCGTCACCCAATCTGTGAACTGCTTGGTGCCCCAAATCGAAACAGAGTCCGCCAGAGTCGGCGTGACATATGTATTGGCGATGGCCAGGCCTGCGCGCGCGACTGGAGAGAGGTAAGGCGGCGTATCGATCAGAATGATGTCGTAAATGCCAGACAGCGGTTCGATCGCTTTCTCCAGATGCCCGGCGAGGTAGCTCGCCAATCGGCTCGGTGCCATGCCTTTGGAGTAGACTTTCTCTTCCAGCTCCATTTCGGTCAGGCGCAATTGCGTATGCGCTGGCAGGATGGAAATCCAGCCATTGCGCTCGTCACGTTCTTCGGCGCGCCGCAACTCTTCAAGCGTTACCGCATTTGGCAGAATCAGGTTCGCGATGTTTGGCGGCTGATTGTCCATGAACTGATGGATCAGGTGGTGCACACCTTTGCCTTGTTTGAAGGCCATTTGCAGGCCGCGATCGGTCAGCAGCATTTGGCTGGAATTGGCTTGTGGATCGAAATCCACCACCAGGACATTGGCTCCATAATAATAAGCCAAGCCGTCTGCCAGCATTAGTGTTGTGGTCGACTTACCGACACCGCCTTTTAGGTTCGCGATCGCCGCGATCGTTGCAGACATCCCATCCCTCTCAATATAGAGGTGTTCTGGCATATCCAAACGCAACTCGAAAGAGTTATTCCTCAGCCGCGCTTGTCTGCTTTTCTGAAAGTAATGTGGCAAACCCTGCCGCTAATCCGAGGATATAGGAGTATGTCCACATCACGCTTGGGATTTCTAAAGCATAGTCGACCAGGCCATGGGTAAATATGAGCAAAGTTGCTACAAGCGCGACGCGCAGAAAAATTCTTGGCATGCTAACGCTAAGCCCGAACGGACGCAGGATCTCTTTCAGTATCAGTCCGACCATTCCGGTCATCACCAATAATCCGACCACACCTTGCTGCACCAACCATTGCAAGACGAAATTATGCGCAGCGCCAATCGTCACGAGGTGAGCCGCATTGTCCAATGTCGTGTGCGAGTCATTGAGCGCGTTGAAACTGCCAAGCCCGTGCCCGAAGAATGGGCGTTCGAGCCAAATCTGGAAGTAAGTTTCATAAAGGGTCAGTCGTGATGAGGAATTCTGCAAAAGCGCTTCTGAATCATACGGATTGATTTCTCCAGTAAGCGCCAGAGCGAGAATTGTGCCGAAGATCAGACCGATCGGGATCATGAATCTCTTGCGCCGCGCAAACCGAAACGCGTTTGAGCGCGACAAACGAATAAGCTCAACAGCGACCAGACCAATGACACTGGCCAGCCCAAGAAAAATACCGGCGCGGGAAACGGTCAGCAACAGACACACGCCAGCAATAATGAGGAGCGCGAAATTGGCATACTCCGCCTGCGCGAAATAGTAGATCTGGTCGGGTCGACTGAGACGATTGAGTTGGGAGTTGCTCAGCCTTAAGAGAATTCTTCCAGTTGCCAGGATCAAGGCCAGTCCGAAAAGTGTCGCCGCCGTATTGGGCGACCCGAACAAGGCGGAGAGTCGGCCATCAAAATTGATGGTCTCGCTCGTTGATACGCCGCTCCCGCCAGATGAGAACGTGAAGATGGCGATTAAGGCAAACGCGAGCAGGCTCCAATTCAATGCCATCCATGAAAAGGAGAGCATCTTTTTCTGGCGCCCCAGAAAATAGCCGATGCCGGTTATCGCGCCCGCCGCCGCCAGGACTTGTATATCCTGTTGCGCAATCGGCCACGGTCCGAAGAACCCCCATGTCAGCCAAGCGATAAAGGTCAGCGCAATAATCACCATGCCTGTCGGAATTGTCTTGCGCCCAAAGACCAGCAAGACGAGCCCAAACGTGACCAAGAGTCCGAGACTGTAAACGGCGGTCGTGTCCTTTGCGTCTGCGCCGCGATCGAGATGAGCAAACAGCATCCAAACCGGAACCAGCACGGCAACCAGTCGCAATGACCAGGTTTGGATCATCGGCCACGGGTAGGCAGCGGCGTCCTGTTTTTTGGGGCTTGCTGGAATCGAATCACCTCCGCAAAGTTCAAATCTCGCTTCGCAATAATCGTGCTCGATTTGAGGGCAAATGTTTTTTTTTCGGTGAACGCAGTGCCAAAACTGCACAATTTTCAGCCGCTACATTAACTTTTGGGTAATTTTTTCGCCTATCAGGCGAAGGCGTTTGCGTTCGCAGCAAAAGCAAGCGCATAAGGGTCCCACGATTTGGTAGATTCTGGGTCATCAAACGACAAATTAACTCTTGGGTGGGGCTTGGCGTCCGGCTGGCAAGGAACTTGCAGCCTAGCTGAGCAAGCAAGGGTATAGGCATCGTCTGATGGAGAAGTGGGACGTAAAATGGGATTTCAGTCTTACACGCGTGACTTGAAAGACACGAATTATGCTGCAGTGCAAAATTTGGGCACCGAGAACCGGGCCAATGGTGCATTGAAGCGTGTAACCGACTTTTTTATCGCCGCTGCGGCGCTGTTGTTTTTGCTTCCGGTGATGGTGCCGTTGGCGCTTGTCATCCGTCTTTCGGATGGCGGACCCGCCCTGTTCAAGCAAAAACGTATTGGGCGAGATGGCAAAGAATTTTACTGCTACAAGTTTCGTTCAATGGTGGTCGATGCCGATGTCCGCTTGCGGCATTTGTTGGAAACGGATCCACGTGCCCGGCGTGAATGGCAAGCCACGCAAAAGCTCGAGAACGATCCCCGCATTACCGGATTAGGCCACTTCCTGCGAAAATCGTCGCTCGATGAATTGCCGCAACTTATCAACATTTTGAAAGGCGAAATGTCGATTGTTGGACCGAGACCGATCGTCCAGAACGAAGTCGAAAAATATGGCGACTATTTCGGTCACTATTGCCAGGTTCGCCCCGGTTTGACCGGCCTCTGGCAAGTCAGCGGGCGCAGCGATACAAGTTATGGCGAGCGCGTGGCGCTGGACGTGAAATATGTGTCTGACTGGTCTTATGTCAGCGACATCAAGATCATGGCGATGACCATCCCCGCCGTCTTGCTGTCCGACGGCGCTCGATAATCACGCGCTGCAGGCGCGTTTACCAGACGACAAACTCCTTCGTTTATCTGAACACGGAATCAAACGTTCCGACCCCGGAGCAACCCTGGAATTGGTATGCGTGTAGCACTCGTACATTACTGGCTGACAAACATGCGTGGCGGCGAGCGGGTGCTCGAAGCCCTCTGTGAAATGTTCCCTGAAGCCACGATTTTCACGCATGTTGTGGATCGTTCTAAATTGAGCGCGACCGTGAACCGGCACGAGATCAAGACGACATTCATCTCGAAGTTTCCATTTGCGACGTCGCAATACCAAAAGCTTTTACCCTTTATGCCCCGGGCGTTGGAAGAGCTGGACTTGTCAGAGTTTGACCTGGTCATTTCATCAGAGTCCGGTCCAGCAAAAGGCGTTGTGACTCGCCCGGATGCTTTCCATCTCTGCTATTGCCATTCACCTATGCGCTATATCTGGGATTTGTATCCGCACTATTTGAACAGCGCTGGCTTCCTTGCGCGGCAAGCGTTTCCCGGCATCGCACATCGACTGCGAACTTGGGACGTAACCAGTGCGGCCCGCGTCGATCAGTTCGTCGCCAACTCAAACTTCGTCAAACGGCGCATCGAGAAATTCTATCGCCGCGACAGCGAAGTGATTCATCCGCCGGTGGCTGTGTCTGAATTTGCCCAGGCCCGCGTCGATACGCCGGGGGACTATTATTTGGCCGCGGGCGAGTTGGTCGGTTACAAGCGCTTTGATCTGGTGATCGATGCATTTACGAAATTGGGTTTGCCGCTGCTTGTCATCGGCGATGGCGAACAGAGCAAAGACTTGCAGCGGCGCGCTGGGTCGAACGTTGAATTTCTTGGCCGCGTTGCCTTTACCGACCTCAAGCGCCGGTTCGGAGAATGTAAGGCGCTCGTTTTTCCAGGCGAAGAAGACTTCGGAATCGTTCCCGTTGAAGTTATGGCGGCCGGACGTCCCGTGATTGCTTATGGCCGCGGCGGCGCCTTGGACACCGTCGTCGACGGTAAGACCGGCGTATTGTTCGATGAGCAATCTGTGGACTCGCTCATTGACGCGGTCTCTCGGTTTGAAAAAACATCCTTCGACAGTGACGCCATATACGCCCATGCGACCGGCTTCTCTGGTGATGTTTTCAAAGGCAATATTCGCGCCTTGCTGACGCAGCATGGTGTCAACACTTAGTCCGTGCTCAAGCCGATCTCATTCGGTCGCGCAGGTGTATCTATTTTGCGGCGATATTCATCAAATGGAATACCTCGTGCGATAGCGGCCAGTCGCACCTCCTCCAAATAATCATAATCGAGATGCCACCAACGCAAAAAGTCTGCGCCTGAAAAAGCATAAAGCCGTGTCTGTTCACTGGTTGCTTCCCAATTCGCGAGCACGAACGTGAAGCGCCATCTCAACAACGACTTTTTGCAATACGGACAAGCTTCGAATGAGCGCTGCAGGTCGGCATCAATCTCTGGTGTGAATCCTGTCGGCTCTTGCCGCTTCAGAAAGGCCAGATAGGCCCAGCTTTCATAATCACCAGGCGTTTCCACGAGGGCGCGTTCCAACAAGGAGGTGGCTAAAGCCGATTGCTCCGGAATTTCAGAATACAATTCTCGCGCCGTGGCCACCCACTCTTCGGACACCTGAACCTGGGGTTTTTGCGACAGACGTTGCGCGTGTTCGAGAACGTCGAGTTCACCGCTCTTCACGGCCTGAATTCGGGCAAATGAACCATGCGTGGAAATCGCCGACCAAATTGGCACGAGCAAGGCCAAAATGATGAGGGCAGAGAAGACATTCATGGTAAATTCTTTTGAATTCCAAGTCATTACAGAAGTTTATATACCCACTCTCTAGAAACGTGCTAGCTATGATCTAGGTCACAGTAAGAAGAAACAGGTTTCTGAGCGCTTTTTGATTAACACGTCATCAACGACCGCACCTTACACTCCCCCTATAACAACGCCGGATGGTAAATGAATGAGCTTTTTCACGCGCCAGGAAGAAGTTAGATCAGGCACCGCGGGGACGCTGCGCACACGCGATGAACTGGTTTCAGAGCGCCCAAGTCGGACCAAGTCTCGTAAATGGCCTCTGCGTTGGGTGACGCTGGCTGTGCTAACTTTGTGCAGCGCCTTCTGGATCGCGTTTTTTGCATTGATTTTTTAGCTTAAATGACAACATGGTATGGCGTGTGCATGCCTGGTGTCGCTAGGGTGAAATGCAATGCTGACCGGCGATGCGGTTTGACCCTTAAACACCATTAGGTATTGTCAATCCGGGGACTAAATCGGGCGCGAGATGTTGAATTGGCCGCGAACCATTTTTCGCTTTTTGAAGCGAAACCTCCAAGCATTGGTGGATGTGGTCTCACGCGTGCTCCCCGTGGACCGGAGTGTGTCATCGCGCAAAACTGAGGCGATGCATGATGCGCCCGCGGTTGCGTCCCAAGCCTCCACCGCGGCGCCGGATGGGATTCTGGACGACGCCACTTTGGTTTATGCCATTGGCGATATTCACGGCCGAGCTGATTTGCTGGCCAATTTACTAGATCGGATTGACCAAGACGCCACCGGGTTCATGGGTGAGGTCCATATTGTGTTCCTCGGCGATTACATCGATCGCGGATTTCAATCGCGCCAAGTTGTTGAAATCCTGTTGAGCGAGCGTTTGAATCCATACCAGACGCATTTTCTCAAAGGCAATCACGAGGATGCTTTGCTCTCGTTTTTGGCCGACGCAGATTTTGGACCCAAATGGGCGGCTTATGGCGGCCGCGAAACCATGGTGTCTTATGGCGTAAAACCACCCCGCAGCATGACGCTGAATCCGGAATGGGAAACCGCGCACAATGAGTTCCTGAAGAGTTTCCCCAACGCACATCTGCTCTTCTTCAGAGGCTTACCGACCCGCGTTAAGATTGGCGGCTATGGATTTGTGCATGCGGGTATGCGCCCGGGGCGTAGCTTTGATGAGCAAAACGATTATGATCTGATGTGGATCAGGGACGAGTTTTTGCGCGGGGACAAAGCGTTCGATGTGAAAGTCGTTCACGGGCATACACCGACGGATGCGCCATATAATGACGCGCGCCGGATCAATGTTGATACGGGCGCTTATTTTACCGGCCGTCTGACGGCGGTGAAACTGACAGGACAAACGGTAGAGTTTATCGCTACCCAGACTTGAGGATTTGAGAGGAAACCCAGGAAGATGCGCTTAGGAATCAGTATCGCAATCGCAACGCTTTTGGTGGTTGGCGCGTGCCAATCGACCGGTACCCCCGCGGGAAATGACGGAGGCGAAGCCATATCTCAGCGAGTCGTCGGCGATTATCGGCTTGGCGCATCCGACCAAATCCGCATCACCGTGTTCGGAGAGCCTGAACTCTCTGGGGAATATCTATTGGATGGATCTGGCACTGTATCCTTGCCTTTGATTGGCGAGGTAACCGCACTGGATCTGACCATTCGCGAATTCGAAACGGCGATCGCCAATGGCTATTCGAACGGCTATCTGCGCGATCCGCGCGTCAACGCGGAAGTGATGAATTATCGCCCATTCTATATTCTGGGCGAAGTGCGCACACCGGGTGAATATCCCTATAGCAGCGGTCTCACCGTATTGAATGCTGTGGCGACGGCGGGCGGATTTACCTATCGCGCAAATGACGACGTGATCTTGATCCGCGGCGCCGACGATTCGCAGGAATACCGCGTCCGGCTCGACCCGAGCACGCCAATTCTGCCCGGCGATACCATTCGCGTGATGGAGAAGTTTTTCTAGGACCGCTCGCGTCATTCGAGAGTCCGATTTGGCCATGACGCCAAAGTTGATATAATTGAGAGTAGAGAATAAAGGGTGAACACAACTATGAGTAGACTACTTGCGTCAATCATCGTGGCGTCAGGCCTCGGTTTAACCGCTATGGCGGAACAAACAGAGCGCTTTGAGCAAACCGGTGAAGCACTTGCCTGGACGGTGGCAGCTTATGGGTCTTGCGAAGACGCAACCCAGCTTCAGATCGATTTCAAACAAGAGGCGGCAACGCTGCAATCGGATTTCAATGAAATCATGGGCGCGCTGGCCATCTTGTCTGATGCCAATAATGTGTGTGGCATGAAAACCACGTTTGCGATCGACATGCAGCAGCTCGCAACGACTGACATGTCATCGTTTGAGGCGAAATTGATGACGTTTGAAGATCCTCCAGCGCCTGTCTTCGGATCAGATCAACCAGAGGGAGCGGGCGAATCTCATGCCAGCGTCATTCTGGAGGCGGCCAGCACACCACCGCCTGAAAGCAGCAGTTCGCCATCAAGTGAGTCAGATTATCAGTAATCTAAATCCGGCCTTCGGGCCGGATATTTTTTAAGAATTCACTGGCATTAAGAGCGTCGATACGTTTTTACGTCAAACCCAGGCTGGGAATTGGGATAATTAGAGTTAGGCACAAGACGAATGACACACCGTGATATCAAATTTGGCGCCCTTATTGCGCTAAGCTTCGCTTTGGGGACTGGCACAGTCGCGGCACAAGAAGACGAAGATTTCTTCATCCGAGACAAGTATGAAGCCGTCACCGAACGCGCGCAGCCAGAGTTTGATCCGCTGCCGGTTCGCGTCGGCGCGTTTGAAGCGCGGCCACAAGTCGGCTTCTCGGCTGGATTTACGGACAATCTGTTCGCGACCACCGCAAACGAGACCGATGACAGTTTTGTCGGCATTGCACCAAGCGTTGATCTGGACTCAACCTGGAGCCGCCATGCGCTTGGCATCAATGCCACTCTGGATCACCTTGAATACACAGACATCAGTTCCGAAAGCCGTACGAATTTCGGGTTCGGCGCGGATGGTCGGATTGATGCCAGCAATGCGGTGGCGCTATTCGGCTCCTTCCGAGTTGATGATTTGACCGAGCCACGTTCAAACATTGCGAGCCTCCAAAACGCCGCAGAGCCGGTCGAGTTCAGTCGCATCGGTGGTGAAGCCGGTGTGCGGTATGAATCCGGTCGGATCCAGCTTCGCGGCGCGATTGGTCTGGAGACATTCGATTTTGACGATATCGAGCTCGATGGCGGTCTGATTCAAGATCAGGATTTCCGGGATCGCGATGAGACAACCATTTCTGGTCGCTTCGCTTATGCGGTTGAACGTGACTGGGCGCTGTTCGCAGAAGCCGTCCGTACAGAAAATGATTATGATCCACCAAACATCTTCAATGCATTCAACCGGGATTCGCAGGGCACAGCGCTGCGTGTCGGTTCGGATTTCGAACTCGCCAGCCTGTTGCGCGGCGATATTGGCGTCGGCTACCAACAATACGAATATGACGACCCTGCGTTCGAAGACGTAGATGGCGTTTCCGTTGTCGGTAACCTGCAATGGTTCGTGACGCAGCTCACAACCATCTCCGGCAACGCCCAGCGCAATGTCATCGATCCAGGTCTGGTGCTCAGTAATGCTGCCATCGAAACCACCGCTTCTGCACGCGCTGATCATGAGTTGCGCCGCAATGTGATTCTCACCGGTGAAGCGCGATTCACCAATTTCGACTTCGAAAATATTGACCGAGATGATGACAGATTCACCGCCAGAGTCGGTGCAACCTGGAAAATTAACCCAAATCTCTGGTTAGATGGCTCTTATGAGTTGACTGACCAATCCTCAAACGTGCAAGATTTCACTGAAAATCGCGTGCTGTTTGGCCTGCGCATTTTCCCGTAAGAGCAGGAAAAAATTTAGGCCCGAGTCTTGCTCATTGAAGCAAGACTCTGTGCCATTGAGGGAAGTAGATTGTGAACAAGCCGTTTCGCCTAGCCGCCCGTGATCAGTCGCGGGCGGTCTATCATACAGAATATGGGCTCCCAAGCGAAGATAAGATCACGGACCCTAATCAGGTTCTTCGTGCGTTTCGTCGCCGATTGCCTCTGTTCTTCATCACCTTGCTCACAGTCTTTGGTGCCGTCGCAGCTTGGACCTTCCAGGCCACGCCCGTCTTTTCCACGAATGCCTCAGTGATCATTGATGCGCGCGAAACCAATGTGGTTGATTTCGGCTCGGTCCTGTCTGGACTTCCGCCAGATTCCGCGGTCGTGGATACTGAAGTAGAGATCATTCGGTCTCGCACGCTGGCTGAAAAAATTGTACGACGCCTGGATCTGATCAGTTCACCAGAATTCAATCCGCGTTTGCGCGAACCTGGCACGATGGATCAATTCCGCGCCGGCTTGAAATCCGTTTTGAATGGCGTCTTTAGCGGTCCTGATGCCCCCGAGGCCCCAGTTGATGCAGCGACAGCTGCGCGCGCAGAAATGGATGCGGTCGTCGACAGTTTCCTGTCGAAAACCGGCGCGTATCGAATTGGCACGACTTATGGCATTGCCATTTCAGCGAACAGCACCAATCCGCGCCTGGCCGCCTCAATCGCGAATGAAGTCGCCGATCAATACCTGCTTGAGCAACTCGATGCGAAATATGAAGCGACTCGCCGCGCCAATGCCTGGATCGAAGACCGCCTCGCAGAATTGCGCGAAGAATTGAACGACGCCGAGAGCCTGGTTGAAGCGTATCGATCTGCGTCTGGTCTGTTTACCTCCGGCGCGACCACGCTGAACGAACAGCAAATGACTGATCTCAATGCGCAGCTTATTGTGCAACGCGCCGATCTTGCAGAGCGCGAAGCGCGACTGGAATCAGTACGCCGGATCGCCCAACGAGGCGGGTCAGCGGCTGCGAGTTCCGAAGCTCTCCAGTCACCGGTGATTGCTGATCTGCGCCGTCAACAAGCTGAGATCAACCGCGAAAAAGCTGATCTTGAAAACCGCTACTTGCCTAATCACCCTGAAATCCAGCGGATCAATCAGGAAATCGCGAATGTAAATTCTGAGATTCAGAGCGAGATTCGCCGGATTGTCTCAAACCTGGAAAGCGAAGTCACGATCGCGCGCCAACGCTTGAACAGTTTGGAGCGGAACCTCTCAACCATGCGGGCGACGCTGGCTGAGAATAACCGCGCGAGCGTGCGACTGCGTGAGCTCGAGCGCAATGCAGAAGCCTCTCGCACGACCTATGAGACTTATCTCGAGCGCTACAAGCAAATCGACGATCAGGAAGACCTGGCCGAAGCCGATGCACGGATCCTGTCGCGCGCGACTGTCCCAGGCGCACCGTCTTTCCCGAAAACATCCCTCAATCTTGTGATTGGTGTCATTCTTGGCGGCATGTTCGGTATTCTCGTAGTGATCATTACAGAGTCGCTGAACAGTCAAATCAGCACTGGTGACGATGTCGAGGCGAATTTCAAAGTGCCTTTCCTTGGCAATTTCCCGCAATTGAAAGGCCAGGGCCGCAAAGACCCGGCGGATTATCTCGTCAACAATCCGATGTCGAGTTATGCTGAAGCGTTGCGAAATTTGCGCGCGTCACTGCTGTTCGCGGACTTGGATTCAACCATCAAAACCGTAGCGATCACGTCTTCCCAACCGAATGAAGGTAAGTCGACATTGACTTATGGTCTCGGCCGGATGTCGGCCATGTCCGGCACCAAGACGCTGATCATTGATGGCGACTTCCGTCGTCGACAATTGTCGACAGCGACAGTCGGTGATGAGCCGGTCAACGGCTTTCTCGAATGCTTGTTCGGCGAATGCACGCTGGAAGAAGCCATCATGAAGGACAATAAGACGGACTTGCATATCCTGCCGCTGACAGCGGATCGTCATACCCCGCGTGATGTGTTTGGTTCGCGTGTGTTCGACGAAATCCTTGAACGTCTGAAGCAGGAATATGACCTGATCATCTTTGATACAGGCCCGATCCTTCTAATGGCCGAAACCCGCGTCCTGACCAGCAAGGTCGATCAAGTCGTCGTTGTTGCGCGCTGGCTCAAAACCAATCGTGCCGCGCTGAAGCAGACCTTGTCTATTCTGACGGATTTCGGAGCGACGGTGACGGGCATCGCCATCAACCGCGTTGATGTCGATAAGTATCATCGCCAGGGCTATGGGCATTCCGGATATCGGTCTTACTCGAAATATTACTCAAACGGATAAACCGGTTTTCGATGGCGGGAAGCTTGCATGCTTCTCGCTACAGAATGCGAATTTGAGGCAAGGTCATGGGTGAACAGTCAACAATCGTAGTCGGCGTAGCCACACTGGGACGTCCGGATGACGTGGCGGACCTGCTTGAGGGGCTGCAAAAGCAGACCCGTATGGCGACCAAAGTCATCCTGTCTGTCACCGACATAGAAAAAGACGCGCCGCCAGAAGATAAACGTTACGGCGCAGAGGTTTTGGTCGGCAGCAAAGGCTTGTGCGCGCAACGCAATCGCATCCTCGAAAAAGTTGGTCATGATTATGATTATCTCGTTTTCTTCGATGATGATTACATCCCGTCCAAGTCAGCCCTCGCAGGGGTCGCCGACTTCTTTGACGCCAATCAGGATGTCGTTGGGATCACCGGTCACTTGCTCGCAGACGGAATTCTAGGGCCGGGGATTACGCGCGACGAAGCTGTCGCATTGATCGATAAATTCGACGCCAGCCCAGCGCCTGCGCCCACCCGGACAAATGGGTTGCGCGGTCTCTATGGCTGCAACATGGCTTACCGACTGTCCGCGATTGAAACAGAACGCTTTGATGAAAAGCTGCCGCTTTACGGCTGGCAAGAAGATGTAGATTTTTCGAACCGTCTGATGAGCAAGGGAGAGCTGGTCGAGACCAATGCCTTTGTGGGCGTACATCGCGGCACAAAACGGTCTCGGTCACCTGGCAAGAAGCTTGGCTATTCGCAAGTCGCGAACCCACTTTATCTGGTCAAGAAGGGCTCGATGAGCCGGGGTCGTGCCTACAAATTGATGATCAAGAATTTGATTGCCAATCATGTGAAAATCATGACGCCAGAACCATGGGTCGACCGGGCTGGTCGCGCCAATGGGAATTGGCATGCCTTATTCGATTTGGTGCGCGGTGAAATGGACCCGCAAAAAATCAATTCGCTCTAGCGATTCACGATGCCGCATTTCTCTTCGCTTCCGCAGACCGATTGGGTTGGAGCATGTAAGTGTCTCTGATTGGATTGATCTTTATCGGCTTGGCAGCTGCGGCTTTGTTCAGGTCACAAATGACCGCGCTCGCGGTCATGGGAGTGGCAGCTCTGTTTCAAGCTGCGACCGTGATGGATATCGGGATGGCGACGATTCCTCCGGGCCATGTCACGCTGGCCTTTTTCATGCTTGCCGTCGTATTGCGGGTGAATGGTCTCGGCGTTTCGGTATCGGCGCTTGTCTATCCGCGGGCCGGCTTCTTTTTGGCAATGATTGTCGTCTGGGCTGTCATTTCCGGTTTCGTTCTGCCGCGTATTTTTGCCGGCATGGTTCAGGTCATTCCGCTCAACCTGATCGGTGATTATTTTGTCAAAGTCCCGCTCTTCCCGCGATCGGCAAATTTGAACCAATCAATCTACTTTATCGGCAATTTATGCGCATTCTTGTTTGTGTTTGGCATGATGAAAAGCCCTGGCATGCTGAAAAAGGCTGCGGGTGCTGGGCTGATCATCTGCGCAGCCAATATGGCGATCGCAGTGCTCGATTCTTTCACCTTCGCGATTGGCCAGCCAAACCTTTTGGATTTCATGCGGAATGCCGGTTACTCGCAGCTCTTCGGCGCGACCGTCATGGGCCTAAAGCGCATGACCGGGTCCTTCACCGAGGCGTCGGCTTTTTCTGCGATGGCGGTCGGATTGTTCGCGTTTGCCTTTCGCCTGTGGCGCGGCGGTGTTTACACCAAGTGGTCCGGCCCTCTTTCAATTGCCCTGGCTTTAGGCGTCGTTCTCGCATTCTCCTCCACGGGCTTTGTCGCGTTCGGCGTCTACTTCATCGTCACCTATTCAATGAACCTTGTGTCCAATGAAGGCAGCGGCGTCGCCGGGGCGCAATCTCGTCGGATGTTCTTTGTGTCTTTGGCCCCCATCGGGGCTTTAGCGATTGCGGTCCTTGTCGCGCTTCGTCCCGATTTGCTGGATCCGGTCGTCGAGCTGTTTGACAGTTCCATCGTGACCAAATTATCGAGTGCGAGTGGCCAGGAACGTATGGCGTGGAATCTGAGCGGCATCAGCAATTTCTTTAACACGTATGGCCTTGGAGTCGGTTTGGGCTCGGTGCGGACATCCAGCTTCCTGGTCTCGGTGCCTGCCAATCTCGGTCTGATTGGTGTCCTGCTTTATGGCGCCTTCTTCTATCAGCTCTTCTTATCGGCAAATGGACAGCGCTGGGGGCGAATTGATCCTGAAAGCGAACAAATTGTCGCCGCCGCGCGGTCGTCTTGTTTCGCGCTTTTGATCGCTGCAGCGGTGTCATCATCGACCATGGATCTCGGCCTGATCTTCCACATTATGGCGGGCATCGCCTGTTCATCGCCAGCTTACTTCCTGTCGCAGAATGCGCGTCGCCCGGCGCCAGAGGAAGGTTTGGAATATGACGCGTCTGGAAGCCTTCAAAGCTTTGACGCTTACTCTGGCAGCTACGACCCTCGCGCGCGCTAGAGCGTGGACTGCAACCTGCACATAAATGAAAGAGTTAAGCGCAAAAGCGAGCGCGCCTGCAGAGGCAGGATCCTTGCAAATTTATCCTTTAAGGAAGTCAGGCTGCGGCCGACGAGCGTTTAACTCAATTCCTGCTTGAGGTGATCTGCCAAGCGGATGGCGACAGACGTGATCATCAAAGTCGGGTTTGCATGACCGCATGTCGGCAGAACGGAACCGCCGGCCACATAAACGCCCTGGCAATGACGGACTTTGCAATTCTCATCGACCACGCCCGTGGTCTCATCGGTCGACATACGCGTCGTGCCAGATGTGTGCGCCGTGTCGATAATTGGCACAGCGCTCAAATCGCCTGCCGTAATCCAGTCTTCCAGAAGCGGCTCTGGCATACCGGCTTTGATAAATTGCTCTCGGATCAGCTCACCCATCCGCATCAGCGTGCGCAAAGGACGCTCGCCCGGTTCCCAGGTCACTTGCGGCAATTGCTCACCGAGTGCGTTACGCTTTTCGCTGAGCTGAATGCGATTATGCGCCAGGGGTTCTTGCTCAACAATCGCGTCAAAGCCACAGCTGATCAATTTGTGTGGCACGCCCTGAGTTTGATACTCTTCAACGACGAAGTTCGGCATCATCCGGACCATGACATTGACGATGGCATTGCGCAGCGCGCGCGGCACGCGGTCGCTTTGCAAGAACAATCGTCCCGCGCCTGTAATCATCATGCCGGGCGCTTTCAGGATCGACAGCACATCGCGAACGACGGAGTCACTCTGTCCGCGCAGCAAACCTGCGAGCGCGCCCCACGGATCATCTTCAGCGCGATCTGCAACACAATACGCGCCGCAATTATTTAGGCCTTCGGCAGCTTGGATCGGCATGTTCAGTCCAAGGCCATGCATATACATGTCCACGCGATTGTTCGATTGCAGACCAAAGAAGCCGAACTGATACGTGATCTGTTTGATATATTTCGGATCAAACTTCACCACGGGCGCATTCATGTGGTCCATCAAATAGCGTCCAACTTGATCGCGATCATTGCCGAGCCCGTTTGGATTCTTGGTCGTTGAGGCGAGCAAGAGCCGCGCATTTTCCAGCGCGCCACAAGAGATCACAACTTTTTTGGCGCGCACTTTCGCAGACCCGCCGCCGAGACCGACAAAGTCGACTTCGACCATTTCAGTCGCTGCGTCTTCGATCGGTGTGACACATTTGGCTGTCGCATTCACGAGGACGCGAATATTGTCCTCTTTCTCCGCCATGAAGTCCGGACCCATGCGCATCATGCTGACAGGATTGTTGCGCGAGCGTGCAAACTGCCAAAGGAAAGACGAGAACACATCCGGATCAAGATTCGGTTTTGTGGCTTTGCCGGTATAGCGATCCCAGAAATCATCGCCATAAGAGCCTTTGCCAAGATTCAAGCGCTTCTCGGCGCGGCGGATATAGGGCTCAAGATCGGTCTCAGTGAACGGCCAACCTGACTCAGGCAGCCAATCGCGTTGGGCAAAATCGTGCGCGGAGAAGGGCGCGGACTTCCCGGCCCAGGCTGCCGTCGAACCGCCAAGTCCGCGGCAGCGAACGCCGAAGCGCTGTACGTCCGCCGACCATTTTTCGGCCTGGTGTCCATGATACTCGCGGCGTCGGGAAATCCATGTCTCGGGCACCGTTTCGCTTTCGAGTACGACCTCGTTCAGCTTTTCATGCTCATCCGTTTGTTCCGTATCGCCGCTTTCAGCGACCATGACTTTGACTGAGGTGCCAAAGAATTCGCGGGCAATGGTCAAGCCGGCTGCGCCACCGCCAATGATCAGCAAATCTGTCTCGAAGGTCTCGCCTTCCGGAAACGAATTGAGGTTTTTGATATCCATGGATCACTCGCCGTGGGAGGTTAAAGCTGTTACTCGATGCTTCCGTGCAAGCTTCTTGCCGGTTGCGATACGGTCAGACCGTGGTTTCTGCAGGGGTGCTGTACTTCTCGATGAGTCGATCAACCAGCGCGCGGGTCGCATGCGTGCCGGCGACTTCGTTCATGCCAGAGCCTTCAAATTCGAGCCCCAGATAGCCGCGAAAATCCGACTCGATCACTTGTTTCATCATGCCTTCGAAATCGAGCGTGTTTTCATTGCCGTCCGCATCGAACCCGAAAGCTTTGACGCTGACGCCTTTGGCAAATGGCATCAATTCCTGAACCCCTTTCACGCCATCATACTGGCTCCCATCTGGCAATTTGAAATTGCCGAAATCAGGCAGCGTTCCGATATGTGAGGAGTTGGCTTTCTGCATCAGATCAGCCAACCAACCGCCATGTTGCGAGTAGCCGCCTTTATTCTCGATCACCAGTGAGATGTCTTGTTTGGCAGAATACTGTTCCAGCTGATGCAGCCCATCGAGCACCAATTTGTGCTGCTCATCAAAAGGCAGGTCATTGTCAGTTTCCGCGATCACGCGAATGGCATGACAGCCGAGGAAGGATGCAACATCAACCCATTTGCGATGGTTCAATGCCGTTTGCTTTCGTGCGTCTGCATCCGGATCGCCAATCGCGCCCTCGCCATCGACCATGATCAAGACGCTGTCGACGCCAGCGCCGTCGGCGCGTTTCTTCAACTCTGTCCAATATTTCATATCCTCGCCAAGCCCGCGATAAAAGGTGCTGACATATTCGACCGCGCCGATATCAAACGTCTCGCGTACAAATTCTGGAAAGTGTAAGGGATTGAGCGGGATTTGAAAGAAGTCGGAGAATCGCTCTGTTAGCGCAAAATGTAATCGTTTGGCATGTCGCCGAAAGACGGATCCGCCGCTACCGATTTTGCGATGCAAGGCATATTGCGCGAAGGAATATTTGAACCGAGGCTCAGTTGATGTGGCAGCAGACGAACGCATGCTCGCAGTCTCCTTAGTCTTGGCTCTCAGCCGATGTGGCAGGTTGGGTCGGCGGGGTGTCACCGCGTTTCAGAATTTTGCGTACCAATTTCGCAATCGCAGATTCAATGCCTTCGGGTTCGCCGCTGAGCTTCCACAAGACGCCGACGGTCGCGCAATAGGCAAGCATGCCCGCCGCGCCCAGCATGGCTGATGTCGAGACAATGGCGAGCGGTGTTTCGTAGCTGAGGAATGGGCGCAAGAAGTAGACGATTGTGGCCAGGACTGCCATGCCCGCGAAGGGCCGCAACATCGAGAAGGCCTGATCACGCAAGCGCAATCCGATCAGATGTCTGACAATAAAGGCGCCAGCGATCGTCCAGGCGGTCACGCCGAGCAACAAGCCGATTAAGAAGCCATTCACGCCTGCCAGATGCCAGCCAATGACGAGGCATGGGATTTTGACAGCGAGGCCGATCGCAGCTTGCAGCGCATTATATCGAGCTTTGTCGAGCGCCAGAACAACGCTTGGGACCGGCTGCGATGGCAGCTGAATAATGGCTGAGAGCGACAGCACTGCGAGGAATAGGGATGCGCCTGACCAGCTATCATTGAAGGCCAGAGTCACAATCGGCTCGGCCAAGGAGGCGACCAAGGCCAAGACCGGGGCCACGGCAACAACAACGGCAGTCGATGCGGTAAGATAACCTGGACGAATGGCTTCCGGCGTTCGCAGTTCGGCGAAGGCGGCAATAAAGGGTCGAATGATCGGAATGACCAGAACCTGAAACGGCGCGCCAGCCAAGGTCTGAGAGATTGAATACTGACCGACCATGTCTTTGCGTGCGTTCAGACCGAGCACAAATATGTCGGCTTGCCAGTTCGCCGCGACGAAGAATTGCGACACGGTGGTCCAGCTGATCATGTCGGAAAAGACCGGCCAGTCTTTCAGCGACAGACGCGGGCGATAAGGCGCGAAAATATAGGATCCGACAATCATAGAGACAGGCGTCAACACCGTCATGATGGCGAGCGACCAATAGCTCTGCGTCCACAAGGCGAGGGGGATAGCGATACAGGCCGTGACGATCTTGGCCAGCGTGTCGATAATCGCTTCCGGGAAATAGTTCAGGCGGCGCGCATACATGACCAGTTTCGGATTGACCAAGCCGCGCAAGGCCGGCGACAACGCCAGGAACACCATTAGCAGGCCAAGCCGCGGCTCATCATAAATATGCATGGCCACGGGCGCCATTCCGATGACCAATCCTGTGACGAGCAAGGCGCGAATAGCGGAAATCGTGAATGCCGTATCCAGCATGGAGTCGGTGACGGTGGGTGTTCGGATGAGCGCTTGAATGACCGGGATTTCTGTCACGGATTCCGTGAACTGAATAAAAATCATCGCGATGGCGACCAGCGCGAAGTCTTCCGGCACCAGGATCCAGGCCAGAATCAAGATCAAAGCCAGGTCGACAAATTTGACGAATAGCCGCGCACCCAGAAGGGCAGCGCTGGCAAATGCCGTCCGCTTTGTCACATCTTGAGCCATTCTACGTCATCCCCTCGCCGAACGTGTCGCGGGTCTTGCTGTCCCCAAAAAAGTGCTGCGCCGGACGTGCGTTCGAATTCGAGATCGCATGCCGCAGCGCGAGCTTTCGTCCTAGCATTGAACCGGACGCGATCAACGGGGCAATGACTGCCTGAGGCGTTACGTCTCTGTTTGCGCCAAAATGGAGCGCACTTTTCGTATTACGGTGCGCAAATTCGGACACGCCGAACGGATCTCGATGGCATCGCATTGATGAAATCGACAGTAAGGCAGGCATAAACGGGAGACTCCAAAGGGTCATGCGTGGACAGGGGCGCAGTAAATGTGCGAGATTAACTGCAAGAGACTTGCCAATTTGACGGGGAATTCAGGTGGTTAATCATTCGCGTCGACAAGCCCTGGCCTGGGGCGGAGCCATGATCGGGACAATGGCCATTTCAGCTTGTGCGGATGCTCAAGCGCCAGCCCCTGTTTCACAGCCAAATCCTGACCCGGAACTGTTCCAAATTTCGCTGGCGCAATGGTCGCTGCACCGGGCACTTTATGCCGACAAGAATGACTCCAAACACCTGCCGTCATTGATGTTTCCGCTCAAGGCGCGGCGTGATTTTGATATCGGCGCCGTCGAATATGTGAACTCATTCTATCGCGACACAGTTCGCGACGAAGGCTTCCTCAACCAGCTCAAGAATATTGCAGACAATGAGGGCGTGAAAAGCCAATTGATCATGTGCGATGGCGAAGGGCGGCTCGGTGATCCGGATCCGCAAGCGCGGACGCAATCGATCGAAAACCACTATAAATGGGCCGATATGGCGGCGCGCCTCGGCTGCGAGTCCCTTCGCGTCAACGCGTTCAGTGCGGGTAGTTTCGAAGACCAGCAATTCTATGCTGCCGACGGATTGGTGCGCTTATCAGAGTATACGCGCCAATATGATATTTCGGTGATTGTCGAGAATCATGGCGGCTGGTCCAGTCACGGCGCCTGGTTGGCAGGTGTGATGGAATTTGCCGACAGCGAATGGGTCGGTACGCTGCCAGACTTTGGCAATTTCACCTATGGCGACGGCGCACAATACGATCCTTATCAAGGGGTTGAAGAGTTAATGCCATACGCACGCGGCGTCAGTGCCAAAAGCTTTGGTTTTGACCGAGACGGCAATGAAAGCCGGTTCGATTATGAGCGCATGCTTCGCATTGTGCTCGATGCCGGGTTCCGCGGCTATATTGGCGTGGAGTATGAAGGCAACCAGGTCAGTGAAGACGAGGGCATCCGCAAGACGAAGGCGCTGTTGGAACGCCTGCGCAGCCAGCTCGCGCCAGAATATGCTTAGTCTGCAGCGGGTCGGCCAAGCAGTTCGCGGCTAATCTCCACATGCTGTTCGATGAAACGGTCAGCATTCAGTTCCCCATTGCGCATTGGGATCTGCGCCCGTTCAGCGCGTTCCTTGGCCTCTTCAGGGTTTTCTAAAAGCTTAAGCGCGGCTGATCTCAACGCTGCTGGGTCCTGTGACGGCACAAAGGTGACCGCATCCTTGGAATAATATCCATCCAGCCCGCCCGCATCACTAACGATCAGGGGGACACCATGAATGATCGCTTCTTGAGACACAGTCGCGCCGCTGGCATGCAGATTGGGAATGAGCGGAACCGCCATGATCGACGCGGCGGCGATTTCCTGTTTCAGTTCTTCATCTGTCTTCAACCCGCGGATTTCGACATTTGGCGCGCCTTTGGCGAATTTCGCTTTCAACTTGGTTGAGAAGATTTTCAGCTCGATACCCGGTTGATTGGCAAAGGCCTCGATCGCTGTGTGCCAATCCCGGTGCCGGTCATTGCCAATGCAGACGACACGATGCGGCGTGTTTTGTCTTAGAACCGGCGCCTGCATGCTTTCATGCGGAATCCCGAATCGAACCAGATCCACGCGTTTGTCCGGGAACAGTTTCTTGGCGACCTCCAGGTTCAATGGAGAATGCACTGTCAGGACGTCGACATATTTGACCAGGTAACGATAAAGCGCGCGCCGAATGGGATCGACACCCGACCATTTATCGAACAGCCAGACGCTTTGACCTAGGAGTTTCGGACGCGGTTTCTTCTTACCGCGCAAGGCCATGATCATGGCCATGGCAAGGAATTGCGATTCTGTATGCGTCCAGATGATGTCGGCTTCCATCGCCTTTTTCGCATTGTTGCGCGCATGGATGTAATCGAATCCAAATATCACCCGGAAGGCGCCGCGGATCAGATTGAGGATCGGCGCATTCTTGATCTTCAATGAGAAATCGACATCGCAGCCCATCTTCCGAGCGCGGTGATAGCCATAAGGGGTCGGGTCACAAATACCGACAAGGCTGCCCTCTGACCACATCTTCTCCCAGGCGATAACATCCTGCCCATGAGCAAGGTGAACAAACACCTTGATGCGGTTTTCAGGGGCCGCTTTTCCGGCCGTTTCATTTTCACTCATCAACTCAACTGTCCCGTAACGGAGCATTTTCGCTTGGTTCGCCTTGTATTTAGCAAACGCCGGACCGGTCGGTCGAAGGCAATCAGGGCAATCCAGGACCCGCATACTATAACGATCAGATGAATGGAAATTAGCATCCAGATGGGCATGGAGAAATCGAGAAATTGCGTGATCCCATTCGACCACGCAAAAAGCGGAAAATGCATAACATAGATCGGATATGACAGCTCACCGCTGAGCCGGGACAGTTTGAACCCGGGTCCAGTCTGTTGAATATCCGCGGCGACAAGGATCAGGAATGGGGCCCAGCCATAGATAAATATCGCGTCGCAAAGGACGGTCAGAGCGGCATTATCGCCGCGCGGAATGAGCAATGGAATGAGCAGTCCTAAAGCAACGCCCCAAAATGGGATGCGGACGCGAAAGAGCGACTTTTTGTGCATCGCGTAAACAATCAAGCCGGCGGCGAATGAGACACCAACGCGCGGGATGCCCCAAAAGAAATCCACCGTCCGATCCCCTAATAAGAGATCGCCATGCGCCAAACCGGCCACCAAAAGCAGCGCAGCGCAAGCGACGCCAAATCCGATCACCCGCCGCAATGTGAGCACAGCAAACGCCGCGGCCCAGGCAAGATTGATCAGCAACTCATAAAAGAGTGACCATAAGGGCCCATTGATGGGGAACACCTCGAGCGGTCCGCTCAGGGCCAGGGACTCCCCCAGATAAGGCAGGACAAACAACCCTAATGTGCTGGCGAGCAAAACGTCCGACAAAGTGACTTCGTCGCTAGACAGAAGAAACTTGCTGAGAAAGTAAGCCGCCGCCACGAGCACGGATAAGGCCATCATCGGATATAGGCGGATCAGGCGCGTCAACGCAAATTGGCGCAGCCCATAGTCTTTGCCGATCCGGTCTCCATAGGCATGCGCCATGACAAATCCGCTGAGGCAGAAAAAGAAATCAACCGCTAGATCTCCGCGCGGGACGAAGTTCACCGTATCCGTCCAATTTGCCAGATGGAAAAACACAACCGCAAATGCCGCGAGCCCGCGCAGCCCGTCCAAAGATGCATAAAAAGTCTTTGTCCGACCCGGCACGGATTGTAGTTTTTCTGGCATGGTCCCGCGTTCCCATTGGGAGTGATTGAACTCGGCTGTACCATACGTATGCGAGATCACTTAAAATAATGTCAGTTCGCATATGGTTGTGGATAAGATCTCGCACCCAATATGCTGGTTTTGAAACAGTTGCTTGAAATTACAGCAGGTTTATCGCGTACGACTTGCGCGAACGCGAGAGTCAATTGACACAGTGGAAACTCAAAACAGTGGCGAGGACATCCAATGGATAAAGATGCAATCGAAGCGCTTGATGATTTTCTCGATGTACTGCGCCGGGAGTTTCGAGAGAATCCAGAATTCGCCCTGCGCGCTGTGAAGGCGCTGGGTGGGACGGTGGAGTTTAAAGGAGAAAACACCGCCAATCTGGTCAATCCGCTGGAACTTGTCGCTGCGAATGGTGCGGAAGGCGCGGCTGAGTCGCTCGCGTCTTTTTCAGCCGCAGAGTTGAAGAAAATTGCCAAGAATCACGGTTTGGCCACCCCCATTGACGTGAAGGGGAAATCGGCGCCCGAACTGTCGGATCTGATTGTTCAGCGCGCCGCCCGCAAGATTGCGGAACGCCAATCCTGATCCAAGATCCATTGCTTCGTCTTCGTGTGCATCTTCGCGCATGGACAAGTGAGCATGCGCGTGGTGAAAGCGGGTAATTTCAGAATTTGGTTGTCGATTCGGAGCATTCGAGCATGGCAAAAGGTTTGGTAACACTGTTTGGCGGATCGGGGTTTATCGGTCGATACGCTGCCCGCACGCTCGTAAAAGCGGGTTACCGTGTGCGGGTCGCCGTCCGCCGTCCGCACCTCGCAGGTGATGTCCGATTAGCAGGCGCGCCGGGTTGGGTGGACATTGTCCAAGCCAATGTGCGTAACAAGCAATCCGTTGCGAACGCGATTGAGGGCGCCTCCGCGGTCGTCAACTTAGTGGGCATTCTTTATGAGAAGGGTCGTCAGACCTTTGAAGCCGCGCAACGCGATGGCGCGATCAATGTGGCTGAAGCCTGCGCTGAGGCTGGTATCGACCGCCTGGTGCATATCTCCGCAATTGGCGCCGCCGGCGATGCTGAAGCGGACTATGCCGAAACCAAGGGCGAAGCCGAGGTCGGAATTCGCGAGCGTGTCCCCTCCGCAACCATATTGCGCCCATCAATTGTTTTCGGTCCAGAGGATGAGTTCTTCAATCGGTTTGCGGCACTCGCGTCACATCCGCTCACCACGTTTGCGCCGTTCTTGCCAGCGATCGGAGGCGGCCATACCAGAGTTCAACCCGTCTATGCGGGCGATGTCGCCGAAGCGATTGAAGCTGCGGTTTCAAAGACTGAAGCGCAGGGCAAGACGTATGAGCTTGGTGGTCCGTCAACCTATTCCTTCAACGAGATATACGACTTTATCGGGCAGACGATTGACCGGAAGCGCTATCCTCTGCCGTTGCCGTTTGTCGTTGCCAAACCCATGGGGCTGGCGATCGGGACCTTGTTCCGATATGTCTGGCCGCTGTCTTCGGGTATTCTGGGCGCGCCGCCAATTACGGGCAATCAGGTCGAATTGCTGAAATCGGACAATGTCGTTTCTGATGGCGCACTCACACTGGCTGATCTTGGCGTGACCGAACTGGAATCAATCGAAGCCATCGTACCGAGCTATCTGTATCGCTTCCGGCCTTATGGCCAATATCATCAGAAAAATGAGGCGGCTCGTTAGACGGTTAAGCAGAGGCGAGCTCAGCCAAACGCGTTTCGAATTTTGCGATATGAGCTTCAATCCAGCTGGCTGGCGTGTGACAAAGCTCGCCTGCGTGCTCAAACCCGGCAAGGCTCATCTGCTTGATCAAGGCATCGTCGCTCGCGAATCTTCTGAGTGCATTTGGCAATTGTTCGGTTTCGCGGATCGAGAATTTCTGCCCAAAGCCAATCCGCTCGACATCATCCGCGAGCGCCGCGCGGCGTGTGACGATCACGGGTAATCCGCTCATGGCAGCTTCCAATATGACCAGACCAAATGGCTCATTGACCCGGCTTGGCACGATCAAAGCGCGGCAATTCCGGGCAATTTCGGCGATTTCCGCAGGTTGCTTCCACCCGACGAAATTGGCCTTTGGATAAGAGGCGGCGCCGTTTTCTGAAAGCTCGCCTTCACCTATAACGGTTAGCGCCTCGCCGACATCTTGCGTTCCAGCCAGCGCGATATCCGCGCCTTTGTCACCGGAAACACGACCGACAAATAGGAATCCCGAATTGTTTTCCGCTTCGATACGCGTAGTCGTCCACGGTCGAACGGGATTGGGAATGGTCTCGCCGTCTGTGCGCGGGAAACCTGCCTGCTCGAAGCGTTCTTTCATCCGATCATGAATGAAGGTGAACATGAAAGGTCGCGTGCCAAATTCCGAGACCTTGTTGAGATGTCTCTGCCGCGCAAACCGCCAGATCTTGTGCAGGTGACTGCGACGATCACAGGTGCTGGCAAAACATGCCATCGTGCCTGGCTTCAGCTCACACGGCAGCGTTTCCTTGAAATTCATAAATGCCCCATTGGGACAAACATTGAAAAAGTCGTGACACGTCACGATCGTGCGCTCGGCAACGGCCTTCAAAGCGATGAAAATCGAAGGCGACAACATTTGTGACCAATTGTGCAAATGATAGACGGTGCGCGGCGTGTCGTTTCGCGCGATCCAGTTTTGAATCAAGTCCAAGGCAGCCGCATTGTGATAGCCTTGCCGCAAGGCCTCGATAGCAGAAATCTCCAGCAAGGGCTTGGAATTCAACCCGACCACTTCAACGCCCAACTCATCGAGCTCTGGCGTATTGCCTTCACCCGTCACGAAAGTCACGTTCATGCCATGCGAAACATATTGCCGAATGCACTCGGCCGTCAGGATGCCTGCACCACCTTCAGGTTGGGAGAAATCGTGGATCACCACGACACGTTCTATTCCGCTCACGCGTGGGCCCCTTCTATGGTTCAATCCTGGACGGGTAGCTGCCGAATAGCAGTCTATTCAAAATGAATGCCGCGGCAGTTTTCGCGGTTTTTCATTTGATCTCAAGCGGAACCCACCGACGCGCTTTCGCACATCCAAAACGACCATGCCGGCACGCGAGTCCATATGGTGGCTGCCAATAATGCCGGCTTGAAAGTCTGGCTCAATCTTGCGTGTCAGCGTCTCTTCATAAGCGTCCATGGAAATGGTTTCGATCTTCATGGCATTGACGCCATAGCCATAGAGCCCGCGGGAATTGTCCTGAGAGATTCGGTAATAAGCGCCGTCGCTGTGAATCACGCGTCCTCCATTGCGCGCTACCCGTGTATCAAAGACAACCGGGTTCAGCGGATGCGGTTTCAGCTCCGTCATCCCGGGGCCGTCGACCTTGTAGACGTGCAGTTCTGAGCTCATTTCGCCAAAAGGGTCGTTCGACATATTAGTGAACAACCACCAGTCATCGTCTATTTTCGCCAGGCTGCTATCGGCGGCGATGACATCATCGAGCACGGTTTGAACGCGCTCCCATTGATCCGGGAAGCAGACACATTTCCAGGTTTCGATCCGCTTCTGACTGCACACTTCAGGCATCATGAAGAGGGTGCCATCATCGCCCTCAAACAAGAATGGAAATGACATATGATAGTCAGCTTTTATGGCGGGCTTGATGTCGATCAGGTCGCCGTCAACCAGACGCCCAACCGCGATGTAGCCTGTATCCTTTCCGTAATTATAGACTTCGAAGAAGCAGTACATCTCGCCGTCGCGTTGCCACAGAAACGGATCCGCGAAATATCCGTTCGCGGTCGAATGATGTTCCTGCATGGCAGCCGGATCGACTTTCAGCATCTCGGTTCTGGACGTCTTGAGGAAAAACTCACCTGGGCGGAAATGCAGTTTGCTCGCCTGAACTTCGATGAAACGCTTGGCCGCCCGCCGCATGAAGCCGAAGCCGTAACGGGTCATGGTCCAAATTCCGGGGCGTTTCTGTCGTGGTGAACGCGCGGGCCCGTCGTCTCGCACGGCACCTGACAGGTTTATGCGGTTCAGCTCCCGCATGATCAGCGTCACGGCCTTCTCGCACATGAATTGGTGATTGAGGCTGGCGAACAGTTTAAGATTCAAAACCGCGCTGGAGATCAGGCTGGGCATCTCGCCATCTGCTGACGTGCGACAGAGTTTCACCTTATAGAAAGGCGCATTGTCGGCGATCGCGCGAATGCTGCTCGTTCCGGTCGCAGTGTTGAGGAAGTTCAGGAACCAGACGCCATGCGTGGCTGCGTTGGCGCCAATGTCCTCGCCGCGCATACACGTCAAGTCGAGGATGATGTCCGCCTCCAGGGCAGAAATGGCTGCACCATCTGCGCTATCCACCATTGGAAGCGTTTGGCGGACAGCATCAAAGTGTGGCGTTGGCGTGTCGATCGGTTTCGCCAGGACTTTCGCTTCCGCCCGCCACCACAATCTGTGACTGAGTGACATGTTGGCTGGCTGTGGCGCGTCGCGTCGCTCGATCAGAGCGATGACTTCCATCCCTTCAGTTGTGCAAATACGTTCGCCCAGTCGCGTCATCCAAGGCGCAATCGGATGTTCCGCATAGCACATAAGCGCCACTTTCAGACTCGCAATCTGCACGGTCCCGGTCCCCAAAAACTCTACAAACCCAATTGGGTTTTCGTCCCACTATGGCTGCAACGTTATCAAGCTGATCGCAGGATGCAATTTCTATTCTCGATTTTGCATCGACTTGCGTGCGTTGCGCGATTGTTGGGCGTGTATTTCCCGTTTCAGGTGCAACCCGCCCGAATACCTATAAAAACTTGGGCTTGCGGACTTGAACGCCCTTGCTGAGAGCGCCGCAAGATCATACAAGGAACAGGGTGATGTTCGGCATTTATATTGCATTGGGACGCAGGCACGGATCACAAGTGCCAAGACCTGTGCCAACATCAACTTGGGTGAGTCGAGCGGGGTGGGTTTCCCTTCGGCAGTAGAGTTTCTGATGAAGGGGAAGCAAATGGTTTTCAAATATGACCCGGGCGAGGCGCGAGAAGAATTCAAAACGCGCGGCTATGTGCATCTGAAGGATTTGCTCTCAGAAGAGTTTCTGACTTATCTCGATGCGTTCTACAAAGAGAGTCTGGCCTCAGACCGCAACGAGCAAGAAGACTGGAAAATTTACGGCAAGAAGCGCCAATATCTTTTCAACTTCCCGTCCGATGATGCGGCAATCGAGTTTCGCGATGGCATGGCCCGCCTGTTGGGCTATGAGCCTGATGCGCTGACAATCTCGGAACGTCATCTCAAAGTCTATGATGAGGATGCGATGCCGTGGCCGGCGCCGCATAAAGACCGTGCCGCTTCATCTGTGTCCATTGGGTTGCCGATCCACTTGCCAGAAGGCTCGACAGTTTGCGTTTTCCCTGAACTGGATTTCGGCCCGAACCCGGAAGAGCGTGCAGTCTTCATGACCGATCGCGATCATCCAGATCTGGAGCATATTTACGCGAAAGAGAAAGCCGTCATGCTGCACGAAAGCGTTGGCGACTTGGTGGTCTTTCTTGGCTCGTCGATATTCCATGAGCGCGTGAAAGCGGGCGGCGCTGCCATCCTGTACGTGAAAGTGAATGATGATGGGCGCGACCCGCTCGGTGAGAATATTTTTGGCGAAAAACGTGACGTTGAACCCGCTTAGCCGCGCCATTGTGAAGTAGAGTAGGGAAAATAAAACGATGGCTGAGAAACTAAAATCAGCGGAAATGACGCCTGGCCCAGGATTTATGATCCGAAGCGAGTTCGAACGACCCGATCAAGCTCTGATCGATGGCTTTGCGGAGTTCGAAACGGCCGACGTCTCAGACGCAATGAACCGCCTCTATGCGATGAGCGGCGAGATCAAGAACCTGTCAAATGATAAGGAACTTCTAGGCGTCGCTTGTACGGTTAAACTCTATCCGGGTGACAATCTGATGATCCACAAGACACTGGACATTGCAAAGCCGGGTGATGTGGTTGTCGTCGATTGCAGCGGCGCAATGACCAATGCGGTGTTCGGCGATCTGGTGGCCAATAAGGCGAAGCATCGTGGCATTGGCGGTTACATCATCGATGGCTTGATCCGGGATCTGGATGGCGTGAAAGAAACCGGCCTTCCGGTCTATGCCCGCGGCGTCACACCGTTTGGACCGCTTCACCGCGGCCCTGGCGAGATCAATACGCCGATCAGTTGCGGCGGCGTGGTTGTGAACCCCGGTGACATTATCAAAGCGGACTCAACCGGTATCGCAGTGGTCCCGCGCCTATACGCACAGGAAATCCTTGATCGCCTGCGCGAGAGCAAAGCCAAGCAAGCGGCTTATGTCGAGAGCGTCAAACGCGGCGACTTCTCGAATGCCTGGGTCGATGATCAATTAAGCGATACAGGCTGTTTCATCACGTCATAGACGCCTGGTCCGCCCTGGAGGCGCTCATTCTGCCCCAACCGATTAACTCCCTTTGGCTGCGCAACAAACGGCGCGTCCTCAGCTTTCAAGCCGGCCTGGCAAGGCGGCGGCTTCGTGACGTGCGCCGCACATTCTATGATCGATTGTGGCGCGACGCGGCTGAGGCGGTCGGCGCAAAGATCGAGTCTCGCCCGAATGGCCTCTTGCAGATCTCAACATCATCGCATGCCACCTTTGTCTCGCAATCGGATCTCATGCTCGATAGTGAGCTCATGTTGCGTTTCATGGCCAACAAAGCGCTGTCTTATGAATTCATGGCGCGCAAAGGCATTCGCTTGCCAAAGTATGTTCAATTCAATTTGAATGCGATGAAGATCGCGACAGACTTCTTGCGGGATCAAGATGGACCGATCGTGATCAAGCCAGCCGATGGCACAGGCGGCGGACGCGGCGTTACGACCGGCATCCTGACTCAGCCGGCTTTGGTCTCTGCCGCGCGACACGCCGCGGGTTTCAATGCGACGTTGCTCGCCGAAGAGCAACTCACCGGTGCGTCCTTCCGATTGCTCTATATTGATGGCGAATTTCTCGATGCGGTGCGTCGAGACTCCCCAATCGTAACCGGCGATGGGCAGGCCACGGTGCAGCAACTTGTGTCGCGCGAGAATACCGAGCGCCAGTCGGTCGAAACGATTACTGCACTCAGTCCCTTATTGATTGATCATGAAGCGCGCAACACGCTTGCAGCGTCTGGACAATCGCGTCGCTACGTTCCGGCCAGGAGTGAAACAGTTCAGGTCAAGCTCGCCGTGAACGAGAACAGCGCCGCGCAAAACCATGTCGTGCGTGATCAGGTCCATCCAGACATCATCAAGACCGGAGCGAAGCTGGTAAAGGCGTTCGGTATCAAGTTCGCGGGTCTGGATGTCACAGCGGATGATATCTCAGTTCCGGTGTCGGATGAGCGTGTGATTTTCAACGAGATCAATGTGAATCCAGGCATCCACCACCACTATCTGGTGGCCGAGCCCGCCCAACAAGCGGACGTGGCGCCGAAACTATTAGAGCACATGTTCCGGACAAAACAGGGAACGATAGAGCTATGAGTGATCTAGACACGACTGTACCTGTCTTGCTCTTAGGTGGCCGGGAAAACGCGCTTGCTGTGGCGCGAAACTTGGGCCGACTCGGCGTTACGATCTATTCCAGCGGCAAACCTGGCAGCCGGTCGATGGACTCAAAATATTGTACGAAAGCTTTTGTCGTGCCTGAGGGAACACTGGCTGCAGACCATTGGCGCAAGCTCCTGCTCTCTGAGCCGCAACCGAAACTACAAGGGTGTCTGCTGTTCGCCTGTTGCGATGAGTCGCTCGATTTTCTGCAATCTAACAGAGACCAGCTTTCAGCGCAGTATAAATTGGAAGACTTTGTACCTGAGCAAAGACGCATCATGCTCGACAAACAAGCGACTTTAGAAATTGCGGGTCGGATTGGCGTACCGGCGCCCGCTTACTGGGAAATCAACTCGGACGAAGACGTCGAGAAAATTCGCGATGAGGTCCAACTTCCGGTCATGGTCAAGCCGCTGGACTCCTTTGCCTTTGTGCATGAATTCGGCGCCAAGCTGTTTATTGTCGACACAACATTTGATGACGTGGTGGAGAAAGTGAAACTGGCAAGGGCGCATGGTCAGGACGTCATGGTGGTCGAAATGATCCCGGGTCCGGACGATCTTTTATCGTCCTACTACACCTACCGAACCCCTGATGGCCGACGCTTATATGATTACACGAAAAGCGTCATTCGGCGCTGGCCCGTCAATCGCGGCGGCGCCTGTTTCCATCAATCGGAATGGTTGCCCGAAACTGCAGAGATGGGACAAAAGCTTTTCGATGGCGTCGACTGGCAAGGCATCGGCAATGTCGAATTCAAGCGCGATACCCGTGATGGAAAACTGAAAATCATTGAAGTCAACGCGCGTTTCACGGCTGCCCATAGGCTCGTGACGGCGGCCGGTGCCCCGATTGATGAGATCATCTATCGACATCTGACGGGACAGGAGATTCCGACCTTTGACGCTTATTCCAACCGCCTGCGAATGATCTACCCAATTGGAGATTTCATGGCCTATCTGGAATTGCGCCAGTCCAAGAAACTTAGCCTGTTCGCTTGGTTGAAATCGGTCTTCGCACAGCCGGTCGTAGTCCCCGATTTCAGTTTTAGCGACCCTTATCCGGCGCTCGCGGAATGGGGCCTGATCGTGCGTCGCGGATTCGGCAAACTCTTCGGTATTTTCCGTCGGTGACCGATATGCGGACCAACCAAGAGGATCTCACGCGGTTTTGCCACCGGCTTCTGGACGCCGCGGGCATTGATGAGGCCCAGGCCAAGGCGCTGACTGAAAACCTTGTCTGGTGTGATATGGTGGGTCGGCGAAACCATGGCATTGAGCGATTGCCCATCCTGCTCAAACATTTTGCGGCGACCACGATTAAGTGTCCGAGCATGCCGCGCTTCCAATCACTGAGCGATACGATGCAGCTTCTCGATGCCGACCAGTCATTCGGACATCATGCCGGGCGACTCGCGATCGATCGTGCTTGCGACCTGGCCCGCACGCAGGGGGTCGGGATTGTTGGTGTGACCAATAGCAATTTCTTCGGGGCGGGCGCCTATTATGCCAATCGCGCGGCGGAGCAGGGCATGATCAGCCTGGTCCTCAGCAATTCTTTCCCGAAAGTCGCGGCCCCGGGCGGTCTGCGCGCTTTTCTCGGGACCAATCCGTTTACGTTTGGCGCACCGCGGCGGACAGGCCGTGCCGTGCTCGTCGATATGTCGACCGCTTCTGTCGCAGGCTCGACCGTGCGCGAGAAAGCCCAAAAAGGTGAGCCGTTTCCGGATGGCGTGGCCATCGATGATGAGGGCAACCCCATCCATGACCCTAACCAAATCCTGTCCGGCACATTGCTTCCTGCAGCAGGACCCAAAGGGTTTGGGATCGCCCTTTTGGTCGAAATCTTGAGCGCCGTTCTAACGGGCGCTGCGATGTCAAATCAGGTTGGTTCCATGTATAAAAATTTCGATCGACCTGGTGCCAATGGCCATTTCCTGATGGCGATGGATGTTTCGCGCTGGATGCCAGTGGAACAGTTCCAGGACCGGATGGAACAACTGGCACAGTTTGCTGACGCATCCGGTGATGCCGGGCAGGTGCGTCTGCCTGGAGATGCACGTTGGACGACTTATCAAGAGAGCGTCGAACACGGCATCGCGTTGCAGCCGGAGACCATGGCGCGTGTCGGAGAATTGGCGCAATCTTTCGGCCTCACCCCGCCTTGGGAATAATCACCGACTGGAAGGAAAATGTCGCAGACACAGACCCCCTTAAGCAGGTTGTCGCATATCGATGCCGCCAAAGGTGTCAGCATTTTTCTGGTCGTTTACTGGCACGCTGTCGATGACCGGCTGGTCTTCAATGAGGCTTTGTGGATGCTTCGCATGCCGCTTTTCTTCTTTGTCTCGGGCCTGTTTGCGGCCAAGGCTTTAGAGGTCAATTGGCACACCTTTCTGATCAACAAGGTTGGCAATATTCTCTATCTCTATGTGTTCTGGACGTTTGTCGTATTCGCAACGACAATATTGGTGGCGCAAGTGCTCGGGCCTGATCCGATCAACTGGCAGCAACCATTCATGCTCTTCATCGAGCCGCCACGAACTCTCTGGTTCATGTACGCGCTGGCTGTCTCTTTCCTGATTGCGAAACTGATCAAGCCGCTGCCCGCGCCGGCCGTCTTCGCCGCCTTGTTCGCGCTTTATTGCTGGAGCATTTCTGGCGGTGACTGGCGCACGGTGCCGTTTTACGAGAAAGTCATTCGCCTGTTTCCGTTCTTCTATCTCGCCATGTGGGTGAAGCAGCCATTCCTGGACCTGGTCGAGCGTCATCATCGGTTCGGTTGGCCCCTTCTCGGATTATTTGCTGTCAGCGCCTTGGTGCTATTCCTCAGCCCCGTCGCGAATTGGGGTATTCTGACCTTTGCAGTCGGCCTTTTGGGCGTGTTTGGCGTGGCGATGAGTTTTCGAGCGATTCCAGACAGTCGTATTACGTCGCTTGTCGCCAATATCGGCAATCGATCCCTGCTTGTTTATGTCATGCACCGGATCCCGCTTTTCTATATGGAAAATGCGATGGAGGTTCTGGGTTTGCCGATCAACGGGATGACGATGTCGATCGTCGCGTTGATCGCCACTTGGCTCTGCCTTGTTATTGGCGAGAGAATTCTTCTGCCACTCGTCTTTTGGATGTTCGACGCACCGTGGTTGGCGCCAAAGGCACGGCTGAATCAGCGGCTAACCAACCATGGTGTACAATAGCAGCTCGGCGTTTCGACTATTCGCCAGATGGCAGCAAGGGCGCGATCTCATTTCCTGCCTCATCCATGACAACGTAAACCAATGGATAGACTACGCCTTTGCGCACTACAGGTAACCCATCGACGATTTTCGGCGCGAATTTTAGTGCGGCAACGGCATTTCGCGATGAGGTTACAAATCCCGGGTGACCGCATTTCACCTTCAAATTTGTGACATAGCCTTCTGCCGTGACGTCGAAATAATTGTCGCAACGGGCGCTAATGCTTTGGCTCGCAAGCTCTGCTGGATAAACCGGTGCGGGATGGTCAATCGGCTGTGCGTCGCGATCCGCGAAGCTCGGGGAAGCGGTCAGAGCGAAGACTGCAGCAACCCCGGCAAGGCCGCCGCCGACGCCCCCAGTGGTTTTGATTGGGTTACGAATGAGAGTCATGGAAATATCCTTTGCGATGCGTTTGGCTTTTGTGCGGCGAGAGCGGCGCAAATACGCATCGACAAAAGTTCGCACAGCATGGCTGACCGTGATCCCTTCTTCTTCGCACGCCTGCTTGAATGCGACCTTCTTTGAATGCGGCAGGCGCACTTCGATCATTTCGGTCTTCTTTTCAGGGCGTGATTTCGTCATGCTGGCCTCCGCATGTCTGCCGTGGCTCTTACAAAGCCCGCATCGTGCCAGCATGAAAACCGAAAGCCCGTTCATACGCCAGACTTTTCGTGTCCGGACAGGCTTTCGGCCTTAAATTGTCAGGTTATGGACGTTACGAGCCCGATTATTCTTCGGACTCGACCTCTTCCTTGACGATCTTTTTGACGAACACGTTGACGTCTTCGTCAATCCCGGCTTCGCTCAAGGCCTCTTCGATCAATGCATCAAGGTCTGCTTCAGACAATTCTTCGCCAGAATCGATCCGTTTGACGACAACTTTACGATCCGTTTCAATCTTCACTTCGCCATGGATCTCGCCGTCGGCCTCATCGCTAAACTCGACGACTTTGACGGTTTTCTTTGTCACCCACTCACCGTCTTGTTCGCTATTATCAAGCGTCTGGATAACCTCGACGCGATTGCCAGCCGCTTCCAATTCTTCCCGGCTCACGCCGCCCGAGCCATCTGTGTCCAGTTTGGCTATAATATCGGCATCATAGCCGGGCGCGATTTCACCTTCGGTGATGATGCCGTCATTATTCTTGTCGAGCGCATCAAACGCGGTGGAATCGGCAGCCGAGGGGAGGGCCGTCACTGAGAAGACGCCGATGGCTGCGCCGGCGGCGGTGGCGATGGATTTGAAACGGTGGCGTGCGAGGGTCATGGTAATCTCCTGGACCTTGTTCGGTTGATCTTCCAGTCGAGCCTCTTCGATATAGGTGGCGATGAATCGTCGAAGCGCCTGCGACGCGGTTTCGCCGCGTTGCTTTGTTGCCGCCATGAAGTCTTGCTTCTGCTGATACGGCAAACGGATATCCAAGCTTTCGCTCTTCTTTTCTCGACGTTTCATCTCACACCTGATCAGATGGGCTGGACCAGTGGCCCGCACATTTAGAATTCTGCCTCAATATAAAAGGACGATCGTGCCAAGACGCTACTATAAAAGTGTCAGGACACGTGATTTTGCTTAAATCAGGCCTAGGACCGGCGCGGCGGCGATCAGCCCGATTCCCAATAGCAATCGATAGATCACGAAAGGCAGGAAGCTCATCCGCTTCAACAAGGTCATCAGCGCATGGATCGAGGCAATGCCCGATACGAAGGCGACCACAGCGACAATTAGGCCGTCTTGAGGGGTCACCACGCTGCCCGCCGAATCGGCATCGAGCAGGCCAAGCGCACCATATAAACCGGCCGCAGCGAGGATGGGCGCGCCAATCAGCATGGAAAAACGCGCGGCTTCCGTGCGCTCGTAGCCAAGCGCCCGCGCAGCTGTCATGGTGATACCGGAACGGCTCGTTCCCGGGATCAAAGCTGCGATGGCCTGGGTCGCGCCAATCAAGACGGCATGGCCCAGCGTCATGTCCGCTTCCGTGCGGTCTTTGCCGCCCGCGACATCGGCCCACCAGAGCAAAAGACCAAACCCAATCGTCGCACCGGCCACAGTCCAGACGCTGCGCAATTGGGCCTGGATCGCGTCAGGGACGAGGATTTCATGGGCAATCGCGGCGATTAAAGCGATCGGCGTGGCGACAATGATACAGAGCGCCAATTTGGCCCCGCGCGACAGTTCAGCCTTGCGAAACCCGGCGCCGAGCAGCTCAAACCCGCCCGCAATCGCTGCGATGACGTCTTTGCGGAAATAGATCAGCATGGCGGCCAGTGTGCCGAGATTGGACACGGCATTGATCAACAGCTCATCGCGCCCCTCAAGGGTGAAATAGTTCGCGGCCAAGAGGACATGTCCTGAGGACGAAATCGGCAACCATTCGGTTAGGCCCTGAATGATGGCGATTATGGCGAGTTGAAGAAATGACATTGGGCGTCCGCAATTAGAACAGGTTCCTCGCCTGTGGCATAAATCAAGCCAGCGCGCACGCAGAAATAAAAGATATCAAGTTGAGAAATATATTCATCTTGCTGATCATGCTACATGGATAAATGCAGTCATATCAGATATATATTTATCAATATGATATATATGGGTTGATTTTGCCCTTGTGACCACACATTCGATTGCGCATAAGCAAGGCTCCACCTTCAGGAGCGCATTATGGCAGAAAAAATGCTGCAATTCATCAAAGTCGACCGTGCCATGCCGAACAAGCGCGCGGCGCAAAAGCGCAAAAGCGACTTTAATGAGATTTATGGCGACTACGCAGCCCAGGCGGCCAAATCGCAAGCCTCGCGCTGCTCGCAATGCGGCGTGCCATTCTGTCAGCAAGGGTGCCCGCTTTCGAACAATATTCCGGATTGGCTGAAACTCGCGGCTGAGGACCGTTTGGAAGAAGCTTATGCGGTCTCCAGCGCGACCAATAACATGCCGGAGATTTGCGGACGCATCTGCCCGCAGGATCGCCTGTGCGAAGGAATCTGCACGATCGAACAATCAGGGCATGGCACGGTCACGATTGGATCGATCGAGCGCTACATCACCGACACGGCCTGGGATCAGGGCTGGATCAAGCCCATCAAGCCGCCGCGCGAACGGACGCAATCGGCCGGCATAATCGGCGCTGGACCTGGTGGGCTTGCAGCCGCCGAACAGTTGCGTCGCAAAGGCTATCAAGTCACCGTCTATGATCGCTATGATCGTGGTGGCGGTTTGCTGGTCTATGGCATTCCAGGCTTCAAGCTGGAAAAAGACATCGTTGAGCGTCGTATCAAGCATCTCGAAGAGGGTGGGATCACGTTCCGATTCAATTGCGATGTCGGCAATGACATCTCGCTCAACGAAATCCGAGACACGCATGACACTGTGCTGATCGCGACCGGCGTTTACAAAGCGCGTGATCTGAAAGTGCCCGGCATTGGCGCCGACGGCGTACACGCGGCCCTGGACTTCTTGACCGCCTCTAATCGTGTCGGCTTTGGCGACACAGTGAAGGCGTTTGATGACGGCACACTTAACGCCGACGGCAAACGGGTCGTGGTCATTGGCGGCGGAGATACCGCAATGGACTGCGTGCGGACCGCAGTGCGTCAGGGCGCGAAATCCGTGACTTGCCTCTACCGCCGCGACCGCGCCAATATGCCCGGCTCGCAGCGCGAAGTGGCGAATGCCGAAGAAGAGGGCGTCAAATTCGAGTGGCTGTCAGGACCGGAAGCGGTCCTGCACACAAAAGCCAATACGGTGAATGGCGTGAAAGTGCGCCGCATGAAGCTTGGCGCGCCAGATGCGTCTGGACGGCAATCACCGGAAAAGACGGATGAGACGGTCGACATGAAAGCGGACCTGGTGATCAAGGCGCTTGGCTTCGACCCGGAAGACTTGCCGGTTCTGTTCGAAGAATCCGCCTTGCGGGTTAATCGCTGGGGCGCCATCCAGGTCGACTTCAAGACTATGGAAACGAGCCTGCCGGGAGTCTATGCGGCTGGGGACATCGTGCGCGGTGCTTCCCTTGTCGTCTGGGCGATTGTCGATGGCCGCGAGGCGGCGGAACAAATGCACAAAGCGATGCGCGCCGCCGCGCGGGAACGCAAAGTCGCAGCGGAGTAGATCATGGTACATTCTGGAAAATGTCTTTGTGGCGCGGTCCGCTTTGAAGTCGACGAGATTCACGAAATCGATGTCTGCCATTGTAATACGTGTCGCAATTGGAATGGTGGTCCTTTTGTCGGGGCGGACATACGTGGCCACGTGCGATTTCAATCCGACGACACCCTGAAATGGTATGCAAGTTCGGACTGGGCCAAACGTGGATTCTGCACCACGTGCGGAACCTCTCTCTTCTATAAATTGAATGATGATGACGATTTCTGGTCGATCAGTGCAGGCGTATTCGACCTGCCGCAAGGCTTGAGCATCGGCAAAGAAATCTTTGTGGATGAAAAGCCGGACTATTATGATTTTTCTGGAGACCAGCCTCGATATACCGGGCCGGAATTCCTCGCGATGATCCAAGGACAAGGCGATGCGTAACTTTACTGAAACCTACCTTGCCAACCGTGAGCGTCTGATCGACGGCCATGCTTACAATCCGGAAGACGAGCACAGCGCATGCGGCGTTGGCCTCGTCGCGGCCCTGGACGGCCAGCCACGCCGCGAAATCGTCGAGATGGGCATCAAGGCGCTGAAAAATGTTTGGCACCGCGGCGCGGTCGATGCCGACGGCAAGACAGGAGACGGCGCTGGCATTCGGGTTGAGGTGCCACAGGAATTTTTCCGCTATCAGGTCTCGCGCTGCGGTCACAACCCAACCGATGATCCGATCTGCGTCGGACAGATTTTTTTGCCGCGCACCGATCTTGGCCAGCAAGAAGCGGCCCGCGCTATTGTTGAAACCGAGATCCTGCATTTTGGCTTCTATATTTATGGCTGGCGCCAACCGCCTGTGGACGTCTCCATCATTGGGCAAAAAGCCCAGGACACACGGCCCGAGATTGAACAAATCATGTTCCGCGATGATCGCGCGCGCGATCCAGAAGAGCTGGAGCGGGCCCTTTATATCTGCCGTCGCCGGATCGAACGGCGGGCGCGCGAGGCTGGTATCCCAGGCTTCTATATCTGCTCACTCAGCCACAAGTCCCTGATTTACAAAGGTATGTTCCTCGCGGAAGATATTGATAATTTCTATCTGGACTTGCGCGATGAGCGTTTCGAAAGCGCCGTGGCCATCTATCATCAACGCTATTCAACCAACACATTCCCGCAATGGGCGTTGGCCCAACCTTTCCGAATGCTGGCGCATAATGGCGAGATCAACACGCTGCGCGGCAATCTCAACTGGATGAAGAGCCACGAGATCAAAATGGTCTCGGGCACATTTGGCGATTATGTCGACGATGTGAAGCCGGTCGCGCCGCAAGGCAGCTCAGACTCAGGCGCACTCGATGCGGTGTTCGAGATTCTCTGCAAAGCCGGACGCACGGCGCCAATGACCAAGGCGCTACTGATTCCGGAAGCCTGGTCCAAACGCGCCTCGATCATGCCCGAAAAGCATGCCGCGCTTTATGCTTATTGCAACTCCGTCATGGAGCCATGGGACGGCCCGGCAGCGATCTGTGCTTATGATGGCCAATGGGCCGTTGCGGGGCTTGACCGCAATGGTTTGCGGCCCTTGCGCTATGCGCTCACCGGAGATGGCATTCTCGCAGTTGGCTCAGAGACCGGCATGTGCCCTCTTTCCGGCCATGACGTTGTCCGCCGCGGGCATGTTCAGGCGGGCGGCATGATTGCCGCCGATTTGAAGAGCGGTAAATTCTATGAGCATGGCGAGATTGTCGATGAGCTCGCGGCCAAGCACCCCTATGAGGACTGGCTTAAAAATGTCCGCGACCTGGACCCCGAAATTGGCCCCGGCCCTGAGCCACGCCTGTTTGACACCGAGACCATGTTGCGTCGCCAGAAAGTCGCCGGCTTCACGCTTGAAACGCTGGAACTGATCCTGGCGCCGATGGCCGAGAATGGCAAAGAAGCGATCGGGTCTATGGGAGATGACAGCCCAGTGGCTGTGTTGTCGGAAAAGTATCGCCCGCTCTCGCATTTCTTCCGCCAGAATTTCAGTCAGGTGACCAATCCACCGGTCGACCCGCTGCGCGAAGACCGTGTGATGAGCTTGAAAACCCGATTCAAGAATCTCGGCAATGTCCTGACCACTGATGAGACTCAACAAGATGTGTTCGTGTTGGAAAGCCCGGTCTTGTCGACGGGTATGCATGACCGATTGGTGGCGATGCTCGGGGACGGTGTGCAGCAGATTGACTGTACCTTTGATCTTGGCGCCAGTGTCGGCAATGGCCGGGCGCTGAGAGACGCGCTGGCCCGCATTCGACAGGAAGCTGAAGACGCTGTCCGGGCCGGGCGCGAGCACATTGTCCTGACCGACGAGCATCAAGGCGATGACCGCGTCGCCATTCCGATGATCCTGGCCACCGGCGCCGTGCACAGCCATTTGGTGGCGCAAGGTCTGCGGACCTTCTGTTCGATCACGGTGCGCTCAGCTGAATGTATCGATACGCATTATTTCGCCGTCTTGATCGGCGTTGGCGCGACCTGCGTGAATGCATATCTCGCGCAAGACGCGATTGCGGACCGCCATGCGCGCGGTTTGCTCGGCGATATTAGCATTGGCGAAGCGGTGCTGAATTTCAAAAAAGCGATCGAAGCCGGCTTGCTGAAAATCATGTCCAAGATGGGAATCTCTGTGATCTCGTCTTATCGCGGCGGCTATAATTTCGAAGCGCTGGGTCTGTCGCGCGCTTTGGTTGCGGACTATTTCCCAGGCCTGGCCAGCCGCATCTCTGGTCTAGGTTTGGCCGGTATTGAAGAGAACGCTGTGCGACGTCACGAAGATGCGTTTGATGAAGATGTCATCGCGCTGCCTGTCGGCGGCTTCTATCGCTTGCGTGCGCGATCAGAACCACATGCGCTGGATGGCAATCTTATTCATATGCTGCAAGCCGCGTGCGACCGCGGCGACTATTCGGTGTTTGAAAAATACGCCGATGCCGTGAACAATCGCGAGCAGCCGATCCAATTGAGGGACTTGCTGGACTTCAAACCTGCTGGTCCGCAAGAGCCGCTGGAGCGGGTACAATCGGTCAATGAGATCCGTAAACGCTTTGTCACGCCGGGCATGTCGCTTGGCGCGCTCAGCCCGGAAGCACATGGCACCCTGAACGTCGCGATGAACCGAATTGGCGCAAAGTCTGTGTCCGGAGAAGGCGGCGAAGTGCGCGAGCGCTATCGCCCATTGCCGAATGGCGACAATATGAATTCGGCGGTGAAGCAAGTGGCCTCTGGTCGTTTCGGGGTTACGGCGGAATATTTGAATAATTGCCGCGAAGTTGAAATCAAAGTGGCGCAAGGCGCGAAGCCTGGCGAAGGCGGGCAGTTGCCTGGCTTTAAAGTCACGGAATTCATCGCGAAGAACCGTCATTCAACGCCGGGCGTCACGCTGATCAGCCCGCCGCCGCATCACGATATTTATTCCATCGAAGACCTGGCGCAGCTGATCTATGACTTGAAGCAGATCAATCCTGATTGCCGGGTCTGTGTAAAACTCGTCGCGCAATCCGGGGTTGGCACCGTCGCAGCAGGCGTCGCCAAAGCAAAAGCCGATATCATTCTGATTGCGGGCGGTGTTGGTGGCACGGGCGCGTCGCCGCAGACCAGTATCAAATATGCCGGCCTGCCTTGGGAGCTTGGTCTTGCCGAAGCGCATCAAGTGCTCAGCCTCAACAATCTGCGCGACAAGGTCACCTTGCGGACCGATGGTGGTCTTCGCACGGGCCGTGATATCGTTATCGCCGCAATGCTCGGCGCGGAAGAATATGGCATCGGCACAGCCTCGCTCGTTGCGATGGGCTGTATCATGGTACGTCAATGCCACTCCAATACGTGTCCAGTCGGCGTCTGCACGCAAGACGAGTCCCTGCGCGCCAAATTCACCGGCACAGCCGACAAAGTCATCAATCTGATGAGCTTCATTGCTGAAGACGTGCGCCGCATATTGGCTTCGCTTGGCCTGAACTCGCTGGATGAAGCGATCGGCAGAACCGATCTTCTGGCCCAGGTCTCCCGCGGGGCGCCGCACCTTGATGACCTGGATCTCAACCCGCTTCTGGTCCAAGTCGATACCGCAACAGCGGTGGAATATACGCCGGATCACCGCGAAGAGGTGCCGGATACGCTCGACGCTCAAATCCTGCGCGATGGCGAACCGTTTTTTGCCCGCGGCGAGAAAATGCAGCTGACTTATGAAGTGCAGAACGTACAGCGTACGATCGGGGCGCGGTGCAGCTCCGCCATCGTGCGCAAGTTTGGCGAAAAAGCGCTGCCCGAAGGGCGGCTGCACATTCGCCTGACCGGCAGCGCGGGCCAGTCGCTTGGCGCGTTCAGCGTGCAGGGTCTGTTGCTCGATGTCATTGGCGACGCCAATGATTATGTTGGCAAAGGCCTGTCCGGCGCGACGCTGCAATTGCGACCGCCGGCCGATGCGTCTTATCAAGGCGGCGAGAATACGATTATCGGCAATACATGCCTCTATGGGGCGACCAGCGGCAATCTTTACGCAGCTGGCCAAGCGGGTGTTCGGTTCGCGGTGCGTAATTCTGGCGCTGAAGCGGTGATAGAAGGCTGCGGCGCCAATGGCTGCGAGTATATGACGGGTGGCCGAGTCGCCATACTCGGGTCGGTGGGTGACAATTTCGGCGCCGGCATGACCGGCGGTGTGGCGTATATCTGGGATCCTGAAAGCCAGTTTGAGCATGTCGCCAATCCGGATGCGATCGACTGGTATCCGCTGGTCGATATGGATCAAAAACACATTGATGTGTTTGAAATGATGTTGGAAATCCACCGCGACCGTACCGGTTCGGCGCGCGCCACCGAATTGTTAAAGGAATGGGGGCAGACTCTCAGTGAAACGCTGATGATTGTGCCCAAAGAAATAGCAGACCGTGTGCTTAAAGATACGGATGTGAAAAAGGCGGGCTAGCGGAACAGGTCCAGGGCTTGCACTTCGCCCCGGACCTCCCCACTTTGGCGGACGAGTGAGTATAAGAACAGGTAACCCGCTAAATGAGCAAACGCGACTATTACGACGTGCTCGGCGTAGACCGAAATGCGGACGAAAAGGCCCTTAAGAGCGCCTATCGTAAGCTGGCCATGAAGTATCACCCGGATCAAAACCCGGATGATGCGGATGCAGAAGCTATGTTTAAAGAGGTCGGCGAAGCTTATGCCGTCCTGTCTGACCCGGAAAAGAAAGCGGCTTATGACCGGTTCGGACACCAGGCCTTCGAGAATGGCATGGGCGGTGGCGGCGGCGGAAATCCGTTCGGCGGCGGCGACCCGAACGATATTTTCCAGGATATTTTCAGCCAGGTCTTTGGCGGCAATCCCTTTGGCGGCGGTGGACGTCGCCGCGGCGGGCCCCAGCGCGGCGCGGATTTGCGCTATGATATGGACATTACGCTGGAAGAATCCTTCCACGGCAAGGATGCGACGATTAATGTTCCGTCAGCGGTCGATTGCAGCGCCTGTGACGGCACGGGTGCAGAGCCTGGCACGAGCCCGGAAACCTGTCCGACCTGTCAGGGCGCCGGACGGGTTCGCGCGCAGCAAGGCTTTTTCACCATGGAGCGCACGTGTGGCAGCTGTCATGGCAAAGGCACGATCATCAAGAATCCTTGCAAGACCTGTCGCGGCGCTGGCCAAGTTCAGGAAGACCGCAATCTGTCTGTGAAAATTCCGGCCGGGGTTGAATCCGGCATGCGCATTCGTCTTTCAGGCGAAGGCGAGCCTGGCAGCAAAGGCGGCCCGAAAGGCGACCTCTATATCTTCGTCAATGTTGACGAGCATGACATTTTCGAACGCGATGGCCCAAACCTGTATTGCCGCACACCAGTCTCTATGGTGACCGCGGCGCTTGGCGGCGAAGTCGAAATTCCGACCATTGATGGCGGCCGCGCCCGGGTCACCATTCCAGAAGGCGCCCAGACCGGTCGCAAGCTGCGCCTGCGCGGCAAAGGCATGCCGAACATTCGCGGCAATCACCAGACCGGCGATCTCTATATCGAGATGTTTGTCGAAACCCCGCGCAATCTGACCTCGCGCCAGAAGGAAATCCTGCGCGAATTCTGCGAGTGCTCGGGCAAGGATTGTAATCCGGAATCCGAAGGCTTCGTGGGTCGCGTCAAGAAATTCTGGGATGGCATGAGCGGCGAAGACGAAGCGACCAAGCACTAGGCCATGGAACGCACGCCGCTTGATGTGATCTCGATCCTCGGCGCGATGTATGTCCTGACGGTGACCGTCTGGGCGATTTGTATTCCGAGTATTCAGGAACAAGCCAGCGTTCGAAAGAAACTGAGCCTGCTATACTGGATTGTCGCGCTCTCCATTCCCGCCTGGCGGATCTTGGAAGGGCTTGCGGTTGGCCGACACCTGGAAGAACGCGAACCGTCAAATCTGTTTCAGGATGCACAGGCACTTTTCTTGTTTGTCTTTGTTGGCTTCGCGTACATGCTGTACGCCGTCCTGAACGATCTCTCCAAGAAATAACCCGCAAAGACTAAACCCATGTTTTAGTTGAGGGCGCGGGGCGCGTGGTCTACGACCTCCAGCAGATATGCTGGAGGTGATACAGAATGAGCGACCAAGAATTAGGGTTCGATACAAAACAAATTCATGCAGGTGCCGTGGCAGATCCTGCAACCGGCGCGCGGCAAGTGCCGATTTATCAATCCACGGCTTATGTCTTCCGAGATGCAGATCATGCTGCAGCGCTCTTCAACCTTCAGGAAGTTGGCTACATCTATTCCCGCCTGACCAATCCGACGGTCGGCGCGCTCGGTGATCGGATTGCCCAGCTCGAGGGCGGCGCTGGGGCCGTCTGCTGCTCGTCTGGACATGCGGCGCAATTAATGTCGCTCTTCCCGCTGATGGAACCCGGGCGCAATGTCGTGGTCTCGACGCGCCTTTATGGCGGTTCAGTTACGCAGTTCACGCACACGATTAAGCGGTTTGGCTGGGGCGCGACCTTTGTCGATTTTGATGATCTCGATGCGGTCAAAGCGGCCATCGATGACGATACGCGCGCCATCTTCTGCGAGACGATTGCCAATCCGGGCGGCTATGTCACCGACCTGGAAGCCATCGCCAAAATTGCCCAGGCCGCGCAAGTGCCGCTTATTGTCGATAACACAACCGCCACGCCTTATCTCTGTAACCCGATCCAGTATGGCGCGACTCTGGTCACGCACTCTTTGACCAAATATCTGACCGGTAATGGCACAGTGACGGGCGGCGCCGTCGTCGATTCCGGGGCGTTTGACTGGACGGCTGCGGGCAAGTTCCCATCGCTAACCGAGCCTGAGCCTGCGTATCACGGTCTCAAATTCCACGAGACGTTCGGCCCGGCTGCCTTCACCTTCCACTCGATCGCGATTGGCTTGCGCGATCTCGGCATGACGATGAACCCGCAAGGCGCGCATTACACGCTCATGGGCATTGAAAGCCTGTCGCTGCGCATGGACAAACATGTCGCGAATGCTGAGAAAATTGCCAAATGGCTGGAAGGTCACGATGCGGTCTCGTCCGTGACGTATGCCGGTCTTGACAGTTCCCCTTACAAATCGCGCGCTGAGCGTCTCTGCCCGAAAGGGGCCGGGGCCTTGTTCACAGTGCAGCTGAAAGGCGGCTATGACTCATGCGTGAAATTTGTGAATGGGCTCGAGCTGTTCAGCCATGTCGCCAATTTGGGCGATGCGCGGTCTCTGGTCATCCACCCGGCCTCGACCACACACCGCCAGCTGACCGATGAGCAAAAGGTCGCTGCGGGCGCGGCGCCGGACTCGGTGCGCCTGTCGATCGGGGTTGAGGATGCGGATGATTTGATCCGCGACCTGGATCAGGCGTTGAAGGCGGCGGGTTGACCAGCTCCCGTATCTCCGGGCTCGACCCGGAGCCCCGTGCCAAAAGCCGATACCTTTGTCGCACGAGATCCCGGATCAAGTCCGGGAACTCGGTTCAAAGCAGCGTGTCTGCCAAGTCGCGCCAATCTGGATTGAGTTGTTCAATCAACTCAATTTTCCATTCGCGTTTCCAGTTTTTGATTTGCTTCTCGCGACCCTTTGCTTCTTCTCGCGTATCGTAAACCTCAAACCAAACTAAGGAATCGCAGTTGTATTTGTCGGAGAATGACCCTTTGAGGGAATGGGTTCTGTGCTCCCAGGCTCTTTTGTTGATGTCATCCGTCTGTCCCGTATAGAGAACGCCGCGCGGCTTGTTGGTGACAATGTATGTATAAAACAACCTAGGCTCCGTTCTCCCGGACTTGATCCGGGACCTCGTCCCTGGTGAGGCAATTAGATGTGGCAGGAGATCGCGCGTCAAGCGCGGGACAGTCGGTGAACCTAAGCCCCCGTCACGAAAGTCGAAATCACCTTCTTCAACCCGGCCTTCTCAAACGCGACGGTCAGCTTGGTCCCATTCGCATCCATGACTTTGCCATACCCGAATTTCTCATGAAACACGCGTTGGCCAAGCTTGAAGCCGGACTGGCCTGTCTCAGACGCCATCAATGTAGCTTTGCCATCAATCACAGGGCTGGACTCATAGCGCCCGGCATTCTCTTTCAGCCGCCGCCAGCCTGGCGAGGTATAATTCGACCGCTCGCCCAAATCCTCGACGGTCCCGGTAAAGCCATCTTCGCTGCCCGGTAAAGACGAATAGCCCGTCTCGGCTTCGGCTTCGACATGCTCATGCGGTAGCTCGTCAACAAAGCGGCTCGGCAGCACGCTTTGCCAGCGCCCGAAGATCTGGCGATTGGCGACAAAGGAAATCCGGCACACTTCACGCGCCCGCGTGATGCCGACATAAGCCAGGCGCCGTTCTTCCTCGAGGCCTTTCATGCCGCTTTCATCCAGGCTTCGCCGAGACGGAAACACTTCTTCTTCCCAGCCGGGCAGGAAGACCAATGGCCATTCCAACCCCTTGGCGCCATGCAGGGTCAGGATCTGAACCTCGTCGCCATTCGAGCCGCCGCCCGCATCCATGACCAGTTCCACATGTTCCAGGAATCCGGTCAGGTTCTCAAACTCGCCCATCGCATTGATCAGCTCTTTTAAATTGTCGAGCCGGGTTTGGGCCTGCGGACTGCGATCCTTTTGCAGCATGTCCGTATAGCCTGACTCATCCAGAATGGTCTGCGCGAGATCGGTATGGCTCATGCCATTATTGTGGCGGTCGCGCCAAAGATTGATCTGATCGATAAACTTGGTCAGCCCACGCTTGCCAGGGCCTTTAATCTCGTCAGTTTGCAATACCATCGGCGTCAGCGTGAACAGGCTGCGGCCATCATCGCGGGCATAGCGTTGCAGCTTTTGCACGGTCGTATTGCCGACCCCGCGCTTTGGCTGATTGACCACGCGCTCAAAGGCCAGATCGTCATCCGTTGACCGGATCAGTCTCAAATAAGCCATCGCATCGCGGATCTCGGCGCGCTCGAAGAAGCGTGGGCCGCCAATCACGCGATAGGGAATGCCGAGAATAATCAGCCGCTCTTCAAACAGGCGCATTTGCCACGAGGCGCGGACCAGAATGGCGCAATCTTCATACCGATTCTTGCCGCCTTTCGCCATCCAGGCTTCGATTTCGTCGCAAATCATGCGGGCTTCAGCCTCGCCATCCCATAGCCCGCGGACCTGGACTTTCTTCGCGTCGGGATCCCCGGCCCAGTCGCCGCCGACGAACAGGGTCTTCCCGAGCCGGCCTTTATTATGAGAGATGACTGCCGAAGCTGCGGCCAGGATCGGCTCGGTCGAGCGATAATTGCGTTCGAGACGAATGACTTTCGCGCCTGGGAAGTCTTTTTCAAAGCGCAGGATATTGTCGACCTCAGCCCCGCGCCAGCCATAAATAGACTGGTCATCATCGCCGACACAGCAAATGTTCGAATTGCCTTGGGCAAGCAGACGCAACCAGAGATATTGGGCGACATTGGTATCCTGATACTCGTCGACCAAGATATATTTGAACTTGCGATGGAAGTCGGCGAGCAGGTCGGGATTCTGCTGGAACAGCGTGATATTGTGGATCAGCAAATCGCCAAAATCGCAGGCATTCAGGACTTTCAGGCGCGCCTGATAGGTCTCGTAGCACTTAATCCCTTTGCCATCGGCGAATTGATACGCCTCATCACCCGGCACTTTGTCCGGCAACAGCGCGCGATTCTTCCAGCCATCAATCAGGCCAGCCAGATAGCGCGGGGTCCAGCGTTTCGGATCAATGTCCTCGGCTTCGATAATCTGTTTGCACAAGCGGACCTGATCATCGGTGTCGATGATGGTGAAGCTGGATTTCAAACCGACCAGTTCCGCATGCCGCCGCAGAATTTGCGCCGAGATGGAGTGGAAGGTTCCAAGCCAGCGCAAGCCTTCGCCCGCTTCGCCGGTCAGTTTCAGCGCCCGTTCGCGCATTTCCCGCGCGGCCTTGTTGGTAAAGGTCACGGTCAGCGTCTGGCTCGGATAAGCGAGGCCCGAGGCAATGATATGCGCCAGACGCGTGGTCAAAACGCGGGTTTTGCCGGTTCCCGCGCCGGCCAGAACCAGGAGCGGGCCCTCTGTCGTCAGCACCGCTTCTTTTTGTTCGGGGTTCAGCCCCTCAAGATAATCGGCATCCATATTGGCCACCGGCGCTTTCGCGGCGGCGAGTTCTGAGATGCTGAGCTTGCGATTCGGTCCCGTCATGCGGGGAATATAGACATGTTCTGACCGCCCCGCGACTCCTTCTCCTCTTCGCGGCTGCGCTTTTGGCCCTATATCTGTTGAAACAGGATTGAAAGCGGCGATGAGCGACACGCAAGATTTGGATAAAGACCCGGAACGCAACCGATTGTCCGCCCGTCTCGGCCGGACGGTGAAAGTCGGCACAAACCTGTCCGGCGCGGGCCTCACTTTTGCGGCCAATGCAATGTTTGGCGGCGATAAAGGCGATGAGCGGATCGCCAAAGCACTGGCGGCGGCACTCGGCAAGTCCAAAGGGCCGCTGATGAAAGTGGCGCAAATGGTCTCCACAGTGCCGGATATCTTGCCCGAGGAATATTCTGAGCATCTCAGTCAGCTGCAGGCGCAAGCCCCGGCCATGGGCTGGCCATTCGTCCGGCGCCGCATGCGGGCCGAGCTTGGCGCGGACTGGCAAAGCAAATTCGCCGAGTTTGGAAAAGAAGCCGCCCATGCCGCGAGCCTCGGCCAGGTGCACCGGGCAAAGCTGCATGATGGGCGCGACGTGGCTTGTAAGCTGCAATATCCGGATATGGCCTCAGCGGTCGAGAGCGATGTCGGACAGCTGAAAATGCTGCTCGGCATGTTCAAACGCCTGGATGGGTCGGTCGATCCAAGCGAGGTGGTCGAAGAAATCACCGATCGGCTTCGCGAAGAGTTGGATTATGCGCGCGAGGCCAAACATATGGCGCTGTACCGCCATTTGCTGCGCGATGCGGACTATGTCGAAGTGCCAGACCTGGTGCCAGAGCTCAGTACGGATCGTTTGCTGACCATGACCTGGCTGGATGGCGCGCGTCTGAATGCGTATGAGGAGGCCCCACAAGAGCTGCGCAACACGATTGCCCGGCATCTTTACTGGACCTGGTGGCAGCCTTTTACCCAAGCTGCGGTTATTCATGGCGACCCACATCTCGGAAATTATCAGGTTACACGCGACGGCGAAGGGCTGAATCTGCTCGATTTTGGCTGTGTTCGAATTTTCCCGGTCAGCTTTGTCGGCGGCGTGGTCGATCTTTATCGCGGCCTCTTGGCAGACGATTTCGACGCAATTTATGCCGCATTCGAGAAATGGGGCTTTAAAGGCCTCAATAAGGACCTGGTCGAAGTGCTCAGCATCTGGGCGAAATTCATCTATGGCCCGCTGATCGATGACCGCGTGCGCAGCGTCGCAGACGGCATCAAACCAGGCGATTATGGCCGCAAAGAAGCCTTCTCCGTGCGCAAATTGCTGAAGGAGAAGGGGCCCGTGACGGTGCCGCGCGAATTTGTCTTCATGGACCGCGCCGCGATTGGCCTCGGCGCCGCCTATTTGCGGCTTGGGGCAGAGCTGAATTATCACCGTCTGTTCGAGGAGAGCCTGGAGGGCTTTAGCGAAGAGAAATTGGGCGCATCGCAGGCCGAGGCGCTTGGCGTGGTGGGGCTGTAAATCCCCGACTGTCCCGGGCTTGACCCGGGATCTGCATCAACACGTCCGGATTCGCCGCACCAGATCCCGGGTCAAGCCCGGGACAGTCGGGCAGGGGACCGCAAACCAGGCCTTTCCAAATGCAACCAAATGTGCCAAATGCCCCGCTTGATGCGAGCAAAGCGCTCAACTAGCCCGTCTGGACGACATCTCGGACGTGGCTGAATGCGCGCCGCCCTCCCTCAAAACTCCGGCCAGAAGGCCACATCTGAAACCCGCCGCAAGGCGATAAATGAAAGTATGCCGATGTCGATCACTGCAGAGCGTAAAGCTGAACTGATCAAGAAATTTGCCCGCACCGAAGGCGATACGGGCAGCCCTGAAGTCCAGGTCGCGATCCTCACAGAACGGATCAACAATCTGACCGACCACTTTAAGGACAATAAAAAAGACAATCACTCGCGTCGCGGACTATTGGCGATGGTCGCCACCCGACGCAAACTCCTCGATTATGTGAAGAGGAAAAATGAAGAGCGGTACCAATCGCTCATCGGAGAGCTCGGCATTCGCCGCTAGGCTCTCAAAACAGCCCGCCCGGTCATGGGGACCCGGCGGGCTTTTCGTATGTATGAAAGAAAGCAAAACGTATGTTTGATAAACAATCAGTCTCGCTGGAATGGGCCGGCCGGACGCTAAAAATCGAAACGGGCCAAGTGGCTCGCCAAGCCGATGGCGCCGTCATGGTGACCTATGGCGACACTTGCCTGCTGGCGACGGCGACCTTCGCAAAATCTGCGAAGCCGGGACAAGACTTCTTCCCGTTGACCGTCAATTATATGGAAAAATACTACGCGTCAGGCCGCATTCCAGGCGGCTTCTTTAAGCGCGAAGGGCGCCCGACAGAAAAAGAGACTTTGACGTCTCGTCTGATCGACCGTCCAATCCGCCCGCTCTTCGTGGACGGGTTCAAAAATGAAGTTCAAGTCGTTCTGACCGCCGTCTCTTACGACCTGGAAAATGATCCGGACATTCTCGGCATGATCGGCGCCTCAGCCGCTCTGGTTCTGTCTGGTGCCCCATTCATGGGCCCGATCGGCGCCGCCCGCGTCGGCTATAAGGATGGCGCTTATGTCATCAACCCAACCGTCGAGGAATTGGAAGAGTCTGATCTCGACCTGGTTGTCGCGGGCACCAATGATGCCGTGATGATGGTTGAATCAGAAGCTAATGAGCTGTCTGAAGATGTCATGCTCGGCGCCGTTATGGCCGGCCACGACGCCATGCAGCCTGTGATCGATGCGATCATCAAGCTGGCAGAAGCGGCTGCGAAAGAGCCATTTGAGTTCGAAGCAGAAGATCTGTCCGAAGAACTAACAGCGATCCAGAACCTGGTCGGCGACGATTTGTCGAAAGCCTACCAGATCACGGAAAAGCTTGAGCGTCAGGCAGCGGTTGGTGAAGCCCGCGAAAAAGCAGCGGCTGAACTGGTTGCGACCGAAGAAGACGAAAGCGGCATGGACGCCAACGTGTTCAAGTCAGCGTTCAAGAAAGCCGAAGCCAAAGTCGTTCGTGGCGACATCATCAAGACCGGCAAGCGGATTGATGGTCGCGCCCTCGATCAGGTGCGTCCGATCGAAGCCGAAGCTGGCTTCCTGCCGCGCACACACGGCTCTGCGCTGTTCACTCGCGGTGAAACGCAAGCCATTTGTGTGGCCACGCTCGGCACCAGCGATGATGAGCAGTTCATCGACGGGCTCGACGGGACACGCAAAGAGAAATTCCTGCTTCACTATAACTTCCCGCCATATTCTGTCGGTGAAACCGGACGCATGGGCGGCACCAGCCGTCGTGAGACCGGACATGGTAAGCTGGCCTGGCGCGCGCTGCGTGCGGTTCTGCCAGAGCATGAAGAGTTTCCCTACACGATCCGTATGGTGTCTGAGATCACTGAATCGAATGGTTCGTCTTCTATGGCGACCGTTTGTGGCTGTTCGCTCGCTATGATGGATGCGGGTGTGCCATTGAAGCGCCCTGTGTCCGGGATCGCCATGGGTCTGATCAAGGATGATGAGGGCGTTGCTGTTCTGTCTGATATCCTGGGTGACGAAGACCATCTTGGTGACATGGACTTCAAAGTGGCAGGCACCGAAAAGGGCCTGACCAGTTTGCAAATGGACATCAAGATTGCCGGCATCACCAAAGAGATCATGGAAACGGCGCTCGAGCAGGCCAAAGGCGGCCGTGCGCACATCCTGGCTGAAATGGCCAAAGGTCTCGACACCGTGCGTGAGCAGCTGGCGGACAATGCGCCGCAAATGGAAATCATCAAGGTTCCAGAAGACAAGATCCGCGAAGTCATCGGCTCTGGCGGTAAAGTCATTCGCGGCATCGTCGATGAGTCCGGCGCCAAGGTGAACATTGACGACGATGGCACTGTCCAGGTCTCAGCGACGGATCGTGAAAGCATCGATAAAGCGCTGCAAATGATCAAAGAGATCGTGGCCGAGCCGGAAGTCGGTGAGATTTATGAAGGCAAAGTCGTCTCGATCAAGGATTTCGGCGCCTTCGTGAACTTCTTCGGCCCGAAAGACGGTCTGGTGCACGTTTCGCAAATGGCCAATGAGCGGATCGGTCACCCGAAAGACGTCGTGTCCGAAGGTCAGCAAGTCTATGTCAAACTCATGGGCTTTGATGATCGCGGAAAAGTCCGCCTGTCGATGAAAAATATCGATCAGGACTCCGGTAAGGAAGTCGAACCCGAGCCGAAAGACTAGTCTTCTAGCTCGCTGATTCCTTTCAGCTTTTGAGAAAGCCGTCCCATTTTGGGACGGCTTTTTTTGTTAATATAGTCCGACTCTAGATTATTAAATGTCCGAAAACTGACGAATTAGATTGACACAGAACTGTCACATACCGTAAATGACGGTTATGTTACATAAATATGACAAGATTAAATCCTCCCTGCTGCTGGCTTTCGCGGCCGCTGGAGGAGCAGCAATTTCAGGCACCGCAGCCGCTGCAACGGGATCCTGTAGCCTCGAAAATGGCTACTCAACCGATCTCGCAGCCTATGTTGCAGAGGCCTCGGATTGTATTCAAGCCGCTGAAAATTTTGACAGCACCATCGCCGATGAATTGTTCACGGCACTGAACACTGATCGCGCCGCAAAAGGCCTTGCGCCATTGACGCGTCGCTCATCGCTCGACATGGCGGCCAAAGCGCATGCGCTGGATATGTCTGTGCGCATCTATGCTGATCATGTTGATCATGAAGGCCGGGATCATTTGCACCGCATCCGCGCCTTTGACCGCACCATGCTGGTTGGCGCGTCAGGCTCAAACGTCACGGTCAGCCTGGCAGCAGCGGATTCACAAGCTGTGCACCAGAAACTCAAAATGGATCAGTTCAGCATCGACAATATGATGCGCGACTCATTCACGGATGTCGGCATTGGTGTGGTTGAAGAAGCTGGCCAATATTATGTTGTTCAGGTCTTTGCCGCGGCTGAGGGTGACTTTCACAAAGCCATTCCGGTCTCTGCGAAAGGCTCACAGCCATTGAATGCCTCGCTTGCAGATCGTGATCGCCAAGTTATTGCCTGGGGTCTGGTTGATTCAGAGTCAGGTGAGATGCTGGCCCGCAGCACGATGCCGCGTGTCCGCTTCAATAATTTGAACGGCGCGCCATCGGCCGCCCTGGATGTCCTGGTCTCGGTTCGCAATGACACATTTGTCCTGAAGGGCCCATTGGTCAGCGGTCGCTAATCACGTTTTCCCCCGCGACTGCAAAAGAGCGCCGGATCCGTGGATCCGGCGCTCAATTTATGCGCGTGGTTTTTTAGGGCGCCGCTAACTGCCCCATTCCATACCCATGGTCTTCTTCATCCAGTCGGCGAAGGTGGCGGGCTTTTGCAGCGCCTGAGGGTCGAGCGAGCCATAAGCGACGATCGGGCCATCCTTGGATTCCAGGCGCACGCCGCTCAGACGTTGCGATGTGCTCCAATTGCCATGCTCTGTTGATGGATCCAGCAAAAGCATGACTTGCGTGCCATTGCGCCCATTCTCATCGGCGCCGAAGACGAGGCCATAGACTTTCTCTCGGCCAAAGAAGCCAGAGGAGTGCGCCTGTCGCTTGCCGTTCAACAGGACTTCATCCCACATCAGATTCCGGCGCCATTGCAGGACGTGCATCTCCTCGCCTTCAACAATCTTGATATCGACTTGATGGAGTCCGAGACGAACGATTTCTGCGTGCATGAGTCTGATCCTTATTATTGATAAACAATAAGATCAAATCCCGCTTGCGTCAACCAAAAAGCCCGGGACGCAAGGTCCCGGGCTGTCTTTCAGACCAGGTCTGGCCTACTCTTCCATCGCCGTGATGGTGGCGGTGCCGGTGCCGCCCGTCGACAATGTGTAGGTCGAGCTCTCGCCCACGGCTTGAGCGGCTGAGTCAAAGGTCGCGCAAACTTCGCCTTGCTCAGGAACATCCGCACACAGCTTTCGGGCATCCGCGTCCCACGTGTACGAGGTGGTCAGATCTCCAGACGTGGCGGTGCCTTCGCCATCAAAGGTCCATTCCTGCGTGCTCCCATCATCTCCCGCGAAGGAGAGTGTAATTGACGCGGCAAAAGCCGGGGCTGCAATAAATCCAGCTGCAACAATTGCAGCGACAAACTTTTTCATGAGGCCATCCTCCCAATGGTTATATGGGCCAATCCCGCGTGGTGATCGGCTTATCCATGGTTAACAGAAGATTGACCTCGCATCAAACGCGGCGCTAGGTCCGCTCGGATACGGACAGGACATTTCCGTCGGGATCCTTGAACCAGAGAATGCGGGCGCCGCCATCCGGACTGGTCCAGATGCCCTTATCGTCCTGTCCCATGCCCTCATAGACCGTGAAATCAACGCCATTGGCCGCGAGCGCCGCATGGGCGTCGGAAATGCTCGCGACTTGCCAGTCCAGAACGGTGAAGGGCAGGGGGGTATGGTTCGGGACTTTTGACAGCCTCAGCTCCGTGCCGGCGAGCTGATAGACCAGCGCGTAAGGATCGTCGGCCTCGAGTGAAAGCCCAAGTGCACCTTCATAGAAAGACCGCGCCGCGTCAGCGTCGGCTGTCGCGAGAAAAACTGTCGATTTAGCGGATTTGAGATCCATATCGCCCTCCCTGAACCTGCCATATCATCTGGCAAGTGCAGGGAAGGTCAAGATGGGTTTATTGACCGGCGAAGCGCAGGAAGCGGTTGCGCAGGTCTTTGTCGGTCTTGAACACGCCGGTAAATTGCGTGGTCACGGTCGCGACATTCTTGTGATGGACGCCGCGTGTGGTCATGCACTGGTGCTTGGCGTCAATCAGAACCGCAACACCAGCCGGTTGCAGCGCTTCAGTAATACAGTCGGCCACTTGTGCCGTCATTGTCTCTTGGGTCTGCAAACGTTTGCCAAAAATCTCCACGACACGGGCGATTTTCGAAATACCGACGACTTGATGGGTCGGCATATAAGCGACATGCGCTTTGCCCAGGATGGGCACCATATGGTGCTCACAATGGCTTTCGACGTCGATATCTTTCAGCATGACGATATCGTCATAGCCTTGGACATCCTCAAAGGTCCGCGACAGCTCAGCCACCGGGTCCATTTCATAACCGGCGAAAAACTCGCGATAGGCTTTTGCAACGCGTTTCGGCGTGTCGATCAGGCCTTCGCGGCGCGGATCGTCCCCGGCCCAGGCCAGGAGGGTGCGGACAGCGTCCATGGCTTCTTCCATGCTTGGACGTTTAATGTCTTCCGCGCGCGCGATTTGATCTTCAGGGGTGATGGCATCCATAGCCATATTGCATATTCCTTAGTCTGAGGGACGGAGGTCGAGCCGTATTTGGAGGCGACCATTCAAGGACCCTGCCAAATCTGGACTTAACGCCCGCCCGGAGTTGTACCCTCAGGGCGTACCGGAAACATAGTGGCGAATTCCACAAGTTACCAGACTCTCTTTACGGCAGCATAGATCAAATGGATGTGCACTTTTGTTAAAGGGCGACAAATTTCTTCCCGATCTGAGCTTGCACGCGACCAATTCCGAGTTCTGGATTGACGAAATCCCCAATAGCGAGTAAACGCTCACTAATTAATCCAGGGAGTGTTCCATGGAAGGCTTTGCGTTTCTCGGTGCCATCATTCTGATGTGGATGCTGGTGGGCCCGATCTTTGGCATTATCGGCATGAACAATGCGAACCGCGCCAATCGCGAATTGGAAGGCGTGCGCGCCGAGCTTTCGAGACTGCGGCGCGCGCTCAGGGAGGACTTGGCAGAGGCGTCATCCGTCGCGCCGGATACGACACCTGATGAACTGTCGCCAAGGCAGACAAGCGTCCCCCGCACGCGGCCAGAACCGGTAGCCCCGCCGCCCAGCACGGCTCAGGAGGTGGAGGCGCCAGCGTCTGATGCGGCGCCTCACGAAGCTCTGATCCCCTCTGTTTCTTTCGCACCGCCGCCGTCAAAGGCGCCGCGCAATCGCGATTGGGAGCGTTTGATCGCCGCCAATTGGATGGTCTGGGCGGGCGGCCTGGCCCTGGCGTTTGGCGGCCTGTTCCTCGTGCGTGTGGCGATTGATGCTGGGTATTTTGGTCCGCTGCAAAGGACGATCGCGGCGGCCTTGCTCGGGGGCGGTCTGATCGCCGCGGCCTTCCGCGCTCTGCGCCTGGATACGGTGCAAAAGGCCAAAAATACGGTGCGATTTGTGCCCCACGTGATTGCTGGGGCCGGTCTCATCTCGCTATATGGCGCCGCCATTGCCAGCGGCCTGATGTATCAATTCGTTTCGCCGCTGACGGCGTTTGCAATGATTGCTGGCATCTCCGCATTGGCGGTCGGGCTTTCCATGCGGTTTGGGCCAGCGCTCGCCGCGCCTGGCTTGATCGGCGCGTATTTAGCGCCCGTGTTGACCGGCGCCGAGGGTGGTTCCGTCTTGCCGGTGCTGCCTTACTTCGCCATCGTCACTGCGGCTGGCCTTGCTTTGGTTCGCCTCTCCAATTGGCGTTGGTTGACCTGGATTCTGGTTATCGGCGCTGGCTTTTGGGGTTTGGTCGGGGCGGCGAGCGGGGAGATGATCACGCCGCTTGCCATGGGCGCTTATGCCCTGGCCCTGGCGGCGATGGGCCTGTTCTTTGGCGCCAATGACGCGACTCGCGCGTTGGTCTTGCCCAAGAACCAATGGAATCCGCGCTATATCGCGGCCGGATTTGGCTCCAGCCAATTGGCCGCTTATGTGTTCTGGATCCTGGCAGGCGGACTGATCCTGTTGACTGGATTGCAGGCAGGTGCCGGGCCGGTCGATGCGGGCGCTTTGGCTTTGCTGAGCGGCCTCGGCCTGTTCGCCGCCTGGCAACGTTCAGGCTATGCCTTGATGTCGCCGATCTCGGCGGCCATTGCGCTGGCTTGCTTGTCGCTTTGGGCCGTCGATCAACCGCCTCTGATTTGGGCGTGCCTGGCGAGTGCGATCGGATTTGGCGGCGTTGGGTCCGTGCTGATGCGCGATCAGGATTTGCGGGCCCCAATGGCGCTCTCCGCCGCTTTGGTCCCACCAGCCGCTTTGTTCATTGCCTTCTGGCGGGATGGGGGGCTGCACCCTCAATTTGGCTGGGGGCTGGCTGCCTTATTCCTTGCGGCAGCGCTGAGCTATGTCTTGGACCTCCTCAACCGCGAAGACCCCGGCTTTGCAAAACATCCCGGAGCAGGCGCTTCTTATGCTCTGGGCGCACTGTTAAGCGTCGCGCTGGCGCCTTTCCTGGTGTTCAGCGGCTTCTGGCTCGGCGCGTCTATGGCGATGGTCGCGCTCGGTATTGCCGTAGTGCACATACGTTTCGATCTGGCGCTGGTGCGATATGGCGCTATGGCCGCCACCGCTGTCGCAGTTGGATTGTTGGTTCGTCCAGGATTTATAGATCCTGACACCGTTTCGAGCGTTCTAATTTGGAACTCTATGACTTTCGGGTATGGGATGGCGATCCTTGCCTTATTTGCCGGGTCGCGTCTGTTCAGCGATCGCAAGACTGAACGACAGGCCTTTGAAGCGGGCGCACTGATCCTGACTTTTGTTCTGATGGGGCTGACCATTCGGCATATTGCCGGCAATGGAACCCTCGATGGTCCCTTTGCGGGCATGGGCGAGGCATCGGCTTATGCCATTGCCTATTTCGGTTTGGCGGCCAGTTTCGTTTGGCGGCTCAGCGCCAAAGCCAAGCTGTTCCAATTGGCGGAATATGTCGCCGCGGCGATCGGTACCGGCGCAATCCTATTGGCGTTGAGTGAGGTTGGCATGGGGCCGGTCGGCGAACGTCCCATCCTCAATTTGCTGACGGTGGCCTTTGCCATGCCGGCTTTGCTGATCGCAGCTTATGGCGCGGGTTTACGGCGCGCGGACCGCCTCAACGAAGCCACTTTGGCGAGTTGCGTGGCGATGCTGCTCGGCTTCATCTGGGTGTCGCTGGAAGTGGCGCGTTCGTTTGGTGGGCAAATGTTGCAAGCCGTCTATGGTGACTTCGGCTGGGCCTATAGCCCGGCCTGGATCGCCTATGCTGTCGGCTTGTTGACCTGGGGCGTCTATCGCCGCCGCCGCGCGCCGCGCTATGCCTCTCTCGCCATCTTGCTCGCAGCTTTGGCGAAAGTGTTCCTAATTGACATGGCAGCCTTGGAAGGCGCCGCGCGCGCGGGCAGCTTTATCGGGCTAGGCGCCGCGCTGATTGGAGTTGCGCTCTTCTATCAGCGTTTCCTGTTTGCTGACGACGCAACGGTCGGAACGACGCCAGCCGCCTCTCGCCGCTAGTCATTATCCATGCGCAGCGCGGCAACGAAGGCCTCTTGGGGAATCTCGACTTTGCCGAACTGGCGCATGCGCTGCTTACCGGCTTTCTGCTTTTCCAGCAGTTTGCGTTTCCGCGTCGCGTCGCCACCATAGCATTTCGCGGTCACATCCTTGCGCAAGGCGGAAATGGTCTCGCGCGCAATGATGCGTCCGCCAATCGCTGCCTGGATCGGGATTTTGAACATTTGGCGCGGGATCAGGTCTTTTAGCCGCTCACACATTTGCCGGCCGCGGCCTTCCGCGCGGGCCCTGTGCACCAGCATGGCGAGCGCATCCACGGGCTCGTCATTGACCAGGATGTTCATTTTCACCAGATCTTCGGCGCGGTGACCGACAATCTCATAATCAAAGCTCGCATAACCACGCGACATGGATTTCAGGCGATCATAGAAATCGAACACAACCTCGTTGAGCGGCAGTTCATATTTCACCAGGGCCCGGCCGCCAACATAAGAGAGTTCCTTTTGAATACCTCGTCTGTCCTGACAAAGTTTCAAAATGGAACCTAGATACTCATCTGGCGTGTAAATCGTGGCTTCGATCCAGGGTTCGCGGATTTCGGCGACTTTGACCACGTCCGGCATGTCAGCTGGATTGTGCAATTCGATTTCGCTGCCATCGGTCATGGTCATTTCATAGACCACGCTCGGCGCTGTCGCGATGAGGTCGAGATCAAATTCGCGGCTGAGGCGTTCCTGAATGATTTCAAGGTGTAACAGCCCAAGAAACCCACACCGGAAGCCCATGCCAAGCGCTGCGGAGGTCTCCATTTCCCAGGTGAAGCTGGCATCGTTTAGGCGCAATTTGCCCATGGCCGCGCGCAAATCGTCGAAATCGGCCGCATCCACCGGGAACAGGCCGCAGAACACGACCGGCTGGACATCCTTATAGCCCGGCAACGGATCGTCCGTGCCGCCTTTTTCGGTGGTGATCGTGTCGCCAATCGCGCAATCCGCAACTTCCTTGATCGAGGCGACCAGAAAGCCCACTTCGCCCGGACCGAGTTCATCAACATCCGTCGGTTTCGGCTTGAAGACGCCAACGCGATCAATGTCATAAGTCGCGCCGGTCTTCATCATCCGGATCTTCATTTTTTTCTTCAGCACGCCATCATGCATGCGGACGATGACCACGACGCCGAGATAGGGGTCATAATAAGCATCGACCAAAGCGGCCTTGAGCGGCTTGTCTGCTTCCCCTTGATCGGGCGCCGGCAGGCGTTCGACAATCGCTTCCAACACATCTTCAATGCCGAGCCCGGTCTTGGCTGAGATTTCGACCGCATCAGACGCATCGAGGCCAATAATATCTTCAATTTGCTCTTTCACACGGTCGGCATCCGCGGCCGGCAAATCAATCTTATTGAGCACCGGGACGATTTCGTGGTCTTGATCAATCGCCTGATAGACATTGGCCAGCGTCTGCGCCTCAACGCCTTGGCTGGCATCGACGACCAGAAGCGAGCCTTCACACGCGGCAAGACAACGGCTGACTTCATAAGAGAAATCGACGTGTCCTGGCGTATCCATCAGGTTCAGCGTGTACGTTTCACCATCCTGGGCTTTGTAATCAAGGCGCACCGTTTGAGCCTTGATGGTGATGCCGCGCTCTTTCTCAATGTCCATGGAATCGAGCACTTGCTCGGACATTTCGCGTTCGGTCAGACCGCCTGTTTTCTGGATCAGGCGATCCGCGAGCGTCGACTTGCCGTGGTCGATATGCGCCACGATGGAGAAATTACGAATTTTATCGCGCGGTGTCATATGCGCGATATAGACATGCGCGACCTGTTAGGGAAGCGAAGCTGCAGTCGAAACTGCGATAAATGGAGATTGGCATGCGAACCGTTCTGGCCGGGATGGCGATTTGGGTCCTGCAGGCGTGCCAGGCGGCATCCGTACCGGCCCCTGAACATCCAACACTCACGGGCGACGCCCCGTTGATTATCGCGCATCGCGGTGCCTCTGGCGCGATGCCCGAACACACTTTGGAAGCCTATGCTCTGGCGATTGAACAGGGTGCAGATTTTATCGAACCCGATTTGGTCATGACCAAGGATGGCGTCCTGATCGCGCGGCATGACCGGTTTTTGTCGACCACCACCAATGTGTCCGATCATCCGGAATTCGCCGACCGCAAGCGGGTTCAGGAAACGCTGAGCGGCGCGCGCGAGGATTGGTGGGCGGAAGACTTCACGTTTGAAGAGATCAAAACACTCCGCGCGCGCCAGCCTTATGCCGGTCGGTCGAAAGAATTTGATGATCTCTATGAAATCCCGGCCTTTGCTGACGTGGTTGCGCTGGCCGCCGAAAACGGGACCGGGCTGTACCCGGAAACCAAGTCGCCCAGCCATCACGCCGAGATCGGTCTTGATATGAAAGCGCCCTTGCTCGCGGCGCTCGACGGGGCGCAAGTGCCCGTCTTTATCCAGTCTTTTGAAGCCCAAATCCTGCGCGATCTGGCGCTCCAGACGGAGTTCAATCTCGTCCAGCTTTATTCAGGCGACCCGCGTGCGGCCCTGGCCGGCTTCGAGCCACCTTTAGAGGACGCGGCGGCTTATGCTGACGGGGTTGGTCCGTACAAAATGCTGCTTTGGTCTGCGTCTGGCGCGCCATCAGATTTTCTCGCGCGCGCCCATGGACTTGGCCTGCAAGTGCATCCCTGGACGTTTCGGAACGACAATTTACCCGACGGATTTGAAACACCTGAAGCCGAGTTCGAAACCTATTGGGCGATGGGCGTGGATGGCGTGTTCACGGACTTTCCTGGCACAGCAGCGACTTTGCGCGATGTGCGTGATTAGGTCTGGCTGATCAAAACCGGCTTCCATCAGCCGAGCAATTCCCGCATAGCGACGCGATGATTGTATTCCTGCGCGATAATCTCAGGTGGATTTCCGGCGGATTCTTGCTGACCGTCTTTTCCTCATTCGGACAAACCTTCTTCATCGGTCTGTCCGGCGAGGAATTGCGCGCCAAGTTTGATCTCACCGATGGCGAGTTTGGTGGGCTATACATGATCGCCACGATTGGCAGCGCCCTGACTTTGCCGTTTCTCGGTCGTACGTTGGATCATATGCCGGGCTGGAAAGTCGCGCGCTTTGTGGTTCCGGCACTGGCGGCCGCCTGCGTGCTGATGGCTTTCGCGCCGAGTCTGGTCTGGCTGGTCGTCGCCTTGTATGCCCTTCGCCTGTTTGGCCAGGGCATGATGACTCACATCGCTTATACCGAGATTGGTCGCTGGTATGTCGCCAATCGCGGGCGTGCGACGTCCCTGATTGTCCCAGGGCATCAGACCGGAGAAGCGGTCCTGCCGGTCTCTTTCGCGGTCATCGCCGTGGCCTTGGGGTGGCAGGCGGGTTGGCTGATCGCCGCGGCGCTTTTGCTCGGCTTCGCTTTGCCAATGATTCTCACCTTATGGCGCGTTGAGCGTCGTCCGCAATCAGCAGATCCAGATCTTTCCAGCGCGCGTACCGGTAAAGACAAAACCGTCGCCCAAGTCGCGGCCGACCCGATCTTTTATGCCCTTCTGGTTGGCGTCTTGGCGCCGCCTTTTATCGGTACGACCATTTTCTTTCACCAGGATTATCTGGTTGAGCTGCGTGGCTATAATGCCCTCGCCTTCGCTGCGGCATTCCCGATCATGGCGATCACGACGGTGACCTTCTCCCTGATCAGTGGGCAACTGATTGATCGCTATGGGGCCATTCGCTTACTGCCTTTCTATCTTATCCCGCTTTGTTGCGCCTGCCTCGCCGTTGGCTTGCTCACACCGCTTTGGGGGATTTATGCCTTCATGTTCCTGGTCGGCGTCAGTTATGGCTTCACCGCGCCTTTGGTCGGTGCGCTCTGGCCCGAAGTGTATGGGGTGCAGAATCTCGGCTCGGTGCGGGCCCTCGCCGTCGCGGCGGGTGTCGCAGCCACAGCGATCGGTCCGGGCCTGACGGGTTATTTGATCGATCAAGGCATCAGCTTGCCCACGCAGATGTTGTACATGAGCGGTTGGTGCGTGCTAGCGAGCGGGGTCTTGGCGGCGGTCGCGCCCGTCATCATGCGGCGCAATGCGATGGATTGATCGGGCTGCCCCACAAGTGCGCTCTTCCCTCCGCCGCCCCCCTGGCTATGTTGCGCCACAGGTTCAGATCAGGAGGATATATGACCCGGCGGATATTGAGTGCAATCGCAGGTGGGCTCGCTTGGCTCGGTCTGGTTGGCGGTGTGAGCACGGCGCAGACCATTCCGAACGATCAAACCTTTGAGCAAGGCCGCGTGGTCATGGGCGACCGCGCTGTGCTGCCTTATCGTGACCGTATCGCACCAGAAAATGCGATGACCCGAGACCGGCTGGAGACTTTGCTGCCGGCGTTGATGGATGAGACCGGGCTCGACATGTGGCTGGTGATCAATCGCGAATATGCGGAGGATCCGGTTTACTTTACATTGGTCCCTCAACCCGCCTTTGCTGCGCGTCGGACGACCATTCTGGTCTTTCACCGCCATGAAGACGGTTTCGATATGATGACGGTCAACCGCTATCCGCTGGGTGAGCCATATCAAGCGGTATGGGAAGGCGGCGACCTTGATGAGCAGTGGGCTGCCCTGGCCACGCTGATCGCTGAGAAAAATCCGGACAAGATCGGCATCAATGTCTCAGCGGATTGGCCGGTTGCGGATGGCCTTACGCACGGGCTGCATCAAAAGCTGATCTCGGTCTTACCGACGCGTTTTGAGCGTCGCCTGGTCAGCGCCGAAGATCTCGTCATTCGCTGGATCGAAACCCGTAGCGCGGAAGAGATGGAAGCCTATGGCCATGCGGTGGGATTGGCGCGATCAGTGATTTCAGAGGCCTTCTCCTCACGCGTTATCACGCCTGGGGTGACGACCACAGATGATGTTGCCTGGTACATGCATCAACGCTTTCAGGACCTGAACTTACAGCCCTGGTTTCATCCTTATTTGAACATTCAGCGTCAGGGCCTGGCGTGCGAAGAAGACCAGGCCTTTTGCGGCGAAGAGGGCGTGATTCGCAGAGGCGATGTGATCCATACCGATGTCGGCATTTGCTATTTGAAACTGTGCACCGACACGCAGGAAATGGGCTATGTTGCCCGTGTCGGGGAAACGGAGATCCCGCAAGGCTTAAAGGCGGCCATGGCGGTCGGAAATCACTGGCAGGATCTGTTGACTGGGTCTTATGAGCTTGGCCGCACGGGGAATGAAGTGCTGGCCGAAACGATTGCCAAATGCGATGCCGAGGGGATTATTTGTTCTGTCTACACGCACCCGCTCGGCTTTTTCGGTCATGCCCCGGGGCCGACCATTGGCATGTGGGACAATCAGGGCGACACGCCGATCCGCGGGGATTGGCCTGTCTATGCCAATACGTGTTACGCGATCGAAGGCAATGTGAAAGCCGCGATCCCCGAATGGGACGGCCAGCTGGCGCAAATCAAACTGGAGCAAGATGCCTGTTTTGATGGCGCGCGCGTGGATTATCTGGCGGGGCGTCAGACGCAATGGCATTTTATTGAATAGGGGAAGAGCGGGGTATTGTGGGGACGGGGATAGCCGGCTTCCTTTCCCTGTCATCCCGGAAAAGGCGTCAGCCTTTATCCGGGACCCAGAACCGCGTGAGAGCCCTGTGTTGACGGGGTCCCGGCGCTCCGCTGCGCTGCGGCCGGGATGACAAAATGAAGAGTGTGAATCCGACGGGGTTCAGCCTGATGTATAGTCGTCCCCATGATCATCCACCGCTATCTCTTTGCCCATTACCGACAGGTCGCCGTCTATCTCTGGCCGATCCTGTTCTGGAATCTGTGGCGCGTGGATCTCTGGTGCGCTGAAACCGGACGCCAGGCTTTTGTCCAGGTCGATCGCTATGGCCGGGCCTGGGTACCGTACTTTGAGGGTATGGGCCGGAATTTCGCCGCTCACGACATTTATGAGCGCTTCTATTCACCAAGTGATGTTGATGCGCTCTGTCCCCAAATCTTCGAACACGCCATCACCGCCCTCTCCGCAGACGCCAGCGTAAGCTGGGGTCTAGGGACGATACTCGCCAGTGTCCTCAAAGGCGCGTTCCTGCCATGGACCCCAGCGTGCGCTGGCGTCGACGGATACGAGGTTCATCTCGAACCCGGCTAGCCACCGTCGCTTCCTCACCGAACGCCTCATCCCAATCCTTCGACAAGCTCAGGATGAGAGCCTCAAAGAAAACCAAATCCAAGCCAGCCCCACCGCCCGCTTGCCGGGCCGTTCGTGCTGCGCGTTCTCCGCAAATTCCCGTAGACGCCCTGCCATGCAATACGCTAGGCACGCGCATTAAACCAAGGCGTGCTTTTATGTTCAGATTGTTCAAACGCGACGAGACCGGCAAGATTGCGGCCTATCATGAGGTCTGGGTCGAGTTCAAACCACGCCGGATTGTTGAACATTGGGGCATGGTTGGCACGCGCGGCGATACGGATGCCCATCGCATCAAATTGCTCCGCTCCCTCGAACGTCAGATTGATGACTTGCTTGATCCCGCGCGTGCGCTGGGCTTTGCCGAAATCGATCCTGGCGATTATCAGACGCTGATCGTGAGCTATGCCATTGGCGCGGCCTGGTCCGTCGATGATGACGAGAAAATCCGCGCCGCTGAAGACGGCCTGACCGAAATCCTTGGTTGGACCGGTCTTGGCACATGTGAAGGCGAAACCATCACTGAAACAACGATCGAATTCACGTGCCGCGTGCTCGATCCGACCCTCGCAGAAACCCGTATTGCCGAACAAATGGCAGACACCGAGTTTGGCGACTATTCCCGTATCCACACCGAATAGGGTATAGAGCCCAGATGGCTGACACCAATACGCTTATCGACAACACGCCCGGCGAGACAAAAGTCGGGCTGACATCAGAAGGCTGGCTGACGGATAGCTGGTATCTGATTTGCGTTTCGGCCGAGCTGAAGCCAGGCGCTCAGATTCGCCGCAACGTGCTGGGCCAGCCCATCGTTGTGGCCCGCACAGAGCAAGGTGATGTGTTTGCCTTACGCGATATTTGCCCGCACCGCCTGGTGCCACTCAGTTCAGGGCGACAAGTCGAGACCGAAGGCGAAGCGACGCTGGAATGTCCGTATCATGGCTGGCGGTTCGGCGCGGATGGGGTTTGCAAACACATGCCCAGCCTGACCGGGTCAGAGCCTTATGATCCGTCGCGGGTCAAAGTCCGTCGCTATCCGACGCATGAAGCACATGGCGCTATCTATGTCTTCGTCTCTGACAATCCGCGGTTTGACAGCGAACCGGATGTGCCCGTGCCGGATTTCGGGCCGCTACCCGACAAACCGAAATTCGTCATCGAGGACGTCTTCAACGCGCAGATGGATGATGCTGTCGTCGGCCTGATGGACCCGGCGCATGTGCCCTTTGTACATAATCAATGGTGGTGGCGACCGCCCTCGGTGGGCCTGAAACTGAAAGAGAAACCTTTTGTTCCGGCTGAACGTGGCTGGGCGATCGATCGTCATAAGCCAAGCTCAAACTCGCGGCTGTATAAATGGGTGTTTGGTGATGAGGTTGAAACCGAGATTCGGTTTCAACTGCCCGGGTTTCGCTGGGAGATTATCTCGAATGATAAAGCCCGCTTGCTGACGCTTACCTGTCTGACGCCAGAGGCGCCGAAGCGGACCCGGATTACCCAACTGACCTGGTGGACGGGCGCGCCGCTTCTGAATCTTGCCATTCCGTTTGCGAAGCCGATGGCGCAGAAGTTCTTGCGCCAGGATGGCGACATGGTCGATTTGCAGAATCTCGGCATGGCACATCAGAAAGCGATGATGTGGATCGATGATATCGACGTGCAGGCGAAATGGTATCAGATGCTGAAGAAGGAATGGGCGGCCGCCCGCTCTGAACAGCGCGACTTCGTCAACAAGATCAAACCAATTGTGTTGCGCTGGCGCAGCTAGACCTTACCGCGTCGGCACTGGCGCGTCGCCGGAATAATCATAAAAGCCACGGCCGACTTTGCGGCCAATCCAACCGGCTTCAACATATTTTACCAGCAGGGGACACGGGCGGTATTTGGTGTCGGCGAGTCCATCATGCAGAACTTGCATAATCGAAAGACAGGTATCGAGGCCAATAAAGTCGGCCAGGGTCAAAGGTCCCATTGGATGATTGGCGCCCAGGCGCATCGCCGTATCGATGCTCTCAACCGTGCCAACGCCTTCATACAGGGCGTAGACGGCTTCATTAATCATCGGCACCAAAATGCGGTTCACGATAAAGGCTGGATAGTCTTCCGCATTGGTTGTCGTCTTGCCGAGGCGCTCCGCAAAGCCCATCGCCATTTCATACGTGTCCTGATCCGTGGCGAGCCCGCGAATGATCTCCATCAGTTTCATGAGCGGCACGGGGTTCATGAAGTGAAGACCAATGAACCGCTCAGGCCGATCCGTCGTCGAGGCCAGACGCGTCACCGAAATCGAGGATGTGTTCGTTGCAAGGTAAGCGTGTTGCGGAACCACGCCGCAAAGATCAGCAAAGATTTTTTCTTTGACCTCGCGATTCTCGGTCGCCGCTTCGATCGCGAGATCAGCGGCGCCAAGGGCCTCGAGCGCCACCGTGGTTTTGATCCGACCCTGCGCGGCTTTCATTTGATCCATAGAGATCAACTCGCGCGACAATTGCCGGCTCATATTCTTTTCGATTGTGGTCAGTCCGGCATCCAATGCGTCCTGCGAAATGTCATTGAGAATCACATCATAGCCCGCCAGCGCACACACATGTGCGATGCCATTGCCCATTTGTCCCGCGCCGACGACGCCTACGGTCTTGATTTCAGCCACTTTCGTCTCCCGTCGGAAAATCTCTTATCTAACGGAACTAGGTTGCTTGTGCAGTGCGGCAAAGCAACCGTGGATTTCTTTCGCAGTTGCAAAAGACTGGTGGCTGTCGCTTCCGCGCCACAGCCAATCGTCCTACACGGCAGACTCTGCCTGCTTGCGGGACGCGGCGGCCTGGATCGTTTCCAACAAAGAGCGTCGCAGATATTTGTCATCAATATTCTGAAACGCTTTGACCAGTTCAACCGCTTCGCCATCCATGATCGGCAGGCTGGGCGGATGCTCATCTTCTTGCACGGCCATACGGTGCGGAATGTTGAGCATGTCATCCACGCCTTCATAAAAATATGTGATCGTGACCCCCAGCACTTGCGCGATTTCGAACAACCGCCCGGCTGCGATCCGGTTCACCCCTTTTTCGTATTTCTGAACTTGCTGGAACGTCAATCCAAGCTTTTCGCCCAATTGTTCTTGCGTCAATTTAAGTTCTCGACGCCGCCAACGAAGTCTTTGTCCAACTATTCGATCTATTCCACTCGGCACTTTATTCTCAGACATCCACCACCCATCTTTCTGTGCCCCCTTTAATACTCTTAGCGGCGCCAAGTAATAAAGGCTAGTCCTGTGAACAGTACTAATGTCAGCCAGAAGAATGTTTCACCGAAGCGTTGATAGATGGTGTTGTTCAACCGTTCCGGGAGGGGAGACCGGAGAACTGCCGAGCGCCAGCCGCTGGGGTCGCCTGGATATGGATTGCCTGTGCCGAACTCACGGCCATAGCCGTCAACCATGGCGGTCACACCACGTGTCGCGACGCGGGCGATAGGCAGGCCGCTTTCAATCGCGCGATAGCGATTCTGGGCATAATGTTGGGCCGGTCCCAAGCCGCCACCAAACCAGGCATCATTAGAGATCACAACGATCCACTCTGCTGAAGCCCGCTGCGGCTGGGCCTTGCGAACGATTTCCGGAAACAGGCCTTCATAGCAGATGAGTGGAATGAAAGGCGGTGCGACCGCTTGCGGCAACAGAACAGTCGCTTCCGCCCCGGGTTCAAATCCGCTTTTGGCCATGCGCTGCATCGCGGACGGAAGGATGCCCGAAATGTTTTCGCCGAACGGGATGATCTTAGCCGCTGGAAGTTCACCAAAAGGAACGAGGCGATGCTTGTCATAAAGCGCTGAGAGGCCCGCCACACCTGGACCCGCCGTGAACATGACCAGGCTATTATAGGCCTTAACCTCATCGCCCTGGCGCGTGAACCGAGCCGATCCGGCAATCAAGGCGCGCCGCCCGAGAAACGCGGTGACTAGATCGAGCACGTCATTGTCTTCGAGAATACCATAAGGCAGCGCACCTTCCGGCCAGATAATGATGTCACCATCTTCGCTCGGTACATCCCGCAGCAGTTCGACATAACGCGCCACCACGGGCTCGCCGCGATCTTCAAACTTCTCGGCTTGCGGCACACCTGCATCCATCAGCACGACGGTGCGCTCTGTCATGACCGTATCATTGCTCAGCCGCTGCGCACCCCAGGCCCAGGAGAATCCGACCAGTGCCACAGCCATCAAAACCGGGAAGGCGCGACCCAGCACGCCAGGATCTTCGCGCGTGTCGACCAAGGCGGCCGGCGCGGCGGTTACGAACAAGGTTACCAGAGTCAGCCAATAGACGCCGCCAAAGGACGCAATCTGCGACAAGGCGCCACCCGGCGCCCAGGTCGTTCCCGGCAGATTCCAGGGAAAGCCGCCAAACAGCGTGCCGCGGATCAGCTCGGCGCCGCCCATAAACACTGCGAAAATGAAAACCCGCGACGGCGAGGCCGACCAGAACGCCCCGCCCAGTGCACAGGCTGCGCCCCAGATTACAGCCATGCCGCCTGGCAAGGCAATCAAAGGCATCCACAAGAATATGGCATGCTTCTCCGGCTCCACCAGGAAAGGTAGCGCGGTCCAATACATGCCGACCAGAAAGTAGCCGAACCCAAAGGCCCAAGCCCGGGCAAACATCGCACGGCCCCATTGGCGCTGACTGCGCGCGCCATCGAGCATCCAGATCAAACCTGTTAAAGAGATCACCAAAGCTGGCGACAAATGAAATGGCGCAAAACCGAGCGCGCAAAAGGCGCCGAGCAGAATCGCGAAAGCCATCGCGGTCAAGCCACGCGTGCGGGCCACCGCTTCATGCGCTGCGGTGAGGACGCGCAGGCCGTGGCTGCGCGGCGTTTGGTGTTCAATCATGAAGTCTGCTCCGACGCCGGCTGGCGCACGACCAGACGCTGAATGCGCCGGACATCTGATTCCAGGATTTCAAGATCGACCCCTTTCGGGTGCGGCAAGACCTCGCCGCGCAAGGGGACGCGTCCAGCCAGCGCGAAGGCGACCCCGCCGAGCGTATCGACATCATGATCTTCCAATTCCAGCTCCAAGCCAGTCTCTTCTGCAAAATCGTCCGTTTCCATGCGCGCATCCACTTCCCAGGCGAGCCGTCCACGGCGCACCAGCATGGCAACGTCTTCGTCATGTTCGTCTTCAATGTCACCGACAATTTCTTCGACCAGATCTTCCAAGCTGACCAAGCCATCAGTGCCGCCATATTCATCCACGACCAGCGCCAAATGTGTCCGTGACGCTTGCATCTTCACCAGCAAATCCGGAAGGGGCATGGAGGGCGGGACGAACAGGATGTCCCGGCGCAATCGTTCTAAAGGGATGTCATCTGCATCCGGCTTGTCGCCATTGGCGCGGGCGATTTCAGCAATCACATCGCGAATGTGCACTACGCCGACCGGATCATCCAGAGTCTCGCGATAGACCGGCAGTCGCGAATGCGCTTCGTTGGCATAGAGTTGGATTAAGTCGTCAAGACTGGTCGATAATTCAACGCCGATAATTTCGGCGCGGGGAATCATCACGTCTTCGACCCGGGCACTTTCGAAGTCGGCGATGCGCAGGCGCATTTCTTTTTGCGACGGCGCAACGGGTTCTTCCGGGGCGGGTTCGATGGAGGGTTCGCGATTTGTTTTGAAAAGGCCCATCAGGCCTTTGCGTCGTTCCGACATAAGTTCCTATGATCCCGCCTGTACGCGTTAGAATCTCAAACTACACATATGGATCAGGCCAGCCAAGGGATGCAAGCGCGACAATCTCCAAAGACTCCATTTCAGCGGCCTCTGTGTCATCTTTGTGGTCATGCCCCAATAGATGCAGCAGGCCGTGGATCAGCAGATGTGACAAATGTTGTGGCAAGGTGAGTTTGCGCGCGTCTGCATCGCCCTGCATCACGCCCCACGAAATCGCAATATCGCCAAGAAATGGCGCATCCATGGGGTCTCCTGGAAACGAGAGCACATCTGTCGGCTTGTCTTTCCCGCGCCATTGCTTGTTCAGGGCCTGAATCTCATCATCATCGGTGAGTAAGACGCAGACCTCCCCGGACGTGCCCGCTTTTGCGGCGGCTGCGTTGAGCGCTTTTTCGCAGATTGAATTGAGATCCGGGATGCGTTCTGACCAGACCGGCTCGGAAATGCGCAGATCAAGCTCGATCACGGTCCGCGGTCTCCCTGTCCTTGTCATAGGCCTGAATGATGCGGCTCACCAAAGCGTGGCGACGCACGTCGCGCGCCGTGAAGGTCACGCGGCCAACACCCTCTACGCCGTCCAGGATTCGCAAGGCATGCGCCAGCCCGGAAGGCTGGCTCTTTGGCAAGTCGACTTGGCCTGGATCGCCGGTCACCACCATGCGACTGTCGCGACCAAGCCGTGTCAGCACCATTTTCATCTGGGCCACAGTCGCGTTTTGCGCTTCGTCCATAATGACAAAAGCGCTTTTCAAGGTGCGACCGCGCATAAACGCCAAAGGCGCAACCTCGATCACACGTTTCTCACGCAGGCGACCCGCCTGATCAGCCCCCAGCGTTTCGTCGAGAGCGTCCCAGATCGGGCGCAGATAAGGCTCGACTTTTTCTTCCAAGTCACCCGGCAAGAAGCCAAGATTCTCCCCGGCTTCCACGGCGGGGCGCGTGATGATGAGTTTTGAAGCGGCTTTATTTTTCAAGGCTGCCGCACCAGCAGCGACGGCGAGAAAAGTTTTGCCGGTCCCAGCCGGGCCAACTCCGAAGATGAGGTCATTCTTGCTGCCGGTGAGCAAATCGAGATATTTCGCCTGCGCATTGGTTTGCGCTTTGATCGGAACTTTCAGGCCAGTCAGTGTGCGATAGGTCTGTTCCGGACTGCGCGCTTGCTCCAGCGCCCCTTCCAGGGCAGGGATTCCGGCGTCTGTATTTTCTGCGAGCAATGCTTCGAAGGCGGTCAGCGCGACTTCCACTGTGGCAATGGCTTCGGCTGAACCGTCCAGCTTGATCCCACCACCCTGGCTTTCGACTTTCAGCTGCCCGTCGGACAGCTCGGATTCAAGGTAGAGCAGGTTCATGTGATTTGGGCCGCAAATCACAGGCAGAAGCGAAGCATCCTTGGGGGTCCAGACCTGACTCAAGCCGCGACCTCAGCGGATTCCCCGGGCAAAGCGCCTGCGAGCGAGTTCAGGCTTGCGCCTTGGATCGTCACGTCGATGATTTTCCCGACCAGATTAGGCGCTGCATTAAAGTGAACGGCCTGCAGCCAAGGCGATCGCCCATGCATCTGCCCGTCTTTACGGCCCTTGCCTGTGACGAGAACCGGTATGGTCTGGCCGATCTTGGAGGCATTGAAGCGTGTTTGTTGTTCACGCAACAGCGCTTGCAAGGCTTGCAAGCGCTCATTCTTCACGTCTTCCGGCACCTGTCCAAACATTTCAGCTGCCGGCGTTCCGGGGCGCTCGGAATATTTGAACGAGTAAGCGATGGCGTAATCGACCTCGCGAACGAGATCCATCGTATCTTCAAAGTCCTTGTCGCTCTCTCCCGGAAAGCCGACAATGAAATCAGAGGCCAGCGCCATATCCGGACGGGCCTCTTTCATGCGCCGCATGATGTCGAGATATTGCTCCCGCGTATGACCGCGATTCATCGCTTTCAAAATATTATTTGAGCCTGACTGAACCGGCAGATGCAGGAATGGCATCAGTTCCGGCGTGTCTGCATGCGCTGCGATCAGATCGTCATCCATATCGCGCGGATGGCTGGTCGTGTAGCGAATGCGATCAAAACCGCCAATCTTCGCCAGATGGCGCACCAGTTGCGCCAGCGTCCACTCGTCGCCGCCACCCAATTTCGGCGCAGCGCCGTGATAGGCATTCACATTCTGACCCAGCAATTGCACTTCGCGCACGCCTTGGCTGGCCAAGCTGCGGGCTTCCAAAGTGATATCGTCCACAGGGCGCGAAAGCTCTGCCCCGCGCGTGTAAGGCACCACGCAGAACGTGCAGAATTTGTCGCAACCTTCCTGGACAGACAAAAACGCCATCGGTCCATCCGCCTGCCGCGCTTTGGGGAGCGCATCAAACTTCTCGAGCGTCTCAAATTCGGTTTCCAGACGTTCGCCAGTCGAGCGATGCACGCGTGCAATCATCTCGGGCAGTTTGTGATAGGCTTGCGGTCCCAGAACCAGATCGACGGCAGGTTGCCGGCGCATGATCTCAGCGCCTTCTGCCTGGGCCACACAGCCAGCCACGGCGATGGTCATATTGCCGCCCTGAGCCTGTTTCAGCTTCTTGATTTTGCCGAGTTCTGAATAGACTTTCTCAGTCGCTTTCTCTCGAATGTGACACGTGTTAAGAACGACAAGATCAGCGCCTTCAGCTTCCTCTACGGGGGCATAGCCAATTGGCGCCAGCACATCTTTCATGCGCTCACTGTCATAGACATTCATCTGACAGCCATAGGTCTTGATGAAGACCTTTTTGCTGTTTGTATCTGGGGTCGTTTTGGTCATCGGGCGGCTTATGACTGAAAACCGCCCGAAAGGCCATATCCTCGTTCAGTACTGGCGATCAAAAGATCGCGTATAGGGCTTTCACTGCTACAACCAGAAAGACCGAACCAATCGCGGTCATAATGGCGATATAAGTGCCCTCACGGAGCTTCTCACGATCGAGAATAGGTCCGTTGAATTTATCTTGGCGGTGATCCGCCTGATCGTGCATGGGAAGTGTGTTCATATCTATCTCCCTCCTTTTTTGCACTTTGATGGCCGATCTATTTACCACAATTTTGGAGCATTACAACGAATTCGGATGAAATTTATGCTGTCACACGGATTAAAAATAGGAGAGATCCGGAGGAATTGCCCCTGTGGATAAAATTTTGCCGAATGAGTTCAACTGCCTAGTTCTGGACGCGGCGTGCGAAATCTGATCAGAAAAAGTCACATGAGCCGCATCATTCTCTTCAATAAGCCGTTTAACGTTCTTTCGCAGTTCACAGATCGTGGAACGGACGGATCGTCGCGTGCAACTTTGTCGGATTTCATCGAGGTTTCAGGGGTTTACGCGGCGGGACGGTTGGATCGAGATAGCGAAGGGTTGTTAGTGTTGACCGACAACGGGAAGCTTCAAGCTAGGATCACCAATCCCCGTAACAAGACGCCGAAAACATATTGGGCACAGATTGAAGGTATCCCGGATGAGGACAGCCTCAACGCTCTCAGAACCGGCATCACGATGAAAGACGGAAAAACCGCGCCTGCGCAGGTCGCGCGTATGGATGAACCAGGTGGGCTTTGGCCGCGCACGCCGCCTATTCGGGTCCGAAAGTCGATCCCGGATTGCTGGATTGCGGTGACCATCACCGAAGGCCGCAATCGCCAGGTGCGGCGTATGACGGCGGCGATCGGACATCCGACTCTACGCTTGATCCGCTATGCCGTGGGAAACTGGACCCTTGACGGATTGAACAACGGCGAGTGGCGGGAAGCCTAGCCTCTGGCGAGCCGTGCTTTGGTCATGCCCGCATGTGGTTTCGCATTGGACGGGTCATCGGGCCAGTCATGTTTTGGATAACGGCCGCGCATATCCTTTGCCATATCGCGATAGCCACCCGCCCAGAAACCGGGCAAGTCTTGCGTCGTCGCGACGGGTTTGCCGCCTGGCGACAAGATTTGCAGCGTCACAGGGACATGGCCGTCTGCCAGGCTGAGATGCTGAGATGCGCCGTAAAGCTCTTGCGCCTTGCATTCGATCAGGGGCGCACGATCATCCAGCCAATCGATCGGCGCCTTTCGCCCCGATGGTAGCGTAACAGAGAGCGGTGCCTGCTGATCGAGTTTCTGTGGCAGCGGCCACTCCAGTCGCGCTTTCAAGGCATCGCGAACCATTGCGGGCTTTGGCTTGGAAAAGGACGTGGTCGACAGGATCGGGCCAAGCCACGCCGTGACACTGTTTTGCAAGTCATCCGCCTGCCAGTCTGGCCAGGCTTCGTTTGAAAGCCCGCGCAGGCAGGCGAGCCGGGCCAGGAAAGCGTCTATGATCGTATCCAGCCCGGTCGGCCTAAAACCCTCGCGCTGAATGTGATTGAGAAAAGCGGCATTCGCCACTTTTGCGGATAGTTTTGGCAGCGGTTGTTGGTTGAGAATGATTGCCCCAATCGCTTTCACGCGACGGGCCTGGAAGGCGCCGGACTTCGGGTCAAACTCTGCCTCGTCTCGCGTTTCAATGGCGCCAAACTCAAGGGCCTTGGCTTCGGGCAGGGGTGCGGCGAGTGTGATGCGGACTGATTTTGCGCCGCCGACCATGTCCGCGACGACGAGCCAGTCTGATTTAGCCAGACTGGACGTTGCCTCGACTTGGCCAGCACGTCCGGAGGCAAGCACGTACTGATCTGTTGTCCCCGCCCGTTTGCGCGCGATCATGTCTGGCCAACCTGAGGCAAGGACATCCGCTGCTGCGCCAGCCGGCGTTGCGGATCCGCCCCAGCGTTCTGCTTGACGCCGCAACTGTTTGGCCCGCGGACTCCGCTCCTGATCGAAGCGTGCCAATCGCTCCGTAAGGTCCGCGCTGTTGCCGCCCACGCCGCGCTCACTCGCTAAGGCCGCAATCCGCGCGGCCAATGCTTTCTGCTGCGGGCTCGATGCGCTGATGATCAAGGACGCCAGACGCGGCGACATTGGCAGCTTTATCATTGCGGCGCCCTTATCAGTCAGGCTTCCGGTCGGCGTCAGCGCACCGAGCGCGACGAGATCCGCCTTTGCCGCTGTCAGCCGGCCAACCGGCGGCGGTGTGAGCCAGGTCAGAGCCATCGGGTCGGCCTCGCCCCATTCTGCCAGGGTCAAAACCAGACCAGACAAGTCCGCATTGCGGATTTCAGGTTCCGGAGCAGCGGTCAATCCCCGCGATTCCGCTTCATCCCAGAGGCGATAACAAACACCTGGGCCGAGCCGCCCCGCGCGCCCGCGTCGCTGATCGACATTGGCGCGGGCCGCGCGTACGGTTTGCAATTCGGTCGAGAGCCCTCCTGGCACAAATCGCGGCACGCGTGCGTAACCGCTATCGACGACGACGGACACGCCTTCAATCGTCAAGGCGCTTTCAGCGATGTCCGTGGCCAAAACCACTTTGCGACCGCCTTCGGCCCGTGGTTGAATGGCGGCATCCTGATCGCGGGGGCTCATCGCACCAAAGAGCGGGGCGATCAGAATGTCGCTGTCGACATTCAGACGCTCCGCGGTTCTGCGGATCTCGCCAGCGCCAGGCAAGAAGGCCAGGACCGATCCATCTGTTTCACGCAAGGCGCGCTCAATCGCACGTGCCATCTGATCTTCCAGCCGATCCTGTGTGCGGCCGAGATAACGCGTTTCTATCGGATATTGGCGACCCTCGCTTTCAATCACGGGCGCGTCGAGTTTGCGCGCCATGTCTTCGGTATCAAGCGTGGCCGACATGGCCATCAGATGCAGATCATCGCGCAAGGCGCCCTGCACTTCCAAGGCGAGGGCCAGGCCGATATCTGCGCTTAAACTGCGTTCGTGGATTTCGTCGAAAATCACTGCGCTGACACCGTTCAATTCCGGATCGGATAAGAGGCGGCGCGTGAACAAGCCGTCCGTGATGACTTCGACTTTCGTGGCAGCGCTGATCTTACGATCAACGCGCGTTGAAAGCCCGACTCGTCCACCAAGCGCCTCACCCAGCGATTGCGCCATCCGAGTGGCGGCCATACGCGCCGCAATCCGGCGGGGCTCCAACATGATGATACGCCCTGGCAAGGCGTCAAACCCGTCGATCAGGCCGGCCAATGCGAGCGGCACGCGCGTCGTCTTACCGGCGCCAGGCGGGGCGCCGAGAATCAATCGTTTGCGCTTGCGCAGCACAGTCGCAATCTCAGGCAATAACGGTTCGATGGGCAGATTGCTCATAAAAACAGTCATGTCCTCAGTCATGCGCTTTGCCAATCACCCGTTTTCAACTAAAGGCAGGCCTTACCGATTTGGTGGAGACCCCTTTCGTGACCCAGTCGCCTGAATTCTCAGTTTGCGTGCCGATGCATAATGAATCGGGAAACGCGGAACAATTGATCGATGAAATCGCCACGGCTTTGTCTGGCCGTGCGTTCGAAATGGTGATCACTGATGACGCCTCGACAGATGATACGCGGGTGGTGCTGGCGGGCTTGAAGGCAAAGTACCCCGAATTGCGCGTCATCTCTCATCGCAAGAATGCCGGCCAGTCGCGGGCCTTGCGGACCGCGATCCAGCATGCCCGTGCGCCGATCGTAGGGACGCTCGATGGTGACGGTCAGAATGATCCGGCTGATCTCCCAGCCCTATATCGCAGCCTGACCCGCGCCGATGCCCCTGAAGGACTGGCCATGGTCATGGGACGTCGGGCAAGCCGTAAGGACACGGCCTGGAAAAGATTTGGCTCACGATTTGCCAATGCCATTCGCAAGCGCCTCTTACGCGATGATTGCGACGATAGCGGCTGTGGCATCAAAGTGATGCAGCGCGACGTGTTTCTGGCATTGCCTTTTTTCGATCACATGCATCGATACATGCCCGCTTTGATGAATGCCGACGGGCATAAAGTCGAATTCCTGAACGTGAACCATCGCGAACGGGGCACCGGGCAATCCAAATATACCAATTTCGGTCGCTTGGCAGATGCCTTGTCGGATTTGCGCGGCGTGATGTGGTTGATCCGACGTCGCCGCAATCCAGGTGGGTCTGATGAAATCTAGACGTCGAGATGCTCTAGCAGGAATGTACGGCGCTCGGACAGGCTGACTTTCGGCACTTCAAGAATGACATAGCGGGCCTTTTGGTAGGCTTGGCGAGTCAGCTCGCCGAACGCGGCTGCGCCGTCAAAATCAAGCCGTCTTTCTTCGTCTGATCTGTAAATCTCGCGCCAGGCGGGGAGGAAGAAGACCATTGGTTGATACCGCACGGCCTTGGTGGCGGCGCGGATATCGTCATCTGGTATTTGATAATAGGCACAGAATGCCAACAGATCCGGCAAACCGCGATCGAACAAAGTGAGCCCAGATGCGGTGTGATAGTCAGCTCGCATCGTATCAAACATGTGCGCAATAAAAGCGGCTGAATCCTGTTCGCCTGTGGCGATGCCGCCCTTGGCCCTTTGTTCTGCGAGGACTCGACGCGCGGCTTCCGGCACGGTCTGAACATCGCCCGCGAGCGCTTCCAGCAAGCTTGATTTGCCGGCGCCCGGAGGCCCGGTCAGAATATAAAAAGGCGGCAGAGGCGGACGGTTCACAGATATGCTCACTTTGCATTAAGCTCTAATACGGTTAACTGGTTTGGCGAAGAGACTAGTCTTCATTGGCCGGGTCTCAGAACAAAAGCCATGGATCTTTAGCCAGAATGGCCGAGGTCCGCGTAGAAGGGGTAAACCGATGCGAATCCTGTTGAGCGCATTTCCGCTATTTGTCATTCCGGTCGGTATCTATTGTCTGATCGCGCTGACCACCACGGGTGACCCGGTCACGCTGACCCATGGCGCGACCGTCTTGAGCGAGAATGCGTCGCCTCTCATGGGCGTTCTTGGCGAGAAATTTTTCGCGATTCCAATGATTGGCGGCGAGATTGAATGGGTGTTGACCAAAGGCGATGCGCTATTGCTCTTATCAATTGCCATTCTGTTCATGGAAATCCTGAAATCGACCAGCACGGGCACAGCGACGATCATGAACCATGCTCTATCGATGATCGTGTTTATTATCTGTTTGATGCTTTTCCTGCTGCACCCAAACTTTGCGACTTCCGTTTTCTTCATCCTCACCGTGATGGCATTACTGGACGTGCTTGCTGGTGTGGTGGTCACCATCGTGGCCGCGCGACGCGATTTTGGCGTCAGCGAAGGCTTTGTCGGGTAGGTTCTGCCCAATCCGTCACATATCTGCAAAAATATACTGACGGGCGCTTCACAGCGCCCGTTTCTGTTCTAGGGTGCGCTTGAATTGCGAAACAAGAGCTCTGCCGGGGAGGCATTATGGAAAACGTGGTAACTCTAATCGAGACCATTAGCGGATTCATTTGGGGTGGAACCTGGGGAGATACGCGTATTCTGCCTGTCGGTCCGCTGGCCATTGTCCTACTCGGAACCGGAATTTTCATGATGATACGGTTGGGCGGTCGCCCACTCCGGCGCTTCGTTCCAGCTTTGAAAGAAGTTTGGGACGGCCGAAAAGCCCAAGGCGATGACGGCGCGATTACACCGTGGCAAGCGCTCTCAACAGCGCTCTCTGGTCAGGTTGGTACCGGTAATTTGGCGGGCGTTGCAACCGCGATTACGTTGGGCGGCCCTGGCGCAATTTTCTGGATGTGGATCGTTGCTTTGTTCGGAATGGCGCTCGCCTTTTCCGAGAGCTCGCTGGCGCTGAAGTACCGGGAGACCGATGAATACGGCCGCATCAATGGCGGCCCGATGTATTACATCAAAAATGGCCTTGGGAAGCATTGGGGCTGGCTGGCGGTCATCTTCTGTTTAGGCACATTGTTTTCAGCCACCGCCACAGGATCGATGATTCAAGCCAACTCGATCACGGAAGCAGCGCTTGAAGTCGGAAGTGCCTCGTTCGGCATTTCTATCCCGAACTGGGTGGTCGGTGTCATTCTGTCCGGCTTGGTGTTTGCTGTCATTATTGGCGGGATTAAGTCGATCGGCTCCGTTGCTGGTAAGGTCGTTCCAGTCATGGCGGCGCTATACGTGGCGATTGCCTTCCTAGTTCTGATCATCAATGCGCCGAAAGTGCCAGGCGCCTTTATGGAGATTATTTTTTCCGCATTCGGGTGGAAAGAAGTGTTTGGTGGCGCTGCAGGCTATGGTGTCCTGGCTGCTGTCAGAGCGGGTATTGCCCGCGGTCTGTTCTCAAATGAGGCGGGTCAAGGCTCAGCGCCAATTGCCCACGCCGCGGCGCAAACCAAAAATCCTGTCATGCAAGGCGAGATTGCCATGATTGGCGTCTTTATCGACACAATCGTCATTTGTACGATGACGGCTTTGGTGATTTTGACCGTGACCGGTGACTTCGAGAAAAGTCCGTCTTTGATGGCCGCGAACTATTGTGATGACCGAGGGGTCGTCCTACCGATGAACCCTGACGAAGAAGGCGCCAGATTCAGCGTTGGGGATCTCGTGCCATCGGCTTATGAAGACGGCCGCACCGAGACAATCGCAGCGATGGGGCAAACCGCGCAGGGATATCTCGCCAGCTGCCGCGCGGCCGGGGTCACCTTTGATGGTTTGTTTGATTGGTCCGACACAGCCCGGAGCGATCTGCGCACAGCGAAAAAAGCGCACGCGGGAAGCGACGCAGCAGGTGCGTTCAACGTCCTGTCTGTTGAATCCGCCGCTGCGGAAGAAGAGGCTTTCTATCAGTCAGCGCTGGCGGGAGCTGCGGATCCCGCTGTGACGGTCAAGGTTGATCATGCTTGGGAAACAGATGCTAACTCAGCTGCTATTACGACTCGTGCCTATGGCGCCGCGTTGCCCGGTGGCGAATGGATCGTTCCGATTGCGCTCTTCTTCTTTGCTTTCACGACGATTATCGGTTGGTCTTATTATGGTGAGCAGGCATTGACTTATCTGGTCGGCGAATGGGCCACCCACCCGTTCCGATATGCTTGGGTGTTGGTCGTGTTTGCAGGCACTATGGTCACAAACACGGATGCGCTCTGGCTGTTGGGCGACATCGCAAATGCATCAATGGCATTCCCGAACTTGATCGCGATCCTCGCTCTGTCAGGCGTCGTGATCGCGATGCACAAGTCCAATGGTGAGGACGAGGACGCGCATGTCGTCGTTGACAAATCGCAGACCGACCAATCGGCGGAGTAGCCGCGTATTCCAAAACCAAAATCAAGCGGGCGCTCCTCACCGGGCGCCCGTTTTCGTTTGGCGTTAAGGTCTGGCGGATAGGGTGCGACAATGTCTGACACAACGCGCATCGAGGCTTTTCTGGAGATGATGTCCGCTGAGCGCGGTGCATCTGCCAACACGCTGGATGCATATGGCCGAGATTTGTTAGATGCCTCAGGCTATCTTGGCGGACACTTAAGTGCGGCCACTGCGTCAGACTTGTCTGATTGGTTGCAAAGCCTTGCCAAAGATGGGCTCGCAGCGTCGACCCAAGCTCGCAAACTCTCTTCGCTCAAGCGCTTCTTTCGCTTCTTGTTCGAAGAGCGTGATCGCAAGGATGACCCGACCTCCAAGCTAGACGCGCCAAAAGTCACGCGTGATGTGCCTGACGTTCTGTCGCGCGATGAGGTCGATCAGCTATTGCGTGCCTGCGCGGACGATCCGCGCCTGACTTGTTTGCTGGAATTGCTTTATGGCGCGGGCCTGCGGGTCAGCGAGCTGGTTAGTCTGCGTCTGGGGGATCTGCCGCGGCGGCGTCTGGGTCTTTGGGAGACGCGGGATATGATTGTCCGCGGCAAAGGCGGCAAGGAGCGCCTATGTCCGCTTGGCGCGCCAGCGCTGCTGGCCATGCGCAATTGGCTCGAACAGCGCGATGATGACCAATATGGGACCGGGAGCGGCGCCTTTTTGTTTCCGTCTCGCGGTAAGTCCGGACATCTCACTCGGCGTCGTCTCGCGCAAATGCTGGAGCAGCTGGCGCACCGCGCTAACATCAGTCCAGCACGGGTACATCCGCACGCCTTGCGGCATGCTTATGCCACCCACTTGCTGCAAGGTGGAGCAGATTTGCGTAGCGTTCAGACCCTGCTTGGACATGCGGACATTGCCACCACGCAAATCTATACGCACGTGCTGACAGATGAGTTGGCAGAATTGCTTGAGACCGCACACCCGCTCGCATCCTGATCCAGTTGTCGCTCGCGCTCGTATTGAGGGTGAACCTCAAGAAGAGCACACCGCATGAAATATATTGCCTGCCTGGTCTTACTCAGCCCTGTTTTCAGCCACGCCGAAGCCCGCGCCGAAACGCCCGCGCTGACCCTGGACACGTTCAATGAAATCGTCGGCGATGATTGGACGGGTGAGCTGACCTATTTGAATTATGGTGAACCCGTCAAAGACTTCACTATTCCCGCGGCGCTGGAAGTGGAACAAATCGAGTCTGGCTTGAAAATGGCTTACATTTACCCGGACGAACCGCATCAGAATTCGACCCTGACGGTCCGTATCAGCGAAGATGGATCGAGGTTGATGGGGGCGCCTGTCACCCAGAACGTAGTGCTGGAAACAGGCGAGCGCGAAATCCGCACCGAATATGCCTGTCAGGATATGGGTAAAACAGCGTCGTGCGAAATGATCTATCAGCTGCGTGCCGATCAGGTCGTGTTGCGCAAAATGGTGACCTATTCGGATGAGACCGAAGCCTTCCGGCGCAACCAATATGTGTTCACCCGATAGGTTGCGACCATCTCGCCATTGCTTCGATCGCATCCATCGCTAGGTTGCGCCGCGAATGGGAGATCTCGATATGAGTCAAAAAGCGCCGCGCCAATTTTTTCAACCGCTCGCTGCGGGGGCCCCCGATCCGATGCGCGAGCTGCCGGTGCGCGTCGAGCGGATGATCCAATTCGTGCCGCCGCATCTCGACAAGGTAAGAGCGAAAGTCCCGGGTATGGCTGACACTTGTGATGTCGTGCTGGGCAATCTCGAAGATGCCATTCCCGCTGACGCCAAGGAGGCGGCCCGCGCTGGCGTCATCGAAATGGCGGGCATGCTGGATTGGCAGGCGAAAGGCACAGGACTGTGGAGCCGCGTCAATTGTCTCAACTCGCCTTGGTTCCTGGATGATGTGACGGAATTGGTGACGAAAGCCGGACAGCAGATTGATGTCTTGATGATTCCGAAAGTCGAAGGCCCTTGGGATATTCACTACGTTGATCAATTGGTGGCGCAACTCGAAGCCAAAGCGGGTTTAACCCGCCCTATCTTGTTGCACGCTATTCTCGAAACCGCGGAAGGTGTTGCCCGTGTGGAGGAGATCGCTCTGGCATCACCGCGCATGCAAGGCATCTCGCTCGGTCCTGCAGATCTTGCGGCCTCGCGCAAGATGAAAACCACGCGTGTCGGCGGTGGGCATCCTTTCTATCGCGTCATTGAAGATCCGAAGGAAGACGGCAGTGCGCGCGCCGCCGCACAGCAGGACCCATGGCATTATACGCTTGGCAAGATGGTCGACGCTTGCGGCATGGCGGGCATCAAGCCTTTTTATGGCCCGTTTGGGGATATTGCGGATCTCGAGGCCTGCGAACAACAATTCCGCAACGCGTTCCTTATGGGTTGTGTCGGCACCTGGACCTTGCATCCAAGCCAGATTGACATCGCCAAAAAAGTCTTCAGTCCAGATCCCGGTGAAGTAGCGTTTGCGCGTCGTGTGCTGGACGCGATTCCAGATGGTGCGGGCGTCGCAATGCTGGATGGCAAGATGCAGGATGATGCGACCTGGAAACAGGCCAAAGTGATTGTCGATCTCGCTGATCAGATCGCGGCCAAGGACGGTGCCGGTTAAGCGCCTTCTAATCCTCAACCAAAAACTTTAAGCTTCTCGGCGTTCATTAATGTCCTGATCACATGGATCGTGGCATAGTTTCGCGATGCGTGTTGCGATTCTCTCTTCAGTCTCAGGCCTGTTGTCCTGCCTGGCTGTCGCAGCCCTGGCGCTACCAGCACAGGGGCAAAGCGATGTGTCGCGCGCAGAATTGCAGGCCCTCGAAGCCGAACGAGCTGACGCCTTGCAACAGCTGGCAGCGCTTGAACAAGCCGGAAGCATGGTCGCGGATGACCTGGAAAAGCTTGAACGCGACCTGATTTCGGCGGCGATGGAGAGCCAGCGGCGCGAAGAGCAAGCGACATCCGCAGAATTGAAACTGGTTTCGTTGCGGTCGCGATTAACCACCGCACGGACCGATTTGGTCGAAGGCGAAGATACTCTCGAAGATTTGATGGCCTCGTTAGCCCTGTCGGGGCGCCACCGACCGCCGGCTTTGTTGACGCAACCGCAGGATGCGAATCAGGCGATCCGCGCGGCCATCCTGATGGGCGAAGTCGCGCCGCAGGTGAAACAGAAAACGACCTCGCTCAGCACCGAAATCACCAAGCTGCGCCGTCTGGAAAGACAGGTCCTTCGCGAGCAGAAAGTTTTGGCCGCCGCGGATGCTGCGCTGGCGCTAAAAGAAGAAGAGATTACGCAAATGACCGCGGCCAAGCGCGCCGCCTTCGAAGATGTCAATGCGGATGCCGCTTTCTTGCGCCAACGTGCTGAAACCCTTGGAGAAAAAGCCAGCTCGATTCGCGAGCTCCTGGCTGCACTAGAAGCCGCGGCGCCGGGCGCCCCGCGCCTCAAGCCGCGTCTTGTTTTGGCAGAGCAATCTCGGTCCCGCGTGGCCAGCCAGCCGAGTCTGCCGCGTCCGACGGTGTCACAACCGCTTGGCGTCCTGGCCTTGCCAGCGACAGGCCGTATGGTGCGAGCCTGGGGCGATAAGATGCCGGGCGGTGAAAAATCCGAGAGCGTGGCCTTCGCCACGCGCAATGGCGCACAAGTCTCTGCCCCAATAAGTGGCACTGTTGAGTTTTCAGGGCCATTCCGCAGCTACGGACAGTTACTCATCCTCTCGACAAGCGATGGTTACCATGTTCTTTTATGGGGAATGTCATCGAATTACGTTTCGGTGGGCCAATCGGTCCAGCAAGGCGAGCCGGTGGCAAAAATGTCAGAACGGGCCAGCGGCGAGCCGGAGCTCTTTATGGAGGTCCGCAAAGGCGGCAAACCGATGAACCCGGCACAGTGGATGAAACGCGGCTAAGGCCAAGACCAGGAGATAGATGATGAGAGCAATGCTGACAGGGGCCGCGCTAGGGGTTGTATTAGGCGCAACGGCGGTCGGAGTGTCAGCAGTCGCTTGGCCTGATTCTGAATATAGCTCACCACGCTATGAAGCCGCGTTCGAGCAGCTCTCTCTGTTCACCGAAGTTATGGCGCGCGCTAAAGCCGACTATGTCGAAGAGATTGACGAAGTCGCCGCGCTCGAGGCCGCGATAGATGGCATGCTCGGCTCTTTGGACCCGCATTCTGGATACATGTCGCCCGAAGAGTTTGAGGCGCTGCAAGTCACAACATCCGGCGAATATGGCGGCCTCGGCATTGAGGTCACAATGGAAGATGGCTTTGTGAAAGTCGTTACACCAATGGATGATACGCCTGCCAGCCGCGCCGGCTTAGAGCCTGGCGACTTGCTGACCCATATCAATGCAAAAGCCATTGTCGGTCTGAGTCTGGATGATGCTGTTCGAGATATGCGCGGCGAGCCTGGCACCGACTTGACCGTCACGGTCTATCGTGACGGCCAGGACCCGTTTGATGTCACGCTGATCCGTGAAGTGATCGAACCGAAATATGTTGAGTTCGAAGATAAGGGTGACGGCATCGCTTATATTCGGATCGCGACCTTCAACAATAAGAAAACCACGACAAAACTGATCGAAGCATTTGACGAGATCCGCGATGAAATCGGTCGGCGTCCGACCGGGATTATTCTTGATTTACGGAACAATGGCGGCGGATTGCTCGACGAGGCCGTATCGGTCAGCGATCAATTCCTGTCAGGCGGAGAAGTTGTCTCCACGATCGGAAGGCGCCCAGGCGATGTTATGCGCTCGAACGCCCAACGCGGCGAAGTGTTCAAGAATGTTCCTATCGTTGTTCTGATCAATAATGGCTCGGCGTCCGCGTCTGAGATCGTTGCTGGGGCGCTGCAAGACCGGGATCGCGCGACGGTTCTGGGCATGACCAGTTTCGGCAAAGGTTCGGTTCAGACCGTAATGCCGCTGGGCGCAGAGCGCGGTGCTATTCGCTTGACTACGGCGCGGTATTACACGCCATCTGGCCGCTCCATTCAGTCGACGGGCATCGAACCGGATATTGAAGTCGCTAATCGCCGGGTGAGTGAAGAAGATCTTGCCCGCATTCGCCGCTATTCCGAAGCCGATCTGCCAAATGCGTTGGACAATGAAGATGGTTCTGCACGCAATTTGCCGCACATTCCGGATGATATGCCACCAGAAGAGTATGAAGGCGACTATCAGCTTGAAAAAGCGATCGATTTCTTGAAATCCGGTGGCGTTGTCGCAAGTACGGACACCCGCGCCGGCTGATTCATTCACAACTGAATCGGGTCGCTTGCAAAAAAGTGATGCAGGAGGACTCGAACTGTCGCGCAAATCGCGCCAAAGGTTAATTCAGGTTTGCCGCTTCTTAACCATTTGAGCGGCAAATGGGGACTGGTCTTTTAAGTGTTCTCAGGAGCTTCAATGTCTGCTCGCTCAGCGCGTGATCCATCGCCGTTTCGAAGTGGCCTCGTGCACAGCTTCTTAGGGGCGTTCACGCTGACATTTGTGCTCGGCTCAGCCGCGTCGGTCATGCACGTATTCGGAACCCCGGATGCTGCCAGTCCGTCTGTGCGTATGGCGCTGTTTGAAGAGGCGCCGGATGATGCGCCGCAATTGAACCCGCGCCTGCCTGGTTATCAGGAAGCTTTAGGCTTTGCCGAAGCGACGCCGGGACAACCGAGTCCCAGCGAGAGCGGCAACGAGCCGGATCTGGGTGTCGAGTATGATTCCGGGCGCGCCGTGCAAGCGGCGGTGCAACCTGTTGCGCGTCAGGGCATTCGGATCAATGGACAGACAGTGATGCCGGGGCAGACATTCAGCCAGGTTTCTGGCGCCACGAGCGAAAGCGCTGCCATCGTCACGGTGTCTGCCGCCAGCGCTGCGCCCGCAGAAACAGACACCTCTCCGCTGGCGCGTAATGCTCGGCCGTTTGCGAATGATGAAGGCAAGCCGACCGTCTCGATCATTGTTGGGGGTCTCGGCATCAATGCTACACGAACCCGCGCTGCCATCAATGAATTGCCGCCTGAAGTTACGCTCTCTTTCGCCCCGACCGCCGAGAATCTAGGCCGTTGGGTTCGCGATGCCCGACGTGCTGGCCATGAGGTTCTGATTGAATTGCCAATGGAGCCTTATGATTTCGGTCGCCAGCGCCCCCACCCACAAGTGATGCAAGTGGGCGTTTCCGCCGATACCAACAAGCAACGCCTGGCGCGCCTATTGGCGCGCACGCCGGGCTATTTTGGGGTCATGAACTATCAGGGCGACAAGTTCGCGACGGAACAGACGGCGATGCAGCCTGTTCTGCAGGAATTACGAGATAAAGGGCTGGCATTCTTCGAAGATGGGTCTTTGGTGCGCTCGGACTTCACCTCTGTCGCACGCGATACCGGCGTCGTCTTCGGCAAAGCGACGAGCTGGGTAGATGCGCGGCCAGAAGCTGACGAAATTTCTCAGCAGCTTCTCTTGCTTGAATCGACAGCCAGAGAACGTGGCGCAGCGCTCGGCACGGGCATGTCCTTCCCGGTGACGCTGGATATCCTGAAAGACTGGCTGCCGACGTTGGAAGAGAAAGGCATCGCACTGGCGCCAGCCTCTTACTACGCCAAGCGTTCCAGCCCATCTGGTCAGGTTCGGCAGGCTAGTTTAGACCCGCAAGGGTGACCCGTAAGAAACGCGACCCCGCGCTTTATCGCGCCAATGTCGGGCTGGCTTTGTTTTCCAAGGCTGGTCATGTCTTTGTTGGGCGGCGGGTCAATGGTCGTGGGGCCTTTCAATGGCAAATGCCACAGGGCGGGGTCGACAAAGGCGAGTCTCCAGAAGAGGCGGCCTTGCGAGAGATGGACGAAGAGATCGGGGTTGCCGCCAAGCTGGTTGATATTCTCGAAGAGACGGAAGACTGGCTGTATTATGATTTCCCGCCAGATCTGTTGCGGCGCATGGGTGGCCCTTACCTTGGCCAAAGGCAGAAATGGTTTGCGTTACGGTTCAAAGGCTCAGATAGCGATGTGCGGCTCGACAAGCATACGCCGGAATTTGATGCTTGGCGTTGGGCCAAGCTTGACGATGTGCCAGGTCTGATCGTGCCGTTTAAGCGGCCAGTCTATGAAGAGGTGTCACAAAGGTTTTCTGCCTGGGCGGAGCCCGTTTAGGACCGGATTTTCCTTTTCAAGGCGATCTGATTGGCCCTATGTTGATGCGGTAGCAACAATCGGGAGGGTTGGTGAGCATGGCCAAAACATTGCTCATGGTGCACGGCGTTGGCTGCGGTGGTGAAGTCTGGCACCGGATGAAGCGCGACTTCGTCATGGCGGGCTGGAATTGTGAAGCGCCAACCTTTTTTCCTGAGTTGCGGACCGTCGATACGCCGCCTGATCGTCTCGCAGATCTGACATTGCAAAACTATGTCGATTCAGCCATGGCTCAGGCGAAAGCGCTCACTGACAGTGACGGCGAGAAGCCCGTCATTATTGGCCATTCCATGGGCGGCATCATTGCGCAGAAATTGGTCGAAGCCGGCGCAGTGCGCGCTGGAATATTTCTGACACCGGCGCAACCTGAGGGTTGTACAGTGACCGATTTGCGGGTCTTGCGGACGTTCTGGAACATATTGAAAGTCGGACAGAAAAATGTCCCAGGAGGCGTTTTCAAAGTGGGCCCAAACGGATTTCGATGGGGTGTTTTGAATGCGGTCCCGAAAGACCGGCATGAAGCGATCTACGCGCAGGCGCTGTATGATAGCGGCCGCGTCTATCACGACCTCGCCAATCCCGGACCGATTGATGAAAGCAAGGTAACGGTTCCGACTCTCACAATCGGCGCCAAGAAGGATCGCGCCACGGTCATCAAAGCGGTCCGCAAGGTCGGGAAGAAATACGCTAAGGCGCCGCAGCCAGGCGACTATATCGAATATGGCCGCCATGCGCATTGGATCGTTGACGAGCCGGGAACCGAGCAAGTCTCAGCTGATATCCTGGAATGGATGGACGAACAGCTCTAATCCAGCGCGCCGATATAAGGCAAGCCGCGATATAGGCCCGCATCGTCCATGCCATAGCCGACAAGAAATCGGCCGGGCGCGTCAAACGCGTGAAAGTCGACATTGTCTTCGCCTTCCGGGGCCCATGGCTTTCGGGCAAGCGCACAGGTAATTACCTCCCGTGCGCCTTTGGCCAGCAAGTGAGTGCGGGCGAAAGCTAGCGTTCGCCCAGTGTCGAAGACGTCATCGATGATCAGAACGCCGCGATTTTTAACTTGCCGGGCAATATCCGCGCGCACCACGACGCGGCCTGAGCTTTCCCGTGCATCGCGATAGCTTTCCAGCCACAAGGCGTCGAGCACGGGATGAATGTCGAGACGTGCCAATGCCTTCATCAAGTCACTGGTGAAGGGCGTTGCCCCAATCAGGATATTGATCGCGGTCCATTCGCCGGTCAGGCGCGGGGCCAGACGTTTGGCGAGATCGTCAATCCGCGCCATCAAGTCTGACTCGGACAGGACCGTATCAAATTTTGGGTGGCTCATTCGCTCTAAGACCCGTTCGCTGCGAGGGCGGTATCGGCTGGAACCAGATCAAGTTCAAGTTCAAATGACTCAAACGGTGGGTTTTCCACGCGCGCTGCGAAAACGGCAGTCGCATCAGCTGGAATGGAGGATGGTGTGATCGGCGCAAAGGCTTCGGCGACTTGCTGACCTTGATCGTCGAGCAGGATCACGCGGACCATTGGCGCCGGTGCGGTGCGGCCAGAGATGTTCTGAACGGCGCCTCGCACTTCCAGGATCGGCGTTGTGCCGTCAAAGAAACGTTCGGCTTCAGTTTCAAGAAATTCCAGACCGAACCGGTTCACCGGTATGCCGATTGCGGCGTAAGTTGAGGCCGATTCAGGCCAGCGTTTGACGACTTCCCCGCGAAACACAAGCAGGCCGGCCAGGACAACAATAAAAGCTGCGGCTGTGGTGGTCCACGCGCTCATCGCCGCCGCGCGACTCTTGCGACGCCGGCGTTCTTTGACTTTCAAACGATAGGCTTCATGGGCGCCGAGTGCGTTTGCTTCTCCGCCTGATCCTTCTGGTCCGACAAACCAGGAATGGCCGCAGGTCGCACACTTCACCGTTCGGCCGCTATCGCCGATGGTAGAGTCTTCAGCAAAATACTGAGTCTCGCACTCAGGGCAGGTGAGGATCATATCTTGGACATTCGCTCAATTTTTAGGAATAGTCGATATGCCCGACATCCTATTGCTGAAGGATTTACATGTCGCGATTCAGACCAGACTTGAGCGACGAGCCCGCGGTACGGCTTGATGGCGTCAGCCTGACCTATGATCGCACAGGCGAAGTGCTGAGTGAAATTGACCTGGTTTTGCGGCAGGGCAGTTTCACCTTCCTGACCGGGCCATCTGGCGCCGGAAAGTCGTCTCTTTTGAAGCTCTTATACCTTGCGCATGCACCGACTCGTGGGAATATTCGTTTGTTCGGTCGGCAGACGCATGAGCTGAAACGTAAACAATTGGCGGCCATTCGTCGGCGCATCGGCGTGGTATTTCAGGAATTCCGCCTGCTCGATCACTTAACGGCGTTTGAAAATGTCGCCTTGCCGCTTCGGGTCGCCGGTCAGAAGCAGGACGCTTATAGCAATGAAGTGATCGATCTCCTGCGCTGGGTCGGTCTGGGGGAGCGGGTAGATGCGCCCATTCCGTCGCTGTCAGGCGGTGAACAGCAGCGCGTGGCAATCGCGAGAGCATTAATCAACAAGCCGGATTTGCTGATCGCAGATGAGCCAACGGGCAATGTCGATCCCGAGATGGGGCGCAAGATCCTGCGCCTGTTCGCAGAGTTGAATAAGCGCGTTGGCACCACAATCCTGATTGCAACACATGATCTGGAATTATTGCGTGAGTTTGATTCGCCGGTTCTTCGTCTGTCCAACGGGCTTCTGGTCCGCGATGTTGAGTATGGGGTTGAGGCATGAGCCGTCGCGAAACGCCGCTTCTGCCAACCACGGATGCGCGAGAAGCGGCTCTGTTCTTCGTCATTGGCGCGCTCTGCTTCCTGGCGGCTTTGGCCGCCTTGACCACACGTGGTACGTATAAGGCTGCCGAAGCCTGGGGCGCGCAGATTGAGGGCGATATTACTGTTGTGATGCGCGACACGGACCGCCGCAGCGCAGAAGATGCGGCCAAACGTGTGGCCAGCCTCGCAACCGTGTTTGAAGCGCGAGTCTTGTCGCGCGAAGAGGTCGAGACCTTATTAGAGCCGAGCCTTGGACCAGGCGGCATGCCGGATGGTCTGCCTGTCCCTATGCTCATGGTGGTGCAAGCCGACCCTGCCGTCGGCGACCCCAGTTCAGAGATTGAACGCATTCTCAGTGAGGTTGGAATAGACGGCGATGTCGCCGGAAATGCTGGCTATGCTGACAATGTAAGAGGCGCTTTGGGCGTCTTGCGCCTGGTCGCACTTTGTATTGTCGCACTGCTCTCGGCCACGGCGATCGCTGTGATTGCCTTTGCCACACATGCCGCCTTGTTGGCGCGGCGGGATATTGTCGATGTCTTGCACCTGTCCGGGGCTGAAGACCGTTACATTGCCGGGCTATTTGAGCGCCGATTTTGGGTTCTTGCCTTGCAAGCAGGCCTTGGCGGCGCCGTTGCGGCATTGATGGTGACGGCGCTGATTGTGTTTACAGGCGGCGGGTCGAACAGCGTTGAGATCCAGCTTTTACCGCGATTGAGTCTGGATTTTTGGGACATCGTGATCTTGCTGGTGACCCCTGTCGCCGCAGGCTTGGCTGCGCGGATCGCGGCGCGCCTGACCGTGCTGGCTTCCTTGAAGGACACATTGTGAACGCCATCCGATCTGTCCTGTTTTTCCTATGGCTCTATGGCTGGATGGCGATCCTTGGCATTCTGGCATTGCCAACATTGTTTTTGCCGCGGGCGGCGATCCTCTGGTTCATCCGGCTTTACGCGCGCTTTGTCTTGTTCGGGCTGCGCTGGATTTGCGGCATTCGCGTTGAGTTTCGCGGACGAGAGCATGTTCCGGGTGGACCGGTGCTGATTGCTGGGAAACATCAGGCTATGTTGGATGTTTTCCTGCCCTTCCTGGTCTTCGATGATCCGGTTCTGGTGATGAAACGGGAATTGCTCTGGTATCCAGCGCTCGGCTGGTATGCGCTGAAGACCCGGATGCTGGCGATTGATCGCACTGGCGGTGCGAAAACGATGAAGCAAATGCTATCCGCGGCCAATCGGCGCGTTAATGAAGAAAGTCGGCAGATGCTGATATATCCCGAAGGCACGCGGACCTTGCCGGGTGCGCCACCGGAGTACAAACCAGCCGGCGTCCGTGCGTTTTACAAAAGCCTCGGGGTGCCTCTGGTCCCTTATGCGACCAATTCCGGTCTGTGCTGGCCCGCGCGCGGCCTGGTGCGTCGGCCGGGTCTCGTCGTCTACGAAGTTTTGCCGCCTTTGCCTGGCGATATGAACCCGAAAGCGATGCTGGGTGAGCTTCAGGAACGCCTCGAAGCTGCGAGTGAGCGCCTGTTGGACGAGGGGTTGGCCGCACAAGGGCGGACCCGCGCTGACTTAGAATGAACGCGCCGTCGGAGCACGTTCTGAGACAAGCCTGCGAATCTTTGGTGGCGCGTGATCCGATTCTGGCAAAGGCGTATTCCAAGGTCGATCTCCCGAATTGGCGCGGCACAGACGCGCACTATCGAACGCTCGCGCGCATTGTTGTCTATCAGCTGATCTCGACCGAAGCCGCCGACGCCATCTGGGCACGCGTTGAAGCGCGCTTCGCTCAGGTGACCGCGCAGGGGTTTCTTGTTGACGATCGGGATGCGCTGCTCGCTTGCGGCCTGTCGCGACCAAAACTCGAGCATATGACCGCCATTGCAGAAGCGGTTGAGAACGGCATCTTGGACTTTGAGGCACTGGCCAACGCGCCGATCGATGATGCCCGCAAGACCTTGCTTTCAGTGCGCGGCATCGGGCCTTGGACCGCTGAGACCTTCTTGATGAATGCGCTCGGGCATTTAGATGCGTTTCCACATGGCGATGTCGGTTTGATGGAGTCCTATAAACGACTGAGCGGTGCAAAGGTGCGCCTGACCTCAAAAGCCTTTTCGAAACAGGCCATTGCCTGGCAGCCATATCGCGCCGTGGCGGCTCATTTACTGTATGACTGGCTGCATTTGGATCGCGCGCGAACACGATGAGGCAAAGCCCTCTGTGTACGGATTCATCAATTTTGATTTGACCTAGACAGTTAACGAGAGTGTCATACGATCGACACAGCGAATCAGTAATTCTGCGCGCGAATCGAAAAGGAGTGATCGCTTTCAAGACGAAGGTTCGACATTCTAAGACCCTCATGACGGAGGTCTTTCGTCATGGCTGAGGTCCTTTCCACCCCACCCAATGGCCGGCCAGCCCTCGTATTGAACGCGGATTATCGCCCTTTATCCTATTATCCGCTGTCGCTCTGGCCCTGGCAGGACGTGGTCAAAGCCGTGTTCCTGGATCGCGTCGATATCATCGCCGAGTATGATCATTATGTCCGCAGCCCGAGCTTCGAGATGCGACTGCCATCAGTGATCGCGCTGCGCGAGTTTGTGCGCCAGGATCGTGTGCCGGCCTTTACGCGCTTCAATGTCTTCCTGCGCGATGGCTTTAAATGCGTTTATTGTGGCTCACCGGATGATCTGACATTCGATCATGTCGTCCCGCGGTCAAAAGGTGGGCGCACGACGTGGCAGAACATCGTTGCGGCTTGTTCGCCATGCAATTTGAAGAAAGGCGGGCGGATGCCGAAAGACTGCGGCATGCATCCGCAGCGCAAGCCGGACCGCCCGAGCAATTATTATTTGCAGGAAATGGGTCGCAAATTCCCGCCAAACCATCTGCACGAGACCTGGATGGACTATCTCTACTGGGATGTTGAGCTGAACGGATAAGCCTTAAAGCTTGTTAATGCTGCGCCGCTTTGCCATGATCATGGCCGAGAGGGATAGAGTATGTGGCAGATCTTACGATCGTTGTCAGACACGTTTGGCGTCGGCTTTTTGGCGATGCAGTTGGTCAAGTTGATCGGGACATTCGTCGCCTTGGTCGGACCGCTGAAGTTTTTGTCTGGCTTGTTCGCGGGACTCTTTCCAGCGATTGCGACCTTCCTCGATAATATTTTCGGATGGAACATTAACGGCTTGGATGTCATGGCTGTCAGCATCGCGGCCTCCGGGACGCTGATTGTGGCCTCATCAGTGGCGACCCAAGGGGCGATGACGACAAAATATTTTTGGCGATTTCTGCTCATTCCCTATGCGCTGATCATCATTATCCTATCGATTGTGGTTCAGGTCGCTACGCCGCTGGTGGAGCTCGGCAGCTTTGGCGAGACCTGCCAAACTGCAGATGTGGCCACGGCGTCTTTTTATGGCAGCACTTGCGAGGAGATGGCGCCGCAGCTTCGAATGTTTGGATCAGATGTATCGTTTGCCGAGATCAATGGCGAAGCGCCAGCAGCGGCGAGCGGTGTCGGGTTTTGGCTGACTGTCGCCTATTTGACCGGAATACTGCCTTTGATCGCTGTCCTCATCTTTTTCTTCAAGCGGCTGTCGGTGAACAAATTGCTGAAGCGGATGGTTATCGCGGTTGGATCAGCGGTTGGTTTGGTCGCCGCCTCAGCCGCGTTCGCGTCGGTCTTTGGCAGCTAAGCTTCACCGCGACTGCGCAGCCAGAGCAGCAAAAGCGGAATCCAGATCAGCGACAGGGTGATGATGCCTTTCACCGCCTGATAACCGACCCACCACCAGAAAAAGCGTTTCTTGTTCGCATTCAGCCATCGAATGCCTTGGCGCAGCCGGCCGATTGGCCCGAGCTTGGGGTCAATGTCCGGGGTCTGCTCAGTCGACATTAGGGGCGCGTTTCCCCGCTGTGCGCAGCAATTTCTCAATCTGTGGATGTAAGTCCGCATTGCTGGCGAGGATGGATCCGGTCTCCATCGGGTCACCGCCATTGATCTCAGTGGTGGCGCCGCCAGCTTCGCGCACCAGGATCATGCCGGCAGCAATGTCCCAGGCCTTGAGGTGGCTTTCCCAGAACCCGTCAAAGCGTCCAGCAGCAACCCATGCCAGGTCCAATGCGGCTGATCCATAGCGCCGCAATCCGGCCACGCTACGGGTCATTACATTGATTTCATTGGCGAAACGCGAATGGTATTCTTCTGATTTTCCGATCCAGGGCGTGCCGGTGGCAATCACCGCTTCTTCCAGGCGTTTGCGCCCAGCCACGCGCAGCTTGCGCTGACCGAGCCACGCGCCGCGGCCGGTTTCGCCCCAGAAAATCTCATTCTTGGCGACATCATAAACGACGCCTGAGAAAAGCTGGCCCTCGCGTTCCAGCGCGATCGAAACGGCATAATGCGGCTGACCATGCAGAAAGTTCAGCGTGCCATCGAGCGGATCAACAATGAAGCGATTGGTCTTGTCCGAGCCTTCAACAATGCCGCGCTCTTCCATCACGAAGCCATAGCCCGGGCGGGCCTTGGTCAGGTGTTCATAGATGATGTCTTCGGCGCGATGATCGGCATTCGAGACAAAATCTGCGGGGCCCTTTTTGGACACTTGCAGATATTCAACTTCGCCAAAATCACGGGCTAAGGACCGACCGGCTTTGCGAGCTGCTTCGATGATGACGTTTCCGAGCGCCGAAGGTTTTGACATGGATGCGGGGCCTTAATCTGCGCGGCGCAAATAGGTGCGGTCTTCGGTTTGCACAATGATGCGCTCGCCGACGCCAATGAATGGCGGCACGGTAACGCGAACGCCATTATCGCATGTCGCGGGCTTGAAACTGTTCGCCGCCGTCTGGCCTTTGACCACAGGTTCTGTCTCTTCAACTGTCAGGGTAACTTGCTGGGGCAAGGCAACACCAATCGGTGTGTCGCCATAGAATTCAATCTCGACGGTCATGCCGTCCTGCAGGAAGTCGCCATCATCACCGACAAAGTCTTTTTGCAACTCGATCTGTTCGAAGGATTCCTGGTCCATGAAAGCATAGGCTTCGCCAGCATCGTAGAGGAATTGGAAATCCTTCTGTTCCAAGCGGACACGCTCAACGGTTTCGTTGGCGCGGAACCGCTCATTGGCCTTTGAGCCATTGAACAGATTGCGCATTTCAACCTGATTGAAGGCGCCGCCTTTGCCCGGCTTGACGTGATTGCATTTCATCGCGCGCCAGACGCTGCCATTATACTCAATCACCATATTGGGTTTGATTTCGTTGCCGTTAATCTTGGCCATGTGACGTCCTCATCAGTAGAGCGCGCGGCGTAGCCGTGACGGGCGGTTTGGTCAAGTTTTGTGGACAGGCTGGCTGGCTTGAGTTTTATGGCAGGACAGACCAAAAAAGGAGGGCGGATCATGGGCATATTGTCTGGGTTCCTGAGTTTTGAGAAATCTATGGGCGCGACGCTGACCCGGATTCTATTCTATCTCGGCATAATCGGCGTGCTTTGGCATGCGGTACGGCGGTTCTGGTTCTGGCTGACTTATCTCGACAATGATTGGGACACAGCCCTTTGGGGCATGATCAAAACGCCATTTGCAGCGATTATCGCCTTATTGGTTCTCAGGGTGCTCGCGGAATACTTCGTCGCGCATTTCCGGATGGACAAATCGCTGCATGATCAAGTGACCGGACGCGCTGCGCCGCCGCCTAAGGCTGAATAAGGCGGGCGCGGGTTTCTTCGAGGTGGTTTTGGGCTGAAATCAGCGTGGGGCGCTCGGTCGACGAGAGGCGTGTGAGTGCTAGGCTCTCCAATCAAGTTGGAGGAAGCGACGGTGGCTAGCCGGGTTCAAGATGAACCTCGTATCCGTCGACACCAGCGCAACGCCGCGCCCAGCTCGACTGGGTGGCTGGGATCCATGGCAGGACCGCACCTTCGAGGACACTGGCGGGTATGGTCCCTAGACCCCAGCTTACGCTGGCGTCTGCGGAGAGTGCGGTGATGGCGTGTTCGAAGATTTGAGGACAGAGATCGTCGACATCGCTTGGCGAATAGAAGCGCTCATAAATGTCGTGAGCGGCGAAATTCCGGCCCATGCCTTCAAAATACGGCACCCAGGCCCGGCCATAACGATCCACCTGAACAAAAGCCTGGCGTCCGGTCTCAGCGCACCAGAGATCCACACGCCACAGATTCCAGAACAGGATCGGCCAGAAATAGACGGCGACCTGTCGGTAATGGGCAAAGAGATAGCGGTGGATGATCATGCGCCAAGTATAAGCGTAGGATCAAAGGGTGGGGATGAAATAAAACTACTCCGTTGAAAACAGGACCATTTTCAACTTTACGCGTAGGGATTGCCACAGGCGCCCCCTTCTCCCGCATCCGAGAGAGGGGCTAAGGACAGTTGAAAGTGCTCAAGCCATCATGAGTTGGTCAGAAAGCCCCACATGAGATCCCCGCATTCGCCGGGATGAATGAAGCAAGTTTTAGATCTTCGATGCGGCCATAGCTTCGTCGATGACGCGATTGAACATCGCCACCGCCGCAGCTGGCCCATCATTATGGGTCCATACCCCGCTAGAGACGGCGAGAAAATCGGCGCCCGCTGAGACCAGCGGCGCCGCATTTTCCAAGGTGATGCCGCCAATCGCGACGCAAGGCAGGGTCAGGAACATCTGGCACCAAGTCAGAATGTCTGGCTCGGCCGGGCTGGTATTGGCTTTGGTCTCGGTCGGATAAAACGCACCGAACGCGACATAGTCCGCGCCCGCTTCGCCAGCAATCATGGCCTGGTGCCGCGAATTTTTGCAGGTCGCGCCGATAATCATGTCTGGACCGACCAGGTCGCGGGCCTCAGCAATGTCCATATCGTCCATCCCAAGATGGACGCCATCTACTTCGAGAGCCCGCGCGAGCTGCGGGCTGTCATTGATGATGAGGGCAATATGTTCTGCCGCGCAGATCCGTTTCACGGCGTGCGCGACTTCACGTGTCTTGGCCGTGTCGACCTCATCGCCTTTCTTGATGCGGATTTGCAAGCTGGCGACATCGCCGCCTTGCACCGCCGCGCGGAACATATCCACGAAGGCTGCGACATCCTCGATTTGAGGCGGCGTGATCAGATAAAGGCGCGGCCGTTCGCGTTGCGGATCAGACATGATGGCACGGTTTGCGCTGAACAGGCGGGGTTCGTCAAGATTTTGAACCGGTTCCGAGCAGCCAATTGGTCAGCTTGCGGGCGCTGGGACCCCAGATCAGGGCCGCAAACCAGGCGACCGGATAAGCCAGACACCAGGCCACCAGCCAGCGCTGGCCGAGACCCAAATCCACACCTGTATTCACCATGGTGACAATCAATGCGACGAGCGCGCTCATGCCGCCGGACAGCAGGCCGGTATGTATCAAGCGCCAAGTAAGAGACTTCTTTTCCATACACGCATTAGCGGACGTGCCAGGGGCGTGGTCAATTCACAGATCGAGAAAAGGCGACCCGATCGGCCGCCTTTTTGAGTTTTGATTATATGTCCGAAGGTAGGGGGCTTTAGCCCGCGCAGGACGCATCGAAAATGCTGTCAATCGTATCAGCAAGCTGGCTGTCAAAATCCGTGTCGGTCTGATTGGCAGACAGGCCTTCCGTCAAGGCGCGCGAGAAGCTCGCAATCATGCCGGTATTCTGACACAGACGGCGATTGGCCTCTTCGCGGCTATAGCCGCCGGACAGGGCCACAACGCGCATCACACGCGGATGATCGACCAGTGTTTTGTACTGATTGGCCTTTTCCGGCAGAGACAGTTTCAGCATGACTTGCTTATCGGCGGGAACCGTGTCGAGCTGTTTGGTGATTTCGGCCAACAGGATGTCTTCGGCGTCGGCCTTGTCATCAATCGTGATGTTCACTTCTGGTTCGATGATCGGCACCAGGCCATGGCCAAGGATTTGCAGACCAACTTCGAATTGCTGGGCGACATTGGCAGCAATGCCTTCCGCATTCGCAGCATGCACTACAGAGCGCATCTTTGTACCGAAAATGCCTTTGGTGACAGCGCGCGCGAGCAGCGCGTCAAGCTCTGGCATCGGGTTCATCAGTTGGACGCCATTGGCTTCCGGCGCGAGGCCTTTATCAACTTTCAGAAACGGCACCACCCCGCGCTGTTCCCAAAGATACGTGGCTGTCGGTACGCCATCAATTTCGCCATCCATGGTGCGCTCGAACAGGATCGCACCCATTACCTTGTCACCCGTAAAGGCCGGTGATTTGACGATGCGCGCGCGCATGTCATGGATCAGGCCGAACATTTCTTCGTCATTCGACCAGGCTTCATCGCCAATGCCGTAAAGTTTGAGCGCTTTAGGTGTCGAGCCCCCCGACTGATCTAAAGCGGCGACAAAGCCGGCTTTCTCTGCGGCCTGCTGAGTCATTTGTGAATCTACCATTTAAGGGTCCCTCTCAAGATAGAAAAAAGGGCTGATCGCTTCTTGCCATCAGCCCGGTGGAAATTGTTGAAATTGAAACTGACACCGCTGTCTTTTCGGTGGCTTCTGCTTCCGCGGTCTGAGTCGGCCAGCGGAAGAAGAAATCGTGTGTCATCTATTGGTCTTTGAGCGCCTCAACGCCAGGAAGGGGTTTGCCTTCCATCCATTCAAGAAATGCGCCACCCGCGGTCGATATGTGCGTAAAGTCCTGCGATACATTGGCATGGTTTAGCGCAGCGACCGTGTCACCGCCACCAGCAACGGCAATGAGATTGCCGGATTTGCAGCGCGTGCCCGCGGCTTGAGCAGCCTGAACCGTGGCTGTGTCAAACGGGGTCAATTCAAAAGCGCCGAGCGGGCCGTTCCAGACTAGCGTATTGGCGACATCCAGTGCCGAGGCGAGGATGGCCACGGTTTGCGGACCGGCATCCAGGATCATCTCATTGTCTGCGACTTCATCCAGGCCGCAGGTGCGATGCTTAGCATTCGCGGCAAAGTCTTTCGCCACGACGACATCCATTGGCAGGAGAATATCGCAACCGGCGGCTTTCGCATTGGCTTCGATTTGTTTGGCTGTGCCCGTGAGATCATGTTCGCAAAGAGACTTGCCGACACTGTAACCGCGCGCGGCGAGGAAGGTGTTTGCCATACCGCCGCCAATCGCCAGCGCATCCACTTTTGAGACCAGGTTTTTCAGGAGGTCGATCTTGGAACTGACTTTCGCGCCGCCGACCACCGCCAGAACCGGCTTGTTCGGATTGCCGAGCGCGGCGTCGAGCGCCTTCAATTCGGCTTCCATGAGCAATCCCGCGCAAGCGGGCAACAGGCGCGCAACGCCTTCGGTCGAGGCATGCGCACGATGCGCGGCCGAAAAGGCGTCATTGCAATAGACATCACCCAGCGAGGCCAGGAAGCGCGCCATATTCGGGTCATTGGCTTCTTCCATCGCTGTGAAGCGGGTGTTTTCAACCAGGATGATCGCATCGCTTGGGGCGGCATCAATCGCCGCGCGATCCGGGCGCTCGACAAAGGTCACGCTTTTGCCGAGCGCGGATTCGAGGGCGGGCACGGTGACGCGCAAGGACATGTCCGGATTGGGCTCGCCCTTTGGGCGACCGAAATGGGCCAGCAAAACCGGCTTGCCGCCCTTTTCCTGGATTTTCAGAATGGTCGGCGCAACTTTGTCGATCCGGGTTGTGTCTGTGACCTGGCCATTATCGACCGGGACATTGATATCAATCCGCGTGACCACGACTTTGCCGTCGAGGTCCATATCGTCGAGCGTTTTGAAGTCGGCCATTCTGAGCGATCCGCTTACAGGAATTTCGACATGTGCAGCGCGGTGTCGCTCATGCGTGTCGCGAAGCCCCACTCATTGTCATACCAGCTCAGCACACGCACCAGCGTGCCTTCGGTGACATTGGTTCCGTCGGCGGCAAAGGTCGAGCTGTGCGGGTCATGATTGAAATCGGCCGAGACGAGCGGCTTGTCAGAATAGCCAAGCACGCCTTTCATCGGTCCATCTGCGGCTGCTTTGATCGCTGCGTTGACTTCTTCAACGGTAGTTTCACGGCCGGCATCAAAGACCAGGTCGATCATCGAGACGTTCGGCGTCGGGACGCGGACGGCAGAGCCGTTCAGCTTGCCCGCGAGTTCCGGCAGGACCAGGCCAACCGCTTTGGCGGCGCCAGTTGAGGTCGGGATCATGGAGCTCGCTGCGGCGCGCGCGCGGTACAGGTCTTTGTGCATCCGGTCGAGCGTTGGCTGGTCGCCCGTATAAGCGTGGACCGTGGTCATATAGCCGCGATCGATGCCGACTGTATCGTTCAGGACTTTCGCGACGGGTGACAGGCAATTGGTGGTACAAGACGCGTTCGAGACGACCAGGTCATCTGCGCTCAGCGTTTCGTGATTGACGCCGTAAACGATGGTCTTGTCGGCATTGGTCGCAGGCGCAGAAACGAGCACGCGCTTGGCGCCAGCTTCGAGGTGTGCGGCGGCTTTTTCCTTCGAGGCGAAGATGCCGGTACATTCAAACGCAATGTCGACCCCCATATCGCCATGCGGCAATTCTGCGGGGTTGCGGATGGCTGTGCATTTGAACGCGCGGTTGCCGACGCGGATCATATCGCCATCGACACTGACCTCTTCGTTCAGCTTGCCATGGACAGTGTCATATTGCAGCAAATGTGCATTGGTTTCGACAGGGCCAAGATCATTGATCGCGACGACTTCAATGTCTTTGCGGTCATGTTCGATGATGGAGCGAAGGACGAGGCGGCCGATGCGGCCAAACCCATTAATTGCGACGCGAACAGCCATGTAAAACCTCTTTTGCCAAGATACTGAATTCGTGGCGTCTTTAGACGCAAGTTCAAGGCCAGTCCAGCGCGGTTTAGGCGCGCACCACACCTGATTACGCTGTCAGTTAAGAGCCACTACACGTCAGAGGAGATTTCCTCTTCAATCAGGCCTCAAAAAGAGAGAATCCCTTGCCTTTGGCGAGCCGCAGCATGGCGTAGAGCAACAGGCCAACCGGGCCGAACAGGTAGGATCCGAGAATGCAGGGAATGGTCTGCCAGTGCGCGATGTCCTGACGCTGGGCATCGCGCGCGATCCAGGCGCCGACAAAGAGATCAAAGACCAGATAATGGCTCCAGCCAATGATCACGCCATTTGGATGATCAAACAGGGCCTGAACGCCGGCAAAGGTGAAGCCCGCGTCCGGATCCGAGAGGCCAAAGCCCATCGCGGCGATCAGGAGCGTTGCATAGATGACGCCGACGATGATCGGATAGAGCATGGAATGCACCGCTGCACTCGTAATCCTCGCGCGTGGTAAAAAGACCAGCAAGGCCCAGGCTGGCATGACCAGTAAATTGATCAGCGAAAAGCCGGTATCCCAGGTCATGGCATTAGTCCTTCTTATTGGCGTCGTCTGGCTGGTTCATCCAATCGGTGAACTGGTCCCAGTCAATCCACGTCTTTTTCTTGCGCCGCAGCTTCTGCCAGAACCGGCGACGTTCCGGCGTCGGCAGAGGTTGCAGGTTTTCCAGGAAGGCGGTCGCCACGGAATGCCAGCTATAGCCCTCGGCATAAGAGCGACAGGTCTCGCGATCGAGATCGAGGCAAGCCCGAGCGCCGGCGGCGAGATCGCCGCCAACCGGCGTGATTGTGCCTGCATCCGATCCCGGGATAACATCTTTCGGTCCGGTCGCCTCATATGCCGCAACGGGTGTTCCGGACGACATCGCTTCCAGGACCACGAGTCCGAATGTATCGGTCAGGCTCGGGAATACGAAGACGTCCGCGCTGGCATAATAATTGGCGAGCTCTTCACCAAAGCGGGCGCCGAGGAAATGGACGTCCGGATATTTCTTCTTCAGCGATTCCAAGGCCGGACCGTCGCCGACCACGACTTTGGAGCCAGGTAAATCAAGTTCGACAAAGGCTTCAATATTCTTCTCAACGGCGACGCGCCCGACATTCAAAAAGATCGGCCGAGGCAAGCCAGGGAACAGGTCATTCTCAGCGCCTTCTTCGATACGGCGGCTAGGGTGGAACAATTCGGTATCCACACCGCGCGTCCAGGCGACCAGGTTGATAAACCTTTTGGCTTCAAGTTCCTCGACCATGCTCGGCGTCGGGACCATGACCTTGCCGGAATATTTGTGGAACCAGCGCACGAAGCTGTAGCCGGCCGCAGTCGGGATCGGCATCCGGGCAGAGACATATTCCGGAAAGCGCGTGTGATAGGCGGTCGAGAAAGGGTGCTTGATCTTCAGACACATTTTCCGCCCTGCCATGCCGAGCGTGCCTTCGGTGACGATATGAACCGCATCGGGTTCGAAGGATTCGAATCGTTGCTTGATCCGGCGTTCCGCGAACAAAGCCAGTTTAATCTCAGGATAGGTTGGCAGGGGCATTGTATTAAAGCCATCGCCGGGATGGATGATGTCGAATTCGTGCCCTTCAGCCTCGAGTTCCGCAATCACACGCTGCATTGTGCGCACAACGCCATTCACCTGTGGTTCCCAGGCGTCTGTCACGATCATGATGCGCATAAACGGCTCCTCATCGCCCCCAATGACGATGACAAGAGTTTTAGGGTTGGCCACGAGACGCGTAAAGCGGCGGCGTCATGTAAACTGCTTAATCGACGGGGCAGGGGGCATAATTGAAATGCCCCGGGCGGCTGTCATCGATGAGTGATATGATTGCGGTAAGGGCGTTGCCCTGCCGCGCATATTGGATTTTTTGCGGATAATCATGCGCCGCATTGGCGAAGGTCACGCTCGATTCGGTCTGCGCGATGGCCGGAAATGCCGATGGGCCCTCGCCGCGGGGATAGGCGTTAAAGACGGGGGGTTCGGCTGGATCAATCCGCATCTGCTCAAAGAAAACGGCCTGTCCTTCACGGAACACAACCGAATAGCCGAAATAGTATCCGTCTTCTGACGCCGACCAGATCTCGCGTGTGCTTCCATCCTGGCTCTGCCAGCAGCCGGTCAGCCAATCCAAGCGCGACTGATTCGTTTCGTCAGCGTCCAGGGGCGTCGCGCAGGCGCACATCAAACAGGCGAGCAAAGTGATTCGAATCATGGCGGCATTTCCCCTGGCGATCATCGGACTTGAGCCTATAGCACGCGGCGCGAATCATAAAATCGCAGACTTAGTTGTGGGAATTGGGCGACCTACTACATCTAGTAGGCATGTGTTTATGCGACGAATTCGTGTCTATCACTACTCAGCGTTGAGCTGTCGCCGATTCAATGCACGAAAAGATCAATTCGTTAAAAAATTCAAGCCACCGGGTAACCTATTTTTTTGCAGCAAAACCAGTGTGCTCGAACCCCTAATAGGTACGGGCGCGGGGGGCCGGAATTAACCAAGCATTAATCACTTATCCACCACCAAAATGACGTTTTTGAGACGGACCCTGTTGACCTCTCATTAACCTTAGAGGCACAATATGTTGTGTGAGGGCTGATTTGAAACACCGTATATGGCGGTTTTCTGTTTCATTCCTATATGTGATGGGCCTTTTGCAAGGGGTAAGACGATATGGCAGGCACCAACGAAGCAACACTCGCGAAAGCGGTTACAGACCAGGACGCGCAATCCGGCGCGCCAGAGCTGCGAGTCGTGCCAAGCGTACAAATTGATCGGTCGCGTGATGCGTTGCTGACCGAGTTCGGTAAAGTGACTCTGGAAGATCGCTATTTGCTGCCCGGTGAATCCTATCAGGACATGTTCGCGCGTGTCTCTGAAGCGTTCGCCGATGATGCCGATCATGCCCAACGACTTTATGATTACATGTCGCAACTCTGGTTCATGCCAGCGACGCCGGTCCTGTCGAATGGCGGCGCTGATCGCGGTCTGCCAATTTCTTGCTTCTTGAACCAAGTCGGCGACAGTCTGGACGATATTGTCGGCACCTGGACCGAGAATGTCTGGCTCGCTTCGAATGGCGGCGGTATCGGCACCTATTGGGGCAATGTCCGCTCAATCGGCGAAAAAGTCGGAAATAGCGGCCAGACCAGTGGCATTATTCCGTTCATTCGCGTGATGGATTCCCTGACGCTTGCGATCAGCCAGGGCTCTCTGCGGCGTGGCTCGGCCGCGTGCTACCTGGATGTTCACCACCCGGAAATCGAAGAATTCCTGGAAGTGCGGAAACCATCTGGCGACTTTAACCGGAAGTCTCTGAACCTGCACCACGGCATCAATATCACCGATGCTTTCATGGAAGCGGTGAAGAATGATGATGAGTTCGACTTGCTCTCGCCAAAAACCGGTGAGCCCCTGCGCAAGGTAAATGCCCGCAAAATCTGGCAGAAAATTCTTGAATTACGCATCCAAACTGGCGAGCCATACTTGCTGTTCACCGACACCGTGAACAACGCGATGCCTGCGCACCAGCGCCAGCTTGGCCTGAAAGTGACGCAGTCTAATCTCTGCTCTGAAATCACCTTGCCGACTGGTATCGACCATAATGGCGAAGATCGCACCGCGGTCTGCTGTCTGTCTTCTTTGAACGCTGAGAAGTTCATGGAATGGAGCAAGCACGAGACTTTCCTTGAGGATGTCTATCGCTTCCTCGACAATGTGCTTCAGGACTTTATTGACCGGGCGCCGCCAGAAATGGCTCGAGCAGTCTATTCGGCCAAGCGTGAGCGCTCCGTTGGCCTCGGCCTGATGGGGTTCCATTCCTTCCTGCAATCGCTGAACCTCCCAATGGAGAGCGCAATGGCGAAAGTCTGGAACGAGAAAATGTTCAAGCACATTCGCCAAGGCGCAGACGCGGCCTCAGTAAAGCTCGCGAAAGAGCGTGGCGCTTGTGAGGATGCGGCGGAAGCCGGCATGATGGCGCGGTTCAGTCATAAAATGGCGGTCGCACCAACGGCCTCTATCTCAATCATTTGCGGCGGCACCAGTGCCGGCATCGAGCCGATCCCGGCCAATGTCTACACGCACAAGACGCTGTCCGGCTCGTTCACGGTCAAGAATAAGTACCTTGAGCAGATGCTGGAGCAAAAAGGCCAGAACACGGACGAGGTCTGGACCTCCATTCTCGAGCATGAAGGTTCTGTGCAGCACCTGGACTGCCTGGATGAGCATGAGAAATCAACATTCAAGACCGCGTTCGAGATCGATCAGCGCTGGATCATTGAACATGCCGCGGATCGTACACCTTATATTTGCCAGGCGCAGTCTTTGAACGTGTTCTTGCCGGCCGATATCAACAAGTGGGACCTGCACATGTTGCATTGGACCGCTTGGGAAAAAGGCGTGAAGTCGCTGTATTACTGTCGCTCTAAATCCGTTCAGCGGGCCAGCTTTGCTGGCGCTGAAGAGAAAGAAGCCAGTATGGCTGGCATGGAAGTGCCAAACACAGATTATGATGAGTGTCTCGCCTGCCAATAGGCATTTGAAGACCTCAAAAACACAAGCCTCGCCGATTCGGCGGGGCTTTTTCATGATCAAGTAAAGGCGCGCGCCAATTCAATTTATGGTAAATAAAGTCCTAAAACTGTTGCAAAGTGTGCTTGGGACGCGACACCAGGACAAAAAACCATGCAAAATCGAAGAAAGATGAAAAAAAATCTAGCATCGATTAACTGAGTTTCACGAGCTTTTTTCGCGCTGGAACCGTAAGAAACACGGGCATATTCACATTTTCGTGATCCCGAAAAGATTAATTTCGAGGACCCGGAGCGGATTCGCCTGCCAGAATCGTTCATGTTAGGGTAACGAATATAAGTCAGCTTCGGGGGGACAGAACGGAGCTGACATGGTGAAAGGCGTGGGATCGATGATTGTTGCTACTGCATCAATGATAGCCGCGATGGCATGTCAGACCTGTGTTCACGCACAAGAGAACATGGGTCCGCAAATTGACAATGCCACGATTATCGCAGCCAGTCGCTCTTTGGGCGAGCGCTCACGCACGCGTGTAAACCTTGTCTATTCCGGGTCTTTTGCGCAAACGGAGACGACCCGGCATTTCGGATTTCAGGTGCCGAGCGATACCGATCTCGGCTTCGGAATTGATTCAGCCAATCCGCTGACCAGCCGCCGCCTCTATTCGAGTGCGATCATGACCGATGTGGCCGCCGATCGTACAGGTGCCAGCCTGTCGCCGGTGCCGCGCGAGCAACGCCGTTTGACGGCGGAACTCGCCTTCTCGGCGCCGTCTGAGCGGACCGGTCTCGGTTTCGACGTCGGCATTGCGCCGCGGATCGAGATCACCCGTGATGGCCAGTATGCGTCTCGTCGCTTCGGGGGTGAAGTTCGGATCGGTCAGAATTTTGACAAACGCGGCGAAGACCCAACCTCGAGTTGGTATCTGTTCGCAGGGGCGGATGGCGAAGCCTTGGTTTGGGAACCCGGTGAAGATCGCGCGGTGTCCGTTGGCAGTATGGCGCTGCGTGACAAAGTCACGGTTGGCGATATTCAAGCCGGCCTGTCGCTGCAACGTGGTCTCGGCCAGCTGTCATTCAGCTATATTCGCCGCGAAGTTGAGTATCGCGAGCGCAATCTCGGTGCCAGTGAGAATGAAGACTTTGCAGGGGTGACGTTCACGATTAAGCGCTAAGCTTATGGTTGCTCAATTAGCTTTTCGAGCCGCCTTCCTGGCGGCTTTTTTTGTATCCCCAGTTTGGGCGCAGGGTGCAGATGCGCCGCAACAGCCCGTCCCGTCCGCCGTTGGCGTTTGGTCGCTAACCTCCGAAAATGACTTGTTCGGTGGCACCGATCGAAATTATTCGAATGGCTTACGATTGGAGCGCGTGCGTCCGGCCAACCGGATCACGCCAGGCCTCAACTGGGTGGCGAATCGAATTCCTTTCCTGGATCTGGATCGCACAGAGCTGCGGCAGGGCTTTGCCGTGTCGCATACGATATTTACGCCAGAGGACATCGAAGCCGAGATCCCTGATCCGGCCGACCGTCCTTATGCGGCCTGGTTGTATGCGTCCGGCACTGTGGTTGGCACGACTCGGCTGGGGCCGCGTCAGACCGTGCAGGATGTCTTGCAGGTCAATCTTGGGGTTGTCGGGCCGTCAGCGGGCGGTGCATTCGTGCAGGAGAATTGGCACGATCTGCTACAAGCGATTGAACCACGTGGTTGGGATTCGCAGCTCAAAGACGAATTCGGCATTGAGATCACCGCGCAGCGCATGCGTCAGTTTGAGGGGGCAGATTTACCGCTTCGGCTGGAAACCGATTATGCGCTGCATGGCGGGGCAACGCTCGGAAATGTGCGAACCTATGCGACGGCTGGCGCGATGGCGCGGCTGGGTTGGGACCTGTCTTCGGACTTTGGACCGCCGCGAATCCGGCCGGCACTGGCGGGCGCGGGTGTGTTCCGTCCGGGACAGCCGTTTGGCGGCTATGTGTTTGCGGGCGTGGAGGCGCGCGCCGTAGCGCGCGATATGTTCCTGGATGGCAACCTGTTCCGCGACAGTGCGCGGGTGGAAGATCGCCGCGATTTGGTTGGCGACGTTCAGCTCGGAATCGCTCTGCATCAGGGCGATGTCCAATTGGCGTTTACCTATGTCCACCGAACCGAGGAATTTGTCGCGCAAAGCGGCCCGCAGCGGTTTGGAGCGGTCTCGATTTCGATCGCGCGATAAAGCGCCAGCGCAGGCTATTGCGTGTGCATCGTGCGCGCTGGCTTTGTTGAAGCCACCACAGGTGCGCGCTTCCAGAATGGCTCGCCATTCAACAGGAATTTCAGCACACCAATCTGCGCGACGCTCCAAGCGGCGATGAAACTCAGCAAATAGGTCAAGAAAATCACCGCGAGGAATTCGAGACTGGCATTGAACGAGACCGATACAAAGGCCAGAGCCAAAGCGTTCGCGATCGGATAATGTAATAGGTAGACGGAGTAGGAAAGCGATGAAATCTGCTTCACCATCGGGCTCGGCTTGTTGATCTTGTCAGCCAAATACCCAAACAGGAAGAGGGCGATCCCTGTTCCCAATGCCGGGCCGATCAGTTTGCGCGCAATCCGCCATTCTTCGGCCAGGACACCTGCTGCAAGCACGTAAATGGCAAAGCTGATGGCGAGCACGATGGTTCGAAACGGCGTCACTTTGAACATGATGGTTCTTAGATCCGCGCTCACACCCAGCAGCAAGCCGAGCATGAACATCGGGAAATAGCCCAATAGGGTGTCGACATTGAGAATGGCCATTAAAGCTGGCTCAAAGCCGATCGCCATTTTGATCAAATACATCAAGGCCTTGGCGCCAAAGTTCCAGACACCAATCGCGATTACCAAAGTCCACCAGATGCTGATCCGCGAATCCAGCTCGACCAGGAACGCGCTGGTGCGGTTTAACCCGTCCATCAGAATGCCGCGGGCGAAGCCGACCCAGGCGATCAGCGTGAAGATGCCGAGCGTTGAGAGAAACCAGAGATGTCCGATCCAGCGCCGATCGATCGCTGAGAAATCCCGCGCGAGGTCGCCCACGAAAGCGGAGGATGTCTCGCCGGCGGCGCCAAGTTGCACGGCTGTGCTGGCGACCCAGATCGTGATCGGGCTCAGGATCAGGATCCCGGCGACGAGGGGAACGCAGACTCTCAACATCCGACCCTTCGCCCAATCCTGATAGCTGCGTTTGCGCATCAGGAAGATTGAAAGGATCGATGAAATCATAAAGAAGCCCGGCATCGAGAAGACCGGAATGCTAGACAGAACCGGGGCGAGCCAGGATTGGTCGGGTGACTCCACGATCCATTGCAGCGTCGGATCATAGGCATGGGCAGCATGGGTCAGAACGATAAGCAGCAACATCACAGCGCGAAGAACGTCAAAATGATGCAAGCGTTGAATTTTATTAGTTTTTTCTGGCACGTCCGTCCCTCAATTCGAACAATCCGGGTGAGGAACGCAGGTTTCATACCATCTGCCATGAATTCGAACTGATTCGGGGTTAATAGAGGCTTTCTTGTGGGCAGGCTGTGGAGAAGTGCCGCAGCATAGCAGGATACATCTTGCGTGCAGCATCGGCTTCAGACACTATATGTGGTGTTGATGAGATTAGGCAGGGGAAAGCAATGCCCGATGGTATGATGAAAATTCCAGGACTTTTGACGCCGTCAAAGTCGTACAAACCGTTCCGGTACGCTTGGGCGTACGATTTCTGGAAGCTGCAACAGCAAGTTCACTGGCTACCAGAGGAAGTGCCACTGGGCGAAGATTGCAAGGATTGGGTCAACAAACTCAATGATAAAGAGCGCAATCTGCTGACCCAGATTTTCCGCTTCTTCACGCAGTCTGACGTCGAAGTCGGTGCCAATTATATGGAAAACTATATGCCGCTGTTTAAGCCGGTCGAAGTGCGCATGATGCTGTCAGCGTTTTCCAATATGGAAACCGTGCACATTGCGGCTTACGCCTTGCTGCTGGAAACCATCGGCATGCCGGATTCCGAATTCTCGGCCTTTATGGAATACGAAGAGATGGCGGCGAAGCATGACTATCTCGGCCAATTCGGAACGGACACGGAAGAAGATATTCTGACCTCTATGGCGGTGTTTGGCGGTTTTACGGAAGGGCTTCAGCTGTTTGCCTCTTTTGCGATGCTGATGAATTTCCCACGCTTCAACAAAATGAAAGGCATGGGGCAGATCGTGTCCTGGTCGGTGCGCGATGAGTCGTTGCATTGCGAAGGCATGATGAAAATGTTCCACACGTTCGCCGCTGAAACCGGGGCGCTGACGACTCCCGTCAAAAACCGCATCCGTGAAGCGTGCGAGACCGTGGTGAAACTGGAAGACAAGTTCATCGAGCTCGCGTTTGAAGCGGGTGAAGTCGAAGGCATGACGCCGGAAGATATTCAGCAATATATTCGCTACATTGCCGACTGGCGGATGGGACAGCTCAAACTCGACCCAATTTACGGGGTCGATACACACCCGATCCCGTGGTTGACCGAAATCCTGAATGGCGTCGAGCATGCGAACTTCTTTGAGGCGCGCGCGACCGAATATTCCAAAGGCGCGACACAGGGCGATTGGCATGGCGATGAAGGCGTCTGGTCAATGTTTGACAAGCGCAAACCACAAACCGTGCTGGCGGGTTAGGGCAAGCACCTAATCCAACATGAATGCGGCGCATCTGGACAGATGCGCCGTTTCTTTATTTCCTGCTCAAGATTGAGGGAGGAATGAAAATGAACAAGATCCGCTATAGCCTGGCGGCGAGCGCCATGATTTTGGTCGCGTGTGGGCAAAGCCCGGAAGCCAATCTGAATGCGATGTGCAATTCGGTTATGACGGACCCGCAAGTGCGAAGTGATATCGTGCGGGCCGGTCTTGATGTCGAGACATATTGCGATTGCGCGACATCGGTGCTTTTAGCGCTGCCGGAAAATGAAAAAACCACAGCTATTCAATCATTTAAGCTCATAGAATCCCAAATGGCAGTTCATGACGGTGATGCCGAAGCCGCGTTCGAAGCCATTCGCAACGCCTCTCGCGCGGACGATGCAACCCCGGAAGCGATTGCGGCTTATCGAAATCTGGATGCACTGGGCGACCAGTTAGACGATATCCTGGATGGTCTCGAAGCTGCGGGCGGCAGTTGTCCCGCTTAAACTTTCACACCGCCTTTTTCAGCATCGGCGAGAAACGCCGCCAGGCCTTTATCCGTCAACGGGTGATTGGCGAGGCCGGTCAGAACATTTGGCGGCACAGTGGCGACGTCCGCACCAGCGAGCGCGCATTGTTTGACATGATTGGCGCTGCGAATAGAGGCGGCCAGCACCTCTGTCTCAAACATGTAATTGTCATAGATGACACGGATTTCCTCGATCAATTCCATGCCATCGACATTGATATCGTCGAGACGCCCGATAAAGGGCGAGATGTAAGCCGCACCGGCCTTGGCGGCGAGCAGGGCTTGATTGGCCGAGAAGCAGAGCGTGACATTCACCGCAGTGCCCATATCCGCCAGTTCGCGACAGGCGCGCAAGCCATCCATGGTCAAAGGCAGTTTCACGGCAACATTCGAGGCGATGGCCTGCAGCTTCTTGCCTTCCGCAACCATGGCTTCCCATTCCGTCGCCACCACTTCGGCGCTGACATGGCCTTCGGTCAGGTCGCAGATCTCCGCGATGACTTCGGCAAAGTCACGGCCAGATTTCATGATCAGGGATGGATTGGTGGTGACGCCATCGATCAGTCCAGTCGCCGCGAGTTCTTTGATGGCGGTAGTATCAGCAGTATCGACAAAGAACTTCATGGTTCGGCTCCGTAAGTGAGGTGTGTTTAGGCCGGACGGCCAATCGATGTGTATGCAAAGCCGCGCTTTGCCATATCATCAGGGCTGTAAATATTACGCAGATCGACGACGATATCGTCTTTTAGAGCGGTCTTGATGCGATCGAGATCAAGCGCCCGGAATTGATCCCATTCGGTGAGAATAACCATGGCATTGGCACCTTCAGCGGCATCATAGGCATTGTCGCAATACTCGATGCCATTCAGGAGGTGCTTGGCTTCTTCCATCGCCTCTGGGTCATAGGCTTTGATCTTGGCGCCAGCTTCCACCAGGGCCGGGACAATATCCAGGCTCGGCGCGTCACGCATGTCGTCTGTGTTCTGTTTGAAGGCGAGCCCAAGGACGCCAATTGTCTTGCCCGACACATCGCCGCCCATGGCCTTGATGACTTTCGTCGCCATGGCTTTTTTGCGCGCCGCATTCACTTCGACGACTGTGTCGACGATGCGGACCGGCGAGTCATGATCATTAGCGGTCTTGGTCAACGCCAATGTGTCTTTCGGGAAGCAGGAGCCGCCATAGCCGGGACCCGCATTCAGGAATTTCTTGCCAATCCGGCCATCAAGGCCGATGCCGCGAGAGACTTCCTGGACATTGGCGCCGACGGCTTCGCAGAGATCCGCCATTTCATTGATGAAGGTGATCTTCACCGCCAGGAAGGCGTTGGCCGCATATTTGATCAGCTCTGAGGTGCGCCGCGCAGTGAACAGGATCGGTGTCTCATTCAGGAAAAGCGGACGATACAGTTCGCGCATCACCTCACGGGCTCGCTCATTGTCGGTGCCAACCACGACACGATCTGGAATTTTGAAGTCCTTGATCGCCGCGCCTTCGCGCAGGAATTCCGGGTTGGAGACGACGGCGAAGTCTGCGTCCGGGCGTTTCTTGCGGATGATCTCTTCGACTTCGTCACCCGTTCCAACCGGCACGGTGGACTTGGTCACGACGACCGTAAAGCCATCCATAAGCTCGGCAATTTCTTCGGCCGCGGCATAGACATAAGATAAGTCGGCGTGACCGTCGCCGCGGCGGGAAGGTGTCCCCACCGCGATAAAGACCGCGTCAGCATCTGCAATCGCGTCTTTGGCTTCTGTTGTGAAGAATAAGCGCTCTTCTTTGACATTCTTTTCGACCAGATCATCGAGGCCCGGCTCATAGATCGGCATGATATTCTGGTGCAGGCGCTCAATCTTGCTGGCATCCTTGTCGACACAGGTTACGACATGGCCGAAATCCGCAAAACAAGCTCCACTCACCAGGCCAACATAGCCTGTCCCGATCATTGCAACGCGCATGAACTGTACCTCTTTGAAACAGCGTCCCTAAGCTGAGCGGGACTGGTGCAATTTTTGGTTGGTTGGGTCAAGCCCAACTGCTCAGAAACTCTTACAGTTGGAACACTTTCTTAGGCTGAAAGCGCCCGGCGCGCACCTCGCCCAAGGCGATGGCTTTTCCATCGGTTCGGGTCAGGGCGAGGCGATTGTCTGGGTCTGAATCGGTTTCGGCGCGCCAATGCTCGACTTGATGCGGGAGCAAGACGATTTCCCGGCCTTGTTTGAGGGCTGCTGCATCGGACGGCTCGATCTCAATCACTGGGACATCATCCAGCACAGTCTCAATCACTTTGAGCGACTTGAAGAGCGCCTCCTTGTCTTCGACCAGCGCTTCAAGTTCAGCGAGCGACATCGCGCTCTCTTCATCGAGAGCACCAACCCGCGTGCGGCGCAACTGGCTGACATGGCCATCGGCACCGAGGGCTTGCGCAAGATCTCTGGCCATGGCTCGGACGTAAAACCCTTTGCCGGACACGACCCTCAGCGTGACATGGTCGGCATCCGGGATATCGGCGATTTCAGCTTCATACACCGTGACTTCGCGAGAAGGAAGTTCGAACGCTTCGCCATCCCGGGCGAGATCATAAGCGCGTGCGCCATCGATTTTGATCGCCGAGAATTTGGGCGGGACTTGCTGAATGTCGCCAATGAATCGCGGCAGTGCCGCTTCGATCTCGGCGGGCATTGGGCGCCTGTCCGAGGTTGCGATGACCTCGCCTTCTTTGTCCTGGCTCGCGGTTGATGTGCCCCACTCGATCGTGAAGACATATTCCTTGTCGCAATCCATCGCCCATTGCGCTGTTTTGGTGGCTTCGCCGAACGCGATCGGCAATATACCATCGGCCAGCGGATCCAATGTCCCGCCATGACCCGCCTTTTGCGCGTTGAACAGACGCTTCAAGATGCCGACGACTTGCGTCGAAGTGACATCCACCGGCTTGTCTACGGCGAGCCAGCCATGCACGGGATCGCCTTTACGTTTTCTCTGTCGGCCCATGCCGATCTCCATCCATGCCGCCGCGGGTCGGACGCGAACGGATCGAATTATCAGGTACGTTCCAAGCGAATGGCTTGGAATCTAGTCTTTAAACGCGCTGAACACATCTTCTGCGGACGGCTCTTCAGTCGACGGTGCAGGCTCGCTTGGCGCCTCGACGGTCTCAACCGCTTCGGCCGGGGCCAAGCCTGGCCCGTCTTCTTGCGCGGCGCGTTCGGCATCCATTTTCTTGCGACGCGATGAAGCTTTGGTGATCACTTCATCCAACTCGATTTGAGAGCACAGACCCAGGGTCACTGGATCCACGGGCTTAATATTTTGGCTGTTCCAATGCGTCTTATCACGGACATTGGTTATCGTCGCTTTGGTCGTCCCGATCAGTTTCGAGATTTGCGGATCCGTCACTTCCGGGTGGTTGCGAATGAACCAGGCAATCGCGTCCGGCTTGTCACCGCGGCGGGCAACAGGCGTGTAGCGTGCGCCTTTGCGCTTTGGCTGTGGGATGTGAGCAATCTTGGATGGCGCCGTCTTCAAGCGATAATCCGGATCTTCTTCACCCTTCTGAATCTCTTCGCGGGTCAGTTCGCCGCCGGAGATCGGATCGACGCCGCGCATATTCTCAGCGACATCGCCATCCGCAATGCCTTTAACTTCGAGATGGTGCAGACCACAGAGATCAGCAATCTGATCAAAGGTCAGTGTCGTGTTGTCGATCAACCAGACCGCAGTGGCCTTGGGCATCAGAATATCGGCCATCGAGGGCTCCTTCGCACGCGGGCCAGAAATGCAGCCGCCCGAGACGTCGGTCTCGGGCGGTCAGGGTCTCTGGCATGAAATTACCTAACCCGATGAGTATAGCGAGCGTGGTTTGAGATGGGAAGCCTAACTTTGCTGTCGCGACAGCAAGATTTTGCCAATGTGGCCGCCTTTCGCCATATGGGCCTGCGCGGCTTCGGCCTCCTCAAATCGATACGTGGTGTCGATCACGGGTTTGATGGCACCGGACAGGACGGCCGGCCAGAAATCGGCCAGAATGGCATCACGTATGCGCTTTTTGTCATCATTCGGGCGGGCGCGAAGCGTCGTCCCGGTCAGGATGAGGCGTTTCAACATTAACGGCATCAAATTCACATTCACCTGGGCGCCCTGCATATAGGCGATATTGACAATGCGGCCCCCAATCTTGGCGATAGAGATGTTTTTCTGCACATAGTCTCCGCCCACCATGTCGAGGATGACATCCGCGCCGCCAGCATCTTTGGCGATGGCTTCAAAGTCTTCTTCGCGATAATTGATGGCGCGATCCGCTCCGAGCTGTTCTGCGAACTGACATTTATCGGCGCTGCCGGCTGTGATCATGATGGTCGACGCGCCGGCATGTTTCAGCATCTGGATCGCCATGGTGCCAATACCGCTGGTGCCGCCATGGATCAGCGCGCTCTCGCCCGCTTTGAACTGGCAGCGATCAAAAATATTTGCCCAGACCGTCATCATGACTTCTGGCAATGCACCGGCTTCATCAAACGTCATGCCATCCGGTATTTTGAACAAAGACCCCTGATCCACGACAGCAAACTCAGCATAGCCGCCCCCGGCCATCAGACCGCAAACCCGATCGCCGATGCTCCAGCCGGTGACTGAGGCCCCGATCGCGACAATCGTACCGGCGCATTCCAGGCCCATAATCGTAGAAGCGCCTGGAGGGGGCGGATACATACCGCGCCGCTGCACCAGGTCTGCGCGGTTCAGGCCGGCCGTGATGATTTCCACCAGGACATCATTTGGACCGCATTCGGGCTTTTCAACCTGCCCCAGTCTCAGCGGTTGATCGTCTTCAACCACCACAGCCCACATCGTATCGCCCATTTGACACTCCTGTCCTTTTTCGTGTTCCTGCTTACATAAAGGTGAGGAAACGGAGTGGGAAAGAGCAAACCATGTTTGAAGATGAACCAGCCCCGGAAAAGAAACTGGATTTGGAGCGGTTTTCGGTTGAGGAATTGCACGAACGGATCGAGGAATTGAAAGCAGAGATCGCCGCGTGCGAGGCCGAATTGCAGAAGAAACAGTCGCATAAATCAGCAGCCGATGCGCTTTTTGGCGGCCGCGATTAAGATCTTCTAAGGAAGCCTGGCGTTAAAGTCTGATAAAAGAATATTGCTTTGGAAGTCTAAAGAGCATGGCCGAACAGCCTCAAAATCCAGCCTCTGAGTTCGCAGATCTGTCTTTCACAGACGGAAAAGTGTTCGAGAAGGTGTTTGTCGATGGCATGGCTTTGGTCGAAGAAACAGCGTCTTATCTGGATGGCCCAGGACGTAAACTGTCATCCACTTTGCCACGTGAGGCCAGCCTTACCTATGCCGCTTGGAGTATGGAACTCACGACGCGCCTGATGCAGGCCGCGTCCTGGCTTGTTATGCAAAAAGCGGTGAAAGATGGCGATATGCATCCCGAAGATGCAATGCAACCGAAATATCGGATCAGTCGCGAAGATCCGGCGCTCGACGCGCAAGCCCAACGCGGGCGCGGATTGCCGGATATTTTTCTGGATCTGGTTGAGCGGTCAGAAAATCTGTTCGAGCGGATCTGTCGTCTCGATCAAGCCATATATGGCCGCGGGGTTATGGACAGTGGCAGTCCGGTTGGCGACCAATTGGCGCAATTGCAGAAAGCCGCTGAGACCGGGGCTTTTGATCCGTTGCGGGTCTGGGGCAAAGCCCGCTAGCGGCGGAGCGAAATTCGTAACTCGCTAAATTTTGTTTCTTTGCCGTCTTCATCAACGAAGGCTGGACGCACTTTTTGTCGGGTCTTGGCGTGGGTGAAAGACATAAGTGGTGCTGCGCCATCACTCGCCCAGACATCGCCCCAGAGATTGAGCCCCATTAAAACCGGGCGCAAGGCTTCTCCCGCATCGGTGAGCAGATATTCCGGGCGCGCGCGCTTGCCGTCTTCTTTATAGGCGTTTTTTGTCAGAATGCCGTTCTCAACCAGTTTTTTGAGCCGGCCAGACAAGACGGTGCGCGGAATGTTGAGTTCTTTTTGAAAATCATCAAACCGGCGCACGCCAAACAGGGCGCCGCGCAGAATAAGCAAGGTCCAGCGATCGCCAAGAATCTCAATCGCTTTGGCCAGGTGACAAATTTCGAGCGGAATCGGTGATTTTTGAGCGCGTGGTATCATGGCGCCTGATTTGGCTGAGTTCGCGCCGCAAATCCAGCCAAAACTTCAACCTGCGACGATGGTTACATTGCACCCGCGACCTGGCTCGGCTAGGGGAAGCCGCAGAAACCGTAAATTTGACAGGAGGCCGGGATGGCTCGCAAGAAAATCGCCCTTATTGGATCGGGCATGATTGGAGGAACTTTGGCGCACGTGGCAGCCCGTGAAGAGCTTGGCGACGTCGTCCTGTTCGACATTGCTGAAGGCCTGCCACAAGGCAAAGCGCTGGATCTCGCTGAATCAACCCCCGTCTATAATAGCTCTGTGGCGCTGAAAGGCGCGAATGACTATGCGGATATTGCGGGTGCAGACGTTTGTATTGTGACTGCTGGTGTCCCGCGCAAGCCTGGCATGAGCCGCGATGATCTGCTCGGCATCAATCTGAAAGTGATGAAGGCCGTTGGCGAAGGCATTAAAGCGCATGCACCGAACGCATTCGTAATCTGTATCACCAACCCGCTCGACGCGATGGTCTGGGCGCTGCAGCAATTCTCAGGCCTGCCGACGAATAAAGTTGTCGGCATGGCAGGCGTGCTCGATTCCAGCCGCTTCGCTTACTTCCTGTCAGAAGCCACGGGCGTATCGGTGGCAGACATCCATGCCTGGACGCTGGCAGGCCATGGTGACTCCATGGTGCCAATGGTGCGTCACTCTACCGTTGGCGGTCTGCCTTTGACCGAACTCGTCAAGCAAGGCTGGATCAGCCAGGAGAAACTCGACGCGATTGTCGACCGGACGCGCAAAGGCGGCGGCGAGATCGTGGCGCTGCTCAAGACTGGATCTGCTTATTACGCGCCTGCAGAATCTGCGATCGCGATGGCGAAATCCTATCTCAAAGACCAGAAGCGCGTGCTGCCATCTGCGGCCTGGTGTGACGGTCAGTATGGCCTGAACGGTCTTTATGTCGGTGTGCCAACCCTGATCGGCGCGAATGGCGCAGAGCGGATTGTCGAATTCGACTTTAATGACACAGAAAGCAGCATGTTCATGGCGTCCGTCGATGCTGTGAAAGGCCTGGTTGAGGATTGTAAGAAGCTCGAGCCTGCTCTGGCTTGATCGCCCTCATCCGACCAAGATTACCGCCGTCACAGCCTTGTGGCGGCGGTTTTTTTTGTGTTCAATCTGTCTTCACAGGGCTGTGAGCCCTCTATTCATGGACGCAGGCGTCGGCTATGCCCGCGTTCAAATGGATCAAAAGAAGGGGTGTTTCATGTTACGCTCTCTATTCGCGGCTTCGGCACTCATCATGACCAGCGCTGCGGCCTTTGCCGATGATCACGCCGATGGCACCTCTGCCATGGTTTGCGTGGAAGCCGGCACCCAAGCGCCGGAGTTTAGCGCGGTGACAGCCACCGGGGACGCGGTTTCATTCGCCGAAATAACCGGCGAGAATGGCGCGGTCATTGTTTTCAGCCGCTCGCTCGATTGGTGCCCTTATTGTAAGGCACAGGCATTGGAACTGGAAACGGTCAAGGCCGATCTGGACGCGCAAGGCTGGTCGCTCAATCTGATCACCTATGATGCGCCTGAACTTCTGGCCTCATTCAGCGCGGACAAATCTCTGACCTACACATTCTTGTCGGACCCTGACTCTGCTATGATCGACGCCTATGGCTTGCGCAATGAAGACATGCCGGCGGGCAGCCGGTTTGACGGCGTCCCGCATCCGGCCATCATCTATATCAAGGCGGATGGTGAAGTTGCGGGCGTGCAAAAGGAAGAGGGCTATAAAACCCGTCCTCCAACCGAAGGGATCCCGCAATTGGTGACCCTGATCAATCAAGGGGCACCCGCAGCCCCTTAATTATACAAAAACGGCATAACAGAATGCCGATAATGAGCTCTGTCCGGTTGCGGGCCAAAAACCCATCTTGTTTGTGTTGCAAATCAAGGAGGCGTTTTTGGCCCGCAATATTTTACACATCAACGCATCAGCCCGAGCGGAGGGTTCAATTTCGCGCTCGCTGAGCCAGGCGGTTGTTGATACGATATCATCGATTGATACTCAGATCGTCACCCGAGACATTGGCGCGGCGCCTGTGCCCCTGCTCACCGAAGCCTGGGTCGGTGCGAATTTCACGCCCGACGAGGCCCGGACTGATGACCAAAAAGAGATTCTGGCGCTTTCGGATCAGCTGGTTGCTGAGCTTGAAACGGCAGACACGATCGTTTTCGGTGTTCCGATTTACAATTTTGGCGTCCCAGCCGCGTTCAAAGCCTGGATCGACCTGGTCGCACGCGCCCGCAAGACGTTCAAATATACCGAGAATGGCCCAGTTGGCTTGCTGGAAGGTAAGAAGGCCTATGTCGTAATCGCATCCGGCGGAACGGCGTCTGGCTCTGAGATCGACTTTGCGACGCCTTATGTGAAGCACGTTTTGGGTTTTCTTGGCATTCACGATGTATCTTTCGTGGCCGCCGATCAACTGATGTCGACCGGAGACGAGAAAATTGCCGCGGCGCGGCAATCGATTGAGGCTTTTGCGGGGTGAACGACCCGTACATGAGTGGCGGTCATTAACCCTGGACGCTGTAGCAAATACAGGTAATCTCTCTCAATTATCTTGGGAGAGATTAACCATGCTGAAGCCCGTACTTGCTGCGCTACTGGTCGGTGGGGCGTGTTTGGCTCCTGCGCTGGCACAAGAGGCCGCTGACTTGGATCCGGACATTGAAACGACGGCAAAAACGCTGATCAATCGCGCGCTGACCGATGAGGTCGGGTTGAAATTTGTCGAAGACTTAACCACCGAAGTGGGCCAGCGCCTGGCAGGATCTTCGTCAGAAGCGCGGGCTCGGGACTGGTCCGTCGCAGAGCTGAACGAACTCGGTTTTGATGCGGTTCGTGTCGAGCCGTTCGAAATTCCGTTCTGGTCGCGCAAGCATGAATCCGTCGCGGTCTTATCGCCGAGCCCTCAGCCTTTGGTCGCAACCGCTTTGGGTGGATCTGCGGCGACCCCTGAAGGCGGTGTCACTGGACATGTGGTGCGGTTTGAGAGCCTGGCTGAATTGCAGGCCGCGCCCATCTCGCACGTTGATGGCAAAATCGTCTTCATTGACGAGACCATGATCAAGACCATGGACGGGTCTGGCTATGGCATGGCCGTGCGTAAACGCAGCCAATGTGCGCTGGCCGCGTCAGATAAAGGCGCACTGGCCTGTTTAATCCGCTCGGTCGGCACGCAGCCGCATCGAATGCCTCATACCGGCATTATGGCGCGTGACGGCGCTGAAGGGGCTGGCCCCGTGGCGGCAATCTCAGGACCGGATGCGGATCAGTTGACGCGGCTCTTGGCGCGCGGCCCAGTGACCGTGTCGGTCGATATCCAGACCGAAATCAAGACCAATGCGCCGTCCGGCAATGTCATCGCGGAGCTGACGGGCACAGATCTGGCCGATGAAATCGTCCTGATTGGCTGCCATCTCGATAGCTGGGATCTCGGCACAGGGGCCTTGGATGACGGCGCGGGGTGTGGAATCGTCGTTGGGGCGGCCATGCTGATCGCCGATCTGCCAGAGCGCCCTCGCCGTACCATTCGCGTCGTCTTGTATGGTGCGGAGGAAGTTGGTCTGTTTGGCGCCACCGCCTATGCGCGCGAGCATGGCGACAATCTCGACAAACACGTCCTGGCTTCAGAGAGTGATTTCGGGGCGGGACCAATCTGGCGCTTCCAGACCCGATTTGGCGAGGCGGCGTTGCCTTATGCGCGGACATTGCAGACCCTGCTTATGCCTTTGGGGGTTACGCCAGATGATAATCGCGCGTTTGGTGGGCCGGATATTGGCATTCTTGCCCGCGCGGGCGTTCCTGTGGTGACGCCAGGCCAGAATGGCATGGACTATTTCGACTATCACCACACGCCGGATGATACGTTCGACAAGATCAAACCCGACGAATTTCGCCAGAACATCGCCGTCTATGCTGCGTTTACGTATATCGCAGCAGAGACCGGCTGGGACTTTCGCAAACAACCTGAACCGAGCGCCATGGGCACCGAATGACGCCAGAAGCGCAGCTCCTCGACACAGTCGGGTTCACCATGTCGCGGTTCGGTCTGTGCGTGACCGAGGAGGTCTATGATCCCTGGGTCGTCACCGGCGGCGTCTTAATGGCCCAGCAAGCCGCGGTGATCGCCTTGCGCGCGGCAGGCGATTCTATTCCAGCGCAAGCAGGCGGGACGGAGCTGTTGCTGCGGGCAGCGTCAAAGGACCGGTTACCCGCGCCGTTTACTTTGCCATTCGGGTCTGCCGCGCGGCACGCTTTTGATCGCCTGGTCGATGCGCGGAATGCGTTTATGCATCCGCGCGGCGCAACCTGGTTTGTCAGTGCCAATACGCTGCAATACGGGATGCCCGTCGCCACCAAAGTGGTGCGACATCTGATTCTGACTCAGCCGATCTTGAATGATCTGGTGTCGCCCGCCGAACAAGATCGGTTGCGGTCAGACTTGCAGGCGATTGATGCTTTTGCGGAGTTTTTAGCGGACCCTCATTGATCCGTTGTGTCGATGGGGCGTTCGAATGCGCCTGCTTGGTAAGCGCGTTCGGAGATCTCCAGTTCGTTCACGCTCCAATGGTTGAGCGTCGCCCAATCGCGCAGACCCTGATCTGCTGCCAGGGCTGAAATGCGCCCGCCACCGGAATAGAGTGTTTCTGGCAGAGCATCGACCAATGGATCGGCAAAGGCGACATCCGGGTCAACAATGTCCCAGCCCTCCGCGCGCAAGGCTGCAATCATGTCGGTGGTGAAACTCGCGGCGAGATCATTCTCGTGCAGCAGCAGGACCTGTACGGGCTGGCGCCCCAGCACACGCTGACTCAAGGCATCATAATGGGCCGCTGCGTCGAGGACCATGTCGACATAGACGTCCGACAAAGCATCCATGTCGACGGCGCGTCCATCTTTGACCGCCTGGCTCCACAATCGGTCGAGATGCCAGTCATAAGTGTCCACGGTGACATAGCCGCTGATCAAACCGCGCTCGGCCAGCGCGGCGCGATAGGCATCGCGCTTTTGGCCTGTTTTATTGGCCTCCCCCTGGCCGCCTTCATCCAGAAAGGGGAAGCGGAACCAGGGGCGGCGATTGTCAAACTGCGCAAGCTTGGCTTCGGCCTGATCGATGTCCGAGATATAGTCGTCGGTTGGTGTTCGGCTGCCCCACATATGCTGGTCGCTATGATTGGCGATGTAATGGCCGGCGGCGGCGTAGGCGGCGATACGTTCGGACCCACGATCCAGTTCGAAGCCTTTTGTGGTGACAAATATGGCGACGGGACCTGCCTCTGCTTCAGCAAGTTGCGCGATCAGCGCTTCTGTTCGTTCCGCGCCGGTATAGCGCGGGCCATCGCCAAGAGGGGCATCATCGTAGGTGAGTGCGATTTGTTTCAAGTCTGACGGCGACTGGTCTTGCGAGGCCGAACAGCCTCCTATTGCCAAAAGGGCGATGGCGGCGATCAATCTAACGGTCATGAACAAACCCTCCAGGCAAACGCCGATGATTCCATGCCAGATCCGGAATTAGCACGGTGATATCTCAATTCCGCCAAACAGACGACCGATCGCGTTCATAATGAAACTCATTACGCGCGCTTTGTTCGCGGCGATGTCGAACATCATGGCGGAGACGAATGTCAGCATCACGGCATAGGTCCATCCCCAATAATCGCTATACAGAATTGTCGTGACCCAATCCTGTCCCAGCGCATACCAAACAATCATGAGCAACGTGCTGACCGACAGGGTGATTGAAATGGGCAACAAATGAACTGCCGCTCGACCTCGAAACAGCGCAAGCAAAAACGCAAATCCGAGGGCCAATCCGCTGCTGCCAACAAAAATCCTCAGATCGGCTCGCAGCTCTTCCATCACACTATCGAATTGCCCTTCAATAAAGGCTTGGAGGCGTTCAAGCGCCATGCTGTTGCGCAGAATCGACGACTCATAAAACCCACGCACCGCCGCCGCCGCTTCGTCCCGCCGTTCGCAGTCCAGTTTGCACGCGGCGGCCAGCACATCGGCAATAAACTCGTCCATCCCGGCATCGAGTTGCGCCCGGGCTTCATCAATTCTTGATTGCAAACGTCCAGAAACGCGCCCCGCTAAGTCTGACACACGATTGGCGGTATCGGAGTTTGCCAGATCTGACAGACGCTCATCGACGCTACGTTCGACCTGTGAGAGGGCGAAGGATTGGGCACGTCGATCAAAATCATTGGGCGCAAAGGTGATGTACAAAAATGCAGCCAGAAAGATTATCGCACCACTGCCAGAGAGCCAGAGATTGATGCGTCGCGCGAGGTGCGGGTTCACTATGATCTCCTGGAAGGTCGCGTAGTAATCGTCGAGGTGTATTCACTAGCATCAAAAAACCCCAGACCAAACGGCCTGGGGGTTTTCAAATCATAGCTGAGCCAGAAAAGCCTATTCAGACTTCTCTTCTTCAGCGGCAGCTTCTTCAGCCGGTGCCTCTTCAGCGGGCGCTTCTTCGGCAGCAGCTTCAGCTTCCGCCGCAGCCGCCTTGGCCGCTTCTTTCTCAGCCTTAGCAGCGGCTTTGGCTTCTTTTTCAGCTTCCTTGCGAGCGGCTTCTTTTTCAGCTTTTTCTTCGATCCGCTCTTTCGCTTTCGCGCCTGGCTCACCTTTTTGCGGATTGTTGCCAGCTTTCCAGCCATAGACCGGGGCCTTCTCGCCTTCGAGCGTGATATGGCTCAGGAAGCGGGCGACGCGATCAGTTGGCTTGGCGCCTTTCTTGATCCAGTCAGCGGCTTTCGCGCCATCAATCTGGACGCGGCTTTCGCTATCCTTTGGCAGACGCGGATCATACGTACCGATCTTCTCAATGAAGCGGCCGTCGCGCGGCATGCGGCTGTCGGCAACAACCACGCTATAGAAAGGGCGTTTTTTGGACCCGCCGCGGGCGAGTCTGATTTTGAGGGCCATGGTGTTCTCCTAGTGTCTCGGCATATTCAAAATTTGAGTGTCCCCGCAGATCCCTGCGCAAGCAGGGATCCATGGCCAGGCATTTGCCAAAAGCACGTGGGGCATGTTTGGTCCTTGGACCCCAGCTTGCGCTGGCGTCGACGGTGAGAGGTGAAAGCTCATTTATCACCTCTAATTTTTTCGTGGTGACGGATGACTTCCGCCACGATGAAATTCAGAAACTTTTCAGCAAAGACCGGGTCGAGATTGCTCTCTTCGGCCAGGGTGCGCAGGCGTTCAATCTGCCGCGCTTCGCGCGCCTTGTCGGCCGGCGGCATATCATTCTCGGCTTTCAGCTTGCCGACCGCCTGGGTGACTTTGAACCGCTCTGCGAGCGTGTGCAGCAAGATGGCATCGAGATTATCGATGCTGGCGCGGTATTGGGCGAGTTGGTCGGTTGGGGTCGTCATTTCTTCGTCAGCCCCGGAATATTCGGCATACCGCCGGCGCCCGGCATCCCTCCCGGCATCGCTGCGCCGCCGCCCATTTTGGCGAGGTCTGCCGGAGAGACCCCGGCCTGACCCATCATATTCATCATGCCCTTCATGCCGCCTTTGGACATTTTCTTCATCATGCCGGCCATCTGCTTGTGCATTTTCAGGACGCGATTGACGTCTTGCACAGTGACCCCAGCGCCCGCCGCGATCCGTTTGCGGCGTGAGGCATTGAGGAGGGCCGGTTTGGCGCGTTCTTTCTTGGTCATGGACGAGATGATCGCGGCCTGACGGGCAATCACTTTGTCATCCATGCCAGAGGCGTCGAGCGCCTGTTTGGCTTTCTTGGCGCCGGGCAAGAGCCCCATAATGCCGCCCAGGCCGCCCATTTTCTGCATTTGCTGAAGCTGCTGCGCGAGGTCGTCCAGATCGAACTGCCCCTTGGCCATTTTCTTGGCCATTTTCTCAGCTTTTTCAGCGTCCATCTGGTCGCCGGCTTTTTCCACCAGCGAGACAATGTCGCCTTGGCCGAGAATACGACCGGCGAGACGTTTGGCATCAAACGCGTCGAGCCCATCCAGCTTTTCGCCCGTACCGAGGAATTTGATCGGCAGGCCGGTGACGGCGCGCATGGACAGCGCCGCACCGCCGCGACCATCACCATCCATCCGCGTCAGGATCAGACCTGTGAGTGGCAGCCGCTCATGGAAGCGTTTGGCCGTCTCGACCGCGTCCTGACCAGTCAAAGAGTCGGCGACGAGCAGGGTCTCATTCGGATTGGCAATCTTGGCGATCTCACTCGCCTCAGCCATCATTTGCTCATCGATTGAGGTCCGGCCGGCTGTGTCGAGGAAGACGACATCATGTCCGCCAAGCTTGGCAGCTTGCAGGGCGCGGCGGGCAATTTCTGCCGGGCTCTGGCCGTCAATGATCGGGAGGGAGGAAACATTGTCGCCGCACTGGTCAGCCAGGATGGCGAGCTGTTCCATCGCTGCCGGGCGGCGCGTATCGAGCGAGGCGAGGAGGACTTTTTTCTTGTCGCGATCCGCAAGGCGCTTGGCGAGCTTACCGGTCGTGGTCGTCTTACCGGAGCCTTGCAGACCGGCCATCATGACGACGGCAGGCGGGTTATCGACACGCAGACCCGTTTCGGCGTCTTCGCCGCCGAGCAAGTCGACCAGGCCGTCATGGACAATCTTGACGACTTGCTGGCCCGGCTTGACCGACCGGATAACGTCTTCGCCGACCGCTTTGTCTTTGATCGAGGAAATGAAGTCTTTGACGACTGGGAGCGCGACATCGGCTTCGAGCAGGGCGACCCGGATTTCACGCAGCGCAGCCGTGACGTCTTTCTCGGTCAGCGCGCCGCGCCCGAGCAATCCGTCAAATACGCCGCCTAAGCGGTCTGTTAGCGCGTCAAACATCGCGTCACTCCTATTGCCGATCTCTTCATCATGAAGAGATAAGCGCTCATCGCATCAACGCAAAGCAGTAGCGCCCCACTGAGCGAGCCTTCGCCGAGTGGGGGACATCGCCAGGCTCCCGCTTGAAAAGCATGCCCTGGTCAACGCGCACGTACTGTCAGTGCGGTGAATGTTGCGCGCGTAAAGCACGGCTGTGGAGAAGAATCAAGCCTCGGTGTCGGCCATGATCAGGCTGAGGCGGCGGATCGCTTCCTTGGCTTCGTCGCGGAGCATGGAGAGAACCGCGACATCAACCCATTCGCCATCGGCGAATTTCTCATATTCGCGCAGCACGCCCTCTTTCATCGCGCCCAGGGCCTCGATGGCGCGAATGGCGCGGGTATTGCGATCTTCGACATACCATTCGATGCGCTTGGCGCCCCAGTCGAGGGACCTCTGGATCAGGAGTTTCTGAATCGCGGCATAAATGCCTTGGCCGCGCAAATGTGGCTCAATCCACGTATAGCCGAGGCGCACACGGCGATGCATCTTGTTCGGGTAGAGCAGGGCGGTGACGCCAACAAAGCGATCGCGATCATTGGGGTCGAGCAAGGCAAAGCCGTAAATCTCGTTTTCCTGACCCTGTTTCAGAACATGATCATAATAAGCGTCAAAGCCTGCGCCGCGTTGGATGGCCGGCAAGGACAGCCAGATTGAGTTGACCGCATCGCTGGCGCGTAATTGTTCCCGAAACCGCTCGTCCAGCGGTTCGAGATGTATCAAATCATTTTGCAGGCCAGGGGCGGTGAGTTCCATACAGCTAAAATGCCCTTCTGATCGATTGAAGCAAGTCAAATCTCGATCACAGATTGTACAGTTTTGTCGCAAAGCGCGTTGGCCCTGCCGGAAAGCCTTATTAAGGGGGGAGGAAAGGGCCCGGCAGGACCGCGCTGATCGGTGGCAGGAGGGATTGGGGATCGGTTGCCACCGGAGCGTTTTAATGGAGACAAAACTCTGCCTCTAACAATGATCGAAATGGGTCTTGAGCGTGTTGTTTCAAGACGAGAGAGTGATGAATCCCGATCAACTAAGTGTGAGGATAGCGATTTTGAGATAGTTGTATAATTGATAAATTGTCTGAACGTAATAGATTGAGCCTATGCATCTCCCAACGCTTCGCCAGCTAGAATTTCTGTGTGCTGTGGCCGATCAGGGCTCGTTCTCGAAGGCCGCCGAATCCTGCCATGTCACGCAACCGACTTTATCGGCAGCGATCAAGGAAGTTGAAGGCTTGCTCGGCGTGCAATTGATTGAGCGCGAAGCGCGCGGCGCGTCGTTGACGCAAGCCGGAGAAGCCGCGGTGGAACGCGCTCGAACCGTTCTGTCCAGCGCCGCCGATCTGGTTTCTGCCGCACGACAAGCCGGGGCGCCATTGACCGGGCCATTCCGGCTGGGTGCCATTCCGACCATTGCACCATTTCTGCTGCCACGCACCTTGAAGGCGCTGCGTAAGGCGCATCCGAACTTGAAGCTCTATTTGCGTGAGGATCAGACCGAACGCCTGCTCGATGCGCTCAAGTCCCGGACGCTCGATGCCGCTTTGATCGCGCTGCCTTGGGATGCGAGCGGTATTGAGACGATGGAGCTCGGCGATGATGAGTTCATGCTGGTCGCCCCGAGTGGGCATACGCTGTTCGAACAGAGCAGCATCCGCTCCACAGACCTGGCGGATGAAGATGTCCTCCTGCTTGAAGACGGCCATTGCCTGCGCGACCACGCTTTATCGGTTTGTCGCCTGCCGACCAAGCGCAATGGCGCAGACGTGACGGCGACTAGTCTGCCGACCCTGGTGCATATGGTGGCGGGAGGCCTGGGGGTCTCTCTGTTGCCGAAGCTTGCGATTGACGCAGGTGTCACATCGGGCGCGGATGTTGAGCTGCGGGCATTCGAGACGCCAATGATTGGCCGCCGCATTGGCATTGCCTGGCGTACGGGCTCGCCGCGCGCGGAAGAAGCGCAGATGATCGGCGAGATTGTCCGCGGCGCGCTTTAGGTCGGCAGCGGTTTCTCGCGATCATCGACATGCGCCGATAGGTTATCCTCGGCCCGGAATATATTTTCGTCGAGCTCGCCTTCCCATTTCGCCACGGCTGTGGCAACGGCTGCATCCCCGGTCACATTGGTCATCGTCCGCATCATGTCCAGCAAGCGGTCAAACGGCAGAATGAAGCCGATGATGAGGAAGGCCTGCTCCTCGGAAATGCCGACCTGGGCGAGCGCCATGCCCGACAGGATCAAGCCTGCGCTTGGGATGCCGGCAGCGCCAATCGACACCAGCGTCGCCATCACGGCGACAAGAACATATTGCGTCAGCGTCACTTCGATGCCCATGGCTTGCGCCCCGAACAAAGCCACCATGCCGATATAGATGGCGGTGCCGTCCATATTGATGGTCGCGCCCAAAGGCAAAACCGAGCCAGCGACAGCCTTGTCGACGCCGAGATTTTCTTCGGCACATGTGATCGTCACAGGCAGGGTTGCGGATGAACTGGCGGTCGAATAGGCGACGGCCTGAGCGTCTGTAATGCCCCGGAAGAAGGGAATGAGCGGCAATCGAAGGACGCCTTTGATGATGCCGAATCCATAGGTGAAGATCATGTGCAGGAAACAAGCGAGATAAAGTGCGATGGCAAGCGTGCCCAGGCTTTGCAAGACGCCAAGGCCCTTGGTGGCCATCACCGTCGCCATCAAACCAAAGACGCCAATGGGCGCCGTTTCCATGACAATGATCGTGACCTTCATCATCGCTTCTGAGGCACCGTCAAACCACTTGGCAACAGGTTCAGCGATTTTACCCGCCATCAAAATGCCGACACCAAAAATGATCGCAAAGAAGATGATCTGGAGAATGTTGCCGGTGGCCAACGCCTCGACGGGATTTGTCGGAACAATCGCAAGCAGGCGTTCGACAAATCCGCCCGCGGCCTCGGCTTGAGCGGAGACTTCCTGCATGCGGGAGACGTCAGCGCCAGCAAACGTATCTGGGCTGAGACTGGCGCCCGGTTGGAACAGGGTTGCCATGACCAGGCCGAGCGTCACAGCGATGGCCGTCGTTCCGAAATAAGTGCCGAGTGTGCGGGCGCCGAGACTGCCCAGACGTTTCGGGTCACCCATGGCGATGATGCCGGACACAAGCGTGAAAAAGACGAGCGGAACGATCAACATCCGTATGAGACGGAGGAACAGATCGCCAATCCAGGCAATATAATTCTCAGCAAACGCCCCACCGGCTTCTGCGCCCATCCCATATCGCAGGCCAAGGCCCACAGCGAGGCCGACCACGAGCGCCGCGATCACGCGTTTCCATAGATCAATCTTGAACCAACCGGCCATGTCCGCTCCCATCAAATCTGTAATTTGATGACGCTAGTCCGCATTGCGCAGCTATTCAATGATGCAGGCTCAGGATATGAGCAGACCTATGGATATGCTCGATCGTCTATCAACCGGTTGGAAAGCCTGGTTCATTCTGTTTGCCATCACGCTGACGGCCGCGGCGCCAGGCGTGTTCAAGCTGCCTGCGCTGGACCGCGATGAAAGCCGGTTTGCGCAAGCCTCCAAGCAATATATCGAGACGGGCGACTATCTGATCATTCGCTATCAGGATGAGTATCGGAACAAGAAACCCGCCGGCATTCACTGGCTGCAGGCCGGGGCGACACACGTGCTGGGCGACGAAGACAAGCTCGATATCTGGACCTATCGGGTGCCGAGCTGGCTTGGTGCGGCTCTGGCGACGCTGGCGACCTTCTGGTGCGGCATCGTCCTGATCGGGCGACGGGCAGCCTTTCTGGGTGCGGCTTTGTTTGGCGCGACATTATTGCTGACCAGCGAGGCGCATATTTCCAAGACTGATGGCGTTCTTGTTTTCCTAACAACCTGGGGGATAGGCGCCTTGGCGCGGCTCTATATGGGGCAGGCGGACAATCCGAAACGTATGGCCATGGTGTTCTGGTTCGCCATGGGGTGCGGCTTACTGATCAAGGGGCCGGTGACGCCAATGGTCGCCGCCTATGCCGGTTTTGGCGCCTGGGTTTGGGCCAAGGCGGGTGAAGGCCAGGGCGGGGATTGGTGGCGTCCCTTAATCTGGTGGCCAGGCCCAGCCCTGGCCGCAGCGATGTTTCTGCCCTGGCTCATCGCGATTCAATTCGCGACGGATGGCACATTCTTGCAGGGGGCAGTCGGCAAGGACTTGAAAGACAAGTTTGCTGGTGCGTCAGAAGGACATGCGGGCTGGCCGCTCTATCATCTCAGCCATATCCCGGTCTGGTTCTTCCCTGCGGTTTTGTTGCTGATTCCGGGCATGACGCTGGCTTGGAAGCATTTGCGCGGCGCCAGCGAGAATGCCCGTCGGCGCGGCACGGATGCGCTCTTCGTCTTTGTCGGATTAGGTGCGCTGACGGCGCTGGCGACCTGGATCCTGCCGGGTGAGCTCGGCAATGGCGCCCCATCCGCTTATGCTGGTCTGATCATTGTCGGCTTCTGGTGGCTCAGCACGCGTCCGGAATGGCAGAACCGCTGGTCGATGGCCGATGCGGTGCCAGTGACAGATGAAACCAAAGCGATCCGATTTCTGGTCGCTTGGGCGCTGCTGACCACGATCTTTTTCGAGCTGATGCCGACCCGCCTCAGCCACTATATCTTGCCCGCCTATCCGGCCTTTGGCCTGCTCTGTGGCTGGGCCGGATTGAAATTGATGGATGGCGAAAAACTGCCCGTGTCGAAATGGCTGAGTTTCGCGGTGTTCGCGATTGGCGGGGCGGCGCTGCTCTTTATCAGCTCGCCTTTGGCCGCGAGATTGGTCAAGACGGAAGCGGCCGGCGACTTCAAAACGGTGGCGCCTGAAGACGTGATCGCGCAATGGGCAGCGTATGTGAATTTCCCGCTCTGGCTCTGGATTATTGGGGCGATCGCCTTTGCGGGCGCGATTGCGACCTTCCTGGTGCGCCGCATCGGCCTAAGCGCCGCCTTTGGTATCCTGGTCAGCTTGTTCCTGGGCTGGCATGCGCGAACGTATGTCTTGCCAACGCAGCTATGGGCCCAGCCTACAGAAAGCGCCCGCCTCGCCTTGCAAGGCGTATGCGGGGTGCCGAGCGAGACGTGCGAGGATGACCGCGACAGTCCCGCGCGTGTGCTGGCGGTGGGCTATGCTGAGCCCTCTTATGTGATGACGCTTGGCACGCAAAATCTGCACTCGCCGGAAACGCCGCTGACCTTGCCTGCGGACGCGGCAGCTTATCCGGTGGTTTACCTCATCAATCTGGAAGGGCGAGGCAGTCCGGCCAGTCGCTGCGCCGCTTTAGGCGATGATTGCATCCCGCCTGCGCCGCAGATTCGCGACGATTTGCTGACTCAGGCACAGGAAGCGGGCATGTGTGTTGTGCAGTCCGACCCCGTATATGCGCTCAACTATTCAAATGGTGATCCGGTTCATTTTGTCGCCTACAGGTTCGAATCCGACGGCTGCTGACCTGGCACATTCTGTCGCGCGTCATTCGTGCATATGCCATCTCAAATAGGGTCTCTTACCTAGGTGGTGACCACCATGGAGGCCCGCAATGGACTATGTTGAACCACACAGAAAGCCTGAAGGATTGCGCGACCGCATTGCGTTCGCCTTTGTGAAAGTCCTGCGCTTCTTTGCCGATCTGTTCTTCCGTAAACGCTACGGGCACAGAGCCGTTGTCCTGGAGACCGTGGCCGCCGTACCGGGCATGGTGGCGGGCCTGTTGCAGCATCTGCGCGCCATCCGTCGCATGCGCGATGATCAAGGCTGGGTGAAAGAACTGCTCGATGAAGCCGAGAATGAGCGGATGCATTTGATGACCTTCATTCAAGTCGCACAGCCGACTTTATTCGAGCGCGGCTTGATCATGGTGGCGCAGGCGATTTTCTACAATTTCTACTTCTTCCTTTATCTGTTCGCACCGAAAACCGCGCACCGCGTGATTGGCTATTTCGAAGAGGAAGCCGTGACCAGCTACACCCATTATCTGCGCGAGATTGACGAAGGTCGGCTCGACAATGGTCCTGCGCCGCAACTCGCCATCGATTACTGGAACTTGCCGGCCAATGCGCGTCTGCGCGATGTCGTGATTGCCGTGCGCGAAGATGAAGCCGGTCACCGAGACCGCAATCACTATTTCGCTGATGCGCTTATCGCTGGCGATGAACCGGCTGGCGCAGAGGGTGATTATGCATTGCGCAACACATAGCCGACGCGCGGGAAGTGGATGTGAAGATTATCCGCCCGGTCATCCTGGCGGGCGATGATCACACGATCTGCATTGGCGATGACCAAATCACCTTCGACCCAATCCTTGGCATAATCGTCTGCGGCGATGGCAACTCGCGCGCCCGGCTCGAAATCTCGTAAGTCGCCCGCGGTGGATGCGGGCTTCAAGCGCGGGGCCGCGGCGTGGGCGATTTGGACCGCTTCTTCGCCGCTAATCTCTTCCGGAGCCTGGCCCTTGAATTCTTTCAAGCGGCGATACCAATCCTTGGTCAGTGGCGCGCTTTCAAAACAGGTTTCGAGAAAGTCTGGAATGTTCTTCTCGACAAACCAGGGATTCATGAAGGCATGCACATCGACCATGCCGGGCTTGGTGCCGACCAGCCAATCGCCCGTCCCCGCCAATCGCCCGCCTGCGAGCCGCTCCTCGATCCACAGCAGCTGAGAACGCCACTGATCACGCATGAAGGGCGCGGCGGCTTTCATGCCTTCGACATCAAATGCGCGGCCTGACATTTTGGTACGGTCATCGATGAACTCCTGCGGCATGTGCTCGCCGATCGCCCCGAAGATCACAGCGACGCTGGTCTGGAACCATTTGCCATCGGTCCAGGCGGCGACCATTTTTGCGAGCCCCTCATGCCCCGGCAGATTGAGGGCCGGGAGTTGAAACCGCGTCTCGAGTTCGGTCAGCATGATCGATGTGTCGCAGAAAATATCGGCGCCGATTTGCATCACCGGCGTTCGGCGATAGCCGCCTGTGAGGGGCATCAAGTCCGGCTTCGGCATGATGGAAGGGATTTCGACGGCCGCCCAACCAAGATTCTTCATGCGCAAGGCCAATCGAATTTTCTCCGAGTAAGGCGATCGGTCAAATTGATGAAGAATAATGCTTTGGGCGTTTGCCATATTTTTCTACCTCCCCAGGCTTTGCCCTCATCCTAATCGTGTTTGTTTGGGCTTTCCAATGGGGGATTGTCGCCTAAAACAGAGTCGAAGACAAAAAACCTGGGAGATGAGCCAAAATGTTGGACACGAAACTGATGCCGCATGTGGCGGATATTCCGCGTGTACAAGCCGAACAGCGCCCGAATGAGGTCGCGTTCTGGATACAGGGTGAAGAGACGACATTTGCCGAGCTGCATTCGCGGTCGAATCAAGTCGCGCATGGCCTGATGGCATTAGGGGTGGGGCCGGATCACAGGGTTGGCTATTTGGCTAAGAACACAGCGGTCTACTACGAAATGATGTTTGGCGCAGCCAAGGCACGCGCCGTCATGAATGCCGTGAACACGCGCCTGGCGGCACCTGAGGTTCAGTTCATCCTATCTGACGCCCAGGTGCGTGTCTTGTTCGTCGGCCCCGAATGGTTCGGAATGATCGAAGATATCAAAGCGCAGTGTCCGCAATTGGAGCATATCATTGCGCTCAGCGGTGAGCATGCAGACTGGCCGACCTATGCCGCCTGGCGGGACGGTCAAGATAGCGCCGCGCCGGACATTGCAACTCATGATGACGATGATGTCATCCAGCTCTACACATCGGGCACCACAGGTCTGCCCAAAGGCGTCATGCTGACCAATGACAATTATCGCGGCTTCATGGAACAGGCTGGGCAGCTGGAATGGTCGAGCTATGGCGTCGGCGAGACGGTGATGAATGCGATGCCGCTCTTCCACGTCGCCGGCGTGAATGTTGGCGTTCTCGCGACCGCACAAGGCGCACGTACGGTTGTCCTTCCAGAAATCAATCCGGCTGAGATTTTGGACTTGATTGAACAAGAAAAAATCCAGCACGCCTTCTGGGTGCCCGCGGTGATCTTGATGCTCACTCAGATGCCTGATTTCCGCGAGCGGGATTATTCCTCTTTGAAGCAGATTTTCTATGGAGCCAGTCCGATCACGGAGGATTTACTCATCCTCGCCGTCGAGGTCATGGGCGCCCGGTTCACCCAAGTTTATGGGCTGACCGAAACCACAGGCGGCGGCACCTACTTGCCGCCGGAAGCGCATGAGCCAAGCTGGGGCAAGCTGCGCTCTTGCGGGGTGCCATATCCGAGCACGATCATTCGTTGCGTTGATGGCGATGGCAATTCGGTCCCGACCGGCGAAGTCGGTGAGATTGTTATTCAGTCGGACTTCGTCATGAAGGGCTATTGGAATCGCCCAGAGGCCACCGAAGAGGCAATCCGAAATGGGTTCTTCCATACCGGCGATGCCGGTTATTTCGACGAGGATGGCTTCTTGTTTATCCATGACCGCGTCAAAGACATGATCGTCTCTGGCGGCGAAAATGTGTATCCGGCCGAAGTCGAGAATGCGATCTTTGGTCATCCTGATGTGGCCGACGTCGCCGTAATCGGGATCCCCGATGAAAAATGGGGCGAAGCGGTCAAAGCCATCATCGTGCCCAAAGACGGGACGACGCCGACCGAAGAGAGCGTCATCGCCTGGGCGCGAGAGCGGATTGCCGGGTATAAATGCCCGAAATCCGTTGACCTCATTGACGCCCTTCCCAGAAACCCATCCGGCAAGATCCTGCGCAAAGACTTGCGCGAACCCTATTGGGAAGGCCAAGAGCGCCGAGTCGGGGGCTAAACCATGGTCGATGAGGCGCATGGCGTTCATGATTTCATCTATGATGCGCGCAATGCGGATATCCTGGTCTCGATCAATGGCGAGCTGAAACATCGCGACGAGGCGACGGTCTCTGTCTTCGAGAGCGGTTATTTGCTGGGTGATGGGGTCTGGGAAGGGGTCCGCGTCCATGATGGCGGGGTCGCCTTTCTGCCAGAGCACCTGAAACGCTTATATGCGGGCGCGAAGACGATCGACATGGATATCGGCCTGTCACCAGAGGCGCTCGGCCAGCAGCTGTTTGATTGCCTCAAGGCACAAGACATGCGCGATGGCGTACATATTCGGCTGATGGTCACGCGCGGCATCAAAAAGACACCGTATCAGGGACCGCGTTTCACGATCACGCCGCCAACCATTGTCATCATACCGGAATACAAATCGCCGGTGCCGGCGATCCGCGCCAAGGGCGTTTCGCTGTTCACGGCACATGTCCGACGCACAGGGCCTGCGGAACAAGACCAAAAGCTGAACTCGCACTCCAAGTTGAACTGTATCCTAGCCTGTATCCAGGCGGATAAAGCCGGCGCAGATGAAGCCCTGATGCTCGATCCGGACGGCTTTGTTGCGACCTGCAACTCAACGCATTTCTTTATTGTGCGAGACGGCGAGGTCTGGACATCCCCGCCGGATTATTGCCTGGGCGGCATCACGCGCGGCAACATTATCCGAGTCTGCCGTGAGCATGACATCCCGGTCTTGGAAAAGCGGTTCTCGCTGTTTGATGTCTACTCCGCCGATGAAGCCTTCATTACGGGCACGTTTGCCGGGACGACGCCTGTGCGCGAAGTGGATGGCCGGCTTTTGCCAAATCTCGATGGTCCGATGACTCAGCGCCTGTCCGCGCTTTACCAGGATCTGGTCGCTGCCAACCTGACGCCGATCACATGAGCGCGGATTGTTTGCGCATTGCGATGTGGTCCGGGCCTCGCAACATGTCGACCACGATGATGCGCAGCTTCGGTGCCCGCGAAGATACGGCATGCGTAGACGAGCCGTTTTATGCCGCCTATCTGAAAGCGACGGGGTTGGATCACCCTATGGCGCGGGAGATCTTTGACGCCCAAAGCACAAATCCAATTGAAATTATCGCCGATCTCACATGCCCGTCTGAGCAAGATCCGGCGATTTTCTATCAGAAACATATGACGCATCACATGGTGCCGGATCTGCCGCGGCACTGGATGGCTGATTGTCGAAATGTCTTCCTGATCCGCCATCCGGCGCGCGTGATCGCATCCTATGCCCGCAAGATGGACAAGGTGACGCTCGGCGCGATCGGCTTTCGGCAACAGCTGAGCGTGTTTGAATTTGCCGCGGAGATCGAAGAGGACGTGCCATTGGTCATCGATAGCGATGATATTTTGCGGGACCCTGAGGGTATGCTCCACGCGCTATGCGACGCGCTTGGCATTGTATGGGATCCAGCGATGCTGTCCTGGTCATCTGGGCCGAAGCCAGAGGACGGCGCGTGGGCGCCGCACTGGTATGACGCGGTTTGGCGCTCGACCGGGTTTGGCCCAGCGCCGGGTGCGTTGCCGGAGGTCTCTGAAGGATTGATGGAGACCTATGAGGCGGCGTTGGAGATTTACGATGCGCTCGCGGCGTATCGATTGGAGGCTTGACGGGTGCGTCGATCGAGGTGACTGGTTTGGGTCATGACGGCGCCGCTCTACCCAGCCCGGTCTGGGCAGCCGATCACCCGTACGTGCCGCAAAGAGCGGGAGCGATAAGTCCGCTCCGACGCCGAGAGCGGAATGCCCGTTTGCGACCTTTTACGGACTATGCTTTTTGAGGAAGCATGAATCCGACGACCAAATACTGGATTAGACTCACACTTGGCGTGATTGGATTTGGTGTTGTTCTCACAGTGCTTTTGGGAATAAATTTGGCGGACTTCGGCCTCATTATTACTGGATGGATGTTTCTCGGTCGCCTGATTACGCTCGATGACGAACTCCCTGGCGGTTTCCACAATCTGGACGGTGAGCTTCGATTCCCCAAGTATGAGCTTTTGGGAATCGGACTGAGTTTCATTGGGTTAGTGGTTTTGAAGATTTGGCTTACGCACTAGCAGCGTCCCCTCCGGCGCCGCAAATATCGCGTCAGGACACCAAACCCACCCCCACATCACAAAAAAGCGCACAGGACCGAAAGCGCCGTCTCGGGTCTCGTATCCCGTCGACCTAGAGACTAGGTGGGCACCGGTTAGATAGGACCACGGTCCAGTCCAGAGCCAGTTCCCTGACGGAACTTAAGGTCGGCGGATAGCTGACCGTCCTCGAACGCTCCAGCCTCTGTGCTGGTGCCATATAGGCATGATTAGGCCGCGGCGCCAGCTTCTCCGAGCTGTCGCAAATACGCCCAGGTGAATAATCCGCTGGAATGCCCGTCACTGAAGAAGATCCGTACAGCATAGCGGCCAACCGGATCGGCTTTTTCCACCGTGAGATCATCGCTGATGACAGGCGGGGGCGGTTTGGGGCCATTGCCATGGCCTTGGACCTCCGCAGAAGGGCTTTCCAGCCGCAAAGTCTTATAAGGCACGGCAAAAGTCGCGCCGTCATCATAAGAGATGGTCAAAGCGCGCGCCGACTTGGAAAAGCGCAATTCGGTTGGCCAGGCGCGCTGGGTCATGATGCCGGGGCGTCCAGATCGCGCGCTTCGCTTTCGAGCAGGATGGGCAGGCCATCGCGGATCGGATAAGCGAGCTTGGCTTTTTTCGAAATCAGCTCACACGCCGCTTTGTCAAAGATTAAGGGCCCGCCCGTCACAGGGCAGATCAGGACTTCAAGCAGCCGCGGGCTGACGCCGCAGGGGCCGGGGGTCGATTCGGAATGGGTCTCTGTCATTGCAAGGTCGAGCTGTCATCGCCTGGCACGTCCATGTCAAGCAAAGTGATCAAGGTCTGGGCCCGCTCGGCGACGCTCAAGGCTTCCAGCAAAGCCTGTTTCTCTTGTGTCCCGAATGGGCAACCGGCGCAGAGGGCATTGATCAGCGTCTCCATTGGCGCGTGTTCGACGGCTTCCCAGTCGACTTCCATGGAATTGATCTGGGTATAGCGTTTCAGGGAATTGATCAGCATCAAGCGTTCCGGCAGGCTGCTCTCTGGCGGTGAAACGAGATCATGAGCAAATGACTGCCAATCAGCACGGACGCGTCGATACGGTGCCTCCATGGGAAGTTCAGCTTCGATGCCAAACCGGCATATTCCGGTCAGCGAAATCAGATAACGACCATCATCGGTTTCGGAATAAGACGTGATGCGCCCGGCACAGCCGGTTGCCGCGAGCGACGGATGGCTGCGGTCATCGCCTTGTGACTGGATCATGCCAATCAGACGGCTGCCCGCCATGGCATCATCAACCATGTTGAGATAGCGCGGCTCGAATATGTTGAGCGGCAGCGACCAGCGTGGAAAAAGAAGCACACCTGAGAGCGGGAAAACCGGTATGGTTTCAGGCAAATCCGAAAGGCTTCGATAGGTTTCGAGTGACACGCTGACTCCTGTTTCCGCGTTTCTTACCACAAAATGGGGTGAAACGGGCAATCGGCGAGTCACGACCCTCGCGATTCAAGCAAACATGAGGGATCCGAGACGACGACGGCCATCGACCGTGACAGGATCTTTCGGTCCAGCTGCTTCGAAGATTTCCAGCAATTTTGCTTTCGCTTTGCCGTCTTCCCAATCCAGATCATCGCTCAGAATGGCCAGTAAATGGTCTGACGCATCCTTATTCTTGCCTTGTCCGATCAGTTTCTCGGCGAGCTCAAAACGAGCCTCGTGATTTTCCGGATCGGCGGCGACGGTTTCCTTGGCGCTTGCCAGGTCTTCGTCGAGCGGTGCTTCCGCCATCAAGTCGAGCGCGGTGCGGACTGAGCGAATGGCCGAATCATTGGCTTTAGACTCTGGCGCCATGTCGAGAATTTGCCGCGCGCGGTCTTGATCGCCATTAGCGAGATAGCAGCGGGCAAGCCCTGCAATTGCGGCGGCATTCTCTGGATCAGCCTCCATCACGGCGCCATACAGTTGCGCTGCGGTGCCAATGTCGCCGGCTTGCGCCGCGGCTTCGGCTTGTTCAAGGGCTTCCTGCAATTGTTTGGCATCATCAGTGCCGCCCAGGATTGAATCGATGAACTGGCGCACCTGGCTCTCCGGCAGCGCGCCCTGGAAGCCATTCACGGGGCGGCCTTTATCGAATGCAAAGACGGACGGGATAGACCGCACACCCATCTGACCGGCGACGCCAGGATGCTCTTCGGTATTGATCTTGACCAGTTTGACTTTGCCATTCTGCTCACCAACGACCTTTTCCAGCGTCGGCGTCAGCGTCCGGCATGGGCCACACCATGGCGCCCAGAAGTCAACCAGGACCGGCTGGTCATTCGACGCTTCCACCACGTCTGCCATGAAGGCCTGGTCAGAAGATTCTTTGATGTGAGGCGATGTCGCGGCTTCGCTCATGATCTTGCATTCCCTTTTGCGCCAGATTGCACGTGCGGCCTATTTGGGCGCTGCATGCGCCAACTGCAAGCGCTGACTTCATCGGCGCTTATCCAGATCGTGATTTGTGAAAAGCGCGGGCGCTTAGCTCTCGCCTTCGCCTGACCAGACTTTTGCGACGCGCTTGTCGCGGCCACAGCCAACCCGGTAGAGTTTATAACGGGCTGGGTTCTTCTGGTAATAATCCTGGTGATAGCCTTCGGCTTCATAGAATTCTGTTTCGTCGAGCACACGCGTCACGATTGGCGCAGGCAAGATGCCGGCCTGGTTGATGGCCTGGAACTGTGCCTCGACCTCGGCGCGCTCGTCAGCGCCGTCAACGAAAACGGCGGTACGATAGGAATTGCCGCGATCACAGAACTGACCGCCATCATCCGTCGGATCAATATGGCGTAGGAAAAAGTCGACCAGCTCGCCATACTCGACTTTCGAGGAGTCATAGAGGACGCGGACCGCTTCTAGATGCCCTTCTTTTGTATGGGTCTTATAGGTCGGGTTGGTGCTGTTTCCGGCTGTATAGCCAGATACGGTTTCCAGCACGCCATCCAGCTTGTCAAAATCGCTCTCGACACACCAGAAACAGCCGCCTGCAAAGATCGCGGTTTCGATATGCTCATTGTTCAGAGACGGACTTGGACCATTCTCGGCGCCCGCGCTCATGAAGAATGAGGCCATTGCCGCAAGGCCACCGGCAATCATGGCGATTGAAAGAGGATGATTCAGTTTCATTTGCGTCGTCCAAATGCGTGTCGTGGGTTGCGAGGCATATGACGACTCCTCTCACAAATTGCGAGCGTTGATCTCAGTTCTCACAGTTTTTTGTTCGCCTGTGATCAGAAAGCGGCACTTAGCTGGCTAAACGCGCCATTTCTTCGTCAGACAGTTCAGAATTGTCATAAATATTCGCGACATCATCTAGATCATCGAGAACATCCAACAAGCGCATCAACTTATCCGCATCATCGCCAGCAATCGGCACGGTGTTTTGCGGTTTCCAGATCAGCTTGGTTGATTTGGCTTCAATCTCGCCGAATTTGCCTTCCAGAGCGGTCGCGACATCGGACAGCTCTTCGCGTTCGGTATAGATAAAATGGCCGTCTTCATCGCTCTCGACATCGCTGGCACCCGCGTCGAGCGCGGCTTCCATGATCGCGTCTTCGTCACCGGCTTCGAGTGGGAACTGGATCTCGCCAACATTCTCAAACCCGAAGGAGACAGACCCGGTTTCGCCGAGATTGCCGCCATTTTTGGAAAACGCGGTTCGGATTTCGCTCGCGGCGCGGTTTTTATTATCTGTTGAAGCTTCCACAATAATGCCGACGCCGCCAGGTCCAAAGCCTTCATAGCGAATGTCGACATAGTCTTCGCCACCGCCGCCTTGGCCTTTATCGACGGCGCGCTTGATATTGTCCTTGGGCATGGACTGGCCGCGCGCATTGGCAATGGCGAGCCGCAGACGCGGATTGCCGTCCGGGTCAGGGCCACCCATTTTGGAGGCGATGGTGATTTCTTTCGACAGACGCGAAAACAGTGCTGCGCGTTTCTTATCCTGGGCCCCTTTGCGGTGCTGGATATTTGCCCATTTACTATGGCCGGCCATGCTGGCTCCTGCGGTGAATAATCAGTAGGCGGTGCTTAGCCCAGCTTGGTGGAGAATTCAAAGGGGGCGATGCGATCAGTCGAAGACATGGGCGACACCGCCATGCTTGAACAATTCTTGTTTCACGGCGATTGGCTTCAATAGCCGCAGAAGGAAAACGGCGCTGAGGGCGCCGGTGAAAGAAGAGGCTGCATCGAAAGAGAAGCTAATTATCCCTGGAGTCATATTGGAGACACCGCCTGAGGTTCGAAATGCAACATTCGCAAGCAAATTTGTAAGAATCCAACACGTCCACCATGGCGCAATTCGCGATTTTTCTGGTCCTGTTTCGCCAACGGCTTGATAAGTGCCGTGATAGATTTGGCTCATTCCTTTGGCGGGTTGCCAGAGATTTGCGATCGGAACAAAATACCAGCCGACCGCCCAGCGCGGCGACATTTCAGGAAAAGAACTACCCACAGTATAAAGGTTTTTCATGGCCCGGAAAGTGAATCTGCCGACAAGAACTACGCAAAACCAGAAAACAGCTGCCTGAGCCAAGCCTAGAATCGTGAGCGTCCAACTGAACATATCTAACTGAGTCACAGACAGGTTTATTGTGGTTGAAGGAAGGTACCACCAGATTAGGAGTAACGCTGCCAGAACGAGAAGCGATTCTGCTATGATGAACCCAAACAGTCCAGCACGTGTCCATTTAAACAATCCCAAAAGGCTGCGCGGCCCGTTTTCGAACATACTCGGACCAGTTGGGGTACCAGAACCAGATGAATCAGATCCGGTTGTCGCGTTGAATTCAGTAGAGTTCATCTATTCTCCAAAAAGAGTGTTTTATGGAGATATCGGCGGCTTATTTATTTGCAAGGACGGATTCTAAACTGGGACGAGCTCAGAGAGTCGGCCACCTACCCGGATCGGCTCACACTGTTTTGCCAATCCTGTCGCGTCATCTGTTTCGACAAAAAGTCCGCAAAGCGTTCCCTCACCGAGTGCCGGCTCATAACGATGCCCCGGCAATTGCGTTGCGAAGCGGCGTAAAGAGTTGTCTTTCTGCATGCCAATGACACTGTCATAATCGCCGCACATGCCAGCATCGCTTTGATAGGCCGTGCCACCGGAGAGGATCATATGATCTGCAGTCGGAACATGTGTATGGCTGCCGACCACCATGCTGGCGCGGCCGTCGCAATGGTGGCCCATGGCCATTTTTTCCGATGTCGCCTCGCAATGCATATCGACAATGACCGCGTCTGCGACAACGCCAAGTGGCATCTCATCCAGCGCGCCATCGACCGCACCGAACGGGTTGTCGAGCAATTGTCGCATGAAAACAATGCCTTGCGCCTGGATCACGCCGACCCGGCGACCATCCGGTAGCACAAAGAGATGCGCGCCTTTTCCAGGTGCGTTGGCGGCCTCTGGATAATTGAGCGGGCGCAGCAAGCGCGACTCGCGTTCAATATACGTCAATGCTTCGCGCTGGTCCCAGGCATGATCGCCGAGGGTGAGACAGTCGGCGCCAGCTTCGAAAAACTCGTTCGCGATTTTTTCCGTCAGGCCAAACCCGCCAGCCGCGTTTTCAGCATTCACCACAGCGAAATCGAGGGCCAAGGCCGCACGGACCGTCGGTAAGTGCTCGCGCACTGCCTGCCGGCCGGGTTTGCCGACAACATCTCCGAAAAAAGCTAATCTCATGGTCAGAGTATGCGTGCTTTAGGTTGTAAAGAAAAGCGCGCGATGCTTTCGCACCGCGCGCTGTTCGACTTTTTAAGGCGTCAGACGCTTATTTTTGCGTCGCCGAGAAGCCAAGCGAATCCTTGGTGTAGGCCGCTGGATCTGGGTTCGCCATGATCGACGCCACAGACAGAGGCGTGTCCGGATCGAGCTTCAAGGTCAGCGTGCCACCATCATTGATGAAGCTGGACAATGCTGTCGTGGCTTCGGTGACCAGCGCCATATCGACGCCAGATCCTTGCGCCATCATTGGCGCCATTGCGAGGCCCATGCCGATTTGAGACTTCAGCTCCGCTGGGTCAGCACCCTGTGCCGTTGCGGCCGCATTAAACGCGCGGTCGAGCAGCGAGTTGTCGTCGATTGAAAGCTCGAAATTGTGGAAGGTCAGCTTGCCCATGGCATTGGTCATCGCCATCGGATCCGGCTCAGCGCCAGCTGCGAGGTCTTCAAAATCGAAAGCCGTGGCAACTTCTTGAGCATAAGAGCTATAGCCCTCAATCTTGCCGCCCATGCTGAACTTGGCGCCGTCGACCAGTTCGAAATAGTTTGCGCCAGCCGCAAATTCGACAATGTCCGTGTCTGGATCATAGGTCGCGATGCTGGCGCCTTTCAATTCCAGCTCTTCATAGCCGACAACGCTGAGGCCTTGAAGCAATTGCTCACCGACTTCGCCGCCAGCCGCGTCGGCTTTCAACGTCATCGAATAAGGCTCAGTGACAAACTTCACCGCTTGACCGGCGGCATTACGCTCGACGCCGGCAACGATGCTCGGAATGGCGAATGAAGCACCGGCAACATCAATGGCCAGGTCGTCCAGTTTGAACGAGTCATAACCGGGTTCCATTGGATTGTCGTAAGCAAGGTCCATGATGGCAGACATCATGGCTTCTTCATCGTCAGCGTTTTCCTGGATTGCTTGCACGAATTTCGCATCAACATTGGTCGCGGACATGCTGCCCAGACTGATATCGAAATCGACCCCTTCTGATGTGTCGCTGCCATTCAAGCTGATGCCGCTGATCACAGCTTTGGCGGCTTTCAGATCGGTCATGTCGCGGATCTCAATCTTGTCGATCCCGAATGTGCCTTCAGCTTCGGTATCTGCGAAATCGCCGCTCAGACCATTCATCGACCAGCTATCAAAGACGACTTTGTCTGCGGCTGGGAAAGGGACTTCCTGACCGTTCAAACTCGCCGCGAGCCAGCCAGCGAGTTCAGGCGATGGATTGATCAGCTCGATCGAACCGAGCTTGACCTCAACATCTTCTTCTTCGTCCGTGATGGTAATGTCGTTCAGGCTCATCTTGCCAAAATTGGCCTGACCGCCATCCATATCGAGGCCTTCGAAGACCAGCGATCCAGCTTGGATCGCATCTTCGCCCGTAATGGTGAGATCCGTAAATGTCGCGGTCGCGCCATCTGTAGAGCTGTCGGCAAATGACAGCACTCCGCTGCCGCTATTGCTCAGCGACATGGCCGCGAGCGCGTTTGCCGCTTCAGTTGGATCGCCGGCACGAACCGAGAGTTCTTTCAGGATGGGTTCTGCGATGGTGACTTCTGGCGTGGCATTGCCGCCGCCTCCGCAAGCCGCCAATAGCGCGAACCCAGCTGCACCAAACATTAATTTCTTCATTGTCGATTCCCCTTTTAGGCGGTTTCCGATAGACTTATGGCATATAGATGTCGAGACGTATTTAATGATTATCGATAAAGGCGACAAGATGGCACTGGTAACAAAATCCGGTGAATCGATTAATGTTCGTCTCGAAGTGAACCCCAAAGCGCGTCGTCTCATCCTGCGGTTGGATGAACGCAATCGAGAAGCCGTTGCGGTTGCACCAAGTCGCAAGAAAATCGGTGAAGCGGCTGCCTTTGCGCGCGATCGCGTCGAGTGGATTGCTGAGCATTTACAGGCACTTCCGGTCCAAGTCGCGTTACAGTCCGGGGCTGAATTCATGTTGCGTGGTGAACCTTGTCTGATTTCATTAGACGGGCCGGGACGGGTGGCGAAACTGGACGCAGGCCCTCCGCAAACGCTTCGCGTGCCGGGGGAAATCGAGACGACTGGAAAAAGAGTTGAGCGATTTCTGAGAAAGACAGCCAAGCTGGATCTCTCGGACGCCGTGATTCGTTATTGCGAGCAGCTGGGCGTCGAGGCACGACGCGTGACGGTGAAGGATACGCGGTCGCGTTGGGGGTCTTGCACCTCTGATGGGCGGCTGGCCTTTTCCTGGCGGTTGATCATGGCGCCGACAGACGTGTTGGAATATGTCGCCGCACATGAGTGTGCGCACTTGTTGGAGATGAATCACAGTCCGGCCTTTTGGGCGCATGTCGCAACCTGCCGTCCGCGTTGGAAAACAGAACGGGCCTGGCTCAGAAAGAATGGTCGAGATCTGCACGCTGTGCAGACCGCTTAAGCGGGCGCGAATTCGGGCTTGTCCGCTGGATCGTCCTTCAGTTCAGGCGCAAAGCTCAGCAATATCGCGCCTTCGCCACCGCGGGCCTCGCGATTCGGGCCGAGCAAGAGCAAAGTGCCATCGGGACGAATCTCAGCAACCACATCGGCATCCGGCCGGTCTTTGCGAAACTGTTCGATCGAGTATTTGTCAGTCAGCCGTGTGCGGGCGAATTCCCAGCCGCGATACTGGTCGCGAATAAGACTGTCATATGTGCGTCCGCGTCGGATCAATGTGCGGCCGCGCGCGTTTGAGCTGAGGCCGCGATCATCATTCTCCTCATCATCATTGATGGAGAGCTGATAGACCATATGGCGGCCGACTTCTGGCGCGAAATGGCTACAAACGAGGGCATTGTAGGAATCATTGGTGGACAGTGCGATCACAGTCGAGAATCGGGCATGATCGAGTTTGATCTCAGCGTCTTCGGACAAGACTTCGCCCATGAAGATATCCAGGCCGGCATCGCGCGAGGATTTCAAGCGGCGATAATTGCTGTCAGCGACAATGACTTCGACATCGCTTTGTTCCAGCGCTTTGGCAAATTCGACGCTCCAGGCATTGGCCCCAACAATCAGAACGCCAGGTTTCTCCTTGCGTGCCAGCCCGAGGGCGCGCGACAAGGGGCCGATGGTGAAGCCGTGCATGACCACGGTTGTGAAGACCATCGCAAAAGCGAGCGGCGTGATCTGGTCAGCCCCTGAGAAAAAGAACCGTCCTTCACGCGACAGATCGACCAGCAATGAGCCGAACAGGCCGGATACGGCGACCGCCACGATGCCGCGCGGGGCAATCCAGCCGAGCAAAATCGCTTCTTTCCGAGACAGGGTTCCATACGTCGCGATCCAGACCGAAAGCGGGCGCACGACGAACAGCATGCAGAGGAGGAAAGCCAATGTGTTGAAATTGATCGCCTGGCTGATGATTGCCGGCGTCAAATCAGCGGTCAGCATGACGAACACGCCTGAGACGAGCAGAATGGCGATGTCTTCCTTGAATTTCTGCAACTCTGTCAGGCCCGCCAGCTTGGAATTTCCAAGCGTCATGCCGTATGCGGTCACGGCAACGAGACCGATCTCTTTCTGAAACATCTCGGCCAGTGTGTAACAGAGAATGATCGAAGCGAGGATGAGCGGTGCCTTGAGATATTCCGGCGTGCCTCCTTCGCGGAACGCCTTGGCGATGGCCCATCCGAATACAACGCCGAGCACGATGCCGTAACACGCGGCCATGATGATCCACAGACCCGCGCCGAACAGACTTTGCCCTTGTGAAGCGACGCGGATGAACTCGAACGCGGCGACCGCAAACAAAGCCCCGATCGGGTCATTCACGATACCTTCCCATTTCAAGAATTGCGCCGGGCGTCCGCCCAGTTTTGACTGTCTTAAAAGCGGGATGATCACAGTTGGGCCCGTCACCACCATGACGCCGGCAAAGACGACGGCGCTGGCCCAGTCCAACCCCGCTGCATAGCGGGCAGCGAAGGTGCCGAGCAGCCAGGCAAGCGGCCCGCCAATGAAAATCATCCGCCTTACCGACGCGCCGGCCTCCCGCAGGTTTTCGAACTTCAGGACCAGGCCGCCTTCGAACAAAATAACCGCCACCGCCAAGGATACGATGGGGCGGAAGACGTCTCCGAATGTCGCCTGTGGGCTCAGCAAAGGTTCACCAAAAGCCACCGACCAAAGCGGCCCGACGGCCAATCCCGCGAGCGACATCAGGACGATGGCTGGGGCTTGTAAACGCCAAGCGAGCCATTGGGCGCCGACCCCCAATGCGCCGATCAGCGCGCAGGCAAAGATCACGCCTTGCCCAGCGCCACCTGCGAGAAGAAGTCCAATATCCATGCCTCAGCCCATCCTGCCCTGGTCAGACCAGGGAGTCTTCTTCGCTGTGAGAGACATCGAAGCCGATTTCGCGGCCGCCATAATCGCCCGCCTCATAGCGATCAATCTGGGTTTTGAACCAGTCGAGGACATGCTCGTAAATGTGATCGTAGAACGGTTCGGGATCATTGTCTTTCAGAGGAATGCTCAGTCGATACTCTTCACCGCCGACAATCTGCGCGATGAATTCGTCGCCAATTTTCTGGCACTGAATTGTGACGCGCATCCAATCGGTGCCCATTGAGACGCGAACGGCAAGACCAAACAGGATCGCGCCTAAGGGGCGAAACCCGTTTGGCGGGATGGAAAAGGCCTGATCGCCATAATCCTTCGCTTCGAACTGTCCTGCGGGTGGCACCAATCGCACGCAGACGCCGTCTTTTGAGCCAATATGTGCGCACAGTCCGGCGCGCAATTCTTCGGCGAGAGTCCGAACGCGGGTATAATTTTCGGCCGCCAACGATTGATAATGCGCGACCGTCGAAATGAGTTCTTCGAATCGAGACAAGCCCAAACTCCCCATTGAACCTTAATATGGAGAGTAGGGTGGTCTCGGAATGATTGCTAGTGTTTTGATCTGCGCGGGTGCAGTTTAGCTGTCCTGCGAGTTTTCCTTAGAGAGACCGTAAAGTTCCAAACCGCAATAAGCGAGAACAATACCCAAATTGGCGGAAACAATACTTGGCATGCCGGCTTCGCGCGCTGGCACCAGGAACATTTCAACAAAAATCGCGAACGCCAAAGTGATGATCGACGCAGTGCCGCGACGCTGAACCCCAATGGTGAGGGCTGTCCAAACAGTTAACGCAGCGAAAGCGAGAATTCGAACAAAATGCTCTTGATGGGCAAATGCTTCAGTCCCACTGGGCGTGTAAGCGGCAGCTTTGATCGCGACGAGAACGGCAATAATCCCACACAGACCTTTGGCCAGCTTAGCTGGAAACCCTTTTAACCAGGCCTTGCCGGCGGCTGATTGCGTATCTGAATTCACGGCTTGGATCACAGCGTCCTCCATCCAATTACAGTAGAATTTATCTCAGATCGAGTTTGAGGTCGGTTTAAACCGGACCCGAAAATTTAGGTCCAGACGTAAAGGAAATTGCGCTTATGCGGCTTTTTGCGACTGCTGCAGCCGCACGACTTTAAGGCGCGAATCGACGTCTGAGATGTCTGGTCTCAGCGCCACAGGCAGACTGGCTCGGGCCATTTCGATCGCAGTTCTCGGTGCCGTCCCTTGGGTGAAAGCGGTGATCACGCGCGCAATCGTATCGAGATAAATCGCTTCTTCTTCGACAATCTGTCCGAACCGGTTGGCGATCGGTCCAACCAGGCCATAGGCAAGGAAAACGCCGAGAAATGTCCCCAGCAAGGCAGCGGCGATCATTTCGCCGAGCACAGCGGTCGACTGATCGATCATCGCCATGGTCTTGATGATCCCCAGCACAGCCGCAACGATGCCGAGGGCTGGCAATGCGTCCGCCAGAGTTTGCAAAGCGGTCACTGCGCGCTGACGCTCCTCGACAATCTCACCCACTGTATCTTGCAGGTAAGAAACCGATTGCTCGCGCATGCCTGGGTCGAGGGCGAGCAGACGGAAACTGTCGCAAATCAAGCCGACAGCCTGCTTATCTTGCTGCAAAGGCGGTTGCGCGGCGAACAGGTCAGACTCGTCCGGGTGTTCAATATCGCGTTCAATTGCAACGATCCCGCCGCGGCGCGCGCGCTGGGTCAGTTCGTGCATCAAGGTGAGCAGGCCAGCATAATCGCTCTTCGACCATTTTGCGCCCCGCAAGGCACGGCCAAAGCCGAGGAAAGCGGCTTTGGCAACGGGGGCCGAATTGCCGATCATAACCGTGCCGATGGCAGCGCCGCCGATCAAAGCCAATTCGAATGGCAAAGCTGCGAACACAGCGGGTCCGCCGCTGACCAGAAGCGCGCCGGAGACAACCAGCAGGACGATCGCAAATCCGAGCAATTGAATCATTGGGAGAGGGTCTTTCTCATAGGATTGCTGTTGTTTCAGAATTTCCTTTCGAACCAGTTGCGACGGCGAAAAAGCCCTTCGCAAAGCCTTGATTTTGTCACGCATCAGCTCAAAGAGGGCGCATGACTGTGGAATCGCCTTCCTCTGAAATCACGCCTCAGCCCAATCGGCGCGGGGCGTTTTTTCTGCTTTTCTTCTCTCTAATGGCGATTGGCGCCGGCAATACGATGTTGATCGCCGCGGTGATCCCGCCGCTGACGCGAACGCTGGAACTGCCCGATTGGATGGCGGGGGCGATCTTTTCGCTATCGGCATTGTGTTGGTCTCTGTCGTCGCCTTTTTGGGGCAAGCGGTCGAACCAATATGGGCGACGGCGGATCGCATCGTTTGGGCTGGCGGGCTATTCGGTGTCGATGTTTTTGCTGCTCTTATCATCTTGGGCAGCGCTTTCAGCCTGGATCACCGCGCCGTTTGCGATTTTTGCCTGTTTGGCCTTATCGCGGTCTGTTTTTGGTTTGATCGGGTCAGGCTCGAGCCCATCCGCGCAAGCTTATGTTGCGGATCGAACGGAGCCGAATGAACGGCAAAGTCAGATTGCCTTTGTCACGTCCGGCTTCAGTTTCGGTACGGTGGTTGGCCCAGCTTTCGCCGCTGTTCTGGTCGCGAATTATGGCTTGCTGAGCCCAATGCTGATCACGTGTATCATGGCAGGGATTATGTCCGTTCTATTGTGGAATTTCCTGCCCGAGAATCGCGAACCGGTGCAGGATGCGACCAAGATCGAAACTATTCCCGGTGCGATTGGGTTATGGCGATCGCGGAACGTGCTGCCCTTTCTCGCTTATGCCGTGACGCTGTCCCTGGTAACCGGCATTCTGACGCAAGTCTTTGTCTTCGCCGTCATGGACAAACTGAACGTGACCGGCGCGGATGCCGCGAAATATACAGGCCCGGCTTTCATGGTCGGGGCAATGGCGGTGATGACAGCGCAACTGGTTCTGATCCCATATTTGAAGCTGAAGAATAAGACGCTGATGATTACCGGCTGTATTCCCTTGCTGATCGGGGCACTGATCCTGATCCCGGCACAGGATTTCGCGACATTGATCTTTGCACAATTCTTCCTTGGCATCGGGCAAGGCCTGACGCGGCCTGGTTTCTCCAGCGGGGCGTCGCTGGCGGTGTCGCCGCAATTACAAGGCAATGTCGCCGGCCTGGTCATTTCTGCCAATGGCATGGGCTATATCATCACGCCGCTTTTCGGCCTGTTCTTGTATGAATTCGTCGATCCAGCGCTGCCCTTCTGGATCTGTGTCGGGTTGCTAATCGCCATGGCGCTGTTTGCCTGGAAAGCGATTGCGCCAGGCGTGGGCGAGGCCGATGAAGGCGAGGCTTAGCGCGCGGCAATGACCTGATCGAGGGCGATCGTGGTCGGATAACCGTCCGCGGGCACGATGCCATTGGCTTTCTGGAACCGACGCAGCGCCCCTTTGGTTCCGCGTCCGGCAATGCCATCAATGGACCCCGCATCAAATCCAAGGCTGTTGAGATTATCCTGCAAGACCATGATGTCGCGCCGGGTTAGCAATTCGAGGTCCGTGGGCCACATCGCGACAGGGCCTGTCTTGCCGCTGACACCGTCGGTCAGCAACCCGACCGAGAAGGCGTAACTGTCTGAACGATTATAGGCTTTGAAGACATCAAAATTCTTGAATAGCAGATATTTTGGGCCCGTGGCGCCGGTGGGCAGCCACAATTCAGCATAAGCGGCGCCCGGAGCGGCAAAGTCGCCACCGCCTATGGGCGATACGCCATAGCTCATCCAAGTCGACAGGCGCCGGTCTTCACCGTCGGCCAACGACCAGTCAAAATCGCCAGGCGCGAGCACTTCGGCGCCCCAGGGCAGGTCTTTCTGATAGCCGGATGCACGCAGATAATTGGCAGCGGAGGCGAGCGCATCCGGCGCGCTGTTCCACAAATCCTTCTTGCCATCGCCATCAAAATCGACGGCATAGGTCAGGAATGTGGATGGCATGAATTGCGTCTGTCCCATCGCGCCGGCCCAGCCGGAGACCAGATCGTCACGCGAAACATCGCCGCGTTCCTGCATCTTCATCAGCGCGATCAGCTCATTCTCAGCGAGTGTGCGACGGCGCCCTTCAACGGCCATATTGGCGAGCGTATTCGCAGCATCAAAATTACCGATATAAGAGCCGAGATTGGTTTCCATCGCCCAGATCGCGGTGATCGCTTCACGATCGACGCCATAAGCCGCTTCAATCCGGTCAAATGTGGCGACCAGATCTGAGAGGCGCTGCGCCCCGCGGCTCTTGCGCCCATCAGTGACGGCGGATTCGACATAGTCCCAAATCGGTTTGGCGAACTCGGCCTGATCGGCAATATCGGTCTTGGCGACGCTGGCATCGTCCCCCAGATATAGATCAAGGGGGGATAGGCCGGACAGTGTGGCATGCACGATGGCCGGATCGCGGCCCGCGGCGAGCGCGCGCGCCGCGAAATCATCCCGCCAGGCATCCATGTTGGCATTGCCCGAAGCGTCAAAAGGCGGAATGGATGGAACTGTAATGGCGACGTCGCCGCCTCCAGACGTGGGTCCGGACGTCGCGCCGCCATCACTGCTTTGCGGCGTCGACGCACAAGCGGTCATCAAGGCTGCACTCGCGAGCAGGCCATATAAAGGGCGTTTCAACAGGATGTCGCTCATCAATTGTCCCCCTCTGCGGACAAGCCTGTAAGCCGTGATTGACTCATACGGGCCACCTGTGTATGTCCCGCGCTTTCGTGAAAACAGTTCTAACGTTTGGGCAAAAGCCATGAAAGTGAAATCCTCGATCAAAGCACTCAAGTCGCGCCACCGTGACTGCAAGGTCGTTCGCCGCCGTGGCCGGACCTATATCATCAACAAGACTGACCCGCGTTTCAAAGCAAAACAGGGCTGAGTCTAAGATGAACAGCTGAGCCTCATTCAGTATGGGCGCTCGCATCGTTCTTTTCGACCTTGGACATGTGGTTGTCGACTGGCAACCCATACGGCTATATCGCGAACTCTTTGACAGCGAAGAAGAGGCTGAGGCCTTTGTGCGCGATATCTGCAACATGGACTGGCATGTTCATCATGATCGCGGCGTTTCTATGGCTGACAATGCCGCGCCCCTGATCGCGCAATATCCGCACTATGAACGTCAGATAAGTGCCTGGCGGACGCGTTGGCTGGATATGTTTGAAGGCTATGTGCCCGGCATGCCGCCGCTTATGGCGCAGCTGGAAGAGGCGCGGGTGCCGCTTTATGGGCTTTCCAACTTGCCCGCAGAAATCGCGCAAGAGACCTTTGACGCGTTTCCGATGATCAAGCTTTTGCGCGATGTTGTCGTCTCGGGCGAAGAGAAAACGATCAAGCCGGAACGTCGAATTTACGAGATTGCGCTGGCGCGCATGGGCAATCCGGAGCCAAGCGATGTGCTGTTCACCGATGATCGCGAGAAAAACTGCGAAGCAGCGGAAGCGCTGGGGATCAAGGCGCATCACTTTCAAGGGGCAACGGGTTTTGAGGCGCGGTTGCGACAAGAGGGGCTGATATAGTCCGCCAATCTTTCGCGCTGATTCCACCCGAATGAAGATCGGACAATTTCGTGGACCTCGCGGCGTTCCTCTCGTAAACTCTGCTCCGCAACGCAACTGGCGAGATCAAGATGGAGCACCATCGGGGAGCGTTGTCGAACTTTCAATCCGAGCCGTTCGCCTGGGCCAATCATCCAAAAGGAGATGGCCATGCCAGAATTATCCCCAATATCCGTCGCGTTTCTCGTTTTTCCGAATGTCACGCAGCTCGATCTGACCGGACCCGCGCAAGTCCTATCGCGGCTCGGCAACACGACACTGAACCTGGTCTGGAAAGACAAGAAACCTGTCCCAACCGATGCCGGTTTTCCGCTTTTGCCGACAGCAACACTGGACGAAATCGATCAAGTGGACATCCTCTGTGTCCCTGGCGGTCTTGGCACGATGGAGATTATGCAAGACCCGGACGTGTTGGCCTGGTTGCAAAACGTCGCCGCCAAGGCGCAATGGGTGACCAGTGTCTGCACCGGATCGCTTGTGCTGGGCGCAGCTGGCCTGCTCAAAGGCTACAAGTCGGGTTGTCATTGGGCGTCAATTGACCAACTCGCATTTTTTGGGGCGATCCCGGTCAAGCAGCGAATTGTTGAAGACCGCAATCGCTTTTCGGGCGGCGGCGTCACGTCCGGGATCGATTTCGCCCTGGCGCTCGCCGCCCGCATACGCGGCGAGGATTTTGCCAAATTTATCCAACTTTCAATCGAATATGACCCGCACCCGCCTTTCGATGCCGGCTCACCAGAAAAGGTCCCGCCACACATCCTTGAACGCTACTACAAGATGATTGATGCTGCGGTCCCGGATCGCGAAGCCAAAGTCAAAGCGATTGCGGACTCGCTCGGATTTTAGCCCCAATTCGACGCGATACAGTGGCCTACGCTTATTTTTCTTGGCACGTTTCGGTTGAAGGACCATACTCAACGCATGTTCAAAGCTCTCGCTTTTGTTGGACTCATCCTGGTCAGCGGCCCTGATTTCGGGCCGTCCGACGAGATGTTTGAAGAGCTGAAAACCGCGCCGAGCGAAGAAGAAGCCAATGATGTCGCGCTCGATATCTGGGCCTCATGGATGGAAAGCGGCTCAGATGCCGCCGATCTGGTCATGGAACGGGCCGTACGGGCCCAGGCCTTTGGAGATTATGAGCATGCCCGCGCCTTGTATGATCGCGTTATCGCAATCCAACCGGACTATGCCGAAGCCTGGAATCGCCGCGCCACTGTGTTTCTGGCGCAGGAAAATTACACCGAGGCGCTGCGCGATGTGAATGAAGCGCTGCGGCTTGAGCCCCGTCACTTCGGGGCTTGGGGTGGGCTCGGCGCCGTCCTGGAAGGGCTCGGCTCGAAAGATGAGGCGATCAGCGCTTATGAAAAAGCCCTCGAAATCTATCCGCTCTTTCCTTCGGCCAAACGCGGCATAAATCGCATTCGGCGCGAACAGGAAGGCCGCCCCGTTTGAGAATGCTGATCTTTGCAATTTCGATCTTGCTGCTCGGCGGCGTATCGGCCTGTGTGCACAGCGCGGTCTATGCGGCGCGGGTGAATCAGGCGCATCCGCCTGAGGGCACGTTCGTGACCGTGAATGGCGCTGATGTTCATGTCTTGCAACAAGGTGGAACGGGTCCGGTCGTTCTGATGATTCACGGCGCCTCCGCTAATGCACGCGAATTTGATTGGACGCTGGCGCCGAAATTGGCGGATACGCATCGTGTTCTGATGATGGACCGCCCGGGCCATGGCCATTCCGAACGCCCCTCTGATGCTCAAATGCTGGCCATTCAGGCTGAACACGCGGCTGGTGTGTTGCGCCAGCTGGCGCCCGGAGAAAAGGCGATTATCGTCGGACACAGTTTTGGCGGCGCAGTGTCCTTGCGCCTGGCACTCGATCATCCGGATCTGGTCGATGGCCTGGTGCTGCTCGCACCTGTCAGCCATGACTGGGGCGGTGGTGGCGAAGCCTGGTATAATAAATATGCAAGCCACGGTTTGATCGGACCGGCCTTCACGCAATTGGTGCCGATTGTCGGACCGTCACAAGTGAAAGCCGGGATCACGAATGTGTTTTCCCCGAAACCAGCACCGGATGGGTATTTTGAGAATTCTGGCATTGGCCTGCTATTCCGACCCGCGAACTTTGCGGCCAATGCAAAAGACGTGAATGCCTTGCGCGAACAATTGGCGGGTCAGCAGGATCGATATGGTGAGATATCGGTTCCAACCGTCGTTTTCTCTGGCGCGCTCGACACTGTGATCAGTCCGCCTTTGCATGTTGGTAAACTGAAGCATCAGGTCGAAGGGCTGGAACTGGTCAAGCTTGGTGAGGGCGGACATATGCCGCACCATGCTTATGGCGATGATGTGGTGGAGACGATCAAAAGACTGTCGATGCCTTAAATCCGCGACAGCCCCAGCCGATCATCTTCATTCCCCAAATCATCGCCGAGATGGGCCACATACCAGTCCACGGTTTCCCGCAATCCTTGCTCTAGATCGCGATCCGGACGCCAGTTAATGGCACGCTCAGCGCTGGATGGATCGACGCCATAGCGGCGGTCATGCCCTTTGCGATCGGTCACGAACTCGATCTGATCAGCATACGGCGTCGCCTTGGGACGGATCTCGTCGAGCAGGCCGCAAAGTGTTTTGACCAGATCAAGATTGGTGCGCTCCGCCCGCGCCCCGAACAGCAGCGTCTCGCCAGGCGCCGCATCGCACGCGGCAATCAAGCCCCGCGCATGATCCTCGACATAGAGCCAATCGCGGACGTTCAGGCCATCGCCATAGATCGGGATCGGCGCGCCGAGGACGGCTTTGCGGATGACGGTCGGGATCAGCTTTTCAGCATTCTGCCAGGGCCCGTAATTGTTTGAGCAATTGGTCACTAAAGTCGGCAAGCCATAGGTTCGCCGCCAGGCCCGTGCGATATGATCGCTGGCAGCTTTGCTGGCGGAATAAGGCGAAGACGGCGCATAGGCTGTGGTTTCGTCAAAGACCGGATCGTCTGGACCAAGGTCGCCGAACACTTCATCGGTAGAGACATGAACGAAGCGGAAATGCTCTGGCTTGCCTTCCGCTTCCCAATGGCTGAGCGCAGCTTCGAGCAGGTTGAATGTGCCATCGACATTTGTCGTCATGAAAGCGCTAGGCCCATCAATCGAGCGATCAACATGGGTTTCGGCCGCAAGATGTATGACGGCGTCGGGCTTGGTTGCTTTGAATAGGGCCGCCACGGCCGGGCGATTGGTGATGCAGGCGTGGACATTCTCGACTTGGAAGCCGTCAATCGCGGCGGGATTTGCGGCATAGGTCTTCTTGTCGAGATTGAACACTTCATGACCCGCTGCCGCGAGCTGGCGCACCACAGCTGACCCGATAAAGCCGTATCCTCCGGTCACGATGTAACGCATCTGATCTCCGTTCGGGTCTGTTACGATCCGCTGAATACATGCGCCAAGGCGATCGCACCAGCCGTGGCGACATTAATACTATCATAGCCTTTTGACATCGGGATTCGAACGGCATGTGCGGCAGCAATCAGGTCTTCTGCCAAGCCGGGCCCTTCGGCCCCGAGTATGATGGCGAGCCTGTCCGGGATGGGCTGTGATTGCAGCGGCGCTGCGGTTTCGCGCGGGGTCATTGCCCAGATGGTATAGCCCTCGGCTTTCAGAGCCTCGATATGGTCTTTCCCGCTGTCGCCATGATAGAAGGGCAGCCAAAGGCTGGCGCCGGACGAGACGCGAATGGCTTTGCGATAAAGCGGATCACAAGACTGGTTGTCGAGCAGCACACCGTGCACACCAAAAGCGGCGGCATTGCGAAAGGCGGCGCCGACATTATCATGGTTGGAAAGCTGATTGAGCACCAGAATGCGAGCCGGCTGGGCGGGGCTGGAGAGCAGGTCTTGCAGGTTCAGTTTCGGGCCCTTGCGGGCACAGGCCAGAATACCGCGATGAATCGGGAAGCCTGCAATCTCATCCATCAAACTTTGCGGCGCAGTGTAGATGGGCACGTCGTCAGGGACGCGCTCCAACAGTTCCGCGAGCGGCGCCAAGCGCGTTTCGCACAGAAACAGACTGTCGACTGTGAATCGCGAGCGCGTCAGCAAGATCGAGAGCGGCACTTTGCCTTCAACGATGAACCGGCCATCTGCGCCGCCGGTGAGGTCGCGTTCGCGGACGCCAATAAAAGGGGCGATCCGTGGATCGCCCCTAACGGTAATTTGGATGGTGTTTGAAGCCGACAATATGCCTTAAGCGCCCATAGGCAGGCCTTGTTCCTTGGCCATTTTCTGCATTGCCTTTTGCAGCTTTTCAAATGCCCGCACTTCAATCTGGCGGATGCGCTCACGGCTGACATTGTAAACCTCTGACAGCTGTTCCAGCGTTTGTGGTTCATCGGTCAGACGGCGCTCTTGCAAAATATGCTGCTCCCGCTCCGAGAGATCGGCCATGGCGCTTTGCAACAGCTCCATACGGGCATCGAATTCTTGCGTACGGGCAAAGGTCTCGGCCTGGTTTGGCTCATCATCTTCGAGCCAGTCCTGCCATTCCATATCGCCTTCAGCGCCCATTGGCGCGTTTAAAGACGCATCCGAGCCGCTCATCCGACCATTCATCGAGATCACGTCTTTTTCGGAGACATTCAGCTTGTCGGCAATATGCGTGACCTGTTCGGGCTTGAGCTGCGCATTGTCGAGCGCATCAATCTCGCCTTTCATCCGGCGCAGATTGAAGAACAGCTTCTTCTGCGCGGCGGTTGTGCCGAGTTTGACCAGGCTCCATGAGCGCAGAATATATTCCTGAATGCTCGCCCGGATCCACCACATGGCATAGGTGGCGAGGCGGAAGCCTTTGTCCGGATCGAACTTCTTGACCGATTGCATCAGCCCGACATTGCCTTCGGAAATCACTTCCGCCATTGGCAGGCCATAGCCGCGATAGCCCATCGCGATCTTGGCGACGAGACGCAGGTGAGAGGTCACCATTTTTTCGGCAGCATCAGAGTCTTCATGCTCTTGCCAGCGTTTGGCGAGCATGAATTCCTCATCCTTGGCGAGCATGGGAAATTTACGAATTTCTGAGAGGTAGCGGCTCAGGCCCTGTTCAGGGCTCAGCGCAAGCGCGCGGCTTGTAGGTGTGTTGGCCATTTTACTGGTCCTCCATTTTCCCCTTCACACGACCCTATACATTCAGGCATCGGCTCCAGTTCTATCGTTGGTGAGGGTCATAGCCCCGATCATCGGCGGCGTCTTTCCCTCTTTCGCGAATAGTCCCTATCGCGAATTCGCATAGATGGGGATCAATTGTGGGTTTTGGAAGGTCTGAGCGGGAGAAATCGTGCTCTGTAGGCCCGTGCGGGACGGATTTAAGATGCAGAGAAGTGTCCGCTTTCGGCGTCAAAGCGGACGTAGGCGATTCACGGTATTTCGATGCCCGCTTCGTCGAAAAGCGATTGTCTGCGCGCCAGGCAGTCTGCGGACCAGACCTCTTCGTAAGGATAGAACTCTTCATAGACTTTATGACTGGCAGGAATCTGAACCCATGGCTGTTTCGTGGACGTGAATATGTGTACATCCGGCGGCATAAGGTCAGGATTATCAAGCGTTCCAACGCGAATGAAGCGAACAGAGTCCCGCAGTCCGCTCATATAGTAATTGCTCCAGACCGCGATACGGCAGCTCTGGCAGCGCGCAATCGTCTGTCCTCGGCCACTTGGCGAGGCCACGGCCAATATCTCAACTTCGCCCCGCGTGGCCCGTACATGCTCTGCTTCAATCAAAGCGTTTTGCGCGAAGGCTGTCCCGGTCTGGCGTTGACACCAGCGGCAGTGGCAAGCGTGCACAATCAGCGGCGTTGAGAGAAGCTCGTAGCGCACCTCACCGCACGTGCAGCCGCCTTCAATCTTCTGTGTCATTGCGTACATCTCCGTCTAATTAGGGTGTTAGCTGCCGAATCTCGGGAATAGTTTCCCGGCTTCGCTGCGATACTCCAGATACGCGTCGCCATGCTCACGGATGAGATCGCGTTCTTCAAACCAGAGGCCGACAAAGATGTAGGCGGTGAACCCGATGCTCAACACGATCTGCGTCATCGTCATGGACGGCGTTGCCCATATACCAATCAGAACACCAGTCTGTATGGGATGCCGGATATATTTGTACATGGCGCGTTTGACAAAATTCAGTGGCGCACGGGGCTGCTGTCTGAAGTTGAGAAACACCTGGCGCAGTCCAAACAGGTCAAAATGATTGATCGCGAAGGTCGCGGCGAGCAGGAACACCCAGCCGAAGACAAAGATCGCCCAGATTGCGTAGGTCAATCCACCCGGCGCGATCAACCAAACCTGGCCGGGTACGGTTTGCCAGAAACCGATCAGCGCCGCACTGGTGATGCCAGCGACCAGGACATAGGTTGCCCGTTCCGCCGGTTCTGGAATGACTTTCGTCAAACCGGCCTTGAAGCCCGGGCGCGCCATGACCGAGTGAATAACGCCCCAAAGAGCCACCAAGACACCATTCCAGACAATCGGGTTGGGCAAGGACTCGGTTCCGCTCAGCCAGAAGCCATAGGGTAGTAGGCCCGCCAGGGCCGCGATTATGCACACCAATCCTATGACGCCGATAAAGTAACACGCAACGCCATAGACCAGTATCAAGGTTCTGATCATTTCAGTCTCCCCAGTCACCGGACCCAGCTTGGTGCGGTTTGAATCCGTTTTTCTTTCCAAGAAGCTCGCATGTGCACGAATTAGGAGCTATTCCAGAAAAATCGAAATGCTCTGTGCAAAAATGCACAGACCAGGAGGGACGACATGGATTGGGATGATGCAAGAATGTTTCTGGCCTTCGCGCGGGAAGGTTCATTTAGCGCCGCGGCAAAGCGTTTGGGGGTACAACACTCGACCATATCCCGGCGCATTCATGCGCTTGAAAAAGACCTCGCGACCCCGTTGGTGGAGCGCAGCGCCACCGGCTATGTGATGACAGAGGCGGGTCAGCAGCTGATGGAATCGGCGTCCAACATGGAGCGAGAATTACTGCACTTCGAAGCGTCTAGTTCCGGGCAAGCCGACGCGCCGTCTGGAGACCTGCACGTCACAGCAATTGCAAATATGGGGTCGACCATCTTGATGCCTTTGTTCGCGCGCTTCAACGCAGCTTATCCCAACATCAATCTCCGTGTTGAGGTGACCAACAATTCGGTCCGATTGGCCGAGCGCGACGCCGATGTCGCATTGCGACAAACCAATACGCCTGGCGAGACGCTGATCGGCACGCGCCTGGTGACGGTGGCATCGGCGGTCTATGGCTCAAAAGACTATTGTGCCTCGGTTTCCGCCGGACGTGCCGCAGAAAAGTGGGTTGGCGTTGATTGTTGTGATTATCACCGCACCTGGACCAAGCAGGCCTGGCCACAGCTTGACCATTCTTTCTGTGTGGACGACACGTCGCTCACCGTCGCGGCATTGAAAGAAGGTTTGGGAGTTGGCTTTCTGCCCTGTTTCTTAGGAGACAATGAGCCCTCCCTTGTCAGGTTTCGTGAGCCGGAGAAAAAGCACGAGCTTGGCTTATGGCTGCTTTACCACCGCGACTTGAAGCGTACCAAGCGCGTGATCTTATTTCGACAGCATATGCAGCGCGAAATCGAAGCGCTAAGCTCGGTCTTTGACGGAACGGCGCCTGCATCGTAGCGGGTGTCTCCTCCTGACCCAAAGCAGACATAATGAGAGTCCGCTTCAAGGCGACTCACGCCCTAGGCTTTCGACGCCTTCTGTGTCCAAAGCCGACAGACCTCGATTTTACTTAGGTTTGGCCCAACTCACCCCAAACCGAGCTCCATCAGAACCAAATCTGTATCTTGCCCCGGCAGCGGCGCTGGCCGGATCTCCTTTCGAGGTAGGCTATGGAACCGCACGGGCGGTTGGGCTTCCCAATAGGCGCCTTCGCTCGGATGTTCGCGGCGCTTAAAGAAGCCGGTCTCGCGCAGGTGTGGATCATTCCGCAAATCCGGAAAATCATTCACCGGGGCGGCGGGAATATCCGCCTCCGCGCACGCGGCGAGCCAATGCCCGCTCGGCTCTTGCAGCAAATAATGCTGCACGCGCTCTAGCATATAATCCATGTTGAAATAACGGCCGCGATAATCGCTGATGCGGTCGTCTTCGAGCTCTTGCGGCGCTTTGAGCACGTCGTTGAACAGCTTCACCCAGCGTTTGTCGACATAAGGGGCAAGCACGATATAGCCGTCGCTTGTCTGGAGCGGCTGGCGCGACGGATCGACTTGTCTTTGATAACAGAACGGCCCGATCGCTGGGTCGAAGACAGCCTCATAGAAATGCTCTTCCAGCAGAAAATGCGTGATACATTCGAACATTGGCACTTCGACATGTACGGCCTCGCCCGTCTTGTCGCGATGATGCAGCGCGGCGAGCGTCGCATAGGCCGCATGTAGACCAGACACTTTGTCGGCAAAGGCCGTCGGTATGAAACGCGGCTTCGGATTGCCATCAACTTTTGGCAAAAGACTTGCCGCGCCCGATAAGCCCTGGATCAAGTCGTCATAAGCCGGGCGACCCGCATACGGCCCATCTGACCCGAAGCCGACACAATGCACATAGATAATGTCGGGCTTGATGGCTTTGACGTCTTCAAAGGAAAGGCCGAGCCGCGCAATGGCGGGCGTGCGGACATTGTGGATGAAGACATCGCTTTCAGAGATCAGCTTGCGGATCGCAGCAGCGCCGTCTTCCGATTTCAAATCCCAGATCACGGAGCGCTTGCCCCGGTTCATGGTCATGTGGCAGGGGCCCATGTGACGGGTCTTGGCAGACTTGCCGACATTGCGGAAATCATCGCCTTTTTCGGGCTCAACCTTGATCACATCAGCGCCCATATCCGCCAGGGTCTGCGTGCAATAGGGACCAAATATTACTGTGCTCATGTCGGCGATTTTGACGTCGCTCAGCAATTGCGATGCGGACATAGGCCAGCCTCCTGTTTTCACGCTGCATTGCAAGCGGATCGCAGGACGTCAATATTGCCGTCGAGGCGGCTCAGCGCTCTGACCGACGCGCCTTAAAAGCTGCCATTTGCTCTGGCGTCGCTTCGCCCTGGAATTTCTCTTTCCACGCGCTGTAAGGCATGCCGTAGACCCGTTCGCGCGCGGCGTCTTTTGACATGTCGACCCCTTCTGCCTCGGCCGCTTCGCGGTACCAGTCCCCAAGGCAGTTACGACAGAAATCTGCCAGGATCATCAGCTCGATATTCTGAACGTCCTTGCGATTGTCGAGATGCGACAGCAAGCGCCGAAAGGCGGTGGCATCGAGCCGGTCTTGCTGCTCTTGGCTGAGATCGCCCATCATCTACTCTCCCACAACTCGGACATCGGCTGCCACGACCAGCGTCATCGGCTCTCCATCGGCGTCAAAATTCAGGGTGATGTCAACGGTCTCACCGCCTGCGACATCCGTGCCGATATCAAACATCATCATATGATTGCCGCCGCGCTTGAGTTCCAAACTGTCGCCATCTGCAATGTCGAAACCGTCAACCTGGCGCATTTGCATCTTGCCGTCGACCATAGCCATTGAGTGCAGCTCGATCGTGCCAACACTGGTTGAGCTGGCGCTGGTCAGCGTGACGTCGCCGCCTTCAACGCTCACGGTCACACCGCCCATGGTCATGTCGCGGCCGCCAATCGGCTCATTGATGAAAGCGTCAGTATAAGACAAGACGGGTCCGCTTTCGCTGGCGGTTGGTGTCGGCGCGTCCGCTGGCGAGCAGGCGGTCGCCAGCGCGAGAAGAGAGGCGCTCAGCAAGATGCGAGGCATGGCAATATCCTTTTCAATTCCTGCTTAGATATAGCGTCGGATCAGACTTGCCAGAAGCCCACAACCCGTCGCACCTCTTCAATGATGGGTTCGGCCACTGCGTTTGCTTTGTCGGACCCTTTGGCGAGGGCGGCGTCAATCTCGGCTGGATCGTTGAGCAGGCGGCGCATCTCATCTGTGATCGGCGATAGGTGCGTGACAGCGAGATCAGCGAGGGCAGGCTTGAATGTGCCAAAGCCTTTGCCGCCATATTCGGCCAGCACTTGCTCATCGCTCGTCCCCGACAAGGCAGCGTAGATGCCGACCAGATTGGCGACTTCTGGTCGTCCTTCGAGGCCCTCAACGGTTTCTGGCATATCGCCAAGCGTGTCCGTCTTCGACTTCTTGATTTTGCGCGCGATGGTGTCGGCATCATCAATCAGATTGATCCGCGAATTCTCGGCCGGATCGGACTTTGACATTTTCTTGCTGCCATCCTTGAGGCTCATAATCCGCGCACCTGGGCCTTCGATCAGGCCTTCCGGCAATGGAAAAAAGCCTGGCGCATCAAATTGCTGATTGAAGCGCGCGGCAACATTGCGGCTCAGCTCAAGATGCTGTTTCTGATCCTCGCCGACCGGGACATGCGTGGCTTTGTAGACCAGAATGTCAGCCGCTTGCAGCACCGGGTAATCAAACAGACCGACGCTGGCACGTTCGGAATCCTTGCCGGATTTGTCCTTGAACTGGGTCATTTTCTCGAGCCAGCCCATGCGAGCGACGCAATTGAAGATCCAGGTCAGCTCAGTATGCGCTCGGACAGAAGACTGTACGAAAATGGTCGACGTGTCCGGACTCAGCCCTGCCGCCATCATCGCCGCAGCGATTTGCCGGGTCTGGTCCTTCAGGGCCCCTGGCTCTAGCGGCATGGTGATGGCATGCAAGTCGACGACGCAATAGATGCCTTCCCAACCGTCATTTTGCAGATCGGTAAACTTCTTCAAGGCGCCGAGATAATTTCCAAGATGGAGATTTCCGGTCGGTTGGATGCCCGAAAAAATACGTTGCGGGCCGGAATAGGTCACTTGCTCAGTCATGGCAGCGGGGTTTAGCGGATTTTGGCGGACTGGCTAGTGGGCAATTCAAGCCGATGGCTTGCGCCTCGCGCCTTTCAGGTCACTCAGACGCACCGCGCCGAAGAGGAGCGCCGCAACGCCATAGATCGCGGCGCCGATCAGAATGAAGACCAGGACTTCAACAAATTTGCTGAACCCGATCCAGCTCTCCAATATGGCGCGCTGTTGCATCAGGAAGACTAAAGCCGCGCCCATGGCGCCACTGGCAAGCGCGACGGAGAGCAGACGCGAGATCAAACGCGGGCCCGGTCGATACCAGCCGCGCGCCAGAAGTCCGAAGAATAGGAGCGCTGTATTGATCCATGCCGCAATGCTGGTGGCGATGGCGAGGCCTGGGAAGCCGGCCCAGCCTTGTGACCGGAACCAGAAGAACAAGCCGGCCCCGAGCACTGTGTTCAGCGCGACGGTGAACAGGACAAACCGCATGGGCGTTTTGGTGTCTTCGCGCGCAAAGAAGCCGGGTGCCAGGACTTTGATGAGGACAAAAGCCGGCACACCCCAACCATAATGCACCAGCGCGAGACCCGCTTGGTTGGCATCATTTAAGGTAAACGCCCCTCGGGCATAAAGACCCTCTACGAGATAAGCGGGTGCGACCATCAAGGCGATGGCGGCGGGCAGGGTGAGGGCCATGGCGAGCCCAATTCCGTCATCCATAAGCGTGTTCGCGGACTTGCCATCATCTGATCGCGCGGCGCGGGCGAGACGTGGCAGGATGGCGACGCCGACAGCCACCCCGACAATACCAAGCGGCAGCTGATACAAACGATCGGCATAGAACAGCCAGGACTTGGCCCCTTCCTCGAAACTGGCGAGCAGCTGACTGACCATGATATTAATTTGTGTGCCGCTGGCCGCAATCGTGCCGGGAATGGCGAGCGCGATGATTTTGCGGACGGCCGGGGTCAATTTTGGAATGCCGAGCGATAGCGAAACGTTCTGTCGGCGGACGCCCCACCATAAGAGCGCGGCTTGAGCGACCCCGGCAAAACTTACCGCCCAAGCCGCGAACAGGGCGGTTTGTGGCGCGGTGTCACCCAGCAGCGCGGCTGTGATCAAGAAGATATTGAGCAGCGTGGGCGCGCCTGCAGAAAGCACGAAGCGTCCGGCAGAGTTCAGGACCCCGGACAATAGCGCCGCCAGCGCCATGCAAGCCAGGTAAGGCATCGTGATCCGTGTCAGCAGAATGGCGAGCTGGAAGCTGTCGCTGGTCGACGCGTATCCGCCATGAAACACATACATCAGCCAGGGCATGGCGAGCTGCGCGACAATGACCAAACCGGCCGTGACCGCGAACAGGCCACGCATGGTTTGACGGGCGACCTGTTCTGCCGCTGCTTTGCCTTCGGCTTCGAGCGTCCGAGCATAGGCCGGGACAAAAGCTTGCGCGAAAGCGCCTTCAGCAAAAATCCGGCGGAACAGGTTGGGCAGGATAAGCGCTGTGACAAACGCATCGCCAATCGGACCGGCGCCAACTTTGGCGGCGATCAGGATGTCCCGCACAAAACCGAGAATCCGGCTGCTCATTGTCAGCGAAGATTGCGTCAGCGTGTTGCGGAGAAGGCTCATTCAGGACTTTCGCGCTTAGAAACTGTCAGCCGCGCTGGCTCGTTTCAATTTGCGGGCCGGCGTGCTCGGGCCCTCCGGTTCCTCGCGCCCAAGCGCGGCAAGGAGTTGGTCGCGCAATGACGATTTCATGGCGTCATCAAAGCCGTCTGGCAGCTCGACATAGAAAGCGTCAAACACACGTTCGCCATAAGATCCGACATGCGCAGAGACGATCGATATTCCAGCCTTTGCCAGCACCGTGCTGACATCACTCAACAGGCCAGGGCGATCGCGGCCGGAGACATCAATCACCGTATAAGCTTGCGACGCGTCGTGCGAGATCGTGACCCGTGGCTGAACGATAAAGGCGGCCTTGCGTGGGTTCTGGCGCAGGCTTGGCTCTGGGATTTCTCCGTCAGGATCAATCGCGGCCAGGATCATTTTCTCAACGCGGTCGAGGCGATTGCGATCGCTTTTGGCAAATGGGTGGCCTTCTCCGTCTTCCAGCACGAAAACGTCAACAATGCGACCCGATGCGCCGGTAAAAACTTGCGCCGCGACCGTATGCGCGCCTAAGGCGCCAATCGCCTGGGTCAGACGCGCGAACAAGCCGACGCGATCGGGCGCGGAGACGAACAAGACAGTGCGATCATTCGCTTCCGATGCGGCGCGCACGATGACGTCTTCATTGCCTGACAAACGCTTTGCATGCTCGATCAGGGTTTCCGCGTCGAAGCCGGTCCAATAGGCCTCGTCCATTTCCAGCATCACGTGCGGCAGGCTGCCCATCTGATCCAGGACCAGGCTGCGATTGAACTCTGCGCGCGCTTTCAGCTCGGCTGTGACCGTGCTTTCATCCGTGCGTCCGCCGCGCAGCGCAGCTTCGGTATTGTGATAGAGGTCGCCGAGCAACTGGCCTTTCCAGGTGTTCCAGACGTTCGGGCCAACGGCTCTGATATCTGCGACCGTTAGGATATAGAGCAAACGGAGATGCTCGAGATCCATCACTTTCTCCGCAAAAGTGACAATGGTGCGCGGATCCGCAATGTCGCGCTTCTGCGCTGTTTCACTCATCTCCAGATGATTGCCGACCAACCAGGCGACCAACTCAATTTCGGCTTCATCTAGGCCCAGGCGTCGGCAGGCTCGCCGCGCGGTTTTCATCCCTTCCACCTGTTGATCGCCAAGGCCTTTACCCGTGTCATGCAATAGCATGGCGAGGTAGAGCGCGCGGCGATTTTCGATCTTGCCGTAAAGCTGTTTCGCGAGCGAAAAACCGTCCTCACCTTTATCCATATGAGCAATGTGCTCCATGGCGCGAATGGTATGCTCATCCACCGTATAATGGTGATACATGTTGAACTGGGTTTGCGCGACGATGCCGCCAAATTCCGGCAGGAACCGTCCAAGCACACCTGCTTCGTTCATCCGATTGAGCGTCAGGCCAAGATTATCGCTGTCCAACAAGATTTCAAGGAACACCTCGACCATGCCTGGATCGGTTCGGTTCTTGGCATTGATCCGCTTCTCGTTCCGCGTCGCCAGCGTGAGGGCGTCCGGGTGTACGTCTGCGCCTTCTTTGTCCGCGATCTGGAACAGACTCAGCAAGGTTTCCGGGGCGTCTTTGATGGCGTCTGGATCCGCAAAATTGATACGGCTGCCAGACAGCACGAATCGAGGGTCATCGAGGGATTTCGATTGCGATGCACCGGGCAAGAAACGCCGCCAGCCCTCCGGCTTGGCTTTTTGTTGCGCTTCCAGCTTGGCCGCGAGGATACGGGTCAGACCGCCAACATCCTTGGCGGCCAGGAAATAGCGTTTCATGAACCGCTCAACGCCGAGCTGTTCACCGCGATCCTGATATCCCATACGCGCCGCGATCTCGGGCTGCAGATCAAAACTCAACCGCTCTTCTGGCCGTCCGGTAATGTAATGCAAGTGACAACGAACGGTCCAAAGAAAGCGGGCGGCGCGCATGAATAAGTGATACTCGTGCTCGGTGAAGACGTTGGTCGTCATCACGTCTTCAAGGGTCGCAGTTGAGTCCGGATGCATGTGTTTGACGATCCAGAACAAGGTTTGCAAATCGCGCAATCCGCCCTTGCTCTCTTTGACATTCGGCTCGACCAGATAGCGGGCATTGCCTTGTCGGGCATGTCGATTGTCGCGCTCTTCCAGCTTGTCGGCGATAAACTCGGCGTCGCGTCCAATCACGGCTTGTTTGTTGAACAGATCGCGCGTTTCGTCTGCCAGGCCGCGATCACCGAACAAGAAGCGCGCATCGAGCAGGCTGGTTTTGATCGTCACATCGTCTTTTGACAGGCGGACACATTCCTGTGGTGTCCGGAACGCGTGTCCGACTTTCAAACCCATATCCCAAAGGGCGTAGAGCATGTACTCGATCACGCTTTCCGCATGCGGGCTGGCTTTGTAAGCCCGAATGAAGAGCAGATCGATGTCGGAGGATGGCGCCAGGACAGAGCGGCCATATCCGCCCGTGGCAAACACAGCCAGGCGTTCGCCTTCAGTGGGGTTGCGGGCGCGAAACACATGCGTGGTCGTAAAGTCATAAAGCGCATGCAGCACTTCATCCTGGACCGCTGATAAGAGGCGCGCGGTGTCGAGACCGTCGGCGCCCTGTTGCAAACGCTCTTGGGCGATCAGGCGACCTCGGAAGAGCGCGCCATGAAGGATGTCCAATGCCTCTTTGCGCGCGGCGCGGTCATCGCCTTCATGCATCAGTGCGGCTGAGGTCAGCTTCACCCGCAAAGCGCGACCATCAATGATGGAACTCAATCGCCATTTCCCAGGCGCACGCTTGGTCGGCGTGCGGGTTTCGACGAGTTCAGCTTCTTCAGTCATAGCAGCGTGTCTAGCGTGGTTCGTGTCGCTCTGGCTAGTTCCACAGCGCGGTTAGACCGCGGAACGCCGTAAAGAAATCAGGGCTTGGTCCAGAATGCTTTGGTGAGCCGCGCAGACAAGCTGTCCACCGGGTTTGGCGGGCGCCCCGCGCCAATCGCAAGCCAGGCCGCCAGCCCCGCGTACAACCGGGATGAGCGCGGCCGCATCATAAGGCGCGAGACCAGACTCAGCGACCAGATCGATCGTCCCCGCAGCAAGCCGAGCGTAGGCATAAGCGTCCAGGCCATAACGAGTGATGCGGGCAGTCTGCCGCAAATGCGTCCAGGCGCCTTGTTCCGGGGCGGTCATGATGAACGGATCCGTGGTCGCGATGACCGCCTCGCGCAGGTCTTCGCAAGACGAAACGTTAATCTGAGTGTCGCGACCCTTGGCGCGTAAAAATGATCCGTCAGGGCCTCCGAAATAGCGTTCCTCGAGCACAGGTTGGTCAATCACGCCGACAATTGCATCGCCTTCACGGTCGACAAGACCGATCAGTGTGGTCCAAACCGGCAATCCCGCGACAAATGCGCGGGTGCCGTCAATTGGATCAAGCACCCAGGTCCAGCCCGTTGTGCCATTTTGCAGGCCATATTCTTCGCCATGAATGGCATCGTCGGGGCGAAGCTCTGCCAAAACCGCCCGCATAGCGCGTTCTGCGGCTTTGTCCGCGTCCGTGACCGGATCGAAATCGCCGTCACTCTCTTTGTTTTCATAATTAGAAAGTGCCCTGAAATGGGGCATGATCGCTGCGCATGCGGCATCCGCCATCGCGTGAGCGACAGAGGAGGCATCAAAATCTAATTGGGTTCGCATGCGCTCGCGCTTAACCGCGAGCGGCTGTTCAGGTCAAGCAGCGCCTGAATCTGAGGTCTCGGATTCCAGCGCTTTGGCCAGTTCCAGTAGGCGTCGCCGTGGACGTTCACCAAGCCGATAATAGGCCCGAACCAATTCCAGAGTCTCTTTCTGGCTGAGAATATCTGCGTCCAGGCGTTCCGCGTCATTGGCTGCCATGCCTTGCATATCTTCGGTTTCAAGACCGTCGAAGAAATATTGAACGGAGACGTTCAATGCCCGTGAAAGATCGTAAAGGCGTGAAGACGTGACCCGATTGGCCCCGCATTCATACTTCTGGATCTGCTGAAACCGCACACCCACCATGCTGGCCAGGTCTTGTTGGGTCATGCCCAGCAAACGTCGCCGACGCCGCAGGCGTTTCCCTACATGCAGATCTGTTCTATCCGTCATACCGAACTCCCGGATGATCGGAGCCTCCCCTCGGAGTCCCGAAAATGAATTACGCGGAAACTCACAGCAAGACCCGTGCCGAAATAGAAAATCTCGGTTTTTCCGGGTGTTAGACGGTCGTAACTTTTGTGATGCGGATCACTTGCATCCCTCTCACGCAACGGAGTTATGCGGCAGTGCAGCGAAAAGGGGGTTGCCCTTTGTGCGCTGCACAATAAATTGATCCTTAGCACTGCGGTGCTGACGCCTTCTGGCGTTTCCTCCCTTACCTGTTATAGCCGCGCTCTTTAGCGCGGCTCTTTTTTGTCTCGCTCTACGTGTTCTCACGCAACGCAAAGTCGATGATATCCTCAATCAAACCAGAGATTTGCGTGCTTAAGCGCTCGAACCCGGCTGATTTTTCAACTTTCATCTCATTCATATACAGCCCGCGATTGATTTCAATCTGCAGAACATGAATTCCACGCCGAGGTCGGCCATAACGGCGTGTGGTGTAGCCGCCAGCATATGGCGCATTGCGGGTGACGCTGAGCCCTTCACGGCGGAAACGGCGTTCGACGATTGAGGTCAACGTCGATGAGCAGCTAGAGCCGAAACGATCCCCTAGCACGATATCCGGCATACTCGACTTACCCGGTTGGCGAGACGGCATGGAATGGCAATCGATGATCACAATGTCCGACCATTCGGTCTTGAGCTGTTCAATTTGGGACTGCAACGCCTGATGATATTGATCATAGATGGCGTCGAGTCGAAATTGACCATCCTGTTTCGACATAGGCGCCGCGTAGATATCGCGGCCGCTGGCGCCGACTCTCGGTAAGCAGCCAAGGCCAGCCTTGACGCGGGCACTGGGCATGCCGGCTGTGCGCGGCAAACCGTCATGAAACATGCTGGCATCCAGCTCCCGCGCATCGCGATTGAGATCAACAAAGCCCCGCGCATAATTGGCGCTGAGCAGGATCGCGCCGTGCTGAATGGCGGGCCGATAAAACTCGTCCACAAACGCATCTTCGGTACGTTGTAAATCTGACAATGGGACACAAAGCAATTGGCGCATACTGTCGGGATAGATGGTGCCGCTATGTGGCGAGGCGAAGACGACCGGTGCGCGCACAGTGTCATCAGATTGAAGCGTATAAGCTTCAATACTCGGCGCATGGGCTTCCGGTGAGACGTCGAACGCGGTTCGCATCTGCTCAAGGTCTGTTTTCTGGCGGCGAGGTCAAGGTCCAAACGCGTGTTTTTATGACAATTGGCCTGTAATCTGTGCAATCGCGTGACATATTATCTTTGAAAAGTGGCGTATCTTCACTCAGGATTTACGGAATGATGGCACTAGGCTCAGTGAATATCAGGGACAAGCACATATGAGCAAAATTCTGCTGGCCGAAGATGATGATGCGATGCGCAGCTTTCTCAGTGCCTCTTTACGCCGCGCTGGGCATGATGTTCAAGACTTTGAAGACGGCGAAGGCGCGCTTGAAGCGCTCGAGCGCGAAGTGTTTGACCTTTTGCTGACCGACATCGTGATGCCTGGCATTGACGGCATCGAGCTGGCGCGCCGTGGGGCAGAGCTCGATCCGGCTATGAAAATCGTCTTCATTACCGGGTTTGCGGCTGTGGCGCTGTCTGGCAGCTCCCCAACCCCGGCGGGCGCGAAAGTGCTGTCCAAGCCATTCCATTTGCGGGAACTGGTGGACGAAGTTGAGCGGGTTATGGCGGCCTAGGCTCTTAATTGGTATGCGCTGATATGGGTTGCAGTTCAGGCTTGACTTGAACGCGCCAAAAGGGGAATACCCCTCTCTCTGAAACGGATGGTCGATTAGCTCAGTGGTAGAGCACTGCATTGACATTGCAGGGGTCACTAGTTCGAACCTAGTATCGACCACCATTTTTCTCAATTAAATCAGTAATTTATGTGGCCACCATTTCTGACGATGGCTTCGTTAGAAGCCGTGTTACCACCGTGTTACCACCGATTTTTCTTGTGGATGATTTGGCACCCTGCGAGTTTTCAGGCCAATCGATACCAATTTCGCTGCCCAAGGTCGAAATTCTTCAAGCATGGGTTTGGCTGGCACCATTCATGCTCCAAGTAATCCAACTTACATTGGAGTCTGCAATTTCGGCACAACAGGTGAGCATTCGAGATATGGAACGGTTCTCCGAACTCGGAGAGCTAGCAGAACTATTTGAGTCTCTAAAAGTCGACCTGACAGGCGATGGAATCATGCAGCTTCTGGTTGCGGATCTATTTGCTGGTAAATTTGACCCGGAGGTTCCGAAAGAGCCGCCGTCTCGCTACGCGATCGTAGAATTCATGAGCAAACAAACGCTGGCCGTACCGAGCATGTCATTTGCCAATCGGATAATGCTAATGTCGGGACGCGCCAGAGGAGGGTGTCGCTATTCGTACGGCACTTCTGCAGATATTGTTGCCATTTTGTGGAAGATGAAGGCGCTTCCGTTCGATACTCCGGAGCGAATGACGGAAGACATTCTTCGCTCAACCATCGATCTGTTATCCAAACTCCCGATACAGGAATATGACGAAAGGGCTCGCGACCTATTAGATTGCGTAATGGTCGACCGAACAGTGTTACGGGCCTGGTTTGAAGCTGCAGGAATGATGACTCCGCAAACCAGCAGCGTTGATCTCGACGCCGCAAATGATCAGCACGTGCAAAATGGAGATGATAAGGCACCGCTTCGTCTCATTAAGAACGAGAAAGTACGATTGAAACCCGGACGACCGTCATCCGACCTTTGGCCTCGTGTCCAGGAACTGGTAACCGAGTTGCACAGAGAGAATCCCGAAGCCTACAATAACGCGATGGCATCGGAGATTCACGAACGACTTGTCGCCGAGTTCCCAGAACAAAACGTTCTGGCACTCACCACTATCCAGGGTCGTATGATGTCGCTTCGGATGCACGCACGCGCGGAATTGGACGAATAGAAATCTGACACACCTCTGTGGAGAGAAATATCTTCTACAAAGGGATCCGGCATACGAAAACACCACCTACTACGTGCATTGTTATGTCTAATTATGCGCATCGGCGATGAGGTTTGACAAAACTCTTTTCCTTTTTCGCTAGCGAAATTTGTGCTCGCGATTCTCTACCGACCACCACGCGGAGTAGAGTTTATGTCTAATCACAGCATCCCACATCTTGAACAAATTCTGGAGGACAACCCCGGTTGGCTCGATGAAGCCATCGACACTCCGTCAGTCAGCAAAATGACGGGCGTACCGGTTTGCACGCTCACCACATGGCGCAGTCGAGGAGGAGGACCAAGGTTTCTGAAGTTAGGAAAAAGTGTTCGTTATCGCAGGCGTGCGGTTCTCGGTTGGATGGCTGATTGCGAGGCGCCGTACACTGATCGCGATGGGATCATCCACCATGACTGATACAACTTGTCCGGTCTCAATTCGATTAGCCAATGAAGACATCGAAAGACTTTCAGAACGAGCCAGACGCATCTCTGGAACCAAGACCGGTGTTGCCCGCGAACTGATCAGGTCCGGTCTGTCCGACGGCGACCCGTTCGAACAAGCCAACCGTCTTTTAAACATCGAACGAAAACTCGCGATCGTCACCCAAGACATTCAGTCATCAAACAGCTCTCATTCCGAACTCCGGGCGACTGTCACGCGCATCGAGAAAATGTTTGAGCAGCTGCTTCTCGCACTTAGCGGTCAGCTAAAATCCGAGGAGAACTAAGATGTCGAAGACCAAAACAACGCTTCTAGCTTCTTGCGCGATTTTCGCGGTGACGACCTTTGGGTCTTACAAACTAGGCTTCCACTATTATCGGGCTGGCGTTGAAACGGCTCCAGGACAAATTTCGTATCATGATCGGGCGTTCATGGACGACTGTGCCAGGGCCAAAGTCGCGTCGCTTCTCTACGATCCTGTCGGCGTCGAAACCTGGTCCCGCTGCCAAGCGGTAATGGATTACTACGGAACGCAGCCGGCATTTAACCGACGGCTTAATCTGGTTGCCGCTTTTTCCGGTCTTAGCGTTATAAGTCTGATCGCATTTCTTTGGATCGTAAAATACGCATCGAAGCCTCCGAAAGTCGTGCGCGGGCGAGAGCATATAAAAGGCGCAAGAGCTAGAAGAGAACTCAAAAAGATATCGCGCAAAGAATGCAAACAGTCCGGCCAAGGCATCGAGTTTCCCCTAAATATTCCGATGAGCCTTGACCGAGAAAGTCGGCACTTCCTCGCCTGGGGCAGCACGGGCGCGGGTAAGACGACTGCGATGCTCCTATTGATGCTGGGCGCGATCAATCGCGGGGACAAAGTCCTCATCCTCGATACTAAGGGCGACCTGACGTCTAAACTTCCATACATAGGCGGTGTGATCGCTCCGCATGATGCGCGCTCTTTGAAATGGGATATCGCATATGACTGTCGTACCCCGCAGGAAGCGCGAGAACTCGCTGCGCGAATAATACCTGCCAGCGGATCGGACCCGATGTGGTCAAACGCGGCGCGAGAGATTTTCGTTGCCTGCATTGTCTCGCTGCAAAACACACGTCCAGAATGCTGGAACTGGATGTATCTTCGCGACCTAGTACTGGCCGACCCAGAACGACTTCTCGAAGTCGTCCAGCGTCACTATCCAGCTGCGACGCAGTTTATACGTGAACCGACCAGCAAAACCACTCAGAGCATTCTGACAACGTTCAAATCTCATATGAACATTGTGTTGGTATTGGCAGACGCCTGGCCAAGAAGTTCAGGCGGCTTCTCAATCCGCAGATGGTTGGACCTACCAAACTATGCGCCGATTGTGCTGCAGCGCGACGGGAAGTTTCCGCAACTCTCTAAGGCATGGCTTTCTGGAATCATTGGATTGCTCGCAAGCTATGCGGGATCACCGGCAATGCGGGAGAACCCAGATACTCGAACTTGGCTTTTTCTCGACGAGTTTCCGCAGCTCGAACGTATGGACCATTTCTCCACGCTTTTGGATGTCGGTCGATCGAAAGGCATTCGCGTCGTCCTAGGCGCGCAAGACCTCTCCCAGATCCGCAAGACATATGGCCCGGATCAAGCCAATGCCTGGATCGGCATGATCGGGACCCACATCATCACCCGGATGAATCTTGGTGAGAGCGCCGAAATGACAAGCCGTCTGCTTGGCAAACAAACATTAGAGGTTGAGCGCAAGAGTGAGACCTGGACCAATGGACAACGATCCACCAGCAAAACGCCGGTCAAAGAAACTCAAGATGTAATGACACCCTCTGAACTCTCCGATCATCTGGGCGTCACTAAAAATGGGATCCGTGCCTTGTTAGTGGGTCCTGGCCAGCACGCCTATGACGTCGACATTCCGTTTCTGGATTTACCGGAACAGCGGCCAGCCAGCCTACCTGCAGACTGGACTACAAAGTGCGCGAAAGATCTCGTCCCACTTCCAGAACGCAATCCGCTTCTTGAAGAGCGTCCTATCCTTTCTCCAGATATGGCTGACTTTATCAGCAGAAAAGCCGAAGATGGATTTGATGCGTAATGGTCGCCTCAATCTCCGCGCGCAAATCCGTCGGTGCGGCTGTGGCTTATTTCAAGCACATGGCTCAGGACGAATACTATACGAAAGAAGATGAAGCCGAAGCAGAAAGCGATTGGGATGGGCGGGGCGCAGAGCGCCTTGCGCTGGACGAAGACGTTTCTCGCAGAGACTTCGAAGCCCTCTTAAACGGCTATGATCCCAAAACTGCCGAACCGCTTGTCCAGACTGGCAACAAGTCTCACGCTCCGGGCTGGGACATGACCTATAGTGCTCCTAAATCCGTGTCAGTGTTGTGGGCGCTCTCCCCACCTGAAGCGCGAACCAAAATTGAAGCCGCTCATCGCCAGGCTGTCTCAGTCGCCACAAAACACCTCGAGGATAATCACGCGTTCACGCGGCGCGGCAAAGGCGGCGCTATCCGGGAGCCCGTTGCCGGTCTAACAATCGCTCGTTTCCATCATCATACAAGCCGAGATCTTGATCCGCAGCTTCACACACATGCATTTATTTTTAACGCTGCCCCTCGCCACGACGGAAGCTGGGGCACTCTCGTCAGCCGCGAGCTCTACAAAGCCCAAAAGGAGACCGGCGCAGTTTATCGTAATCACTTAGCGAACGCGCTTGAACGAGACGGCTATACAGTCGACCGTCAGGGCAGTTCTTTTCGAATGCGGACAATCCCACATCATATCGAACGTGCGTTTTCTAAACGTCGTCAAGCGATTGAAGAGGCGGCCAAAGCACACGGGTATAGAACACCCAAAGGGATGGAGCTTGCCGCACTTCGTACCCGCCAAGCGAAACGCCCTCGCGAACGCGCGGCATTGTTTCAAGCATGGACGAACGAAGCACGAGCGCTGGGGTTTAAACTCCCGGATAGGGAACAGCAGTCGCAGCCGGTTCGCTGTGTACAGGCAGCCGCTCCAGGCCAGAGAGCGACGACTTCATCGGTATCTTTAAGTCAGTCCGTTCAACGCCTCGTAATGACGGCAGCGCTCGCCTTTCGATCGTCTCGAGGCATGTCTGGTTTAAGTGTTTCGCTTCGCAATTCCGATCGAGAAATCGACGCTGAGATCGAACGCTGACTGTACACAGTCGAAATCGTAAGTATCCATTGGGTTTCAGCTGCATCAGGTTAGCTTTTGTAACCGCCAACCCGACGAGGCGTGTACAGGGTAATTCTCAATCACCGCAGGTGTTTCAGACAAGATCGCGCACGACTTGTCAGCACCAAAGGTGCATGGGGTGTGATACCGAAACTCTCTTTTCCAACGTCTCTTTCGCGAGGCATTTGGAGAATCACTGAGTTGCTACGCGCGGGTTCGATTGAAGAAATATCGCGGCACTATCAGAGGCTTAGGCTTTGAGAGTGGTGATCAAGAAGATGGCGTTTGCGTCCGTCTATGCTTCCATCGAACAGGCCAACTTGGACCCGGATTTCTGCTTCCCCGTGTGTCCTGAGCGCTTCCCCGGGATGTGCAGTCTTTTGTGTCCTGACGGGGAAGCATCAGGAGGTAATCCCATGCTCGCCAAACAAACCAAGAAAGCATCCCGCAACCAAACACCCGACAAAGATCGCTTTGAATGGGATGACAAAGAACCCGGTCTCGGTGTTCGTTTCCGAACCGGACGTAACCCGACCTGGTATTTGCAAACCCGTATCGAAGGCAAAACCGTTCGCCGCTCGCTCGGGTTGCTAAGTGATTTTTCCCTTGCTGACGCCAGAGAGATTGCGCGCGAAGCCAGAGATGAATTGTCCGGAGCGGCACCTGCGCCAGTCCTCGTGCCTGAAATCTCAAAAGCGACGGTTACAGACTTCTCCGAACAGTTTCTGAAGGACGGCGCGCCCAACTGGAAACCGGCCACTATAAAGGCGCACCGTTATGTCATTTCGCGGTTCATTGTTCCCGCCTTCGGCACCCGCGACCTTGCCTCCCTGACTGCCGAGGAGGTTGCCGCATGGTGGTCCGGTCTCGATGCGTCTGCAGGAACCCGGAACCGCACCCTTGCCGTGCTGTCTGGAATCATTCGGCACGGAGAACTGCTGGGTTTGCGCTCGCCGGGGCTTAACCCCTGCCAGGGGCTCCGGCGACGCAAGTCCAGCTTCAAGGCCTATAGATTGACGTCTGAAGATTATGGACGGCTTGGTAGGGCCATAAGAGGCGTTAAAACGCGCTGGCCGGTGGAAGCTGCGATATTTCGATTTCTTGCCCTGACAGGTTGTCGCAAATCCGAGGCGCGTTTCCTGCAATGGAGTATGATCGACGGAAAACGCGCGGCGTTGCCTGACAGCAAAACCGGACCTCGCGCTATCTGGCTTGGGTCTCCAGCTCTCAAACTGCTCGCTGAACAGCCGACTCTCTCTGAATACGTCTTCGCCAAACGCGGCAAGCCTGTTTCCAAAAACCAACTCGACAAAATATGGCACCGCGTCCGCGAACATGCAGAGCTCTCTACGCTCAGGCTTCATGACCTTCGGCACGGGTTCGCTTCGGTTGCCATCTCATCAGGCGAACCGCTGCGAACTGTGTCTGGTCTTTTGGGACATTCAGACCTGCAAACGACAGCGGGTTACGCTCAGTTTGCCGAAGAACCGGTTCGCGCAGCGGCAGCGCGGGTCGCAGATCATTTGGGCGAGGCTCTGGCCGCGCAGAAGTTCCAGCCTGCGCCTCTGCCCAAAGGCATAGTCGCCGACTTCCTCGCCCAAGGTCTGCCGATGGACGCCTTTGCCGAAATCAACGGTATTAGCCTATCTACTCTGCGCCAGAAACTTGCGCAGCACTTCAAGGACGTTCGCGCGTCACGTGCCATCAGTGAGGGAATGGAACAATGAGCGGAGCTAAGAAACACTTGACCGATGCGCTGGCCCGAAAGGCAAAGCCCAAGTCACGGGAATACGCCCTGGCAGACGTAGCTCAGCAAGGGTTTGCCCTTCGTGTTCAGCCATCCGGTTCCAAAGCATGGATTCTGAGGACGCGGGTCGAAGGTAAGCTGCGCCGGTTCACGATTGGATCGCCAAACACAATGAATGCCGACGAAGCGCGAACTCGTGCGCTCCAACTGCGCATAGAGCACCAGCCGAAAACTGTCATTCAACTCGCGAGTGCAGACGAACCCACCATCACGTTCCGCGAACTCAGCCAATACCTGCTGCAAGCGAAAGCTGGCGTGTGGAAACCGAGCACGATCAAGGCGGTGACCACTTACCTCAAGGCCGAACTACTTCCCGCCTTTGGAGATCGTCCGATCAATCGGCTCACAACCGCAGAAGTGGCCGCTTGGTTTCATGCATATAGCACCCGAAGGCCGGGAGGAGCCAATCAAGCACTTTCGCACCTGCGCACAGCCTTGAAGTTTGCGAGGGAAACCGGTCGCCTGCCGCGTGAGACACCAGACCCATCGAGCCCGATCCGCAAAAACACAAGGCGAGCGCGGGGACGGCTCCTGAATGCAACCCAGCTCGCAAAGCTGGGAGCTTGGCTAGAAGCACCACACCTGCGCTGGTTGGATGTCGCCGATGCTATCCACCTGATCCTGCTTACTGGCTGCAGGTCCGGAGAAATTTCGCGCTTGCAGTGGGCTGAAGTTCTTGAGGACAGGCTACGGCTAAAGGTATCGAAGACCGGCAGTCGGGACGTGGTTCTGACGCCGCCCGCCATAGCAATTCTGGCGCGTCGACGCAAAGGCGCGCGGTCGATTTACGTTTTTCCTGCCAGTCACGATCCCGGCATGCCCATCGGGACATTGGATGTGCCGTGGCGATCTATCCGGGAGCGTATCGGATTGCCCCGTGAAATTCGCTTGCACGACCTTCGTCACACCTACGCCAGTCAAGCCATCATGACCGGTGAAACGCTTAGCATGGCGGGCCAGTTGCTCGGCCATCGCAGGCCGCAAACAACCGAAATATATGCTCACCTTGATGCGCGGCACTTGGCTGATGCGGCGGACAGGGTCTCGCAATCGATACATGAATGTCTGGAATCAGGGTGTGAAGCAGCCGTTTGAGCCTCTGATGTTAGTTGACCCAGATTGGCCCCTTATGGACATACAATTCATGGGAGGCGAATGACGGGATAACCCGAGTTATCGAACGTTACCTGGCCCAGAAACATCAGTGCAAAATTTCGGTAGAAGAGTATTGGCTGCATTGGAGTCCCGCTGTCGACTTCGAGCACCAAAATGGTCATCTACCGTACTATGTGTGGCTAGCGGTTGGCACGTGCTCTTCGTCGCCCGTTGCAAACGCTGTCATTTGTGAATCTTCACCATCCTTTCGGTTGAGCCGATTGAACGGCCATAAAAGTCGGCTACTGATCCGTGCCAAGATACTGGCGACATCGCTGAGCATCATGAAGAAGGCCGGGACAACGATCAATGTAAGGAGTGTTGATGACGTCAAACCTCCGATGAGTAGCGCGCCTAGAGCGTTGCGCCACTCCGCACCGTCTGATGTCGCAAATGCTACCGGTATCATGCCGAATATTGCTGAAAATGCTGTCATCAGAACCGGGCGCAAGCGTTCCGGGCAGGCCTGGAGGATCGCGCCACGGGGCGACATTCCGTCTTCAGTCAATTGGTTCGCCCGGTCGACCAGGAGGATGCCGTTTTTCATGACGATCCCCATCAAACCAATGAGCCCAATCTGCGCAAAGAGCGAAGACTCCAGGCCGAAATAGTATAGCCCGGCGAACGCGCCGGAAAAGCTGAGCGGTGCCGTTACCATGATTACGAGCGGCTGAACGAATGAGTTAAACTGGCTGGCCAACACCATGTAGAGCGCCAGCAAGGCGAGAGCGAGCGCAAAACCGATTGCGCCAGCTGTCTCCTGCATTCGTTCAGCCATTCCGCCCATTGAGTAAACGATACCCTGGGGCGGTGGATGGGCATCCAGAACTGCAAGCAGCTCATTAGTAGCCTCGCCCAGCGACACACCGGTTGCAGAACTGCCAAGCACAGATATTTTTCGCGCACGGTCAGACCGATCAATCTGTGACGGCCCCGATGCGAACTGCACTTGTGAGACCGCGCCGATGTCCACGAGACGGCCATCAACTCCGCGCACCTGTATACGGTCAAAGTCCGTTACGCTTTCTCTCTGGTCCTCTTCGAGGCGAAGACGGATGTCGTAGCGTTTCCCATCCTCTTCAAATGTGCCTGCATCAACCCCGCCGAGCGCAATCCGGGCAGTTGAGGCAAGCGACCTCGCTGATACGCCTTGGTCACCTGCGCGCCTTCGGTCAAACAATATCTGGGCCTCAGGCCGCCCGCTCTCAAAACTCGTCCTGACATCGGCGAAAGCAGAACGCGAGCGCATCTCCCGCACCAACCTGTCAGCATACTGCGAAAGAGAAACCAGATCACTTCCCTTTAGCAACAAATCGAGATCGCTGCTGCCGGAGGTTGTGCCGCTAACCCAAGGCACTTCAAGAACTGACACTTTGACCGCATCGGGCGCTGCTCCGCGTATAGCTTCGCGCGCTTCATCCATGATCTCGAACTGGCCTTTCGAGCGTTGCTGCTTCGGTGTCAGAGAAGCATAGAGTTCTATTATGTGGACATCGGCTTGCGAGCCAGATCCAATGGACAGGAACACATCCTCAATGTGGTCAATTTTGCGGAGTGCTTGGTCAGCTTCTTGTGCCGTCCGCAGTGCCGCTGTAACGCCGGTGCCCAGCGGTAGTTCGATTGAGCCCTGAAATTCGCTCCTGTCTGCCCGGGATGTAAACCCGGACGGAACTTGGGCGGCATACCACGCACCGGCAAAGACGGACGAGACTGCGATAAGTATGACGATCAATCGAAATCGCACGGCGAGCGTCACAATTGACGCGTATACACGTTCAACGCCGTCCCAGAACGCATCCAACGGGCGAAAAATAAAGAAAACACTTCCCGACCTGAGAAAGCGCGATGCGAGCATTGGGGTCAGCGTAAGCGCAACGAGCAATGAGACCGATACCGAAAAGACGATCGCCAATCCATATTGGTAAAAAAACCGCCCGACGATCCCATCCATAAAGGCGATAGGCACAAATACAGCGAGTGTCGCCGCAGTTCCTGCAAACACCGCCAAGCCAACCTTGCGCGTCCCCTCGCGGGCCGCCTGGAGAGGGGGCTTGCCCTCCTCCAGCTCCTTCATGATGGCCTCGACGACGACGATGGCGTCATCGACAAGAAGACCGATCGCGACAGTCAGCGCCAACAGGGTAAGGACATTGATCGTAAATCCGAGCAGGTAGAATCCAAAAAAGGTCGCCACCAAAGATGTTGGGATCGCGGTGGCGACAGTTAACGTAGCTCTGACGTTCAAGAGGAAAGTGAATGTCACAGCGATCACGAGGCCAATTGCGATCACCACGTCGTGGGTAACGTCCTCAATTGAGCTCTCGATGAATTTGGAAACATCGCGGGTCGCAATGACAGTTACACCGGTAGGGGCAATTTTCCGAAGACGCTCTGTCGCCTCCTTCACATTGCGTGCGACTTCCACTGTGTTACGGCCTGACTGTTTTCGAATATCGAGTGATATTCCCCGCCTGCCATTCAGCAAGGCAGCTGAGCGTTCATCCTCCAACCCATCTTCGACACGTGCGATATCGGAGATGCGGATGGTGACGCCATTCTCTCGGTAGGCAACCGGTAGTTCGGCAAAGCCATCCGCACTGGTGACTTCAGCGACTGTCTTGACGCCGAACTCCTTTGTGCGGGCAGCGGTTTCCAGCCGCCCACCCGGGAGCTCCGCATGTTCATTCTGTATCGCTTGGCGGACATCATCTGCCGTGACGCCAAAGGCGCGCAGGCGTTCATTGTCGAGCCATATCCGAACGTCCCGTTCACGCCCTCCAACCATGTTGACTGAGCCAACCCCGTCAATCCGCTGAAGGCGTTCCTTGGCGACGTCATCGGCAAACGCTGTGAGGTCGGCAATTGGCAGGTCTCCAGCGATCATGACGGAAATGATCGGTGCAGCGTCCGGATCCACCTTATCAACAATGGGCGGGTCCATGTCTGGAGGTAGCTCCGCGCGGGCAAGCTGTACCTTGTCTCGAACATCCTGGACCTTCTCACGGGCGTCGGACCTCAAATCGAACTCAATAAGAATTTGAGACTGCCCTTCGCTGGAAAAGGATTGCAGCGTCTCAATGCCATCAATTGTATTTATGTACTCCTCCAGAATGTCGGTGATTTCGGACTCGACTGTTTCTGGGGAAGCACCGTCCAGTGTGGCCGTAACATTCACATATGGAAATTCGACATCGGGGAAGAGGTCAACGCCCAGTCTCCCCATCGACATGTAACCAAGCCCCACAAGTGCCGCGATAATCATGACCGCAAAGACCGCTCGCCGTATCGATAGATCGACGAGCCACATCATGACGCTGCAGGCTCGACGACGGCTCCATCATAAAGCGGCTGGGATGAGCTCAGGATCACCTTTTCTCCGATCGACAACCCGTCAAGAACCTCGGTTCGGCCTGCGTCCAGGTCTGAAATTTTGACGATGCGCCGCTGCACTTTCCCGCCTGAGACGATGTAGATGTAGCGGTCGTCACCTGTGCCACGCACAGCTATTCGCGGCACGACTATGGCGGGGCGTTGATCGACATTCACTTCGGCGCGAACCGATTGCCCAGCCTTTACACGGCAGTCCGGATTGGCAAACGCCATGCGAAATTCAACCATTCGCGAGACAGGGTCCACGCGGTCGTTCAAAATCAGAATCTCGGATTGAATCGGATCGCCGCGGCCATCGACATAAAGACGACCCGTCAAGCCAAGGCGCAGACGCGCAAGCTCAGACTCTGGCGCAAATAATATGCCCGCGGCAATTTCGCATTCCTGGATTTGAACGACCGCTGAATTGCCCATCCCGGAAAAGCTGTTTGACATGAACACACCTTCATCGATGTAACGTGCTGTGACAGAGCCGTTGAATGGTGCGCGCACGATCGTATCGGTGAGCGCTTGCCTGGCGGTTTCTACTTCCGTCTCGCTGAGCCGCAAATTGGCACGAGCGACTTCCAGGGCAGTTTTGGCATCATCAAAGACCACACCTGAGACCACACCATCAGGTGCCAGTGGCGTGTAACGATCTACGAGGGTCTTCGCACGAGCCACCTCAGCCTGCGCGACGTCGCGCATTGCTTCAGCTTCGATAAGTCTACGCTGATAGTCGATCTGCCGGGTACGGAATAGCGGGGCGCCCTTTTGAACTCGGTCACCGACCCGGACGAAAATACGCTCGACGACGCCCTCTGCCAATGCACCAATATTGCTGGTTTGCTTGGCGGCGACAGTGCCTGAAGCGATGAGAGGTTCGGCGAGTATTGTCTCTTCAGCGGATATCGTCTCAACCCGTATGATGGACGCCTCAGACTCGGCAATGATGTCGGTTTGCGGCGCAGCAGATGGATCTTCGTGTCCACCATCGGTGCATGCGCCGATCAGAGAGCACAAAAGGCAAAGGAAAACTGTCAGGCGAATCATTGCGAACGCCTCGGCATCTGGTAGGCACCGCGTCCGCTCGAAAGCAGGTCGCCATCAGCGTTGGTTATAGATGCTTCGGCGACTGATAGTGTCGACCCCAGTCGGACGATTCTTCCCGTTATGGTAAGCCGACCGGGTGTGGCGGGCTTATGATAGTCGACGCGCAAGTCAGCGGTAGCAACCGGCACGCTGCCAGCGGCCAACAAGGCATAAAATCCTGTGAGATCAATCAAGGCGGCGAGAATTCCGCCATGCGCAGATTGGGTGCGCGGATTGGAGACAATTTCATCCCGCCAGGGCATCTCAAGTCTGATCGCTTCTTCGTCTGCGCTGATTACCTTGAGCCCAAGCCATCGATGAAAGGGAGCAGCTTCAAGCGCAAGCTGCATGTCCCTGAGACCTGGAGTTGAGGCGCTCATACCGGGGCCTCCTCGCCCACCTGACGCAAAAAAGCCGCAACGGCATCTGTGAACACATCATTGCGGTCTCCCGCCACCATGTGGCGCGCCCCAGCGACATCGGTAAAATGCGCATCTGGGGCGAGCGCCCGGAAGGCGGTAACAGAGTCCTCTGAGACGAGCTCACTCATGCGCCCGCGAATGAGATGAAGCGGCACGCAAATGTCCCTTACCGCCTGTTCGAGATCGCTAGTGCGCGTAACTGCCGATCGCTTCATTACGCCCGTAATGAAGGCCGGGTCCCAATGCCAGCGCCAGCGCCCATCCTCCCCTTGGCGCAAATTCTTCCGCAAACCTTCAAGGTCATTTGGGCGGGGGCGATGCGGAAGATATTTTGCGATGACATCGGCGGCCTGTTCCAGCGATTCGAAACCTTCCTCGATGTGAGCGCCCATAAAACCGACCACTTTGGCAACCCCGGCCGCATCCATATTCGGCGCAATATCGACGAGAGTAACTGACATAAACGCGTCGCGTGCCAGCATGCCAGCTGCGACGATTGCAGCAAGCCCGCCAAGAGAGGCCCCGACGAGGTGTGGCCGGGTTCCCGCGCCCGCCAATTGCCCTGCAATGTCAATCAAATCTCTCGCAATGGCTTCTAGCGAGTAGTCCCCGTCAGCGGCCCAATCGCTATCGCCATGTCCGCGAAGGTCCAGCACCGTCGAGAAATAGCCCTCAAATGCGAGCGTTTTCGCAGCGTCCTTCCAGGCGTGCCGGGTTTGCCCGCCACCATGCGCGAAAATTACCGGGGGCGCTGCAGGATCACCAAACGAGCTCGTGGCCAATGTGAGCCCTTGTGCGTTCATTCGTCCGACAGCCTTGTTCACAGAACGCCTCCGGGGTAGAATCTTGTAAGCATCCTATTTGTAAGCCTCCTTACAATAAATGTAAATGGAGAAAATTATGGCGCTTTCGACGCGGTCACTTGGCTTTGATCTCAAAGGAGATCCCAGAATTGACTTCAGTTTTCTTCTCGGGGAAGTCACCCGTCTGTTGCGCATAGCATTTGACAAGGAAATGGAGGCCATTGGCCTTACGAGATCACAATGGCATGTGCTGGTTTATGTATTGAGACTGGATAGCCCTACGCAAACAGCGCTTGCAGAGGCGCTCGACATCGCCCGTCCTTCCGTCGGCGCGCTGATCGACCAGCTGGAAAACTCTGGCTATGTCTCACGCGAGAGAGACGCAGCCGACCGACGGGTCTGGCGCATTGTTCCAACGCGATTGGCCCGCCAGCGCGCCGAAGATTTTGCAAAATCTGCTGAGCGCGTTGCAGCGCGAGCATTTGCTTCGGTGGAGGCGGATGATCTGGCTGAGTCAACGGGCGTACTTTCGGCCATTCGTGATGCATTGAAGTCTCAAGAGACTGACCCTTAGGAGTGACGTGAGATGTCCAGCCGCGTTCGTGAGGGATGATATTGAGATCAAAGGGTCCCTAAGTACCAAAAGCGCTCGTTTATGACGTTCGCAACACACTTTGCTCTGACCGCTTGTTACCCGTCTTGGCGGCACCACTTTAATTTTCGTCCGTCTCATATTGCGCCGATTGCGGTCATCCAGACCATGTAGTCAAGTGTCTGCCTTTGGCGAGTTTTAGCCGCCCGCGTAAGACGCGCCGACTGACTGAAACGCGGGCAAAAGGAGGCATCCGAAAATTGGGTGTTGGCACAAAAATCATCAATAAATATGGAGCCAAGGCATTGATTAATGATGGAATTACAGAAGAATCGAATTCTTTATTTGCCTGAATAATTTTGATAGCAACCAAACATGAGTTTGCCGATTTGGCAATTTACTGATGTGAAATACACCTATGCCTCTTAGGATCATACATTCATCAGATTGGCAGATCGGCAAGGTGTATCGCTTTGTCGATGACGGCACGATGGGGCTGCTTCAGGAGGCGCGTCTTGCTGCGATCACCCGGCTGGGGGAACTCGCCGTTGAACACGGTGCCGATCATGTTCTGGTTGCCGGTGATGTCTACGACATGGAGGCCTTGTCGCCGCGCTCGCTTAATCAGCCGCTGGAACGTATGCGGAAGTTTGAGAAGGTGACGTGGCATCTCATGCCCGGAAACCACGACCCGCATCGGCCGCACGGCCTCTGGGATCAGCTCTTGCGACGAGGCGTGCCGGACAATGTGATCCTCCACCTCACGTCTGAGCCGAAGATATTCGAAAGCGACGGCTTCGCAGTGCTTCCGGCACCGCTACAGTATCGACGCACGCTTCAGGACCCCACGGCGTATATGGGCGATGCAGAGACTCCGGACGGGATTATCCGGATAGGTCTCGCGCATGGCACCGTCACGGCCTTCGGTTCCGATGACAAGGACGTTCCGAACTACATAAATCCGGAAAGGCCGAATTCGGCGGGGCTCGCCTATCTGGCTCTGGGCGATTGGCACGGACAGAAGAAGATCAGTGACAGGGTTTGGTACAGCGGCACCCACGAAACCGATGCCTTTGATGTCGAAGGCGGCGGTCAGGCGCTTCTGGTCGAAATCGAGAGTGCTGATGCTGCGCCAGTCGTTACACAGGTCAAAACCGGCCATTACCAGTGGATGACGTTTCGCGAGCAGATCAACAGTCGTGAAGAAGTTGATGCTCTCGTTACGACCCTGCGCGGCAGTGGAGACGACCTGAACCGGATACTGGTGCGCCTTTTTGTCGAGGGTGCGGTCTCACTTCAGGATCGCCAATATTTTGAGGAACAGATCGTAGATCAGGTTTCGGCGGCCTTCTGTTATCTGCGGGTTGACGATACGCGCCTCTTCCAGAGTCCCAGCGAAGAGGACCTTGATCAGATCGACCGGGGCGGCTTCGTGCGAACCGCCGCCGATGTCCTGAAGCAGAAGGCCGAGGACATGAGCGATCCCGAACACGAAATCGCGGCGCTGGCGCTCCAGCGGCTATATGTCGAGCACATGAAATTGAAGACGAGGAGCCAATGAAGATTCGCTCCATCGCTGTCAATCAGTTCAAGAAGTTCACCACGCCGATGTGTCTCGACGACATTGGCGACGGCCTGAACGTCATCGTCGGCCCCAACGAAATGGGGAAGTCAACGCTGCTCGATGCGCTACGCGCTGCGCTGTTTGAGAAGTACAGCTCCAAGGCGCAGCCGATTACAGCGCTACAGAATGACAGGAATCAGGCCGCACCCGTCGTCGAACTCGCATTCGAGGTCGACGACGGGACATATCGGATCAGGAAGCGGTTCGTTAAGAAGCCCTACGCTCACCTGTTCTGCCCGGACGGACGAAAGCTGGAGGGCGATGAAGCGGAACAAACGTTGCGCGATCTTCTCGGGTTCGACGAACCCGGCAAGACGGGTGCGAAGCCCGAGACCCTCGGTATGTGGAATGTGCTCTGGGTTCAGCAAGGCCAGTCCTTTGGCGCGTTGGATCTCCCTGACAGCGCGCGCTCAAACCTTCACAGCGCACTGGAGTCGGAAGTCGGCGAGGTTCTGGGAGGCAGGCGAGGAAGGGCCTTGCCCGACGCAGTGGACAAACAGCTCTCCGAACTTGTCACGTCGACCGGCAGGCCACGCGGGGATTACAAGGAGCTGATTGACGAAGTGGAGACTCTGCGTTCCGATCTCGAAGGGCTGCAAAACCGCCGCAGTGATCTCTCCAACACTATGGAAGACCTGGAAGCCGCACAGGGGACGCTCGCGCGTCTTTCATCGGGAGCGCAAGACCAGAAGGACAAGGAGGAGCTGAACGCAGCGCGGAGCCGACATGGTGAGCTTGTCAAGCTGGAATCACGAATTGAGGCAGCGGCGACGGATGTTGAGCTGAAAAAGCGGAATCTGGAACAAGCCGAACAGGCCCTTGCCGAGCGTCGCGCTATGAAAGAACAGATCACGACCGACGCCAAGGCGGTTGAAGCGGCGAAGGAGAAGCTCGACGAGGTTCGCGAGAAAAATCAGGAGCTGAGGAAACAAGTCGAGGGGCTTCGCAAAGATGCGAATGAGGCCGAGGATGCCGTCACCGACGCGGATAAGACTATGTCGATGGCCCGCCGCGTTCTCACTGCCGTTCAACGCGAGGGCCGCATTCGTGAGCTTCAGGAGCGGTACGAGAATGCACACGAGGCCGAAAAGAAGCAAAGGGCTGCCCAACAGGGCGCAGCGGCCATTCTCGTAACTGACGAGAATATTGAAACGATACGAGATGCGGCGAAGAAATTGGAAACTGCGCGATCCCGCCTTTCTGCCGCCGCGACCCTCGTTGCGTTCGATATGCCTTCAGACCGGTTGTCCACCTTAGAGGTCGATGGTGCGGCCCTTGCGCTCGGTCAGACATCGGTGGAAGCGGTTGAAGCGACAACGGTCACCATCCCCGAATACGGCAGCATTTCTGTTCAGCCTGCGATCAAGGACCGGGATAGCCTCATCGCACAACAGCGCGAAGCGAATGACGCTCTCAAAGCCGCGCTTGAAGAGTGCGGCGTCAAATCGGTTGATGCTGCTGAGGAACAACTTGCGAAGCGCGAGAGGCTCCTGCGAAATGCGGAGCTTGCCCGGCAGGAAGCCGAGTTGCATGCGCCGGAAACGGATGACTACGACGCCGGTGCGGAGCCGCTTGCCGACCACATTGTTGGCCTGAAGGCCATTCTCGAACGGGAGCTGAGCGATCTTGGGATCGAGGGCTTGCCATCGGAGAAAGAAGCAGATCAGACCCTCGCCGCCGCTCTGGAAAGTGCGAAGGAAGCTAGGGAGACCCAGACCACCGCCCGAGCGGCCCTTGGCGGGCCGGAAGACGAGATGGGCCGTGTCCAGACTGAGTTGGGAAGTGTGAAAACACGATATGACGATGGGAAGGAACGCCTCGATAAGCTGGAGAGGGGACTGGCTGTAGCGGAAGACCAGGTTTCAGATGATGATCTTGAGGCCGGTGTGACGACCGCTGGCAAGGCGCTCGCGGACCAGCAGAAGGCTGTCTCGGAGCTTGAAGGACAGCGTGAGGGCGAGACGTTGCCGCAACTAGAAGCGCGGATTTCGCGGTTGGAAACAGCGCTCCAAGAGCGTCGCGACAAGCGTTCTGAACTGAAAGAGAAGGTGGTCGGGCTGAAGTCACACATTGAAGCTCTTGAAGGCGCTGGCCTCGACGAGGCCATTCAGCAGAAAGCACGCGAGTTTGAGTTGGCCGACGACCAGCGTCAACGCTCCCAGCGCGAGGTAGCCGCACTCTCACTGTTACTATCGACACTACGTTCAGCCGAGACAGAGGCGAAAGAGCGCTATCTTTCGCCGGTGCTGAAACGGGTTCGTCCCTACTTGCAGCTCCTGTTTCCCGGCGCAGAGATCGCGATTGACGAGAACCTGCATATCGTCGGTGTCGTCCGCGAGAACGGCTACGAAGAATCTTTCGAACACCTGAGCATGGGCACGCAGGAGCAAATCGCTGTTCTCGTTCGTCTCGCTTTTGCCGAGATGCTTGTCGAGCAAGGCCATCCCGCCACCGTCGTCCTGGATGATGCGTTGGTGTTTTCCGATGATCGGAGAATGGGCCGCATGTTCGATATCCTGAACATGGTCGGTCAGCAAGTTCAGATCATCGTACTTACGTGTCGTGAGCAACTTTTCGAGGGTATTGGCGGTCGCCAGTTGTCCTTGAAAACTGCGAGCGGCGAAGAATTGGTTTCAGCATGAGGTATTGAATTGATTTAGCGCCGGGTTGAGTGCCGATCTGCGCAAATTGATGCCGGAAAGGGGAAAATCTTGCCATTCGAAGAATTGCTAGATTGGGCGTTCAAGGAAAATCGGCCGACTTGGCAGAGAGACGCTTTGCGTCGCCTTGCGGAACACGGAGAGCTTACCGAAGATGACCTTTCGGTATTGCAAAAGCATATCGAAGTGTCCCAGAAGCTTTCCGAGGACGAGCTTCCCGAGCTGGAGACCTTAGCCAAAGATCACCTCTCTGAGGCATCCAGTAACGCTCCCAAAACAGTTCTGGCTTCTCTTGGACCTGTGAAGCATGTGGATCGGCTTGAATCAGACCAATCGCCAATCCGCTTCGCAGTGAACGGGATTACACTGATCTACGGTCCCAATGGATCGGGCAAAAGCGGGTATTGCCGCATCATAAAGCAAATGTGCCGCTCCCTGGAACCAGACAAGTTGCGGGGCAATGTCTACGACGATGCTCCCGCGTCGCCGGCGGAGGTGGGGATTGGCTTTCGTGTCGGCGGCGACGAGCAAAAGAAGAAGGAGATAGTTTGGCGCGGTGATAAACAACCGCCATCGGAACTCGCCCGGATTTCCGTGTTCGACACGGCTTCCGCGAGAGTTTACGTCGATAAAGAACGCAAGATCGAGTTTCTACCCTACGAGTTGGACCTTTTGAACAAGCTTGGCCTTGCGGCGCGCGGCTTGGATGGCGAATTTAAAACAAGGGAAGATGCGCTTAATAATGAAATTCGGGTCCCGCTGCCTACCGGTTTTAACGATGGTACGGCAGTATCAGGCGTTCTGGCAAAACTGATTCCCGAAACAGTGCTTTCAGATTTGCCGTACAAAGAACACATCGAGAAGCACGCCGTTTGGACGGATGAGGCGCAGGCTGAGCTGGATCGCCTGATCAAAGAATCTAAGAACGATCCTACTGCCATGGCGCGTTTGCGCCGTGAAGCCAAGCAGGCATTGGGAACAGTGCGGGGCAATATCTCAGAGTGCGAGAGCAAGATTGGAGATACGGCGATTGAATCCCTATCGGAAAAGCAGAAAGATGCCGTGCGCAAACGCGAGGCGGCAGAGGGAGCAGCCAGCGATCTGTTTAAAGGACAGCCGATACCCGATATTGGCTCAGAGACATGGGGCCAGATGCTGAGATATGCACGGGAATTTGCACTGGAAGTTTTTCCCGAAAGCGATCCTCCGCCGATTTCGACCGCCGGTCGATGCGTCCTGTGTCAGCAGGAATTGAACGATGATGCGTCCGCTCGATTGAAAGCTTTCGAGGAGTACCTGGAGGATCGAGCCGCTGTGGATGCGGCCACAGCCAAAACAGCTTTCGAACAGGCGGCAGCCCTAGTTTCAAATTACAGCATCAAGTCCAAGGCAGAAGTTGGCACGCTGATCGCGGGCTTTAGCGCGTTAAACGACGAGAGGAAGGCATTCGCAGAGAAGATTGGCGAGTATTTCGAAAAGGCTAACGCTCGCCTGACGATTCTCAAGAAGGCGCTGGAGGAACAGGACTACACGAAGCTTGATAAACTTGAGCCCCTCCCGGACTCACCCGTCGATTCGATTTCCGCCGACGAAAAGAAACTAGATGAGGAAAGCGAAGAATTCGACCGGCTTGCCGCTGACGATAAGGAAGCAAAAAAGAGGGCTCTGCAAATTGCTGAATTGAACGATTGCAAAAAGCTCTGCCAGGATATTGCTGTAGTCCTCGATCGACGGGCCAAACTTGAAGAAAGGCTCAAAATAGGCGCTTGCAGGGCCCTTTGCCAGCTAACCCCCATCACCCGTCAAATTACGGCTCGTCGCCGAAAACTGCTCACGCCGTCTCTTAAGGACGCGCTCAGGGATGAATTGTCCGCATTGAATCTTACGCATATTCCGGTTGACCTCAATGATCGCGGCGATTTGGGGAATAGTATTGTCGAAGTGGCTTTGTCGGCCCAACAGCGAGTCGCTAATAACAGCGAAGTGTTGAGCGAAGGGGAACAGCGTGGGTTGGCGCTCGCCTGTTTCTTGGCGGAGCTCGAAGAGATCGGGCGAGATCATGGAATCGTCGTGGACGATCCGGTCTCATCGCTAGACCACTCACGCATGCAATCTGTCGCGAGTCGGTTAGCTGAAGAAGCAGCCAAGGGCCGTCAGGTGGTCGTGTTTACACACAATATTCTATTTCATCACATGCTTAATGCGGAAGCGCGGCGGCTTCGCGTCGCCTGTCACGAAGAATGGATGAGTAGTATTGGTGAAAACCACTTCGGTATTATCGACGATGCACAAAAGCCGAGGCAGATGAAAAATGTGTCCGAACGGCTCAAAGAAATAGAAAGTGATAATAAGCGCCTCAATGAGTCAGGATATGACCACACTGATGAAAATCTTAGGAAGCCAGTCGTCGGCCTATACACCCAGATGCGTGATACATGGGAGAGAATTGTAGAGGAAATACTTTTAAACCGTGTTGTTCAGAGATTCAGGCCGGAAATAATGACGCAACGTCTTGAAGAAGCATGTATTGATCCGCCGAATGACTATCCGCTGATATTCGAGGGAATGAAGAGATGTTCCCATTATTCTGGACATGATCCCGCAGAGGACTTGCCGCCAGAACTCCCAACAACAGACCAGATCGTGCAGGACATAGAAGCCCTCAAGGAACTCGCCAAGATTGCTACTGAACGCAGAAGCAAGCTTCGAAAAGGGCGTAAGTACGAAAAAGGCGTGGAAGCAATCCTACTTTGAATTGGAACTCTTTGGCGCGTCCGATTAAGCTCAGCAGGGACTCATCCGCGATGCGCCGGAAGCCTACTTCGGCTGTCTCTGTACCGCTGCGGAATATCGGTACACTCTGCGAATATTACATGTCGTCCGGCAAATAGGGTGTCAAAATATCAAGGATTAATGTCCGATTCAGGGAATGTTTCTGCCGTGCGCCGGGCGACGATCTTGCGTTATTTGAACTACAGAATTTGGGGCGGGCACGGAAAGATTTCGCTCGAACGACTGAACACCAATCCAAAGGCTTGATCTTCATGCAACTCGACGACATTATGACCATGGGCCGCACGGTCCGAGTCCAAGCTGGCACAAAGTCAAAATGGGCCGCATACTAGAGCATTGGTTTTGCTCCAATTTACGGCGACCCTTTCTTGGAGTTTCGGTATCTTACCTCACTGTCTAGTGAATGGGGTGTGATCCAATCTCCTGTGATCCAATCTCCTGTTGAATTTAGTTTGCACCCAGTCATGCTACTCTGCCTGGACAGGCTTGACCCGAGACCCATGGCTTTCTTGGTTCGGAGCAAACCAGCAATGCAACGCTGGAAGCACAAGCAAGGTGAGTATTGTCGAAGATACGAGTCCTCCCATCACTACAGTCGCAAGCGGACGTTGCACCTCAGCACCCACCCCTGTAGCGAACAATAAAGGAGCCAATCCGAGGGCTGTCGTGATCGCTGTCATCAATACTGGCCGAGCCCTCAAACCCGCAGCCTCAATGGCTAGCTCGTCCCGATCACGGCCTTCGCGAGCAAAACCATCCATGAAACTGACAAGCACCATGCCATTGCCAAGCGCGATGCCAAACAAAGCAATGAACCCTACTGTGGCAGGCACTGATATTGGTAAGCCCGTGAACCAGAGCGCCAACGCACCACCTGTCAAAGCAAGTGGAATGTTTAGCAAAATCAAAACCGCAGACTTTACCCTACCGAAGGCCAGGAGGAGGATGAGCATAACAATGCCCAGCGTTATCGGAATGACCACGGCGAAACGCGAGTTTGCTTGTTGCTGCAACTCAAATTGACCGCCCCACTCCACACGGTAGCCCGGCGGCAACTCAAGGTTTTCGTCAGTCGCTCTTTGCGCATCTGATACGAAAGATCCAATGTCGCGACCTCGGACATTTAGTTGAACAGTGATAAATCGCTCACCATTCTCTCGAGTAATCTGACGCGGACCGATCACTTCTCGGATCTTTGCCACACTAGACAACGGGACCTGCGCCCCGCTTTCGCTCTTCAAAATCAGACGTCCGATCACTTCGGGGCTGTTGCGGCGGCTCTCTTCAAATCGAACCACAACCGGAAATTGTCGAACGCCTTCAAACAACGCTCCCGCTTCTGCGCCACCGACCGCCGCACTTAGTGTGTCGAGCGCATCTTCGACCGTCAGCCCATAGCGTCCGAGAGCGGCGCGGTCCATGGACACGATGAGCTGTGGCGCTCCCGTAATCTGGTCGGCTTGCACATCGCTAGCGCCTGACACGCCTTGCAGTATCGATTGCAAGTCTTGCGACCCTGAAAGAAGAACACTTGAATCTGGCCCAAATATTTTTACGGCAAGTTGCGCTTTTGTACCCGTAAGCAATTCATCGACAGACATTGAAATGGGCTGTCCAATGTTCACTTGTATTCCAGGGAATGCTCCGAGATTTTCGGAAAGCTCCGCTCGCAGATCGTCCGGCGAAAGGCCTTTTCTCCATTCGGATCTTGGCTTGAGCGCAACAAATGCCTCTATGCTGTTTACTGGGTCGGCATGAGCACCGACTTCTCCGCGTCCGATCCGGCTCACAACAGATTCAATTTCCGGAAACGAACGAAGCAGACGCCGCTCTACTCTTGTGGAGGTCTCTCGTGCTTCAGTCAGTGATATCGAAGGCGCCATTGAGACCCGCAAAAGAATATCGCCCTCCTCTAGCGCTGGCGTAAATTCGGATCCTAGTCGAGACCCGGCCAACCCTCCGACGAGCAGCAAACCAACAGCCAGCGCGATTGCAGCGAAGCGCGTCCGCACGAAATAGCTCGCGAGTAGTTTTACTAAACTAGAGATTTTGCTACTTTCACCGCCAACAACTCGATTGAGGGGTTTGATGAATCCAAACGCCATCGCCGGAGCAACCAGCACCGCGTAAAAGAGCGAGCCAGTCATGGCGAGGGCGGCAGCTGCGGCAAGCGGCCTGAATGTTTTACCCTCGACACCCTGCAGCGAAAATAGCGGTAGAAAGACAATAATCACCACAGCAACGGCTGCTATCAAAGGTGAGATCACTTCTGTGGTCGCGATTGCAACCGATTCCCTATTGGACTCGCCTTCGCCACGCTCTCGGAATCTGCGATCTGCATTCTCTGCAATCACGATGGCCCCATCGACCATCATACCGATTGCGATCGCAACTCCGCCGAGAGACATAAGGTTTGCACTAATTCCAAGCGCGCTCATCGCGATGAAAGCGAAGCCAACAGAGAACGGAATCGACAATACGACGACCAAACTGGGTCGCCAGCCGCCCAGGAAAATGAACACAACAACCGCAACCAACAACGCGCCTTGCCAAAGCGCTGTCGTCACGGTCGATGCGGCTCGCTCAACGAGTGTTCCCTGATCATAATATGGCACTGCGCGCACTCCATCAGGTAGCGCGGCGTTGATCTCGTCGAAGCGGGTATGCGCTCGTTCAATAACATCGGACGTGTTTGTGCCGTAAAGTTTGAGAACAAGTCCGGCAACTGTTTCGCCTTCGCCGTTTGCCGTTGCCAGACCTTGACGCGCTGCTCCGCCGATTTCGACAGCACCAAGTTCGCTTACTCGGACAGTTCGACCGTCTACGGTTTTCACCGGTGTTTCTGCAAGATCAGCGATCGAACGCGCTAGACCAACCCCGCGCACCGTATATTGCTCTGCGCCAACTTCGATGAATTGAGCACCGGTGGTTCGGTTGGCGCTTTCCAGCGCATCAATGACATCGGCAACCTGTAAATCATAGGCGATCAAGAGATCGGGATTTAGGCGGACTTGATATTGTTTCTCAAACCCGCCCAGTGCGAGCACTTCCGTTACGCCCTCGACCGATTGAAGCGGATACTTGATCATCCAGTCGGCAATTTCTCGGAGTTGCGTTAGATCATATTCGCCGGTGTCATCCACGAGCCGAAAATACATGATGATACCGAGCCCAGATGAAATCGGCCCCATTTTTGGTGTTCCAAATCCTTCTGGTATTCCATCACTCGCTTCGGGCAAACGTTCGCCCACGACTTGGCGTGCGAAGTACACATCCGTACCGTCTTTGAAATAGACGTTCACGATGGACAGGCCGAAATTCGAGACAGAACGTACTTCCTTAACACTTGGCAGCCCGGACATCGCAGTTTCGACCGGAAAGGTCACGTAGCGTTCCACTTCTTCCGGCGAGAGTCCTTCGGTCTCGGTGAATACCTGTACGAGCGAGGGTGAGGGGTCGGGAAACGCGTCAACAGGCAGCGCTCGAAACGCGAATAATCCGCCAAGTGTAAGAGCAAGCGCTGCAATTGCAGCGAGAAGTCGGCCGCCGGCTAGACGATACATCAGATTTTGCATGTGTGTTGTATCCTAATGAACGTGGCCATCGCCAAATGCGTCTTTTTCGAGCTGAGCTTTCAGTGTAAACGCGCCTTCGCTCACGTATCGTTCTCCCACTGCGAGCCCAGAACGGATGACTTTTCGATCACCGATCTGTTGACCTTCGGTGACTTGTTTCGGCTCAAACCCATCATCGGTCGGCACAAAGACCACCGTGCGACCCTCAACTTGAACGATCGCCCCCGCCGGCACCATGACGGCGAGCGCCCCGTTTCCGGTCATTATCTGCGCCGTCACAAACTGACCGGGCCTCAATCTACCTTCTGCATTATCAACAATCATTCTTGCGGTAACTGTTCTCGACGTTTCGTCGAAAGACGGAAGGACTAGCGCAACCTGGCCTGATGCGAGCATCGCCCCGGTGCTTGAAACCAGGTTTACTGCTATACCGGGTTGCACAGCAGAGATATCCTGCTTGTACACCGCGATATCGGCCCAAAGCACGCTGTCATCTACGATTGTAAATAACGCCGGTGCACCGGGGTCATCAGCTGACACTGAAGCGCCAAGCATCGCGGTGCGCTGAGCAATCACACCACCGATCGGTGCGCGCACACGTGTTGCCGCCAAAGAACCGTCCGGCGACTCTGAAAGCTTCGAGAGCTCTGCATCGCTCACACCAACGGCGTGCAACTTATTCTCAACGCCTTCGCGTTGCGCGCGCGCCCCCGCGAACGCAGCGGTTGCCGTTTGTAGATCTGCTTCTGAAGTGATTTTTTCTGCATACAAAGTCTGTTCGCGAGCCAGAGCCTGCCGAGCGAGTGTTTCAGCCGTTTCGGCCGTCAGGTACTCAGCTTTTAGGTCTGCCAGTTCACGACTGGCGAGAACAGCTAATGTGTCACCGCGCGATATCGTATCACCTTCACGTGCCGTCAGATTTTCGATCCGGCCACTGACCAGTGGAGAGATCGCAGCGACTCGATCGGCATCAAAACGTAGCTCCGCAGGCAAGCTGAGCGTTTCATTGGCGGCGTTCTTTGCAGCAACACTAACGACAATCCCGGCTTCACGCGCAGCCTCAAGACTCAACTCTACATGATCCGAGTGTTCGGCATCTCCATGATCATGCCCAGCGTGTTCGTCCTGCGAACTTTTTTCTTCACGTTCATCGTGGTCATCGTGATCATGTTCCTCGTGATCATGTTCTTCGTGATCATGTTCCTCGTGATCATGTTCCTCGTGATCATGTTCCTCGTGATCATGTTCCTCGTGATCATGTTCAGTCGCAGAATCCGTTGGCGAGATATTCCCACAGGCCGCAAGGGACAACCCCACGAAAGTTAGGAACACTGTTGCTAAAATCAGTCTCATTAGAGACCTCCATCAAAAGGGGCAGCGCCAATCAGGGCGCGAAGGCGAAAATCTTCAGAAAGAACCGCACGTTCAGCTTCGATGACGGCGAGCTGCGTCTCCAGCAGAACCGCGCGAGCGTCGAGGGTTGTGGCAAGGTCGAATCTTCCGACCTCGTAACCGCGCTCAGCCGACGAATAAGCGCTTTCTGCTTCAGGCAGAGCTTCTCCGACAAGTATATCGAGGCGAGACTGTGCAGCGCGCCGAGCGGCAACAGCGCTTCGCTGCTCAGACAAAAGGCGCTGCTCCACGACACGGCGGTTGAGAGATGCCGCATCCGCGCGAACTGAGCTGGCGCGGACCTGGTCTTTGCCGCGATCAAAAAGTGGTAACGGCACACTTACCCCGGTGACAAAGGCTTCATCGCCGGTATCTTCAAAGCGCCGAAATCCTGCTGAAACGGTCACATCAGGCAAGGCTGCACTGCGCGCTAGCGCGGTTTCTGCATCTCGAGCACGCTGGGCGGCATCGGCAGCGTTCAGTCTCGGGTTTCCGGAAACACTGTTTTCAGGTCCAGTCGAACGGGCAACTTGTTCTGAAACCGGTGCACCAAACTGTGGATCGGAGTCTCCCCAAAGCGAAGCAAGCGCGTAGCGCCGTACGTCGATCTCTGCTTGCACGCCAGCCGCGTTTGCCCGCAGAGTTGCTGCGTCCGCTCGGGCACGCGAGAGCTCAGGAGGTGCCGCCGCTCCGGCATCAACCCGACGCGCAACCGTCATCGCAAGTTTGTCGGACAAATCTGCACTCTCAGTCGCTAGTTCGCGCAATTCGTAAGCGGCCAAAAGGTCAATGAAGAGGAGTGCGGCCTGCAGTTCGGCTTCGCGCAAAATCACCGTACATTCGGCGGTTGCTAGCGCTTGACGTGCTCTCGCTGCGCGTTCGCCGAGAACGCGTTTCCCACCAAGTCTGAATGTCTGCTCGACCGCGACAGTTGTTTCCGTTTGGTCGAAACCGGCGAGTGCACCACTCCCGGAAAAGTTTTCTAGTTCCAGCGTAACGCTGGGATTCCATGGGCGAGCAGTTTGATCCGCCTCCGCTCCGAGAGCGTTAGCTTCGAGCGCTTCAGCGATAACAGCTGGACTGGCGCGGCGCACTTCCCTGATCACAGAAGCAAGCGTCAGTGGTGTTCCACTTTCGATAAAACTTCCGCTGGTTTTGGTCCCACCACACGGCGCAGCATGTGCGCCATTTGCTGTGACCGCCCATACCAAGGCCGCAGCAGCGCCCCGAAATATATGTAACATTCGCATAGGACTCCTCGAATCAAACCAAACTAAGCGCCCAAAACTGGAATTTGGGTGCACTTCAGGCCTGGTTAGGATCGAGGGGGACGAAAAAGCCCACTGGGTGGCGAGTGTGATGCGATCGAAGTCAACGGAGGGCGAATACGTGATTGAAGTGACAGAGGAATAAGTTCTGCCGTCTCTTCCCAGCGAATAAGACAAATGTGGCAAGCAGCACAGTTATGAACGTGATGTTCGTGTTCGTCCGGAGCGTTATGCTCAGGCACTTCCTCATCGTGATCTATCGAACAAGACACCAGCGAGCTCTCATCGATGTGCGCTGCAGACGCGATAGGTACGCTCGCAAAGCTCAAAGCTATGAGTGCGGCAACGCAAAGCCTGAGGGCAAGAGAAATCGACGAATAACTCATCACGCTTCGATACTACACCAACATCTTGAATCGGTTAATCTTCATCAGTGATTTCCATGGTGGTCGTGGCCGAGCGTGACTTCAATATCCTGGCAGCGCACACGCGCGCGCTCGGAGCCTTCGGCATTGCGCGTTACGAAGCGCGTTTCGTTCAACTCTAGGATTGTCAATTCGACTGGCGCTTTCGATTTTCCGTCACCTTGGAGCGGAAAATCATTGTGGGTCATTATAAGCGTGTCGGCAATGATCGCCCACGATCCAAGCGAATGCAGTTCGCCATCCTTTGACAGGAATACCGCAACAACGCCATCTGACATCATCAAAGTTATGGGAGCAGTTTCGCACGTCGCCACCGTGTCTCCGCTTGCCCACGCCCCAGTCGCCAGAGTTGAAGGCGTCTCAGCGGCGGCGCTTTGTGCCCACATCAGCGCGAAAACAATAAATAAGATACGCATACCGTTTTTTCCTCAAGTTGGCGTTCTACACTCTACAGCCACTGTAGATGCAAGGCGCATTTTACATTGGCTGTAGTCGTTCATGTGAGTCGCTGAGACACTCGCCATGATCATTAAGCGTCGCCATCACTCTACAGTTCCCCACAATGCCACCTTCACAAGAAGCGATCATTCGCTTGAGCTCTGCTTCCAGGGCCTCTAGTTGATTAAGCCGTTTACGCACGTCGGCGAGTTGCTGCCGAGCAATTGAATCTACGGCAGAACAATTCTGATCAGGCTCTGTCTGCAGTTCGATCAAGTCTCGAATCGCCTCCATCGGGAAGCCGAGATCACGCGCGTGCCGTATGAACGAAAGGCGTTGAACCGCCGCCTCGCCATACAGCCTTTGGCCACTTTCACTTCGATCCGGTGCTCCCATTAGACCAATAGATTCATAGTATCGAATTGTCGTGACCTTCACGTCTGCTGCCTTAGACAGTCGACCAATTGTGATGGGTTTCATGCGAAATTCTCTTTCGGGCTTGCCTCTACAGCCACTGTAGACTGTAGGGTTGAAAAAATCGAGTCGCTTAAGGAGAACCATCCAATGAGTGGGTGCTGCGAGAACAAAACCTTTGATGGAGCGTCACCGGCCTACCGGCGCGCATTGATAGCGGTCATCGCCGTCAACGCAGTCATGTTTGTCGTCGAGATGTCGGCGGGCATGATCTCTGGGTCTCAGGCATTGAAAGCCGACGCACTCGACTTTGCTGGCGACACGGCGACCTACGCGCTCAGTCTGATGGTTATTGGTGCTAGCGTTCGCACGCGCGCATACGCATCTCTTTTCAAGGGCGCGTCTCTGGGTGTGATCGCAATGGCCGTTCTTGGGATGACGGCATTACGGGTATTGGATGGCTCACCCCCGGAAGCCTCCACGATGGGTATCGTTGGGTTCATGGCACTCGCAGCTAACGCGGCGAGCGTCTTGATACTGCTACGGTGGCGTGACGGCGATAGCAACGTGCGGTCAGTCTGGCTTTGCTCAAGAAATGATGCCATCGGAAACGTCGGCGTCATTTTGGCAGGCGGACTGGTTGCGCTAACAGGCTCAGCGTGGCCTGACCTCGTTGTTGCGATCCTGCTTGCGAGCCTATTCTTGAAATCGGCGAGCGCAATCACGCTGCAAGCGACGCGCGAACTGAAAGCTGATCGAGAGCTTCAAGCTCAACATGTATCAACGGCATCATGAGCATTCGCGTTCCACCCTTAGCTCAAGTATCGCTGTGTGGACTGTTGGGATGGGGATTGTCGACGCTGTTCCCATCGCCTCAAATTAGCGGACAGTGGCTTCTATTCCCGGCTGTTTTGCTGTCGGGCGGCGGTTTTGCTGTTCTGGCTTTCGCGGTCGGCGCATTTGTTCGCGCGAAAACTACAGTAAACCCCCTCGACCCTGAAAGTGCTGAAGAGCTCGTTACATCTGGTCTGTTTCGGTTCAGCAGAAACCCGATGTATCTCGGAATGCTGCTGGCATTGACCGGGGTGTGATTTGGCTCGGGGCCTGGTCAGCAATGCTCACGCCTATTTTGTTCATTTGGGTTATTACAGAAACTCAGATCAAACCCGAGGAGCGCGCTCTCCAACAAAAGTTCGGTGATCAATTCAGCGACTATCGGAGACAAACTCGGAGATGGTTTTAATCGCTGCCGCATACTCAGGGCGCGGCGCGGTTTAGCTTTTGTCGCTACCTAGACAAACGAAGCAGTGCTTAGTTGAGCGGCTTAAACTCGCCCCAAAACGGACGCTCGCAATCAACTAATTGCAGATAGAGTTGCGTTTTTGCAAACCCGCTTCTGAACAGATTTGCAGCGCAGAACCGATCTACTAGAGTCTTCTAGCGCTATGCGGGAGAGACCGTTACTTTCTGCAGGCTGGAGAACTCCACCGACCAATCGCTGGGAATTGTCGCGATCTGTCAAAACTTCGACGCCTAGGGACAAGTTTCGACATCACGTTTTTTGTATTGGTTGGCTTGAGCACCAATCTCAGTCTCACAAACAAGAAGGGAATCCATAATGTTTGGAACAAAAGTAAACGCGCAAACCATTGAAGCGCTTGATGCGGAACTCAATGAAGCCATTCTCAACGGCAATGGACTTGAAGCCTTCGAAAGCTTTTATGCCAAAGATGTCGTGATGCAGGAAAATGATGCCGAACCTACTGTTGGGAAGTCAGCAAACCGCATTCGCGAACAAGAATTCTTCGGTGCCATCACAGACTTTCGCGGCGCAGAAGTGCTTGCAACTGGCTCAGGAGAGAACGTGACTTTTTCTCATTGGTTGTTCGACTTTACGCACCGAGAATGGGGCGAGCGCAAATATCGTCAGGTCGCGGTTCGCACATGGAAAGACGGAAAGATTGTTCGAGAAGTCTTTCATTACGGATAAACATATACTGCCCGGGTCTAGTGACAGCAACCCACTGGATCCGGCGCAGACAAACTGTGCATGGAAGTGCCGCTCATGACTGAATACTCATCTCTCTTTTTGTCTCATGGCGCGCCGACGCTTCTTGTCGAGGATAGTCCAGCGCGGCGCTATTTGAGTGGCTTAGGCAACCAGATAGGCGCCCGCAAAGCTATTCTCGTGATATCCGCTCACCATCACAGTCGTGAGGACAGCGTCGCTGTGACTTCAGGTTTGGCACCAGAAACAATCTATGACTTCTCGGGTTTTCCAGAAGCACTTTACCAAGTCACGTACCCAGCGTCTGGCGACCCCGAACTCGCAGCCCAAGTTATATCTTGCCTCAATGCGGCAGGTTTTACTGCCGTCGCTGACGTGAAGCGAGGCTTTGACCATGGAGCCTGGGTGCCGCTTCATCTAATGTACCCAGACGCCGACATCCCAGTCATTCAAATTTCAATCAACATGCAAAAGTCGCCTCAATGGCATTTTGATCTCGGGCGAGCGCTCGCACCATTTCGACGCGAAGGAATCCTGATTGTCGGATCAGGAGGGGCAACGCACAATTTGCGGGCGTTTTTCAAAGGCGAATACGAACTGGATGCCAAAAGCCCTGAATGGGTGACGACATTTGCCGACTGGCTTTCAGAACGGATAGAGGCTGGTGATGTCTCAGCGGTTCTTGACGCCGTTGAGTCTGGACCTGAGGGACATAGAAATCATCCATCCATGGATCATATTCTGCCGCTGTTCGTGGCTATGGGCGCAGGGGGTGAACGGGCGAAAGGTAGACGGCTCCATAAGAGTTCGACCTATGGTGTGCTCGCCATGGACACTTATGCTTTCAGCGAGAACTGAGGACGCTACGGAAAAGACCCTTACGCGCCGCCATGGTTATTTCGAAGAAATCAACTCAGGCAATTTGCGAGTTATGTACTCTGCAAAAGCGTTCACCGCTGGTGGTGTCCCGCGGCGAGATGGCTGCAACACGCTGAGCGTTGCCTCGCCAGAAGTCCAACCTGGGAGAATGCCTACAAGACGACCGATCTTGACGTCGCTCTCACACACATATGCTGGAAGTGAAACTACGCCCAAGCCCGCTGCACAGGCTTCCTTGAGCGTCACCATGTCGTCACTGCTCAGCCTGGGAATGAATTGGATGAGTTTGGAGATTTGCGGGTCAGATTGCAGCTTCCATTGACCGACATCGTTGCGCCATCCGAGACAGAGGCCGCTATGATCTTTCAAATCGTCAGGCGTAACAGGTTCGCCGAATTCATCGACATAGCGAGGCGAGGCAAACAAACGCCATTCGACTTTTGCCACACGCTTCTGGATAAGACTGGAGTCAGGCAGGTTATCGACGTGCCCTCTGATCGCAAGATCAAGGCCTGCGTCGATTAGATTTACGAGCTCATTTGTAACAAATTGTCCGATCTCGACTTTTGGGTGCATGCGGAGGAAGTCGGATACCAGCGATTCTAGGGCAAACTGCGCGACGCCGGGAGAGCATGATATACGGACCTTTCCTGTCAGCGCTTTGCTTCGCTGTTTGATCGCAGCTTCCGCCGCTTGCACTTCCTCAATGACGGCCTTGGCGTGACGGAAGAATTCGATACCGGCATCAGTGATGGCGAATTGGCGGGAGGTTCGCTGGATGAGCCGCGCTCCTAGCCGCGTTTCCAGTTGTTGAATGTGGCGACTGATACGGGATTTTGGGATGCCAAGCGTGCGCCCAGCAGGCGCAAACCCCCGCTGCTCCACCACATGGAAGAAGTAGGCGTAGTCGTTCAAATCGAATGCTGAATCCTGAAACATGGTTCTATTTATAGAACGATAAGTCCTATGTACAGGAATTTCGTGCTCATCGTTCCGGTGGTAAATCCTTAACTCGTGAAGAGGAGAGGACGCATGTCGCACAGTTCACCGGCCACAGATCAGGAATACTACACCGCTGCACCGACTCCGTTCTTTAAAGAGTCGAGCATCATATGGGGCGGTTTTGAAGCACTCTCATTTGACCGCCTAGCCTTCGCAGTACCCATCAGGCAGAACCTTGCTGGTCCGTCCTGGACAGCAACAGACCATTCCCTTGCGACGCGCTCGCGCATCGACTTGGCGAGTAGAGTCCGCCTTGTTGTCGCCGATACCCTTAGTGACGGGGTACCCACTCTATCCGCCGTCGCCTCGGAAATGGGGCTTGGGCCCCGAACCTTACAGCGACGACTATCCGAGAGCGGACACTCCTTTCAGCGCATCGTGGATCTAGCTCGCAAAGAACTCGCACTAAGACTGCTGATAGAGACAGATCTCTTCCTCGCCGAAATCGCATTTTTGACGGGGTTCTCAGAACAAAGCGGCTTCACCCGTGCGTTTAAGCGCTGGGCTGGGCAGACCCCACGTTCATACAGACTGACATCAAACGCCGCTGCGCAACCGGGATCCAACAAGACCGGTCGATACCTTGGCGCTTCAGAGCAAGAGCGCACGGAACATCATTCCAACCAACTCACTTAATCGAACGAAAGAAAGGCAACTCCAATGCCCTATGACTTATGCAATCTAGACGAACAGTCTGATCAGAGAGAACTGACGCAAGTTCAAGGCGAACCGTTTGCGATCGGCGCAGGGTTTGACGCGTTGAGTTTCAAGCACACGATGTATGCGGGAGCCATGGACCCGTTGATCATGGTGGATCACTTCACCATGACTACCCCTACATTTGGGCCTCACGCCCATGCGGGTCTGTCGGCAGTGTCCATACTTTTCGAAGACAGTGAAGGCGTCTTCAACAACAGAGACAGCCTCGGAAACGATATCGATTTAATGCCAGGAGACCTCTACTGGCTGAAAGCAGGTCGCGGCGCTGTCCATGATGAAAAACCGAAACAAGGTGCACGCACCCACGCGCTGCAGGTCTTTGTAAATCTACCGGCGCGCATGAAATATGACGCACCAGAATCTCTGCATGTGAAAGCAACCGTAATGCCTGTGCTTGTCGGCCAGGGATATCGCGCGCGCCTGGTGCTTGGCGAGAGCAATGGGATGAAAGGTGCTAGTTCACCCGCACTCCCAATGACCATCCTGGATGTAAATCTGGAAGCGGGCGCTTCATTCGAGCATCAAGTGCCAAGCGGACGATCTGCCTGGATAATGGGCGTCGACGGCGCCGTTGCCATCCGAAACAGCGAAGCAACGGCAAATCTCAAATCCGGTGCGTCGGTGTCGATCCAAGCCCAGGAACAAACGCAAGATCTGATCATTTCCGGAAACTCAAAAGCGCATTTCGTCATTCTTCAAGCCGAGCCTTTGCGAGAGCCATTTGTTCAGCGCGGCCCGTTCGCGATGAGTACCAAAAAAGAAGTTGAAGCCATGTTTGCCGCCCACGCAGCGGGCAAACTTGGATCACTCGACGACCAATAATTCAAACCCAGCGTCTCAACCAACCATAAGGAGTGAACCATGACTACGACGCACTACAACCCTGAGCCCTTGACCGCGGAGAACGCAGCTCTTGTTCTGATAGACCATCAAGTCGGTCTCATGACTGGCATTCGGGATTATTCTATTGCTGAGTTAAAGCATAATGTTGTTGGCCTCGCGAAAGCTGCCAGCGCCCTCGGTATTCCAATCGTGACAAGCACAACGTCGGCGGAGACGCTTTGGGGCCCTGCTTTTCCAGAGCTGCAAGAAGCGTTGCCAGATAATACATTCATCGATCGCACAACCGTGAATGCCTGGGACGACCCCCGAGTCGAAGCAGCTATACGAGCGACGGGACGAAAGAAACTTATCTTTGCGGGAATTTCCCTCGAAGTTTGCGCTGCTTTCCCGGCGATGCGGGCCGTGAGAGAAGGTTTCGAGGCCTATGTGGCCGTGGATGCCAGTGGAAATTTCAATTCCACTAAACGGGAAACCGGGATGGCGCGCCTTGTTCAAAGCGGTGTTGTGATCGCCGACGGGGCCAGCCTCATGATCGAGATCCTTGCTGATAATGCTTCACCAAAAGCAATGGAAGTCTATTCAGCACTCGCCATGGATTGGTCGATACTGGTTGACCAGGTCCGATCCAGTGCCATGGAGCAAGCAGCTTCACGCTAGCGTTTCGATGTATGTGGAGGGGTGTGACTGATCCTACCCCTTCACATTTTTCGATCAGCAATCAACGAGGAAACGAAAATGGCTACGACACCAGACAATCCAATTGACCAGTGCACACCGTTGCCAAGACACAAGATGGCAGCCCTGACTTTCATCGGTCTGTTGGCGCCAGTGTACTTTATTCCGCAACTGCTGTCGCGGTTACTCCCCGGACAAACGCTAGTCATCACAATTATGGCCGTGGGACTAATCGTTGTCCTGATGAATTATGTGATCATGCCGATATTAAAGTCGGTCTTTCGGGGTTGGATAAAGCCAACATCGTGAGCATGACGGACTCCGCGGTTAAGAACTGTCTATGAGCGGCTTAAGCTCGCGCAAACAAAGACACTCGAACGTTCTGAAATGCGAGCATTAGCAGACATTAGCTCAGAGGCTTAAGTCGCCCTAAACCGGTCGCTGAGTGTTGGCAATAAACGCCCTAAATACTGTCGTTGGAAGTCCGAATGTGAGAGCTCAAGAGCAGCGATTCCCAACCGCTTTCAGCGTATGCAGTAGCCCTAAAATTTCGTGAGCCCTATAGTAGACGAATGGACTGGAAGGGTGAATTCTACATTGGTCATACTTGGCTTGTCTATCGCGGACGCGCCGCGGACAATCGCCCGCATGCTCACGCCACGCTCCAACTGACCGTGTCCCTTGGTTCAAATATCTCGATTACTGATCAGAGTGATCAGGTCATTTCTGGTGCGGCGCTTTGTGTGAAAGCAGGAAAACGCCACACGCTTCACCCATCAGGCAAAGCCGTGCTTGTGTTGATTGAACCCCAATCGCAGCTGGCGCAATATGTTCAAAGCTTTGCCGGGGATGATGATGTCTCAAGGGTCGATCCGAATCTCATCGCTCAAATAAACTGGGAGGGTGAACTTGATACGCTCTTTGATTCGTTGAAATTGGACTTTGGTAAAATCGGCTCCCAAATAGATTTGCGTCTGTTGGAGGCCCTCAAATTCTTGCGGACGGCGCAGTTAAAAGGTGCGATTTCGGCAGCGGCGAAATCATGCGGCCTATCGGAACCAAGGTTGCGTGCAATCGCACAAAAGCAACTTGGTGTACCCTTGTCTAAGTGGCTCATATGGCAAGCTACGCGGCGGTCAGCACAGGCAATGGCACAAGGCGCATCGCTGGCCGAGGCTGCCTACGCTGGCGGATTTGCCGACCAGGCGCATCTCACCCGGACAATGGGAAAGATTATGGGGGTGACGCCCTTGCAGGCATTGAACGCGGGCCAATAGCGGCAATTGGCAAACGAGCGTTTCGTTCAATACTAAACAGAACAGATCGCGGAAAAAGACCATCGACAGTTCTAATCGAAGGTTGAATTATGAAAGCCGCTATCAAGTCCGCATTCGGCCAAGAAATGTCGCTAGCCAAAAACGCTTACAAGCGTGATCAATTAGATGAAGCGTTCCGGTTATTGGAGCGAGCACACATACTCGGTCAGCGATACTTCACAACGCATTTCATCACGCATTGGTGGATGCTGAAAGTTGGCATACGTAAAACTGACTGGCGTGAAACCAGAGGTCAAATTCTCCGGATCATTGCGGTGATTCCCGGATACCTGTTCGGATGGGTGCCCAAAGGAAACACTGGCGGTGCCGATGTGTCGGCGCTCAAACCTATGCCCATTCCAGATGATCTCGCAACGCCACTGAAGGGCTATAGTGTTTGGACCGATGTGCTCTTGCGTGTTCTCTTATGGGTTGTGGTCGCGCTGCTTATTTGGTTCGGGATGTTCGCTTGGTCGACTTATGTCAGAGCCGGGGAAACCCGTAATATTGTCTCTGCTTTCGATGGAACCTGCAGTCCTCTTGTGGGATTTGAAGGGCCGGAAGATCTCGTGTGGGACCGGGAAGCTGGAACGGTTTACGCGGTTGGCGGGGACCGTCGATCCTTCCGCTCTGGAGGACCGGGCCGCGCCAAGGTTTGGTCACTGCCCATGGCGTCACCAGACTTGGCCGTGCCAAACGACCTTGCTCCCACAGAACCAGGGGTATTTCGCAGCTTTGGTATGGACCTTCACATCGATGAAATGGGAACCCGCCGCCTATTTGTCGCCAATCGCCCAAGCGACGGGCACACGATCGAAGTCTTTCGCGTGACCGCTTCGGGGGACTTGTTGCTGGAACGAACGCTGAAACATCCGCTTCTGCGCAATCCAAATGATCTGGTCGCGATTGGACCAACAGAAGCGCTCGTGACTCTCGACAAAAAGGCTGACGCGGCAACGCTGGGCGAAATCCTTGAAGGCGCGCGACAGCTTCGCACCGGCAAAGTCTTGCGTATCAATACCGAGACGGCCGAGTATGTGGCTGAAGACCTACAGATGGCCAATGGGATTGCCTTCAGTCCATCGCAAAGAGTGCTTTATGTTGGTGAAACCATCGCCCAACGATTGTCTGTTTTTGATTATGATCCAATATCAAAATCTCTCTCGTTCAAACGTCATGTGCCCTTGGAGACAGGTGTCGATAACATAACCGTCAATCCAGATGGCCGTGTCTTCATTGCGGGTCACCCAAAGCTTCTGACGCTTGCTATGGGCTATCAACGCTCAGAAACATCACCTTCGCCATCTGAAGTGTTGGTCTACGATCCATCGCGCGAGACTGTCGAACGGCTTTACGTTAATGATGGTTCGGAGCATTCTGGTGGATCGGTCGCCATTGTCGATGACGCGTCAGGCCGGATGCTGATCGGGTCGGCCTTTGGTCCCCACATATTAAGCTGTGAGTTTGACGACGCTTATAACGCTGCGCTGTAGATCAATGGCCATAAGAAATGTTATGATTGCTGCGCCATGGCTGAGTTGGCTCACACCACCCATGATGCATTGGGACGGGCTCTTGCTGGCAGGAATTGTCTCTCTGTGCGGCGTTTTTCTATCAAACATCACTGGCGCGCCTGTTCTGTTACTTGTGCTTGTTATCGGACTAATGCTCAAAGCGCCCGGCGCCAGCGACACGCAGTCTGCGGGTCTCAATTTGGCAGGTGACGCAATTCTGAAAGCCGGCGTCTCGCTTTTGGGGATGCAGATAACCCTGTCTCAGATTGCAGCGCTCGGTTGGGCAACGGCGCTCTTGGTTTTGACCAGCTTGGTGATGACCCTAACCATAGGCTGGCAGATTGGAAAATGGGCCGGCCTCAAAAGTGAAAGTGCAATCATTACCGCAGGCGCAGTTGCCATTTGCGGGGCCTCCGCGGCCTTGGCGATTGCGAGCGTGCTGCCTCGCAAGGCAAAAGTCGACACTATTGTTATGTCGGTCATCGGCGTGACCACCTTCAGCACCGCCGCGATGATTGCCTATCCGGCTCTTGCCCAAGCGCTAGGACTGAATGACGTGCAGGCCGGAATATTCTTTGGCGCCGCGATACACGATGTCGCCCAAGTGGTCGGCGCGGGAGCGCTGTTTTCTCCGGAAGCGACGGAAACCTCCACCATCGTGAAACTGCTAAGGGTCGCCTGTCTGATGCCGGTGGCTTTAGTTGTGGGAATACTGTTTTCGCAGAGAAACTGTGAGAAACCTAAACGGATCACGTTGCCTCGTTTTCCAATATTCCTGATCATCTTCGCTCTTTTCGTAGGGATCAACAGCGTAGGCTTGGTGCCAGGATTCGCGCGCTCCACGGCCAATGCTCTTTCGCAAGGTTGCTTGATCTTGGCGATAGCGGCCATCGGCATAAAGACATCGACTTCTAAGCTTCTGGCTTCCAGCGGACGCGTCTTATTGGTTCTGGCTGTGGTGACCGTCATTCTCGGTGGCGGCGTTCTCGGATCACTTCTTCTATTCTTTGAGACGACTTCGATTTGAACCCTTTATGAGGCCAATATTATGAGACGATTTTTGCTGATCCTACTCCTGCTTTTGCTGCTTGGTCCTCTGATCGGGATAGCAATTGTTGACGGTCAACGGGCAAAAGATGCAAAGCGCCTGGATGAGGCGTGGGCGCTTGCCACCGTGGACAAGGTTCCTGAGTTCGGAACGACACGCGGCCTTGAAGTTCTGCCCCTCGTAAATTGGCATAGCGACAGTGATGATTTGCGGACCGAGCCAGGTGTGTCCTATTTGATAAAGACTGACCAAGAGACCATTCTTTTCGACCTCGGGCTCAATCGGTTTGGTGAAACTCCATCGCCCTTGGAACACAATATGGCTCGCCTTGGCGTGGCGCATTCCGACATTGATATGATTTTCATCAGTCACCTCCACCGCGATCATGTCGGCGGTGTGGATTGGGCAAGGGCGAAGTCTTTCTCCTTCGGAACAGAGCAGGCGGAACTGAGCAATCCTTTGGTATATGCACCGACAAACATGAGTTATCCGGGATTGACCGTGCAAAAGGTAACGTCGCCCCGTGCGCTTTCGACTGGTACTGCTTCGACAGGACCTATCCCTCGGCGCTTATTCATTGGTCAGATCGATGAGCAAGCTCTTGTTATCAATCTAGAAGGGCGTGGTCTTGTTGTGATCGTCGGTTGTGGTCACCAGACGGTGCCGAAGCTGCTTCAACGAATAGAAGATGCGTTTGACGAGCCGCTTTATGCGATTATAGGCGATCTCCATTATCCGGTGCCTGAAGGTCGCTTGTTCGTGGCCGGCATCGACGCTCAGCGACGACTTGCGTCTGGCAACGGCGTTTTTGCCCCGATCGATCAAAGCATAGTTGAAAATGAAATTGAGTTGCTCAGTCGTGAATTGTCGATTCTGGCCCTCGGAGGACACGACACGCATGATGCGGTTTTTGATCAGTTTCAGGATGCAATGGGTGAGCGGTTTGAGCGTGTGGAGGTGGGCGCGCCCATTAGGCTGGGCATCGAACATTAGGCGAGTAGGCTTATGCAACTGCCAGAAACGAAACCCTTGTGAAGATTCGGGTTATCTCAGCGGCTTAAACTCGCCCCACAACAGCCTCTGGCGATTTCCGGTGGGCGAGCAATAGGAGACATTAGCTTCCTGACAAATTCAGTCCGATGACAGAGATGGAAACACGCAAATCGGCTCGGATCGGTGGCAGAGCATCAATTGGTCCCACCGGTCGGTGTCTTTTATTCGGTGCCGATCAGTCCCAGCTAAAGTGTTAGGAGCGATTCTCTATTCGCCTTTTACCTTGAAGCCTAGGCCCTTCACTAAGTCATCAGCGGATGAGAGCTGTTTTTTTCGATGCTCAAGCTCGCTTCGCGCCAATGCCTGCATTCTGGACGCAAGACCTTCGGCAGACTGACGCATCCAATTGAGGTACTTTTCTATTTTCGCAATTCGTTCGTTGATGCTAGCGCGCAATTCGTCTTTGTCATCAGTCTCAATGATGACTTGAAACACGAGGTGATCTTCTGCAACACGCGCGCGTGGAGGGGCGGAGTCTGACGTAGCAGGCTGCACTCGAAAAAAACCCGTATCGCCTTCGACTGGAACGGTAACCTCTACCGCGTTTTTTCGAATAGTCTCAGGGCCCCCAAACGAACGCCGTCGTGAGTATGGATCTCTTGGTCTAGCAACCTCAACTTCTATTCGGTCTACTGAAACTTCATCGGTGAGGAGAACCGGGGCTTCCGGCGTGTACTCTTTGGCCAAATCATCAACCAATTCATCAAAGTCTCGATCGAAATCACTCAAGCCTTTCTCAGCTGCGATCTCTTTAATCTTCTCTTCGTTGGCTCGAACAACGCCCGACCAGCCGTACTTGCTGAACAGTAGCTCTTCATCGTCATATCTACTGATTCTCATCATCAAAGGGCTCCTTGTAATTGATTTTTACCGGGACGTCGGTCATCGCATAATGTACGAACTGAGTGCCGAGAGCTGTTAGCTCTTGGCGATTTTGGTCTTCAAACGCGGAAACCAATGTGCGGCGCCCACCCGATTGTTTTCGTCCTCTTGGTTGCGCCAAAAACTGTCCGTCCGCGTTCACTTGCCGCTCTTTGCGGATGATCTCACCAAGATTGAGATCGTGGAAAAGCAACTTAAACAAGTCCGCTTCGGCGGAGTCATCGCGAGGGCGACCTTTCCCGAGCCGTTCCCATATCTCCGCCTTCGTCGTCCCGGGATTTTGGTAGACATCCGAGATCACGCGGAAATGCAATTCGGAATACTTGTGCAACCAATCCAGAAACAAATTCAGTACGTCATAAGAAGATATGTCGCTTCCAGCCGCATTTGTGAGAATGTTACGAACCAACTCGCGCTTGGTTTCACTTTCGGCACCAGCCCAATTACGAAATGCCTTTCGCATAAGTCTCTGGTACTCGGGCGACTTTATTCTCTCTCGTGCTCGTTCGTCTTCGGCGTCGATTCGGGAGACAATTTCCGCGAACGTCCGATTTTGCTCGTCGATAGCATCACGCATCATTCGCAGGTACGCGTGAATGAAGTCGTTTATCTCTTCCTGTTGTTTTTCCGACCAGGCCCCCGCCATTGCTGAAAATGCCCCACCAGCAAAAGGTATGGAGCCTGCCACCTGCAAAGCGCCTCGCGCCCATTTGTGCCAGTCTTCACCTGCCGGTAGTTCTTCGAATTCGTCATCTGGAGCATCACTCATGATGCGCCTCCCCTAGCGTAAACTACCATTGGATGTGTGGGCAGATGACGCAGCCACAAGATGTTGTGTGATTAAACTTTTGTTATATGGGAGCGGATTGATCCAACGGCGCAGGAGCTATCGACCACCAGACGAAAGTGCAAAAGAGATAATTTTTGTACCAATCGCTGATCGGGTAACGACCGCTTCTAGGAATTAACTGCCAAGCAATCTGTTGCTAATCCCGGAATAAGAGAATCTTACGCCCACTCCGGATACATAGGGTTGGACACGATAGTTCTTTCGGTTCTTACGAGAGAAATAATCAACCTAGTGAAATATCCATGGCGTCGCCGACAACGCGCCCAATCTCTTCAGCCGCTTTTTGCGCTGCTGAATTCGTCAGGTGTGCATAACGCTGTGTCGTCGCAAAACTCTTATGACCTAAGAGAGCGCCTATCATAGGAAGTGAGAGGCCTTTGGCCGCTCCAAAACTAGCAAAGCTGTGACGCAAGTCGTGCATGCGAACGTCTTCGAGGCCAGCTTCGCTTCTTATCTGGCGCCATATTTTTCCCAGTCCCTGATAAGCGGCGGGCCCTGTAGAGGCTGGAAACACCCATTTCTCATGTTCTCGTGACTGCAAATCGAGCAAGTCTAGCGCGAGCTTGGAAATCGGCCGAATTGACATTCCTGTCTTAGTATCGCCGAGCCGCAAAAACCCCTGATCAAAGTCAATCTCAGACCATTTGAGCTCTGAAATTTCGGAACGCCGCGCTCCGGTTAGCGAAAGCAGCCGGATAATTGTAACGGCTTGTTTCGCGTTTTCACGGCTTTCCCAACTCTTGAGAACCTCTCCGAGGCGCCTCGCCTCGGCTTCCGTCAGGAAGCGTTCGTTGTTTTTGCTCGGAGCAAGTCGCACACCCTTGCAAGGATTGCGATCTAGAAGCTCGTGTTCGACGGCATACGCGAATACGCTCGATAAAATTCCTATGGTCCTTTTGGCCGTTCCGGCACCACCGCTTGCACGTCTCACCCCACGTGGCTTCGTTTTCTTTTGGGTCTTTGTTGCCCCGCTGGTGATTTGGTCTCGCACGTTAGCGATATCGGCCAATTTGATCTGGTTGATCGGTTTCTTGCCCAACAGCGGCAAAACGTGAATCGTCAAACGGTCCACATCCAATTTTACGTTGGCGGATTTGCGCAGTGCACCTGTGCGTCGGCTGATATGAGCGGCTTTGTTCTGCCAAGTTTCGAAAAGCTCAGCAAACGTCTGGGCGCCATCTTCTACTGATTGCTCTTCGGTTTTGAATGGGTCCTGGCCCAACCGGGCCTCGGCTTTATAGTCCCTGGCCATTCGTCGCGCCGCTTCAGGTGTGGAGTCGATTAGTTTTCCGAGTGTAATAGTCCGGGTTTTTGCAGCGCGACCTCTCCCAATTCGATACTTAAGAATATAAGACTTGGAACCTGATGGCATCACCCGAACGCCGAAACCAGATACCTCGGAGTCCCACGCGACATATTTCGTCGGTTTTGGCAGCAAGCTTTCGGCGCTGCGCTTGGTTAGTTTTAGCGAAACTTCCGTCATTCAATTCTCCAAGTTCAGGTGGTTGTGTTACCACCATGTCACCACCGCTCGCTCAATTCGGCGCAAACGCGATCAAGCTTGGGCAGCCTTGGAAACCCTACAATATCTTGTTTTAATTGTAAAATTTCAAGATTGAGCAAACGTGCGCAAACTCTGGCAAACCGCCAAAGAACGCTTTGACATTGCAGGGGTCACTAGTTCGAACCTAGTATCGACCACCATTCATTCCCGGTTTGCGCAGCAAAATTTTTGGTCCGGGGAACCAAAAATAGGGAATGAATGCACAAGCGTAAGCGCAGTGCTTTTCCAGGACCCGTCTTCCCCCTCTTCCTATCCCCCCAAACACCCCTCCACGCGATTTTTGAGACGCTGAGATATCGTCCCTCTGTCCCCAACATGATTTGAACGCCTCGTTGCGTATGAGCGCCGCGCCCCATCGGGGGGGGTGCGCTTGGAGTGGAGCGGGCGCGAATGCAGGACCAGACTCTCAAATGGGCTTCGGTCCTGTTCTTGTTCACCATCACGTTGAGTTTTAGCCTCACCTTCTATTACCGGGCGCCGTATCACGATCACTGGGACATCGTGCCTCTATTCGCCAGTCAGCAGGCCGGCAGCCTCGCGATGGGCGACCTTTTCGCTTTGCACGGCAATCACTGGCACGCATCCGGCTATGCAGTGATGCTTGGCCTGGCCGAAGTGACAGGCATGCGTCATTGGGTTGAATGTTTGGCCAGTGTTCTGTTCGCAGGGGTCGGCTTTGTGGCATTGGCGCGCCTGCTCGATCGCAGCGTGGCGGTATGGAGCGTCCCTCAGATACGAATCTGGCTGTTCGGTGTTGCGGCCTTCTTTCTATTTTCACTGGATCAGGCCGGAAATTGGCTCTGGGGCTGGCAAGTGGCGGTGTTTATCAACATCGCCGGCACGCTCTGGACGATTGAGCGATTAAGCGCCGGGCCACCGCATGTGACGCAGACCAGTGTCGCGGCTTTGGCCACGATGGCGGCCATATATGGATTTGGGACAGGCTGGGTGTTGCTGCCAATCGGTTATGCCCTGCTTTTGCTGCAAGGCGCATGGCGCGGGCAGCATGGGCTGAGCAGTTTGTTGATCTGGACGATCATGAGTGCGTGGCTGTTTTGGCATTTTGCGCAGGCATTCAACGCCCCGACGGCCGCATATTCCGCCAGCGCTTTGCCGGATCTCTTGGATCCGAAAACCTGGCTCGGGCTGATGCATTACACATTGAATTTTGTTGCATCGCCGATTGTCCGCTTCGCGCGCGACAGCGCGGTGCCAGCGACTCTGATTGGATTGGGTTTGATCTCCTGGTCGGTGAGGACATTGTACCGGACGGACAAAACACGCGTTTGGACGAATACGGCGCCATTTCTCGCCCTGGCGGCTTATGGGGTCGGCGCGGGGGTGCTGACCGCGATCGGCCGGTTCGACATGTTCGGCACTGATCAGGCCTTTGTCAGCCGCTACATCACGTTCGGCAATCTGTTCTGGATCGCGGTTTTCAGCCTGGTCATGCTCGCTATGGCGAGCCAGCCAAAGCGCAAACATCGCAACCTGACGGCGCTGCTCAGCCTGCTTTTCTTGTTGAAGTTGGGCAATATTCCGAGCGTTGTGAACAAAAGTGTCCAACTCTCCCAGCAAATCCAGACCCGGGCAGAACAGCTCAATGCGATGCCGGTCGAGCCCAGACCGGAGGATTATCTGAACTTGCATCATCCCGCGCATGATATTGGCGGACGCATTGAGGTGCTGAGGCAGCATCGCGTGAGCCTGTACGCAGATTATCCAGAGGAGGCAGACTAGGTCATGCCGGATGAATCTGATCTATCATCCATGGCCTCGCTGCCGAATGAACCAACGGACATTTCAGTTATCCTGCCCATGTACAATGAAGCTGAGGCGATCGCGCCGCTCTTCACGCGGTTGATCCCCGTGCTCGATCAACAAACGGCGCGCTGGGAGGTGATATGTGTTGACGATGGCAGCCGCGATCAGACGCCGTTGATTCTGGAGCACTGGCATCGCGACGAGTCGCGCATTTGCATCATCAAACTGTCCCGCAACTTTGGAAAGGAAGCCGCACTATGCGCGGGTCTTCAGGCGTCCTCTGGTGCGCACGTCCTGCTTATGGACAGCGACTTGCAACACCCTCCAGAAAGCCTGACGGAAATGATGGCGATCCAGGCGCGCGGCGTCGACGTGGTCTACGGTTTGCGCCGCTCGCGGCAAACGGAGAGCTGTGCGCGCAGCGTCTTCTCGGCGCTTTTCTATTACCTGTTCGCGAGCGTAACGAACGTACCGATTCCGACCAATGCCAGCGATTTTCGCCTCATATCTCGGCGCGTGGTTGACGCCTTGAACGCCCTGCCGGAACAGAACCGGTTTCTCAAAGGCCTATATGCCTGGGTCGGGTACTCAAGCGAAGCCGTTCTGTATGACGTCGCTCGGCGCCATTCAGGCGCGAGCAAATGGTCCTTTTCAAAATTGTGTGGCTATGCCTGGAACGGCATGATTTCGTTCAGCGCAGCACCGTTGCGGGTGAGCGCCTGGGTGGGGAGTATGATCGCTGCGCTGTCTTTGCTTTATGCCATATCGATTGGCATTTCCACTTTGGTCTTCGGCAATGACGTGCCGGGCTATACGACTCTCGCTGTGGCGATTTTCTTTCTGGGCGGTCTGCAATTGCTCAGTATTGGCATTCTTGGCGAGTATATTTCTCGCATTTTTGATGAGACGAAAAGACGGCCGCTCTTCATTATTGAAAAGCGGATTGGGTTTGACGAGGACGAATGAGGGCTGGATTCGCTTTCGCAGGTGCGCAAGCATTCATTTGCGAAATTTGAGCCCTGGCTCAAATTTTTCAGCGCGTCGAAATCACAAGTGACAATGGTGCCGCGTAGGTGACTTGAACACCCGACCTCCGCATTACGAATGCGATGCTCTACCAGCTGAGCTAACGCGGCCAACCAAAGTCGAGGCGGTGACATACCGTTCGTGCCTCGTTTTCGCAAGCAAAACGTGCACGCTCTCGGTCAGCGCTAATCCTCGCTCGGCGCATAGTCCAGAGGTGGGGTCACAACCTCTGTACGCGGGGCTTTCGGCGCGGTTTGACCAGCCGACCCAGGCGCTGGCAGGGCGATCGGACGGCTGGCATCCAGTTCCCGCTCGGAACGCTCATAACGTGGATGCACCAAAGTTCCGGCATCGCCAAAAGCATAGACCAGGCGCGACCAGTCAGCGGGTCCATATTGGAATGCGCCGCCCCGCGGATCGATATCCGACCATTCCTGCTCGCGTGCGGCCGTGACCGCCATGCGGCCCCAACGTTCGGCTTCGGTGAGATCGCCATATCCGCGCAAGGCTTTCTCCAGCAACAGACACAGGCGCGCCGTGGGCTTCTCTTCGACCAGAATGGCCAGCGACTTGACGGCACTCAGCCAGTCGCGATCGCGCATCGCAAGATCAGCTTCCAGGATGCGGCTTTCGCGATGATCGGGATTGGTCGCGATCAAGGTGCGCAGCCGTTCGGCGATCAGTTTCGGGTTCGCATTATCATCAAAGCGCTGCATCAATTGCGCCAAGGCTGGATGCGGCCGGGCTTTCCAACCCAGTTCCAGAACCCCTTGAGCGGCTTTGATCTTGTTATCGATCATCAATTGCCGGGCGCCGTGCCAGGCGGCGGGCGGGAATGAGGGGGCGGAGCGAATGGCTTCCGCGAGCAGGCGTTGGGCTTCCTTGCGCTCGCTATGCTGTAAGGCGGCCGCTTGCGCGGTGTACAGCACCGCGCGGCGCCGGCGCAGGCTTTCGCCGCTGATCTGGCCGCGTTTCTCGCCGGTCGCGAGTGTGGTTAGGGCGGCGGCCCAGTTTGCGGCGGCGACCTGGCTGTCAAACAGGGAATTGAATGGCCAGTCGGCGCCGGATTTCAGCTCGAGCGCTTCGCGGGCGCGGGCTTCGGCTGAGATGGCATCGCCGCGGGCGCTTGCCGCAGAGGCGGCGCCGCGCAAGCCAGCCAACTGTCCGCCAGGCAGGCGCGCCAATTGACCCCAGGCCCGTTCTGCGCCGGACCAGTCATCTGAAATTTCTGCCGCGCGGGCTTCCAGCAAAAGCTTGAGCCGATCATCTTCGGCATGTTGAGCGGCTTTCTTGGACAGCTTTTTGGCAAGTGCCGCATCACCGGCTTCAGCCGCTAGCAAGCCCTCTGCAAGCGCTCGGTTCGCAGCTTTGGTTTTAGAGGCTCGACGCGACTTGGTGAACCGGTGTGGCAAGGTGACCAGGCCGGTGAGCAAAGACCAGATCAGCGCTAAGGCAGCACCAACCAGCAAGATAGCGAGCAGCGCCCAGACAATCTCAAACTCGTAAATCGTCCCATTGCCGAGATCCAGCGTCAGGCCGCCCGGCAAGCGGGACGCCCATAAGACAAAAATCCCCGCCAGAACGATCAGCAAGACGATCAAGAACAGGATGATCATGGGCGTTCTTCCGCAATCATGGCGAGGCGCAGGGCCTCCAGGGTTTGCTCCAATAGGAGTCGCTCTTGGGCATTATCCAGCCAATCTGTGAAGACAGACTGAACATTCGGGTCTGCGGCACGGATATGTTCAACGGAATCAGATAGCTGGCCTTCGTCCAAGGCAGCCTGCGCGCGGCTGAGATGATCGCTTGAGGTCACTTCGCCGTCGCGGCGAACTTGAATGCCATCCCCGAACAGGCTGCGCATCCAACTCGAGCTGCCTCCGTCAGCTTCTGCTTCGGCATCCAGGGCCTGATCGACGAGGGCCGGATACGCGTCGCGCAAATCCGACAAGGTCAGCACCGCTTTGGGGGCAATCGGGGAGAGACGGGCGACGGCCTCGTTGCTCGGCATGGCTGCGCTCAGTTTTTGATGCGCGGACAGGAAGGGGCGTCCGCGGCGCGCGGCGGCCTCAATGGCTGAAAGAGCCAGCGCCGCTTCGGTTCGGGCATTTGATGCATTGGCCGCACTCAGTCCTTCGGATGAAGCCTGGGTTTCGAGCGCTTCAACACGCGTTTTCAGACTTTCCAGAGCGATATTGTAGGTCTCAAGCTGCGTGATCAATGCATCTTCGAGAGAGGCCACCCGTGACTTGAGCGCGGTCAAATCAGGGGCTGCATCCTCTTCGCTGTTTCGGTCGCTGCTATCGGCCAGGCTGGCAACGCGGGCGCGCTGCAAGATTGAGATATCTGCCTGGACGGTTTCGATTTCGGTCCGCAGATTTCGCAGATCGGCATTGCTCCGCGTGCGATCCGCGGACAGGCTGTCGGCGCGCGCTTGGAGCGTTGCAATGTCGGTGCTCAAGGTCGCAGTTTCGCTGCGATCTTCGCTGAGCCCTGATTGCACAGCAGCAAGGTCCGTCTGTACCGAATTGAGCGGTCCGGTGCCTGGCTTAAATCCAGGAATGAAACCTGCGGTCGCGGCCGCGAGTGCGAAACCTGCCAGTGCCAAGAAAAAGACAAGACCAAAAGCTGCCCAGCCGGGGCCACCACCCCTTGATCGGGGGGGCTGATCGCTGCGTTCGGCAGGTTCGAATTCGGCGTCAATCGGGGCGTCTTCATCCGGTAAAGGGGGAAGCGGTGTGTCTGACATGTCCGAACCTCCGATTAAGTGAGTCGTTCCAAGTGTATATCGCCATCGTTCAGGCCGAAAGTGTGGCGAGGGCTTGGTCCAGCGCACGCATCAATCCAGCCTCGTTCGGGGCAGTGGCGATATGGGTGCCGCCGCGGGCGAGCGATACTAATGGCGCACAGGCCTGTTCCGAAATTGCGACAAGGTGCCAAGTCTTCAATTGCGGAGCCTGGGTTACGTTCGCCAAAGCGGTCGCGCCTTTCGCGGAATGGATGAGAACAATGGCGGGGGCGCCTCGGTCGATCAGCTGTTTGAGACTGTCCGGCAGCGTGTCGGCAGGCCGCATCGCATAGAGCGGGGCGAAACGCACGTCGAAACCAAGTCTAGTCAGAGTCTGTTTCAGCGTTCCGGTGGCCGCTGCGTTTGCGACGTGCAGCAAGGGTCCGTCCGACGGCGTGGCGTGTGCTGATATTAAGTTTGCCAGGTCGACGGCGTTTCCGGCCGACTCGCGAATATCAGGAAAGCCGGCATGACGTGCCGCTTCAGCAGTTGCGGGGCCGACACACCAGGTGGTCAAGGCCCGGTCTGAGCGCCGTTCAGCATAGGTTCGTACGCCATTCGCGCTGGTAAAGACCAGTCCGGCAAGATCCTGGGCGTCCGGCAATTGCGTCTCGGGCAAAAGGTCCAAGGTCAGCATCGGTGTGGACACCACGTTCAGACCTAATGCTTCAAGATGCTCCCTGGTCTGCCTGGCGCCGGGTTCGGCGCGGGTCACGATGATGGGCACAGATGACGTCGACATCCGAGCCCCTTACTCTGTGAAGACAGGTAAGTCGCCACCGGCCTGGTCGCGAATGTTTTGCGCCAATGCCGTGCCAAGCGCTGCGAGATCATCCAGCGACGCCGACATCAGAGCTTCCGCTCGCGCGCTCCATTTGGTCTGACCATCTGGTGTCAGGACTTCGCCGCGCAAATGCCAGGTGCCATCAACATTGGTGAGCTGCGCCGCCATAGCGGTTCGGCAAGATCCATCCAGCTCAGCGAGGAAAGCGCGCTCAGCGGTCGCCATGGCGCGGGTGGCGGCGTGATCAACGCGGCTCAAAGCGTGCCGCACTCGATCTGAGAGATTTTCACTGCGAGCGGCGACGGCGATGATGCCTTGTCCTGCGGCAGGCAACATGTCCTTGATCGTGACTGGGATTGCGAGATGGTCGAGCCCCAGTCTTATAAGACCCGCCATGGCGAGGAAGGTCGCATCGGCCTCGCCTCGCTTTAGTTTTTCGATCCGCGTTTCAACCCGTCCGCGAAAGGGCACGACTTTTAAGTCTGGCCGCAAAGCGAGGGCCTGGGATTCACGTCGCAGGCTCGCCGTACCGAGCACCGCCCCTTCTGGTAGATCTTGCAGCCGCGCGATGCCATTCGCGGTCAAAAACGCGTCCCTCGGGTCGACGCGTTCAGGATAGGCGATCAGGGTTTGTCCGTCAGGCAGAAGACTGGGCACGTCTTTCAAACTGTGCACCCCAATGTCGATCTCGCCTGCATCTACGGCGCGGTCGATTTCCCGGGTGAATAGACCTTTCCCGCCCGAATTGATCAGCCTTTCGGAGGTCAACTGATCCCCCTTGGTGGTGAAGGTCACAATCTCGCCTTTTAGCGCACCGTCGCTTTCCTGTTCGAGGGCGCGCGCGATGAGTTCAGCCTGATACAAAGCCAGTGGTGATCCACGTGTTCCAATTCGAACCGGCTGAGGGGCTTTCATTTTGGCACCTTTCTTGAGATGAGAGTCAGCTAAGGATGATGACGGTCACGCGCAAGCGGATCCGCGCAGGAGGGACATTATGCGGCATGGTCTAGTGGCAGCAGCGATTCTGATCGCTGGCTGTGGCACAGCCACAGAGACAGTGGCAGCGCCAGAGCCAGAGCCAAAGCGAGAGCTGGTTCAGGCGCCCATTTCGCGGTGTATGAATCTTGGCAGCGCGCTGGAAGCGCCGAGCGAAGGGGAGTGGGGCTATGTCGTCCGCCGCGTAGATCTTGTGCGCTTGAAAGAGGCTGGTTTTGACACAATCCGGCTGCCCGTGCGCTGGTCGGTTCACACAGACATGGCCGCGCCGTATTCGATTGACCCAGCCTTTCTTGCCCGTGTCGAAGAAATCATGACTTGGGCGGAGGAGATCGGCCTGCAAATCATCGTCAATGTGCATCACTATGATGCCATGAATGAGGACCCCGACACGCATGAGCCGCGGCTGGAAGCGATTTGGGATCAGCTCTCGACGCATTTTGCCGACGCGCCGGACACGGTCATTTTTGAAACCATCAATGAACCCCATACGAATATGACGACGGCGCGCACGGATGCGCTGAACAAGCGTCTCCTGGAGCGGTTGCGGACAGAGCATCCGGATCGCTGGATCATTCTCGGCACCGCCTTCTGGGGCAATCTCAGTGCCCTCGAAGAGTCGCGGCCCGAATATGATCCTCGCGTCATGCTGACTTATCACGATTATTCACCGTTCGAATTTACCCACCAAGGCGCCAGCTGGACGGATCAGACCAAAACCGGGGTGCGGTGGGGCGCGCGCGACGATGTGGCCGAGATGCAGCGTGAACTGGACAAGGCGCTGGACGTCCAGATCCGCACGCGGATGCCGGTCTTTGTAGGCGAATTCGGCGTCTATCAAGGTGTGCCGATTGAACAGCGCGCCAGATGGACTCGCGCCATGCGAGTGGGTTTGGAGAATCGCGGCCTGGGCTGGTGCTATTGGGATTTTGCTGGGTCGCTGAAAGTCTATGACGTTGCGACGGAAGCCTGGTTGCCTGAGATCAAATCGGCCTTGCTGGACTGACCCGGTTTTCAGGACGCGCTGAACTGCCTATATCGCGGCGATGACCGACACGATCACTCTGCTTGGAATTGAGACCAGCTGTGATGAAACCGCCGCAGCTGTGCTGCGTCGCGACGCAGACGGGCAGGTGACGATATTATCGGAGGTCGTGCGATCGCAAATCGACGAACATGCGCCTTATGGTGGCGTGGTGCCGGAAATTGCCGCACGGGCGCATGCGGATGTGACGGACAAGATTGTCTTGCAAGCGTTGAATGAGAGTGACGCGAGCCTAGCCGAAATTGATGCGATTGCTGCGACCAGCGGACCGGGGCTGATTGGTGGCGTGATGGTTGGCATGATGACCGGAAAAGCTCTGGCAATGGCTGCGGGCAAACCCTTCATTCCGATCAACCATCTAGAAGGTCACGCTCTATCGCCCCGTTTGGCGCAGGCGTGTCCGTTTCCTTACCTCTTGCTCTTGGTGAGCGGGGGGCATTGCCAATTTATCGCTGTCAAAGGTCTTGGCGACTATCAACGGTTGGGGACCACGATCGATGATGCCGCGGGTGAAGCGTTCGACAAATTGGCCAAGACACTCGGCATTGGCTTTCCCGGTGGTCCAGCCGTGGAAAAACTGGCGCGCGATGGCGATGCGTCCCGATACGACTTGCCGCGACCGCTTTTGAACCGTCCCGGACTGGATATGAGTTTTGCGGGATTGAAAACCGCAGCGGCGCGGATTGTTGAAGCTGGGGCACTAGATCAGCTTGATCAGGCCGACCTGTGCGCCAGCTATCAAGCGGCGATCGCGGATTGCCTGGCTGAAAAAACACGGCGCGCATTGGACCTGTTTGCGCGAGACCGGAGCGAAGCGCTTCGTTTGGTCGTGGCTGGCGGCGTTGCCGCTAATCAATCCATTCGATCAGCTTTGGATGAGGTGGCGCGCCACGCCGGTGCGACGCTGATCGCACCGCCTTTGCGGCATTGCACGGACAATGCTGCGATGATTGCCCTTGCGGGCGCGGAACGGTATGCGGCAGGCATGGTGCCGACTGACGGGCTGGCATTTTCCGCACGTCCGAGATGGCCATTGGATGAAGCGTCAGCCTTGGCTGATCCGGTGTTCGGCGGTGGGAAACGCGGCGCGAAGGCCTAGAATTTAAACGCTGAGCGCAGGCGGATGCCAGCTTCGATCTCTTGATCTTCCCATTGCGTCGTGTCGTCGAGCTCTTCTGCACCGATCGACAATTCACCGCCAACAGAAATGCGCGGTGTAATCCGGAATTGCGCTTCGGCGAGCATTTCCTCGCGTGGCAAAGGCGAATCTTCGTCGCGAGAGGTCAGATCCAGACTTAGGCTCCAGCGATCGCCTTTGATCCAAGCCAGGTTGAAAGTCTGTGAGGGGGTGTTCTGCCAGATCGGTGATCCAATTTGATCGCTGCCGAAGCTGAACGTCTGAAACCACTCTGGCTCGGCCTGATCGGTTTCGGCAATGCTTGGCGCTGGCATGTCAGGCACGTCTTGCTGGGCCATCGCCGGAAGGGCGAGACCGCATAGACTTGCAACTGAAATGATCAGCAAACGCATTTTTAGACACTCCTGTGATCTAGATAGCAGCGAGATCAGTTAATAGAACCTTAATTTCCAGTTATTCCTACAATTTTCTGTGAGAGTGTGATTTCGACAACAACACCGCGCGATTCCCAGGTTTGACCCAGGGTTTCGTTCCAATCTGTGACATATCCGAGGGCGATTCGAGTGGAGTCTGCGATCTCTCGCGCCGCGCCGATTCGAAAACTCTGCGAGTCCAGCTGCGCGCCATCATCTTCGGATTGACCGAATTCCATTGAAAATTCAGTGTCATAGGCTTCGCGATGTAGGCCGACGCTCCAAGCCACGAAGTCGCTATCGGGTAGGCCATTGTCTGATTCGAGCCAGGAGGCGCCAAATGTCCAATCGTCCTTCTCGATTCGGGTGCCGCCGGACAGGGTATCAACACGATTATAGGGCACCAACAGGCTTGGGCTTGAAACATCCGCCGTCGACCAGGCTACACCGACATCAAATCGCCACCCTGATTCGCGCAACCGCCGTGTGCCATTAAGGGCAAGTTCAATCGCGTTTTCGGTCTCCGGGGCAATGCCTCCGGCACCAGCCTTTGGCCGTCGATCCAACCCATCTGCGTCTGCCTTTGGCGTATAGCTGATGCCGCCGCGCAGACCGAGGAGACGCGGGCTGGCATAAGACAGTTTCAGGCTCGGACCGGTCAGGTCATGCCGGGTTCGGATTGTGCTGAGGCCGGTCGGGTCGAGGAGCGTGCTGTCCAGCCTGGCATGCGACAGCACGGATTTGGTGCCTTCATGAAAGCGCGCCCCAACGCCTTGATCCTTGCCCAGACGCAGCTCGCCATAGCCGCCATCGATCTGAAAATAGGCGGTCTCAAGGCGGGTGCGGATATCGCTCTGATCGACCGGCGCTGCGGCCGAGAGGCCAGAGAAAGCGCCGGTGGCGGCGAAAGCCGCGCTGCCAAAGTCGCCGGTTCCGCCTGGGCGTTGGGGATGATCGGCCTGCAAGCGCAAGGCACCTCGCGCGCGTAGACGGACGCCATTTTCCAGCACGCGTTCGCTGGTGCCGATCAGCGACACTTCACCGAGCATAGGCGCGACATCAAATGGAGCGTCGGCATTATTCAAGGGCGTCACAACTGTGACAGATTCGGCTTCTAATTCTGTCTCCCAAGGCGTGTCAGCTTGCGCCAGCGCGGCGGAAAATGGAATGAAGCAAGGTGTCAGCAAAGCCAAAGTGCGGATCGACATAAGCGGCGTTTTCATCCTCTGTGAGCCTATAGCATATCAGCACTGGCAGGCTGAGTTTGAGGTGTTATAGAGACAGTTAATCAACAAGGTCTTGCCAACGGGAAGTGACGATATGAAGGCAGTTTCAACGCTTATCGCAGCAACAGTCGGAGCGTTTGCGCTAACAGGTTGCGTGTTCGGTGGCGGCAATAATGCTGAAACTCGTGTGGTGGAAGAAATCGCAGGCGGCGCGAATCCGTATCTATGGCGTGCCAGTCTCGACACGTTGAACGCTTTACCACTCGAGAGCGCTGACCCATTTGGCGGTACGATTATCTATGACTGGAAGTCATTCGAAGGGTCTGAGGATGAGCGCATCAAGGCGACCGTCTATATTCTCGATTCGCGCTTGCGAGCGGACGGTGTGAAGGTCAGCGTGTTCCGTCAGACCAATCAGGACGGCACCTGGATCGATGCCAGCACCGATCTCGAAACTGGCATTCAGCTCGAAAATGCGATCCTATCGCGCGCGCGCAATCTCAAAGCGTCTGAACTCGACTAGATTTTTCACGGATGGGGGAGGCGATGGCCTCAAGATACGATCCGCAAGCTGCGGAACCCAAATGGCGTGAGGCCTGGGCCTCCGCGGACTTGTTCAAAGCCAAAACACCGGCGGAAGCGGGCGATGCGCCGAAAGCCTATGTGCTGGAAATGTTTCCGTATCCGTCGGGCCGCCTGCACATGGGACATGTCCGTAATTATGCCATGGGCGATGTCGTCGCGCGGCATAAGAAAGCCAAAGGCTACAATGTCTTGCATCCGATGGGATGGGACGCTTTCGGCATGCCGGCTGAAAATGCCGCGATGGAAAAGAATGTTCATCCTGGCGATTGGACCTATCAGAATATTGCCGCCATGAAGGCGCAGTTCGAAAAGCTTGGCCTGTCGCTGGACTGGTCGCGCGAATTTGCGACCTGCGATCCGGATTATTATGGCGAGCAGCAGCGCCTGTTCCTGAAATTCATGGACAAGGGTCTGGTCTATCAAAAGAAGGCCAAGGTGAACTGGGACCCGGTCGACAATACGGTTCTGGCCAATGAGCAAGTGATTGATGGCAAAGGCTGGCGCTCGGGCGCGCCGGTCGAGCAACGTGAATTGGTGCAATGGTTCTTCCGCATCACTGATTATGCCGAAGACTTGTTGACCGAGGTGCAGAAACTTGACCGCTGGCCGGAAAAAGTCCGGACCATGCAAGCCAATTGGATCGGTCGCTCTGAAGGCCTGCAAATGCGATTTGAATGGGCCGGTCATGTGCCTGCAGGCCACGAAGGCGGTGTTGAGATTTTTACAACTCGACCGGACACGCTTTTTGGGGCCAGTTTTGTCGCGCTGTCGCCAGATCATCCACTGACCGTGGAGATGGCTGAGGCGAATGTGGCCTTGCAAGACTTCCGTGCTGAATGCGCGAAAGTCGGGACGTCTGAAGCCGATATCGAAAAAGCCCCGAAAATGGGCTTCGATACCGGATTGACCGTGAAGCACCCCTTTATTGAGGGCGAGACTTTACCGGTCTATGTCGCGAATTTCGTCTTGATGGGCTATGGTACGGGCGCGATTTTTGCCTGTCCGGCGCACGATCAGCGCGACTTTGATTTTGCCCGCAAATATGATCTGCCGATCCTGCCTGTGGTTAAACCATCGGATAAGGAAACGGCGTCTGCCACCTGGGTCAGCTCAGGTAAGGGCGACGATATGGATGCGGCTTATACCGGGCCGGGCGCGATCATGAATTCGAGCTTCCTGGACGGCAAAGAGATTACCGAGGCCAAATCCCTGGCGATCAGCCAGATTGAAGACATGGAGCTGGGTCAGGGCACGGTGAACTATCGCCTGCGAGATTGGGGCGTGTCGCGTCAGCGCTATTGGGGCTGTCCAATCCCGGTCATTCATTGCGATGATTGCGGCATTGTGCCAGTGCCGGAAGCGGATTTGCCGGTCAAGCTGCCGGACGATGTCAGCTTCGACAAGCCGGGCAATCCGCTTGCGCATCATCCGAGCTGGAAACATGTCGATTGCCCGAAATGCGGAAAAGCGGCGACGCGCGAAACAGATACGCTCGACACGTTCAATGATTCCAGCTGGTATTTTGCCCGCTTTGCCAGTGTTGATGATCCGGCCGAGCGCGCTTATTGGCTGCCTGTCGACCAATATGTCGGCGGCGTTGAGCACGCTGTGCTGCACTTGCTGTATGCCCGCTTTTTCATGCGAGCGATGCGAGATGTTGGCGAAGTCGACTTGCCCAGCGGAGAGCCCTTTGCGGGTCTGTTCACGCAAGGCATGGTGACGCACGAAACATATAAAACCGACGATGGTCGCTGGATTACGCCGGCTGAAGTCGAAAATCGCGATGGTGGCTTGTGGGAGATCGGCACCGATCATTCTGTCTCTGTCGGCGCGATCGAGAAAATGTCCAAGTCGAAGAAAAATGTCGTCGACCCGGACAATATCATCGCGACGTTCGGCGCCGATACGGCCCGCTGGTTCGTCCTGTCCGATAGCCCGCCAGAGCGCGATGTCGAATGGACGCAATCTGGTGCAGAGGGCGCCGGCCGGTTTGTGCAAAGGGTTTGGGGCGTGTTCAACACGCTGAGCACGGTGCCGCGCGATGGTCAGCCGACTGAAAGTGAAGCCGCATCGGCCTTGCGCCGTGCGTCTCATAAAGCGACTCACGCCATCGACAAAGCCATTGAGGAATTTCGCTTCAACTCTGCCATCGCCACGGTGCATGAATGGGTCAGCGTTTTGAAAAAGGCGGAACAGGGCGGCGATGATTTGCTGTACGCTCGATTTGAAGGCGCTTTCATGCTGGCCCGTTGCCTGACCCCGTTCATGCCGCATTTGGCCGAAGAATGCTGGAGCCTGATTGGCGGCGAAGGCTTGTGCTGCGCCGCTGCCTGGCCTGACGTGGATGAGACATTGCTCGTCCAAGACAGCGTGACCATGCCGATCCAGGTCAATGGCAAACGCCGCGCTGAAATTTCGGTCGCAAAGTCGGCCAGCAAGGATGACATAGAAGCCACAGCTTTGGCAGAACCAGCCGTGCAGAGCTTCATCGCTGACAAGACGATCAAGAAAGTGATTGTCGTTCCCGGCCGGATCGTGAATATCGTAGTGTAATGAAACAGCTTGCCATCGCTCTTCTAGTCTTGACCCTGTCCGCATGCGGATTCACGCCGCTCTATGCAGGTGGCGCGGCCTCTGGAAACATCAATGTCGAAACGATTGAAGGCCGTGCAGGTCACGCCTTGCGAAAAGCCTTGCTGCAAGAGCTCGCGCCGGGCTTGCCCGGGTTGGACAGTCCGGCCAGTCTCAACATTGTGCTGGATGAACAAATCGGACGCTTGGCGCTGCGGCCAGATGAATCGGCAACGCGCACAGACATTATTGTCAGCGCCGATTATGTGCTGGCCTTTGACGGTAATGCGGTCTCCGGGACCAGTGCCGCGGAAACGAGCTTCCTCGTGCCAGATGCGCCCTTCTCTGACATTGCAGCGCAAATCGATGCGACGGATCGGGCCATGAACGTCCTGGCGCGCCGCATTGCTGATGATTTGCGCATTCAACTGGCCAATGCCGAATGAAGTTTCAGGGCAATAGCGCTGAACGATTTGCCAAAAAGCCTGATCCTGCGTGCCAATTCGCGCTAATTTTTGGCGAGGATGAAGGCGTCGTCGCGGATCAAGCAGCGCATTTAATCAAGGCCTGGCAAAAAGCCACTCCGAGCACGGTGCTGACGCTGGATGAGGACGATGTCAAACGCGACCCCTCAGCGCTATTTGATGTGTTGGAAGCGGTGTCTTTGCTAGGCGATGCCACGATTATCCGCATACGTACCAAAGGCGAAAAGCTTTTCGCCATCTTGAAGGATGTCCTGGCATTGCCCCCTGAACGCGTTGCCGCGAAATTGGTGGTTCAGAATGGCGCGCTGAACACGAGGTCCAAGATGCGGACGGCGTTTGAGGCAGCGCCAAACGCCGCCGCTTTGCATCTATTCTCAGACTCCGCAGCAGATATGTCGGATTTGGTGCGAGACTTCCTGCAATCACGCAATGTCGAAATTGATGCCAACGCCTTGTCGGCCTTTGTCGGCGGTCTGCCAGGGCATCGCAGCCTGGCCAATGCTGAAATGGAAAAACTGGCCGTTTACGCGCACGATCTGCAGCGACCTGTGAGCACCGAGGATGTGCGGTCCTTATGTGAAACCAATGCCGATGAAAGTGCCCGAAACGCGGTTTTGATGGCTTTAAGCGGCGACATCGAAAAAGCGCAGGCTGAGTTGGACCGCGTTGTCGATACGGGCCTATCGCCGATCAGTTTCATCCGATTGTTTGAAATGGAAGCTAGCCGCATGTTAGAGGCGCAAGCGCTGCAAGGCGAAAGCGGGGCGGGCAATGTCGGCATGAAGCTCAAGCCTCCGGTCTGGAAGTCCGATTGGCCGGCGTTTCAGGCGCGCTTGAAGAAATGGCCGACGCCGCGTCTAACCCGTTTGATTGAGCGCTTGCATGATCTGGAATTGATGGCGAAATCACCAGGCGGCGCAGGTCTGGCCGAACCGGCGACGCGTGAACTGTTTATCTCGCTGTATAAGGCTGCGGCCGCAATGCGGTGAGCCGTTCACGAATGAATGACTGGAAGTTTTTGGTGAGCTTTGCCATGGAGGCTATGGAGGCTGACTCACATGCTAATGTCTAAACCGCTTTTCCTGCTGATTGCTCTGGCGCAATTTTTTGTGCCCTTATTGCCGCAGTTTGGGATCGGCGAAACGATCGGCGATCGCGCCCTCGCGGATGGGGTTCCACCTGAGCTCCCGATTGGTGTCTTCTTCTCGATTTGGGGTATCATCTTTTTCGGCCTGGTTTTGACGGCCGCTTTGCATCTGCGGGATGAAACCTATTCGAGTGGTCGCATCGCACCGCCTTTAATGCTGGCCGCACTCGGCAATCTGATCTGGATGCTCTGCGCCCAAGGTCTGGGATGGGTCTGGCTTGATTTTGTGCTCTTGCTGCCGATCGCTTTCTTTACATGGGAAGCGGCGTATCGGCTGGATCAGACCGAAACCTATGACGGCACGCCGCGGAGCATCTTACACGGACTGACCGTCGGTCTGTTTGCAGGTTGGCTCACCGTTGCTGTGTCGATCAGCGTGCCGGACCTCGCCCGATGGCTGCTCGGCCGAGGCGCGAGCGATTATGTCTGGCACTCGCTCTGGCTCACGCTGGTTCCGGCGAGTGTTCTTGCTTATGTGTTTGCCAACTATGTCAGCCGTAGCGGCTGGTATTTTGTGGCATTGGGCTGGGGGTTGCTCGGCATCGTCGTCAACAATTGGGCCCGTCTCGACGCGCATGCGCTTGCCATCGCCGCGACGGTGGTCGGTCTTTACATTCTGTTGAGACGCGTGCGCTTTGGCGCGCGCGGAAGTTATCCCGCCAAGCCTTGAGATTGCTGGTTCAGCGCTTCAACCAAGCTCGAATCAATCGTGCCGGTCGTTGCCAGGCCATTATCTGCCTGGAAAGCGCGGATGGCTGTGCGGGTGCCTGCCCCCGCCATGCCATCTGCAGGTCCAGCCTCATAGCCAAGCCCGTTCAAGACGGTCTGAACCGCCTGGACCTGATCTCGACTGGGTCCAGTCCAGGCTTGAGCGCCGAACCGGCCATTTGCTGCAGCGTTTGGCGTGGCCTTAGTCCAGCTCGACGCGCGGCGCTGGGCTTGCTGGGCTTGTTCCAATGGCAATGCGTCGCGAAGCGTTGAAACATTGCCGGGCGCGCTCGCATCGCCGCTCGCAGCTGCGATCTGATACCAGTAAAGCGCTTCGACTTGGCTTGGCGAGATGCCAAGGCCATTTTCGTAAAGCACGGCAAGATTGAACTGGCTGTCAACGACGCCGTAATCCGCAGCTTTGCGGAACCACTCGGCGGCGGCTGCGTAAGACTGCGCGCCGCCTTCGCCATCCGCGAAGAAGACCGCGAGATCATGCATCGCATTGATATTGCCACCATTCGCGGCGCGTTCTGTCCAGGCGCGCGCTTCGGTGAAGTCACGTGGCACGCCAATGCCGCGCTCATGTAGTTTTGCCAGGCGATATTGCGCCGCGGGCAGGCCTTGTTCGGCGGCTGCGCTGATCAGTTCAGACGCGGCTGCGAAATCTTGCGCTTCCAGGCGTTCAACCCCGAGCTGGTATTGCGCAATGGCATTGCCGTTCAAGGCCGCTTGCTGCAGCGTCAGAGCATCTGGAATGACAGGAAGTGCAATCACTGGCGCAGCCGGTTCGACGGTCGCCGCGACGGCGGTTGGCTCTGGGTCCACGGTGCCAGCAACGCTGCCTTCTTCCTCGAACAGGGTCTCGTCCAGAGCGGCGGTGTCGGCTTCTGTGAACTCAACGCCGGTCAGGCTTGGTTCATCATCCGCAGTCGGCGCTTGGATCCCGACTTCAGCGAGGCTTGTTTTGGTCTCGATGCTCGGCGCCTCTGCCCCGGTGAACGGGATTTTTCCGCGCAGAGCCACCCAGGCGCCGGCGCCAGCTGCTGACAGCGCCAGAACAGACGCGGCTGCTATAATCGGGAATTTGGTCCCGCGAGGTGGTTTCGCCGTGGTCGACGCAGCGGACCGACGACCGCGGCGGGTCTTGCTGTCTTTTGGATCCGTCGCAGCGGCGATCGCCGCATTGCGCGCCCGGCTCAAATAGTCTGCAGGTGATTCATCATCGTCCGCCGCAATCGTTTCTCCATCATCTGCCGTCGGATCAAATTCTTCGGCAGCATCCGCTGCGTCAGCAATCAGATCATCTGTATTGTGCGCCAGATCGACATCTTCGAGCGTTGGCAATAATTCGGGCATCTCGTCTTCATCGTCGGACTCGGATGAAAAAATATCAGAATCGCGCGCTTCCTGCTGGGACTCATCCCAGCTGCCGAGTTCAGCGAGAGGATCGTCTTCAGCCGCAGGGCCGGTTTCTTCCTCGGCTAACAGGAAGTCATCTGCATCTTCGGCGAGGGCGGGATCTTCAGCCATCGGTGACTGCGGCTCGGTTTGCGCTTCAAGAATATCATGATCGGCAGGGGCCTGAGGCTCCTCGACAGCCTGCCATGGGTCTTCTGTAACTTCGATCTCGGGTGCTGCGTCCACGGATTCTGCTGACTCTTCATCAAAGTCCGGCAGTCCAGAGAAGAAGTCTTCTTCCGGTGTTTCTGCTTCGGCGGCGTGCTCTACAGTTTCAAAGGTCTCTGTTTCGATCGCAGAGGAGGCAGTTTCGACCGGCTCTTCTTGATAAGCGGCATCCTCTATCGGCTCAGGCTCAGGCTCCGGTGCGGGCTGCATTTCAATCGGAGAGGCATCGACTTTCAGCGCCGGCATTTCCGGCAAGGCGTCTGCCGAGGTCGCTTCAACTAAAGGTGGGGCGTTAAAGTCTTCGAGGGCTTCAAGGCGCGAGGCCAGCGAAACAATCGCACGCTGGACAGGCGAGACAGCGGTTGCGGTCTGGCTCTGCATATCCGCGAGGCGGCTCGATATATTCGACAGGGCGTCCGACAAGCGCGCTTCCTGGCGAGTCTCTGAGCTCGCGACTTTCTCTACCAGTTTGCGTTGGCTTTGTTCCTGGCGGGCTTGAACGTGCTTGATCGCAGTCGCAACTTGCTGACCGACCTGTTCGATGGCACCGGCGCTGCGGCGCTCGCTATCCGCGATGCGCTGAGCGAATGTATCCGTCAGGCCTTCAACCTGGCCGCCAACTTGTTCAATCGCAGCCGCGTTACGCTCTTCGCCTTCGGCCACGCGCTGGTGCAAGCTTTCGGAGAGTCCGACGACTTGCTCGCCCACTTTCTCGATGGCTGCGGCGCTGCGGGATTCACTCTCCTCGACATGGCGGACCAAAGTGGTGGACAGATGATTGAGCTGTTGGTCAACGCTTTCCAGACGGGCATCAGCTTCAGCAAATTCCAACGCGTTCACCCGGGTCTCGAGGGCGCCCATCAAGTCCGGATTGTTGCCGGCAACGGCGCGTTCGATTTCGTCGGCGAGGTGTCGGCGCGATTCCTCAACGCTGACCCGCAAGTCTTTTGCCAACAGGTCGAAACGCTGCTCAAGTTCCTGACGCAGCGCATTGGCTTTTTCAGGGCTGGCTTGTTCAGCGATGATATGGATGCGCTGGTCGAGATTGGCGAACGTACCCTCGAGTGCCTTCAAGGCTGTGTCGGTGGTCTGCTCGGCCCGGTTCAGTCTTTCCTGAATGCGGATCAGCGTGCCTTCCATGGACTGGATCGCACCAGACACATCGCCTTCCATGGCTCGCATGCGGCCATCAACTTCGTCGACTTTGGCGAGCTTGGTCGCGACAGACGATTCCATTGTCGAGACGCGTTCGGACAGATGGCGCGACGTGCCTTCGGCGCGCAGTTCAGCTTGTTCAACGGCTTTCTCAACCCGTTGGGCGGCGTTGGCTAAAGTCGACTCGACTTTCACTTCCATGCCTTCAACGCGATCATTAATATCTGTGAAGCCGGCTTCGACGCGGCCCTTCATGGCGGCAGATTCGTCCTGGTTCAGGCGACCTTCTTCATAAACGTGAGTGGCGAGCTTGCCGAGCGCGTCCTCCAGGGACTTCATGGCTTCTAGACTGCGGCGGCCGCTTTCATCGTTTTCCAGGGCGCCGACTTTGTCGTGCAACATTTCGTGCGTTTCGCGCAGCTCGTCGATCATGCGTTCAACTTCCGCCGTCATGGCAGAGGTTGAGTTCTCGGTCGATTCCAGGCGGGTCAGCAGACCTAAAACAGATTGGTCAATGCCGGTTATCGCCAGAGTTGAGCGCGCTTCGACCGCTTCAATTCGCTGCGCCAAGCCATCCAGCGCGGATGTGCGTATCGGGTCGGCAAAAGCCGGGTCAGAATAAACGTGTGGTTGCGCTGTCCCTGGCTGGCGTGGCATGTCGCGAGGACCGGCTTCGCTATGCCCTTCGAGCAGCAGATTATTGATGTAATCGCCGAGTGTAATGCCTTTCAGGCGGGCCTTTTCCTTGGCAATCGCGCGGGCACGATCGTCTACCCCTTTTACACTCCAGGACCCGTATTGGCTCATGCCCGGCACTCCAAATTCGGGCGCACTGATTCGGAAAAGCGCGCCGATTTACCCATTTCTGGTAGTGAAATGAAGCGAATGGCCTTAATTCCGGGTTAAAAAGGTAAACAGATCACCGTGTTTTCGAAAGCTTTGTTCATATCCTCAATCGGACCAAGAGAGAGGGTGACGTTGACGTTCGCGTAAAGACAAGGCATAGTTGCATACATGCCTGATACCGTACCTTCACTTTCTATCGCTGACTCTCGCACTTACTCCATCTCGGAGCTTGCTCGAGAGTTTGGAATCACCCCCCGCGCGCTGCGCTTTTACGAAGACAAGGATATGCTTCACCCGGCTCGGGATGGCATGACCCGCGTCTATTCGCATCGTGATCGCGGCCGCGTTAAGATAATTGTCCGCTTGAAGCGTCTTGGACTGCCTTTGGCTGACATTCGCGAAATTCTCGATCTTTATGGTCTCGAAGATGGCCAGCGCGCACAGATGCGCATGTCTCTGGTCAAGTTCCAGAACCAGATCAAGGAGCTCGAGAGCCAGCGCGAAGACATCGAAATGGCGCTGCAAGAGCTGCACAATGGTATCGAATGGCTGGAAGAGCAGCTTGAGAAGATTGGCCCTGCGGCGGCCGACGCCGAGAACCTGAAAGCGTATGACGCGGTGGCCCGCCGTCAGCTGGATGACGCGTAATTGATTACAGTTCAGCCCGTGAGAGTTGAATGACCTTTCCAAACCGTGACGCTAGAGCAAGCGTCACGGTTTAATAAATATGACTGAGGGAAAACCAGATGCCACGTTATGATGCACCTGTTCGTGATATGCAGTTCATCCTGCATGATGTTCTATCGATCCAGAATTATTCCAATCTGCCGGGCTTCGAAGACGCCACGCCTGACCTGGTCGATGCGATCCTGGAAGAATCCGGTAAATTCGCCAAAGAAGTCCTGTTTCCGCTGAACAAGGTTGGCGATGAGCAGGGCTGCGTGCGCAACGCGGATGCCAGCGTCAAAACGCCGGACGGATTCAAAGAAGCCTACGCACAAATGGTCGAGAATGGCTGGTTGCTGCTCGGCAAGTCGCCGGAAATGGGCGGCCAGGGGCTACCTTATGTCGTGAATATGGCGGCGAATGAGATGAACTCTTCTGCGAACATGGCGTTCGCCATGTACCCCGGCCTCACATCAGGCGCTTTTGAAGCCTTGATGGCTGGCGGCTCTGAAGAGCAAAAAGCCATGTACGGACCGAATATGGCCTCGGGCAAATGGGCCGGCACGATGAACCTGACAGAGCCGCAGTGCGGAACGGATTTGGGCCTGATCAAAACCAAAGCTGTGCCGCAGCCAGACGGTTCGTATAAAATCACCGGCCAGAAGATTTGGATCTCAGGCGGCGAACAGGACCTGACCGAGAACATTATTCACTTGGTGCTGGCGCGCATCGAAGGCGCCCCGGACGGGATTAAAGGCATCTCGCTATTCGTTGTGCCAAAGCATATCGTCAATGAAGACGGCACGCCGGGCGAGCGCAATGCTTGTTCATGTGGTGGCCTTGAAGAAAAGATGGGCATTCACGGCAATGCCACGTGTGTGATGAATTATGATGGCGCCACGGGCTGGCTGGTCGGCGAAGAGCATAAAGGCATGCGCACCATGTTCGTGATGATGAATGAAGCACGCCTCGGCGTCGGGATGCAAGGGCTGGCGCAGGCGGAAGTCGCGTATCAGAATGCGGTCGACTTTGCCAATGACCGAATTCAAGGCCGTTCTCTGACCGGACCGAAAGCGCCGGACAAACCGGCGGATCCGGTCATTGTCCACCCGGATGTGCGTCGCATGCTGATGGATCAGAAAGCCTTCATTGAAGGCGCGCGGGCCTTTACCTATTGGACCGCGCTTTACGGCGATCTGCATCACAAATCCCCGGATGAGAAAGTCCGCGAAAAAGCCAGCGATTATATGGCGCTGATGACGCCGGTCCTGAAAGCATTCTTGACCGATCGCGGGTTCAAAATGGCCAATGAAGCGCTGCAAATTCATGGCGGATCTGGCTTCACCCAGGAATGGGGTCTGGAGCAATTTGTCCGCGATTGCCGGATCACGCTGATCTATGAAGGCACGAATGGCATCCAGGCGCTCGATCTGGTCGGACGCAAGCTGGCATCAAATGGCGGCCGGGCGGTGTTCAGCTTCTTTGCCGAAATGGACGACTTTATCGGCACGCATGAAGGCAATGCAGAGCTGGAACCATTCATTGAAGGTCTGAAATCGGCCAAGGCGCAGCTGCAGGACGGCACGACTTGGTTGATGCAGAACGGCATGAGCGATTTCAACAATGCGGGCGCAGCGTCGTCTGACTATTTGCAGCTGTTTGGTCTGACCGCGCTGACTTATATGTGGGCACTGATGGCCAAGGTTGCTTTGGAGAAGAAAGGCGATGATCCGTTCTATGACGATAAAGTCCTGACCGGAAAATATTATGTCTCTCGCATTCTGCCAGAAGCGGCGTCGCATCTGGCCAAGTTGAAAACAGGCGCAGAACTGATGATGGCCCTGCCGGCGGATCGGTTCTAGGTCAAACGCGTCTCAAAACGGCCAATCCTAAGCGGATTGGCCGTTTTCAAATGCAACTTCCCGTTACGTCACGACTCGCCAAAGCTCGTTTTTCACTCTATGTTGACGTGAACGTAAACGTCATAATCAAAACCCGGGAGTTCGCTCATGTCTGAGATCCTCGATGTACCGCCATCTGCATGGCGCCAAGATGAGGAAATCAAGATTTTCAACGATGCCGTAGAGCAATTCTTTGTCAAAGAGTTGAAGCCGCATGTTGAGGATTGGCGCGAGGCGGGCGCGGTGCCGCGCGAAGTTTGGCATCAAGCCGCAGAGCAAGGCTTGCTGCTGGTCTCAGCGCCAGAGGAATATGGCGGTGCGGGCGGCGATTTCCGGCATGATGCGGTGATCATTGAGCAGTTGGAAAAGCAGGGGATAGCGGGCTTCGGCATAGGTCTGCACAATGCGATCGTTGCGCCTTACATCATCCATTACGGCTCTGAAGAACAAAAACAGCGCCTCCTCCCAAAGCTCGCCTCGGGTGAGCTGGTTTGCGCCATTGCGATGACCGAGCCTGGCACCGGCTCAGATCTTCAGAACATCAAGACCACGGCCAAGAAAGACGGCAATGGTTATGTCATCAATGGCTCGAAGACGTTCATCACCAATGGCCAAACGGCCAATCTGGTCCTGGTTTGCGCCAAGACAGACCCAAGCAAAGGCGCCAAAGGCATTTCGATCATGATGGTCGAGACCGATGAAGTCGAAGGCTTTGAGCGCGGGCGCAATTTGAAGAAGATTGGCCAACCGGCCGCAGACACATCTGAGCTCTTCTTCAATGATGTGAAAGTACCCGCCTCGGCTCTGCTCGGACCAGAAGAAGGCCAAGGCTTTATTCAGCTGATGCAACAGCTCCCGCAGGAACGCCACATCATTGGCATCCAAGGCATCGGCATGATTGAGCGCGCGATCAAAGAGACCGTCGCTTATGTCAAACAGCGCAAAGCGTTTGGCGGCACGATCATGGATTTCCAGAACACCCAGTTCAAGCTGGCTGAATGTAAAACCGAAGCGACGGTGGCAAAAGTGTTTGCCGATCATTGCACAGAGCTGCTGCTCAAAGGCGAGCTCGATGCCGCGACCGCGTCCATGTCGAAATACTGGATTTCGGATCTGCAATGCAAGATCATTGATGAGTGCCTGCAGCTGCATGGCGGTTGGGGCTATATGGATGAGTATCCGATTGGCCAGATGTACCAGGACGCCCGCGTCCAGCGCATCTATGGCGGCGCCAATGAAGTGATGAAGATGCTGATTGCGAGGACGCTTTAATTTGGCCGATGACAGCCATCTCCTCACAGAAACCTTCCCGCAGCCCGCCGAGAGTTCGCGCTCGCTCGGCTTCAAGCTGGTTTCTCTGGACATGAGCAAGATGGAAACTCGCGTACAATTTGACGGCAAAAAAGAGTTCACCAATCCGGCCGGTTACATCCAGGGCGGATATCTCTCTGCCATGCTGGATGACACGATTGGCATGCTGGCCACAGTGAAGACCGGCACGCGCGCTTTCCCATCGACCATCGACTTGCACACAACCTTTTTACGACCTGTGAGGGTGGGCGCGATTGAAGTCGCCGCCCGGCTTCGCAACATTGGTCGACAAGTGATTTTTGCGGAAGCAGACCTATATGACTCGCGTGGCAAGGAGGCCGCGCGCGCCAGAGCTTCGCTCGCCATCAATCCCATGAAGGCGCCCGCAAAATGATTGAGATTATTCGAGTTACAACAGGAGAACCCTCCCATGACTGAAGCCTATATTTATGACGCGGTGCGGACCCCGCGCGGCAAAGGCAAGAAATCTGGCAGCTTGCACGAAATCACCGCGCTCGAACTGTCAACGCAAACGCTGGAAGCCATCCGCGACCGCAACGACCTCGACACCAAATATGTTGATGATGTTGTGCTCGGCTGTGTTTCTCCCGTCGGTGAGCAGGGCGGCGACATTGCCCGCATCGCGGTGCTGAACGCAGACTATGCTGAGACCACAGCCGGCGTTCAGGTTGACCGTTTCTGCGCCTCTGGCCTCGAGGCCTGTAACATGGCCGCGGCAAAAGTCATGACCGGCGAAGCTGACATGGCGATTGGCGGCGGCATTGAAAGCATGAGCCGCGTGCCGATGGGCGCCGCGGGCGGCGCCTGGTCTGCTGATCCTCAGATTGCGCTGAAGTCTTATTTCTCTCCCCAGGGCGTGGGCGCGGACACAATCGCGACCAAGTGGGGCTTCTCGCGCGATGATGTCGATGCCTATGCGGTTGAATCGCAGCGCCGGGCGGCACAGGCCTGGGAAGAAGGTCGGTTCTCTAAGTCCATCGTTGCGGTCAAAGATCAGATGGGCGGCGTCCGCCTCGATCATGATGAGCATATGCGCCCCGAAGCCGACATGCAGAGCCTTGCGGCGCTGAATCCAAGCTTTGCGGGCATGGGTGCGATGGGTTTTGATGAGGTTATCAAGCAACGCTATCCTGAACTGGAAGCGATCAATCATGTTCACCATGCTGGTAACTCATCGGGCATCGTGGACGGCGCGTCTGCGGTTCTGTTCGGCTCAAAGGAAATGGGCGAACAACTCGGCCTCAAGCCACGCGCGCGGGTCAAGCAAATGGCGTCTATCGGCTCTGAGCCAGGTATCATGCTGACAGGACCAACCGATGTGACGCTGAAAGCACTGAAGAAAGCCGGCATGGATGTCAGCGACATTGATCTGTACGAGCTAAATGAAGCCTTTGCGTCTGTGCCGATGTTGATGATGCACTTGCTGGGCATCGATCATGACAAGATGAACGTCAATGGCGGTGCGATCGCGATGGGCCACCCGCTCGGCGCGACCGGCGGCATGTTGCTCGGCACCATGGTCGATGAGCTTGAGCGCTCTGACAAAGAGACCGCTCTGGTCACACTTTGTGTCGGCGCCGGTATGGGCACCGCGACGATCATCGAACGCGTTTAGTTTAATGGCTCAGTCCATTCATCCCGCCGGAATTGCCGTTGGTCTATCCATCGGAGTCGCGATCGGCGTCGCCACCGGCAACCTTGGCGCTGGCATCGGCGCAGGAGTTGCGATGGGAGTAGGGATCGGACTGGCCATTGCGAAGTCTAGTAAAAATACGGGTGATGACACCCAAGAGTCTCAGGATAAAGACAAATGAATCTCGAAACATTCTCTTTCGACATTGACGGCGACGGTATTGCGCACGCTGTGTTTGATGTCCCCGGCCGCAGCATGAACACGCTGACCGGCAAAGCCGTTGCAGACATTATTGCGATCACCAATGAAGTCGCGACGAATGAAAAGATTACCGGCCTGGTCATCTCGTCTGGCAAGGCTTCTGGCTTTTGCGCCGGCGCGGACCTTGGCGAAATGAATGAAAGCGCTGGCGGTGGCGACAAGCCTGAATCGGAAATGTCCGAAGCGGAACTTAAAGCCAAACAGTTTGAGCGCGGATTCTCGCTTAACAAGACCCTGCGCGAACTGGAAACTTGCGGCAAGCCGATTGCGGTCGCGCTGGACGGACTGGCGCTGGGCGGCGGTCTGGAAGTGGCGCTGGCCGGGCATTACCGCGTCGCGGCGAATGACAATCCGAAAATCCAGTTCGGTCTGCCAGAAGCCAAGATTGGCTTGCTGCCCGGCGCTGGTGGCACGCAGCGTCTGCCCCGTCTGATCGGGGTACAGGAAGCCCTGCCGCTGATCCTGCAAGGCAAGAGCTTTAACGCTGAGAAAGCCCACAAAATGGGCGTCGTGAACGAATTGGCCGCTAAGGCAGATACGGTCGCGAAGTGTAAAGAATGGATCAAAGCCAACCCAGATGCGAAAGCGCCGTGGGATGAAAAAGGCTTCAAACTGCCAGGCGGCGTCGTCCACCGTTCGCCAGGTGCTGGCCAAGTGGCGACCATGTCCAACGCGATGCTGGCCGCCAACACTTATGGCAACTACCCCGCTCAGAAGAACATCCTGTCTTGCGTTTATGAAGGCACCCAGGTGCCGATCGATGCCGGTCTTCGGATCGAGACACGTTACTTCATCAACACGCAGCAGCGCCCGGAAGCGAAAGCCATGATCCGGTCGCTCTTCCTGTCGATGCAGGAATTGTCGAAAGGCGGCAATCGCCCGGCGGGCTATCCGAAAACTGAGTTCAAGAAAATCGCCGTGATTGGCGCCGGCCTGATGGGCGCGGGCATTGCTTATGTTCAGGCCAAAGCCGGTATCCCGACGGTCCTTGTCGATGTCTCGAAAGAGAATGCTGAGAAGGGCAAGGATTATTCTCGCCGTCTGGTTGAGAAAGATCTGTCACGTGGCAAGACCACGCAAGAGAAAGGCGACAAGCTGCTCGACCTGATCACAACGACGGACTCTTATGATGATGTCAAAGGTGCTGATCTGGTCGTCGAAGCGGTGTTCGAGAATCCCGAGCTGAAAGCCAAGATCACAAAAATGGCGGAAGACGTGCTGAGCGCCGACGCCGTGTTTGGATCCAACACGTCGACCCTGCCGATCACAGGTCTGGCAGAAGCCTCTCAGCGCCCTGAGAACTTTATCGGCATCCACTTCTTCTCGCCGGTCGAACGGATGGGTCTGGTCGAGATCATCACGGGTGAAAAGACCAGTGAAGAAACGCTCGCCAAGTCGATCGATTATGTGCTTGCGATCCGCAAGACGCCGATCGTGGTGAATGATAGCCGCGGCTTCTACACGTCACGTTGCTTCGGCACGTATACGCAAGAAGGCATGGCCATGCTGGCGGAAGGCATCAAGCCCGCCATTATCGAAAATGTTGGCCGTCAATCCGGCATGCCGATGGGCGCGCTGGAAGTCTCTGACTCGGTTGGCCTCGACACGGCTTTGAAAGTGGGTCGTCAAATGGCGCAGGCTGCGGGTGTCGATTATGACTCCAATGAGCTCGGCCAGATGATGGCCTGGCTGGTCGAAGACCAGGGCCGCGTCGGTCGTAAAGCCGGGAAAGGCTTCTATGACTATAATGAGAAGGGCAAACCGTCTCGCTTGTGGCCTGATCTCAACACACGGATCGACGTCACCGTTGATGAGTGTCCACCAGAACTGAAAAAGCACCTGACCCATCGCTTCCTGGTGCGCCAGGCTGTGGAAGTGGCGCGCTGCTTTGAAGAAGGCGTCATCACCGATGCCCGCGATGCGGATATCGGCTCAATCCTCGCTTGGGGCTTTGCGCCTTATACAGGCGGATGCGCATCCTACATGGACTTGATCTGGGGCATTCCAGAATTTGTCGCGGAAGCCGATGCGCTGGCTGAGAAGTATGGCGACCGGTTCAAGGTGCCGCAGCTCTTGCGCGACATGGCGGCGAATGGCGAGACCTTCTACTCACGCTTCCCACCCGGTGGCGTGAAAGAAAAAGCGGCCGCCTAAGCCAATTTCGATATAAATCGAGACACTGGGACAAGCATTGCGCTTGTCCCTTTTTGTTTGCGTTAAGACTGGCGCGGCATCCTTCGCCTGAGGAGGGGACAACCGGTTCGAATAGGTTTAACTCTCAGGGAAACACTCATGAAAAATATGATGATGACGATTGCGGGCTTTGCCGCTGTCTTGTCGACAAGCGCTTGCGCCACCATTGACCGCGGCACGCGCCAAGCGTTCGAAGTTCAAACGACACCTTCCGGTGCGCAGGTTGAAACGAGTTTGGGCAAAAGCTGTGCGCCGACGCCCTGCGTCATTCCGAATGTCAGCCGGGAGGCGACGTTTACCGTTACCATATTGAAGCAAGGCTATAAGACACGGTCCTATAAGGTGACGCATGAAAGAGGCGCGGGCATTGCGACAAACCTGGCTGGAAACATTTTCACAAATGCCGGGGTTGGGGCCGTGCTGGACGCGAACAATGGGGCGACCCAGGAATTGGTGCCCAACCCATTGGTGGTCGCGCTTGAACCGGAATATGCGCACGCGCGCATCATTCAAAAACCGATCGAACGGATTGCCGATGAAGTGTTAGATGGAAGTCGGTAGCCGATAAGCGAAGGCCGGAGCATTTCGCCCCGGCCTTCTTTATTATGGATCAGGCGCCGTCTTCGACAATAGGCGTGAGAAGGATCTCTACGCGACGATTGGCGATCCGGCCGGCTTCTGTTGAATTGTCGGCAATGGGCTGGGTTTCACCCATGCCGAAGGCTTGCAGACGGACGGACTGCACGCCCGAATTCACCAGATATGACTGTACCGAGTTTGCGCGACGCTCGGACAGAGCCTGATTATAGTCGTCCGGTCCATCGGAACTCGCATGCCCGACGACGTCAACCGCCGTGCTTGGGTATTCGATCAAAGTCGTGCTGACTTCGTCCAATGGGCCATAGAAGTCGCCTTTGATCGCAGCGCTATTGACGTCAAAGGTAATGCCAGATGGCATGGTCAAAGCGATTTGATCGCCGACACGTTGCACTTCAATGCCCGTGCCTGCGGTTTGGCGACGCAACTCTTCTTCCTGTTTGTCCATATAGACGCCAACGCCGGCGCCAGCGATGGCCCCAACGACAGCCCCAATGGCCGCATTTCGTTTGTCATCGCCGCCAGCCATCATACCAACGCCAGCGCCGATGATGGCGCCGCCAGCGGTGGTGCCGAGCGTACGATTTGAAACATTTTGACAGCCAGCAAGAAGCGCAGCTGCCGCGAGAACAGTGAGGGTGGTTTTCATGATGAAGCTCCCCAGTTGCGTGGCTAGAACGCCACTAGATGATGAATTCGCCAAGTGAATTAAATGCAATCCGAATGGGAGTTCGGTCTATTGCACGAGTCGGCGACGGTTTTTTGACTTACGAGTCAGGGCTTTATCCTTTTCAAACGTCTCGTGAAAAATTTTCCACAATATCTGTACATTAAAAGGGGCATTCTGAACCGAACGCAACTGAACCAAAGGCAACGAAAACAGGCGCAAATGCCTTGATTCAGCCCTGTTTTTGTTGCCTCAACGCGCTTATGTGAAAGCCTGAAAGAGGAGCCTCTTATGGTTATGGGACTGGTATCGGCGGCGGCCATTGCTTTAGCGTTCGGACCGCAAATTCAACTCAGCTTGCAAGCTGTCGTTGATGAGGCGACAGCGCAAACGCCTGCGATTGAAGACGTGATCGAGGACGTGAGCGAGGTTGCGACCGATACGATCGCTGAGCAGACCGCACCAGAGTCGCAAGACGCTATCATGGATGACATTGCGACAGATTCCAGTCCGATCGAAACTGTCGCGGAAACCGTAATTACACAATCACCGATCGATGCCCCAGAGCCTGAGGTGCCGTCTTCCGTCGAGGACGATACGGTCGAGGAAACCTTGCCGGTCATCGAGGGCTCAATTCCCACCCCCGTCCAAAATGGGAGCGTGCCAGAAACCGAGTGGCCGACTATTCTTGCTGATGCGAGTGAAGCCTTAGCGGCGGCAAAGACCGCGCGCGGTGCATTTATCCAAAGCAATGCCGATGGCAGCGTCGTGACCGGCACGTTCGCGCTCAATCGACCTGGCCGTATGCGATTCGATTATGATGACCCAACCCCCATCCTGATTGTCTCCGATGGCACGACGGTGGCGATGGAGGACAGTGAGCTCGAAACCGTGGACCGAATTCCGATTGGTACGACGCCTCTGGGTCTGTTGCTCTCTACACGGCTTGATGTCGATCAAGATGTCGACGTGCTGAGCATCATGCAACGCGGGAACGATATCGGCATTCGCGTTCAGGACACGAGCGGTGAGCTCGAAGGCACTCTGACCATGGTGTTTGATAAAGCGACATATGGACTGAAAGGCTGGCTTGCCATGGACGGCAATGACCAGACCACGGTCGTTGATCTTGTCGATGTCGAAACCAATGTCCGTGTCGACCCACGTCTGTTCCGTCTCAACGAAGACGATGACGAGGAAGACGAACGATAAACGCGGGCCAAATGGAAGAAGCCGGATCGAACGCAACGATCCGGCTTCCTATTGGTCCGCGCACGTCCCCACGACTCACGTGAACTCTGATCGAAACCTCAAGCAACTGCGATTGCCCAATTGATTGGCTTCGTTGATTTTTACATACCAGCGGTATGTGGTGGGTCAACTAGAAATCGCACGTTGCAATGGCAAAACGTTCAAGACTTGATGCAAAAAAGACACGCGAAGATTTAATCGCTGCGGCGACAAAGCGGTTCGAAGCGCAAGGCTATGCCGATGCTTCCATCAACGACATTTGCCAAGATCTCGGAATTACCAAAGGCGCGCTTTTCCACCATTTCAAAACCAAGCAGGATCTCTTCCTGGAGGTCTGGACGCGATTGCAAGTCGCGATGGATTCAGAAGCTCGCACAGCGGCGATCGCAGCCCGCAGTCTGACTGACCCTTACAGCGCTTTTCTGGCAGGCTGCAAAGTCTATCTGAAATTTGCCACCCAGCGCGATTATCAGAAAATTGTCCTGATCGATGGACCGGCTGTTCTCGGCATGAAGGGTTGGTATGAAAGCGACCACGATCTCGGCACCCAGAATGTCGAAGCCGGCGTACGCTATCTCGCCAAAAAGGGCATCGTTGCGGAGCATCGCGTACTGCCTTTGGCGGTAATGATTCAAAGCGCGTTGAACGGTGCCGGCTTTGCGCTTGCGCGTGAACAATCCGACGTCACCGCGGAGGGCATCTATGACGCTTTTGAAGCGATGGTGAAAAGCCTACGCTAGGCTGTCATCAAGTCAGCAAAACGTTGAAACAAGTAGAAACTGTCCTGTGGGCCAGGGCTGGCTTCCGGGTGATGCTGGACGGAAATGATCGGCTTGCCCGCCACGGCAAGTCCGGAATTCGTGCCATCGAACAGCGAACGATGGCTTTCCTCCACGCCTTCGGGCAGGGTCGCCGGATCAACTGTGAAGCCGTGGTTCATCGATACGATTTCAACTTTTCCGGTGGCGAGGTCTTTCACGGGATGGTTGGCGCCATGATGACCTTGCGCCATTTTCATGGTTTTGGCGCCCAGCGTCAGCGCCAGCAATTGATGACCAAGACAAATCCCCAGAAGCGGTAACCCACTATCGACCAGCGCTCTGAGCAAAGGTCCCGCTCGCTCAAATGTCGCGGCGGGGTCTCCAGGTCCGTTCGACAAGACGACGCCGTCAGGGTTCAGCGCTTTGATCGTGTCAAAGTCCGTATCGCCATTCACGATGGTTGCGCGGGCACCAACATCAGCGAGATTGCGCAAGATATTCTTTTTCACGCCGAAATCGACCACGACGACATGCTTTTCGGGGGCGGTTTCCTCTGAGAACCCTGCACCGAGGGCCCAAAGCCGCTCGGAATGATCGAAATTGGCATCCGCGTCGACATTCGCCGCCAGATCTGCGGCTTCCAGGCCTTCCCAGGCTCGCGCCGCTTTAATCAGCGCCTCTGTGTCGATATCGCCATCGGGCGCATATTGGATGGCACATTTTTGCATGCCCTGTTCGCGTATCAAGCGAGTCAGCGCCCGCGTATCAACGCCAGACAGGCCGACAATCCCCTTTTTTGCCAGCCAGGCATCGAAATGATCCTCTGAGCGCCAGTTTGATGGCGGCGTAATGGCATCGCGAAACACTGTGCCGACCGCCGCTTTTCTCGCATTAACGCTAGATTCTTCATGGTCTTCAGGGTTTGCGCCGACATTGCCGATATGTGGAAATGTGAACAAAACCACTTGTTCTGCATATGAAGGATCCGTCAGAATCTCCTGATATCCGGTCATCGCTGTGTTGAAACAAAGCTCGCCAACGGCAATGCCGACGGTGCCGGCGCCGATTCCGAGGAAAACTGTCCCATCAGCAAGGGCAAGCGCTCCACTCGCCTGTCTGGTGAAATCGGATTGATTTTTGTCTTTCATGCCCTTACCTCCGTTGTTTCGCTGGACTCTGGTCCATTCGGTCGCCTTAACGGTTTCATAGGCAAACGGGTGGCAAATAGGGTGCTGCGGCCAAGACCGTCAAGCGGTTTTGGGAGACATTAGCGGCTTTTTGAGGCGTTCAAATGGGTCAATTGGATCAAACCGTCCAAATCACACTTAGAAATCGCATAAATTCCGCGCTCGCTCGTGCCGAGTCGGATGATGCGAATGGCGTCACCGCGCAAACGTTGCGCCTGGTGAAATGTGCGATGGATGATCGCGATGTGATTGCGCGCAGTCGCGGAGAGTGCGGTGGTTGCGATGATGAAGTGATCACGGAATTGCTCGAAACCATGGTCGCGTTGCGAGAACAATCGATCCGGCAATATGATGATGCCGGTCGCGTCGTCGATGCTGAGCGGGAGCGCGAGGAACTGGACGTTATTGCCAGCTTCCTGCCCAAACCGCTCGCGGGCGACGATCTCAATGTCGCGGCTGAAACCGTGGTGCGTGAGTTGCGGGCGCAAAAGCTGAAAGACGTTGGTCGCTGCATGACAGCACTGCGTGAGAAATATCCGGGCCGAATCGAATGCGGCCCTGCCAGCAAAGCTGTTCGCGCGGCGATAGGCTAGACCGAACCCTGTAAAATTAGCATGTTGTCTCGAACCTATCGGGAGGGTGACGGCATGAAGACGATTATCATTGCCATCGTGGCTTTGATCGCGGGCGCGTTTATTGGCGGGTTCACTTATTATAGTTTCGTGCCGCCGCCGACGGATGTGATGGCACGCGCGGCCGCGTTTGAAGGTGACCCCGACTATTTCTTTCAGAACGCCAGCGAGCTCTATCCGACCCGCACCGTTGCGTCGTCAGAACGAAGCGCGCCCTTGCCGCAATCGGAGGGTCGCCTTGACGGTTTCACCTACGCTTATGACGGCGAGACGCGGCAGCTTTCAGACTTGTACACTGAGATGGAAACCTCCGGACTGATCATCGTGCATAAGGGTCAGATCGTGCACGAATCCTATGGACGCGGCGCCGATTCCGGAACGCGGTTCACCACTTGGTCTCTCGTCAAGTCGATCACTTCGACGCTGGTTGGCGTCGCTGTGGCGGATGGATTGATCGAGAGTGTGGATGATCAACTCGTCAAATACCTGCCGGACGTTGAAGGGACGGCTTATGATGGTGTGACCATCAAGCAAGCGCTGCAAATGTCGTCGGGCATTCGCTACGATCCAGATCTCTGGGACGGCAAGATGGATGACACGGTTGAGTTTATGACCAATAGCGTCGTTATGGGTAAAGCGCCATCGTTCGAGCTCGCCATTGCTTACAAGCGCGAGCATGAGCCGGGTACGACCTTCAATTATAATACGGCGGAAAGCCAGGTTCTGCTGGAACTGGTCCGACGTGTGAGCGGTATGGATGCGGCTGACTATCTCGAGCAAAAGCTATGGCGACCGTTGGGCATGGAGCATTCCGGCGCCTGGATCATTGACCGCGCTGGCGCAGGCGGGGCTGAAGTCGGCGGCGCCATGTTCAACGCGGCGCTGCGCGACTGGGCGCGCCTCGGTGTGTTCATCGAACAAGGCGGTGCCTGGAATGGGGTGCAGATATTGCCGACTGACTGGGTCGATCGCGCCACGGTTTCTGATGACGCCCATATTCAACCAGGTGAAGTCCATCCTAATCCCAATCGTGGGTATGCCTGGCATTGGTGGACCTATGCAGATGGCACATTCACGGCCTCCGGCGCCAATGGTCAGACGCTTTACGTGGATCGCGAGAATGACATCGTCGTTGCCCGCGCAAGCGCGTGGCCAGAAGGTTATGTTCGCGAACATGATGATCAGAGCTTCGCCATGTATAAGGCGCTGGCGGAATGGTTTGCGGTCGAAGATGTTAGCGTCGGAAGTGCCGGCGGCGAGATCGCTGCAGAAACGCCTTAAGCGGCGACCTGGAAGCGATTGCGGCCCTGATCCTTGGCTTCATAAAGCGCGTTGTCGGCACGTGACAGCACAGAGCTGACAGTGTCGCGTGGATGCGCAATGCCGACACCAAGACTGGCCGACACGTGGATGGATTTTCCTTGATACTCACATGGCTCTGACGCCACACGTGCGCGGATCGCTTCGGCGCGTTGATGCAAGTCTGCAATGGTTTCATACGGCGTCAGCACGGCGAACTCTTCGCCGCCAAGCCGCGCCACCAAGCTGTCTTCCGGGCAAGCATTGGCGATTTGCTGCGATGCATGGATCAATACTTCATCGCCGGCATCATGGCCGTGGACATCGTTGACCTGTTTGAAGTGGTCGAGATCAATGATCATCACGGACAGACCGGAATATTCGAAATCGGTGGCTTCAAACCGCTCGATCGCCGCATGCATGAAGGCGCGGCGGTTCGCGAGTCCTGTCATCTCGTCGGTCCGGGCGAGTTTCGAGACCGCCAACATGCGGCGATGATTTCGCACCGACTGGTATCCGACGATGCCAGTACAGAGCGGCACGATGATCAAGGGCAGAATGATCGCTGTGCGCATGGCCTGGTGATGGATTTGAGGCTCATACGCTTTGGTCGTGTACCAGGTCGTCCCTGCAGCAATGACAACAGCGATGACCAGAATGATCAGACTGGTCGTCAGCATGCTTGCTGCGAAATCGCGCTCAGACGGCACGTCATAGAGTTCGGGTCTACGGTTCACTGATTTTTCCACCTGTGCCCAATTTACGCCACTAGCCCTAGGGTTGTGTTGAATCGATCGGTGAAATTTGACCAAAATCGCTGTTTTTCGCCGGATCTCAGCTTGATCCCAGCCGGATGCTTCGCGCTGCGTCCTCAACGCGCTATATACGAATCATGAACGCCCCTATTCGCATCCCAGACGGCTTTGTTGACGAGTTGAAAGCGCGAATCCGCCCATCCGATGTGATCGGGCGGAAAGTGAAGCTGAAAAAACAGGGCAAGGAATGGGTCGGCTTGTCGCCCTTCACGAACGAGAAAACGCCCAGTTTCTACGTCAATGATCAGAAGAAAATCTTCAAATGCTTCTCGTCAGGGATTGGCGGCGACGTGATCTCCTTTGTGATGGAGACGGAGCGGCTTAGCTTCATGGAAGCCGTTGAAAAGCTGGCCGATGAAGCCGGAATGACGCTGCCTAAGGCAACGCCCGAAAGTCAGGAACAATATGATCGACGCCAGCGGCTATATGCTGCGTGTGAAGCTGCGGCGGCCTTTTTCGAAGACTGCTTGCGCGCCCCGGAAGGCGCTGAGGCGCGACGCTATTTGGAAAATCGCGGGTTGCGCCCGGATCGCTGGGGCCGCTATCGCCTCGGCTTTTCGCCAGATGATTGGCGCAAGACGATTGAACATTTGAAAGCCAAGGGCTTTTCGATGAGCGAGATTGTCGAAGCCGGACTCGCGGTCGAAAAAGATGGTGGCGGCGAGCCGTATGACCGGTTCCGCGGACGTCTTATGTTCCCGATTGAAGACCCGCGTGGTCAGGTGATCGCCTTTGGCGGCCGTGCTTTGCAGCCAGACGCCAAGCCGAAATATCTCAACTCGTCGGACACGCCGCTCTTCCACAAATCGCGCGTGCTGTATCGCTACAAGGCGGCCCGCGAAGCCTTTGGCGGTACGGAAGAGGGCGGTCTGATCGTCTGTGAAGGCTATATGGATGTCATCGCGCTTAGCGAAGCCGGTTTTGCGCATGCGGTGGCGCCGCTTGGAACGGCACTGACCGAAGAGCAACTCGGTCTGCTCTGGCGCGCCGGGCCGGAGCCCGTGCTCTGCTTCGATGGCGACCGCGCTGGCTTAGGCGCCGCCCATCGCTCGATTGAGCGCGCTTTGCCGGGGCTGCAGCCAGGCCGTAGCGTGTTTTTCTGTTTGCTGTCGGATGGCATGGACCCAGACGATCTGATTCGTGAGAACGGCCCTGGCGCGATGGCGAAGGCGCTTGATGGCGCTCTGCCTCTGGTGGAAGTCCTCTGGCGCCGCGAACGAGACCTGGAGCCGGTCGATACGCCGGAGCGGCAAGCGGGGCTGGAGCAGCGTTTGATGCAAGCCGCGAGCGCGATCCAGAATGGCGCCGTGAAATCTGCTTATGAGCGCGAATTAAAAGCGCGGATGCGGGACTTTCTTTGGCAAATGCGTTCGGCCAATCGCGGCGGTGGCAAAGCACCCGCGCGTGGCGGGCAAGTGGTGACACCGGCCTTGCGCGGCGGCCCTCCGGCCAAAACGAGAGGGCTCGGATTGGTTGTGCGAGCTGTCGACCACCACCACCTGGCCGAGGTTGGCTTTGAAGCGCTGGCTGTGGCTGAATTTCCTGATCCAGACGTTTCCGCCATACGGGACGCCCTCATCAGCCAAAATACTGCTGAATCAGGTGTTGACCGGACGGCTCTCAGCAACCATTTAGAGAGCCTTGGAAAATTGCGCGCTGCAGAACTGTTAACAAACTATCCCGACATCCCAGAAATTCCCCAAAGCGGGTCAGAGGAGCGGGAATGGCTAATCGCCCTGGAGCAGTATGCACGCCTAGATGGCACGGATCGGTCCGGCCGTACTCCAGGAGAGGCTTTCGCCACTCCAGAGGATGCGCGTCACCGTCATCGGCTCGTGTCGGAGCGAAGGGCACGGACAGCGCGCCTCAATGAGGCGGCAGAAAAGGCAGATCAGAGCTGATCGTCCTTTTACGGAATTGAAATTGTATGTTGCGACATCGCGCGCAGCGGACAGGAGCGATACATGGCGAAAGCCAAAGCGGAAGTACTTGAAGACAACGAAGACCGTCCGGTCCTCGATCTCAGTGACACCAAAGTCAAAAAGTTTCTCAAAGATGCCAAAGCCAAGGGCTATGTGACGCTTGAGCAGCTGAACAAAGTTTTGCCAGAAGATGAGCTGTCTTCTGATCGCATTGAAGACACGATGGCGATGCTGTCTGAGCAGGGCATCACAGTGGTCGACAGCGAAGAAGAAGGCGAAGCCGCCGCCAAGTCGACGGCTGTTGCGACCACCGGCACGACCGGTGCGGTCACCAAGAAGGGCAATGCCCGCGGGTCTGATCGCACGGACGATCCTGTCCGCATGTATCTGCGCGAAATGGGCGCCGTGGAATTGCTCTCCCGCGAAGGCGAGATTGCGATTGCGAAACGGATCGAAGCTGGTCGCGACGCGATGATCCGTGGTCTGTGTGAATCGCCCCTGACCTTCGAAGCGATGATGGTCTGGCGCGACGAGCTTGTGAATGAGCGGATCCTGCTGCGCGACCTGATTGACCTGGAAGCGACCTATGGCGCTGAAAACCCGGCGCCGGAGGAAGACGAGCTCGACGAGGAAGAAGCTGAAGCGCGCGAGAATGAAACGGTCGAAGAGCGCCATGCCCGCGAAGAACGCGAGGACGAGGAAGAAGGCGCCGCCATGTCCATGTCTGGCATGGAAGCGGAATTGCGCGATGGTGTGCTCGACAAGCTGGACGAGATTGCTGGCGGCTTTGCCAAGTTCCGCAAGCTGCAGGAAAAGCTGGTCACGCGCCGCATGGCCGGTAAGGGCCTGACGCCGAAAGACCAGGAAAATTATGACGGGATTTCCCAGAACATTGTTGATGAGCTCAAGACGATGCACATCAATAATGCTCGGATCGAAGCCCTGGTCGAGCAGCTCTATGCGATCAATAAAAAGCTGATGGGCCTGGAAGGCCAGTTAATGCGTCTCGCCGATGCGCATGGTGTGCCGCGGTCTGAGTTCCTGAAGAATTATTTTGGCCGCGAGCTCGACCCGAACTGGGTTGAGGATGTCGCTGCCATGTCCAAGAAGTGGGAACGCTTCACCGATCGCGAGTCAGAGAAAATTGCTGACATTCGCGGCGAGATCCAGATGGTCGCGCAAGAGATCGGTATTCCGATCGATGACTATCGTAAGATTGTTCAGCGCGTTCAAAAGGGCGAGCGAGAGGCCCGCATCGCCAAAAAGGAAATGGTCGAAGCGAATCTGCGCCTCGTGATTTCGATCGCCAAGAAATACACCAATCGCGGTCTGCAATTCCTGGATCTTATCCAGGAAGGCAATATTGGCTTGATGAAGGCGGTCGATAAGTTTGAATATCGCCGCGGCTACAAGTTCTCGACTTATGCGACCTGGTGGATTCGCCAAGCGATCACGCGGTCGATTGCTGACCAGGCCCGCACCATCCGTATTCCGGTGCATATGATTGAGACGATTAATAAGATTGTTCGTTCTCAGCGCCAGATGCTGCACGAGATTGGCCGCGAGCCGACGCCGGAAGAGCTTGCTGAAAAGCTCGGCCTGCCGCTGGAAAAGATCCGCAAGGTGTTGAAGATTGCCAAAGAGCCAATCTCTCTGGAAACCCCAATTGGCGACGATGAGGATTCCAACCTTGGCGACTTTATTGAAGACAAGGCCGCCTTGCTGCCAGTCGATGCGGCGATCCAGTCGAACTTACGAGAGACGACGACGCGAGTCCTGGCGTCTCTTACACCACGTGAAGAACGCGTGCTGCGGATGCGGTTCGGCATTGGTATGAACACAGACCACACGCTGGAAGAAGTGGGTCAGCAATTCTCCGTGACACGGGAACGGATCCGCCAGATTGAAGCGAAAGCGCTGCGCAAGCTGAAACATCCAAGCCGCAGCCGGAAACTGCGCAGCTTCCTGGATACTTAAGATAAGAAAGCGGCCGTCTGGCCGCTTTTTTTTGTTCAATTGTGAGGAAGCGTTGCAGACGGTTTTCGAATGTTCGACGACAGGTCCAGGCCTTTATGAGCTCACGGACGCTGTGCGAAGATTCGTTCACGAACAAGACATCGGATCCGGCTTGCTCACGCTGTTCTGTCAGCACACCTCTTGCTCTCTCCTCATCCAGGAGAATGCGGACCCGGATGTGCAGCGGGACCTGAAGGCCTTCTTTCAGCGTCTGGTGCCGGACGCGGATGATCCGAGCATGTCTTATCTGGTTCATCGCGCCGAAGGTCCAGATGACATGCCAGCCCATATCAAGGCGGCGCTATTACAGACATCACTGTCTATTCCGATTGTGACGGGCGACCTGTCGCTTGGAACCTGGCAAGGCGTCTATCTGTTCGAGCACCGCACGCAGCCGCACAGACGACGCGTGGTTGGGCATATCAATTCCTAGCCGTCGGGCCCTGCGCTCATCACACTCGCCACAGGTTTTCGGCTCGTCTTTTCAGCCAGGTAGGACATCAGATATGCGTTTGGCCAGTTGAGGAACATCAGGCTTCCCGCAAACGGACCCATCGGTGTGAAGAGGGCTGCAAAGACCAGCAGGAGGGCAATCGCCACTTCACCGCGATAGATCCAGACCGTTTGACGCGTGATCAGGATCTCTTTGTCTGACAGTCCGATCGATTTTGCTTTGCTGACTGCGTGCGCGTACATGAAACTGAGCAACATATAGATCACGGCATAACCGGCGCCAAAAATCGCCATACTGCGGGCCGAATTGGTCAGATCCATTTCGGTCTCGAGCAATTGCGTATAATCGCCCGTGGCCGAGCCGATGACATACCAAAAGAAACTGTCAAAGATGAACCGGAGCGGATAGGCCGTGAACAAGACCATTAAGAGCAGGGCTGAATTGATCAGCACGATCGTATTGTCGGCCAGGGCATAGCGTCGGAAAAAGACAAAATGGGCATTCCACATCATCAAGAGAATGATAAAGCTCGCCGTTACCGGAATGATTGAGATCAGGAAGTGAATCAGCTCTGAAAAGGTCTGTGGGGGTGGCCCACCAAACAGCATCATACCGAGCGCCAGGGCGAAGACGATGTCAGACAGATTCTCTATGCGCGTGACGCTTTGGCCGCGCCACTCAAATTCTGGATCATGATCCAGGTGTTTCGCGATCTCGTTGCGCATGGCCGGTTCCCCCTTCCCAACAAGTGTAGTCCGTTTCCTGGAACAGAAAAACCCGGCCTTCTCAGGCCGGGTTTTTCGATCTTGGATAAGGTTTAGTCCCTACAGCGCGTCGGTCAGTTCCGGCACCGCATTGAACAGGTCCGCGACCAGGCCATAATCCGCGACTTGGAAGATAGGCGCTTCCTCGTCCTTATTGATGGCAACAATGATCTTGGAGTCTTTCATGCCTGCCAGATGCTGGATCGCGCCGGAAATGCCGACCGCGATATAGAGCTCCGGCGCCACGATCTTGCCGGTTTGGCCGACTTGATAATCGTTCGGCGCATAGCCAGCATCAACCGCGGCCCGAGAGGCCCCAACGGCGGCGCCGAGCTTATCAGCCAGCGGGTTCATCAGACGCTCAAACTCTTCCGCAGAGCCCAGCGCGCGACCACCAGACACAATCCGCTTCGCGGCGGTGAGTTCTGGACGATCGCTGGCGACGATTTCTTCAGAGACGAAGGTCGATTTGAATGGTCCGCCTGGCGCATCCACGGTTTCCACCGCAGCAGACCCGCCAGCGCCAGCCGCATCAAACGCCGTCCCGCGAACAGTGACAACTTTCTTCGCATCAGCAGATTTGACCGTCATGATCGCGTTACCGGCATAGATCGGACGAACGAATGTGTCTTGACCTTCAATGCCGATAATGTCGGACAGCTGCATCACATCGAGCTTGGCCGCGATGCGTGGGGTGACGTTCTTGCCCATTGTGGTGGCCGGCGCAAACAGAGCGTCATAGCCATCCATCATCGGCAAGATCAAAGCTTCCATCGCCTCAGCGAGTTGCTTTTCATAAGCATCGCCATCGGCGTGCAGGACTTTGCGAACGCCCTCAATGCCAGCGGCAGCCGCCGCGACATCGCCCGCGCCCTTACCGGCAACCAGAACATCCACATCGCCGCCAAAAGTCTTGGCCGCCGTAACAGTTTTTGCGGTCGCGTCGCTCAGGGACGCATTGTCGTGATCAGCAATTACAAGAACAGCCATTATACAGCTCCCGCAGTTTTGAGTTTCTCTACCAGAGTGGCGACGTCTTCGACTTTCTCGCCGGCTTCGCGCACAGGAGGCTCAGTGACTTTTACCACGCTCAGGCGCGGTGAAATGTCGACGCCATACTCGCCTGGCTCTTTCATATCGATCGGCTTTTTCTTGGCCTTCATGATGTTTGGTAGAGACGCATAACGCGGCTCATTCAAGCGCAGGTCGGTGGTCACAATGGCAGGACCGTCAAGTGCAACGGTTTGCAGACCGCCATCGACTTCGCGGGTGACATTGACCTTGCCGCCTTCAGCTTTGACTTCTGAGGCAAATGTGCCTTGTGGCCAGTCGAGCAAGGCACCGAGCATTTGGCCGGTCTGGTTGCTGTCATCATCAATCGCTTGCTTGCCGAGGATGACCAGATCCGGGCTTTCTGCTTCGACGACTTTGGCCAGCAATTTGGCCACGCCGAGTGGCTCGACATCATCATCAGTCTTGATCAGAATACCGCGATCGGCGCCCATAGCGAGCGCGGTTCGGATGGTCTCTTGTGCTTGCTGTGGCCCAATTGAAACGGCGATCACTTCCGTTGCTGTACCGGCTTCTTTCATCCGCACAGCTTCTTCGACGGAAATCTCGTCGAAGGGGTTCATGGACATTTTGACATTGGCCAGATCGACACCGGTCTGGTCCGATTTTACGCGGACCTTTACGTTATAGTCGATGACCCGTTTGACAGGCACGAGGACCTTCATCGGCGACTCCCAGAGTTAGCTAAATTTCTGTTGCCGTGCAGGTAGCAGGACGGACAGGAAACACAAGGCTTACCTTGACGTTAGCGTCAGTTTGGCGCGGCTTTTTGAAACGGGTTTCTAAGCAGGAATTGTCGCGTTTAGCTGAGTTTCTGGTCAAATACGTCCTGCGGGCGACGGTCCAAGTACCAGGCCCAGGCCAAAAGGGCGAACGGGGCGACACCCGCCACCAATGCCATCGACCAGACCAGGTCTGAAATTACGGGCGCCGCTTCCAACGCGCCGAGCCTACTCAGCATCACGTACCAATCGTGACTCGCCATCTTGTCTTCAATCGAATTGGATGAGCCGAACAGATCCAGTTCAAGCGTCAGAGCATCCCCTGAATAAGCTGCGACACTGAACAGAGCGATGGACATCGCCGCAAGCGGAAACGCCGCCAATCGTTTGCAGTCTCGAGATAAAGCCCAATAAGTGAGACCGGCAGGGACGCCAATTTCGAACAATGTACCCCCCGCTGCATGTGCAAATCGGCCGGCCCATGAGGTTAGAAAATGCCCACCTTCGTGAATCAGAAAACAGATGATGTCGACGAAATAGGACGGCGCTGCAAGCGTCCCGGCAACCAAGTCCAAACTGCCTCCCAACAGGATCAGTAAGAGCATGGCATACATGGCTTGCGGGAAGAGGGGCTGGCGCGCCAGAAACGCCTCTGCGCGGCGAATGTCGGGTTTTTGACGATAGATGCCAAACGCCATCGCGATAATGATGACCGCGCATGCGCCGTGTAAAAGCTGAGACACTCCAGGCATGACCAAACCTCAATCGATTTTGGTCCCCTCATTTGTGTAGTTGGCAATCCTCACCAGACTCTTATGCCGGCGTTCCAAATTTGCGGCTTCGCGACGGTTAGAACGCCGCGGCTGATGGCAACTCAGAGCGCGAGATCGCGATCGCTTGGAAGCGTGTGCCCATTTCCGCCGGGTCGACCAAAATCTTCACCCGCGCATACAAATCATCGGCGCGATCGGGATGCTGTTTTGCCAATTGATTGAGCCGCGCTTCCGCACCAAGCGACAGCAAAAACTGACTCTGCGAAACAGGTCCATCAACCTTCAGGCCTTGTGCTTTTGCAAGTTTCCGAAGCCTTACAAAATCAACATCACAGGTCAGATCACTGCCGCCAGGCTCAGCAAGTGGGTCAATCTGCTGTCCTTTCAGATACGATCTCAGCGTATCTTCCGGCGCTAGTTCTGTGGTTCCATAATCAATGAACAGCGCGCGACCAGGTGCGTCTCTGAACAAAAGCTGGAGTGTTTCACACAGGGTCTTCAGCCCGGGTTGAAGTTCAAGCGTGGTTTGCGTCGAGGCGATGATCGTCTCTGGCGGTAGCACCTCGGTCTTCAGACCGAAAACCAGGCGTCCATCGGAATCCAAGCCGATCACTCGCTCATGCCAGGCATCACCGACCCGGACGAATTGCTGAACGGGTAAACAATCGAGCCATTCATTGGCGATGATCAGAATGGGCTGGTCGGTTGGAATTGAGTCGAGGTCGGAAAGAAATTCGGCGTCAAAACGTGTCTTCAGTTTGGCCTGCAAGACAGGGCTTGGTTCGATGAAGCAAAGATCCGCAGCGTCGTGAAAGCCTGGAACGCGTGTCGTTGCCCGCAAGGCGTCCGCCATAAGCATTCCGCGGCCTGGGCCAATCTCGATCAAATAGAAGGCTTCAGGCGCGCCCATTTGCTGCCATTCCCGTGCCGCCCAAAGGCCAATCAGTTCGCCGAAGACCTGGCTCGTTTCCGGCGCCGTGATGAAATCCTCGCCGAGACCAGGTCTTGTGGCGTAATAGCCATGTTTCCGGTCATGCAGACAGAGATCCATATAGGTCGCGACCGAGATCGGCCCGCTGGCGCGAATCATCGCTTTGAGGCGGGTTTTGAGGTCGGTCACGCCTGCGCAGTAACGCTCGGCTTCTTCAGAGCGTTCCAGACCAGGAACGCGCCGCCAATCCACATCGGGATGGACAGAATCTGTCCCATCGTGATCCAGGCTGGTAGGCCTTCGACAAAGGCGTCTGGTTCGCGATACTGTTCAGAGACGGTGCGCCCGAAAGCATAGAAGAGGAGGAAGAGGCCGGCGATCAGCCCAGGGCGCTGCAAGGCTTTGAAACGCCAGACCATGATCGACAAGACAATAGCTGGAATGAGTCCTTCCAATACCGCCTCATAGACCTGGCTCGGATAACGCGCGATTTCATCGCCGCGATATACCCACTCACCCGTGTTCCAATTATAGGCGCTCGGCGTCGACCCGCGCACATATCCTTCCGGGAATATCATGCCCCACGTGCTGCCTTCCGGCACCGGGCGGCCGTATAGCTCAGCGTTGATGAAATTCGCCATCCGTCCCAGGAATAAGCCAATCGGGGTCACGACGCCGGCAATGTCACCAATCGAAAGAAGAGGCACATTTCGCTGCCGCGCGACCAGCCAAATCGCAATGGCGACGCCAATCAGTCCGCCATGAAAGCTCATCCCACCTTCCCAGATGCGCAATAGGCTCATCGGGTCGGCCATGGTCTGATCCAACTGATAAGGCAGCTGGTAGAAAAGAATATATCCGAGGCGCCCGCCCAGGATAACGCCAAGGGTGACATAGAAAAGGAGATCGTCGATATCGTCCCGTGTCGCTGGGCTCTTCCCGCCCCACAATACGGGTCGCTTGGCCAGCGCCAATGCATAGCGCCAGCCGATCAGCAAACCCCCAATATATGCGAGCGCATACCAACGGATCGGAAACTTGCCGAGGCCGAGAAATCCGAGGTCGATCTGGAAGATCGCCGGCGATAATTCCGGGAAGCTCATGGCAGCCTGTTGAGCGGTGATTGCGAGCAGACTCATGCGGCGGTCTTTCCTGTCGGCATATTCATCCCCATCTGCTAGGCACAAATGGTAACAGGTTCAAGACGCGCAAAGGAGTCCGTCACATGTCGACCAAGAGCCCAATACTGGATGATATCGCCGGACTGATGACAGGTGCCATGGGCGCTGCAAGGGCCGCGGGCGAAGAAGTGAAGACGGCCGGACAATCCCGCATCCGCGCTATGATCGCTGATATGGATCTCGCCAGTCGCGAGGAAATCGAGGCGCTCAAGGCGATTGCGGTGCAAGCGCTGGAGCGTGTTGAGGCCTTGGAAAAACGTCTCGACGAGCTCGAGAAATAGGCCTGTCCACTGCTTTTTAACCAAGACTCTTGCGCGATGAGTCGGGCATGAGTAGCTTCACCCCAAGGCAAGAAGGCCTTACTGATTCGGAAGGGGGAACCTATGAGCCTGTCCGTAGAACGTTCGCAAACATTCGATATCGATGCGCTTGAGCTGGTTGAAAGCTGCCTGACAGAAGCGGGCTGGGATTTTCAGCGCGACGAAGATGATGCCACGATTCAGTGCATTGCCGGCTCTAAATGGGGCGATATGGGCGGCATGTTTGCCAATCGTGCAGAACCGCCTGCCTTGCACTTTTCCATTACCCTGGACGTGAAACCGACCGAAGCGCGCCGACAGGCCATTTCAGAATTGGTGATGATGGCGAATGAGCGGCTCTGGCTCGGCCATTTCGATTATTGGGCTGACGAAGGTGTGATCATCTATCGCCACGCTTTGCCAATGCTGGACCGCGTCGAACCGGAAGCCGGTGAGGTTCGCGCCGTGATGGCTGCGGGTCTGGACGCGGTGAACATGTTCGTGCCCGCTTTCAATTTTGCCATCTGGGCAGGGAAATCGCCGCGCGAAGCGCTGGAAGCCGCTCTGTTCGAAACCGCTGGCGAAGCTTAACTGCCTCGATTAAGGACCAAGTCTGAAGATTCAGACGTGAGGTCCACAGATGACATCGCATATTACCTTAATTGGCGCTGGTCGCATGGGGTCCGCCCTCGCCGGGGGCTGGCTGAAAACCGGATCAGCCGGTCGGATTGATATTGTCGATCCGACCCCGGCGCCGGTGGTCCAAGACTGGATTGCAGATCGGCGAGTGCGGCATAATCCCGACCCCGCGCCTGCCGATATTCTCGTTGTCGCGGTGAAACCACAAGTCTTCGGCCAATTGGCAACTGATATTGCGGCCCGCGTTGGTCCGGACACGCGCGTCTTGTCAATCATGGCAGGGGTCTCGATCGCAACTTTAGAAGCCAAACTCGGAACGCCCAACGTTACCCGTGCAATGCCAAATACGCCTGGACTGGTGGGCAAAGGCGTCACGATCCTTTGCACAAAGCCGGATACAAACGAGACGCTGATCGAAGACATGACCGCGCTCTTGGCGCCGCTTGGCGCGGTTGAAGGTCCGGTTAGCGAAGCGCAGCTACCTGCGGCCACCGCCATATCAGGCTGCGGCCCCGCGTATGGTTTCCTGCTCGCTGAAGTCATGGCGGCCGCTGGCGCCAAGCATGGGCTCGATCCAGACCTAGCCATGCGTCTCGCGCGTAAAACCGTCCAAGGCGCTGGCGCTTTGATGGAGGATGCTGAAGAGGACGCCGCCACGCTCCGCCAGAATGTCACCTCGCCGAACGGGGTGACGCAGGCCGCGCTTGAGGTCTTGATGTCTCCGGACGCGATGCCATCTCTATTTGAGGACGCCGTCGCCGCAGCCATCGCGCGCGACATTGCGCTCTCCAGGGAGACCGAATGACCCGCGACGAGATTATCGAAAAAGGCGTTCAGGCCGCACTGAAACTGGCTGAGACCGAAAAGTGGAGCCGCATCACTTTGGCGGCCATCGCGGAAGAGGCTGGATTAAGTCTGCGCGATTTCCATACACATGCTGATAAGGACACTTTGTCGGCGGCGGTTGAGCGGACCTTTGATGCCGGTATGAGCGAGGGCTCGTTCGATTCAGATGAAACGGCGCGCACGCGGCTGTTCGACGTCATCATGATGCGTTTCGAGGCGATGGAAGACGTGCGCGACGGGGCGATGTCATTTCTACGATGGCGCGACCGGTCGTTCGATGGCCTTGGCCTTCGCCTGAGCAATCGCGCGGCGACGGCGAAATGGGCTCTGACCTGTGCGGGTCTAGACGGTGGCAGTTCGATCCCGCGCGGGGTTCAGGTGACAGCCCTGGCCTGGGCGATCGCGCAAGCGGAACGCGCCTGGCGGCAAGAAACCAGCGCCGATCTCAGCCGAACCATGGCCGCCCTGGATGCGGAATTGATCAAACTGGAAGAGCGCGCTGAGTGGTTAAAAACGCGCGGGAAACGCAAGCCTGAGCCTGAACCAGAGCCCGATCAGTAAGGCAAACGCAAGCGTACGCGCAGACCACCCGAAGGGCTGTCCTCAAGTCGAATATCGCCGCCATGCGCGCGGGCGAAATCGCGCGCGAGGGTGAGGCCCAGGCCGGTTCCGGAAACATTCTGCGAGCGGCCATCATCAAGGCGGTGAAAGGGTCTGAACGCGTCTTCGCGTTTGTCTTCCGGGATGCCAGGGCCGTCATCATCAAACAGGATTTCCGCCATGCGCGGGCCTTTGATCAGACGAACATCGCAGCGATTGCCATAGCCGACCCCATTCGAAATCAGGTTGGTAAGTGTGCGCGTCAAAGCCATCGGGCGGACCGTCAGCGAGATTTCTGACGCTTCCACCACATGCGCGCCATCGATCCGTTCTGCCACCGTGCGTGTTATATGATCGAGCCGCAATTCTTCTGGCTTTTCGCCTTCTTCGCCGCTGGCAAAAGCAAGATACTCGTCGAGCATTTTTGACATGTCATCGAGATCGTTACGGGCGCCGTGAATTTCTTCGGAGTCCTCCATCATGGCGAGCTGAAGCTTCAGGCGTGTGAGCGGCGTTCGCAAATCATGGCTGACCCCAGCCAGCATGGCGGTGCGTTGTTCGGTAAAGGCTGTCAATTTGGCGCGCATGTCGGTCACAGCCCGCGCGGCATCCCGGATCTCGGTTGCGCCACTTGGGCGAAATCCTGGCATGTCGCGCCCGCGTCCAAAAGCTTTGGCGGCTTCGGTGAGGCGCAGGATGGAGCGGACCTGGTTGCGCAAAAAGGCGAAGGCCAAAGCCAGCATCAGGATGGCGCCCAGCAACACCCAGACGATTGTGAAATGGGTGTTCGCCGCGAGGGCGCGTTTTCGGTCAATTAAGACTCGTACGGTCCCAGTGTCGATCGCGGTTCTGAAATCGAGGACACGCCCCGACTCAACCGTACGAACTTCGACCGGCTGGGTTGTCACTGATGCCAATTGACCACGCAGGACTTTGCCATAGCTGAAGCGAGAACGGGCATTCGCGGGCCAGGTCATTCCTTCTGGATGCGTACAATCGAGGCGCAGACCGAGCTGGCTCTCAATATCAGTTTCCATTGCCAGGTCATGGTTCGGATCAGAGCAGATACCGACGATCAATCCGACTTCACGGGCGATTGATTGTGACAGCTTTTCGTTCACCTCGCTAATATGCTCTTGATAATAATAGAGCGAGAAGATCGTAAATATGGCAATCACAGGCACCGCGACCAGTGCCGCGAGCCGAGCATAAAGGCCTCTTGGTGTATAATCTCGCAGGCGAAAGCCGCTCATGCTTAGCGATCCAGAATCAACATCATATTGGTTCGGTCTTTATGCACGATTTTGTAGCCGTGTTCGAGCAATAAGCGCTCACAGTCGCGTTCCCAGCGTCCTGAATGACAGGCTTCCATGACGATGGCTTTCGGGAACAATGCGGAATCAGCGGCAGCAAAAAACGGATACAGGATGCCGTCTTCGAAGCCTTCCACATCAATCTTCAACAGATCCAGCTTCGCCACCCCACATTGCGCCAGCAGGTCCGACATTGGGATGACGGGGACATCCAGCGTCGGCGCGCCATTGACCAAGCGGGCAGAGGCCTGACCTGCGCTTTCAGGCGTGGAAATTGTCAACACGCCAGGCTGATCACCCCCAATCGCGGTCTGCAGCAAATGCAGGGTTAAGCGTTGGTCGAGGTCAGGATTGAGGTTAAAATTCGTCTTCAAGCGATCAAACATCATCGGCTGCGGTTCCGCGCTGATCAGCGTACCGCTTTGCATCAATGATGCGACGAACAGGCTGAACACGCCTGCATTTCCACCAATATCCAGAAACACGCCATTCTGTGCCGGCATATGTTCCCGGCAAAAAGCATACTCTTCGCGGGCATAGCGTTTCGGACTGAGCAAGGCTTTTACTTCGGAATTATTGCCCGAGTGATGCAAACGCGCTGTCCCGCCATAAAGCGGTACGTCCAGCGGGGTTTCCGGGTTTAGAGCCCGGACTCCCTTGGCCATAAGCTTGCGCATCGCGCCGCGACCCATCAGCGTATGGCGCGACAATGTCACCAGAGCTTGTGACAACGGTCCCGGCCGAAAGGCTCGTACAAATTGATCCATGGTGTCCCCGGGGTCGTTAACGCAGACCGTCTATATACGCGGTTCGTTCAAACTTGTGTAGATCCGTCTTCAATCGAGATCATTGGTCAGGATCGTCATGGCATCTTCTTTCAGAATATCGGCCATCTCTTGAAAGCTCTTTGCCATGGGAGAGGTCGGGCGCCAGATCAGCGCGACCCGCCGCATAGCACGGGGATGATCCAGTGGCCGCAGCACCAGATCGGCGTCGCGGCTGGCTTCTGAGAGTGCGTAAATGGCGGGCAGAATGGCGACGCCAGCGCCGGTCGCTGACATATGCCGAATGGCATCGAGGCTGGTGCCGGTGAACACGCCGCTCATCTTTGCGTCGGCAGCGGCTGCGAGTTCTCGTACAATCCGACTGAGACGGTGGTTCTGACCGACGCTGAGCAAGTCCCGATCCTTAAGATCATCAAGTCGAACTGGCCCAGTACCCGCGAGCTCATCATCTGGCGCGGCGCATATCCACAAATGTTCTTCGAAGAGTAGGGCACTCGACAGATCCGGATGGTCTTCGGGCGTCGAGATGATGCAATCCAAAGCACCATCGATCAGGCGCGCTTGCAATTGCTCGGTCCAGTGCTCCTCAACCACCAAACGCAATTGCGGATAGTTGCGGTGCAGATCCTTGACCACAGGCGGCAGAAGGTAAGGGCCGACCGACGGTAATACGCCAAGACGGATGCGTCCGGACAGGGTCACCTCCTGGGCCCGCATGGCGGCCTTTAGGTCTTCGACATCGCGCAAGATCAAGCGGGCGCGGCGGACAAATTCTTCGCCTTGTGCCGTCATTAATGCGCCACTGCGCCCGCGCTCGATCAATTGCAGGCCCAATTGGGCTTCGACTGAGGAGATTTGTGCGGACAGGCTGGGTTGGCTGACGTGCAACCGCTTGGCCGCTTCATGAAAACGCCCGGTATCTGCGACGGCCACAATGTATTGAAGCTGGCGAAGCGTCGGGCGCATTAAGTTAGTTTATTCCTATCGAAATTTTAGTTCATTTAGATTTGAATTATCGCAACCGTCAACCAATTTCTGGCTCAGTCAAAGCAAAAGGAGCCAGAAAATGGTCCGCATAACAACACGATCCTCCCTCACAGAGCCGCAAATGAATGCGGCTGCCTTCCTAGCAGCGCCCGCAGGAAACGCGCTGGATATTGATGGCTTTGTCACGCCGGAGCAAACGCCAAAGAAAGAGTCGCGGCGCGGCTGGCGTCGGCGCCGCATTCGTCGCGGCAAAAGCTAGAGTGGATTAAGCCGGACATTCACCGTTGGGAAAATGAAGGCGGCCGACTGCCCCGTTCGCGCCGCGAACGGCATTGCCTCAGAGATGAAATGGGCCGCTTGGCGCCTCAGCCACCGGTCTTTTCAAAGGCTCGCTGAAAGGCGGGCCTGGCTATATTGCGGGCGAGATAATCTGTCAGTTTCGGATACGGTCCGAGTTCGCCCAAGCGTTCCGCCATCTGCGCGATATAGGTCATCCCGATATCCGGTGCCTGGAATGTATCGCCCATGACATAATCGCGGTCCGAAAGCCGGGCTTCCATATAGCCGAGCTGCAGGGCCACCTCGCCGGTCGCGAACATGTCGAATAATGGCGGTTTCTCTTCATGTCTGCTCAACAAGAGCTTGATCAACATGGGCGCAAAAGCAGAGGCTTCGGAATACATCAGCCATTGCATCCATTCGGCTTTCGCTTTGGGATCGTCCGATTGCGGCCCCAGCGTGTTGTCGGTGTCGAACTTTTCCAGCAGATAAAGCGCAATCGCGCCTGACTCTGCGAGCGTGAACCCATCATCCTCAAGCACTGGCGATTTGCCGAGGGGATGGGCATTCTTCAGTTCTGGAGGCGCCCGGCCCATTTCGTTGCGGTCGTAGAACTCAAATTCATAGGTCGCGCCAAGTTCTTCCAGCAGCCAGACGGTGAAGATCGAGCGTCCGACACGCAAATGGTGGAGTTTGAGCATGAAAGAGTCCCTTTTATCAGTCTGGCATCAGACGATATCCGATACCGCGAACGGTTTGGATGTGAATGGGGTTCCTCGGGTCAGGTTCGATTTTCTTGCGCAGCCGTGTGACTTGCACATCAATGCTGCGCTCGGTGCCATTAGAGGTCTTGTCAGCCAACGCTTCGCGCGAAATCGGTTCGCCCGGATAGCGTGAGAGGAAAGTCAGGAGCTGCAATTCGCTGTCAGTCAGACGAATATTTCCGCTCGGACCCGTCAAAAGGCCTTTGGTTGGCTCAAAAACCAGGCCTGACATTTCGATCTCATCTGGCGGCGGCGGGACATGCGTGCGACGGATGATGGCGGCGGTTCGCAGCGCCAATTCTTCTGGTTCAAAAGGCTTTGGAAGATAATCATCAGCGCCGAGCCGCAAGCCTTCGATCCGGTCTTCTGATTGGCCGCGCGCGGTCAGCAACATGACCGGCGTGTCATTGCCGTCATCCCGCAGGGCTTTGAGCAGGCTCAAGCCGTCTTCACCGGGCATCATGATATCGAATATGGCGAGATCGAAGCTGAAGGTCTGGAACAATTTACGCGCCGCTGCGGCATCGGCTGCGGTGGTGACGGAATGGCCTTCACGCGTCAGATATTGTTTCAGAAGCCCGCGAATGCGATCGTCATCATCGACGATCAAGAGATGCGTTTCGTCACTCATAGCAAAGCCTCCAATACGCTGCGCACCCCGCCAACGGCGCTGGCGCCGGCGCTGCGATAGGCTTTGCGCAGCTTGTCCCGCATGTCGAGCGTGGCGGGGTCGGTAACCCGTTTGCCTTGATGGCTCAAGTAGAGAAGCCGAACTCGGCGATCTCCCGCATCGCTTTTGCGGCGCTCGATCAAGCCCCGCTTTTCGAGATCGGCGATGATGCGCGCGAAGGTGGGCGTGGTGGCGTCCAGCTGCTGGCATAAATGATTGATCGCGTGACCCGGTTGAAACCGTATGGTTAGAAGCGTTTGGGCGGCCAGCAATGGCATCTCGAACTCGCGCGCAATTTCCCGCGCGGATTTCATCAAGGCGCGTTCACTGGCCAGCAGCAATGCAATTCCGTAATCCAGCTCTTCATCTCTTAAGAAGAGTCGGGGGTCGAAACCCGGCGCATTTGCGCGTATTTGGTTGACATTCACCATAGTGATCTGAGAATGCCCGTGAAACGCCTTAGAGTGCAAGACAGGAAAAGAAAATGGCAGACCAAGCCTATGATGATCGTGACGGCTATATCTGGATGGACGGTGCGTTCGTCCCTTGGCGCGACACGAAAGTCCATGTGCTGACGCATGCCATGCATTATGCCTCCTGTGTGTTCGAAGGCGAGCGCGCTTATGGCGGTGTCATCTATGCTTCACGTCGGCATTCCGAGCGCCTGGCCAATTCCGCCAAAATAATGGGGTTTGACCTGCCTGTTTCGGTCGATGAACTGGAAACGATCAAGGCTGAAACGCTGGCCAAATCCGGTCTCGAAAATGCTTATGTCCGCGCTTTTGCCTGGCGGGGCAGCGAAATGATGGGCGTTTCGGCGCAAAACAACACGATCCATCTTGCCGTCGCCGTCTGGGCTTGGGGCGACTATTTTGCCGACAAGATGAAGGGCATTCGGATGACGCATGCCATGTACCGTCGGCCGGATCCGTTGACAGCGCCATGTCACGCCAAAGCTGCCGGTCTCTACATGATCTGCACGCTGTCCAAGCATGCGGCTGAGAATGATGGCTATGCTGATGCATTGATGCTCGACTATCGGGGCCAAGTGGCCGAAGCGACGGGCGCCAACATCTTTTTCATGCGCGATGGCGCACTCCATACGCCGACACCGGATTGTTTCCTCAATGGGATCACCCGCCAAACCGCAATCAAGCTCGCCAAAGCGCGCCAGATTGAAGTGATTGAACGGGTCATCATGCCGGATGAGCTGAGCACATTTGACGAGTGTTTCATCACTGGCTCAGCCGCGGAAATCACCCCAGTTTCCGAGATTGGTGAGCACACATTCACGCCGGGATACACGTCCGAGGCCTTGGTCAATGATTATGCGGATCTGGTTTATCGGCGCATCGCCATGCCGGCCTGATTCGACGTTTCAGATTTTGCCTGATTCCAATGCACCTCTGCCCAGAGGTGTGTCACCTATGCCACGAATAATCTGGATTACAGTTCGATGACGCGATTTGTTTGGACTGTGTGCGGGTTGCCCTCCTAGCATTACACCAGCGTTATTTTAGCAGGGAGAGGCTCACCAATGCGGAGAGAGACTAAGGGCGTATCTTTGAAAAAGGTACTCATTTCAAGCGCGGCCATGGCGTCCATGGCGACAGCATTGTCACTGACAGCAACGGCTCAGGATGAAAGCGACGAGGAAGAAGCGGCGGTACAAGATACCATCGTGATCACAGGTTCGCGGATTCCGACGGATCCGAACTTGGTGTCGTCAACGCCCGTCCAATCCTTGGACGAAGAGGATTTCCGGTTATCAGGAGAGTTGAACCTCGCAGACGTCGTTAATGACATTCCGGCGCTGGTTTCATCATTGACGGCTGAAAATTCCAATACGGGCGCGAATGCTCTCGACCTTCGCGGCCTTGGACAGGAGCGGACTCTGACCCTTGTGAATGGTCGCCGCCACGTTGCGGGCTTCCGCGGCACCCAAGCGGTTGATGTTGGCACAATCCCGCGCGCTTTGGTTGAACGGGTGGAAGTCACTACGGGCGGTGCTTCGGCCATTTATGGTGCAGATGCTGTGACCGGCGTTGTGAACTTCATCCTCAAAGACGATTTTGAGGGATTCCAAATCGATGCGACGGCGGGTATTTCAGACAAGCGCGATGCTGAGACGTTCTCTGCCGATATTCTGTGGGGCAGCAATTTCCACAATGATCGCGGCAATGTCGTGCTTGGTATGACTGTCGAACAAGACTCAGCTATTACTTATGGCGACCGCCGATGGTCTCGCAATAATGGCATCGCCGTTACTCAGGCGAACCCAGCGCTGCGCATTCAGCCGGGTGACCTCGGCGCGGATACACCGAACTTTAATACACTGTTTGGCAATCCGGGGGGGCTCATTCTAAATGGAGACTTTACCGGCCTAACGCTGACTGCGGCGGAGCAAGCGCTGGTCGATCGCGCGACCAATGCATCTGCACGCACCGTGGTTGAAGATCCACGCTTCTGGTTGACCTCGCAAGAGGGATCTATCGCTCCATCATTTTTTGGACGCGGCACAACTTATGTCGACCTAAACAACAATGGCGTGGCGGACTGTCAGGAGTCCCAAGCTGGTCGAAACCCATTTTTGGCAGGTTGCTGGCTGGTTCGCGATGACGGTACTGTCGGCGTTTTCCAGGATGGTCTCATCGTGTCTGGTGGCCTTTGGGGAGCTGGCGGTGACGGTGGTCGATTGAATTTCGACCGTGACTATCTGTTCCCGGAAACGGATAAGTTCGTCATCAACTTGAACACTAACTATGAGCTTTCGGACACGATGAGCGTGTTCTTCGAAGCTAAATACGTCAACGCTCAATCCGAAACGTTTGGAGAGCAGGACACATTCTACGATACCCTGTTCATCCCGTCTGATAACGCGTTCATTCCGGACGCCTTGCAGCCAGTCGTAGATACCACTGGCTACTTGCTTCTGACGCAGGATCCATTGGATTTTAGCGATAATAATCCATCCAAATTCACGCGCGAAACCTATCGTTTTGTTGGTGGTCTTGAATGGGAATTTGCTGATGGCCACGTCGCTGAATTTTCTGTGAACCACGGTAAGTTCAAAAACACGTCTGAAACGAGCGGTCTGTATCTCGACCGGGTTTTCGCCGCGATCGACTCAGTTGTCGGTCCGGACGGAAACATCATCTGTCGCTCCGACATCGATGATTCGGGTTACAGCATCGACTATTTCACCGCGGGCAATGGCTATGCAGATGGCGCTTACTTCTCGAGCCGGTTCTATTCGTTCACGCCGGGCGATGGTCAGTGTCAACCGTTGAACCCGTTCGGAACATATTCTGCGAGTGCGGCAGCGCAGAACTTTGTGACGTCTAATCTGGAAGATACGCTGGAGCTTGAGCAAACCGTTATTTCAGCAATAGCGACCGGCCAGTTCGAAGTTCTTGACGTTCTGGTTGACGGCCCGATCGGCTACGCTGCTGGTGTCGAGTACCGTGATGAATCGAGCGACAATCGTCTCGACCCCCTTACGCTGGGGATCCTGCCTGAGGGCACGTCTCTCACGCCCGGTGTTCAGGTCAGCACGATTGACCCATTCCTATTTTCGTTCACTGACATTGATAACTCTCAGCAATTCAATACGCAGGGCGGTTATGACGTCACCGACATTTTCGGCGAAGTTCGTGTCCCAGTGTTTCTCGACCGCCCATTTGCGAAAGAGCTGACGCTGAGCGCTGCGATACGGTTCGCTGATTATTCGACGCTTGGCGAAGCAACGACCTGGAACGTTGGGGCCACTTGGGCGCCAACGTCCGATCTCAGCTTCCGGACGACCGTATCTGAATCAGTACGGGCGCCGAACGTATCAGAATTGTTCGATCCGAAACTTCCGATCACGATTGCGGCTACCGCAGACTCTTGTGACGAAAACCAGGTTGGAACAGGCGAAGCGGTTCGTGAAGCCAACTGTATCGCCGATCTTCTGGCCGTCGGACTCGACCCAGCTGATGTCGTCGATGCCAATGGCAATTTGATCTGGAGTAACCCACTCACAGGACGCTTTGCTGGTGTCTCTGGTGGTAACCCTGACCTGGAAGTGGAAACAGCCGAAACCTTCACCATTGGTGCCGTTTTCACACCTAGCTTCATTGATAATCTGTCTTTGACCATCGACTATTGGGACATCGAGATCGAAGATGCGATCGCAACGGTTGCAGCGGGCGATATCCTCGATGGTTGTTATGATTCTGCGGATTTCCCGAATGTTCCTTTCTGTGACTTGTTCTCCCGTCGCGCTGATGGCGGTCTAACCACGCTCGACTCAAGCGTGTTGAACTTTGCTCGCCTTGAAGCTTCCGGGATCGACTTCTCCGCCAATTACTCAATTGACGTTGGCGAGAACACTTTCGGCGCAAGCTTGGTTGGATCGAAGCAAGAGAAGCTGGACAGGTTCTTTAACCCACTGGATCTGACCGCTGCCAATCCTGCCGTCGGTGAAGTCCAATTGCCGGAATGGTCTGGAAATCTTACCCTGTCGTGGGATCGAGGTCCAATCTCTGTTGCGCTGCAAACGCTTTATCAAGGTGAGCAGTCCGTCGACGATATCGAAGATATTGATCTCTATGACAATCCGTTCTTCGACGAGACCTACGTTTTCGATTTGAACGCGTCTTATGAATGGAACGAGTCCACATCGTTCTATGGCGGCATCAATAACATTGCTGATGAAGAGCCGTTCTCTACGCAAACCGCGTGGCCGGTTGGCCCGCGTGGTCGCTTCTTCTTTGTTGGTGTTACTTACCGTCAGTAAGCCAAAAAGAAACCGAAACTGAAATGCGGAGGCGAAAGCCTCCGCATTTCTTGTTATGGGAACCAAATGCAAGCACAGACCCCGCATCGCGCGCTCGCCGAGCAGGCGAAAACCCTTGCTGCAGAGGGGCAGCTAGCGGCCGCGATTTCACGATTGAAGGAAGCCTTGCGGGCAGAACCTCACTTCCTGCAGGGGTGGTTGCAACTTAGTCGGCTTTTGTTTGAGTTAGGTCATTTTAAAGAGGCCGTTGAAGTCACTCAGGCGGCGGAACGATTTGATCCGCTCGAAGCCGATTTTCATCGCATCCAGCAGCACATGCAAGCGCAAGCCTATGGCGAAGCCGAGGCAATCGCGAAGCAGATGCTGACCAAAGAACCGGGGCATTCGCGGGCCGTTTATACGCTCGCGCACACATCTGGCCTTAAGAACAATGCTGAGCGTCGTGTGCAAATGCTCGATTACGGCCTGGCGCACGCGCCCGCTAATTTGTTTCTGCGAAATCTACAGGTCAGTGCATGCGAAGATGCTGGTGATTATGCTGGGGCGATTGAAGCAGCTCGGACACTGGTTCAGACAGAAGAGTCCTTCCCCGCGCTATGGGTCTTGGTCAGCATTCTTTTGCGCTACGGACAGAATGAGGAATTGCTCTCGGTCTGCGAACGCGCCAAGGCACATGCAACGGGCGATCTGGCGAAACTCAGCGAGATCGAACTCGTTCGCGGCCAGATCCTGCGGGTGATGGGCCGAAGAGAAGAAAGCGTCGCAGCCTATCGCGTCTGTCTTAACTTCGAGCCCAAGAATGCCGGGGCCTGGTGGGCCCTGGCTGACATGAAGACGTTTGATTTTTCGGGCGCAGATCGAGTGGCGATGGAGGCGCTTCTCGATGATCCAAAACTATCACAGGCCGACAAGTGCGTTGCGACCTTTGCGATGGCCAAAGCCTTGGACTCTTCCGGCGAGCTCGATGCGAGCCTCGAAACTTATGCGCGGGCCAATCGACTGTACCCGAATACCACATTCGATCCGGCTCAGTTCACAGGCGCGATTGCAGCGCGGGTAGCCGCATTTGATACATCGAGTTTGGCGCAAACCGCTTCGGTTCGGACCGAGGGTCCGCGCCCGATTTTTATCCTCGGCCTGCCGCGATCTGGCTCGACGCTTTTAGAACAAATTCTGGCGAGCCACTCGCAAATTGAAGGTACGATCGAACAACCTGTTCTGCCTAGCATTGCCCGCAAAGCCCATGTGATGTGCGCGCTCAATCATGGTGGGGATTTCCTTGAGAAGCTCGGCTCACTCACGTCAGCCGAGCTGTCGCAATTGGGTGAGGCCTATCTCACCAATGGTGCTCTGTTTCGGCAGCAAGGTGCGGCATATTTCACTGATAAGCTTCCTTTCAACTTCCTGCATATTGGTCTGATCCATAAGATATTGCCGGATGCGATCATTATTGATGCGCGTCGCAATCCAATGGATTGTGGGCTGAGTCTGTATAAGCAGCATTTCCCGATCGGCGTCGATTTCAGCTATAATCTTGATCATATCGGGACCTATTATGACCAGTATCTGAAGCTGATGGATCACTGGGACCGCGTCTTACCGAGCCGCGTCTATCATCTGCAGTATGAGGAATTGGTGCACGATCCCACGACACAGATTCGCGGACTTCTAGAGCACATTGGCGTGCCATTTGAACCGGCCTGCCTCGCGTTCCACACCAATCAGCGCGCCGTTCGGACCGCTAGCAGCGAACAGGTCCGGCAGCCGCTAAACACAAAAGGGATTGGGGTTTGGCGCGCCGTAGAGCCCCATTTGAAACCGTTGAGTGACCGCCTCGGAGAAAAAACTCTGGCGCGTTTCGAACATGTCATGGAGGCGTAATCATGCGTGGAGTGGCCTGGTGACGAGTTCTCGAAACACATCTGAAAACTATCAGGAATTGATTGCGCACAGCCGTAGCTTGCATGCGGCGGGGGACTATAAGGCAGCCGTGGAGGCCACGCGAATGGCTGATCGCGTCGATCCTTTTCCGCGCGAGATGCAGCAAATTCAATCGACATTGCAGACCCGTGATTATGCGCGCGTCGAGGCCATTGCTGCACAGGTCTTGGCACAGGAGCCAGGGCATGCGCGCGCGTCGTTCGCGCTCGCGCAGGTCGCTCAGGCGCAAGGTGATCATGAGAAACGCGCCGAGATCCTTGCGCAAGGACTGACGCACTCACCGGCGAATCTGATCTTGCGCATGGCGCATTTCAGCGCGCTCGAAAGTCATGGTGCGATCGAACGCGCGATTCAGACGGCGCGCCATATCGCTGAACTCGAAGAGACATTTGATACGGTTTCTACCCTAACGGGCATCTTGTTCCGGTATGGACAGAATGAAGAAGCGCTCGCGACCTGTGACCGGACCGAGCCGCTTTGCGCTGGAGACAAAGCCAAGCTGAGTGAGATTTACCTCGTGCGGGCACAAATTTACCGGATCCTCGGTGAGCGCGAGAAATGTGTGCAGGCGTTTCGCGCATGTTTGAGAGAGAATCCAAACAATGGCGCGGCTTGGTGGGGATTGGCTGACATGAAGACCCATATGTTCTCGCCAGAGGACCGTGTCGCCCTTGACCGTCTGATAGCCACTCCAGCGCTGGATCCCGCGCAAAAATGTATGGCGACGTTTGCGCGCGCAAAAGCCAGTGAGAGCGAAGGAGATTGGGACGCGGCTATGGCGCTCTATCATCGCGCCAATGCGATGAAACCCAATCGCCGGTTCAATCCAGTCAATTTCCTTGCCGCTATTCAGCGCATGAAAACCGCGATAAACGCCGACGCTTTGAGACAAAGAGCTGACCCTTTGCCGGCAGGGCCGAGGCCAATCTTTATTCTCGGTCTCCCCCGATCTGGATCGACTCTCGTCGAACAAATTCTCGCCAGCCACTCTCAGATTGAAGGCACGATCGAGCAGCCCATCCTGCCCAACACCAAAATGAAGGCGCACGCTCTTTGCGTGAAAACCTATGGCGGTGACTATCTCAGTTGTCTCGGGCAACTCAAATCAAATGAACTCGCCGAGATCGGTCAATCCTATATTGATGAGGGGGCTTTGTTCCGCTCTGGAGCGAACGGGTTTTTTACGGACAAACTTCCATTCAATTTTGAACATGTTGGCTTGATTCATAAAATCCTGCCGCAATCAGTGATCATTGATACACGTCGAAATCCTCTCGATTGTGGGCTCAGCCTGTACAAACAGTATTTTCCGCAAGGCTCCGATTTCAGCTATGCGCTTGATCATATCGGAGCTTACTTCAATGGTTATTTGAGCCTCATGGATCATTGGCAGACCTTACTGCCGGGGAAAGTTCTGACTCTCCAACATGAACATCTGGTCCGTGACCCGGAGACAACGATCCGCGAATTGCTCGATCACGTCGGCGTACCATTCGAACGCGCTTGCCTCGAGTTCCATCAGACCAAGCGCGCCGTGCGCACGGCAAGCAGCGAACAGGTGCGTCAGCCGATCAATTCCCGTGGCATCGGCGCCTGGCGCAAAGTCGAACGCCACCTGGAGCCGCTCAAGGCGGCTTTAGGCGAAGACGTGCTAGCGCGTTTTGATGGGTTGTATGATGCCTAGTCGCTGATCTCATTGAGATAGACGACGCCGCCTTTCATCACGAAGTCGACATCTTCCAGCTCGCGAATATTGTCGAGCGGATTGCCGTCTACAGCGATCAGGTCTGCCGCCTTGCCGACTGTGATCGAGCCGACTTCATCTTCGATGCCGAACAAGGTGGCATTGCTCAGCGTGGCCGTCTGAATGGCTTGCATGGGCGACATGCCCCATTCCACCATTTTTGAGAATTGCCGGGCATTCGTACCGTGTGGATAGACGCCGGCATCACTGCCAAAGGCCATATTCGCGCCGGCGCGGTGTGCGGCCTGGAAGCGCTCGCGCTGGACCCGGCCAACCATGCGTTCCTTCGCAAGGGATTCTTCGAGAATTCCGGCCGCTTCGCCTTCTGACAGGATATAATCAGAGACATAGATATCCATGGACAGATACGTGCCTTGTTCCACCGCCTGCGCGATGCTCTCATCAGTGATCATGCTGGCATGCTCAACTGAGTCGACGCCCGCTTCGATGGCAGAAGCGATGCCGCGCGGGCCATGCGCGTGAACGGCGACTTTCAGATCGAGGAGCCGCGCCTCGTCGACAATCGCTTTCATTTCTTCCAGCGAATATTGCTGCGCATTGATCGACGTGTTGGGCGACAGGACCCCGCCTGTGCCGCAGAATTTGATCACCCTCGCGCCATACTTTTTGTTCTCGCGCACTTTCTGGCGCACTTCCCAGGGGCCATCCGCGCGCCCGCCGGTGCGCGTTTGTGCTTCATAAGGCAACAAAGTCGCATCGCCGCAATGTCCACCTGTAATGCCGATCGACTGTCCGGCGCCGATAATGCGTGGGCCAATGATTTCGCCTTCATCGATCGCTTTCATCAAATCGATATCGGTAAAGCCCGGCGCGCCGAGATTGCGCACCGTGGTGAAGCCCGCGAGCAGGGTGGTCTCGGCATTGACGACGCCGCTAATCGCAGCGCGTGGCGTTGATCGGGTCAGCCGCCGAAAGCCGTGCACATTGGCGCCAGATGTCAGGTGGACGTGACTGTCAGACAGGCCAGGCATCAGCGTCGCGCCAGATAGGTCAATTTCGGTCCATTCGCCGTTCGGCAAGCGGCGCTCGGATCCGATATAGGCAATCTTGTCGTCTTCAATCGCGACGACTTGGCCGCGGATGACTTTGCCGTTCTCGACGTCGACTATGTCGGCGCCTTTCAATACGGTTCCAGGCGCTGCAGCGGCGACGCCGGCAGCTGCAAACGCCGCGGCGATTGCGGCGGTAAAGGGTCTCAATCTCATGGTCGGTCCCAACTCCCAATTTGGCACTTCCAGACCATAGGGATAAGGCGCGTCGCTAATTTGGCAATTGTTCCAGCGGGATATAATCGAGATCAAACCCGAAATTCCGTGGACTGACAGCTTTCAAAGCATCCAGGCTGCGATAGAAGTCAGGACAGCCAATGGCAAAGATTGCAATCCTTTGCCCGTAGCGCAGCCGTTCGGCATTGATGGGCTCTGAGGTTTCATAATCGACGATGATGATGAGATCCGGCACCGAAGCCAGCACCTGGTCGCCGCGACGGGCGAGCAAATACTCATTCTTGATATCAATCTCGACCGGTTCGGTGGCGGCATCAAAACCCTCGACAATTGTATTGCCGACATCGAACCCGCCGACGATCCGGGTCGACTTGTCGACCACTTTGCCGGTGTGGATGAGGCGGCATTCGCCATAAATGGAATCCGCGATCAAAGCCTGTAATGGCGCGACCAAAGCCGGGGCCTGACCACGATGCTCGCGCAGGAATGTGCCAAGCTTGAGGGCGAAACTTACCGTGCCTGGGATCAAAGCCGGTTTCAGAGTGGCGCCGGTCATGCCATGCTCAACCGTCGTGATCATGCCACCGGAACTCATGGCCAGGGCGCGAATATGGCGTTCATACACATCTGTACCCTTGGTCGTGAACAGCGTGACATTGCTGGCATAATCGCATGCCAGGGCTGGTGTCGATGGAATGCCGCGAATGGCATAAGTCATCATCTGCGCCTCAGGCAGGGCACGCCCCATGCCGTCGCCATCGACGACAGGAATGCCGCGACTGGCCGCTGCCATGATCGGGATCAGTGAATTGCCGCCGCCAATTTCAAACGAGACAACCGCATCCAGTTTGCGACCCATTTGCTGTTCGAAGGCTTCCAACGCAATCAGAGCTTCATCATCTGACGGTAAGAGTTCCAGGCTCACGGTCGGAGCGCCGACATTGCCGATCGCCGCAATGAAGGCATCATCTGCCAAGTCTCCCGGTGCGATCAGCTCCACAGGTCCGGTGCGTTTCAGGACTTCGCGCGTGAGCAGCTTCGGCACATGCGGATCGCCGCCACCGCCGGTTGCCAGAAAGACAGAGCCAAGGGCCAAATCATCAAGATGTTCCGCGCCGAGTTTCATGCTGTTTCTCCTGCGGCTTGGAAGGCGAGATCGCCAATGACTTTGACCCGAACCCGCATTGTGTCCTGGCCCATATACGGCACTTCGGTTTCTTCAATATCGACCACGCGGAGGCTCTCATCCGCTGCTCCCGCGCTCAGCGCCTGCGCTTTGGCTTCGTCGCTCAGTTGCGCGATCGCGTCATCGCGGGGCAAAGATTGGTAAGAGACGATTTTCTCACTCTCGCCGCCGACCTGGGCAATCGCCGCGCCGATCGCATTGGCGACGCCGGCATGTTCAGGCCGGTGCACGTCGCTCGCTGCCTGTAAGTCGCCTGTCACCAGGACGGACCCACCGCCAACCAGGATGACCGGCATCTGCACAGCGCCCGGTTTCATCATATCAATGCCCCGATCGAGAATGGTCAGCATGTTCTGTCGCGCCGTCTCCACCACGTCCTTCGGCAAGTGCGAAACCGCTGAAACGTCGCCAATTGTCTGATGTCCGCTGGCAACGACAATATCCGTCGCCGTCAGAGTTTGGCCGCCAAAGACCAGGCCTTCTGTGGTCAGGCGATGTCCGACCGATTGCGGGCCCAGCGTCTCACCATCAGCGCTGACCAGGCTGCCGCCGCCAAGGCCGATGGCTTGAATATCCGGCATACGGAAATTGGTGCGGACCCCACCGACTTCGATGACGGCATTGGACTCGCGCGGGAAGCCGCCTTGCAGCACGCCAATATCAGACGTCGTGCCGCCAATATCGACGACGATGGCGTCTTCCAACCCGGTTAACAGCATCGCGCCGCGCAGCGAATTTGTCGGACCAGACGCGAAAGTCAGGGCCGGGAAGGCGCGGACAAAATCGGCATTCATCAGAGTGCCATCATTCTGGCTGATGAAAACCGGGCAGGTCAATTGCCGTGTGCGCAACGCATCGAGAAAGGCCGAGACAACGGTTTCCGCGAATTGGAGCAGAGTCGCATTCAGCACCGCTGCATTCTCGCGTTCCATCAGGCCGAGCCGGCCAAAACTTTGCGAGCAGGTGATATACGCATCCGGAATCGCTTTTCTCAAGCGTTCAGCCAGCAGGGTCTCAGGTGCGGCATTCATCGGTGAGAAGGCCGAAGCGATTGCAAAGTTTTTGAGCCCTTTGGCTTTGGCATCCGCAATCGCTTTGTCGATCTCGGCTTCGTCGAGATCAGCGACGGGCCAGCCATCATAGAGATACCCGCCATGCAGCGGATAAGCATGGCGTCCAACCGCATCGGCAATGTCATCTGGCCAATCGACCATAGGCGGCAGGCCGCGCCCCGCCGGCAAGCAGAGCCGGAACACGCCGGTCTCGGCCAATTGACGGCGTTCAATGATGGCATTGGTGAACTGCGTCGTGCCAATCATCACAGACTGAATGGCATGGGTCGGCAAACCGCTATCGCCAAGAACGGTATCGAGCGCATTGGCGACGCCTTCCATGACATCCGCACTGGTCAGGACTTTGGTGGACGCAACAACCGCATTGCCATCCATGATGACCGCGTCTGTATGGGTGCCACCAACATCAATTCCGATCCGCATGATCTAGCCTTCCGTGTGGTCTGGTTTGGGCGACAAGCGTGAGCTGAGCGAGCTCAAGACGAGATAGCTGATCGCTGTCAGCACAATCGCATCTATCGCCTCAATCTTGCTTGGCGATTGCAGAACGCCCCAATACATCAAGAGAGAAACTGCAGCGCCAATGAACCAGGCGCAGAAAGCAATCGGAGCGAATTTGCGATTCTGCTCCAATTGCTCAATCCGATAATCAGCCCGCCGTACAAACAGATAGTCCATGATCACGATGCCAGCGACGGGAATGAAGATGATCGACAGATAGATCAGGAACACGACGAACACATCGAGCAAATTGAGCAAAGCGGCGCCGGCGCCGAACACACCAAGACCGATGATGAGCAGGCTGCGATTGAGATTTGGGAACGTGGCTTTGATCGATAGCACGGTCGAATAGAGATTGAGCGCATTCAGCACCCAGCTGCCGGCAATCACGATCACGAAGGCCCCGAGGCCAAGGCCAAATTGTAGCATGATATCGATTATATCGTGCGATCCGGTGGCACTGCTGGCGAGGCTGGCCGAGGCCATTACGAGAAGCTGCACGATCATATACGAGATAAAAGTGACGCCCATCGCGCCACGCCAGGATTTCACAAACCGGGTGATATCCGGCAGGATGATGGCTCCGATAATGATCGCGCCGACTATCGCCGAGATACCACCGCCTAGCGTCAGCGTGGTCGGTTTTTCGACCGCCATCATAGCCGGCAAGGGCTGCGTGTTCAGCGCGCTATAGGCCAGAATGACCGTCACCACGGCGAGCACCGGCACCATAAGCGTCGCGAGTAAATTAATTGCGCGGAACCCGGCAAACGTCACGCCGGTCATGCAAGCGGCGGCGATGAGAGATAGGATCACATCCGATGGTGACGTACCGAACAGAGTCTCGCTCAACCCCGACACGGCATCGGCAAACAAATTGATATTGATACCAAACCATCCGAGCAAGGAAATCGCGAACGCAATATTCACCACGCCCGCGCCATAATCCCCAAACGCGATGCGGGTGAGCAGATAAGAGCTCATTCGTGTTTCAGACCCGATGCCGCCCATCGCAGTGCCAATCGCAAAAATCAGGCCCGAACCAATCACCAGGGCCAAGACGGTCTGCCACGGCGTCAAGCCTTGATAGACTTCCAGTCCGGTAATGAACGTTGGCAAAGAGAAAGCGACCATCGAGCCGACGGCCGCCACGCGCCACCAAGGCGTCAGTTGATCGTCGCGGACGGCAACGGCTTCGAACTCATTGTTTAAATCGCTCATCTCGCTCCCCGGATTGGGTGTAAGCGATCCAGATCAGCCTGACCAGAGACACGCGGTGTTTGATGGGGACGCTTCGAAATTGACCCAAATTCGAGCAGAGCCAGGCGCGTTGGGAGTCGATTTCGGTGGACCCCATTAACCATTGCTTTAAATCCTTCGACATCGAGCGCCGCAGGCGCTCACACAAAACAGCATCGGAGGACCAAGATGATGCGAACAGACTTAATGATGGCGGCTGGGCTGGCCTTAATCGTGGCAGGATGCGTCCAGACGGATGCCATAGCCACAACCGCAGGATCGACGGTGGAGGCTGCTGAAGCCGTCTCCGCGGAGCCTGAAGAAATGACCGAAATCGGCGAGCGGGTCACTGAAGGCAATCTGGTGATGGAGAATATTCCAGACATCCCGGCCTCGGTCAGAGAACGCTTGCGGCAATATCAGAATGTTCGCGGTCACGGCTTCTCTGACTGGGCCGATGAAGGCATTCTGATTTCGACTCGGTTCGGCGAAACCAGCCAGGTGCACCATGTCGAAACGCCGGGCGGCGCCCGCAAACAAGTTACCTTCTATGATGAACCGGTCGGCGGCGGCTCGTTTAGCCCAGCGGGTGGCAGCTTTGTGTTTGGCAAGGACACTGGCGGCGACGAATTCTTTCAGGGCTATACCTTTGATATGGCGACGGGCGCAGTGACCCAGTTCACTGAGCCAGGCACCCGCAATGGCGGTCTCGCCTGGAGCGATGATGGCAGCCAGGTTGCCTGGTACCGGTCAACCGCGGGCGATCCGAACTGGGATATCCTGGTCGCGGACCCGAATGATCCGAGCAGCGCCCGCGTGGCGCATGAGGGCGAAGGCGCGCTATTCCCTGTCGATTGGTCGGCGGATGGCAGCAAGATCCTGATTCAGCAATATATTTCCATCACTAAAAGCCGTGTCTTCACACTCGATTTGAGTGATAGCAGTTTCACCGAGTTCAATCCGGATGAGGATGTCGCGTATAATGGCGCCGCCTTACTTGCGGATGGCGATATCCTGACCGTGACGGACAAGGAGTCCGAGTTTGCCAATCTGATCCGATTTGATGCCGAGACGGGTGAGATCACCAATTACACATCCGACATTGAGTGGGGCGTCGCAGGTTGGGACGTTTCACCTGACGAGTCGACGGTCGTCTTCACGCTGAATGAAGGCGGATTGGGCACGATCAAGCTGCTGGACCTGAACACGGGTGTCGTGCGCGACGGACCTGAATTGCCGGTCGGCATTGCCGGCGGCACTACGTTCAGCCCGGATGGCACACAAATTGGCTTCACCTTCAATGGGGCGACCAGCCCCGCCGATGCCTGGTCCTTCGATGTGGAGAGCCTGGCTTTGACCCGTTGGACAAGTGCTGAAGTGGGCGGCTTGAATGCCGAGACCTTCATCACCCCGACCCTGTTCACCTATCCGAACGATGCCGAGATGGAGATTCCGGCCTTCAAATATATTCCTGAAGGCGATGGCCCGCACCCGGTGATCATTCAGATCCATGGCGGCCCGGAAGGTCAGTCGCGCCCAGGCTTCTCCTCGACCTATCAATATTGGGCGTCGGAGCTCGGCGTTGCGGTCCTGGTGCCAAATGTTCGCGGTTCATCAGGCTATGGCAAGACTTATGTCTCGATGGATAATGGCCTGAACCGCAAACGCTCTGTCGAAGACATTGGCGCGCTGCTCGACTGGATCGAAACCCAGCCCAATCTCGATAAGGACCGGGTGATTGTCTATGGCGGCTCTTATGGTGGTTATATGGTCCTGGCCTCGATGATCGATTATGGTGATCGGCTTGCGGGCGGGGTCAATATTGTTGGTATTTCCGACTTCAAGACCTTCCTGGAGAATACCAAAGGCTATCGCCGCGACTTGCGCCGGGTCGAATATGGCGACGAGCGCGATCCGGAGATTGCCGCCTTCTTCGACGAGATCAGCCCGCTGAAAAATGCCGACAAGATCAACAAGCCGATCTTCATCATCCAGGGCTATAATGACCCGCGTGTGCCGTACACCGAAGCCGAGCAAATCCTGGCCGCCGTCAAAGAGAACGACGTCGAATCCTGGTTCCTGATGGCGATGGATGAAGGCCATGGCTTCCGCAAGAAATCCAATCGCGATTTCCAGCGTGAGACCGTAACCCTGTTCCTGAGTGAAGTGTTGGGTCTGGAAGCGGAATAGGCAAACTATTCCGCATTCCTGACGCAAGTCAGGACCCATGGCGGTTGAGCTCAACAGCCAGCCGCCATGGGTGCCAGCTTACGCTGGCAATTCGGGGCGATGCGAACGTCTAGTAAGTAAAAGTAAGAAAAAGTGGCGCTTCGGGGAGGATTCGAACCCCCGACCCCTTGGTTCGTAGCCAAGTACTCTATCCAACTGAGCTACCGAAGCGCGGAAGCGGGACACATACTCTCGGCCAAACGCGAAAGCAACACCTGATATCAGGAAATTACTGTGCCAGATGCACCCCGCGAGCAATCGCACGCGCCAGCGTATTCGCCGCCAGCTCGCCGAGGCGCGCCAGATGTAGCGGTCCAGGTTCTGGCAGGGCCTGTTTAGCCGTCGACAGAACAAAGACGACATCGCCGTCAAACGGCGCGAAGACAGGCCGAATCGCCCGCGCCATGCCAGCCAGGGCCATTTGAGCAACGCGTTGGGCCTGGCCTGGCGTCAGCGCCACATCCGTCGCGATGCAAGCAATGGTCGTATTCTCACCTGATTGCGGGTTTTGTTTTGCGGGGCCCCAATCCTCGGCATCGACGGCATAATCGGCCGGCGGGCGGGCCCCGCCAAATTCGCCATTGATCTCATACGGCCAGGCCCAAAAGGCCTCCGTGCCCGGCATGAAGACCGAGCCAAAACTGTTGACCGCCACCAGGGCGCCGACGCTCAGCCCATCGTGCGTAACAATGGAAGCTGAGCCGAGCCCGCCAGCGAATTGACCGGCGCGCGCGCCAAAACCTGCCCCGGCCGCGCCGAGTGCGAATTCGCCTGCATTGGCTGTGCGGAGCGCTGCCTGACCGAGATCGCGATAAGGCGGCGTCTCGCTCCATTTTTTATCGCCGCCATTGGCGAGATCATACAGGATTGCGCTCGGCACAATCGGTGTTTTCGGAACATCCGGACGGTCGACCAAAGCAAACCCACGGCCTTGCGCGCCGAGTGACGCAGCGACCCCATCTGCGGCGGCCAGGCCATAAGCGCTGCCGCCTGACAGGACGATCGCGTCCACATGTTCGACCAGTTTATCAGAGTCCAGCAAATCGCTTTCGCGCGTGCCGGGGCCGCCGCCCGCGACCGCAACCGCGCCAACACACGGCGTCTCGCACAGAATCACGGATGTGCCTGTTTTTGCAGCGGCGTCATGCGCATTCCCGACGCGAATGCCAGCAATATCGGTGATCAGGTTGTTTTTACCGGGTTCGGACATTGAAAGGCCTTTCCTGCCATTGGCATCCGCTCTACGGTGCCGGAAAGAATTCGCCAAGTCGGAGCGCTATTGAATGTCAGTCAAATCTACCTTGATCGCCACGGTTTCAGCCTTGATGCTGGTCGCTTGCGAGGTGCCTGAAGACACCGCTACAATTGAGGTCGCAGAACCGCCAGTGGAAGACACGCAAGCCGCCTGGACCAAAGGCGGCATGGTGGCTGCGGCTGACCCGCGCGCGGTGGAAGCTGGACTGGACGTCCTGCGCAATGGTGGGCATGCCGTGGATGCGGCGATCGCTGTGCATACCGTTCTGGGCCTGGTTGAACCGCAATCCTCTGGCATTGGCGGCGGCGCCTTCATGGTCGTTTATGACCGCGCCAGCGGCGACACGACCGTCTTTGACGGGCGCGAGACGGCGCCATCTGCAGCTGATGAGAACCTCTTCATTGAAGATGGCGAAGTGCTTGGCTTTATTGATGCCTGGCAATCTGGCAAATCAGCCGGCGTTCCCGGCGCCATCGCGCTCTACAAATCCGCGCACGACACCTATGGCCGAATGGATTGGGCGAGCAATTTTGAAGCTGCGATCGATCTTGCGGAAACCGGTTTTGTTGTCAGCCCGCGGTTGGCCGGCGTGCTGGCGAATGAACGCTTGCGCCAATTTGTGCGGCTGGACGACCATCCGGTGAGTGCCGCCTATTTCTATCCGGACGGCGCGCCGCTGGCGGAAGGCGCTTTGCGAGATAATCCAGATTATGCCGAAACGCTGCGCCGCGTGGCGACGGAAGGCACTGACGCCTTCTACAAGGGTGAGATTCCGGCTGCAATTGTTGCCACCCTGGCGGAAGAGCCGCGCCCGGGAGCGCTGAGCGTTGAGGATATTGAGTCCTATGAAATCAAAGTCCGTCCGCCGCTGTGCGGGGACTGGCGGGACTATCGCATTTGTTCTGCACCGCCGCCAAGCTCAGGTGGTATCACTCAGAATGCGATTGCGGGTCTGTACGATCGATTGGTCCCGGAAGGCGCGACCGAACCAGAGGTTTTGATGCGCGCCTTTGTGGATGCGCAGCGCCTCGCCTACGCGGATCGCGATCACTATGTCGCGGATGCCGATTTTGTGCAGGTGCCAAGCCTGGATCTGATCAACCCAAAATATCTCGATGTGCGCGCAACCGAGGCGTTTGAGCCGGGCACCAAACCGACACCAGGCGATCCAGGTCTCGTGCTCGGCGGCAATCCCATGGTTGGCATGTGGGGCCAGGACCCGACCGAAGATGCGCCGGGGACCACGCACCTCTCGATCATTGATGCCGAAGGGAACGCGGTGGCGATGACGGCCACGGTCGAAGCGGCCTTCGGCAATTCGCGCATGGTCAATGGCTTCCTGTTAAACAATGAGCTGACCGACTTTGCGCGTGAACCCCGCAAGTCGAACCTGCCCGTGGCGAATGCGCCCGGTCCGAAAAAACGACCGCGCAGTTCGATGTCGCCGACCATTATCTTCGACGCTGATGGCGAGGTAAAATTGGTGACTGGGTCGCCGGGCGGGAATTCGATTGTGGCCTATACAGCGAAGTCCATTATTGGCGTTCTGGCCTGGGGCAAGACCCCGCAAGAGGCCGTCGCCTTGCCAAACATTATTGCCCGCGGCGAAACAGTCGGCGTTGAAGTCGACCGCGAAGGTGGCCAGCAAGTCGCGGATGACTTGAAAGCACTTGGCTATACTGTTCAGGAACGCCGCGGCGAGAATAGCGGTCTACACGTTATTCTGGTGACTGAAGACGGCTTGCAAGGCGGTGCGGATCCACGCCGTGAGGGCGTTGCGACGGCCTTGACCGAATAGATTTGGCGGGACGCATGGGCGTCAGCTAAAGACGAGATAGATGGATGACGGCGAGCCGAATGCTTGTCGCATATGGGGAGAGTGGATTTTGACTTTCATCAAACTGATGGCCAGTGCAGTGCTGGCTGCGAGTGTGTTTATCGGCGCCCAGGCGCAGGACTATCCAGAAACAGACTATGACCCGGATGTACCGAAATTGCTCGACGTGATCGGGCATGATCATGGCGCTATGATTTCTTCGGCGGCGGAGATTACGACCTTTATGCGCGCCCTGGCGGCGCATGACCCATCGCGGATGCAGGTTGAGAGTTATGGCGAAACCTGGCAGGGGCGGGAACTGACCTTTGCGGTCATCTCTTCAGCTGAAAACATCTCTCGGCTCGAAGCCATTAAAGCAGATTTGGCAACCCTGGGGCGCGGCCAATCGCTACCGCAAGATACGCTCGAGAATACGCCGGCTGTGGTCTGGTTGTCCTATGGCGTGCACGGGGATGAGATCACGCCGCCCGACAGCGCCTTGTTCATGGCGTATCATTTGATTGCGGCTGAGAATGACGCACTGGTCGATACGATTCTCGCCAATACGATCATCATCATCGATGCCAGCCAGAATCCGGACGGACGCGATCGGTTCGTTCATAGCTTCGCCTCAGCACTGGGTCTGGAGCCGCAATCCGATCGCTATAGTGTGGAGCATGATCAGCCTTGGCCGCGCGGTCGGTTTAATCATTATCTGTTCGACTTGAACCGCGACTGGTTCGCGCTGACGCAGCCTGAGACTCGAGGCAAAGTCGAAGCTGTCCTGCAATGGAACCCGGTTATCTATGTCGACAGTCATGAGATGGGCGGCGACAATACTTATTATTTTCCGCCCGCCGCGCGTCCGTTCAATCCGAATATTACCGGCGAGCAGCGGGGTCGCCAGGTTCAGCTTGGGCGCAATATGGCAAGCTGGTTCGATCGGTTTGGCGAACCTTATTTCACGCGCGAAGTGTTTGATGCCTTCTATCCCGGTTATGGCGATATGTGGCCGACTCTCAACGGCGCCATTGCCATGACGTTTGAACAGGCTTCGCCACGCGGCCTTGTCTTCGCGCGCCGAGATGGCGGCATGCTGACTTATGCGCATGGTGTTCGGAACAATGTCCTGACCTCGCTCGCGACATTGGAAACCGTGGCGCAGAACAAGAATTCTTTCCTTTCCGATTATGCTGAATTCCGCCGATCCGCGATTGAAGAATCAAGCCGGGCTTCGGATCGATATGTCGTGTTGGATCTGTCAGAACGTCGCTATGAAGCTGAAGCGCTTGGCCGTCGTCTGGCGGCGCAAGGCATTTCTGTGCAGCGTGTTCCCGCGGGCAGCCAGCAGTGCCGCGCGACTTATGCTGATGGGGCGATCATCGTGGACATGGCGCAACCTCAAGGCCGGCTGATCAAGACTTTGCTGAGCCAGTCAACGCCGCTGGCAGAAGACTTTGTGGCTGAACAGGAAAGCCGCCGCGACCGTGGATTGAGCCATGAGCTATATGATGTCACAGCCTGGTCGCTACCGCTTATGGACGGCGTTTCAGCGCGGCAATGCAATCGAGTGGACCTCGGTAATGCGACCGGTATCGGAGCGGACGATCCAATCTCGGCAATCGTCACCGGAAGCGGTGGGTTCGGATTCATCGTACCTTGGACGGATGGCGGGCAAGCGCGCTTGGTCATCGCAGCGCTGGAAGCGGGCTTGAGTGGAAAAACCACGGATACCGCTTTTGTTAAGAACGGACGCGCCTATCCGTCCGGCAGCGTCGTCTTCGAGGCTGCGGACAACCAAGCAGATTTGTCGAGCCAGTTGAATGGGCTTGCGCGCGAGATTGGCGCCGAGATCGTGCCGATTGCGAATAGCTGGGTTGAGGATGGTCCGAACTTTGGCAGCTCATCCTTTGCCGCTTTGAAGATGCCACGCATTGCCATGGCCTGGGGCAATGGCACCAGCCCGACCTCGGCCGGCAACACGCGCTATGTGTTGGAGCAGCAATTAGGATTGCCTGTCGCCCCGATCCGAGTTTCGACGCTGGGACGTGCAGATCTGTCTTTGTATGATGTGCTGATTATTCCAGACACATATGGCAGCATGACCCGTCAAATGGGCAGCACGGATGCATTGAAGGAATTCGTGCGCGAAGGTGGCGTCCTTCTGGCCATTGCAACCGGCGTGTCGGAACTTGCGCATGAGGATGTCGCGCTGCTCTCCACCCAACTCGAATTGGCATCGACTGACGGTAATGGCGAAGCTGAGACAGAGGATGGGCGTGCCCCCGGGATCAATTTCGCATCCCTCGCAGAATATGAAGAACACATTCATGACCATCGCGCCCGTCCAGAGGACATTCCTGGCGTATTGGTCAACACGGTCGCTAACCCGGACCATTGGTTGGCTTCTGGATATGATGGCGCCACGGCTTTGGTCACAGGTCGCGAGATCTATCGCCCTCTGAACGAAGCGGATGGCAGCAATGTGTTTCGCTTTGAAGGTGCGGATGAGCTACTTGCGAGCGGTTATCTTTGGGAAGAGAACCGGCTGCAGCTGGCTTACAAGCCGTTCGTGATGGCAGAGCGCCAAGGCGATGGCGTGGTCATCGGGTTTACGCAAAGCCCAACGACGCGCGCTTATCTGAACGGGCTCAACCTCTTGCTGGCAAATGCCGTTGTGCTCGGCCCAGCGCGCATGGCGAATTGAAACGAGTGAATTAGACGGGAGACATGACATGTTAAGATCAACCATATCGCTGGCGGCGATGACGCTGGCTTTGGGCGCCTGTACGACCGCGGTTCTGGCTGAAACCAAGCCTGGTCCTGAAGAGATCGAGACAGAAATTATCCTGGAAGCTGAAGAGACAATTGGCGGGCCGGATTATAGCTTGGCCGCGACATCGCCGGAGCCCGGCGCGGTAAATGTCGGCCTGGCTGGCAGTGATCCTGCCAATATTGCGCGTTACTTGCTCGCCCGTGGCGCCGGTCCCGCAAGCCTCGCGCCAGGCGGCGAACATGTCGCGTTTCGGTATAGCGTCACGGGCGTGCCTCAGCTCTGGATCGTCCGGGCGACGGGCGGCGCGCCGCAGCAGCTGACTTATGGCAATGGCATCACTTTCTTTCGCTGGATGCCGGACGGCTCTGGCCTGATCTATGGCGCTGATAATGACGGCAATGAGCAAGAGTCCTACTATTTTGTCGGCGCGGACGGTGGCGCTGAGCGGCTCTTGCTGCCAGCCGTCGATGGCGGGTTTCGGTCCTTTGGCGATATTGCTGCAAGTGGCACCGAAGCCGTTTTTGCTTCAACCGAGCGCAATGGCCTCGACTTTGATATTTACAAAGCAGATCTAGTAACCGGCGCGACCGAAATACTGTTTGAAGGCACGTTCGGCTTCTTCGCCGGCGCGATCTCGCCGGACGGAAAATATGTCACGGTCACCGAAACGGTCGGCGAAGATTCCGACAATCTGTTTCTGTTGGATTTGGCCAGCGGTGAGATGACCACAATCTCAGCGCCCGATCCGCGGGCCAATCATGGCGATGGTGGCGCTGAATGGTTGCCGGACAGTTCCGGCTTCTACTTTGCCAGCAATCGAGATCGTGAGTTTTCGGCGGTCCACTTCTATGATGTGGCTGCAAAGGAAATGAAGCTGGTATTTGAACCACCACGCGACGTGGGCGGCCTGGAGCTTTGCGGGGCGGATGGCGGCTTTCTCGCCTTCACTGAGAATGTTGATGGCTTCCACACATTGCATGTCCGCGACTTGGCGACTGGAGAGGCCGTTGATACCCCGCGCCTGGCAGAAGGCGTCTACAGCCTGAGCTGCGCCCCGGGGACCGATCGCATGGCGATCCGGGTCAATGGCTGGCGCACGCCTGGCGACATCACCGTCTGGGACATGGCGCGCAACACGACCAGCCGGACATTTGAGTCCAATCTTGCTGGCCTCGATCCGGATCGGTTTATTCGCCCAGAGAGCCTTCGCATCACGGCGCGCGATGGGGTTGAGATCCAAGGCTTACTTTATCTGCCAGATGAGTCGTCGCGCAAAGGGGATGGCCTGCCGCCCGTTTTGTTCGATGTGCATGGTGGCCCGACGGGTCAGTCCGTCGCGAGCTTCAACGCCGTGGTGCAATATCACCTGGATCGCGGCGTTGCCGTCTTCGATCCGAATGTCCGCGGGTCGACTGGTTTTGGACGCACTTATGTGACGCTCGATGACCAGGAGAAGCGGCGTGATAGCGTTCGCGATTTGATCGATATGGCAGAATATCTGCGCGCGGATGGTCGGGTGGATATGGACCGCGCGGCGGTCAAGGGCGGGTCGTATGGCGGTTATATGGTGAATGCTGTCTTGGCGTTGTATCCAGATACGTTTGCAGCCGGTGTGAGCCTGTTCGGGGTCGCGGACTGGGTCACGGCGCTTGAGATCGCTTCACCGGCCTTGAAAGCGTCTGACCGGATTGAGTATGGCGATATTCGTGAGCAGAAGTGGATTGATTACTATACCGAGAACTCTCCCATCCGTTTGGCCGATCAAATCAAGGTGCCGGTGCTGTATTCGCATGGCGTGATGGATCCTCGGATCGATATTTACGAGACCGAGATCATGGTCAAAACGCTACGGGCCAATGGCGTCGAGGCGCCTTATATCCGGATCGAAGATGAAGGGCATGGCTGGCGGAAACTCGCCAATCGTCTGTTCTATTTCCGGGCTGAGGCAGACTTCCTGGAATCGCAATTCGAGGAAGAGTGATCCCTCGATTTCGGCGATACCTGAGGCGGTCTATTCGGCCGGATCCATCAGCCCTTGCGCGGCCATCCAGTTCACGAATTGATCAAACCAGCCATCGGCGGGGACGCCGCGCTTATATGAGCCAAAGCCATGTCCGCCAGATTGGTAATAATGGAACTCGATCGGGGCGCCATTCGCTTCCCAGGCTTCAACCAGGCCAAAGCCTTGACCACGGAACAGCTGATCATCGGCCGCCAGTGCATTGAACATTGGCGGCAAGGGCATTTCGGCGGGGACATCAATGCCGGCCAGGGGGCCGTAAATATAGCCGATATAATCCGGCTTCTGCGCCGCAGCATCATCGGCCAGTGTGACGCCCAGCGCCGTCATGGCGCCTGCTGAGAAGCCCAGCATGCCGATCTTGTCGGCGTCATAACCCCATTCCTCCGCATTCTCACGCACCAAAGTGAGGGCCGTCTGCGCATCCGCGACGGCGAAGGGTATGCCTTGCGAGACATCAATCGGGGTGTCGCCCGGTTGCGGATTCCACATCGCATTCATATGCGCGATATAGCCCTCCTGCGTCGCCGGCGTTTCCATTGTCCGGTATTTCAGCAAAAACGCTGCGACGCCTCGTTCGGCCAGCCATTCGGCAATCGGATAGCCTTCATTGTCCATGGAGACGAATTGGAAGCCGCCCCCTGGGATCACAATCACAGCCGCGCGGGTGGCTGCGGGATCCTCCGGAAGAATCGGCAATAATGTTGGCCGGGTCACATTATTGGCCCAGCGCTCGGTTCCGGCATTGCGCCAGATCTCTTCCAGATCAGACCCTTCGGAGCCAGGGGCTTCGCCGTCATAAAGCGGAATAGCGGCGGCGTCCTCAGGCGTTTCAACCCGTTCAAATGGCAGCGGCGCAGCCAGGTCTTCTTCGGCTTGTCCCAGTGGCGTGGACATTAAAATAAGCGTTGCGGCGCCGAGCGTTCTAAAGACCATTTCCAATCCCTCATTTATCTTATCCGACGTCTATTCTGCATGACCATATAAGTCATACGCGTCTGCATCCGTGATCTTAGCACGAACAATATCCCCTGGGGATACAGCGTGATCGGATTTCAAATAAACGACGCCGTCAATCTCTGGCGCATCGGCTTTTGACCGCGCCAGGAACTCGCCTGGCACGTCGCTCGGTCCGTCAATGATGACGTCTTGTGTCGTGCCGATCTGTGCCGAGGCGCGTGCGGCGGAAATCTCGGCCTGGGTTTCCATGAAGCGATGCCAGCGCTCTTCCTTGACGGCTTCCGGTAAATGGCCTGGCAAGTCACGGCTGTCAGCATGCGCGACATTCTCATATTTGAAACAGCCCGCCCGGTCGATTTTGGCTTCACGGATAAAATCGAGCAGGATTTCGAAATCCTCGTCTGTTTCGCCTGGAAAGCCGACAATGAAAGTCGACCGGATTGCGAGGTCCGGGACATCGCGGCGCCATTGCTGAATGCGCTCCAGGACGCGGTCCTGCTTGGCGGGGCGTTTCATCGCTTTCAACACGCCGGTACTGGCATGCTGGAACGGGATGTCGAGGTACGGCGTGATAGCCCCATCCGCCATGAGCGGAATGACTTTGTCGACATGCGGATATGGATAGACATAATGCATCCGCGTCCAGACGCCGAGTGAGGACAGGCCTTTCGCGAGATCGAGGAACCGCGTTTCATAGTCCTCGCCTTTCCAGGTCTGTGGGGCATATTTCATATCCAGACCATAGGCGCTGGTATCCTGGCTAATCACCAGGAGCTCTTTGACGCCCGCCCGGACCAGCTGTTCGGCCTCGATCAGGACATGATGGATCGGCCGAGACACCAGATCGCCGCGCAGTTTCGGGATGATGCAGAAGCTGCAGCGATTGTTGCAGCCTTCGGAAATTTTCAAATAAGCATAATGCCGAGGCGTCAGGCGCAGACCAGATTCCGGGACGAGGTCTGTATGCGGATTATGCGGTGGCGTCAGGTGTTCATGTACCGCGTCCATGACTTGCTCATATTGATGCGGGCCGGTGACGGCGAGCACTTTCGGGTGGGCTTGCTCAATCACCTCAGGCTCGGCCCCGAGGCAGCCGGTGACAATCACTTTGCCATTCGCTTCGATCGCTTCGCCAATGGCATCCAGGCTTTCCTCGCGGGCGCTGTCGAGGAAGCCGCATGTGTTGACCAGAACCAGATCCGCGCCGCTATAATCCGGACTGATCTGATAGCCCTCGGCGCGCAGCCGGGTCACGATCCGCTCGGAATCGACCAAAGCCTTGGGACAGCCGAGTGAGACAATCCCAACTTTTGGGATGGCATCTGGCTTGATCGGGGCGGGGCGGTCTAGGCTGGTGGTCATGAGGGTGCTGTTATACACAGAGACGGGGATTGAAAAGGACTGGGCTCATGACCGACGTACCAAAACCGCCCAAGCGGCCGGATCGACGCCGTCTGTGGACTCTGGCTCTGATTGCCGGACTGGTCGGCGGCGGCACCAGTTTTGCCTTCTGGCGGCAGCTTGCCGATGGCGACATGGGATGGGTGGGCTGGCTGATTGTCGGGATGCTGGGCGTGATTTCCTATTCGATCAGCTTCTATTTCGCGCATCGCTTTTTCGAGGACTCGCTGGACCAATATATCGTCTCCGACACGTTCAAACGCAAACATGACTGGATCGATCTCGAAACCGAGAGCCGGGACAGCGGTGATGCCAAGATTGATGGTTGGGTCGCGCATTACAAATTTATTCGCACCATGTTCGCGATGGGGTTGCTGCCACTCTTGGCGTGTATCTATCTGTTTTTCTTTTTGTGAGATGGCGCCCTTAACCGGCCCCTCCAAGTCCGTACTTCTGACCGATTACGATGATCCCAGCGATCTGGACCGCGATCGTGGTCAACGTGTTTATGGTGACCAGAATGAAGGCCAGCAGTCCGGCGCGCCAAAGGCGACCACGCCGGCTCACGCTCGCAAAGCCGCCGCGATAGCCAGCTTGAAAATCGATCGAGAATGCAGCGAGTGCTAATAGAATTCCATAAAGTGTGATCAATTGCTGCGGCACGAATAACATCACGGTCAGAAAGACGGGCATCAGGCTGGCGCTGGGGATCATGACAGCGAACAAGTAACGCTGGCGCAAGGCCAAGGTCGTGCGTTCACCCCATAGATTATAGACCATGGCCAATAGAACCATGCTGATGATCTGGACAAACGGAATCCAGCCAAAGACCCAGAGGACGGTTTCAGCGCCGACATCCTGATAGCTGATCCCATCTGGGAGCGCGACACCAGCATCTGCAAACCCGGTCGCGAAGGCGCCGACCATGCCTGCATTGGTCCCGAACCACCAAAATTTCAGAGCTGAGAACAAAGCAAAGAAAGACAACCACAATCGGATCGCAGGCGTAAATGTGTCGCCCCAATTGGGCAATTTGGCAGCGGCGAAATAGGTGCGAGGTCGGCGCCAGATCGTCAGGATGGATTGCACGCCGCGAATGTTCAAACCGAACAGGTCTTCGGCCATCGAATCCAAAGACAAGTCAGCGGTCTGTTTGCCGGATTTGTTGTGTTCCACAGTCTCGCTCGTCATCGTTGCAATCTCGTGCCTTCTATCCCAATCGCGTCTCACTCATCGCCCCATGCGTCTTGATCAAAGACAGCAAAAAATCCGGCGATGCATAGGGCGCCAGGAAGTCGCCATGCGGCGCATAGGCGACCGGAATACGCAACCGAGCCGCTTCAGAGTCCAGCTGGGTGCGCCAATGATCCGGGGTTTCCAACCCTGAGAACGCGACCGCGTTGCTGGCTGAGAACAGACCATCTTTCAAAATCGGATCAGGCTTTAGCGACATCCGCATGTCGCAATTGATCCGCGCCTGGTCGACAGATTGAAAGCGCTGGGAGGCAGAGACGAAATCGGCTGGATTGGCATTCACATAAGCCACATCGCCATCGCTTTGATGCATTAGCAAGCGATAAAAATCGAGCGGCTTACGGCGCATCCGAAATTTGATCCCGGCCGATGCAATTTTCAGACCCGCACGGGAATGCACCATTTGTCGAAACATGTGCTGCAGCCATTTTGGTCGGAACACGTCGAGTATGTCCTTGTTGAACACAACATTGGAATAAATGGAAAGCGCCGTATCCTCTGAGATCAGCGACACGCGATAGGCGACCGGATTGGCGCTGCCCATGCCGAGCAGGATCATCCGTTTCAGCTCCATCTGTGCAAGCAGTTTCTGAAGCAAAACCGCTTCTGTCGTCGCCGTCGCGCCATCCGCAATCAGGTCGTCCGTGAACAAGGCGCCAGGCAGGCTTGAAGAGGCGCCGAAGCCGGGGCGTTCAATGAATATGACTTGCAGCCCATTGGCCCACATCTGTTCGCAGAACGCGACAGAAGGCGGCATCGGATATTCGACTGAATTGAGAATGACTAGCGGCGTCAAATCAGACGCATAACCGCGATAGATCATCACCCGTAAGGCGATCGTTGATCCGGCCAGGGAAATATAGGACTCGATTCGCGCGGACTGTTCCTGGCGCAGAGCGCCGGTAAAGGGGGCAGTGGCTTGGGCGAGCGCCGCCACGGGCTCACACCTTGCCCGCATCGCGGCGGCGCGATGGCTTTGGCTGGAATGGAAAGTCGATCGGGTCCAATGCCCTCTCCCACACGCCGTTCGGCTGACATGATCTTAGTCGCTTCGATGGCATCGGTACAGGTCTCGGGTTTTGAGGTGGGTCGCATAGGGATATGGCCCCCAGAGGCAAGCCTTGGAGAGCGCCGAGATGAGAGTCAGAATGAGACGTCAGGGCGAGGCGCCGCGATCGACTGCCTCGCGCGCCAACCGATCCAGCCAGGACAACATCTCTTGTCGCTCTGGATCGCGCCGTTTCTGGTGTTTCGACACGCCGGGCGCAAATCCAATGCTGAACGGGTCGGGGCGCCCGGGGCCGGTCTTGCGCCGGGCGGCGGCGCGGGCCAGCCAGCGTGCCATGCGGCGGATATGCTGGTCCGGATGCGCCATGACATCACTGAGCGCCGCGCACCGCCGGATGAGATGGCGAGGGTCCGGCGCGGTCGAGCGGGATAGGCCGGTCGGCTGCACGCCGCCGGTGCCGTATTGCAGGCACAAGCCCGCCGGCGCCGTTTCGGTCTCGGGCTGCCAGACCCAGACGGGCATGCGTGGCAAGGGTTCGGTGAGGCGGAAGCGGGGCGGGTGGTCCTTGTGTCCGTCGACCCCAGCTTGCGTTGGCGTCGACGAAGCGTTGGGTTCGCGCCCGATCCGCACGTCGGGCCAGCCTTCAACACAGGCTTTCAGCACCAACCAGCGTCGCATCAGGCTTTCGGCGACGCGCGTGAGCTGCAAAATCGGCCAGAGCGGCGGATTTGTTCTGTGCGGGCTGAGACCGCGTGTACGCGCTTGCAACAGCGTGATCAGCTGGCAGATGATCGGCCAGGCGCGCTGTAGGGCGGGGCGGTCATTATCGGACATGAGCTCAGCATAAGCGCAGTCAGAAGTGGGTCGGATTCGGGTGGGGATTGCGGGCTAAGGCTTGTCTCTTCTCCGACCGTTTCGAATTTAACCTCAGAACGTCCCTATGGCATTTTTTACATTGATGCGCGCCAGCAAATCATCCTAGGCCCAAGGTCAAGCTGCTTCTTCCTGATCCAGACCAAGGACCCCGCGCATGAATTCGTGCTCTCGCTGCACAAATGAGACTGTCTTTGCCACCGTTTAACGCAGAAGATTCTCATTCGTCCCCTGTCGCATCTGGAGATAGAGCGGCGCGTTCGACTTTATTTCGGTTTGCCGAAGATCGGTTGCCGGCCGCCGTTTTTCTGGGGCTCTTTGCAATTGATATCATGGTCTTCGCCCTGGTTTCGGCATGGCCGTTCGTATTGGCGTGGGCGGCTCTGACGGTGCCGGCAAAAGTCTGTATTGCGGCTTGGAACCATCACCATCAACACGTGCCTTTCTTTCATTCCGCGACGTGTAACCGGTTGCTCGAAATCATGTTCGGACTGCAGACAGGGGCGGTGTCGAATGTCTGGGTCTTGCATCACAATCTTGGTCACCATGATCATTATATGGATCAATCAAAAGACGAGTCCGCCTGGCGCGCGGACGATGGCGAGATAAAGTCGCCTTTGAAATACACCTGGAATTTGGCCGTGACGGGCTATGTCAGGGCGTTTCTAACAGGCGCCAAACATCCGACCATTCGCAGGACATTTATCCTCATGACGGCGTTACACATCGCGGTGTTAAGTGCGCTGGTCTGGATCAACCCATTCAACGCCGTGGCGATTTTCATTATTCCGATGTTGATCAGCTTCGTGATGACGTGTCGGCACACTTATGATCATCATGCCGGATGCTCAGAGGTCGATGAGTATGCCGCGTCAAACAATATCATGCATCGCTGGTACAATATCCTCACCGGAAATCTGGGATATCACACGGCCCACCATTTGAGGCCGGGCCTGCATTGGTCGAAACTGCCAGCGTTTCACGCGCGGATCGCGAGCAAAATCCCACCCGAAAACTTTCGCGGCCCTGGACTGCCAATGTCCTTATTGCCCGCAAATTAAGGATGGGCGCAAAAGTCGATATCGCTTTTCGACCCAAAAGCCTAAGCGATCTGTGTAAGCTCATGCACCCAGAATTTCTCAACGGCTCCGTCTGTCGCAACCATGTATGCCGCAAGGTGCGGGGCGTTCATATGCGTTTGCCAAAGTTCCCGTGATTCCCAGTTTTCATAGAACATGAAATAAGCCGGGTTATCGTTATCCTGATGTAGATCGTATTGGAGGCAACCCGCTTCACGGCGCGTTGTCTCAACGAGCTTCAGTAACTCTGATTTTACAAGTTCAACTTTCTCAGCGTTCGCTAAAATGTTTCCAGTGATCGTAAGTTTGCTCACGTCTTGCTCTCCAGTTTTTCTATGATTTCGCGCATAACCCAAACATTCAGAGGCGCAAGTACGCACATTCTTGAGCTATACATACAATAATGATACTAAGTGCTTATGAGCAGGTTCGAAACTTATGATTGCTCCCAGGGGTGCCCGGTTGAAGCAACTCTGGAAGTTATTGGCGGCAAGTGGAAGGGGATTATCTTGTTCCATCTGCTCGACGGGACGATGCGTTTCAGCGAGCTGCAACGCGCTGCGGGTACGGTCACACAACGCATGCTAACAAAGCAGCTTCGCGAGTTAGAAAATGACGGTGTGATTTTACGCAAAGTGTACCCGGTCGTGCCTCCTAAAGTGGAGTACTCCATGACCGAAAAAGGACGGTCACTTGAGCCGATACTCGTCGCGATGCGCGACTGGGGCATAGGTCAACTGGTCGACTGAGACCGATCTTGGTGAGCGGCGGACACTCGGCACATATAAGGTATTCGTGGTTTCCGGTAGCCGCATGAATACAGGCACTAACGCTCCGCCGCTTGAGAGAAGAGCAGTGTTCTCACCAAGTAGAACGCCATTAACAACAAGATGACCAGTTCAGGGAGCGATAAGATCCCTGAAGCGCGAACAGGTTCCGGAAACACATTCGCGCCTGGGCCCGTAAATGCCGATCCCGCGGCGATAAAAAAGCCGAGCAGCATGCGCCACAAATGCCGCGCGATTTGATGCTTACGTGACATTGTTTGGCGCAATACTCGACTCAAATCGCCGATCACAGCAATTCCTGACATCAACGCCAAGACTATGTAGTTTTCCCCAGCGAACCCGAACATCAAGCCGTCAGATTGGATGAAGGCCAGAATGCCAATTGAGACCAGCGTGACAAAGGTAATAGCATTGAGAAGGCTCAACACGCCATCTAAAACGGGGCGGTTCGTAGCCGCTTGATTGGCCGCCAGCCATCCGGAGACGACCAGGTAGGTCCCCAGAACGCCCGCAAAAAAAGTAATAAAAAACTGCTCAAACTTGATCAGTCCCAAGACTGCACCGAGAATGGAAGACAGCGCCATGAAGATCACAAAAAGTCGCCCAGCGCGAATGTGAAGTCGGCCTCCTTTCCGAACGCTCGCCGCGATGGTACCAACGAGCACAGCAAACGCACCAGCTAAAACGTGCACAGCGAGTAAGGCGTTCGTCATATAGGGCCCTCAGGTGTCGTGTTATTTTGCCTCTAGTTATTATTGTTATTCGATAAATGCAAGCGGCATTGGAGACTCAAATCTTCCGTGTCTCATGGCCTGACAGAAATGCTGGTGTGACGCCGACCGAAGGCATTGTCCGAGCGTCCTGAACTCACCCCACAACAACCTCATCCACCCGCTCGGCATACACTGCCAGCGCGTCCTTGATCGCCGCAACAGCCGGAAAGGGCGTCTCATAGGTCCAAACCGCATTTTCGCGCAGGGACCCGTCGGTGGCGTGCAAATGGTAATAGCTCGCCTCGCCTTTATACGGGCACCAGCTCGTATGGTCAGAGCGCTCCAGGCGCGTCATGTCGACCAAAGCGCGCGGCAAATAGGCGACGGGTGGATAGCTCGCTTCGCACAGTTCAAGATGTTGCGGCGCTGACAAGACGAGATCGCCCGCCAGCTTAATGCGGACGGGCGTGTCTTTGAGTTCGATCGTGATCGGGTGATCCGGGCCAGGGTCAAGCTGGCGGCGCATCAGGCGGCTTCCATTTCAATGCCTTTTTCTGACATGTAGTCTTTCAGCTCGCCAGCCTCGAACATTTCTTTGACAATGTCGCAGCCGCCGACAAATTCGCCTTTGACATAAAGCTGCGGAATGGTCGGCCAGTTGGAATAGGCCTTGATACCTTCGCGGACATTCTGGTCGTCGAGCACATTGACGGCCTGATATTCGACGCCGAGATAATCCAGCACCTGGACGACGACAGACGAGAACCCGCATTGCGGGAAAGTTGGCGTGCCTTTCATGAAGAGCAGCACATCATTGCCTTTGACGGCATTATCGATCGAGGTGTGAATGGCGTCTGACATCCGGCTTACTCCGCTTCTTTTATAACTTGCTCGCGGGCGACTGGCAGGAGCTCTGCCATATGGTCGCGAATGCGCGCATCTGTGCGTTCGACACCTGCTTTATCTAGGTCGCCGCGGACTTTTCGGAAGACATCATCATCACCGGCTTCTTCGAGGTCAGACAGGACCACGGTTTTGGCATAGGCTTCGGCATCTTCGTCATGCAGGTCCATCAGTTCAGCGGCCCACAGGCCGAGCAGCTTGTTGCGGCGCGCCATGACCTTGAATTCCATGGCTTCATCCATGGCATATTTGGCTTCTTCAGCGCGTTCGCGATCATCAAATGAAGACATGTGTCGTCTCTACCTTTGTAACAGGAATAAGGGTCTGCCGCTGATATAGGGGCGCATAGGGGGCGGGTGCAAGAAGCCTTTTGCTTCTTTGCTCTGATTGGCGTAAGGGGGCGCCTTACTGATGCGGGCGGACTGAGTCGGCCCGTGCGCGCAGCTCGCTAGAGGGGAAGCCCGATGTCACGCAAGCGGATGATTTATGAAGGCAAGGCCAAGATTCTCTATGAAGGGCCGGAACCGAACACGCTGATCCAGTATTTCAAGGATGATGCGACGGCCTTTAACGCTGAAAAGAAAGCGGTTTTGGACGGCAAAGGCGTGCTGAACAATCGTATTTCCGAGTTCATGATGACGCGCCTGGGCGGGGTTGGCATTCCCAATCACTTCATAAAACGCCTGAACATGCGCGAGCAATTGATCAAGAAAGTCGAGATTATTCCGCTCGAAGTGATTGTTCGCAATGTTGCGGCGGGCACAATGTCGAAACGGCTCGGGATTGAAGAAGGCACGCAATTGCCGCGGGCGATTGTCGAGTTTTGCCTGAAAAATGATGATCTTGGCGATCCGCTGGTGGCGGAAGAACATATTGCCGCTTTTGGCTGGGCTCAGCCGCATGAAATGGATGAGCTGATCGCGCTGTCTCTGCGGGTCAATGATTTCATGTCCGGTCTGTTTGCCGGGGTGGGCATCAAGCTGGTCGACTTCAAGCTCGAGTTTGGCCGCTTTTTCGAGAATGACATGCAGCGCGTTATCCTGGCTGATGAGATCAGTCCGGACAGCTGCCGGCTGTGGGACCTGGAGACCAATGAGAAGCTCGACAAGGACCGCTTCCGCCGCGACCTGGGCGGCGTGACAGAGGCGTATGCGGAAGTCGCGCGACGGCTCGGCATCATCAAGGAAAGCGCGCAAGGCGCTGAAATCGTGGACTTTACGCCCGCCGCCAAGTAGCGTTCTCCCAAGTGGGAGAGAGATGTGGCTTTAAAAGTGATCGGCGCCGGCTTTGGGCGCACCGGGACGCTGTCCATGAAAGCGGCGCTGGAACAGCTCGGCTATGACAAGTGTCACCATATGCTGGAAGTGTTTCCGAGCGATGCTCAGCTCGATATGTGGCACCGGATTTCGCAAGGTGAGACGCCGGATTGGGACACAGTGTTTGACGGCTATCAGGCCAGTGTCGACTTCCCATCATCGGCCTATTGGCGCGAACTCGCAGCGCAATATCCAGATGCCAAGATCATCCTGACCACGCGCAGTTTTGACAGTTGGTATGATAGCGCGTGCGAGACCATCTATCCGGTCAGCCGCGATATTCCGGGCTGGATGATGGTGATCCCGAAAGTCCGTAAGATTAAGGAAATGACGTATGGCGCCATCTGGGACCGCGTCTTTGGCGGCAAATTCGAGGATAAAGTGGCTGTGCGCCAGGTCTTCGACCAGCATGAGGCAGATGTGAAAGCCGCCTTCTCGGAAGACCGGCTGCTCATCTTCCATCCAAAAGAGGGCTGGGAACCGCTCTGCGCCTTCCTGGACAAGCCGGTGCCGAAAGGCACGTTCCCGAACGTCAATGATCGCGCGAGCTTCAAAAAGCAGATCGGAATGATGAAGCGGATGCAGATGCTGCCTTTCGCGGTGGGTGGCCTGGCTGTGGCGGCTGCATTGATCGCGTATCTGGTCTTCCGATAGGGCGCGGTTTGCGCTAGACGAGGCGCGACTCAAGAGATCGGAGTGCGATTCCCATGAAAGCAATTGTTCATGTTGGCCTGAAACCCGGCGTCCTCGACCCGCAAGGCAAGGCGGTGGCGGACTCGCTCGGCCGGATGGGCTTTGGCGAAGTCTCTGGCGCACGCATTGGCAAAGTCATCGAACTCGACCTTGAAGGTGTGTCTGAAGCCGAAGCCGAAGCGCGGGTCAAAGACATGTGTGAGAAATTGCTCGCCAATACGGTGATTGAAAGCTACCGCGTCGAACTGGTCGCGTAAGGGTTTACGAAGCCGGATCCAGCCGCATCAATTGAATGTTCCGAAACGCAACGGGGTGGCTCTCGGCCTGCAGCGCGAAATAGCCATGCGTGACCGCGCCGGACGCGCCAAGATGCGCGACATCGCCGTCTTCTGAGTCATAGGTCGGGGTTTCGAGGAAGAAGGCCTCTTCGTCTTCAATCAAAAGCCGCATCAAGTTGCCACCGCGCACTTCAATCTCGAACGGGATCCAGTCGCCAGCAATCCCGGCGCTGGTGTCAGAGTTGATGCAGTGCTGCGTGACCAAGTCCCCCGCCATCACGATATGGGTGCCGGGCGTGCAGATATTGGCTGTGGTGCGGGTCGCTTCTGCTGTGGGTTTGCCGAGCAATTGCGCTTCGATGGAGACCGGAAAGCCCTGGCCCAGACGCATGGATTGCGGCGCCTGCGCATGCACCATGACGCCGCTATTCATGAACGCCCAGCCCGGACCGCCAGCAGCTTGTTCGCCAAAGAATCGATACTCGAAGCGCAAGCGATAATCGGACAGGTCCTCAGTATAGAAGAGGTGTCCAAAGGCGCCGTCAAAGGTTTCATATGCATCATAAGAGACCGTGATCGCGCCATCTTTGACCCGGAAAATTTGTGTGGTGTCGCTGCCGGCGGCCTGTCCGACAATCTTGGGGGTCCAGCCATCCAGGCTTTCGCCGTCAAAAATCGTCTCCCAGCTGGGTTCGGTCGGCGCGGTCGGTGTCGCAGAGCAGGCCCAGATCAGAAGCGGCGCACTGAGGCCCGCGATCCAAACAATGCGTTTCATGTCATACGCCCCCTCAAAATCGTTGAATAGCTATGCGTGATTATCGCAAATCCCTCAAGCAGAGCGGACCGAATCCGGGAGGGTTTGAATCTGAACACCTGTTCATACTTGAATTTATTGAACTTTTTTCGACGGACTGTGTGGGCTCATGCGTTTGACCCTCTATGCGAAGGAAAAACACGGAGGAAAACATGTTTAAAATCGCGACCATCGCCCTGGCCACATCACTGGCCGCCACTTTAACTGCCCCAGCCGCGCTTGCGGGGCCAGCGGAACGGTTTGAACGTTTTGACAATCGCCTCGACCGGCTCGAACGTAAGGGCGTCATCAAGCAAGGCTCTCGGCTCGATTATATCGAGGACCGGATTGACCGGCGCGAGAACAAGATTGATCGCCGTGAAGACCGCCGTGACCGCGCCGTGAATAATGGCCCGCTGGATCGTTTGGAAGATCGGGTTGATCGCCTTGAGAATATACAGGATCGACGAGAAGATCGTCGTGACCGACGTAACCTGTATTAGCGCCTGAACACCCCTCCGGTCGGCTGGTCTCTCACCCCGAAGACTGTGTTCGCCGACCGGTTCAGCGCCTGTCTCAAGGCTTCAAGGACGGGCCGGAGCATATGCTCCGGTCCGTTTTTTTGGCGGGGGGGGGGCTGAATTCGGCGTCGGAGGGGATAAAGCCCATTTACTCGATCGTCCCGGGCTTGACCCGGGATCTCTCTCGTTGCTTCGGGACCCGTTGCACGAGATCCCGGCTTTCGCCGGGATGAGCGGTGGTGGGGGATTTGGCGCGAGCGCTTGTGGCCTCTTCTGACCCAAAGCAGCGACAATTCAAACAAGCGCGGCAAATCTAAAGCCGCACACCCATCACAATATCATTGAACACTTGATCGCCGACGGTGAACTTCCGCTCGCCGACTTTCTCAAATCCCGCGCGTTGATAGAAAGCCACCGCGCGGTGGTTCTGATCATATGTGCCGAGCAGCATGCGTTTGGCGCCAATCTCGCGCGCATGTTGCAGGGCAGATGTCATGAGTTCACGGCCCGTGCCAGTGCCATGATACTTGGAGAAGACGTAAATCCGCTTGAGCTCAATGTCGCCCGGCTGGCCTTCCGTCGGCGCTTCGACAGCGCTGGTGACCGCATAGCCGATCGGCGCGCGCGTGGCGGTCGATTCCGCGATCCAACAGGCATAGTTTGGATCGTTTGAGGTAATGTAGGCTTTGTAAATTTCCGGCGCATGTTGATCGCGGCAATGCGCGATCAAGTCGGCGCCGGGAATGGTTTCGCTATAGCTTTCCAGGAACGTGGCCGAACCCACCACCCCGAGCGCATATTCATCGCCCGGGATGGCTGTTCGGATGTGGATCCCGATGGCCAAATCAGCCTGCCGACATGGCTTGTTCGAAATTGCTGCCAACCGCGTTGAGGAAGCCTTCCGTGGTCAGCCATTCTTGCTCTGGGCCGACCAGCAGCGCCAGGTCCTTGGTCATCTGGCCGCCTTCGACGGTCTTGATGATCGTGTCTTCAAGCTTTTGCGCGAAGGCGGTAACCTCAGGCGTATTGTCCATCCGGCCGCGATGTTGCAGGCCGCGGGTCCAGGCAAAGATCGAGGCGATTGAATTGGTCGAGGTCGCTTCGCCTTTCTGGTGGTTGCGATAGTGACGCGTCACAGTGCCGTGTGCGGCTTCAGCTTCAACGGTCTTGCCATCTGGCGTCATCAGCACAGAGGTCATCAGGCCGAGTGAGCCATAGCCTTGAGCGACGGTGTCAGACTGTACGTCACCATCATAATTCTTACAGGCCCAGACATAACCACCGGACCATTTCATCGCCGCGGCGACCATGTCGTCGATCAAGCGGTGCTCATATGTGCCGCCAAATTCGTCGAACTGGTCTTTAAACTCGGTATCGAAGACCTCCTGGAAGATGTCTTTGAAACGACCATCATACTTTTTCATGATTGTGTTCTTGGTCGACAGATAGACCGGCCATTTGCGCTGCAGGCCATAATTCATGCTGGCGCGAGCGAAATCGCGGATCGATTGATCCAAGTTGTACATGCCCATGGCGATGCCGGCTTCCGGGAAATCGAAGACTTCATACTCTTGGCTGTCAGAGCCGTCTGCCGCTTCCCATTTCATGGTCAGCTTGCCGGCGCCCGGGACCAGGAAGTCGGTCGCTTTATATTGGTCACCAAACGCGTGACGGCCGACCACGACCGGCTGGGTCCAGCCTGGCACCAGGCGCGGGACATTATTGATGACGATCGGCTCGCGGAAGACAACGCCGCCGAGAATGTTACGGATCGTACCATTCGGGCTGCGCCACATTTTCTTCAGGCCAAACTCTTCGACCCGGGCTTCGTCTGGCGTGATGGTCGCACATTTGACGGCGACGCCATACTGCTTGGTCGCGTTCGCTGCATCGATTGTGATCTGGTCATCCGTCTCGTCCCGAGACTCAATCGAGAGGTCGTAATATTTCAGGTCAACATCGAGATAGGGATTGATAAGTTGATCCTTGATCATCTGCCAGATGATGCGGGTCATTTCATCGCCATCCATCTCAACGATAGGATTTTCGACCTTGATCTTTGCCATGCGAGCTATTCCTTTGCCTTTAACGGTTTGCGAGGGCCTATAGCAGGTCTATTGAGGACGTCAAAAGGGGAGCGGACATTGCAGTATTTACCCGTTATACTGGTGGCAGGGATCGCCACTTGGTTTTGCGCGGCTTTCGCCCAGGAAGCGGGGGTTGGTCTGACGGAGGGGCGCAATCCATTGCTCGATGCGCAATGGAAGCATCGCTTGCTCGTGGTCTGCACCGAGGATGACGGATTAAACGACCCGCCGCTGATGACGGCGCAATATGATGAGGCCTTCAAGGACTGGCCAGGCTATATCGATCGCGATTTGATTCTCGTCTGGCTGACCGAGGATTATGTCATGAGCTGGCATCCGAAACCGCATGCTGTAAAAGCCGCGACCTTGCTGATTGGTGGATCAGAAACCGATGACACGAATTTGCGTGCGCGCACGGGATGCATTCCCGAGACGGGTTTCGTCTCTCTGATTGGCAAGGATGGCGATGTGAAACTGACTTCACCTTCGACCGTCTCAAATCAGGACCTGTTCGCGACAATTGACGCCATGCCGATGCGCCAGGGCGAAATGCAGCAACCGAAGAGCGAGTAATTGACGCGCCGGTGCGCCTGAGGCACCTCGTCCATACATGACTGAGACAGCGCCCATCATCCTCCTGCACCGCCCGCAGCTTGGCGAGAATATTGGCTCGGCCGCGCGGGTCATGCTGAATTTTGGTTTGACCGAGATGCGCCTCATCGCGCCGCGCGATGGCTGGCCCAATCCGGCGGCAGAGCCCTTGTCCGCAGGCGCATTCGAAGCGGGCGTGACGGTTGAGGTGTTTGACACGATCGAAGCGGCGGTCGCTGATCTCGGCACGCTATTGGCCACCACCGCCCGGCCGCGTGGCATGGAGAAGGACGTGGTCGACGCTGCAGGCGGGGTCGAGCGGATCAAGGCGCGCGGGTTGAAAACGGGCATCCTGTTCGGCGCCGAAAATCATGGCTTGCCGAGTGATGTGGTCGGGCTTGCTGATGCGATCCTGACCTATCCGGTCAATCCAGACTTTGCCTCGCTCAATCTGGCACAAGCGGTTGGCGTGTTCTGCGCCGCCTGGGGCGCCAGCGCTGGGGCGGTCGGGCGCTGGGACGGTGAAAAAACAGAGGTTGAGCCGCCGGCGCTGAAAGAAGATCTGATCCGGATGTTCGAACATCTTGAGGAAGAGCTGGAACGGGCCGGCTATTTCTATCCGCCGGACAAGACGCCTCTGATGAAGACAAATATCCGCAATGCGTTCATTCGTGGCGATTGGACGACGCAGGAAGTGCGCACGTTTCGCGGCGCAATCAAGGCGCTGGCTTTGGGACGTGGCAAGGCCCGGATCAGGCGCGAAGACTAGCGGCGCGAGCCGCCGGGAATATTCGATTGCACCAGACGCGCTGAGATGTCCCGGCCTTCGGCAGCATAAGTCTTTTCTGCGGAAACAGCATTATCATCGCAAATCGGATGCAGGTCGCTGCCCCAGGAAAATCCGGCATTGAAGCCATTCACCAAAGACCGCCGCAAGCCGCCTTGATATGGCGCTTCCAGCTCGAGCAGGCGGAGCATATAGCTGCGCCAATACTGATCATTCCGACCATTGCAGGCGACACGGATCGCATGCGATTTGCCTAAGACCTCAGCCAGTGTGGTGACGTCGCGATAATAGTCCTGGGATTGCGCGCGGCTCTGGCCATGCGCGGATTGAGCTGGCAACAAAGACAGACAGAACAGGCCAGCGGCCAGGAGGACATAGCGATGCGGCACTTGTTGATTCATGCAAAATCCTTTGCTCGGATCGAAGCTGAGCTGACGTCTTTTTCAGATCGCATTTCGCCCCTCGTCCTTGATGATGATGGACAATTGAACCATCCGTGGGGCGAGAGTGAGGCAGACGTTGCCATCGCCTTCGGAACGCAAGATGCGTATTTTAGTCCATCGGTTATGACTTTTTTCCAAACGCTGATGGGGTTTGAAAAACTCGATTGGTTTCAGTCGTCTGCGGCCGGGATAGAGCATCCAATGATCCAGGCGGTTGGGCAAAAAGCGGCGCAATTCAGTGGCAGTCATGAACAGTCTGATGCGATTGCTGAATGGGTCTTATGGGCAGGTCTGGACTATTTTCAGGACGGTCGCGCGCGGCGCCAAGCGCAAAAGGAAAAGAATTGGACGCGTTTGCCGTTTCGCGAAATCGCGGGCTCGAAATGGTTGATTTTCGGATTTGGGGCGATTGGGCAGGCCTGCGGACGGCGCTTGCGGGCTTTAGGGGCTAAGGTGACCGGCGTTCGCCGCAATGTTGCGGACTCGCCGTCTGCGGATCGCGTGATCACGCAGGATCAGGCGCAGGCTGAGATGTCACAGGCCGATGTCATTCTGCTTTGCCTGCCTTTGACCGATGCGACCGAGGATTTTGCGGATGCGGCCTTTTTTGCGCAGATGCAGCCAGGCAGCCTTTTGATCAATGTCGGGCGCGGCGGCTTGGTGGATGAGACAGCATTGTTCGCGGCCCTGGATACGGGCGCGCCGGCGCGCGCCTATCTTGATGTTGTTCGCGAAGAACCACTGTCCGGGGACAGCCCGATCTGGACGCATCCGGAGATTGTCCTGACGCCGCATATCGCCGCGCTGACCATGGGATCGCAAGTGCGAACAGACAAAGTGTTTTTGGAAAACTTGCCGCTTTTCCTAAACGGACAGCCCTTGCGAAACGCCGTAGCGGCGGATGCGTTTTCGTGATTCACGACTTTTGTGGCATACTCAATCAATGGCTCTGAATGCTTCGCCAGTTAAGTCCGCCGTAAACGCCGTAATGGCTTTGCTCGGATTGCTTTTTGCCGCGATTGCCATCACGCCCGCTCATGCCAATGAGCGCGAGACCTTCGATCTACAACAGAATGACCGCAAATGGCCGATTACCACGGTCACGATCAATGGACAGTCGACACCGGCCTTGCTGGATACCGGCGCGACGATCGCTTTGGTCGACGATGATTTGCTGTCTTTTGAGCCGACGGAAAGCGGCTCGTTCGAAACCCGCGTGCTTGGAATTGGCGGCCAGCGGTTGTTTCCTGTCACCGAGATTTCATCACTGAGAGCAGGCGCGCGGTCCTGGTATGGCATGCGCGTTGCGGTGAATACCAAGGATGAGTTTCCGGTTCAGCAAACGATTTTGCCGACTTCTTTGTTTCAGAGTTCTATCGTCGATTTTGATTTTCGAAATGCCAAAGTCGAACTTTATGATGGCTATCCGAGATTCGTTCCGGATGCCCGGCGTAGCGCGATCAGCTATATCGCGCATGAGGGTCTGATTTTCATTCCGGTGCGGATCAATGGGGTTCGCGGCAAAGCCCTGATCGATACCGGCGCCAGTGTCAGTTTCGTCAATCCGCGTTTCGCTGAACGTGCGCGTGGTGTGCGCCGGATCGAAGAAGAGCAAGATTTGCAAGGCAGCGATCTGGAACGCAACCGGGTCCAGATTTACCGCCTGCGCCGGCTGCAATTTGGCGAAAATCATGTCTCCAAGTTCGACATTCCTGTGCTGGAAACAGATATGTTCTCGACCCTCGGATTTGGCGATGAGCCAATGATGGTGATGGGCATGGATTTGCTCGAACATTTTCGTCTTCAACTCGACCAGAAAAGACAGCGTATTGTGCTCTTGCACTAAGCCGTGTCAGAGCCGGCCAGCCGGCAATATCGCGCGACGAGGAATAAGCATTTGCTTTCCCTATGGTTACGCCCTCGACTGAAGACACAGGTAATTTTGGGAGAAGCAGACGATGACATACGCGCCATTTGATTTGAGCGGCAAAGTGGCCCTGGTGACTGGCGGCAATCGCGGCATTGGTCTTGGCATGGCAGAGGCCTTGGCCGCCTCGAATGCCAGCCTCGCCATCTGGGGACGCAAGTCGGCCGCGAATGAGGCAGCTGTTGAAAAGCTGTCTGGCCTGGGCACCGGTGAGGTGAAGGCCTGGACGGTAGATGTCGCGGATGAACAAGCGGTGGTCGACGCGACGGCCGACGTGGTGTCGTCCATGGGACGGATTGATAGTTGCTTTGCCAATGCCGGCGTCGGATTTGGGGCACCCAGTTTCGCCGAAATGACGACCGAAACCTGGCGCAAGAATATGGCGGTCAATCTGGACGGCGCGTTCTGGACCTTGCGCGAGAGCGTCAAACATATGACCGAGCGGGCCAAGGCTGGCGATGCAGGCGGGTCTGTGGTCGGAGTCGCCTCCCTGGCCGGGATTGAGGGCGCGGCGCGCAATCAGGCCTATGCCGCGACCAAAGGCGGCTTGCCGTCCATGATCCGAGGCATTGCGGCCGAGTGTGGTCGATATGGCATTCGCGCCAATTCCATTCTACCCGGCTGGATCGCCACTGACATGACCGCTGGGGCGCAAGACAATGATGTGTTTACCACTAAAGTCATCACGCGCGTTCCAATCCGCCGCTGGGGCGAACCAGAGGACTTTGGCGGCATGGCGGTCTATCTCGCCAGCGATGCGTCGCGCTATACGTCGGGCACGACGATGATCATCGATGGCGGGTACGCGATTTTTTAGGACGCGCGCCAAATCTCCACCACCGCTCACCCCGGCGCAGGCCGGGATCTCGTGCAACGCCCTCTCAATCCGTCGACGGAGAATAGCGTCAGCGGATACTATCGAAGCACGAGCGTTTCCGATGTCTGTTATTATTATCCCCGTCCTGCGACAAAGGATGTGCGGGTAACGAATAGAAGTGAGCAAACGGTGGAAGATGTACAGATCCGTCGCGTGAAAACATCGGAACATGAAGCGACGACACGTGTCTGGATGCGCAGTTGGGAATCAACCGGATTAGGGCACTCGGATGACCTGACTTTTGGCGAGCTTTGTGAGAAATTCGAGTATGAACTCGCGCACGGTTGGGACCTCTTCGTTGCGGTTATTGATACGAGAATTGCCGGAATGCTTGCCTTGCGGGTTGGCGAGCAGCAGCTTGACCAGCTGTTCGTGGATCCAAATTTCCAGGGTTCAGGGATTGGCCTCAAGCTTCTGAATTTTGCCAAGCAGCGATTACCAGACGGTATGTGGCTTCGTACCGCGGAAAAGAACACCCGAGCGATCAGGTTTTATGAGGCGGCGGGTTTTATTTTCGTACGAAAGCAGGAGCGTCCTGAATGGGATCGATATGATTCCTATTTTGCGTGGACTCCAGGTGCCGCTCGCTAACGTCCCCTCCAACGCCTCACGCAAACACCATCTCCCCCAACACAAAGAGGCCCGCAGATCGCTCCGCGGGCCCCGATCAGATGATTTCTTTCTGACGCCATCCCTGCTCTTCTAACAGAGATATCAGTCAGCGAAGCGTCAACCCTTATGGGGTCGTGGCTTCGTCTGCTGCGTCGTCGGCAGCATCGACAACGTCTTCGACCGTCTCTTCAACGGCATCTGCCGCATCATCCAGCATGCCTTCAGCCGCATCTGCGACGTCGCCAGCAGTGTCTTCAGCCGCGTCCACAGCGTCAGAGACCATGTCTTCCGCTGTATCAGCCGCGTCAGACGCCGCGTCGACAGTAGCGTCCGTTGCGTCTTCAGCGGCATCGACGGTTGCGTCGACAGCATCAGAAGCGGCATCAACCGTCGCGTCTGTTGCGTCTTCGGCCGCGTCTACGGTCGCTTCAATCGCGTCAGATGCCGCGTCTGTAGTGGCGTCTGCCGCTTCTTCAGCGGCGTTACAGGCAGCAAGCCCGGCAGCAGCAAGGGCTGCAATCCAAAGTTTTGTGCTCATTTTTTCTTCCCCTCTAGAAGATAAGCCTTCATCGGCATCTGACATAATACGGGAATCGGGCGCGAAAGTCAGAGTTTAACTGCAAAAGCCTATAAACGGCCCGATTTCCGCGCGGGAATGCCTTGTCTTGCCGCAAGGTTGCGCTCCTATCAGGCACTGAAAATGGAGGAAATCATGGGCATTCATACCCCGCTTTGCGACTTTTTGGGCACAAAACACCCCATCATGTTGGCTGGAATGGGCGGCGTTTCATACGCGGAATTGGCCGCTGCAATGTGCAATGCAGGCGGCTATGGGGTCCTTGGCATGGCAGGCACCTCGCCGGATTTCATCGAATCACAAATGGCGCGCGTCAAAGAATTGACCGACAAACCGTTTGGCGTCGACTTGCTGGCGGCGGATCCGGGCAGCCTCGAAAAGAGCGTCGATGTGATTATTGAAGGCGGCGCCGACAGTTTTGTCGCCGGGCTTGGCGTACCGATGCCGATTATGAAACGCCTCAAGGATGCCGGCGTCAAAGTCATGGTCGTTGGCGGCGCCGTGAAACATGCGGTGAAAGCAGAGCAGGCAGGATGTGATGCGGTCATCCTGCAGGGCGGCGAAGGCGGCGGTCATACCGGCCTGGTCGGGACCTTGCCTCTGGTCGCGCAAGCCGTCGAGGCGGTGAACATTCCGGTCGTCGCGGCCGGTGGTATCTATGATGGCCGCGGCCTGGCGGCGGCCCTGTCGCTTGGCGCGGTCGGGGTCTGGATGGGGACCCGCTTTATCGCGTCAGCCGAAGCGCATGCGGCGCAGTCTTACAAGGAAACGGTCGTCGGTGCGGGTGATACGGACACGACCCGCACGCGCTGCTATTCCGGCAAGCCGATGCGGTGCCGGACGAATGAGTATATTCTCGACTGGGAACGTCGTCCGGATGAGATTCAAGCCTTTCCGATGCAAGCGGCGCTGTCGGTCCAGACCGACGTGATTGGCGGCATTGGCGGCGTGACGGACGAAGCCCGCTTGGATGCAGATAAGTCCTGTTTTGCCATGGGCCAATCGGCGGGCGGGGTGACCGACATCTTGCCGGTAAAGGACATTGTCGACCGGATCATGACCGAAGCGGAGGCTGCGATTACCCGTGTCGCCGGACTGCGCGTCAGCGAGTCAGTTTAAGCTCGCCAAGCTTCTCCCTCACTGCTAATGTTAACCATAATTAGCATATGAGGGATGATGTAAAATGTGGAAATTCTTGACAGGCGCATCAGCGTTGGCTCTGGCAGCCGCGTGCGTAAATACCAGTGATATTGTCACCGACCCTGTGGTCGCGGACGCCCCGCCCGCGGTTGAAGAAACCGTGGTCAGCGACGTTGAAGCGGTGATGGAGAAAGCCGCGTTCGAAACCTATTCAGCTGAGGCATTCTTTCAGACCACGAGCTTTGGCCTCGCCAATGGTAGCGGCTTTGCCTGGTCGAGCGATGACAGCAAGATTTTGGCGCATTCAGATGGCAGCGGTGTTTTTAATGCGATTGCGATCAGCGCAGATGGCGCGGTGACGGAGCTGACATCCTCAGAAACCGATGCGCATTTTGTGCAGTCTTTCTTTCCGGCCGATGACCGTATCATTGTTTCAGCTGACCAGGGCGGCAATGAGCTGAACCATATTTACGTCGTCGAACTGGACGGCACGCTGGTCGATGTCACACCCGGCGAGGAGGTCAAAGCCTTCTTTGGCGGCTGGCGCGGCGACAATGAAGTTTTCTATGTCTGGCACAATGGCCGAGACTCTGCGAGCTTCGATCTCTATTCTGTCGATCCAGCCGATTACAGCACGACAATGATGTTTGAGAATCCAGGCTTCCAGCCTGGTGCCTTGAGCGATAGCGGTCGCTATCTGGCACTCGACAAGCCGCGCACCAGTGCGGATTCCGATGTCTACGTTGTCGACTTGTCGGCAGATGCGCCGGAGCCGGTTCTCGTCACCGCGCATGAAGGCAATGTCGCACATGGCACATATGATTTCACGCCGGATGAGAGCAAGCTGATCTATAGCACGAATGAGTTCGGTGAGTTCAATCAAGCCTGGACGCATGATCTTGAGACAGGCGAAAAAGCGCCTCTGATTGAAGCCGATTGGGATGTCAGCTTTGTCTTCTATTCGCCGAGCGGAAAATATCGCGTGTCAGCGATCAACGCAGATGGCCTGACAGATCTGACCATTCTGGATACAGAGTCAGGTGAAGATGTTGTGTTGGCAGGGGTGCCAGAAGGGGAACTCGGGCAGATCCGGTTCTCTCGCGATGAATCGAAAATTGCGTTCGGCCTGAACACAGACACCTCGCCTTACAATCTCTATATGACAGAGCTGGGCGGTGAAGCGGTGCGCCTGACCGATGCGATCAATCCGGACATTAACGAAGACAATCTGGTGACCGCCACGGTTGAGCGGTTTGAAGCCTCAGACGGCGTCGTCATTCCGGGCATCATGTATAAGCCAAAACAGGCCTCGGCTGAAAACCCTGTACCCGCCATTGTGTTTGTCCATGGCGGCCCAGGTGGACAGACGACGCGCGGCTATAGCGCTTTAGTCCAGCACCTGGTGAATCATGGCTATGCTGTCTATGGCGCCAATAATCGCGGCTCGTCTGGCTATGGCAAAACCTTTTTCCACATGGATGATAAGCGCCACGGCGAAGAAGATCTGCGCGACATTGTCGAAGCCGGCCACTATTTGCGTGGACTCGATTGGGTCGATGCCGATAAAGTCGGCGTCATGGGCGGATCCTATGGCGGCTTCATGACCGCTGCGGCGCTGACCTTCCATCCAGAAGAGTTTGAAGTCGGCGTGAATATTTTCGGCGTCACCAATTGGGTCCGGACGCTGGAATCGATTCCGGACTGGTGGGCCGCTTTCCGTGAAGCCTTGTATGATGAAATGGGCGATCCAGCGACCGACGGCGAGCGTCACCGCGCCATCTCACCGCTCTTCCATGCTGAGAATGTGACCAAGCCAATGCTGGTCGTGCAAGGGGCCAATGATCCACGCGTGCTGCAAGTCGAAAGCGACGAGCTGGTCGCAGCGATCCGCGACAATGGCGTACATGTCGAATATGTCCTGTTCCCGGATGAAGGGCATGGCTTCTTGCGTAAGGAGAACCGGATCACGGCGTCTGAAGCCTATGTCACGTTCCTCGATACCTATCTGAAAGGAGATGGCGCCGAGGCCGAAACCGCCGCTATGGAAGCGGCTGAAAAAGAGTCATAATTCAGAGAGCAAAATTGGCGCGGCCGCCGGACATTCTAGTCGGCGGCCGCGTTTTTTTTTATAAAATCGGTGAGCGCTAATCCGTGCGCAAAGAATATCCAGCAGAGCGCACTGTCCGTATCGGATTCTGCCCGCCTTGGCTCATCAGCGCTTTGCGTAGACGCCCAATATGCACGTCCACGGTGCGCGCTTCGACATAAACGTCAGAGCCCCAAACCCCGTCCAGCAATTGCTCGCGTGAAAAAACGCGGCCCGGATGCTGGGCGAAATATTCCAGCAACCGAAACTCGGTAGGGCCGAGATGGATGTCCTTGGTGTCGCGCGTGACGCGGTGCGTCGTGCGGTCAATTTCGATATCACCGACGCGGATCTTATCATCCATCAAGGCCGGACGGATCCGGCGCAAGACGGCTTTAACGCGGGCCATTAATTCATTCGTCGAGAAGGGCTTGGTGACGTAATCATCCGCGCCGGTTTCCAGGCCGCGAATGCGATCTGCTTCTTCGGTACGTGCGGTCAGCATGATAATCGGCAGATTGGCGGTCTCCTGGCGCGTGCGCACCCGCCGACAAATCTCGATACCCGAGATTTTTGGCAGCATCCAATCCAGCAGCATCAGATCCGGGATGCGTTCGTCCAGAAGCAGCATGGCCTCGTCACCATCATTAGCGATGGCGGTTTCATAGCCTTCTGATTCCAGATTGTAGCGCAGCAATTCTGAGACAGATGTTTCGTCTTCCGCAATCACAATAAAGGGTTTCATGATCCAGCATCCTTACTCTGGCTGAGGGCTTGGTTTGCGTTCTGCGTCTCCAATGCGTTGCCCCGTGGCAATGAAGTGCACAACTTTGGCGATATTGGTGCAATGGTCACCAATTCGCTCGAGATTCTTGACGATGAATATGAAGTTTGACCGCGCATCGATCTGATCCGGCTTTTCTGCCATGAAGGTCAGCATCGCGCGCAGCAAACTATTATAATGGCTGTCGATATCATCATCCTGGTCGAGCACGCTGAGTGCGGCGACCGGATCGCGTCGGGCATAAGCGTCAAGCGCGACTTGCAACATGCGCGACACAGCCTGCCCCATGCGTTCGATGCCGCGCAAGGCTTGGCGATCGTCTTCATTCGCAACAGCAATGCTGCGGCGTGCGATATTCTTGGCGAGGTCGCCAATGCGTTCAATGCCGCCAGACAATTTGATGGCGCCGATGACATTGCGCAGGTCTGACGCCATAGGCTGTCGCAAAGCCAACATACGCACCGCTTTGCCTTCAACTTCGCGTTCCAGGCGGTCCATTTCCAAATCGCGCTCAATCACGGTTTCCGCGAGCGCAGTATCGCGCGTCACAACCGCCCGTGCGGCATCGCGGATCATTGCTTCCGCGAGCCCGCCCATGCGCAGCAGGTCCGCTGAGAGCTGTTCCAGCTCTTCAGAAAAGGCACTGACAATATGTTGAGGTCCTGCCACGATGCGTCCTATCCAAATCGACCAGTAATGTAATCCTGCGTGCGTTGCTGCGCCGGATTGGTGAATATCATTTCGGTGTCGCCAAACTCGATCATTTCGCCGAGATTGAAGAAGGCGGTGCGCTGTGACACCCGCGCGGCCTGTTGCATCGAATGGGTGACGATGATGATGCAATAGCGCATTCGAAGCTCATCAATCAGCTCTTCAATCCGCGCCGTCGCAATCGGGTCCAGTGCTGAGCAAGGCTCGTCCATCAAGATGACTTCTGGGCTGATGGCAATCGCGCGGGCAATGCAGAGCCGCTGCTGTTGACCGCCAGACAGGCTGGTGCCAGTGGCGGTCAGACGGTCTTTGACCTCGTCCCAGAGCCCGGCTTTGCGCAAAGAGACTTCGACAATTTCGTCGAGCTCGGCCTTGGTCGCTGCGAGGCCGTGAATGCGGGGGCCATAAGCGACATTGTCATACACCGATTTCGGGAACGGATTGGGTTTCTGAAACACCATTCCGACTTTTGATCGGATCAGCACAGGATCAATCTCGGCGGCATTGATGTCCGCGCCATCCATCAGGATCTCGCCATCAACGCGCGCATCTTCAATCGTGTCATTCATGCGATTGAGACAGCGCAGGAAAGTCGACTTGCCGCACCCTGACGGTCCGATCAGGGCGGTCACCGACTTGTCCTGAATCTTCATCGAGATGTTCTGGATGGCAGGCTTGTCGCCATAATGCACACTGATATTGCGGCACTCAATCTTGGCCCCGCCAATGGCGCTGCCATGATTTGCAAATCTGTCCTGGCTGAGCCCTGTATCGGCCATCTCTACCATCTCCGCTCAAACCTCCGTCGCAAGACGACGGCGATTAGGTTCATTGCCACCAACACGGTCAGCAGGATCAGGATCACGGCTGACGTCATTGGCTCCCAAGCACGTTCGGCGCCAGAAAACCACTTATAAATCAGAACGGGTAAAACGGTAGCTTCGTCATTCGGTGAGGACGGCACCTCGCTGATGAAGGCGACCATGCCGATCAGCAGCAAAGGCGCCGTCTCGCCAAGGGCGCGCGCCATCGCGATAATGGCGCCGGTCAGGATGCCTGGTGCGGCGAGCGGCAGGACGTGGTGGAACACGGCCTGTGTCGGCGATGCGCCAAGTCCGAGCGCCGCATCCCGCACGGAAGGCGGCACGGCGCGCAAGGCGGCGCGCGAGGCGATGATGATGGTTGGCAGAACCAATAAACCGAGCACCAAGCCGCCGACAAACGGGATCGATCTCGGCAAGCCAAACGTGTTCAGGAAGACGGCTGCGCCGAGCAGACCAAAGATGATCGACGGCACCGCGGCGAGATTGTTGATATTCACCTCGATAATGCTGGTCAGGCGAGATTTGCGCGCGAACTCCTCCAGATAGACCGCTGCCAGAACACCTACGGGCAAGGCAAAAAGGGCCGTCACCAGCATGGTGAACAAAGACCCTATCAAGGCCGCTGCGACACCAGCAAGTTCGGGGTAAGTGCTGTCCGCATTGGTGAACAGACTGCTATTAAAATGCCGAGCCACGTCGCCGCGGTCTTGAAGGTGCAGAATAATCGCAATCTGTCGCAGTGAGACGCGGCGGTTTTCGCTGATCGAGTTCAGATAGGTCGCCCCAATCGGTGCGCCAGATTGTTCGCCCAGGTCGGGTAGCGGGCCGGCCAGATGCGACAGGACCAGGACGGCGCCCGAAACGCGCTCCAATTCAAACCAAGCATCGCCGAGCGAGATCAGAATATCCTGCGGATCGGCCTCGGTGGCCTGAACTTGATCCTGAAATGCGACAAAGCCGTTCGGGCCCGCATCTGTCAGGCGGTAAAAGCCGGCATCATTCACGGACAAGCGACCCGCCGCGCCGACGCGGACATTGCGGTGCCGGCCAATCTCATTTTTGAGATAGAGATCCAAATCATCTGACAAAGCCAACCGGGCTCGAATCGGCTCGCGCGCCAGATCTGGATCGGCATTGAGCCGCTCGCGAATCGGCAACACGGCCAGGCGCGTGGTGATGTTGAACAGGTCGGCGCGCGTGCTGCGATCAGCCCCGGCTTCCGGGAAGATATCCAGCAATCGGTCGCGCACCGCGAGATTAACCTCGGTCACACTGAATTCGGTCTGTTCGGCAAAGTCTGGCCGGTCTAGAGTCACATCGACCATATGCTGGGTGAAGGCAGAGCTCGCCTTGATCGCAATCGACAAGAGTAAGGCGACCAGGAAGGTCATGGCGATGCCAATCGCGGCCTGGCCATACAATTTGAACCGGCGCTCGGCATTGCGTCGCTGGCGCAGCCTTTCCGCTGTCGAGATGGCAGGAGAGATTCCGGGCTTATTCATAGGCTTCCCGGTAGCGCTGGACCACACGCAAGGCGATAATGTTGAAGAGAAGCGTGATGCCAAACAGGACAAAGCCGAGCGCAAAAGCGGAAACGGTTTTGGCACTGTCAAACGCTGTGTCGCCGGTCAGGAGCGAGACAATCTGATAGGTCACTGTGGTGATGTCGGATGTCGGGTCGAGCGTGATCAAGGCGCGTCCGCCGGCGGCCATGACAACAATCATGGTCTCGCCAATGGCGCGTGACACAGCCAGCAGGATGGCGGCAATGATGCCGGGAAAGGCAGCGGGCAGAACCACCTGCTTAATCATTTCAGAGCGCGTCGCGCCCATCGCTAAGGCGCCATCGCGCAAAGAATGCGGCACGGCGCTGATTACATCATCTGAAAGTGAGCTGATAAACGGAATGATCATCACGCCCATGACCAGGCCGGCGGCAAGGGCACTGGTTGGCTGGGCAGCGAGCAATGTGTCTGGTGTGAAGGGGAGGGCATTGATCCATTGCGCCAAGCCGCGGACCAGGGGGGCGATCAGGGTGGCGGCAAAAAAGCCATAGACTACGGTCGGGATGCCGGCGAGCAATTCCAGAGCGGGCTTGGCCCAATTGCGGAAGCGCGGGCTGGCATACTCGGCGAGATAGATGGCGGAGAACAGTCCGACGGGCACGGCCACGAACATAGCCAGCAGCGCGATCATTAGCGTGCCGAAGAAAAGCGGGACCGCGCCAAAATTCTGTCCTGTCTGAGCGTTCCAATTGGTGCCGAACAGGAATTCGAAAACCCCTGGGCCGTCAGGCAGGCTGAAAAAGCGGAGGGTTTCATAGATCAGGGATAGGACAATACCGATTGTGGTGAAAATCGCGATCGCCGCGCAGATGAAGAGCAATGCCTTGACCGTCTGCTCAACGTAATTGCGGGCCGCAAAGTCTCGCGTCAGTTGGCTTCGACCCCATCGGAAACCAAGCGTGCCGACAGCCAGCGCGACAATAAAAGCGAGCGCGCGGGTAAACCCTTTGAGCGTGGCAAAGCGTTCGACGCTGGCATCGAACAGAATATTACCTGTGATCGAGGAGGTGCGCTGGTGAGCATGCTCGGAGACGCGATCAACAAAGAAGGCGACCTGAGCTTCGCCGCGATCGATCAGATAGGTTGGCAACTCACTGATCAGTGTCGAGCGGGCATAGGATTCCGCAAACAGGAGATAGGCAATGAAGACCAATGCCGCTGGCAGGATTGTGCAAAAGGTCAGGAAATAGCCGTGATAATTCGGTTGAGAATGCAGGCGTGCACTAATGCTAGATCCGGTTGATAGAGCGCCGATCTGGGTGCGCCCGGAATAGAACGCAAAAAACCCCGCAGCAGCCAATGGCGCGATTAACAGCCAGCCTATCGGCAGATGTCCTAATGTTTCCAGCATCAGCGGGTCGATCCCAGTAATTCGCCGCTCTTACCTCTGGTGTTTGACACATATGTGACATTGCTGAATTCGCCAGAATTGGCGTGAGATCAAAACGGCGTTTCGGTCTGAAAATGCAGTCTTTTGTCGGAATCAGGATGCGTGAATTTTAAAACGGATGCGTGCAAGCACAAACGCTCATGCGAGGACGGGTCGCCATAGAAGACATCGCCCAGAATCGGATGACCGAGGCTGGCCATATGCAATCTCAATTGATGCGACCGCCCAGTTTTGGGGTATAAAGAGATGCGTGTGGCGGAAGCGGTGCGGTCAATGACGCGCCATTCCGTGATCGCGGTCTGACCGTCCGGATCAAGATGGCGCAGCGGCCGGTTGAGTGAGTGCTTTGCGATCGCTTTGTCGATAATGCCTTCATCTTCAGTCACGCGACCTTGGACCAGAGCTTGATAGGACTTTTCGACCTGGCGGTTTTCAAATTGTCGCGACACGGCGCGCTGCGCAGCCTTGGTGCGGGCAAAAATGATCAGACCTGATGTGTCCATATCGAGCCGATGCACGGTCAGGACCGGACCATGACGCTGGCTGAGAATGGAGTTGGCGCAGACGGCTTTTTCGGGACCGAGGCCAGGCACACTGAGCAAGCCGCTCGGCTTGTCCGCGACAATCAGATCATCATCAACATGGACCGTCTTCAGGCGATCAGCTGGCGGCGGGTTATACGGTTTCGGCGCGGGCATCGTCTTTCAGGCGTGGCATCCAGATGCCAAACGCGGTGCCATGACCTTCGCGGCTCTCAACTGCGAGGCCGCCGCGGTGGCGGGCCATAATGTGTTTGACAATAGCGAGGCCGAGCCCAGTGCCTTCAATTTTGCCGCCACGGCTTTCATCCACGCGATAGAAGCGTTCACCAAGCCGCGGCAGGTGGGATTCTGAAATACCTTCGCCATCATCGGTTACCCGGACCCAGACCGCGGGTGCGCCAGAAGCAGCATAAGGTTGTAGCAGCAAAGAGCGTTTGGCGCCGGGGGATTGCCGACTGCAGGCTGTGGCGGCGTCCGACATGGTCGCTGCGATGCCGACTTCAATCCGGACATGGCCGTCTTTGCGAGCATATTTGATGGCATTGCTGGCCAGGTTCTGAATGACTTGCGCGATCTCATCATCATCTGCGATGACGTACACCGTTTCTTCTGGTGCATCGAATTGCAGCGTGATCCCGGCCTCTTTGGCGATGGGAACCAGGGCCTGGCTGGTGTCGCGGGTCAATTGCGCGAACTCGACCTGCGTTTTCGGCGCGCGGTGTTCGCTGAACTCAATGCGTGACAAAGACAGCAAGTCAGCGACCAGGCGTTTCATGCGCTCAGTCTGCTGAGCCATGATTTCGAGAAAGCCTTCCCAGGCTTCTTTATCATCCTTGGCCGGACCGCGCATAGTTTCGATGAAGCCGCCAATGGCGGTGAGGGGGGTGCGCAATTCATGGCTGGCATTGGCGAGAAAGTCAGCGCGGGCACGCTCGGCGCGGCGCACCGCGGTAAGGTCTTCAAACACCATGATGACCGAGCCCGTATCGGGGCCCGGGCGGACATGAGCCATCCAGACTTCGGCATCGCCGTGCTGCGTGAACTCAACCCGTTCATTGGCGCCGTCGCGGCCAACTCGCTCGGCCGCGTCAAGCAAGTCGGGTTGTCGCAAAACGGCGACGGGAAAGGTCAAGCTTGTCGGTTCAAACCTGAACAAGTTGCGCGCATGCGCATTGGCCGTCACGATTTGTGCGTCGCGAGAAATCAACAAAGCCGGCAAAGGAAGCGCTAGAATAAAGGGTTCGACGCTGATATCTGGCCGTTGCGCTTGTGGGGCTGGCGGCGTCTCGAGCACCGGCGCCGGGCGCGATTTTTCTGGCGATGGCGCTGATCCGACATAGAAGGCGAGGGCACCCGCGGTCATCACAACCGCGCCGATAATCCACTCGACCAAGCCGATTGCCCCGGTGAGGAATAGCAACGCCAATACCGCAACCGCGCCAGATGTCAGGACAAAAAAGTCCTGAAACCGCTTCGGCGGATCGGGTTGTGCGGGTCCGTTCTGTTGCGACATGGGTGGGGTAATTCCCTGTAAAAGATGGTCCGCAAGGCGGTTCTCGGCGTATACAGGGGTGGTTGTGATGAGCAAGCCTGAAAGCTTTTTCACAATTATTGAAAAACGATAATTATTTGTTGACAGTCGACTAGAGCGGGCGTAAAGCCACGGTCCAGGCGTTAAGAGGTTTCCATGAAGCAAGCGAGTCTCGTATTGGGGTTTTTGGCGGTGAGTGCGTGCTCAACCGTACCGAGCATGCCAAGCATGCCGACACTCGGGGGCGACCGCGTGGTCGTTTTCCCTGTTGCACCAGATGCTCCCGATGCCTGGGCGGCCAATGGTGTTGTTGGCGAAGCGCCGCGAGTCGATTGGTTGAGCCAGTTCGAAGACGACATGCTTGTCGCGCTGGTCAATGAAGCCCTGGCGGCCAATCCATCGATCCGCTCACAATATTATGCGGTTGAAGCCACGCGTGCGCAGGCGCGCAGCACATATGGTCGGACCCTGCCCAGTGTCTCTGCATCAGGCTCGGTGACCGGAACGGACACGTATATCGAGGCCACAGATAGCCGTGTTTCCGGCGAATCCTATGGTTTGGGTCTGGACCTGAACTGGGAACTCGACCTTTGGGGCCGGCTCCGTGCCAGCATCAATGCCGCTGAGTCGGACCTAATCGCCAGCGAAGCGGATCTCGCCTCGGCGCGCTTGGCCCTGGCGGCGCAAACGGCCTCGGCCTGGTTCGATTTGAATGAAGCGCTGGCCCAGGAACGCGTTGCGGTTGAGACGTTCGAAGCCCGGACCCGGGCGCTCGAGCTGACGGAGCGGCGTTTGTCGCGCGGCCTGGCCTCAGCGCTGGATGTGCGTACGGCGCGGACCACGCAAGCGTCAGCCGAAGCCTCGATTGCGGGGCAGCGCCTGGCCAGTCAAAACGCCACGCGTCGGCTCGAAATCCTGCTCGGGCGTTACCCAAGCGCGGAACTTGAAGCGGCAGCTGAGTTGCCGGAGCTGACAGACTTGCCGCCAGCCGGCAATCCAACTTTGCTGCTGACCCGTCGCCCGGATATTGCCGCCGCCGAAGCGCGCGTCACCTCTGCTGGTTTGCGGGCGGAGCAAGCGCGTCTGGCCATGCTGCCCAGCTTCCGTTTGACGGGTACTTTGTCGACCTCTGAGGACGATATTGCAGATGCGTTTGATCCGGGTCGGATCGCAGCACGATTGGTGGCCAGTCTGACGGCGCCGATCTTCAATGGCGGCGCGCTTGATGCCGACCGCGATGCGGCCGTGGCGCAAGCCCGCGCAGCGGTTGAGAATTACGCCGCCACCACTTTGACCGCCTGGCGCGAAGTCGAAGATTCCCTCGCGGCTGATTCCTTGCTCGCACAGCAGGAAGAAGCCCAAATTCGCGCGCTCGAAGAAGCGCGTCTGGCTGAGGAATTGGCAACCCGCCAATATACCAATGGCCTCGTTTCGATCTTTAATCTGATCGATTCTCAAACCCGACGATTGTCAGCAGAAAGCAGTGTTATTGCCGCGCGGTCTGCCCGCGCCTCCAATCGTGTCAGTTTTCACCTCGCTCTCGGCGGAGGGTTGCCGGTCCCACAACCAGCAGCACCTGTGTCCGTGAGCAATAATAGCCCTGAAGAGGCAGTCCTCCCATGAGTCGTATCATTTCCATTGTCATTACGATTGTCGTTCTGCTCGGCTTAGCCGGCGTCGCGGTCACAACGGTTCAAGTCTTGAAACCTGAGCCAGAGCAGGCGGAGGAGAAATTCTCGGGCCTGTCCGTATTCTCTGAACCTGTCACCCTGCAGGATCTCGATTTCACAGTGGTCGCGCAAGGCGAAGTTCGACCGCAGCGCGAAATTGTTGTCGCGCCGCAAATTGCTGGTCGGATCTCTTATGTCTCGCCAGACTTTATTGATGGCGGCTTTATCCGTCGTGGGCAGGTTTTGGTGCGCCTCGAAACAGCAGATTATCAGCTTGCAGTCGTTCGCGCGCAGTCCGGTGTCGCGAGCGCAGAGCAAAGATTGGCGCGAGAGCAGGCGGAAGCTGAAATTGCCCGCCAAGACTTGATCAATCTCGGGATTACCGATTCCAGCCCGCTGGCCCGCCGTGAGCCACAATTGGCAGAAGCGCGCGCGTCTCTCGAATCTGCGAAAGCACAATTGGCGGACGCGGAACTGGCATTGGCGCGGACGGCCGTTGTCTCTCCATTTGATGGCCGCGTTCGGGAAGAGAATGTCGAGATTGGCCAGTTTGCTTCCCCAGGTCAGTCGCTGGGGCGCGTGTTTGCAACGGATGTTGTCGAAGTCGCTTTGCCGATCACGGACGATGAATTGGGCCGCCTGGGCTTGCCTTTGGCCTTCGCCGAAACCGAAGCTGAGCGCGGTCCGGAAGTGATCTTCTCTGGTTCAGTTTCCGGCGAGCCGCGCGAATGGGTCGGCCGGGTCACGCGGTCGTCTGCTGCGGTCAATGCTCAGACGCGTTTGATCAATGTGATCGCTGAACTTGAAGATCCTTATGGCACTGGCTCAGACAATGGCGCGCCCATGGCCCCAGGCTTGTTTGTGAATGCCAGCATTGCCGGCACGAAGATCGAAAACCTGTTGGTGGCGCCGCGCTCGGCGATCCGCAGTGGCAACGACATTTTCATCGGCGATCCGGCAGAAGGTGCCTTGCGCATTTATGAAGTCGATCTGGTCTTCAGCTCACCGAATGGCGCCTGGTTCCGCAGTCCGGATGTCAATCCGGGTGACCTGGCGATCACGAGCCCGATCCGCGGTTCGAATGATGGCATGAGCATCACCATTCTGCAGCGCATGGAAGATGGCTCAATCAAGAATCACAATGACGCAGCGAAAGCTGACTCCAGTGGTGGCGACGACGCCGGCACCGCGGAACTGGCATCAGAAGTCGTGGCGTCAACCGGTGATGGAGGACAGTAATGTTTGGAATGGTGGCTTGGTTCGCGCGTAACGCGGTTGCGGCAAATCTGCTGATGGTCGTCGCCTTCATTGGCGGCGTGCTCGGCTTTAACTCGATGGAACGGGAAATGTTTCCGGTCGTGCCGGTCGCCGGCGCCTCAGTGACCATGACCTGGCAAGGCGCCTCGCCGCAGGATGTTGAAGAACAGATCATTACGCGAATTGAAGAGGCCGTCGCTGACATTGATGGTCTCGATCGCATCACCTCGATCGCGCGTGAGAGTTTTGCGGTCGTCAATATTCGCGGTCGCGATGATATCGACATGCAAGAATTCATTGATGAAATCAAATTGCGCGTCGACCAAATCAACAATCTGCCGCAAGCGGCGTTCCAACCGCAAGTGACGCGCTGGGAACAGCGCGATTGGTATTTCGGAATGGCCATTTATGGCAATGTTGATGCGCTTACTCTGAAGCGTGTGGCCGATGATGTGCGGGATGATATTGCCGAAATCAGCGGCGGCGAACTCGCCGTATTAAACGGTACCTTACCGGAGGAAGTCTCGATCGAGATTTCTGAACAGGCGCTGCGGCAATATGGATTGAGCTTTTCTGAAGTGGCGCAAGCCGTGCGCCAGTCATCGCTCAACTCCTCTGGCGGACAAATCCGTTCGAATGTCGGTGATATTTCAATGACTGCGCGAGCCCTTGCGGACTCGCAAGAGCAGTTTGAAAACATCATTGTCCGTCAATCGAATGATCAAGGTACGATCCGCGTCGGCGATATCGCCACCGTCGTCGATGGCTTCATCGATGCTGATCTAGATGCCACGCATAATGGCAGCCCAACCGCTTTTGTCATGGTGGTCCAGCCAGACAAGATGGACATTGTCAATTATGCCAACAGTTTCCGCGACTATATTGATCGCGCTAACAATCCGGCCACCGGTATCCTGCCAGATGGTATGCAGATTGAGATTCTGTGGGACAATTCGCAGCCCTTCCAGGCGCGGATGCAGTTGATCTCTGAATCCGCGCTGCTCGGCGCGGTTCTGGTCATGCTGGTTCTGATCCTCTTCCTGCGTCCGATCGTGGCCTTCTGGGTCACCATTGGCATCATCACCGCTTTTGCTGGCGGCATCATGCTGATGCCTCTGTTCGGTGTCTCCTGGAACGTATTGTCGACCTTTGCGGTCCTTTTGGTGATCGGCGTGATTGTCGACGATGCCATTGTGGTCGGGGAGAACATTCACCGAGAAGTCGAAAGTGGACGACGCGAAGGCCTAGATGCGGCCATTGTCGGCACACAATTGGTTTTCAAGCCGGTCGTGTTCGGCGTGATCACGACCATTATCGCGTTCGCCCCTTGGGCGATGCTAACCGGGCCAACGCGGGCCTTTACTCAGCAGATTACCTTTGTGGTGATTGCATCGCTCGTCTTCTCAATCATCGAATGTATGTTCATTCTGCCGGCTCACCTTTCGCATATGAAGAAAGAGGATAAGACCAAGCAGAACGCGCTGGCGCGATTCCAGCAACGCATCGCGGATAGTCTGCTTTGGTTCGCTCAGTTCATTTACAAGCCGGTCCTCGAATTCGCGCTGCGGATGCGGTATGCGACGATCGTCTTTTTCTTCATCGTGTTTGCTTTTGCGATCAGTCTGACCAGCAATCGCATCGTGCCGTTCAACTTCATGCCGGAGATTGAAAGCGATCTGGTTCAGGTCACGATCGATATGCCGGAAGGCACGCCATTCTCGCGCACGCTCGAGGTTCGCGACCAATTGCAGGCAGGCATCAACTCGGCCGAACGCGAACTAAACGCGAAATGGAACAGTCAGATTCTGCGCGATGAAGGCGGTTATGAGGGCGGCGTGCTGAACGGCGCATCCGTCGTCGCTTCGAACAGTCAGGTTCAGTCCTGGATTGGTCTGGTGCCACCAGAAAACCGTCCTGAATTGCTGTCCACGCGCGAAATCTCGGAAAAGATTCGTGAACTGGTGGGTCCTGTTCAGGATGCGGAGGAAGTGACGTTCGACTTCACTGACAATGAGAATGATACGGGTGTTCGGTTCGCCTTGAACCACCCCGATCTGGATCGCTTGCGCGAAGCCTCGGCGGTCGTTCAAGAGAAGCTCGCAACCTATGCCGCCGTCTATGATATTGGCGACAACCTCACCGCTGCGGCGGATGAGTTGCGCATCGAGATGAAGCCGGGTGCGGAAGCTCTGGGCATCACGCTAGCAGATGTCTCGCGACAAGTTCGTCAGGCCTATTTCGGGGAAGAAGTGCAACGTCTGCCACGCGATGGTGAAGATGTTCGCGTCATGGTGCGCCTGCCGAAATCGGCTCGGACCAATCTCGACAGTATCGACAATTTGCGCATCCGAACCGCGGATGGTCGCGAATTGCCGCTGACCCAAGTCGCTGAGTTCACGTATGCGCCAGGCATCAACCGGATCCTGCGCCGGAACCGGACTCGCTCAGTCTCTGTCTTTGCGGACGTGCTTGGCGATGGTGGCCGTGGTCAGGTCATGTCGGACATGGACGTCAATTTCTGGCCCGACTTCGAGAAACAATTCCCGGACATTGAGCGCGGTGCAGCTGGCGGATTTGAGGAAGAGCAACGCTTCTTCAGCGAACTTGTTCAACTGGCAATCATTGCGCTGGCCTGTATGTATATCACTTTGGCCATCGCGTTCCGGTCTTATGCCCAACCTCTCTTGCTGATGACGGCGATTCCGTTCGCCATTACCGGCGCGATTCTTGGGCATTGGATCACGGGCACACCGATGGCCATGTTCTCAATCTTTGGCATTGCGGCGGCGGCCGGGGTGGTGATCAATGACAATTTGGTCCTGGTTGATTTCGTCAATCGAAAACGGGATGAAGGCATTGGGGCGGTGCAGGCTCTGGTCGATGCCGGCGTGTCAAGATTCCGGCCCATCCTGTTGACGTCCGTGACGACTTTTGTCGGCATTCTGCCTTTGATTGCGGAACGGTCCATGCAGGCGCAATTCCTCAAACCAATGGTTATCTCGCTCGGTTATGCGGTTGCTTTTGCGATCTTCGTTTCACTGTTCCTGGTGCCAACACTGTATGCGGTTGGGGTCGAAGTCGGTCGTGTGTTCCGCTGGAGTTGGGGCGGTCGGCCTTATCGCAAGATTGGCGAGTCCTATAGCGGCGAAGTCACCATTGATAGCGAAGAATTGATCGGCACAAGTGCGGAAAGCCCTCGCCCGATGCCGGCCGAATAAGACATAGGAATTTAGAGCTACGTTCAGGGAGAAACGAATGAAACAGCTTTTGATGGCGGGCGCGGCGGCGTTCGTACTGACCGCGTGCGGCGGTCAGGAAGCCAGCCAGACGGCGGCAAGTGCGGATATCGACACTTTGGACAGTGCCGAAGCCGAACGCGTTGTAGAAACCACCTCGCGCGATGATTGGGGCGAGTTTGGCCTCGATCTCTACGCAATGGACACATCAGTGGAAGCGGGCGACGATTTTTTCCGATACGTCAACGGCACCTGGTACGATGAGTTCGAGATGCCGGCGGATCGCACCCGTTATGGCTCGTTCACGCTGTTGCGTGAAAAGTCAGAGCAGCGCGTGAAATTCATCATTGATGATCTTGCCGCAGCAAAGCCCGACCCAACGACTCTGGAAGGTAAAGTGGCGGCTTATTACAATGCGTATGTCAACACAGACGCCATTGAAGCGGCAGGTCTGGCGCCCGCGCAGCCTTATCTCGATCGTATCCAGGCCATCGAAACCAAAGACGACTTGGTCCGTTTATTCGCGGCGAATGGGTTCAGCGCGCCTGTTGGTGGCTGGGTAGATGTCGATTCCAAGGACACAGCGAATTACATTTTCTATATCACGCAAGCCGGGCTGGGTCTGCCGGACCGCGACACTTATCTTACAGATGACGGCAAGAATGTCGAAACGCGTGAAGGCTATGTTACTTATCTGACCTTCCTGCTCGAGCAGGCAGGTTATGATGATCCGGCAGAGGCCGCGGCGCGCGTGCTGGCGCTCGAGACCGAGATCGCGAAAGCGCATTGGGATCGCACGGTCGGACGTAACCGGAACCTGACTTACAATAAATTGAGCAAAGACGAGTTCATTGCGCTTGGGGGCGACTTCCCCGTGGCGCTGATGCTGTCTGAAATCGGACTGGACGATCAAGAGCAATTCGTTGTGCGCCAGGTCACGCCTGACGCAGCTGAGATCGAAGAGCTTGGTCTCACAGACGAGCAGGTCGAGAAGATTTCCGGCGGCGGCATTGCCGGCATTTTTGATGTCGTGAATGCCAGCTCGATTGACGACTGGAAAGCCTACCTCACCGCGCACTTCCTGTCGGATCATGCGGCGGTGCTGCCCAAGGCAATCGATGATGCGAGCTTTAATTTTTACGCCAAGCAATTGCGCGGTCAGGAAGAACAGCGCCCGCGTTGGAAACGTGCCGTTGCTGCGGTTGAAGGATCACTCGGTGAAGCGGTCGGCAAAGTCTATGCTGAGCGGTATTTCCCAGCTGAGAATAAAGCCGCAATGGATGAACTGGTCGCCAATCTGCGGCTCGCCATGGCCGACAATCTCGATGAGATTGACTGGATGGGCGAAGAGACCAAAGTCCAGGCGCGGGACAAGCTGTCCAAGTTCACGCCCAAGATCGGTTACACTGAAAAGTTCGAGACCTATGACGGGCTGAGCGTTGGCGACAGCGCCTTTGAAAATGTCATGGCGTCCGGTGAATGGGCGTTTGAAGATATGCTGAGCCAGCTTGGTCAGCCGATCGACAAGACTGAGTGGTTCATGCTGCCACAGACGGTCAATGCCTATTACAGCCCAAACCGTAACGAGATTGTGTTCCCAGCTGCGATCCTGCAGCCGCCATTCTTCAATATCGATGCCGACCCGGCGATCAATTATGGCGCGATTGGCGGCGTGATCGGACATGAGATCGGACACGGTTTCGATGATCAGGGGTCAAAGTCTGATGGCGATGGCGTCCTGCGTGACTGGTGGACGCCCGAAGACAAAGACGCGTTTGTTGCGCGCACAGATGCGCTGGTCGGTCAGTATAATAAGTTCTGCCCGCTTGATGATGGCGAGACTTGCGTCAATGGCCGCCTCGGTCTTGGCGAGAATACAGGCGACCTGGGCGGACTGTCTATGTCATACAAGGCGTATCGCATGAGCCTTGACGCCAATGGCGATGGCGAAGTCAGCGCTGATGAAGAAGCCCCTGTGCTTGGCGGTCTGACCGGTGATCAGCGCTTCTTCATGGCCTGGGCGCAACAGTGGCGAAACAAGTATCGGGAAGAAGCTCTGCGCCAGCAGCTTATCCGCGGGCCACACTCGCCGCCATATTATCGGGTCAATGGCATCGTGCGGAATTTCGACGAATGGTATGAAGCCTTCGACGTTGGCCCGGACCATGCCCTGTACCTGCCACCGGAAGAACGTATCCGCATCTGGTAACCGGCAGACCCTATCAGATCCAAAAGGGCGAGCTTCGGCTCGCCCTTTTTCATTGTCAGAAATTTTGCAGAAAAAAACTCTGTTCACCTATGGTTTGTGCGGCGCACTTTGAGTTAAGGTTAATTTCGGGAAAGAAACGATGGGGTGGACTTATGCCGAAGCCAAAAACGGTACGCGCTTATTTTGACAGTCTCGACCCACACCAGCATGCGATCGCCACCGCGCTAGAAGATGTCATTAAAAAACAATGGCCGCACCTGACTGTGAAACTGGCTTGGGGCTTTCCCTGCTGGAGCGGCAATGAGCGCGTATTCTCGGTCATCGGACAAGCGGATCGTTGCAATCTTCAATTGTGGCAAGGCGCTCAGTTGGCGGATGATTTTTATGACCGGATTGAAGGCACCGGCAAGTCGCTGCGGCATGTCAAAGTGCACGCAGTTGCTGACGTCAATGACGAGCTGATCGATATTATGGACCGCGCGGTGACGATGGATGCGACGGCGCCGCAGCGCGTACGTTGACCACGGTCGATCGTGTGAAGGTTCCGACACGCTAAGACGAAGAGATGACTTGACGACAGGCCGTCTTCGCCCTCATTTGTTCGCAACTGCACAAAACAGCAAAATCCGAACAAGCTTTAGGAGGGCTTACCATGTCGAACATTGATCCAGTCGTGATTGTTGGAATGGCGCGTACACCTATGGGAGGCTTGCTGGGCGACTTGCAGGCCATGTCTGCAAATGAGCTTGGCGCGGTTGCGGTCAAGGCGGCGGTAGAAGAAGCCGGACTTGCTGCCGACGAAGCGGATGAGATTATCATGGGCAATTGCTTGCCGGCCGGACAAGGCCAGGCGCCCGCGCGCCAGGCCGGCTTTAAAGCCGGGATGGACAAAGGCCTGGAAGCCACCACGATTAACAAAATGTGCGGCTCTGGCCTGCAAGCTGCCGTGATGGGGCGCCAGTCAATTGCGTCAGGCGATGCCAACATCGTCATCGTCGGCGGCATGGAGAGTATGACCAATGCACCGCATCTCATGGATGTGCGCAAAGGCCACAAATATGGCGATATGGGCGCCAAGGACCATATGGCGCTGGATGGCCTGACAGATGCTTATGCCGGCGGACCCATGGGCGCCTTCGCGGACATGATTGCGGAAAAGTATCAATTCACGCGTGAACAGCAGGATGCTTATGCGCTGGAAACGCTGAAGCGTGCGCAGGATGCGACGGAAGGCGGCAAGTTTAAACGCGAGATTGCGCCGGTCACGATCAAGACGCGTAAAGGTGAGACGACAATCGACACAGACGAATTGCCCCGCACCGCGCGCCCGGACAAAATCCCGTCTTTGCGCCCGGCCTTCAACAAGGATGGCACCGTGACAGCGGCGAACGCGTCCGCCATTTCGGATGGCGCAGCGGCTTTGGTCTTGATGAAAGAGTCTGAAGCGCAATCGCGTGGGCTGACCCCGATTGCCAGAATCATCTCATCTTCCAGTCACGCGCATGAGCCTGAGAATTTCACCACAGCGCCGGTCCCGGCCATGGAAAAAGCGCTCGCAAAAGCCGGTTGGTCAAAGGATGAAGTCGGTCTCTGGGAGATTAATGAGGCCTTCGCGGTCGTGCCCATGATCGCGATGAAAGAGCTCGGCCTCAGCCATGACAAGGTCAATGTGAATGGCGGCGCATGTGCCATGGGGCATCCGATTGGCGCCTCCGGCGCGCGGATCCTGATCACACTGCTGGCAGCGATGGAAGACCGTGACGTCAAGAAAGGCGTCGCCTCGCTCTGCATTGGCGGCGGCGAAGGCATCGCAATGTGCGTGGAACGCGCTTAGGCGATTTGTTGGGGCGCTAAACCAACCTCACAAGCGCCTCGCCTCAGCCCGCCGGAACGTAATCGCTGACCAGGCCCAGCGGCACCGCCGTCGTGCGTTTCGCGACATTGATGATGATCCGCGATTGCACGTCTGACACCAGCGCCGAACCGAGCAGCTTGTCGCGCAAGAATTTATCATAGGCATACATGTCCGTTGTCGTGACACGGATGATGTAATCAACTGCGCCGGTGACGGTCATACATTCCATGACTTCTGGCCATTTGCCGACAAGCGCTTCAAAGGCTTCGAGATTTTCCTTGCTTGGCAGCGCTAGTTTCACATTCGCCACGACCTCGAAGCCAAGCCCCAACGACTGGCGGTCGAGCAAGGTTACGCGGCCTTGAATGATGCCGGCTTCTTCCATCCGCTTGATGCGGCGCCAGCAAGGCGAAGATGACAATCCGACCCGTTCAGCAATGTCGGCCACAGAAAGTGACGCGTCTTTTTGAATCAGATCGAGAATCTTGGCATCAATAGTGTCTAATGGTTCCGACAAGCTTTCCCCCAAAAGGCGCGATTTCTGGTAATTTATTGCCTGAACTAGCCCAAGTAGAGCAAACAAGGCAAGCTTTTTCGGCATTTTGTTGGGATATATGACCTAAACGCAACACTGGAGAGGTGCGCTTTGGAACATCGTGAAGTTACGCTGGACGACAAATACGATCTTGTCGAGGGCAAAGCGTACATGACGGGCATACAGGCCCTGGTTCGCCTGCCACTTGATCAGAAACGGCTCGATTTGCAGGCGGGCCACAATACGGCAGGCTTCATTTCCGGTTATCGCGGCTCACCGCTCGGGGGGTATGACCAGCAATTACGTGCGGCGCAAACCTGGCTCGATGCCCATGATATCAAATTCTGGGAAGGTCTGAACGAAGACCTCGGCGCCACGGCGGTCTGGGGCAGCCAGCAACTTGGCCTGTTCCCGGGTGCGCAGCGCGATGGCTTGTTCGGGATCTGGTATGGCAAAGCGCCGGGCGTCGACCGGACCGGCGATGTCTTCAAACATGCCAATGCAGCGGGCACATCCGCGTTGGGCGGGGTGCTGGCTGTGCTCGGCGACGATCATATGTGCAAGTCCTCGACCCTGCCATCGCAGTCTGAGTTCGCCATGCAGGATGCTGAGATTCCGGTGCTCAACCCAGCCTCGATTCAGGACGTGCTGGATTACGGTCTGCATGGCTGGGCGATGAGCCGGTTTAGTGGCGGCTGGAGCGCAATGATCGCGCTTGCTGATACGATGGATAGCGGCGCGGTCGTCGATGTCTCGCTCGACCGGATGAATTTTGTTGTGCCTGAGTTTGAGTTTCCAGAAGACGGCGTCCATATGCGCCGGTCTGACCCGCCGCTCGAGAAAGAGCGCCGGCTGCGCGAGTTCAAACTGCCCGCGGCGCAAGCCTGGGTGCGCGCCAATCAGCTCGACCGTGTGATCCTGCCAAGTGCCAAGCCGCGCATTGGATTGATCGTGTCCGGGCAAGCGGCACGAGATGTCTTTGAGGCCTTAGACGCGCTTGGCCTGTCGGCAGATGATGCGGCCAAATTGGGTGTCTCCATCTATAAAGTCGCAATGCCGTGGCCGTTGGAGCAAGAGGGCATTCGCGCTTTTTGTTCCGGACTGGAACGGGTTCTGGTGATCGAGCATAAACGCCCGCTGATTGAAGATCAGTTGCGCGCGGCATTATATCCTCTGCCTGAGAAAAAGCGCCCGATTCTGGAAGGTAAGCGCACGGTGGATGGCAAGCCGTTGCTGTCGCAAATCGGCTCCATTCCCGTGCCTGAAATCGCAGAGGCCTTGCTCGGCGTGTTGCCGAAAGGCTGGGACACCCAGAAAGCGGACGCCTATTTTGCCCGCGTCGGACGGGCGGGCGAAGCGGCCCGGACCAATGCCACGCCAACCGTTCGGACCCCGCACTATTGCTCAGGCTGTCCGCACAACACATCCACGGTTGTGCCCGAAGGATCGCGCGCCCTGGCCGGGATTGGCTGTCATTATATGGCGAACTTCATGCCGGACCGGAATACGGACATGACCAGCCAGATGGGCGGTGAAGGCATTGCCTGGGTGGGGCAGCATTTTGCTACGGACGAAGAACACATGTTCGTCAATCTGGGCGATGGCACGTATTCGCATTCTGGCTCTCTTGCCATCCGCGCGGCTGTGACCTCGGGCGCCAACATCACTTATAAAATCCTGTACAATGATGCAGTCGCGATGACTGGCGGCCAGACCGTTGAATCCGGTCAAACGCCGCAGCAAATTGCGCAACAAGTCAAAGGCGAGGGCGTCGAGACCATTGTCATCGTCACCGAAGATCCGGTGCGCTATGCCAATGTTAAAGGCTTGCCGCGCCGCGTGCGGATTTATGACCGTGCGGATCTCGACAAAGTGCAGAAACAGTTGCGCGAAACACCCGGTGTGTCTGTCCTGATCTATGATCAGATCTGCGCCACCGAAAAACGGCGCCGTTCCAAGCGCGGTTTGCGGGCGCCAGACCGTACGCGTGTCTTTATCAATACGGAAGTCTGCGAGGGCTGCGGCGATTGCTCGATCAAATCCAATTGCCTCTCTGTCGAGCCGGTCGAGACGGAATTGGGGCGCAAGCGCCGGATCAATCAGTCGACCTGCAATACGGATCTGTCTTGCGTCAAAGGCTTCTGCCCCAGCTTCATCACTGTGACAGACGGCGAATTCACCGCCAAAGACGAGCCGCGTCCCGAGATTGATGCGACCAACCTGCCGCTGCCGGACACGCCGAGCCTGGAAAATGTCTGGAATGTCCTGTTCACCGGCGTTGGCGGCACGGGCGTGACCACGGTGGCAGCTATTCTCGCTATGGGGGCGCATGTTGATGGTCATGCGGCGTCGAGCCTGGACATGACGGGGCTTGCTCAAAAAGGCGGCCCGGTCTTGAGCCATCTGCGCTTCGCCCGTGAGCCGGATATGATTTCGACTGGACGGGTGCCGCCGGCCAGCACGGATTGCATGATTGCATGTGACCTTGTGGTCGCGGCGGGCGGCGACGCCTTGAACCTGATGGATGCTGAACGCACCGCGGCCTATGCCAATAGCGATGTGACGCCGACCAGTGAGTTTATTCGCGACCGGTCCAAAAAGTTTGAGAGTGACTTGCTGGCTGCCCGGGTCAAACGCCAGGCGAAAGATTTTGCCGCCTTTGATGCTGAAGCGCTGGCCATTCTTTATTTCAATGACGCGATCTACACCAATATGATCATGGCCGGATACGCCTGGCAGAAAGGGCAGGTACCGGTCTCGCTGCGCGGCATCTATCGCGCCATCAAGCTGAATGGCGTCAAAGCCGATGACAATATGGCGGCCTTCGATCTCGGTCGGATTGCCGCTTACGATCCCGAGCGTCTGGAAACAGCGAAAGACCCGCGCGGTCACATCCAGCCGATGACGCTGGATGAGCTGATCGAAAACCGTGTAACGCGTTTGAAAGGCTATCAAAACGCGGCTTATGCCCAACGCTATCGCGCCCTGGTCGAGACAGTGAAGGTGGCGGAAACCGAAGCTGGGCTGGGTGAGCGCCTGTCCGAAGCGGTGGCGCGTTATGCTTATAAAGTGATGGCGTATAAGGATGAGTATGAAGTTGCGCGGCTATGGACTGACGGCAAGTTCGATTCCTATCTCTCCAAGAAGTTCAAAGGCGGGAAGATTGCTTATCACCTGGCGCCGCCTCTGAACTCGAAGAAGGATGAGAATGGTCACTTGAAGAAGAAATCATTCGGGCCGTGGATGAAGACCGGCTTCAAGATCATGAAACGTTTCAAATGGCTGCGCGGCACGCGGTTCGATCCATTCGGATGGACGGCGGAGCGGAAACTGGAGCGGAAAATTCGCGATCAGTATTTCGATACGGTCGAGCGCTTGCTGGCAGATCTGACGGCGAAAAATCTCGATCTCGCGGTCGCGATCGCAGAAGTTCCGGACGATATTCGCGGTTATGGGCATATCAAGGAAGCCGCGATTTCGCTCGCGGCGGAGAAAGAAGCCGAGCTCTGGCAACATTGGCCAAACGGGACTCTTCCAAAAGCGCGCACGACGTTGATCGCAGCGGAATAGAGGCGCATGTGGGGCGACTGCTTTGAGGCAAGCGGTAGCATGAGCGAACGCGCCGCTTCCCTAAACCACTGATCCCGGCGCAGGCCGGGATCTCTGGCAATCGTGGAATGGACTCGCGGCTAGGGATCCAGGGTCAAGCCCGGGACGGTCGGAGAGAAGGTCCGGACCGCTATTTCGAAATCCGCAGGTCCGAAATCGAGGCGGCAATCTGCTTATACGCGTCACTCAGCTCTGCGCCGTTTTCCGGCTCAAAATAGAAATCCGGGCCGGAGGCGCAATAAGACAGTACATTCTTACCCGCTGTTGGCGCGTTAAGGGCGACCGAATAGACTTTGACGTCCTTGAGCTTCATATTGTCACATAGATCACGGGCTTGCGAGGCAGAGTCGCCTTGCTCTGGGAAGACTTCTGTATTGAATGCGCCGTCCGTCATCAGGATCACGACTTTGGCGGAATCCGGTTCAGAGTAAGAGAGCGGAGCCGCATCGCCATCAAACACGCCCGTCCAATTGTCGGAGACGAGATACCAGGTCCAGGCCACACCGAGATGTCCAGCTGTGTACCCGCCTGCATTGAGCGAGGTGATATATGTGTTGAGCGTGTTTCGATTATTGGTGAGTTCAACCGGTTCAGCGTTGCGGCACTCATCGCCATCATATCGGCTATTGTTCACACGGTTCGGATGGCCGACTTCCCAATATCCGTCGCTGCTCTCGCTGTTATATTGAACATACCAGGCTTGCCGGTGGGCGAGATAGGCGCCGGGACCCGGCGCCGCATCGGTGAATTTTTCAGTGCCGTCGCGTTCCCATACACAGGTTGAGGTGAGCGTGTAGGTTTTGATGTCGGTCCCTGTGCTCGCTTCTGTCGGCTCGATAATTTCGAAATCGAACGTCTTGTTGAAAAGCCGCTTGCCCTTTTTGTTGTCCTTTTTCCAAATGCGGATCCGTAGCTCATACTCTCCGTAGTCCATGGACTCGCTGTAGTAATTGCCGCCATTATCGCCAAACAGTGCATACGGTTCGCCGTTCTCTGTCTGCGTATGGGACATGTCGCCTCGCAGTCTCAATTCGGCGCTTTCATCATCGCCGTGAAAATCACTATCATTTGGGATTGTGACGCCAATATTGAGGTCATCCATCATGTCCGGCTCGATCGCGAGCACGGCATTGTCGCCAAACTCAACGATGAGGTCATTGGTGCTGGCATCATAGAGACCGAGCATAATATCATCGTTCAGATTCCCCTCGTCCGAGTCTTCCGATGCAGGAATTTCGTACGTCACCGCTTCCGTGTAGGTCCGGGTTGGTGTCACGCCGGTGACGTCCTCAAAGAAGTCACCCGCATTGACCATGGCATTGTATGACACCATGGCGAGGCGTGTGTTTTCAATCAATTCCGGTGATGCGCCATCAGGCAGCAAAATATCGACCGCTTCCTGGGCCGCGCTCTTCAAATTGGTCAGACGGCTAGAGCTGTTCATCGAGCCTGAAATGTCGAACATGAAGGCGACATCCAGTTTGTCGATGCCATATTCAGATCCGGAATAGACGCGGAATGCGATTTCGTCGCGCCCGATCAAATTGACGAGATACGTGTCCTGCTCACAGGCAATATCGGCGTCAATTTCTTCATCGGTCGAACTGATGGTGACGTTCGCGGCCTGGCAAGTGAGGCCGCCCAAACCGTCTATCTGGCCGTCCAGAAATTGCTGCACCGAGAGCTTCACTTCATCATCTGACACGCCCGTCTGTTTAACGCGCGCGGCAGCGAGCACAGCGGAATCCAGTACAAGCTGAACTTTTGCTTTGCGTTTGACTGTTTGTTGGAAGTCAATCGCGAAGCCAGCAATGGCGAGAATCGGCACCAATGAAAGGGCAAAAATCATTACCACATTGGCGCTGCAGTCTTCTCTGAACTTTTTCAACATAACGCATTTCGAAACGCGCTTCCGCGCGCAAACGACCCCTATTATTTCCATGCACCTTAGCGGAACAGGCTTCAGGCATCGCAAACACGGTCGCTCGGATTCGTCATGAGACGTTGAGACAATTTTTACCAATCAACCAGGTCATGAGACCCGGCTTGAACGCGCGGTCTATTTCGAAATCCGCAGATCCGAAATCGAGGCTGCAATCTGTTTGTAGGCGTCTGTCAGCTGTTCGCCGGTTTCTGGTTGGAAGTAGAATTCCGGTGCAGAAGCACAATAAGACAGGACTTGTTGACCCGCCGTCGGCGCGTTCAGGGCTACCGAATAGACTTTGATGCCCTTGGTTTTCATATTGTCACACAAGGCGCGCGCTTGCGTGGCGGAGTCGCCTTGCTCCGGGAAGACTTCCGTGTTGAACGCCCCATCCGTCATCAGGATCACGACTTTGGCGGAATCCGGCTCAGCGTAAGCGAGTGGCGCAGCATCGCCGTCAAAAACAGTGTCCCAGTCTTCAGCGACGAGATACCAGGTCCAGGCCACACCGAGATGTCCGGCGGTATAGCCGCCGGCGTTCAAGGCGGTGATGTAATTGCCGAGCGTGGTGCGGTTATTGGTCAGTTCGACAGGTTCCGCCGTGCGGCATTCATTGCCGCGATATTTGGTGTCATCGGCGCGGTTCGGGTGACCGACTTTCCAGTCGCCACCATCGCTTTGATTCGAATCTTCCACGAACCAGGCTTGCTGATGCGAAAGATATGCCCCGGTCGCCGGCGCAGCATCCGTGAAGGCTTCGGCGCCGTCGCGCTCCCAGACACACCGAGACGTCAATGTATAAGTCTTGGTTTCCGGCAGAAGCTCGGTTTCCAAGACCAGCGTGAAGTTGATCGTTTCGTCGAACAATTCATTGCCACTGGCGCTGCCGCCATCATAGACTTGGATGCGCAAGGTAAACTCACCCATGTCCCAGGCTTGGCCGACCATGTTGGTGATGCCACTATCGCCATACATGGCATAGGGTTCGACATTCTCGATCCGGTTTTGTGTTTCTGGGCCGGTCAGCGTGTAGCGGACACTATCATCTTGGTCATACAAAGTGTGCGAGCTGTCCAGCGTCATGGCGATGGTCAGATCATCGTCCCAAGTTTCATCGATTTTAATGATCGCGCCGTCGCCGAACTCAGCGATTAGGTCATCCGTGTCCGTGTCATAGAGACCGAGGTGAAACGCATCGAACAGCGTGCCATCCGTGAAATCATCTTCCGTAAATTCCGGCACGATTTCATGCGTATACGTCCGCGTTGGTGTCACGCCGGTGACGTCCTGGAAATGGTCGCCGGCATTGACCATGGCATTATAGGACACCATGGCGAGGCGCGTATTATCGAGCAATTCCTGTGATGCCCCTGCAGGCAACAGAACATCAACGGCTTCCTGCGCGGCGACTTTCAAATTGGTCAGACGGCTGGAACTGTTCATCGATCCGGAAATATCGAACATGAAGGCGACATCGATTTTGTCGATGCCATATTCCGAGCCTGAGATGACTTTGAACGTGACTTGATCGCGGCCAATCACTTTCACCATATAAGTGTCTTGTTGGCAGGTAATGTTCGCGTCGATCTCTTCTTCATTCGGGACCACGACCACAATGGCTGGATCGCAAGTCAAGCCGCCCAAGCCCTCAATCTGAGCATCGAGAAATTCCTGAACCGACTGTTTTACGACATCATCTGTCGCGCCGGTCTGCTTGACGCGCGCTGCCGCGAGCACGGCAGAATCAAGAACGACCTGCACTTTCGCTTTCCGCTTCACCGTCTGTTGGAAGTCGACTGCAAAGCCAGCCACGACCACCATCGGAACCAGGCACAATGCGAAAATCATCAGCACATTGCCACCAACGTCTTTTTTCAGTTTTGCGAACATACTCTTCAGCGAAAGGCGCCAAGGCGCACTAACGTCCCTATTTTGGATAGGTTCTACACAGCCGTGTTTTAAGGCCCGTTAGAGTCGGGTGTCGGATTTGGAATGAGACGTTGAGACAATCTTTACCGTGGCACACAGGGGACGGCCTCGCTATTTTGAGAGCCTCAGATCAGACAGTTCGACGGCGATTTGCTTATAAGTGGCCGCGAGTTCTGCTTTGTTCGTTGCGTTGAAATACGTGTCGTCATTTGTGGCGCAGTCATTGATGACCCGTTGGCCTGCGCTCGGGGCTTTAAACGCAATGCCATAGATCAGAATGCCTTTTGCCTTCATGCCATCGCAAATGGCCCTCGCCTGTGTTGCTGAGTCGCCCTGAGCTCGATGTCCGATTGTGTTGAATTCTCCATCTGTCATCAGGATAATCGCTTTTTTCGTGTCGGGGTCTGTATACAAAGCGGGCGCCGCGGTGCCGTCAAAGACGGCGCTCCAGCTTTCCGAGATCAGATACCACCCCCAAGCGATGCCTAAATGGCCAGCCGTGTCGCGTTCCGCCCGCATGGTCGAGATGTATGTGTCCAAAGCCGAGCGATCATTCGTGAGCTCTTGTGGCGGCGGTATGCGGCAGAGATTTGCGATTTGATCGCGCTCGCCATTTTCATTGAATCCGGTGGCCCAATATCCAGCCGTTGAATTCGGATTGTACTGCCGATACCACGCGCTGTAGGCCGCGAGATAGTTTCCTGGACCAGGCGCCGCATCGGTGAACTTTTCGTCGCCATCACGCTCCCACACACAGGTCGACGTGAGTGTGAAATCCTGATCGGATTCACGGACATCTCCGTCTTTGAACAATTCGAATTCAATGGTTTTCTGCACGATTTGATGGCCTGTCAGGCCATTGCCATCAAAGGCGGTGATCTCGAGCTGGAAGGTGCCGGTGGACCATTGCTCGCCACTTAAATTGGTTAGTCCGCTATCGCCGTAAAGCGAGTATGGCTCGACGCTCTCTGAAGCGGTTGCGGTCTCCTCGCCGCTCAGTTGGAATTCGATACTCTCAAAATCGCGGGCCCGATGATATGTCGGTTTGGGCTCGACCACGATGGTGATATTATTGATATCGGTCGGCTCGACTTTCACGACGGCGCCATTGCCAATTTCAGCAATCCGATCGCCTGAATCGGCATCGTAGAGGTAGATTCGTATCTCTGAATAGCGTCTACCCCGTGCGATTTCACTATCTTTGATTTCCGTGACGACCGTGTCGCTATAAGAGCGGGTGGGCGGCAAACCTGTGACTTGTTCGAAATAGGGCCCCGCATTGACGGTGCTGCTATATGGCGCGATCGCGATGCGGGTATGCTCGACCATTGCCGCCGGTGCTGAACTCGGGAGCAAGATATCGAGGGCATCGGTCGCTGCGGCTTTCAAGTCTACCAGTCGATTGCCTCTATTCATGGAGCCCGAGAGATCGAATACAAAGGCGACATCGATCGCCGTAAGGGCATAGCTCGCCGTTGCATCTATTTTCAGCGGCATCGTATCCTGCCCGATCAAACCCATTATGGCCGTATCTTGCTCGCATTCGATTTCGGCTTCGATTTCCTGGCTTGCGGTCGGTATTGAGATGGACGGCGCCTCGCAATCCAAACCCGGTAGCGTGTCGATATGGGGGGTTATGAAATTGATCAGATCAGCTTCAATTTCAGCATTATTTGAACCCGTTTGCCGAGATTTGGCGGCCGCTAGAACGGCCGCATCCAGAGCTGCTTGAACCGAGTATTTGCGGCTGATCTGAGTCTGCTGATCAAGCGAGAAACCGACCACCAGACAGATGAGCAATAGACAGAAAGCAAATATCACGGCCACCTGACCGGATTGATTTGACGTATAACGAGATAGCATGGGACCTCCTCCGCGCTTCCGCTTGAGATGTCCCGCTTCAACCTGGGGTAGAAAAAACAGATGGAGATGGCGTTGCGATCCGCGCCGAAATTTGCGCGATTGCGCACAGGTTTTGTTCACCAAACCTGATCGAGCTATCTGGCCTTGAAGATCGAGTCATGATTTGCAGGCCGCATGAAACAATATCTCGATCTTTTGCAGGACATTCTCGACAATGGCGTTGAGCGCGGCGATCGCACCGGCACAGGTACGCTGGGTGTATTCGGACGCCAGATGCGCTTTGATCTGTCTGAGACCTTCCCCCTTTTGACGACCAAGAAGCTGCATTTGCGGTCGATCATTGTGGAGCTTTTGTGGTTCCTGCGTGGGGATACGAATGTGCGCTGGCTGCAGGACCGGAAAGTCTCGATCTGGGATGAGTGGGCTGACGAGAATGGCGATCTTGGCCCGGTCTATGGCAAACAGTGGCGCAGCTGGGCGGCGCCGGATGGCCGCGTGATTGACCAGATTCAATGGGTCCTGGACGAAATCCGCACCAATCCGAACTCGCGGCGCATGGTGGTCTCAGCGTGGAATCCCGCGGATGTGCCCTCTATGGCGCTTCCGCCATGTCATTGCCTATTCCAGTTCAATGTCATGGATGGCCGGCTAAATTGTCAGTTATATCAGCGCTCTGCTGATGTATTCCTCGGTGTCCCGTTCAATATCGCGTCTTACGCCTTGCTGACATTGATGATGGCGCGCGCAACAGGCCTGAAACCTGGCGATTTTGTCCACACATTTGGCGATACGCACCTATACGCAAACCATATAGAGCAAGCCCGCCTGCAATTGACGCGCGAGCCGTATCCTGAGCCGCGTATGATCCTGAATCCGGACAAGAACGATCTGTTCGGCTGGGAATATGAAGACTTTGAACTGGTGGATTATCAAGCGCATCCGCACATCAAAGCGCCGGTTGCGGTTTGATTTAACGTTTTGCGAGTGGCCCTCGCCACGAACCTTTGCTAATTGGTTAATAAAGGGGAGTGGATTATGTCCGACGCAACATTTGAAACCTTTTTAGTTTCTGGCCTGCTCGTATTGATCGCGGCCATCGGTTATATGGCCTGGGCTGCCTGGCGCTGGGTCGATCGCGAGCGAGATATGGAAAAGCGCGCTTTGACCGGTGTCAGCTATGAATTGCGGCACAATCTGAAGCGCATGATGTCTGAACTCGCAGGCCTCGCAAATGGCAGCCTGACGAGTGATATTGAGATCATTCCCGTGGTGCACCCGCAACTCGACGCGCTGCTATCGCGTCCAAATGAGGCGGATCGCGGCGGTTTGACGGTTATTCGTAGCAATTACAACGAGTTAAGCGCGCACAAGCAGTCCTTGCGGGCGGCACTCGCGAATCAGGCGGATGTGAATTTGCCGGCCAATGTCGCGGCAGACGCCGTGATAGGCTCGCTCGCGACCCTGTATTTGTGGGAAGAGCATAAAGGCTGCGCCCCAGAAGCGGCGCGGTCGACGCGCAGCTGGGATGTGCGCGACTGGATGAAAGCGAACAAGTTCCACGCCGATTCGCTGCCAGGCCTGCATCTGCGGGACCAAGTGGTCGAGCGCCTGCGCCAGGATGGCATGACGCTGACTCCGAAGCCGCTGACATACACGGCGAGCGAATATTTCGCCAAACAGTATGATCGAAAAGCAGATCCGAACGCTCCGTTCTGGAAACGCAAGAAGAAAAAACCATCCGTGGACGAGGCCGTGGAAGCGGCGGCCGTCGCGGGCGCTGTGGTCGCGGCAGATGCGATGGCCGAACCAGAGCCAGAACCGGTTCCGACGCCAGAGCCTGTGGTCGAGACCGCGCCAGAGGTCGTCGAAGTCGTGGAAACATCGCCAGAGGCCTCTGTTCAGCCGCCTGAAGAGACTGCCGCCCCGGCGGAACCATCAGCCCCGGTCGAACCGGAAATCGCTGCTGAGCCAGAATCAGAGTCTGAAGCTGAGTTTGTGCCTGAATCCCAGGCAACCGACCCGGACCTGCCGGAAACCGACCTGGATCCTGTTGAATCAAGCGTCGAATCCGCACCTCCATCCAAGCCGCCCACCCCTGGAGTCGTGCACTAGGCTTATGGACCTTAGACAGTTTATTCGGACCATTCCCGACCATCCCAAGCCGGGCATTCTGTTTCGTGATGTCACCACGCTGATGGCGCATGCGGCGGCGTTCAAGTTTGCGGTCCAGGAAATGGCGGCGCCGTTTCGCGACCACGCCATTGATCAGGTCGCTGGCATTGATGCACGCGGTTTTATTCTTGGCGGCGCTTTAGCGATTGAGCTCGACGCTGGCTTCACGGCCTTGCGCAAACCGGGTAAACTTCCCTGGCAAACCTTCAGCGCGACTTATGAGCTGGAATACGGTACGGATGAGTTGCACATGCACACAGATGCCCTGAAAGCCGGCGACAAGGTCTTGCTGGTGGACGACTTGATCGCGACAGGTGGCACAGCCGAAGCTGGCTTGAAACTGTTGCGTCAGGCGCAGGCCAGTGTCGTGGCGGCGACCTTTCTGGTCGATTTGCCGGACTTGAAGGGGGCGGATCGATTGCGCGCCCACGACATAGACGTAAAAGCGCTGATGGCCTTTGAAGGCCACTGATAAATGGAGAAGATGTGATGACTCTCAAGACTTGGACTTTTGCGGCGCTCGTCGCGACTTCATTGACTGCGTGTACGCCAAGTGCGGAGGGTCCAGATGATCCGACCGAATCGGGCGCGGTATCGGTCGAGACGGACTCTGTGGTGGCAGAGTTCATGACCTTCGCGAATGCGAGCTACTCAGAGAGCGATTCCAGTGAAGCCGATCTGTCCGGTCTGGTGGCGAGCTTGCCGGATTATGCGGCCATTACATGGGACGCGAAATCCTTTGATGCCGCGTCTGGCGCAACTGTTTTTGAAGATCTGTCGATTGGGTTTGGCACCGATCCACAATTCGGCATCACGTTCGAAGACGCCAAGCTTTGGGGCTATGATGATGAGCTGCTGGTCGCGCGTCTGGGCGGCGAGCGGCTGTCAGAGAGCGGCCTGCTTTTCACCCGTATGGAAGGCAGCAATGTCTCTTATTTTGGTGTCGATCTGGCCTTCAATGCGCTGTTTGACAGCATATTCTCGCAGATAGATGAAGACTTGCCAGACGGCTTCGAAGTCGCGTTTGAGCGCCTGGAAAGCAACACAGAACGCTTCGTGGTTTCGAATGCTGGCTTACTGCCCTGGGAATTGTCCCTTTTGCCGTCGGAAACGCTGACCGCATTGGATGAAGACATTCCCCCCGCCGTCACCGACGCGGTCCACACCGCGCAATGGCTGGTCGCGATCGGGCGATCGATCTCAGTCGAGAAAAGCGTTGCGACCAACACGCTGGTAAACTTGGATATGCGGCAGCCAGGCGCGGAATTGTCCGCCTCGTTCAGCATTGATCTGTCTGCAGCGTCGGGCATGAAGGGCTTTGACGTCGATACCAATCTGGCGCGTGGTTATCGCTCGTCGCAGACCAATTCGCATAATGGCGAGACCCTGCCGGGCGAAGTCATCACCATGTCCGGATTTCCGGCGGGTTTCACGATGGTCCAGGCCGAAAGCTATGACGCGTCGTCTGTGAGCAATCTGCGCCTCGACAAGCTGATGGGCTTCCTCGCCCGGTCAGAACTACCGGAAATGGACGAGCGGGATTTGCTCAGCCTGGGTGTCTGGGAAGTGACAGGCTATCAAGCGCAGCTGAATGAGAAGGAAATCCTGACGGCGGAACGCGGCTATTTCAATGGCGACAGTTTCGAATGGATCATTCCGAGCGATATCAGCTTTGGAATGGAAGGCGCCTTGCTCAATACGGGTGAGCTGACCGGTTTCTTTAAGATCCTGTTCGACACGATTTTGGACAGTTCAGAATTGGCGCCCGAAGACAGTCAGGACGCCGAAGATCTGGCTATGGTGCGTGAAGGGATTGATAAAGCCATCACGCTTCTGCCGGAGCATGGCTTAGACAAGCTGCCTTTCGATGTTTCGGCCAGCGCCAAATGGGATGCGGATACCGGGCCATCTGATTTTGCCCTGGTCTTCGATGCGGACGGGTTCGGCACCAGCGCCTGGGACCTGTCTCTCTCGCTGCCTGTCTATGATGCGCTGCTTGCGGCATATGAGTCAGAAGACCGCGAAGCAGCGTTTGAGACCGCATTCCAGGAGGCGTTTGCCTTCCGCGGCGCGCGTTTCTTCGAAGAAGATAAAGGCGGATATGACAAGCTGTTTGGTTTCGCGCATGCGCTCGGCAAGGAATATCCGAACGAAGGCTGGGGCGCGATGCTCGGCAATATGGAGCCGGCGCAATTGCGAACCTATCTCGGCACGATGATGCGAATGGGCAAACCTGCGGCGAGCCAGGAATTCCCGGCCGCGGCGGATTGGCTGGAATCCTATGCCAGTTATCTCGAATCCGGCGGCAGCTTTGAGGTCAAACTGACACCGCCAACGCCGATCACGGTAGAATTGATCGAAAGCTATGAGGATGAACCTGAGCCAGAAGAGATGATCGAGATCTTTGGGTTAACGGTTACCCACACAAAATAGGCATCTTGCCGCTTGACCCAGCGCCTCTGGCACCTCAAATCTCTGCCCAGGATATTTGCGGAGAGTGCATGACACGCCTTGATGATGAAGCAGACGCCAAACCGATGGCCGAGCCGAACGCGTTTCTAGAAGAAGCGCTGTTCAATGCCCGGACCATTATGCTGACCGGCGGCGTCGATGATAAACTGGCGCGTCGCGTCTGTGAGCGCCTTCTGGCCTTGGCCTCGGACAGTTCAGATCCGATTCTTTTGGTGATCTCTTCGCCTGGCGGCCACGTTGAATCTGGCGACATGATCCATGACATGATCAAATTTGTCGGCGCACCTGTCAAAGTGCTGGGATCTGGATGGGTCGCCAGTGCTGGCGCCTTGATCTATGCGGCGGCGCAGAAAGAGAATCGTTATGCGCTGCCAAATACGCGCTTCTTGTTGCACGAACCCCGCGGCGGTGTCGGTGGTCAGGCCTCTGATGTCGAGATTCAGGTCCGGGAAATCGTGCGTATGCGCGAACGCCTGAACAAGATTTTTGCCGACGCCACCGGTCAACCGCTGAAAAAGATCGTCGAAGACACCGATCGTGATCACTGGATGAGCGCTGAAGAAGCGGTCAAATATGGCCTCGTCCATAAGATCGTTTCGCACCATAGCGAGATCAAATAGCAGAAAAAATGTGCTGGGTTTGCAAGCCGTAAAGGAATTGCGGGCAATTTCTCATACTCGAATGTAGAGTGTGAGGGGCGAAGATGCCGGTCTGTCTGGGCGATTTTGTAGAAAGCGCGAAGCCGATTTCGGCCAGTATGCCACTCTCAGCTGTGGTCGATCGCTTTCTCAATGACCCACAAGCGCAATATTTCATCCTGGTGCGCGATAAGCGCCCGGCTGGCCTGATCAGCCGCACGCTGACCTTCGAATTTGCAGCAAGTTCGGGCGAAAATAAGCATGCGCGGCTCGCCATTGGCGACCTGATCACCGCGCGCGCGTTGATCCTGAAAGCCGACACCACCGTCGAGTCCTTTGTCGCTAAGGCGGGCAAGCATATTGATGCTGTCATTCGCCGCGGTTGTATCATTGTCGAAGACAAGCGCTTCAAAGGCGTGCTCAGCCCGACCAAATTGCAGGAAGCTCTGATTGCCGCGCTCGGCACGGCGCCAACCATGCCGGTCAATGAGGCTCCAGATCTCAGTAAACTGTCCAGCAAGCAGACACCGCTTCTGGGCACTTTGGCGCATGAAATCCGGACGCCACTCACGGCGATTATGGGTCTTTCAGAAATGCTCGCGGGTAAGGTTCGCGATGAGTATGAGAAGGATCTGGCACAGACCATTGTTCGATCCAGCCATACGCTGGATCGCATCCTCACCGATACGCTGGACTATGCGCGGCTGGAAGCAGGGCGCCTGAACGTCAATAAAGAGCCTGCAGACCTGACGGAGCTGACAGATGATTTGCGCCGGCTCTGGGCATCAGAGGCGTCTCGGCGCGGCCTGGCATTGCGTATTGGGTTCGTGCCGGACGGGCCGCATTACGTCCAAACGGACATTGGCCGCGTGCGCCAGATCGCCAATAATTTGATTTCGAATGCGCTGAAATTCACCAAGGAAGGCGAGGTCTCGACCACGCTTTCAACACAGTCTTTGGGCGGTGCCTTGATGCTCACGCTCTCGGTTGCTGATACCGGTCGCGGCCTGACCGAAAATCAGCGGGAACGCTTCATGGAAGTGTTTGAGAAGGGACCAGAGATTGACGGCGTTAAAGGCTGGGGCCTTGGCCTGACCATTTCACGAGCATTGGCGACCGGGCTGGGCGGCGATCTCAGCCATGCCGATAATCCCAAAGGCGGCAGCGTCTTTACATTGAGCATCCCGGTTGAGCGCGTTTCGAGCACTGTGACGCGCATAGATGAGCCAGCGACCCCAAAACGCGGCAAGTTCGAGCTGGGCGATATCCTTCTGGTGGAGGATCATGAAGCCTCAGCCATGATCGTGATCAACGCTTTGGAGCAAGCCGGTTGGACCGTGCACCATGCGGGAACGCTGCATGCAGCCGAATCTTATGTCGCCTTGACCAAGTTTCAGGCCGTGATCACCGACTTGCATCTGCCAGATGGCAATTCGATGAATTTCATAGATGGTCTCAGACGCCAGGGCGGGGTCAATTCGGCGACGCCGGTGATCGCGCTCACCGCGGATACAACAGAGAGCCGCCGTCAGGCCTGTCTTTCCATGGGTGCTGACCGGGCGATGAAGAAACCCGTCACCGGGCCGGAATTGGTCGCAACCATCGCTGACGTGCTGATGTCTCGCGCCGCAGGGCGGGTCTCTACAGTCGAATTGCGCGGGCGTATGGCCGGCTGAGGCCGCGGCGCTTTCACACAGAAACTTGTCTCCCACAAGGCTTGCCTTGGCCGCCTGAATGCGCGATCTCAGCGGGCATGCATGATTTAGATTTGGGAGAAGCGCGATGCGCGAAGTGAGCCATTTCATTGGCGGTAAACAGGTGGCCGGAACCTCAGGTCGGTTTGGCGATATTTACAATCCGAACATTGGCGAAGTGCAGGCCCGCGTGGCGCTGGCGACAGAGGCGGAAGTCGCTGCGGCGGTGGAAAATGCCAAGGCGGCGCTGCCAGGCTGGGCGAACACCAATCCGCAACGCCGCGCGCGCGTTTTGTTTGAGTTCAAGCGTCTGCTCGAAGCCAATATGGATGAACTTGCGGAATTGCTCTCATCTGAGCACGGCAAAGTGATTGCCGACTCCAAAGGTGACGTCCAGCGCGGCATTGATGTGGTCGAGTTCGCTTGCGGCATCCCGCATCTGCAAAAAGGCGAATATACCGAAGGCGCGGGGCCGGGCATTGATGTCTATTCGATGCGTCAGCCGCTTGGCGTTGTCGCGGGCATCACGCCGTTTAATTTCCCCGCCATGATCCCATGCTGGATGTTCGCCGTGGCGATTGCCTGCGGTAACACATTCATCTTGAAGCCGTCAGAGAAAGACCCGAGCGTGCCTTTGCGCATGGTCGAGCTGTTCATGGAGGCTGGCGCGCCTGAAGGCGTGCTGAATATGGTCAATGGCGACAAGACCGCGGTCGATGCCATCCTGACGCATCCGGACATTAAGGCGGTGAGCTTTGTCGGTTCGTCTGACATTGCGCAATATGTCTATTCAACTGGAACAGCCCACGGCAAACGCGTCCAGGCTATGGGCGGCGCCAAGAACCATGGCATCATCCTGCCGGACTGTAATATGGAGCAGGCGGTCAAAGATATTGTCGGCGCGGCCTATGGCTCAGCTGGCGAACGCTGCATGGCGCTGCCGGTTGCGGTGACGGTTGGCCAGAAGACCGGCGATGAATTTGTCGAGCGCATGCTGGACGCAGCGCAGGCTCTGAAAGTCGGCGTCTCGACCGATGCGGAGGCGCATTATGGGCCTGTCGTTTCTGCCGCCCAAAAAGCCAAGGTTGAGAGCTATATCCAGATGGGCGTGGATGAAGGCGCCGATCTGAAGCTGGATGGCCGCGGCCATACGCTGCAAGGCCATGAGAATGGCTATTTCATCGGGCCGAGCCTGTTCGACAATGTGAAGCCGGGCATGCAGTCCTACGAGGAAGAGATTTTCGGGCCGGTCCTGCAGGTCGTGCGCGCCGAGAGCCTGGAAGAGGCCGCCGCGCTGCCGAGCAATCATCAATATGGAAATGGCGTTGCCATCTTCACGCAGAATGGCCGGGCGGCGCGAGAATTCGCGGCGCAGGTCAATGTCGGCATGGTTGGCGTAAATGTGCCGATTCCGGTGCCGGTCAGCTATCACACGTTTGGGGGGTGGAAACGTTCAGCCTTTGGCGACACCAACCAGCATGGCCCCGAAGGTGTGCGCTTCTGGACCAAGATCAAGACCGTAACCTCGCGCTGGCCGGAAGGCGATATTGGCGATCAGGCCTTTATCATTCCGACCATGGGCTAAGCCTTATTCGGGCGTTCTGCGCACCGGGACCTCAAAGCCGCAAATGTCCAGAATTTCGGGCGGCTTGCGGTAGAAGAAGTCCGCTTCGCGCACGCGTTTCTCGGTCTTGGCGTCTTCAAAGGCTTGGCTTGGCATGGCCTGGACCTGGTAAGCGGGGCGGATCGCCTCCGCCATGTCCGCCGCCACGGTCATGGACAGAATTTCGTCGCCGACCTCAGGCGCCTGGATGACACCGCTTTCAATCGCACGGACCCCGCGTTTGAGCTTTTGCACATATTGCATGCCCTCAATCACGCGCCCGAAAATGGTCAGGTTGCGGTCGAGATAGCGCTGCGCATCGAGGACGATGTAGAATTCTGTGCTGCCTGAATCTGGATCCGTGTCACGCGCCATAGCGAATGCGCCTGGGCAATGCAGCAACCATTCCTTTTCGAGGCTCTCGCTTCGCCCCACCGCGAAGCCGTCAATGTGACCGACAATCGGGGCGAACAAGTCGGCATTGCCCAGCGGGACAAATTTCGCATCTGAAAGCGCGCGATCATTCTCATTGATCAGCACCGGGTATTGTTCAATCAAAGCGTCTTCCTGCAAACCGCCCTGGGCGACGAAGGCGTCGATCACGCGATAAAAGCGAATGCCATTATAGACATCATCGCGCACCAATTGCCGGAACTGATTGGCATGACTGGGCGCAAAATCAGGGTTCAACTCAACAATAATGTCGCCATACGCAGTTTCAATCAGGATCAGGTTGTCTGGCGAGACGTCCCGCCAATCCGGCGCGAGCGCGGAGGCGATTTCGGCGTCGGTGACCGTGGTTTCGGCGGCCTGCTCGGCCTGGCAGGCGGCGGTTCCGAACAGCGCCAGGGCGCCGAGAAGAAATGATCGCATGTGAAAGCTCCCGAATCTGATGCTGCGTAAACGTAATCAGACCCAGGAATTTTGGCCAGACAATGCGCACCTGCTTACCTCAAGGTCATTCTTGCGGGCCGTCCGGCGCGCGGGTACGAGAGGCGCATGACGAATACGGGCTACGAACCACTCACCAGCATTGATGCGATCACGGCAGGGCTTGCATCTGTTGGCTATATCTCGACGCGCGAGATTTCGACGGCGATTTATCTGGCGCACAATCTACGTAAGCCGATCTTGATTGAAGGTCCGGCCGGTGTCGGCAAGACCGATCTTGCGGCCTCCATGGCGCGGTTTCTGGATGTGCCGCTCAACCGGCTGCAATGCTATGAAGGCCTGGATGAGGGTAAGGCGCTGTATGAATGGAAATATGGCAAACAGCTGCTCTATACCCAATTGCTCAAGGAGAAGCTGGGCGAAGTGATGGATGGCGCGGGCACGCTCGACGCCGCCTTCGACAAGCTGACTTCGTTCGAGGATCTGTTTTTCTCCGAAACTTTCCTGGAGCCGCGCCCGCTGCTGACCGCGATGAAACAGGCTCAAGGCTCGGTCTTGCTGATTGATGAGATCGACAAGTCGGATGAGGAATTCGAAGCCTATCTTCTGGAAGTGCTGTCGGATTATCAGGTGACGGTGCCAGAGATTGGCACGATCAGTGCGCAAGTACCGCCTTTGGTGATCCTGACTTCGAACAATATTCGCGAGCTCGGCGACGCGCTGAAGCGGCGTTGTTTGCATCTCCATATCGACTTCCCGGAAGCCGAGCGCGAGCAAGCCATTGTGCGCGCGCGGGTGCCGGATGTGAGTGATGCGCTGCTCTCGCAACTGGTTGAATTTGTTCAAGGTTTGCGCGATCTCGACATTCGCAAACGCCCCTCCATTTCCGAGACAGTGGACTGGGCGCGGACGCTCTTGCTGATGCATGCGACCGAGTTGGACGAAGAGATGGTGCGATCAACTCTGAACGTGTTGCTCAAACATGAGAGCGATATCCAGGCTGTCGACAAGGATGTGCGGACCCTGACACGGGCCGCTGCCTCAACCGGGTAAATGGCAGAGCAAGTCCTCACCGATTTCATTCGCGCGCTGCGCTCGGCGGATGTGCGCGTGTCGACGGGCGAGGCGATTGATGCAGCTGAGGCGGTCAAACTGATTGGCTATGCTGACCGACAGCGCCTGTCAGACACGTTGCGATGCGTGCTGGCCAAGTCGCCAGCCGAGAAGCTGGCGCATGATCGCTTGTTCGACCTCTATTTTTCGCGCCAGGCCATCCCGCAGAGCGCGTCTGAGGGTCAAGCGGAAAATCAGTCGGCTGAGCCCTCAGAAGGAGCGGGCGACATGCTCGATCTGCTTGAGAGCGGGGATGAAACCGCAATTGCCATGGCTATGGAACGGGCCGGGCAGGAAGCGGGTCTGCAAGACATCCGGTTCTCAACACAGGTGTCCTACTTCGCCCAGCAGATGATGAAGTCACTCGGCATAGAGCGCCTCGAGCGCGAAATGATGGACGCGTTTCGCGAGCGCACAGAAGACGGACAAGCGCGCGCCGAAGCGCTGATCGAAGGCCGAAAGGACATGTTCGGGCGCGCGCGTGAGCACGCCAAACAAGCTTTCGAAACTTATGGCGCCGGCGCGACTCTGGCCTTTCGCGAGGACGTTCTGGCCGAAACCGCGCTGACGGCTCTGGATGTGCGCGATCTCACACGGATGCAGGTCCTGGTGCAGAAGATTGCCAAACGCCTCGCGGTCAAGCACTCGCGGCGGCGTCGCAAGAAGAATCGCGGCCAACTGGACGTGCGCAAGACCCTGCGCGCGAATGCCGGTTTTGATGGCGTGCCCTTTGATCTTGCCTGGAAACAGACCAAGCGCGATCGCGCCAAGATTGTTGCGGTTTGCGATGTCTCCGGGTCTGTGGCGCGGGTCGTGCGCTTTTTTCTGATGCTGCTTTACAGCCTGAATGAAGTTGTGCCGGACATTGAGTCCTTTGCCTTTTCAGGCCGACTGGAAGATGTCGGCGATACGCTGGAAAACGAAGATTTTGCCCATGCCATGGATAAGATCATCAACTCGATCGGCATGAGCTCAACCGATTATGGCCAATCGCTGTCTGACCTGCGAATGAATCACTGGAACGTCCTGGATCGGCGCACGACGCTGATTATTCTCGGCGATGGCCGATCAAATTATGGCGATCCGCGGCTTGATCTGTTCCGGGAAGCAGCGGCGCGCGTGAAGCGGGTGATTTGGCTGACGCCGGAAGGGGAATCGCTCTGGGGTAGCGGCGATAGCGAATTGCCGCGTTACCGCCCGCACTGTCACACAATGAAACAAGTGACGACGATTAAGGACCTTGAACGCATCCTGGATGAGGCGCTGTCGCGCTATCAGTAAGGCGATAATTGACCAGCCAAATAGTCGGCCATCAAACGCCCTTGTGGAGTCAGTTTGAGGTGGTCGTCTTCTATCCGTGCCAGCGATTGGCTCTGCAATTGATCAAGCAGCGCACTGTCTGCTGCCTGTCCGAAAAGCGCTTCAAAACGCGATAGGCTGAGCCCGCTCGCCGGCCGCAGCGCCATGGCAAGAAACTCTCGTGCGGTGTCGAGCTGGGTTAGCGGCGTCTCGGTTGGGCCATTGGTGGAGAGATAGTCTTCCGGTCGACGCGCCGCTTCTGTGGCGAGCCTTTGCCCGTCCATGGTGAGACGGCCATGCGCGCCAGGCCCAACGCCGATCCAGTCACCGCTGGCCCAATAGATGTGATTGTGCCGTGATTCAAAAGCGGCGCCGCGAGCATGGTTGGATACTTCATAGGCGTTGAGGTCGTGTGCGGCGCAGATGGACTGGGTCAGGTCGTACAGATCTGCCTGATCATCATCTGGCATCGGTGTGAGCTCCCCGCGCGCCGCACGCTTGCCGAACGCCGTGCGCGCTTCAATTGTGAGTTCGTAAAGCGATAGATGCGGCGCGCCAAGGCGAAGCGCGTCCTCGAGTTCTGCAGCCCAGGCCTCGGGCGACTGGCCAGGGCGGGCATAGATCAAGTCCACAGACAGATTCTCGAATTCCGATTGTGCCTTCTCCACAGCACGGCGCGCAGCCTGGCCATCATGATCCCGGCCCAGAAAGGAGAGGGCCTCATCCCGCAGGGACTGGACCCCGATTGAGAGGCGATTGATGCCGGCTTCTGCCCAGTCCGCCGGGGTTTCGCGCAAAATATCATTCGGGTTGGATTCCAGTGTAATTTCAACGCTTTGGGATAGCCCAAACGCATCGCTTGACGCCTCAATGATGCGCGCCAGCTGCCGGGATGAAAGCAAAGAGGGGGTGCCGCCCCCGAAAAACACGGAATCGAAGCTTGGATGCTCTGGCAAACGCGCGCGATGGGCGTGAATATCGGCAATAATGGCCGCGACCAGCGGCTCTGTGTCGCGATCCTTGGCGGCATAGACGTTGAAATCGCAATACGGGCAGATTCGGGCGCAATACGGCCAATGGACATAGAGTCCAAAGCCATGTTCAGGCCCGACCGCAGCGGTCACAATAAGGCGGCTTTCAGCTTCTCGAACGCCACGGCGCGATGGCTCATCGCGTGTTTCTGCGCCGGCTCGAGCTCAGCAAAGGTCACCTCATGCCCGACCGGAACGAAGACCGGATCATAGCCAAAGCCCATTTCACCGCGCGGTGGCCAGGTCAGGTTTCCATGCACTTCACCGCGAAACGTCACTTCATGGCCATCTGGCCAGGCGACAGCAAGACAGGAGACGAATTTGGCGCTGCGATCCATGGCCTGAATGGCCTGGAGTTCGCGTTCGACTTTCTCCATCGCTTTGTAGAAGTCGCGGGGTTCGCCGGCCCAGATCGCGGTATGGACGCCCGGCATGCCGCCCAGCGCCGTCACTTCTAAACCACTATCATCGGACAGCGCAGGTGCGCCGGTCGCTTGCGCCGCGGCGCGGGCTTTGATCAGCGCATTGCCTTCAAATGTGAACTCGGTTTCCTCGGGTTCGTCCAAGGTGAGGTCATTCGCGGACACGACTTGAAAGCCCAATGGTTCAAAAAGATCTTTCAGTTCAACCACTTTGCCTTTGTTGTGCGTGGCAGCGACGAGACGCCCGGGTTCTAGCTTTCGCGACATAGGCTGTGGCTCCGTTCTTGCAATTCTAGCGAATAACCTTATCGTTTAACGGTAAGTTTGTGACTTTCTGCTATGTGACAAACGTAGCGATATGACAAAAGGATACTGCCAACACATGTCAGGCACTCGCAAGAATTCAATGGCAGCGGTTCTGTCAACCGTGGTGACGGTGATTTTCTGGCTCGCCATCGTGTTGGGCGCGTTTTTGTTTATTATTCTGGGCCTTGGCCTCTTAGGCAGCTTGAATGGCGGCGAAATTGACCTGCCTTTGATCGAAGCGCGCGCTGATGGCGTTCCGACCGGACGAATCGTTGCTGCGCTGATCGGATTGGTCGTGTTCGCCCCCGGCATCGCTTATGTCTGCGCACAATTGCGACGAATTTTGTCAACCCTGGCCGAGGGCGATCCCTTCCTGCCGGAAAATGCGCCGCGGCTGACCCGAATTGCGATCGCGATTGGCTTGATCGAAGCCATTCGTATGGCGTCCGTCCTGGTCCTGGCCGCAACCGTCGACCTCGGCGAAGGCTATGTCGCAAGCATCAATATCAATCTCGCGGTCTGGGGGGCGGTCATCGTTCTGCTCATCCTGGCGCAAGTCTTCAAAGAAGGCACCCGCCTTCGCGAAGAAGAAAAAATGACAATATAGGAGGGCCATACGATGTCTATTCGAGTGACCCTTGATCGGGTTTTGTTGGAAAAAAGAATGTCACTGACTGAACTGTCAGAACGGGTCGGCGTGACGCTTGCTAATCTGTCGATTCTGAAAACCGGCAAGGCCAAAGCCGTACGTTTCTCGACCCTCGAGGCGCTGTGCCGCGAGCTCGATTGCCAGCCGGGCGATATTCTCGTCTTCGAAGACGGCCAGTCGAATGAGAAAAGCGAAGCCGCTTAGCTGAGCTGCTCGGCCAGAAGCTGCAAGGCAAACTCAGCGAACAGATACATATTCTCTTTGCGATCCGCGAGGCCGGTTTCAAGCGTGCCAGCTTGCTGCGTCGATGCGCCAGAAATCGCTGCGCAAACATGACCCGCCGCATCGCCATAGCCATTGCCGTCCGGGCCAGAGGCGCCGGTTTCACACAAACCCCAGTCTGCCCGCATCTTGTCACGAATGATGCCCGCCATGATCAGAGCGTAAGGTTCTGTTGAGGAGCGGTGGCCTTGCAAATCATCTTTGCTGAGCCCCATCAGGCCTTTGAACGCGGCGGGCGTATAGATGATCCCGGCGCCGCGATAGAAACGTGACGCGCCAGGCACCGCGAGCAAAGCCGCTGAGACCAGGCCGCCAGACGAGGATTCCCAGACCGCGACCTTCTCGCCCCGCGATAAGAGCTTGGCACCGATCGCTTCGGCGAGAGGCAGCAACCGCTCCACGGCTTAACCCAGCGCCGCTGTCTGGGCCGCGAACAGTTCGTTGCAGCCTTTCTCAGCCAGCGCCATCATGGTCTCGACTTCGTTCCGAGTCATCGGACGTTCTTCACCAGTGCCTTGCAGTTCGATAAAGCCACCATCAGAGCTCATCACCACATTCATGTCGGCCTCACCGGCACTGTCTTCTGGATAATCCAAGTCGAGCACCGGCACGTCCTTATAAACGCCGACTGAAATCGCGGCGGCCTGTTTCAGGATTGGGTCGCGGGTGATGACGCCTTCATCTTTCAAGTACCGACAGGCCATAGCCAGAGCGACAAAGCCCCCCGTGATCGAGGCTGTCCTTGTGCCTCCATCGGCCTGGATGACGTCGCAATCAATCGTGATCTGGTTCTCGCCCAGAGCTTCCAAGTCGACTACGGAGCGCAAGCTGCGCCCGATCAGGCGCTGGATTTCCTGGGTCCGACCAGACTGTTTGCCGGCGGCGGCTTCACGCCGGCCGCGCGTGTGGGTGGCGCGTGGCAGCATGCCATATTCGCCGGTGACCCAGCCGGTCCCGGTGCCACGCATCCAGCCTGGGACTTTGTCGGTCCAGCTGGCGGTGCAGAGCACATGAGTATGTCCGAATTTGGCGAGGCAAGAGCCTTCGGCATAGCGTGTAACGCCGGTTTCCAGGGAGATGTCTCGAAGCTGATCCGCGGCGCGGCCGGAGGGGCGAGCGAAGTCTGTCATCTGTCTATATCTTTCTTAGCTTGAGCTGCTCGGCGCAAATTGCGGGTTTTGGCACTTGTGTCTAGGCTCACAGATGAAACCGAGGGGACGCGCGTGGACATAAAGGAAATGAAAGCCCGCGCGGAACGCTCCAAACGTCCGCGCCGCAGCTTCGGATATGAAGTCGCGCGGGTGCTGTTTTACGGACTTTATAGATTAATGGGCTGGCGCGTTCTGGGCGAAGCCCCGGCGGACAAGAAGCTGGTCATCATCGCGGCCCCGCACGAGACCAATTGGGACCTGACGCAAATGCTCGGCATTGCGTTTTACTATCGCATTCCGGTGCGCTGGATGGGCAAGAAGAGCCTGGGTGAGGGGCCGTTTGGCTGGCTCATGCGATGGTGGGGTCTGCTTCCGGTCGATCGCAAAGGGCCGAGCAATCTGGTCGAGCAAGTGGTGGCGGCCTATGAGGCCGCTGATGAAATGGCGCTGGTCATCGCTCCGGAAGGCACGCGCGCCGACGTCAAAGCCTGGAAGACAGGGTTCTACAATATCGCAGCGGCGGCAAAGGTGCCCGTGGCGCTCGGCTTTATTGATTATGCCAACAAATTTGGCGGCTTGGATGGCACGCTGGTGCCGAGCGGGAATTATGAAGCCGATATGGAAACGGTCGCCGAATTCTATGCGGCGCGCGTGTCGCGGTTCAATCACCCGCTGACCGGGGAGAGCCTGGTGGGGGTTGGAGAAAAATCCGGAATTTAGTCAGACGTCGGGCTCGGTTGCGCCGTCTGTGCAAATTCGGTCATTTCCTCACGGACTTGCCGCGGCAAGAGAGTTTCTGGCCCGCTGGCTATGCCCGACCAGAGCACTTCGCCGGTTTCGGCCGACTCCGCATAAATCGACATGGATGGATGACCATCCCATAGGATGAGTTTGCTGCGAATGACGATGTCTGGATCCGTGTCCGCAGATAGTTTCAAATGGTCAAACTTGCCGAGCTCGACGGACAGCAATTCCGTCACCGATCGCGACAGCGGCAGATATTGATCATCCCCTGTTTCATTCACTGTCGCGCTCACTGAGATTGAGGTTCGATCCAACGCCGTCGGGGATGCGAACCGGCCTGAAAACAGACCGATCAGTAAAATGGCGCCAGCAATCGCGGTGATGATGAACCAGGGTCGAAACAGGTTTCGCTCACGCGGTTGTGCATCCGTTGCAGGCGTTTCCATGCTGTCGGGCAAGCTCACATCCGCGATCAATCGGTAGCCGCGCTTTGGCAGCGTTTCGAGAATCCGGGGCGCTTTCGGGTCATCGTTCAGCGCCCGACGCAGATCGGAAATCACCACCGCAATGCTGTTTGGGCTGACGGTTCGTCCTTCCCAGACATGGTCCAGAATGGTCGATTGAGACACCACTTGTCCTGGCTGTCGCGCCAAAAGCTCAAGCAGGGCTGCCGTGCGATTCTCCAAACGCCTGGTTTCTTCGCCATTATCAAGCATGCCCGTGTCTGGCGCGAAGGACCAAGTGTCTATTCTGATCAGAGACATACACGTTTTCCCGAGCTGATCCCGCCTGAATGGACTGTAATTTCGACGGCCTGTAGCTTCTTCAGCATTTCTTTATTTGCCTTGTTTGCTCACCCGGAACACCACGAAGGTCAAGATAGGAGGCTTTCACTTGACCTGGAAAACACTGAAATCGATCCCGCTCTCGACGGCATTCATTGCGCTCGCAGGGGCGCCAGCTGTGGCAGAGGAATTGGAATTGGACGGCCTGACCTGGTCGGCTGAAATCGGCGAAAATAGCGCCGCGCAGATCGAGTCTTATCTTGGCCGCGACGCCTTGTTTCTGCGCCGCAATGTTGCTGTGCTCGAGGGGGCGGAGTTTGGCGATATGGTCATCGAGTATGATTATGCCTCAACCCATCCGTCCGGGTTTATCGGGATCAATTTCAGGGCGGATTCAGAGACGGCCAATCTTGAACAATTCTACACCCGCCCGCACCAGTCAGGGCAACCCGATGCAACGCAATATATGGTCATGACCAATGGTGCCGCGACCTGGCAGCTGCATGCCGGGCCGAATGAGGCCGTCGCGACCGACTTGCCGCCAGAGACATGGATAAAAGTGCGCATTGTCGCGATTGGTGACCAAGCGGATATTTTCGTCGGCGATATGAGCGCCCCGCTGATCCACGTGCCTGATTTGCGCAGTGTGAGCTCGTCCGGAAAGGTTGCGCTCTATGCTTCTGACCGTCCTTGGATGATGGAAACTGGCGCGTATTTCTCCAACATTAGCATTCGCGCCGCGACGGCTGAGGATGCGATTATCGGTCAACCGGCAGAGACTGACCCCCTGCCGAATGGGCTGATCGATACTTTCGAGGTCTCTGCCCCGTTTGCGGAAGCCGAGATTAGCGAGGCGTTCCAGATGCCTGAGCTGGATGTGATTGACGGGTCATGGTCGTCGCTTGCGGTCGAGAATGATGGTGTTGCCAATCTCTCCCGGACGACGCCGATACGCGATGGTAAAAATACCGCCTTGGTTCGGTTCACAGTGTCTGCAGACGAAGCCAGCACGCGCATGCTTTCATTTGGCTATTCCGATCGGGTGAGATTGTTCGTCAATGGCGATTTGGTCTATTCGGGTAATGCCATGTGGCGCGCCCGAGATCACCGGTTTCTCGGCACGATCGCATTGGTCGATCAGATTGCCCTCCATCTCGAGCCAGGTGAGACAGAAATCGTGGCGGCGGTCTCTGAATCCTTCGGCGGTTGGGGCTTTAAGGCGGCGCTTTCTGAAGACTAGCACGCGCGGGTCGAGACAACGGCAAAACCGGCTTCAGGTGCTTTGAGGGACGGTCAATGCGCTTGAGCCTCATTCCCAGATTGAATCCCCGGACTTCGCGCACTATTCATCACGTATGAACGCAGACATTTCTCTCATGCAGGCCTTGAATCAGCGGTCGCGGGATATTTTCCGGCAAATTGTCGAAACCTATCTCGAAACCGGTGAGCCCGTGGGCTCGCGCACGCTGTCCAAAGCCGGGATCGAGCTGTCGGCAGCCTCTATTCGCAATGTCATGTCCGATCTGACCGAGCTTGGCCTGTTGGACGCGCCGCATGTGTCTGCGGGCCGCATGCCGACGCATGCGGGGTTGCGCCTCTTCGTCGATGGGTTTCTGGAAATGGGCGATCCGGGCGAATCCGACCGCGCCGCGATTGAAGGACGGTTGAACAGCGCCGGACGCGATCTGGGCGGGGTTTTGAAAGAGGCCTCGTCACTGCTGTCCGGGCTCGCGGGCGGGGCCGGCCTGGTCTCGTCGCCGACCCAGGATGCGGCCGTGCGGCATGTCGAGTTTGTGCCACTATCGACCGGCGAGGCGCTATGCGTTCTGGTCAAAGAACAAGGCGATGTCGAAAACCGTTTGGTGAAAATCCCGCCGGGTTTGCCGCAGACAGTGCTGATCGAAGCCGGCAATTATCTCGCGGCCAGGATGAAAGGGCGGACTTTGCATGAGGCCTCTGCCGAAGTGCGGGCCGAGATTGCCGCCCGACAGGCGCAGTTGGATGTTGCGGCCGCGGATCTGGTGCAACGCGGCCTCGCGCAATGGAGCGGCGCCGCGCCGGGTGAAGACCGGCGTCTGATCATTCAAGGCCGCGCCAATCTGCTGGATGACACTGCGGCCGCCGAAGATATGGAGCGGGTGCGTCAGCTGTTTGATGTGCTCGAACGCCAGCAAGGCTTGCTGGAAGTGCTCGACTCGACGCGGGATGCGGATGGTGTACGGCTGTTTATCGGCTCAGAAAACAGTCTTTTTCCGCTCTCGGGTTCAAGCGTGATCGTAGCACCCTATATGAACGCCGAACGTCAGGTTATTGGGGCCCTCGGAGTGATTGGTCCAACGCGGCTAAATTACGCGCGGGTGATTCCAATGGTTGACTATACGGCACGGATGGTTGGAGAGGTGCTTGGAAAGCGCCGCCAGGAATGAGTGAGTGAAGTATGAGTGACGAAACCGTCAAAGACGAGAATGCCCCAGAGCTGGGTCAGAATGCGACTCAGGCTGAGTTGAAAGCTGCTGCGGATGAGATTCTAAAAGCCGCAAAAAAGGCAGAGCCAGAGGCGGAAGCCGATGCCGCTCCTGAGGATGCAGCGGAAGAACCGGTCGAGCTGACCGTCGAACAGCAATTGCTGGCCCTCGAAGTCGAGAAGCAAGAGCTGCGCGATCAAATGCTGCGCGCCATGGCGGAGATGGAAAATCTGCGCAAACGCTCTGAGCGCGAGAAAACCGATGCGCGCATTTATGCGATTGAGAAATTCGCGCGCGATTTGCTCAGCGTGTCTGACAATATGGCCCGGGCGCTGGAAGCGCTGCCGGAAGCCGAGCGTGAGGCCTTGACCGAAGGTGGCAAAGGCCTGCTCGGCGGCATTGAGATGACACAGAAAGAGCTGCACACCGTGCTGACGCGGCATGGCGTGACCGCGATTGAAGCCGAGCCCGGCGCGGCGTTCGATCCGAACTTGCATCAGGCTGTCGCGAACATTCCGTCAGAGCATCCGAACGGCACGATTGCGAGCCTGTTCCAGGCCGGTTGGAAAATTGGTGATCGGGTGCTGCGAGCGGCCATGGTCGCTGTCAGCGCGGGTGAGGCGAATTAAGCCAAACTGTCGCGCGGCAGGCTGTCATATCGTGGAAACTACGTAGCGTTCACAGCTCTTTCTTGAGAGCTGGAGAACGCCGATGGCTGTTGAACAAAGACATCTCATTCCAAAAGCAAATTGGTCGGTTAGAAAAGTAGCCGTTTGGTTGATTGTCGGGCCGCTGAATCCCCTATCCTGGACGATCATCGTCTGGTTGGATGACCAATTAAGCGGGCTAGTCGCAGCGCTCACCATATGGCCTTGCTGTCTCGGAGCGGCGATCGGTTTGCTGAGATTGAAACATGCCCAGATTGGGATGACCAAACTATCTAAGTTTGTGACAGGCTGGACGCTCTTGACGCTCGTCATCTACACGTTCGTGCTGATCTGTGGAGGAACGCTCTATTTTCAGGTCGCTGCAGCAGGAGGGGTCGAGATCGCCCATTTGGTTGGCGTTTTGATAGCCCTGCCATATGCGCTCATAGCCCTGCCATTTGCGTTTATGTATGGCGGCGTTCCCGCGATATATGCGGGCCTGATGTCTTACTGGATCATTCGTTGGGTCTTGTATGAGACGCCTAGCCCCCCAATCGCCACGCCGTCACCGAGCCCGGTTGCCAGTTTGGAACAATGATCAAATCCCCGACACGCGTCAGGTCGTTCTGATAGACCTCATAGTCCCGCATGTCATGGAAGGCCGTCGTCGCGCCGTCCGGCGTGACATGCCAGATCAGGCCAGGCCAGCTCGAGACCAAATAGCTGCCATCATCCAAGACGGCGATGCCATCCGCATCTTCCATGCCGGTGGCGATTTCGGTGAGGTCACGTGCGCCCATGGTCTCGAACAGGCTGCCAGAGCTCATCGTCGCAATCAGCAAGCGGTCGCCATCCGGGGTTAGGCCATTGACGCCCGCCAGGCGGTCATCAGCCAGCCACTCCTTATAGCCATTCACATCAATCTGGAAAATCCGCGCCGAGCCAGAATCGCTCATATAGACGCCGCCTTGCCAGACCGTGATATCATTCAGGAAGCCAGCGCCGTCGACTGGATAGGTGTTTTCGATTTCGGCGCGCGCAATGTCGATGACATGATATTGGTCAAAATCTGAAACGAAGAGTTTGCCATCGCGCACCGCCATGCCTTTCGGCGCGTTCAGGCCTTCGATCCATTTTTCTTCGAGAATGGTGCCATCCATCGCCAAGCGCGAGATCCAGCCCTCGCCGTCTTTGGCATTGCCTTCGCCCACCACGTTCGAGATGAACAGCGTATCGCCATCCACGGCGACGCCTTCAGGCGCAGACAGGCCAGAGGCGACCCAGATTTGCTCTAATTGAGGAAGGTCAATGACGGCATCGGCAGAATCAGCGTTTTCGGTGATTGCAGCCGACGTTTCGGCAGGTGTGTCTTCCACGGGGTCGCTTGCAGGCGCGCAAGCAAATAAAGCAAAACACGGGATCAAGAGGAGATGGCGCATAGGAACCTCGCTGTATTTGTTACAGCTGTAGCTCAATCACCACCGGCCTGACCAGCTTTATTTCAACCACAGCAATCCCATTTCGCCCCTTGAACATGTCCCGACGTTTCCCACATGCGTCATGAACCGAGCGTGACCGGACTGAATATCCGACTTCACCTTCGGGCATCTTTGTGTATAGAGCCGCAGGTTGCTGGTGCTGCATAGCAGGCCGACAGAAGGCAAAAGGCGGCGGCTTAGGAGAAGAGAACTATTATGGGTAAGATTATTGGAATCGACCTCGGCACGACCAATAGCTGTGTTGCTGTCATGGATGGCGGAGACGCCAAAGTTATTGAAAATTCAGAAGGCGCCCGGACGACCCCGTCTGTCGTCGCTTTTACAGAAGGCGGTGAACGCCTGATCGGGATGCCGGCGCGCCGTCAGGCTGTGACGAACCCGGATTTTACGTTTTACGCGATCAAGCGCTTGATCGGTCGCACATTTGACGACCCAACCGCGCAAAAAGATAAAGAGCTGAGCCCGTTTGAAATCGTCAAAGGTCCAAATGGCGATGCCTGGGTCAAAGGTCGCGACAAGGATTACGCACCTCAGGAAGTATCTGCTTTCATTCTGACCAAGATGAAAGAGACAGCAGAAGCCTATCTCGGCGGCGAAGTCACCCAAGCGGTAATCACCGTCCCGGCTTACTTTAACGACGCCCAGCGTCAGGCGACCAAAGACGCCGGTAAGATTGCCGGCCTGGAAGTGCTGCGCATCATTAACGAGCCGACCGCTGCGGCTTTGGCTTATGGTCTTGAAAAAGGCGGCAATAAAATCATCGCGGTCTATGACCTCGGTGGCGGTACGTTTGACGTCTCATTGCTCGAGATTGGCGACGGCGTGTTTGAAGTGCTGTCGACCAATGGCGATACATTCCTCGGCGGTGAAGACTTTGACTTGCGCATTGTCGACTTCCTAGCCGACGAGTTCAAGAAAGAGCAGGGCATTGACCTGAAAGCCGACAAGCTGGCGCTGCAACGCCTGAAAGAAGAAGCTGAGAAAGCCAAGAAAGAGCTGTCCTCTGCCTCGTCTTACGAAGTGAACTTGCCCTTCATTACGGCCGATGCGACCGGCCCGAAACACCTCAATATCAAGCTCTCTCGCGCCAAGCTGGAAAGCCTAGTTGGCGATCTGATCAAACGCACCATTGATCCATGTAAGAAAGCCCTGACCGATGCTGGCAAGAACGCGTCTGAGATTGATGATGTGGTTCTGGTTGGCGGTATGACCCGCATGCCAGCTGTGCAAGAAGCGGTGAAAGGCTTCTTCGGCAAAGAGCCGCACAAGGGCGTGAACCCGGATGAGGTTGTGGCGCTTGGCGCGGCGATCCAAGGTGGGGTTCTGCAAGGCGACGTCAAAGACGTGGTTCTGCTCGACGTGACGCCTCTGTCTCTCGGTATTGAGACGCTTGGCGGTGTCTTCACCCGTCTGATCGATCGCAACACAACGATCCCGACCAAGAAGAGCCAGACCTTCTCAACCGCTGAAGACAATCAGCCGGCGGTGACCATTCGCGTCTTCCAAGGCGAGCGCGAAATGGCGGTGGACAATAAGAATCTCGGCCAGTTCAATCTGGAAGATATTCCGCCAGCCCCACGCGGCGTGCCACAAATCGAAGTGACCTTCGACATTGATGCCAATGGCATCGTCTCGGTCGGCGCCAAGGACAAAGCGACCGGCAAAGAACAGCAAATCACCATCCAGGCCGATGGCGGTCTGAATGATGCCGACATCGACGCGATGATGAAGGATGCTGAAGCCAATGCTGAAGAAGACAAGAAGCGTCGTGACTTGGTCGAAGCCAAGAACAATGCGGAAAGCCTGGCGCATCAGACCGAGAAGCAGCTCGAAGAGCATGGCGACAAAGTCAGTGACGAGGTCAAGAAAGAGATCGAAGACGCAGCAGCCGCTCTGAAAACAGCGGCCGAAGGCGAAGATGCCGCTGACATTCAAGAGAAGCATCAGGCGCTGATGACCGCCGCGATGAAACTTGGCGAAGCCATTTATGGCGCGCAGCAAGCCGAAGCGGCCAATGCTGACGCAGCTGCGGACGCTGCCGCAGACGAAGCCGATGGCGAAGATGTGGTCGATGCCGACTTTGAAGAAGTCGACGATGACAATCGTCAAAGCGCCTAAGCTCTAGGCCTTACGAATTAGAAGAGCCCGCGCTGAAAGGCGCGGGCTTTTTCGTACGCGGATCCTTCCAGAACTTGATGCCCGCTCGACTTGATTTCACGCTCTGTCATTTTACACGTTTGAGCGTGGCCCAGATAACAAGCTTATACGTTCACAAAGTGCTGGCGCAGGCGAGCGGTGGGGTCGAGACGCGCGATCTCGTCGAGGCGTTGGGTCTGGACCCGGATGCACCGATTGATGCGGCGAAAATGGTGTCGTCCGATAATTATTACCGATTCTTCGCGGCGCTTGCTGAACGAGACCCCAGCGGGCTCGGCTTGGCGCTGCGGATTGGGGCATCGATGCAGAGCGATGATTATGGCGCGTTCGGACTTGCCTGGAAATCAGCGCCCGACTTACGCGGATCCTATGCCCGGTCTGAGCGCTATGGTCGCGTGCTGGGCAGCGCCGAGGCGTATTGGTTGGAACAGGACGGCGATGACTTGTTCTTTTGTCTGGAGAAAGCGGGCGATGGCAGTCTCGGCATGCAGCTTTCAAATGAGGCGAGCCTGGCAGCGGTTCTCGAAATTAGCCGAGAAGTGAGCGCGGAGCCGTTTCATCCACTGGCCGTGTATTTTAAACACCCCGCGCGCGGCGAAAATACGGTCTTTACCGAGCATTTTGGCTGTCCGGTTTATTTCGGGGCCGTGCGTGACGCGTTGCAAGTAAGTCAGGCCGCCCTCGCTGTCCCTAATCGATTGGGGGATAAGACGATCGCGCAATTCTTTGATCGTCACCTCGAGAAAGAGCTCGCCGCTCTGTCCAATGATTCCGGCCTGGAACAGCGCGTCCGCATCGCCGTCTCGCAGAAATTGAGTGAAGGCGTCCCGACCCTGTCAGAAATCGCGGCAGCGCTCGGCATGGGCGCGCGGACGCTGCAGCGGCGCTTGTCCGACAAAGCGCAATCCTTTCAGGGCCTGGTTGATCTGGCACGTCGCGAATTGGCGCAGCAATTACTGGTGGAAACCGATTACAGTCTTGCCGAAATCGCTTTCCTGACCGGCTTTTCTGAGCAGAGCGGGTTTACCCGCGCGTTCAAGCGCTGGTCCGGGCAAACGCCGCGATCTTACCGTCTGACCGCGCGATAGCGCCAGCCTCGCCAGTTTGTCGTCATGTGACAAAACTCTGTCGCGCGGGATCAAGAAGCACCACGCCTGTCTGCGTATCCATGGGGTCGCACATGGAAAGAAAGGCGTGCTGTTATGAATATATTCTCGAAGAAAAAGCCCCTCAGCCTGGTTCTGGGTGGCACAGGTAAGACCGGTCGCCGGGTGGTGGATCGGCTGAAGGCGGGTGGACACGATGTCCGCGTGGGGTCGCGATCTGCGGTGCCAGCTTTTGACTGGGACCGTGAAGCCGGCTGGGATGCGGCGCTGAAAGGCGTTACCGCGGCCTATATCACTTACTCGCCGGATCTCGCTATGCCCGGCGCAACCGATGCGATCCAGGCCTTTGTCAGAAAAGCCAAACGGGCGGGCGTCAAACGCCTGGTCATCTTGTCTGGACGGGGTGAACCCGAAGCCCAGGCCTGCGAGCGCATTGTCCAACTGAGCGGGCTGGAATGGACGGTCGTGCGGGCGAGCTGGTTCAACCAGAATTTCTCGGAAGCGGCCTTCCTAGACATGGTCATGGCCGGCACGATCACGTTGCCGGCTGGCAATCAACTGGAACCTTATGTTGATGCCGATGATATTGCGGATGTCGTGGTCGCAGCCCTGACGCAAGATTATCATCATGAGCAGGTCTATGAAGTCACAGGGCCACGACTGATGACGCTGTCCGATGTGGCCATTGATCTGTCACAAGCGATTGGCCGACCCGTGACTTATATGGATGTTCCGCATGACGCGTTTATTGCGGGGATTGAGGAGTCCGGCGCGCCGAAAGAAGTGGTCTGGATGCTAGATTATTTGTTCTCAACAGTGCTCGACGGTCGTAATGCCCATCTCACGGATGGTGTTCAGCGCGCTCTAGGTCGACCGCCAAAGGACTTTGCCGATTTCGCAAAAGACGTGGCGGCGACAGGCGCTTGGAGCGTGGCAGCATGAAACGTTTCATCACACCGCTCTTTCTCGCAGCGGCGGGCGGCATCGCGATCGTGATTGGCGCGGCCATCCTCTTCATTCCGCGGGCGTTTTTCGCCACGAGCCAAATCATCTTGGAGTCGAATCCGAGCCTGATGTCTGAGATCCGCGCGCCGGGTGGATTGCTCCTCGTGGCTGGATTGTTCATCCTTGCAGGTGGGTTTGTCCGCAGATTGACCGAGCCTGCCTTGATGATCGTGGCGATCGGGTTCGGCGCCTATGGCAGCGCCCGTCTGATCAGTATCGCCGTCGACGGACTGCCATCAGGATCGCTTGTCTTTGCGACGATACTTGAACTCGCATGCGCTGTCTTGGCGACGATTCTGATCGTTCGGCGCCAGAACACTGCGACCCACAGACATGATGGAGTATCGATATGAGTCCCGAAATCCTGATCTATGCCTGCTTGTTCCTGGGCTTGTCCTCAGCTTTGGTCGGCGGCGTGTTTCAATCCTTCTCTGACTTCGTCATGGCGGGGCTCATCCGAGCTGCGCCAGCCGGTGGGATCGAGTCGATGCAACAGCTCAATCGCACTGTGTTTCGCTCGGTCTTCATCGCAACTTTCCTGATTCTGGTGCCGGTGAGTGTGGTGTTCGCAGTCTATGCTTGGTTTGCCTTGAGCGGCGTGCCACAGCGATTGATTATTTCCGCAGCCATCATTTACCTGCCACTGGTCTTTCTCGTCACCGCCTTTGGCAATGTGCCGATGAATGAGAAGCTCGACAAAATGGATCATACGAGCGCTGACGCAGCCGAGTATTGGCAGACCTATAGCCGCATCTGGACCCGGTGGAACACGCTCCGGACGATCGGCTCGATTGCGACAGCGGGCTGTTACTTGATTGCGGCTGTTTCGTTGGGCTAGCGGTTAAGCGATTCATCATGGACAGCCCGCGCCGGTTGGTGCGGGCTTTTCGTCAACGTTTGACAAGTGCGAGATTGCGCGGTCAAACTTCCAGCGCGTTTTAGGGCAATCAAGACTGTGACTGGAAACTATGAGTGAGCTGGGACAAACACGCAGGCTGTTTCTCAAGTCCAGCGCATTATCCTTGGCCGGTCTATCACTCGCGGGTTGCGACCCATCGGGGCAAATCGACCTGGAGATCGAGTCCGAACCGTCATTCGAATTTTTCGACCGCCAGCACGCCGCCATTTTACAAAACGTTGCGGATCTCATGATCCCTTCAACTGAGACTGTTGGGGCCGCGGATACAGGTACGGCGCTCTATCTTGATCAACTGATGCAGAAATGGGCGTCAGAGGAGTCTCAGCGCGCCGTTCTATCTGCGGTGCAGCATTTTGATGGCCTGGCTTCTGACCTTGATGGCACATCCTATCTCGAGCTCGATGATGCAACGCGGTTTGCATTGGTAGGAGACGTCGATGCGGCGAGTTTCGGGGCGTCGCTTGATACGGAACAAGCATCAGCCTATCGCTTGCTGAAACGCCTCATTTTCCACATCCATTATTCCAGCGAAGCGGCCAATCCGGACTTTGTTCTGATCCCTGGCCAATACCGTGGCGACCTGTCAGCGCGAGAGTATGAGGCACTGGTAGATGAGAACCGCTACTGATCGGAGGGCGTATGTCGACAGATTTTGATGCCATCGTCATCGGCTCCGGTATGTCCGGCGGGTGGGCCGCAAAAGAGCTTTGCGAAAAGGGTCTCAAGACCCTCGTCCTGGAGCGCGGGCGACACCTTGATCACCCGAGTGAGGAATATACCGATTTCCAGGCGCCATGGGATTTGGAGCATCGCGGTATGGTGCCTGAAATCTATGACGAGCAAGGTCGCTACCGCATGCTCAAACGCAAAGGCTGGACCTATCGCAACGAATTCCTGCATTTCTTTGTCGACGAGAAAGATCACCCATATTCGTATCCCGAAGATCGACCGTTCATGTGGACGCGGGGCTATCAGCTGGGTGGCCGATCGATCACCTGGGCGCGACAGACCTATCGTTGGGGGCCGAAGGATTTCGAAGCCAATGCCAAGGATGGGCATGGCATTGATTGGCCCATTCGCTATGACGACCTGGCGCCCTGGTATGATTATGTGGAGGCGTTTGCCGGGGTCTCTGGCGATGCGGATGGGTTGCCGGACTTGCCGAATGGAAACTTGCTGAAGCCGTTTGAGATGAATTGCGCTGAAAAATTCGTCGCCGCCAATATCGAACAATCATTCGAAGATCGCCACATGATTATCGGCCGCTGCGCCAACTTGAGCGAAGCGAAAGATGTGCATACCGACTTGGGGCGCGGCACATGTCAGGCGCGTAATTATTGTATGCGTGGTTGCTCGTATGGTGCCTATTTCTCGTCTCTCTCCGCGACTCTTCCAGCAGCGGAGCGGACGGGAAACATGACCATCGCCGCAGACTCGATTGTCAGCGAGATCATATTTGACCCGACCACCAACCGCGCAACACACGTGAAAGTCATTGACGCGAATACGCTCGAAGAGCGGCTCTATTCTGCCCGCTTGATATTCTTGAATGCGTCAGCGATAGGGTCGCTCCATATTCTGCTAAATTCCCGTTCAGAAGCTGCTCCGAATGGACTAGCAAATCGCTCCGGCCAGCTTGGTAATTACATCATGGACCATTTTGGACATGCCGGGGCAAGCGGTACGGTTCCGGGCTTTGATGATCGGTTTGAGTTCGGTCGACGTCCGAACGGTATTTACGTCCCGAACTATCGGCACAACCGATCCGACGAGCAGGGCTTCTATCGCGGCTTCGGTTTTCAAGGCGGATCCAATCGACAGAGGCGCGGCCATAGCGGTGGGCGCGCAGGTATTGGCGCGTCGGCGAAAGCCGATGTGGGCGCGTGGCTGCCTTGGATGTTCTGGATTTCTATGTTTGGTGAGATGCTGCCTTATGCCGACAACACGGCGCGATTGCACCCAAGCAAGACCGACAAATGGGGCATCCCCCAGATTCACCTAGACTGCCATATCCGGGAGAATGAGCGCAAGATGATCCGACAAGCCGAGCAGGATGCGGCCGAATTGCTGACCGCTGGCGGGTGCGTCGACGTCTCCTCGGTCCGCACGCCGGATGACGAACATGTTCTGGTTGGGGGCAAAACCCATGAAATGGGCGGCGCCTGCATGGGGCGCGATCCAGCTCGATCGGTGCTCAATGAATGGAACCAGGCGCATGACGTGCCCAACCTGTTCGTGACGGACGGCGCCTGCATGTCGTCTTGCGGCACCGCGAATCCATCGCTGACTTATATGGCGCTGACGGCGCGCGCGGCGCAGCATGCGGTTGAGCTGTTGCAAGAGGGTCAACTCTAACGCGGCTGAAGTCGACAGAGACCATTGGGAGAATGGATATGTTATTGGATGTTCGATTGGTAACGCTGGCTTGCGCGATCGCGGTGAGCGGCTGTGCGGTGTCGGAATCCGATATGCCTGCTTCGCCAGAATGGACGGACTTGTTTGATGGCGCGACACTTGAGGGCTGGACTCAAGTGAATGGCAAAGCGCCCTATGAGGTGCGGGACGGTGCCATCCTTGGTACCAATGTACTTGATACGCCGAATAGCTTTTTGGCGACAAATGCAAGCTTCGAAGATTTCATTCTGGAATTTGAATCTCGGTCTGTAGGGGATGCCAATTCAGGCGTGCAATTTCGCACCGACTTGGCGCCAGGGACCTGGAGCGGTGTGGTTGGATATCAGCTCGACATAGACCCAACCGCGCGGCGTTGGACCGGCGGAATCTATCATGAAGGCGTGCATGTGTGGCGCCACACAATGGCGCGAAATGCCGACTGTCAAAACGCCTACCAGCATGGTGCATGGAATCAGTACCGCATAGAGGCGGTGGGGAATGTCATAGCGACCTGGGTCAACGGCGTTGCCTGCGCCCATATGGCTGGCGCGCATCACCAGGATGGCAGGATTGCGCTGCAAGTGCATTCGATTGGACAAGAAGACTCCTATCTCGGCAGCTTTACCGAATGGCGCAATCTGCGGCTGCTGGCCGATCCCACGGCGCGCGATTTGTGGTTGGACCGGCGACATCCAATGGTGGAGGGTTGGTTGGTTGAAGGATTGAGTCGTGCAGAGACCGAAGCGGGCTGGCAGTCATTGCCCGAGACGGCACACAGCGATCCGCTCGAAGTCCCGCAAGGGCCGTTCGAACTTGTGTTCGATGTTCAACTGAGTTCCGGTGCCGAGGCGAATCTTGAATATCAGCTCTCCATCGGCCGCACAGTCTGCCGCGGGCGATACCAGATCATTGATGACGGCGCTTTGGCGGGCGCGCGTGCAGAGACTGAGTCCATAGGCAGCCTGAGCGAGAAAGTTGCTGCGAAAAACTTGTCCGAACCGGACCGGGCGAAGCGCTACAATTCCGACGGCAAATGGAATCGCGTTCGCCTGTTGTCAGATGGCGCACATGTCCAGCATTGGTTGAACGGCGTCAAAGTGGTCGACTATGAATTCTGCGATCCGGCATTGGCCAACGTGGCGATACGGTTAGACGGCCCAGAGACCGTATCATCCACCTTCGCCTTAGAAGTGGCGCAAGGTGAGATCCAAATGCGCACTCCCAAATATCGAATGCTCCAGCCCTAAGCCGCATTCGCGGCCGCGCCAATCAATCGTGCGGATGTCTCATCGCGATGTTTTTTCAAATAGCGCATGAAGGGCGTGCCGCCTGTTCCGACATCTGTGTCATTGCCCGAAACGGCGCGGTTCTGTTTGTTGATATAGCTGGCCGCATATTCAAGATGCCGTGTGCGGAAATCCGCCATTGCTTGAATGATCGCATTATAGGCCTGGGTCAGGCCATGATCATGCGCGGTTTCGACGAAGCTGCGAAGGCGGCTCGCTGCGCGCGTATCGTCGATGAAGCGTCGATGGGCGGGCGGGCGATAGATGTGCAGCTGATCAAGATATTCGCGCAAAGGATCTGTGGCATGGCCGACGCCCATCAGGGCATCCATGGCAGGTACGATCGAGGATTGTGATCCGGTCTGGCCGCGAAAGGCCTGACCCTCGCGCCCATAACGATCGACGCCTTCATAGATGATCCCATTCGGCATGGCCGGATTGTCTTTCCAGCCGTGAATGTACGGCCGGACGCGTTCGAAATAGATATAAGGATCACAGCGTTCCGGCATCCGGTCAAAAATGGCATTGATTTTGGCCCAGGTCGCCGCAACCTCTTCCAGATGCCCACGCGTCGTTGCGATGTCAGCGGCATTGCTCGCCTCGATGATCGCGCCGAATTTGGCGAGCGCGGCGCCTGCGGCAGCCTCAATCGCGACATGGATCAGAACGAACCAATTCTCGTCCTGACCATTCAGGAAATTCTGGATCATGTAGATATTGTCGAGATCAATCGCGCCAGCTTTGTCGATCAGACCCCAATTGTCGAGCACATAGCCGGAATAAGGCAGCAGCGGCTGCTGGCCGAGATGATCTGCCAGCGATACCATGGGCACAGCAAGATTTCGCGGCAGCATCTCAGGCGCCTTCGGTTCGCCCCAGACATAGGCTTGCACCATGAAAGAGTAATGCACCATACACATGCGCGCTTCGGCATCTGCCATCTCGCTGAGCGGTAAGTCGATCAGCGGCAAGCGATCACGAAGCAGCTGCCGGACGCGGCCGGTCGGCAACAGCTCCGGTAAGCGCATGGCGACTTTGGCGATGATCTTTAGATCATCGCGTAACACAGTCTCGTCGGCATTGTGCCGACAGAGAAAACCGCGCTCTGGCGACATGTCATAATCGGACAGTTGAAGCATCAATTCCTCCAATATTTATATTGCAAGAATAATCGATTAGATGCACAATATCTCACGCAATAAGTGGTTTAAGGCGAAATCTGTGCAACAAATAGCAGAACTGGATGCGATATCGCACAATATATTGCGTGCCCTGGAATCGGATGGGCGGATCAGCAATATCGACCTTGCGGCGCGAGTCGGTCTGTCGCCATCGGCCTGCCTCAGGCGCGTTCAAGAGCTGGAGCGGACCGGCATCATCAAGGGCTATCGCGCCATCCTGGACCGTGAGAAGCTCGGGGCCGGCATCACCGCTTTTGTCATGGTTGGCCTGTCGGCGCACCTGTCTAAGGATGCCCGCGCCTTTGAACGCGCCATGGAAGCGGCACCGCAAGTGCGCGAGTGTCATAATATCACCGGCGTGGTCGAGTATCTCTTACGGGTCGAGGTGGCCGACTTGCCCGCCTACAAGGATTTCCACGCCAATATTCTCGGCGTGTTGCCGCAAGTGGCGTCGATCACGTCGCACATATCGCTGGGATCGCCCAAGGATAAACGCGCCTAGACGGCGCCGTCTTGCGCGCGCGCAGAGACTTTTTCATACATCTCATCGCCCCAGGCGGCGACTTTGCCATTGAACAGGAAGTCTGGCGGCACGACTTCCGGGCCTTGGCCGGGCGGCAGCGGCGGCGTGAAATAGCCGAGCGCATAAGAGCCCATGGCATAGCCGAGCATGGCTTGTAGTTCAGGATCAAAATCCTTGGCGATCTCTGGCGGGCAGGACAGATACTGGTTCTCTTCCTGACGCAGCCAGCCGAGTGCATACGTGATGTTCAGACCGATCCGGTCAGCGGCAGAGACATTGGCGCCGCCGCCATGCACAACCGAGCCGGAATAGATCAGGACAGACCCGGCTTCCATCTCGGCATATTCAACCTCGTCCCGGTTTGGCTGGCGTTCTGGGTCCCATGTATTGGAGCCCGGAATGACATTGGTGGCGCCATTTTCTTTGGTGAAATCGGTGATCGCCCAGATCGTGTTGAATTGCGGCTCGAGGTCCGGCAACAAATAGCCGCCCCAGGCCAGACGATCGCGGTGAAGCGGTTGCACGGGCTGACCCGGCTGGATGCGGATAAATTGGGTCAGATGCAGCTGGATGGTCTCGCAGTAAGGCGCCAGAAATCCTTTCGCGCCGTCCACAATGGTCGGGTTCATGACCAGATCCCGGCAAGATTTCGAACGTGCGACAAGCGCCCCGGTACGGGTCGTCTTGCGCCCGGTAAAGTCATCGCGGCCGGTCTCGGTCGCTTCGATATATGGCATGCATTCCGACTTTAACTGGGCGAGCGCGCTCGGGGTCACCACGCCTTCGACAATACAAGCCCCGTCTGATTTCAGCGCTTCGACCAGAGCCTCCGGTTTCGCGTCCGCGGACAGATATTTGAGTGGCATAATGGGCTCCCTTAATTTGTTATGGTTGTGGGTTCGAAACTGGACAGGATGGGCGCGATGAGCAGCTCGAGCAAAGCGCGCTGCCGGGCTTCTGGCCAAAGATCAGGTTCCAGCGTGACGCGTGTGCCAATGCCATCAACCGCGGATATGATCGCTGCGGCGGCGAGATGCGGATCTGGATGCGTCCCGGCCATATTCTCTGCGACGGCGGTTTCGATTTCAGCGTAATATTGGCGATGGATTTGCGCCAAGGCGGGCGCGTGAGGGGCGCGGCCCCAATAAGCAAGCCAGACTTTCCATTCTTTGCGCTTCTCATCATTGATCGGCAGCACATCTGCGATGTCGTCGGCAGTTGGCGGCGTGTCCGGCGTCCCAATCTCAATGAACAGGCGCGTGCACACTTCTTCCAGGGCTGCCGCAAGCACGGCATCCTTGTCTGAGAAATAGTGGGCAATGGAGCCCGTGGTGACCCCGGCCGTGCGGGCAATGTCGGTCAGTTTGACCCCGCTCAAGCCATTGGCAGCGATGGCATCGACAGCTGCCGAAGCAATGGCGCGGCGACGTTCTTCATGATCCACTATTTTTGGCATAATGATGATAATAAATAAAACGCGAGATTTGTCAATCGAGCCGATCGCACGGGATTGCGAACAATTAAATGAACATGTTCACATAATTGGACCTTTATGGTATAAGACCCAAAATGACAGGAGAGACACATGCCAGGCCCCATAACGGACAAACCCCCGATTGTTGACCGCGACTTTGCTGAGAAGTTCATGAAGGCGGTCGATCGCCCGCTCGATTATGGCGTGTATTTTCTGATCAATGACTGGTGGGAAGTGGCCACGCCGGCCTCGATCGAGGCCTATATGGAAGAGCTATACGCCATACCCGGCGCCAAAGAATTCCTGGCCGAGCGCTATATTGCTGAGCCAATGGTGGTCGAGGACCTCTCCGATTACGGCCCAGGTACGCTCGGCGCGGCCTATCGAGACTTTGTCGTCGAGAACAATCTAATGGAGAATTTCGGCAAGGATTACCGGGTCTATCAGAAGCAGTTGATGAGCTCAGGCAAGCTTAAGAAGATGCCCGAAGAGATGGCCTATATGTCTATTCGCGGCACGCAATTGCATGACTTTATGCATGTCCTGACCGGCTACGGCGCGACCATTCCAGGCGAGCTGGCTTTGGCGTCATACTATCTGTCGCAAATGCGCAGTCCGTATCACGCCATCCGTCTGGCGGTGACCATGGGCCATACGGCCTTTGTCGCACCGAAAGGCGTCGTGCCAAGCATGGATGCTTTTGTGGATGGTTGGTATTATGGCCGCAACTCGACCAATATCAATTTCGAGAAATGGGAAGAGCGGCTCGGCGAACCACTGTCGGCTCTGCAGAGCGAAATGAACTTGCGTCAGATTGCGAAAGCCGCCTAAACGAGCCGTATGGCACGACCGAAGGCAACGCCCGAACAACGCGAACAGGTGCGCCGCTCAATCCAGAGCGCGGCCTCTGAACTGTATCGCGCTGGCGGCATTGGCGCGATATCGGCGCGTGCTGTTGCGGCCAAAGCGGGCGTTTCGGTGGGCACAATTTATTCATATTTCGGTGATCTGACCGGCTTGGGTCGCTCGCTTTGGACCGGGCGCGTGGCGCAGCAAGAAGAAAAATTCCGCGCATTGGCGGTGCAGAATACGGACCCGCTTGAGCGGTTGCGGGTCTTGCTGGAAGCTTATCTCGCTTTCGGAATCGAGCAGAGTGACCTTTATCGTAATGTCCTGCTTTTCGTGCGTCCCGGCGATCTCGCCAAGCCGGACAAGGAAGCACTGACCGGGTTTGCGTTTCCGACGCTGTTGCTGGCCGCGATCAAGGAGGGACAAGCGCACGGGCAAGTGGTTGCTGGCGATCCAGACGATTTGGTGCAGGTGATCTGGTCAGCTGTACATGGCGCTTTGGCACTGCCGGTGAATATGGAACGGCTGGATTTGAAACCGGCGGAGGGATTGGTCGGCGCGACGGTAGATGGCGTGATGCGGATGGTGCGGGTTTAGCGAGAATCTCAGCTTTTTACGTCAGAGCGGATTTAGCCGAGTGAACACTTTGGGTCCATTTATCCTAAACGCAGCCACGATGAGATCTCTAGGCGACCTTGAAGGCGGACAGAGTTAGTTATGATTTAAATGTGTTGTAAGTGTCGATCGGTACGTCCGCGTTCGCCCGGCATTCGGCGTCGAAGTCAAAGTCGACTTCATCTGCGAAGTCGGGACGGATGCCGGTTTCGAGCCAGAACTTTACAAGACCCAAACGCGCACAAAACTTTACGCCGCGAGGGTCCTGACGCAGGTGTCGAAAACCCGCATGGAAGAACAGTGTGCTGCGATAACCCATTGGGCCAAGTGCGTCGTCATCTGCCCCGGTCGGCCCGATCCGGACCTGATCAGTGGTTTCGTAAAACATGTCGGCCCCTCCGAACATGCCCATATAAAGAAGGTCGTTGGTATCAGCGGACCCCTTATGCAGAATCCGCTTTCGTTCGGCCTCGGCATATTCTCGCCACTCTGCTTGATTTCCGCGCGCATGAAGCGCAGCTCGCTTTAGGTGCTCGCCCCATTCATGCAAGGACAAAGTGCGCAGGAATTCCGGATCTGTGATTTCGGCGACGCGCTCGGTGTCGCCAGAAAAACTGCATGCGAAGGCGAGACTGGCCCAAAACGAAGCGTCATCAGGCCACATGCGAACAGCTTGTTCAAGGTGCTTGCGGGCACCTTCCCACTTCCCTCCATACGATTGCATCATACCCGGCTGCGAGGCCGACAAGGGGTTCAGCGGATCCAGACGTGCGGCCTCGAACGCCACTTCTAGCGCCTTATTCACTCGACCGATACAGGTCTCGTGAAAGCACACCAAAAACAAGCCCCCGGCGGCGTTGCGGTTTGCGCTGCGCAGCTCCGAAATTGCATCATGGTGAGCGATCATGTCGCCATAATGATCGAGATGCTGATAACTGGCATTCAGTGCATCCCGATTTCGGTGATCAATACTCAGCGCATGATCGATCGCATCGCGCACACCGACGTCCAAGTCTTCGCGAATCTGTATCGGACTATACATGCGCATGAGCGCCCGATTTCTCGCCAGCGCGCCCCAAGCCGGCGCAAAATCCGGCACCGCGCGCGTCACCTGTTCCAACGCACCGATCGCGTCCATGATGAGCTCCGGAGTTTGCGTCCATTCTCGTCCTTGCAAGAATAGATCATAGGTTTTGGGAGGCATGATCGTTTGTCGTTGCGCCTCCATTTTACGATCTAGTGCCCATGCGATTTGTTCGGAAATTTCGTCCTGTACGGCAAAAATATCTTTGAGCTCGCGATCATATCGATCTGACCACAGGGTTTCACGGGTTTGCGCTTGTTCGAGGTGCGCAGAAATTCGAACCCGATTTCCTGCACGGCGGACGGACCCATCGACGATGTAAGAGGCGCCCAATTCCTTCGCGGCCGAAAACTTCCGGTCTCCGCGAAACTGAAAACTCGAGGTGCGTCCGATCACGTGCAAGTCTGTTCCTCGGATGAGTCTTTCGATGATGTCTTCGCTGATTCCGTCCGAGAAGAATTGCGTATCTGAATCAGAGGACAGATTGTCGAAAGGCAGGATCGCGATCAACTCAGAGAATGGCTCTGGAGTCGACCGCTTATGCTGTTGGGCAAACCCTATAGCTGCCTCGAGCACATAGCCGCGTCGCGGAATTGTGCGGATCACATCGCCAAGTCCATGTGGAACTTGCAAGGCTTTTCTCAGCAAACTGACGGCACGAGATAAGCTCTCATCCCCACCATACTGAAAGCCCCAGACAGCATCGATCAGTGCGTCACGCGTAATTGTCTCTCCGGCCTGCGACGCCAGGACTTGAAGCAGCTGCATGACTTTGGGCTCAAGTTGCGACTGCCCCAATGGGCCGTCCAATATTAGGCGTTTCGGTTCGACTCTGACGTCACCGATCGCAAAAGGCTCGCTTGGAATCTTCGCCTTGTCCGTCATCGCATGCCCACCAATCCAACCGTATCTAGAATAAATCCAAACAAAACAAGGCGTAAGAAATCCATCAGATAAGGATCAAGTCTCCGTCAGGATCTTAAGCAGGTTTATCCGCATCTTCCACCCACAGCCAGACGGGCTGCAACCAAATCCAAATGGAGACGAATATGACCAATCGCATCAAGACCATCGCCGCCACAGTCGCGGCCTTCACTTTGGCCGGAACAGCGATCGCCCAAGACCAAGTGACATTGTCCTTTTCAATCGATCCCGATGCCGGCGTTGAAGCCAACTACGAAACCATTCGAGAGACCGCTGCTCAAGCGTGCAATGAGATACACCCTGAACGAACCACGCCGTCCATGCTGTCGCATAGACGCGTGAAGAAGAAATGCCGCGTAGAATTGATCGAGGCAGCAGTGTCTGCATTCGCTGACCCTTATCTCACGGCGTTGCACAAAGACGGTAAAATTGGGTTCCTGACATTCGCATCCAAAGACTAAGCACCAACACTCCTCCTGGTGCACCGGTGGCCCCCGCGGTCACCGGCTTTTTTCTTGAGTCTGAGATCCGACTCTCACCCAAAGCAAAGAAGAGACCGCTATATTTCTTCCAGATTGAGTGGCCCTTTTTGTCAAATGTACCCTCAGCTGGCACAAGAGTCGCTGAGCGAAGTGGAGGATAAGGCAATGGCGGGAACAACATCTAGACGGGGTTTATTGCTTGGCGGGGCCGGGCTCGGTCTCTCGCTTGGGGCGTGTGCCTCTCAATCCAAGCTCAATCCGACCCAGAGCAATGGGCTGTCCTCGGCAGCCGTCGTTACGAACAACCTACTTGGCCCAATGCCTGGCGTGGCGAAGCTGAACAGCAATGAAAATCCATACGGGCCGTCAAAATCCGCTTTGCGGATGATAGAGTACGCTGGCACAAAAGGCGCTTATTATGCGGATCACAAGGTCACTCATCTTGCTGAGCTGATCGCAGAACGGCATGGCCTGACAGCTGACCACGTCACGATTTCGTCTGGGTCAGCCGAAGCCTTGAGCGCCATCGCCATGATTTATGGGCAACGAGGCTCGATCATCGCCCCGCGTCTGTCCTTTGACGAAACGCTGATATATGCGCAGCGGCTTGGTCTGGCAGAATTGGACCTGGTGCCGATGGGGCCAGGTCTGAGCGTTGATCTGGCAGCCGTTGAAGCCCAGGTGACATCTGAAACAGGCATGGTCCAGATCTGTAATCCCAACAATCCCACCGGCGTGTTGAGCGATGCTGCAGAGCTGAAAGCGGCTGTCCGTCGTATGGCTCAAAACACGACCGTGATCGTTGACGAAGCCTATATGGAACTGACCGATGACCCGGACGGCAATACCTGTGTCGGCTTGGTGAATGAGGGACATGACGTCATCGTTGCGCGCACATTCTCGAAGCTTTATGGCATGGCGGGGATTCGCGTCGGCTACACAATCTCATCACCTGAGACGGCAGCGCGAATTCGTACGGGCATTATGTCTTGGATGTCCGGCGTTGGGATCGCCGCTGCGATGGGCTGTTACAATGATACAGCCTTTATCCAAGATTCTTTGTCCAAGCTGGTTCAGGGCCGCGAAATGGTGATGGAGACGCTGAACGTCCTCGGCCTGGAGGCATTGCCATCGCAAGCAAGTTTTGTCTTCTTTCGCTCAGGCCGAAAAGCGAACGATCTGCAAAAAGCTCTATCCGATCGGAAAATCCAGATTCGCGGCCAGTATCTCGACTATGATCAATGGTCGCGTGTCTCGATGGGGTATTTGGAAGACGTCGAGCGATTCTGCAAAGCGTTGCCAGAAGTCATTGCGGCCTGAACACTGCCGCGACGGTTGACAGTTTACCCCATCCCCAATTCCGACCGCGTTCGGATCGCTTTCGCGGCGCTGACGCGCACCAGGTGCCGGCCTTTCTCATCGCGCCAGTCGGCTTCGACAAAGCCCGTCGTGCGGCCGCGTGAAACGAGACGTCCTTCAATTGTGATCAAGCCATGCGGCACCGGCCGGAAAATCCGGGTTTGCAGTTCCGTCGTGGTGAACCACTCGCCATCTTCCAGACCAGATGCCATGCACATCGAGACAATATGATCGCTCAGGCCCGCAACCCAGCCGCCAAATACGCGGCCGTCTGAAATGTCGCGATCGCCCGTATTCGGCCATTCATAGCGGACATAGCCATAGCGAACCTCTTTCAGCCACTCTTCCGGGCGAATGCCCATATTGGTGATGCCAGGCGGTTTGTCCCAGGAATCATCGCGAAGTCTTTCGAACCAGACCTTCTGCTCGTCGGAAAGTTCAGTCCGGCTCATGCGGGAATATAGGCCCGGGCTTTCAGCTCGACAAAGCCAAGCGGATTGAACAGAGACGAAATGCCGATCAATGTGTAGCAAGAGAAGAACGGCCCCGGCATCCATTTCGCTTTGGCCTGAAACATCGGCATCATGTGTTTCTCAAAGTCTACGTGATAGCCTGTAATATCGACGACATCAGCCATGCTGCCACCGGCCTCACGCAGGATCATATCAATCTCGCCAAAGGCTTGATCGGCGCCGCGGAAATAGGCTTCGTCAGTCGCCTCTTCCCCATCCTGCAAGGCCGCAATCACGCCGGAGCAGAAGACCATGTCCCCGGCGCGGACGTCCGGCGCAAATTGCATTTGTTCTGTGCGCTCTTTCAAACTGTCTGGGACAATCATCTCTGGCATATCAGACCACCGTCTGGCCGCCATCGACCACCATCATTTGGCCAGTCATGAAGCTGCCTGCATCGGACGCCATATAGACGGCGGCGCCAGCAATCTCGATCGGCTCGCCAATACGGCGCAGGGGTGTGGTTGAGGTGGCGCGCTTCAGCGTGTCAGGGTTTTCCCACAAGGCGCGCGCGAAATCGGTTTTGATTAGGCCAGGCGCAATCGCGTTCACACGAACATTGTCCGGGCCATACTCAGCGGCGAGGTTGCGCACCAACTGGAAGTCAGCGGCTTTGGAAATGTTGTACGCCCCGATGACCGGCGAGGCGCGGAGGCCGCCAATTGAGCTCACAATAATGATCGCACCGTCTTTGCGTTCGCGCATTTGTGGCGCGCACATTTGCACCAGCCAGTGATTGGAAATGATATTGTTCGACAGGATCTTTTCGAACTGGTCGTCCGAAATGCCTTCCATCGGCCCATAATAGGGATTTGAAGCGGCGTTACAGACAACAATGTCGATCTTGCCAAAAGCTTCATTGGTGGCATCGACCATAGCTTGTAGCTGGTCTTTTTCCGAAATGTTGGCCGGGATCGCGATGGCGGTGCCGTCGCCATATTGGTCGTTCAGCGCGCCTGCCACTTCTTGGCAGGGACCAGGCTTGCGCGAGCTGATCGTGACATTGGCGCCAGCGGCCGCGAATTGTTCGGCAATCGCCTTGCCGATGCCGCGCGAGGAGCCTGTGATAATGGCGGATTTTCCTGAAAGATCGAACAAGCTCATCAGAGCCCTCCCTTAACTGTCTAGACTTTGCGCTGGTGATACGCGTGGGATGCGCGTTCGAAAAGGGTTTCGCGAGGTCAGGCGCGAATAGCCGCGGCCGCAATCATGGCCCAGCCGGCGAGCAGGCCTAAACCGCCGACTGGTGTTACCGCGCCAAGCCAGCGAGGGCCGCCCAGTGCCATAACGTAAAGCGTACCCGAAAAGACAATCGCGCCCAGCAGAAGCACCAAAGCCGCGGTGCCAAAGCGGGCACCGTCTGCTGCGGATATCGCGGTCGTCAAAGCCGCGTGCACGAGCAGATACAGGGTCGCGGTTTCCCACCAGCCAATCTGCTCTTCGTCAAATCCGTCCTTCAGCGCATGTGCGCCAAATGCGCCGAGTGAGACCGCAAAGAATCCGGCAATGGCGCTGAACAGCGTGATCATCTAAACCGCCTCCTGCGGGATAGAATAATTGACCACAGCGTGACTGGAAAGCTTGTCGCTGCCCTCGGCGCGAATATCGACGCTGATCACCGCCAGTGTCTTGCCGAGTTTCAGGAGGTGCGCTTCAGCGACGACGGCATTGCCAATGCAGGGCCGCATGAAATTGATATTGAGATTGCTGGTCAGTGCCATTGGCGTGATGCCGATCCGTGTGAACACAGCGATATAAGCCGCGCTGTCAGCAATCGCCATTTGGGTCGGGCCATTGATGTAACCGCCTGGGCGAATATTGCCGTCATCGACGGGCTGGCGCACGCGCGCATAGTTCTCGCGCACTTCAAGCACGCGTTCGGATTCGCCGGCGCCGCGGAAGACCGAATCGTAGAACGCGTTGACCTCTTCGACAGAGACTTTGCTGGCCATGTTCTCCCTCCGACAGGCATTGACGGGCGCGCGCCTTGAAGGCCAACCTATAGACCGAAACTGATCCGAAAAGAGATCACGCCACGGGAGGTCTAAACCATGCTCACCAAGGGGGATGAATACCCGATCCACCAGACGCCGGAACCTGTCGCCTTTTCAGGCTCGGACCGGAATTTTTATGATCGGTATTTCTTCAATGGCTATTCCGCTGATGGCTCGGTTTTCTTTGCCGCTGCTTTTGGCGTCTATCCGCATCTAAATGTGATGGATGGGGCGGTCTCCATTTTGAAAGATGGCGTCCAGAAGTCGATCCACGTGTCGCGCCTGCTCGGCATGGAGCGAATGGATACGCAAGTGGGGCCGCTCAGCGTTGAGGTTGTCGCGCCGTTGAAACAAGTGCGGCTATGTCTGGAAGAAACAGATGGCATCGCGCTGGACGTGCAGTTCACCGGCCGGCATTTCCCGATTGAAGAACCGCGGTTCACTTACCGCCAAGGGCCGCGCATGCTGATCGACTGCACGCGGATGACCCAGAACGGGCATTGGCAAGGATCACTCCAAGCGGATGGTGAGACGATTGAGGTCAAGGACTTCCTCGGCACGCGGGATCGCAGCTGGGGCGTGCGGCCCATCGGGCAGCGCGACGAACAGCCGGTCCTGCCTTTGCAATTGCCGCAATTCTATTGGCTCTGGGCACCGATCAATTTCCCTAATCTGTCGCTCTATTTCCACGTCAATGAAGACGGCGCGGGCGGCGCCTGGAACACGCGATCTGTATTGGCCATGGATGGCGCGGATTGCGACGGGCTCTTGCATCTTAATCGTCCGAAAATGGACGTCACCTGGCGCGACGGCACACGCCGGGCACAAACGGCAACGCTGCATGTCGAAGACGGACAGGGGCGGGCGCACGAAGTCTCTTATGAGCCGCTTTCAACCTTTATGATGAAAGGCATAGGCTATGGCCATCCGAGCATGGGCCATGGCACCTATCGCGGCGATCTATCGGTGACGCGTGAAGACCTGACGCCAGATAATTTGCCCTGGCAGCAGCCCGACAACCTGCACATTCAAGCGATTGTCAAAGCCACCCATAAAGGCCCGGATGGCGAGGCCAGCGAAGGCATTGGCATTCTCGAACAATTGGCGCTTGGCCCCCACGCGCCGAGCGGCTGGAAGGACATTTTGGATGCTTGAGTCTGAGCTTGCCGAAAAATTCGCCGCCTATGCCGAAGCCAGATTGCCAGGTGCGCGCAATGCACGGGTCGACAGCATTAACCGCATTCATGGCGGCGCCAGTCGACAGACTTATTCCATCGATCTCGCCTATGAAGATGCAACCGGCCCAAAAACCAAAGGCTTGATCCTGCGCCGCGATCCACCAGACAGCCTCATCGACACAGAACGCCGGGTTGAGTTTGCGGCCATCAAAAGCGCTTATGGTCAACGCGATTTGCCGGTGCCTGAAGCCCTGTTCCTGGAAACGGAACAGGCGGCGCTTGGCGCGCCTTTCTTTGTCATGGGCCGGATTGAAAAAGGCGACCCGTTGAATCCGTTTAAGATTGACGATGTTGAACCGCATCGCGCGGCCATTGGCGAACAATTCTTTCGGCACCTCGGTTCGATCGCCGCTCTGCCTGTGGAAGGCTCGGCTTTGGCACAAGAGACAGATAGTCCGGCGCTAGACAAATGCTGGCGACGTGAGCTGGATTATTGGGCGAATGAAATCCGCTCGAATGCCAAGGACCCGCAGCCTGTCGCAGAGGCTGCCATCCGCCACCTGGAAACCAATCCACCCCCGCCCGCGCAGCGGCTCTCTATTGTTCACGGGGATTATCGCACCGGCAATTATTTGCAGGATGGCGAAGGCAAAATGACGGCCATTCTCGATTGGGAAATGGCGCATATTGGCGACCCTTATGAAGACCTTGCCTGGGCTACCGATTTGCTGTGGTGCGGCAATGATCAGGAACGCGCCGCCGGTCTGTTGCCATGGCCCGAAGCGATTGGCATCTGGCAGACCGCGTCGGGCTGCACGTTCGATCCAGCGGCGTTTGAATGGTGGTCGCTGTTCGCGCATGTTAAAGCGCTTGGCATTTGGGTGACGTCCGAGAAGGCCTTTGCCGCAGGCGACAATGATGATCCGATTCTGGCCTGGTCAGGCTGGTTCACGCATGCGGCGCATGAGCTGATGCTGGCCATGCGACTGGGCCCAAAATATGGAGCAGGCGCATGAGCGATATTGGTATGATTCTGGACCGTATCGGGCGCAAGCTGGTCACCGAAGTCGCGCCGAAATTGGAAGGCGACTATTCGGCTGGCCATGCTGGCATGAGCGGCTTGATGGCCGTGATGGCAGGCGAAGCGTGGGACGGCGCCGCGGATCGGCTGGCGAATGAGATTGCCGGCATGCGCGGTCTGTTCGCCCTGGCTGGAAAAGACGTCGTCGTGCCGGAAAGCCCGAGCCTGAAAATCTCGGACCTGACCGTAGAGCGCAATGAATTGGCCGGCCATCTGATCGCCTTGCAATTGTCGCTCGAAGCGCGCGAGGATGAGGATGCCAAGGCCCTGAACAGCAAGATCTGGATGCATTTAATGGCAACGGCCATGGCGCGCATGCCGAGCCCGCCAGACTTTCCGGATGCAGAGGAATAGCGTGAGGACAGATCATGGACCAGCAAAAACAAGTCAGCATTCTCAAGGAATTGTTGCGCCAAATTGATTCAGGCGCAAATGCCGATGCTGGGGTTCAATATAAAGTGCCGAGCTCGATTTATGCGGATCGCGATCTGCTCGAAGAAGAATTGGAGCATTTCTATCGCGATCATCCGCAAATGATCGGTCTATCCGGAGACTTGCCTGAGCCGAATAGCTTTTTGACCCTTAATGATTTTGGGGTCCCGATTATCGCGACGCGGGATGCATCTGGAACGTTTCGAGCTTTCCTGAATATATGTCGTCACCGCGCCACACGCGTCGAAACAGAGCCGCGCGGAAAGCGTAAGCTATTCGTCTGTCCGTTTCATGCCTGGTCATATTCAAGCTCGGGCGACCTCGTTGCGGTCGCCGACCAAAGCGATTTTGGTAGCATCGACAAATCCTGCCGAGGTTTGATTGAATTGCCTGCCGTGGAAGCCGCGGGCTTGCTGTTCGTGCATCCAAAACCCGATGGCGCTCTCGACGTAGAAGCGCTGCTCAGCAAGCCTCTATTGGAAGAACTTGAATCCATCGATTTCACGCGGTTTGTCTTTGGCGCCGCGAAGACGATTGATAAGAAACTCAACTGGAAACTCGCCAATGACACGTTTGGCGAAACCTACCATTTTCAAAAGCTGCACAAGAACACGCTTGGCCAGATTTTCATTGGCAACAATACGCACCTGGAAGAGTTCGGCCGACATCATCGTTTCACCACAGCCAATATGGCGATCCATCAGATGCGCGAGCTTCCGGAGGAGGCGTGGCAAATAGAGCGCGTGACCTTTGTCGGCTACCATTTCTTCCCGAACATCCAGATGTTCTGGACGGGTGATACCATTTCCCTGGTACGGATCTATCCCGACCCTGACACACCCGGACGCTCAATTTCGCAAGTTTCGATATACTTCACACGCGAAGCTTATCGGAATGCTGTCGCCATGGATGACGCAGCGCGCGAGGACGCGGTGAAGAATACGTACACTTTCAATGAAGGTGCAGACCGGGTGCCGTCAATTGAGGCCTCGCTCGAAGTCTTTACCAGCACGATCGAGTATGAGGACTATGTGATGGGAGAGTATCAGCAGCAGGCCGCCGAAAGCGGTTTGGCGGGAGACGCCATATTTGGTCGCAACGAACCTGTGTTGCACCATTTTCATCGATCGTATCGAGAAGCTCTCGGCAAGCCTCATTTTGAAACGGTGGAATAACGTCGTGACGCTTTAGTCGTCGGGTGCGATATGGCTGGCGATAAAGTCCAGCATCTCATCGCGTGCCGGACTTGCTTCCGCACTCAACGTCGCCAGTAATGATGCATGTGTTTCATCATCGTAATAGCTGAACCGGATTAAGTCCGTTTTGCCCTGCTGTGTGACCGCGTCGTCGAAGACGCGCGTGTAATCGATCGTTTGGCCTTCGGTCAGGACCAGCATCGGAATGGTGGCGCTGTCTAAATAGGATATGGGTGAAGCATCGGGGAGACTGTCACGCGGTCCGAAGACGCCCAAGACATGACCGATGGCTGTTTCCTCGCCCATGCCGGCTTCGATGGCCTGATAATAGCCTTCCAAATCATAGCCGCCTGCCACGGGTACCGCGCCGCGAATTTCAGACACGGCCAAACCGTGCGCATCAAGATAGCGCCCATCCATTGCGAGCAAAGCCGACAAATGACCGCCGGCTGAAAACCCGCTAACGAAGAGTTTGTCTGCGTCGAGCCCATGCGCATCGGCATGGACATGCAACCATGCGAATGCCCGGGCGACATCCTTGATGTGTTCCGGGTGTTGCACGCCGGTGGATGAAAATTCTTCACCGCGCCAGTCGCCGCGGCTCAAGCGATAGGACATGGATGCGACCGCTACGCCTTCGCGGGCAAAGGCGCGCGCAAGCTCCAGGTCATCCTTACGATCACCGAACGCCCAGGCGCCGCCATGGATCCATAACATGGTCGCCTTTACCGGCTGATCGGATGGGATGATGAGATCAAGACGATGTTTTTCATCGCTAAAATCCTCGCCCGCATAATAAGCAATATCGAGGGTTTCGGAGACGTCGTCGGCCCAGGCCGTGACCCAAGGAGTCGCGCAAAACAGAAATACCAGCCACGCTGCAACGAATCGAAAGAAACCTTTGTTGCGCCAGACGAATGCCAAATCTGAATCACTCTCTGAACGGGGCATGTGAACCTCCTCCATCGCTGCTTAAACTCGGATCAAGAACGATTTTGCTCGAATACATTCATTTATCAACCAGGGCCTGAGGGCCGGTTCGCTTACTGTTGGCAAAATTAGGTCCCGGAAATTCGATTTCATTCACAGACCTTTCAACATCCACCCCTTATGAACGCCGCAAAGGGAGGGTCTCCATGTCGGCATCTGTGTTTGAGCGGCTCGTGCTCACGATTGGTATTCTGTTCGCTTTGGCATTTGCCATCATTGTCGTGCCGCCGCTTTGGCAAAGCGGAGACATATTCGGCGCCTTCGCCGCCGGGTTTGTGAACCCGTATGCCAGCGGCTATTCGCTAGATGTCATCCTGTGCGCGCTCATCCTGTTTGTCTGGATCATTTATGAGCGCCAGGCGCGCGGTATCAAATATGGATGGATCGCCATTCCGCTCTCCTTTGTGCCAGGCGTGGCGACCGGATTTGCGGTCTATCTGGTGCTGCGCTCAAGACAGCTCGAGCGAGAACAAGCGGTGGTTTAGACTTGGCTAGCCCCAGAGCTCGCGGCTCGGCGGCGAGACAGAGCCATCGCTGTACCGCAATTTATGCGCGACATCCTTTTCCAGCCAGAGCGGGCCATCGAGATCGATCAGGTCTGCCACTTGGCCCAGCAAGAGCGCCGGCGCCATGCTCAGCGATCCGGCGACCATACAGCCGACCATGACAGACATGCCGCATTTGCGGGCTTCTTGCATCATGACCAGCGCGTGAGTCAGACCACCCGCTTTGTCGAGCTTGATATTGATGGCGTCATATTTCTTGGCCAGGCCCTGAATATCATTACGCGTGTGCACACTTTCATCGGCGCAGATCGCAACATGACCCGGGCGGCGGGTCAGCGCGTCATCATGGCCAACTGGGAAAGGCTGTTCGATCAGCACCACGCCGAGATCGGCGGCGCGGGCGGCGAGATCAGGGAACCCGTCTGGCGATAGGCCTTCATTACCATCCAGGACCAGTTTCGCATCCGGGCGGGCGCGGCGCACGGCTTCAACCCGGGCCATATCGTCAGCGCTGCCCAGCTTGAGCTTGAGAATCTTTGCAGCGGTGGCTTTTGCGGCATTGGCCATGGCGTCGGCCTCATCCAGGCTGATCGTCATTGTGGTCGGCAGGGTTTTGGGCTCCGGCAAGCCGGCCAGGGCCCAGACGGGCTGACCGGATTGCTTGGATTCCAGGTCCCACATAGCGCAGTCCAGAGCGCATCGTGCCGCTCCGGCCGGCATACGCCGCTGCAATTCCTTGCGCGTTAACCCCTCCTGGACCGCTTTTTCGATGCCTGAGAGCTGTGCGACGACGCTGACCCGGCTTTCATTGTATCGGGCATAAGGCACGCATTCGCCGCGGCCGCGATGATCGCCATCAATCAGCTCTACAAGCACTGTCTCTGCGGTCGATTTGGCCCCTCGCGAGATTGCAAAAGCCGCCTTTAGAGGCGAAGAAACAGGTGTGATGGTCATCTGGCGCATGGATGAAGTCTTTGCCGGATTGGTAAAATTTGAATGACAGCTTGGGGGCCGTCTTAAACGCTGATGGGTTAAGGTAAATAGTGTTGAGACCAGGTGAACATTCCTCGGCCCCCGCATTTGAGTTTTTTGGGGGCGATCGCCCGCGGCTGGTGCTGCAGGGCGCATGGGTGGTTACATCTCTGGCAGACCAGGACGCGGCCTTGCGATTACTGGTCGAAGAGAACAGCGCGGCACCCCTGGCCGAATTGGATCTCAGCGCGCTGGAATCTGTCGATACGGCCGGCGCGTTTCTGATCGATCGCGTTTTGCGCGGGTTTGCCGCGGGCGAACCAAACATTACAGGTGCGACGCCGGAAGCCCTGTCATTGTTGACCCAAGCGCGCACGCTGGCGACGCAAGAAGAGCATGCCCCACCGGTGCACGAAGAGGGCCACGGCTTTGTCGATTTGCTTGAGCGCACCGGCCGCAATGCCGAGCATATGTGGCGAGAGACCTTGGAATCCCTGTCCTTTCTCGGCGGCACTTTGCTGGCGATTTCAACCGTCATCTGGCGCCCCGCCAAAATGCGTTGGACGGCCTTGGTGTCGGTCATGGAAGATGCTGGACTGGATGCGGTCCCGATTATTGCCTTTCTGAGTTTCTTTGTCGGCATGGTCGTCGCCTTCATTGGTGCGACGACCCTGGAACAGTTCGGGGCGACGATTTTCGTCGTCGAGCTGGTTGGGTTTGGCGTGCTCCGAGAGCTGGGCGGTGTGCTGGTGGCGATCATTATTGCCGGGCGCACAAATTCTGCATTCACGGCGCAAATCGGCGCGATGAAGATGCGCCAGGAAATCGATGCGATGCAGACCCTGGGCCTCGACCCGATGCATGTCATCGTTGCGCCGCGTGTGTTGGCCATGATGATTATGGTCCCGGTCCTGACCTTTATCGGCATGCTGACCGCGATTGCCGGCGGGATGACGGTGGGCTGGCTGGTCCTCGACATTAATCCGACGGTCTTTTTCAATCGCCTGCAGGACAGCGTCCCGATTGATCAATTCTGGATCGGGATGTCGAAAGCGCCGGTCTTTGGCCTCGCCATTGCTCTAATTGGCTGTCGCCAAGGCCTCGAAGTGGGCGGCAGCGTACAATCGCTTGGCCACCACACGACCAAATCTGTGGTGCAGGCCCTGTTCTCGATCATCGTGATCGATGCCTTGTTCGCCATTTTCTACATGGAGCTGGGCATATGACCGAGCTCGCCATCAAAGTGCGCGGCTTGAAGACCGCTTATGGCACCCATGTCGTGCATCAGAATCTGGATCTCGATGTCCGCAAGGGCGAAGTCATGGGTGTGATCGGCCCCTCCGGCACCGGGAAATCGGTGCTGTTGCGCGCGATCGTCGGCTTGAAAACCCCGGCTGCGGGCGACGTGCATGTGTTTGGTGAAGACGTCATCCATCTGCAATCAGAAGATCATGCGGCGCTGCAGCGCCTGTGGGGCATCATGTTTCAGGACGGCGCGCTATTCTCGAACCTGACGGTGCGCGAGAATGTCATGGTGCCGATGAAAGAGCATACCGAATTGCCTTTGCGCCTGATGAAAGAGCTCGCGGATCAGAAAATTCGGATGTCAGGCCTGGAAACCTGGGCCGGGCGGAAATATCCGTCTGATCTGTCTGGCGGGATGCGAAAACGGGCGGCTTTGGCCCGGTCTATGGCGCTGGATCCGCCTTTGCTCTTTCTGGATGAGCCGACCGCCGGACTTGACCCGATTACCGCGGCAGGATTTGATCAGCTCATCCGCGATCTGCAGAAATCATTGGGATTGACGGTGTTTCTGGTGACCCATGATGTCGACACGCTGGCGGTCACTTGCGACCGGATTGCGGTGCTGGGGGAGAAACGCATTCTCGCAGTTGGCACGATGGATGAATTAAGACGAGAGCCCCATCCCTGGATTCAGGATTATTTTGGGGGACCTCGCGGTCGCGGCGCAATTATGGGAGCCGGATGATGGAAACACGCGCGAATTACGCTTTGATCGGAGCCTTCGTTCTGATGGCGGCTGCGGCTGTGATCGGGTTTGCCTTGTGGCTCGGCTCTTCCCAGTTCAATCGCGACTTTGCCCAATATGATGTGGTCTTCCCGGGCCCGGTCTCGCTCGAGGAAGGCGCCTCTGTACGCTATATCGGCATCAAGGTTGGCGAAGTGGAAAGCGTTCGGATCGATCGCCGTGATGCTTCGATGGTGCGCGCGCGTTTGCGGGTCGACAAGTCAACGCCGGTCAAAGCTGATTCCACTGCGATTATCGATTTTGCCGGAATTACCGGTGTAACCTTTGTCCAGATCAATGCCGGGACCGACGCAGCAGGGCCATTGCTGCCGCAACCTTATGAGACTGTGCCTGTGATCGATGCTGGCGAAACGCCGCTGGCGGCTTTGTTTGATGGCGGGGCTGAAATTGTCGGCCAGGCGGGGGTCACGATTGACCAACTCGGGCAATTGCTGACCGATGAGAATATTGCGGCCATGTCGGACACGCTGGCCAATTTAAGGGATATCACGTCAGCTGTTTCGGCTGATGATGCGGTCCTCCTGGCGCAGACGATAGACACACTGGCCTCGCTCGAACGTGCCGGCGACAATCTGACGAAAGCCTCAACCGATATTACCGCGGTGGCGGCCTCTGTTGATCAGGAGCTGGTTAGCTTAAATGTCGAACTGAAAGCCCTGGTTGAAGAATTAAGCGGCGCCACAGGCGATGCCAGCGATATGCTGACCGAGAGCCGGCGCGCGGTGCAAGCCGCCACCGTCCTGGTCGAAGGCAGCGGCGCAGACACAGTCGCACAGACGAATCTTGCCGCTCAGGAATTGCGCATCTTGATTTCGCGCCTCGACCGTTTGACCCGCGAGCTAGAGCAGAACCCGCAAGGATTGGTCGTCGGCAAGCCGATGCCATATGAGGAGTGAGACAGATGGTGATGAAGCTGATCGGACTGGGCCTAGCTGCAACGGCGCTATCCGCCTGTGTCTCTGTCCTGCCAGAGCCTGAGGCGCCGGACGCCCTTTACAGTATCGAAGCCGACCACACGCTGCCAGGCTTGGCGCATGACATTACCATTCGTGAGCCTGAAGCGGCGCGCTTGATGGCTGGCCAAGGTATTGTCAGCGAAGGCCCGGACGGTGGATTGCGCTTGATGGCTCGAGCGGAATGGGCAGGGCCCGCCACACGGCAACTTCAGTTTGCGATGATAGACAGTTTCCAGACCGGAGAGGCTGGTAGCGCTGTGGCGCCTGAGACGGGCGTACTGACGCCTTACGAATTGGCCAGCCGGCTGTCGGCATTGAAGCTAAATGGCACGCAAGCCATTTGTGAGATGAAAGTCACCGTGATTGCCTCGGTCGATCGATCGCTGGTGGCGCAAACAATCGTTCGGGCGGAACAGTCTGCGACCAGTTCTTCCGCAGCCAATCGGGCCCACGCCCTGCGCAGCGCAGCTTCAGACTGTGCCTCGCAGGCCAGTCAATTTGCGATTGAGACCTTGCAAAGCGGGTCTTAAGCTGCGGATGTCGAGGAACGCTGCCGATAGGTCGGGACCGGCAAATAGAAACTGACTTGCGTGCCGCGTCCTTGCTCACTGGCTATGGTGAGACGCCCGCCATGCATTTCTGCGAAAGACTTTGTGAGCGCCAGGCCGAGGCCTGTGCCATCATAATTGCGGTCACGCGTATCGCTGACTTGCTCAAACGGTTCGCCCAGGCGCGGTAGCGCATCAGGTGGAATGCCAATGCCATTGTCGCGCACCGCCACGCGCAGTTCTTTGTCCTTTTGATCCACTGTGACGCGCACTTCGCCTCCTTCATCGGTGAATTTAATGGCGTTTGAGACCAGGTTCAGGATCATCTGGCGGATCGCGCGATGGTCGGCTTCGACCAGAGGCAAGTTGGGATTGGCCGCCAGTTTCAGAGCGATGCTCTTTTCTTCTGCTTTGCGACGGATCATCCGGATCGCAGCATCGACCGGATCGACAATATCAATCGGGTGCAAGTCGACCGTCATCTTGCCAGCATCAATCTTGGCCATGTCGAGCAAGTCCGTAATCATATCCAGCAAGTGTTTGCCGGAATCGAGAATGTCCTGCGCATATTCCTTATAGCGCTCGTCGCCCAAAGGGCCGTAGAGCTCACCGACCAGGATTTCGGAAAAGCCATTGATCGCGTTCAAAGGCGTGCGCAATTCGTGGCTCATATTGGCGAGAAAGGCCGTCTTTGAATTGGCCGACCGTTCCGCGCGCTGTTTCTCGAGTTTGAGATGGCGCGTGAGTTCTGCGGTCCGTGTTTCGGAGCGTTCCAGTTCGGCCACCAGCTTGCGCAGACGGCCTTGCTGTTTGGTCAGTTCGACTTCATTGCGGACATCGCTTGAGACGTCCAAGCCGACTGTGATCATGCCGCCGCTCTTGGTGGCGCGTTCGACAATTTTGAACCAGGTGCCGTCGCGGATTTTCACGATCTCGGTGTGGTCGCCTTCAATGCTGGGGCGGCGATCAATAATATTGGTCGCTTGTGACAGCATCACCGTGTCATAGCCCATGCCGGCGCGGACCGTGGGCTCCAGGCCGAAGACACGCACGAAAGCGCGGTTCCAATAGATCAGACGTTTGCGCGCATCCCAAAGCGCGACGGGGCCAGAGAAGCCTTCTAGGGCCGAGCGCAAGCGGTTTTCCGCCTGCCGCGTCCGTGCGACGGCAACTTTGGTCGCGGTGACATCCTGCAGCACGCCATTGATGGCGCCGGTAAATTCGTCCGGCTTGGCGCGCATATCGAGCCAGATGGATTTGTCCGCACTGGCAAAGACTTGAGAAATGAAACCACGTTCCTGCATGGTGCGCAGGGCCTGCTTCAGGCTGTCCGCATGATCGTCATGCGCGAAGCGAACAAATTCATCCACCGAAAGATCCATGGCCGCCTTATGTCCGATCAATTGGGCGGCTTCATCGCTGACCGAAATTTGGTTGGTTTTGGTATTCCACGACCAGAAGCCGGCCTTGGCCTGAGTCAGCACGGTTTTCAGAATGCGGCCTGCGCGCGTGGCTTCGCCTTCAAATGTCTCAGATTCGATGCGGCGGCGCTCGAGAATCCGGAACAAGCCAAGGATGCCCAGCGCCGGTCCAAGCAAGAGCAAACCGTACAGCAACAGATTGAGCATTTCGCCGCGTGAGACCGCTGGGAACGTGTTACGGACACAGACGGACAGGTCGGCATTGGCGAGCGGCGAACAGGCAGTCAATTGCCCCGACGCGGAGAATTCAGCCCCATCCGCATAAGATGGCAGCAAGTTGAATTGGCGATTGCCGCGCGCCTCGGGCAGCCAATCGGGTGCCGGAACAAGACCAAAGCGAGGGCCGCTCGAGCTTGGGTCAAAGACAATAATGATATCGCCTTCACTGGAGAGTCCGGCCATTTTGCCTTGTGCCAGCATTTGCGACGCGGTTTCGCCCGCCCGTCGCAGGCGCGACCCTTCATTTGCGGTCAGCGCATCCGCCATGGAGACGACGCTCTCCAGATCGGGATGCGCGCGCCCGGTCTGTTGCGGCGTCCAGCCTGCCTGAAAGCCAAGGCGAAGCGTTTGTTCGACTGAGTTGATTTGACCGGTCACACGTTCGGATATGGCCAGCGCCTCGCGGTGGGCTTCAACTTGCTTTGCATTGAGCAGCTTCTGGCGGTCATCATAGAATTTAAAACCCAGCGCGAGGCCTTCGATCAGGATGATCAAACCAAGCGCTTTGGTCAGGCTCAGAGTGGGGCGCGAGTTTGATCGCCGCCCTTTCTTTGACTCTGTCGCTTGCGTCATTTGACGTGCCACAGCCCGCGCCTTTCTTCCGGCGTCTCTTTTGGACGCACTTGCTCATCTTTCAGGTTTCGTGTCTGAAAGTTCAGGATTGGTTAACCAATGGCACGATTCTTCGCGCTGAAACGGGGCCTATCCCAGTGTGCGCGTGATGATGTCGGATGCGTTTTTCGACAGATCCGTGGCTTGTAATCGCGTCAGCGCCGCTTCTGCGGCGGCCCGGGCGCGGGGCTCCAGCGATTTCCATTGCTCAAACGCCGTCAGCAAGCGCGCGGCCAAAGCCGGGTTTTTGCGATCAGCTTGCTTGATAATCTCAGTCACTAAAGCGTATCCGGACCCGTCAGGGGCGTGGAAGGCGCGCAAATTCTGCATCGCAAAGACGGCGATGACGGACCGCACCCGGTTCGGATTGCTGAGATCAAAGTCGTCATGCTCGGTCAGGGCTGCAATATCGGCCACAGATCCGGTCGAGGCCTGCACTGCGAACCATTTGTCCATGACCAGCGGATTGCTTTGCCATTTCTCTTCAAAACCGGACAGCGCATCGCCTTTGGCCGGCCCGTCCGCCGCGCACAGCGCGCGCAGGCTGGACAGGCTTTCGGTCATATTGTCGGCGCCATCGAACAGGGCTTTCAGGTCCGCATCCGAGGTCTCTCCGAGCGCACTCAGCAAGGTCATGAAAGCGCTGCGCAAGGCGCGTTGGCCAGATTGTTCGGCATCCGGCTGAAACGGCTGCGGCGACAGCTTTGCGAGATGCACACGCGCATCCTCTGCGAGATGATTGGCCAGGCTCTGCTGAACCGCCTTGCGCGCATCAGCGAGCGCAGCAGGATTGGCGGGGACATGTTCCAGGAACAATTCGCCGACATCTGGCAAGCGCGTCAGCAAGGCGGCAAAGGCCGGGTCGCTTAGATTGTTCCGAACAGCATCCGCAATGGCTGTGATGATCGCGTCATCGGCCTGCGCTTTCTGATCATAAGCGATGGCCAGAATTTCCTTTTTCACCAAGGCCTGTAGGGCATCCCATTGGTTAAACGGATCATCATCAATGCGGGCGAGCGCCAATCGCTCTGCATCGCTGATCTGGTGCTCAAGCCGGATCGGCGCCGAGAAACCGCGATTAAGGGAAACTTTCGGGCGCTGGGTCTGACCCGCAATGCGCCAAACTGTGTCCTCGCCGTCTATTAACAGCGTCAGATCTTCGATTTTCTCGCCTGTACTATCGAAGGCAGCGACCCGCAATGGCATTGGTAGGGGTTTCGGCGACGTATTGCCTGGCGTCTCCGGATTAGACTGTGACAGCATCACGGTCAGTGTGCCGGCATCTTCGTCCCAGATTTCGCTCGCTGTGAGCGTCGGCGTGCCGGGCTGGCTATACCAGCGCCGGAAGTCGGATAGGGTCTCGCCGCTGGCATCTTCGAAACACTTGTAGAAATGCTCGATCGTGGTGGCTTCACCATCATGGCGATCAAAATAGATCTGCATGCCTTTGGCAAACGCCTCTTCGCCAATCAGGGTTTTCAACATGCGGATCAGTTCAGCGCCTTTCTCATACACGGTCGCTGTGTAGAGATTGTCGATGCTGGCATAGCTGTCCGGCCGCACCTGGTGAGCGAGGGGACCGGCATCTTCGGCGAACTGACGGGCGCGCAGGCGGATGACATCCTTGATCCGCTGTACGGGTCGCGACCGCAGATCGGCGCTAAACTCCTGGTCACGGAATACGGTCAGGCCTTCTTTGAGGCAGAGTTGGAACCAGTCGCGGCAAGTGATGCGATTGCCGGTCCAATTGTGGAAATATTCGTGTCCGACAATGCTCTCAATGGCTTCGAAATCAGCATCCGTCGCGGTCGTTTCATCCGCCAGCACATAAGCGGAGTTGAAGATGTTGAGGCCTTTATTCTCCATCGCGCCGAAATTGAAATCGCGCACAGCGACAATATTGAACACGCCGAGATCATACTCGCGGGCGAAGACCTCTTCGTCCCATTTCATCGAGGCTTTCAGGCTCTCCATCGCCCAGGCCGCCCGCGCGCCATCGCCTTTGTCGACATGTACCGCAAGGTCGATCTCGGCGCCGCCCATCGTCGTGAATGTGTCGCGGTAAATGTCATAGTCGCCGGCGCACAGCGCAAACAGGTAAGATGGCTTCAGATGCGGATCATCCCATTCGGCAAAATGTCGACCATCAGCGAGGTCGCCCAGTTCTCCTGGCGTGCCATTGGAGAGCAGGATGGGATATGCAGCCTTATCGGCCTCGATCCGAACCTTGAAACGGCTCATCACGTCCGGGCGATCTGGCCAGAACGTAATGCGGCGAAAGCCGATACTTTCGCATTGGGTGCAAAAGCGGCCGCCGGACATGTAAAGGCCTGACAGCGCGGTGTTCGCAGACGGGTCGATCGTCACGACGGTTTCGAGCGTGAACGCGTCTGGCGCGTCGGCCAGGGTCAGGCTTTCATCGCTGAGCGCATAGGCGTCTTTGGTCATGAGCGCGCCATCCACCATGATGGAGTCAAGTTGCAGCTCAACGCCATCGAGCACGAATGGGCCGTCGCTCAACCGGCGCACCTGCATCTTTGTCCGCACTTGGGTTGCGGCTGGTTCAAGCGTGAACATCATCTCGACTTGATCGATCGCAAACGGATACGGCGTGTAATCTGACAGCTTGATCTGGACCGGCGTTTCGGTGCGCATGGGAAGCCCCTTTCTGGACGTCTTTCAGTCCATTTAGCCATCCTGTCACCGCTTGCAATCGCATGTCTGTCTTAGGCGCGTTTTTCCTTGCGCGAGCCTACCGTGGCGTCACGGGTTTCCGTGCACGTCAACCGCGCTATTGTCTGTGGCATACGAAATGACAGGGAGGCCGGACGGGCCATGAATTTTGATTTTTCAGACGATCAAAAATTCCTTGGGAATGAAGCGCGTAAATTCCTCGACGGGGAATGCACCACGCAGCACGTTCGCGAGGTCTTGAATGATGACGAGAAGAGCCATCACGAGGGTGTTTGGCAAAAAGTGAAAGAAATGGGCTGGCTCGGCACTGCCATTCCAGAAGAGCATGGCGGTCTCGGCCTCGGTGCGCTGGAGCTTTGTGTGCTGGCAGAAGAAATGGGCCGGGCGCTGGCGCCGGTGCCGTTTGCCAGCAGTGTCTATTTCTTCGCAGAAGGCCTGATGATTGCAGGAAGCGAAGCGCAAAAAGGTGCGGTTCTGCCAGGCGTTGCCAGCGGTGATGTCATTGGCTGCTATGCGGCGAGCGAAGGCCCAGGCAATCCTGATCCAGCCAAGCTCTCAGTCTCGTTTGATGGCTCGAAAGTTTCAGGCACGAAAGTGCCGGTCACAGATGGCGATATTGCCACGCATGCGATTGTGCTTGCCAAAGAAGGCAGCGGCGCGAGCCTGGTCCTGGTCGACTTGAATGGCGATGGTGTGTCACGAAAGTCGGTGAAAACGCTCGAGCCGACGCGCAGCCATGCCGAGATCACGTTCGATGGCGCTGCGGGCGAGCGCCTCGGAGCAGCTGGCGAAGGCGGTGACTTGCATGATGCGATCATGAATCGCGCCGCGATTTTCCTCGCCTTTGAACAGCTGGGCGGGGCCACACGCTGCCTCGAAATGGCGACAGATTATGCCAAAGAGCGCTATGCCTTCGGTCGTCCGATTGGTGGCAATCAGGCGATCAAGCACAAGCTTGCTGACATGTATGTCAAAAATGAAGTGGCACGCTCGAATTGCTATTATGGTGCCTGGGCGGTGTCGACGGATGCGGTTGAACTGCCCGAAGCGGCCGCGGCTGCTCGTTTAGCGGCAAGTGAAGCCTACTGGTACGCGTCAAAAGAGAATATCCAAACCCATGGTGGTATGGGCTTTACCTGGGAAGTCGATTGCCATCTGTTCTATCGCAGAGCCAAATTGCTCGCCGTTCAAGCTGGCGCGCCAAAGGTTTGGAAAGAGAAATTGGTCCGCGCGCTTGAACTCAAGAACGCGGCATAAGGTACGGAGAGACAAAGATGGATTTCAACGATACCCCCGAAGAAGCCGAATTTCGCGCCGAAGCGCGCAGCTTCCTGGAGCAGCATCTGGAACCCAAAGGCGCACAGCCTTTGCGCCAGCGTGTGTCCGGCGAGGAATTCATGAAGCAAGCCAAAAAGTGGCAGGCTGAGAAAGCGAAAGCTGGCTATGCCAAAATCACCTGGCCGAAAGAAATGGGCGGCCGCGGTGGCACACCGATGCAACAAGTGATCTGGGGCCAGGAAGAGAGCAAGTTCGACTCGCCGGGCGGGCCATTCACGATTGGCCTCGGCATGTGTATTCCGACCGTCATCGCGTTCGGCTCGGATGAGCATAAGAAGCGGTATGTTCAAAAGGCGCTGACCGGGGAAGAGATTTGGTGTCAGCTTTTCTCTGAGCCGTCTGCTGGTTCAGATGTGGCCGGGCTGAAAACCCGCGCTGTCAAAGATGGCGACGAATGGGTCATCAATGGCCAGAAAGTCTGGACCTCAGGCGCGCATTATTCCGATTACGGCATTCTGCTCGTGCGTACCGACCCCAAAGCGGCCAAGCATAAAGGCCTGACCATGTTCATCGTGGACATGAAACAGCAAGGCGTCGAAGCGCGGCCGATTCACCAGGCTTCTGGCGGTCGCGAGTTTAACGAAGTCTATTTCACCGATGTCCGAATTCCGGACAGTGACCGATTGGGCGAAGTTGGCCAGGGCTGGAAAGTCGCGATCGTGACGCTGATGAATGAGCGTCTGGCGGTCGGCGGTTCGCCAGGTCCGGATTGGGCTGAGATCATGAATTATGCCAAGGATGCCGGCACGATCAGCGATGCCGCGTTCCGCGATAATCTCGCCGATTGGTATGTCGCCGCTCAAGGCTACAAACTGACCAAGCTGCGCACGCAAACGGCGCTGTCCAAAGGTCAGACGCCAGGACCGGAAAACTCCATTGGCAAGATCATCACCGCCAATCAGCTGCAGGATATCTGTAATTCAGCGATCGAGATGCAGGACCATTATGGCTTGATGACCGGCGATGAAATGCCAGCTGACGGTCTGTTCCAGCAGAGCTTCATGTGGGCGCCCGGTCTGCGGATTGCCGGCGGAACGGATGAGATTTTGAAAAATATCATCGCCGAACGGGTGCTTGGCCTGCCGCAGGATGTGCGCGTCGACAAGGACATTCCATTCGATGAAATGAAATCCGGCTAAATCCTGATAAATTCAAATAAAACAAAGCCCTGCAAGCCAGTTGCAGGGCTTTTTCTGTTCCAGTAATTCAACCTTAACGTGATTTTTGCTATCATTTAGCGTTGAAGAAGTAGTCACAGAGATGTTTTCGTCGAAGTCGAAAAACAAACTGAAAGTGGATCTGCAGCGCGCGTCGAATTCGAGCTCGCCATTGCCCATCCCTGTGCTTCGCCCGCGCCGCGAGAATCGACGCGCGCCGCGCAAAGGCGTGTGGTGCGTGTGTAATATCTACTCGCAAGCGGGGGCTGTTCGTGAGGGCATTATTCTTGATGTTTCGACCTCAGGCGCGCGCATTCGCTTTCGCAATCGCGGGACCTTGCCGCCGATTGTGAAAATCAAAGCTTCGCGCATCGGTTTGAACCGCTTCGCGCGCGTGGTTTGGCAAACGGCCTTTGATGCGGGCTTGGAATTTATCGCAACTGGGGCAAGAAAGACGGGTTAATTCCTGTTCTGGAGGCCTGATATGACCCGGGATGATCTGATCGCTGTGTTTGAGGGCGCTATCGCCGCATCTGGACAGTTCGAGCGCAAAGGCAAAGCCAATCCTTATACGTCGGCCAATGGGCACATGTTTTCGCAGATCAATAAGGATGACCAGCTTGGCATACGCCTGCCGAAGCCACGCCAGAAAGAGTTGCTGGATGCCTACGGGGCCGGGCCGTTCAAATCTTATGGCGCGACCATGCGTGACTATGTCTGTCTGACGGACGATATGCTGTCAGACAAAGCGCTGATCACTGGCCTGTTAGAAGAAGGGTTCGCCTTTGTGTCCGCGATGCCGCCGGGTGGGAAGAAATAGCGGTCGGCGCTAGAACACCCCCATACTGAGCCCAGCGGCCAGCGTCGCGCCGAGGGCGCGGCACGTTTCCAAATCTGACTTTGCAATGCGCTTTGGTGCCAGGATTTGTGCCTGGGTCTGGGCATGGGTGCAGATAATGATCGGCGTATGGACTTCTTTCAGCCGCCACCCCGTCGCGATCCGGGCCGTTTGGCGGGCGGCATTCTCGCCATCGGACCCGGCGCAGACCATTTGCGCATAAGGCCGACCTTCAATCTTCCCAAGGACCGGATAGTAACAGCGGTCGAAGAATTCCTTCATCTCGCCAGACAAGGCGGCGAGATTTTCGGGCGCGACAAAAAGATAGCCGTCCGCGTCCAAAACGTCTTGCGGCACGGTCTCACGCGCTGGTTGCAAGATCGATTCTGTTTCCACCTTTGCGGCCTGCCAGGCCGCTTCGGCCATTTGTTCTGCGCCGCCGGTTCGGGAATGATAGACGATGAGGAGTTTTGTCATGCGCGGCGCTGTCCCAAACCGATTGAATTTCAAGCATTTCGGCAAAATCACCGAAACCTCAATTTGCTAAGGTTTAAGGCCTGAAGTCTAGGGGAAGATCATGCCTTTTCGAGAGATTGAATCTGCTGCCAGTACGGCGCGCAATTATTTCGTGATCGGGATTCGTCTGTTTGTAGGCTTCATCTTCGTCTTCTCGGTTGGATTGCCTTTACTGCTCGGCTTTCGGCCGGAAGCCCTCGTGCCGCTGGGACTAGGGGGTTGGGCCCTATATGGCGCTGCGAAAGACCTGGGCTGGATTACCAAACCAGACTAATCGCGATGCCGGACTCTCCCGGCAAAGACCGAATCGTTTCAATCAACGCGTGTGAAACACGCTTTGCTACCTCTGTTTGCCGTTTTGGCTTGTTGTGCAGACCCGCTCGCGCAGACCAATCCGGTGGCGTCAGGCGCCGCCATCTATTGGTCAGATGGCGATAGCGGTCGGATCGATGGCATGAAATTCCGACTGGCCAATGTCGATGCGCCTGAGACTGGCGGGGTCGGTGCGCGCGGCGGCGCCAAGTGCGAGTTCGAGCGTGAACTGGGCTATGAGGCGAAAGCGTTCATGGTCGAACTGACGCGGAATGCAGACCTGGTCATTACCAGCAATTCCGGCCCGGATCGCTATGATCGCGACGTCATCACCCTGTCGGCCAATGGCCAGGATGTCGGGGAAGCTGGCATAGCGGCCGGGCATTTAGGCGATTGGCCGCATAAAGGGCGCAAGGCGCTCAGCAAGAAGCCTGATTGGTGCGCGCGCCAAATCGGCTAATCGCGATAGAAAAGTTTTGCGAACAGGCTGGGTTTTTGATTGGCCGGGGCGGTATGCGTTTGGGCTTCTGTGTGGGCCTCGACTTCTGCATCATGGCGCCCGTGCCAGATCTCCCAATCCTTGGCATCATCAATGTCGATCAGTTGCGGCAGGACCGCGACTTTTGCGGTCAAAGGCAGATTGGCCCAGACATCTTCCATGGCGTGAGGGCCGGACCAGCGCACGCCATAAAACGGGCTTTTCGTCCGCGCGCTCTTATTGAGACCGAACAGCCAAAAGCCGCCATCTTGCGCCGGTCCGAACACCGCATCATGGCGGCTTAAGGCGCGGATGGCCTGGCGCAAAAGCGCCGGGGAGATGTCCGGCGCATCGCTGCCTATAAACAAGACCGGTCCGGCGGGCGCTTCGCGCAAGCCCTTGCTCAGCCGATCTCCGAGATTGCCGGGCCCCTGACTGCGGCGTTCGAGATGTGCAGGCCAAATGCCGCCCATGGAATTGTCGAGTTCGCGGTCTGGCGCGGTGTAGAGGATTGTGTCCCAGGCGCCGCGCAGACTGGCGCGCAAGGTCTTGGCCTGGATCGCGGTCGCGATCCGGCGCGCGGTAGCACTTGAACCGAGGCTTTTCGCCAGGCGGGTCTTAGCGAGCCCAATGCGCGGTGGTTTGGCAAAAATCAGGACCTGTGGGCGTTTCATCGCAAGACCTCAATTCCGATCACGCGGTTCTGTTCATCAATATCGAGAATGACCTGCAGGCCGCGCAGGCTTTCATCGAGCGCGAAGACATCGATCGACCGAGCCACACAGCCAGGTGTTCCGGCGCCCGGATGATCCGGCAGATAGATATAGCCTGCCTCCAATTCATCGTCCCAGCTTGCGTCTAGCGACATGTCTGTAACTCCCCGCCTCTTGGTTCAGCCTCTAATCGTATAATTTAGCCAGAGATTCCGGTTTCGCACCAAGCAAATAACGGGTGATTAAATAGGCATTGCGCCAACTGCGCTTGCGCCAGCCATCGCGATCATATTTCGAGCCATCGGTGCGCGCTTCAGCCGAGAGCAGGGACAAACGCTTCTTTCCGATGGCGCGGATGATCTGAACATCTTCCATGAAGGGCGTATCGGCATACCCGCCAATCTCTGTGTACAGCTGGCGTGAGATGAGCAGACCCTGATCGCCATAAGGCAGGCCGAGCGCGCGGGCGCGCCAATTCGCCCGCCGGGCCACGACCTTCGCCATGGGATGATCGGAGCGGTAAGCGAGCGTGAACGCGGCGGCCTTGTCTTTGCGCTCTGTGATATGACTCTTGGCCCGCTCGGCCCAGTCGCGCGACAGGGCTGTGTCAGCATGCAGGAAGAGCAGCCAATCGCCGCGGGCCTGGTCAAAGCCATGCCGCAACTGCGCCGCGCGGCCTGGTTCTGGCGCGGCGGTCACGTTGGCACCAGCGCCTTCGGCGAGGCGGCGGGTCTGATCTTCGCTGCCGCCATCCACGAGGATGACTTCTCGGATGAGACCCGTTTCCAGGCCAGGCATCAAGGAGGCGAGGCAGAGCGGCAGCACAGCCTCAGCGTTCAAAGCTGGAATGATGATGGAGAGTGGAGCGGGCATTTATTTGAGGTGCCACTCTATAAAGCCCAGGATGCGAAAAAACCTCGCGGCCAATCGTCGTGCGATGAGCAGGTTGGCCAATCCATATCCAAGCGATAGCCCTAACACCGATGCGACGATCGACGAGATATCTTCACTTTGCTGCAGGCCGAACACCATCCCGAGAAAGACCCCCAGCCAGATCAATCCGCCGAACAGTATGAACGTTAGCCATGCGCGAGCCACTCGATTCAGATTTTTGTCCTCGTTGTCGATCAGATCTCAACCCCCATTTCTTTCAACCGCGCCTGGACGAGCAGCAAGTCGCGCCAGGCGCGGCTCTTATCCTGCGGGCGGCGCAGCAAATAGGCGGGGTGGAACATTGGCACCAAGGGCACGCTGGTCCCGGCAGGCGTTTCGAAGGGACGCTCCGACCCGCGCAGGCGCATGATCCCGGTCTTGGTGTCGAGCAGGGATTTTGCCGCAACACCGCCAGTGGCGATGATGATTTTCGGCTGCGCGAGATCGACCATGCGATTGACGAAGGGACGACAGACCGCGAGCTCATCGGCTTCCGGATTGCGATTGCCGGGCGGGCGCCAATAATTGACATTGGAGATGAAGGTATTGGCTTTGCGATCGAGCCCAATCGCGCCCAGCATCTTGTCGAGCAACTGTCCGGCCTTGCCGACGAAAGGCAGGCCGATCCGGTCCTCCTGACCGCCAGGGCCTTCGCCAAGTACCATGACCGGCGCGCCGAGCGTCCCATCATAGACCACGGTCTTCTCGCACAATTGTTTCAAGGGGCAGCCATCAAAGTCTTCAATCGCCGCTTTCAGGCTTTCCAGCGAATCAGCACCCGCAGCCAGAGCGCCGGCTTCAGCGATCCAGTCGGTAAGGGTTTTGTTTTGGTTGCGGCGCGATTTCCGACCGCCCCCGACTTGATCCGGGCTCCGTTGCGATGCAGCCGGGTTTTGCGGCGCAAGATCCCGGGTCGAGCCTGGGACTTCGGCGGTTTGCGCCTTCATCACAGCCGCGATTTCGGCCTCATCAACAGGGACTCCCATCTCCTCCCACCAGTCGGTGAGCGCCTTTAACGCTGCGGCAGAGGCATTTTGGGGCATTGAGACCTTGTAAACTTTGGCTAAAGAGATGGGCAGATAGTGGAATATACATAATTCGCACGCAAGTCGTGCAACCAGTTTTTGGGAGACAAGTGATGAGCGAACGCGAATCCATGGAATTTGACCTGGTCATTGTCGGCGGTGGTCCTGCCGGTCTGGCCGCGGCCATCCGGGCCAAGCAATTGGCCAATGAAGCCGGCGAAGAGCTGGAAGTCGTCGTTCTCGAAAAAGGCGGCGAGATTGGTGCGCATATTTTGTCTGGCCTGGTGCTTGATCCAAAAGCCCTGGATGAGCTGATCCCGGACTGGCGTGACCGCGATGATCGCCCCATCCGTACTGAAGTGAATGCGGACACATATAAGCTGCTTGGGCCGAACGGGTCGATGGCGATGCCGACCTTCGCTTTCCCGCCTTTCATGCATAATCATGGCTGCTATATCGGCTCACTCGCCAATGTCTGCCGCTGGCTGGGTGAGCGGGCGGAAGAGCTGGAAGTGCAGGTCTTCCCGGGTTTTGCGGCGTCTGAAGTTGTCTATGGCGACAATGGCGAAGTGCGCGGCGTGGTCGCTGGCGTTATGGGCATTGCCGAAGATGGCACGCAAAAGCCGGATTATGAGCCAGGCATGGAACTGCTCGGCAAATATGTCCTGTTCGCAGAAGGCGCCCGCGGCTCGCTGACCAAAGAGGTCAAAGCCAAATACAATCTTGAAGCCGAATGCGATCCGCAAAAATATGGCATTGGCTTGAAAGAAGTCTGGAAAGTCCCAGCCGATCATCCGGAATTCAGCGCTGGCTTTGTGCAACACACTTTTGGCTGGCCGGTGAAAGAGAAAGACGGCGCTGGCGGCGGCTTCCTGTATCATTTCTCAGAAGGCGGCGAGAATTATGTCTCTGTCGGCTATGTTGTACACCTGAATTATAAGAACCCGCATCTGTCGCCTTATGATGAGTTCCAGCGCTACAAGCATCATGACGATATCTCGAAATTCCTCAAAGGCGGCAAACGCGAAGCCTATGGCGCGCGTGCGATCACCTCTGGCGGTATTCAATCCATCCCGCGCCTCGCCTTCCCAGGTGGCGCCCTGATTGGCTGTTCGGCTGGCTTTGTGAACCTGCCGCGCATCAAAGGCACGCACAATGCCATGAAGACCGGCATGTTGGCCGCCGAGCAGGCGGTGGAAGCGGTGCGCGCCGGACGCGCCTCAGACAAGCTTGATGGCTATCAGCAGGCCGTGCGCGACAGCTGGGTCTGGACCGATCTCGCACGGGTGCGCAATGTGAAGCCTTTAATGTCACGCTTCGGCACGATGCCGGGCGCGGTGCTTGGCATGCCGGATATGTGGATGCGCTATCTGGTTGGCTTCGGCTACATTCCGCAGCTCAAGCATGGCAAAGCCGATCATCAATATTTGAAACCGGCAGCCGATTGCAAACCGATCGAATATCCCAAGCCGGATGGTGTGCTGAGCTTTGACAAGCTGACCAATGTCTCCTTCACCAACACCTATCACGCAGAGGATCAGCCAAAGCACTTGAAAGTTGCGAACCCGGATCTGCAAAAATCGTCTGAATTTGATGTCTTCAATGGACCCTCCCAGCGCTATTGTCCGGCCGGGGTCTATGAATGGGTCGAAGAAGATGGTCAGCCGCCGCGTTTCCAGATCAATTCTCAAAACTGCATTCACTGTAAGACGTGCGATATCAAAGACCCGAACCAGAATATCAATTGGGTGACGCCGGAAGGCGGCGGTGGGCCAGCCTATCCGAATATGTGATCTATGAGGCGCTGATGCGTGAATACAGTTTCAAGCCGGCGCCGGTTCGCAAAACTCAGACCTGGGCGATCAAAGACGACCATCTGATGCGGCGCGGTGGAGCGCGCGCGCTTAACCTTGCGGACGTGACCGAGGCCAGTTGGAATACGGTCACATATCGCGGCACGCGCAGCGCCTGGTTGCATCTGACCACGCAGGCCGGGGTCACCAAGATTGAGTATACGGATACGGGTGGCGCGCGCGACGAATTTTTCGATTTGATCACCGCCGTTGCAAACGTGTTAAAGCGCGTGAACCCAGACTTGCAGATCAAGCACGGCTATTCTGCGCCGTGGCGAACGGCTTTGTTCATTCTTGGCATCGCCGGCAGCTTGCTCGGCATTTTCCTGGTCTATGTCGGGTTGACCAATATGACCGGCCGAGGCGGCGTGCAGGCGACCATTGCGGGTGCTGTCATGGTCTTGCTTTTGGTGCCGGTCGCGTGGTCTTGCCGACCGAATCTCAAAGCGCAGACTTATGGCGCAGATGGCCTAATTCGGGAGATCGTGGCGCTTGGTGGAACGCCGGTGCAGGATCCAGATGACGGTGCTGGCACTGGTTAGCGTCCAGAAGATCAGGAAAGGCGCTGCGCCGCCCGCTTGCGCGCCGATATAAGCCAGCACGCCGGCTGTGGCCGATAGCCCCCAATACAGCAAAGCGGTTTCAAAATGGCTCCAGCCATCGGCGAGCAAGCGCTGATAAGCATGGTCGAGATGGGCTACCAGCCAATTGCGCCCGTGCTTCGCCCGCCAGACCAAGGTCAGCAAAACATCGATCAAGAAGGGCAGGCTGAACGTGGCGATGGTCCAGATGTCCAGTCCTGACATTAATCCAAGCGCCGCGAACAGAGCGCCAAGGCCGAGCGCGCCAGCATCGCCAGCATAAAGTGCCCCTCGCAAATTGTGCATCAAGAAGCCCAGCATAGCGCCGAAGACCGGAAACCACCAAACGCTGAACACAAACGCGCCTGCGACAATGCCTGTCAAGGCCAGCCCGGCGAGCATGATGGCGGTGCTGCCAATCGCCAATCCGTTTGAGCCATCCATGAAGTTTGCGGCATTGGTGAAAACCAGAAGCCAGAGCGCGCTGCCAGCAATCAAAAGGCCAGGTGCGGCAAGATCTCCCCAAGGCGTGGATAAAGCCTCTGGCGTGAGTCCAAGAGTTGCTACCGCGACGCAGGCCGCTGCCAGAATGAGCAGTTTCAGTTTCGTATTCGCGGACCAGATATCGTCCCACAGCCCAATCAGAAACGCGATACTGGCAAATCCCAAGGCCAGGCCGAGGCGTGTATCGCCGGCGATGATTTCCTGCGCGTGGATGGCAATGATTTGCGCCGGGTTGATGCCATAAGCCAGGGCCAGGACCACCAATCCCAATCCGCCGCCGAGAAGCGCGCCAACAAAGATCGCCACGCCGCCTAATCGCGGCACCGCCACAGATTGTGTTTTTCGCGCACCATCCGGCGCATCGACCACGCCGATCTTCATCACAATGCGGCAGGCGATCAAGGCGGTCGAAAAACTGATGGCGACGAACGCGGCGCTCAAAAGCCAGATTTGCCATGCCATTAGGCGCCTCCAAGCAAGGAGGATTGCACCCACCAGTCTGGATATTGGCGGTGCACGGAGACCGCCGCCGCTTCCGCTTGTTCAATGCCATCAAACAGCGCGAAACAGGTTGCGCCAGACCCTGACATTCGGGCCATCCGGGCGCCGTCCAGCGATTGCATCGCGGCCAGCACTTTGGTGATCTCCGGGTGTTTGCTCATCGCGGGTGATTGCAGGCTGTTGCGCGTATTGTCCTTCAACCAGGAGACAAAGGCACGTAGGGCGGTGCGATTATCCGGCAGAGGCGGGTGTTCTGGAATGCGCTCGGGCGCGACCTCATCATAGGCGTTGAACACCTCGCCCGTCGGGCATTCAATGCCAGGATTGATCAAAAGCGCGGGGAGACGCGGCACGCTTAACACCGGCTCAAACGTCTCGCCTTCGCCCGACATGAAGCCGGGCAAATTGTGAAAACAGGCCAGGACATCGCCGCCAAGAAGGGGCGCAACTGCTTCGGCCATGGTCTGGGCCGTCTCGCCGCCATGCGCGCGGACGAGCAACCGCAAAGCCGCGCCCGCATCGGCAGAGCCGCCGCCAATCCCTGCGGCACAAGGCAAGCGCTTTTGCAGGCGAAACGCGAGGGGCGGGGCATTGCCATCCAGCGCGTCATTCATCGCGCGGGCCGCTTTCAGGACGAGATTGTTTTTCGCTGGGCCTGATTGTGGCGCGAAAGGTCCATCCACGGCCAGGCTGAAATGGCTGGCCGGCTCAGCTGACAGCAGGTCAGCGGCATCTGTATCGGCAAACGTGACCAGCGAGATCAAATTATGGCGCTCATTCTCATTCGGCGGACCGACATGAAGTGAGAGATTGATTTTAGCCGGCGCGTGTTCGGTAAGGCGAGTCATGGATAGGCTGGGGTGCCATCATCTGTTGCGGCTTGCAACATGGCGAGACCGCTTTCGAGCTTCTTTTCGAGCAGATTGATTTCATCTTCGCCGCTGGCATATTTCAAGGCGCGCTGCCATTGAAAGCCGGCTTCCTTGAACCGTCCCACTTGCCAATAGGCGTCGCCGAGATGATCGAGAATCTCTGCAACATCCGGGGCGAGTTCGGTGGCGCTTTCAAGATAGTAGATGGCGCGCTCATAATTGCCCAATTTATAATAGGCCCAGCCGAGGCTGTCCGTGATGGCGCCATTCTCTGGGTCGAGGCGCAAGGCGTCCTGAATCAGCTCCAGACCCTGTTCCAGCTTAATGCCGCGATCGATCCAGCTATAGCCTAGATAGTTCATGATCGTTGGATCATTCGGATTAAGGTTCATCGCGGTCTGAAGGTCATTCTCTGCCCGCGGCCACTCGCCGAGCCGTTCACGGGCGCCGCCACGCGCGAAATAGATGCGCCAGTCATATTCGCCCATAGATTCGTCCGACTCGATCACATCCGAGAAGGTCGCTTCGGCCTCGCCATCGCGATCCAGCGATTGCAGCAAGTCAGCCAACTGGATGCGAATATTGCGATCATCTGTTTGCGCCAATGTCTCGCGCGCAATTTCCAGCGCCTCTTCATTTCGTCCTTCGCGTCGCAGGGCCCAGGCCAATTGGCCTTGCGCGCTGGTGTGATGGATGGAGCTTTCGGGAATCGATTCGAGCAAGGCGATGGCCTCTGGACGGCGATCAGCGCGATCGAGCGTATCCGCCCACAGCGCTTTGGCAGAGTCCAGGTCCGGATCAAGATAAACCGCTAAAGCAAAATAGACCGCCGCGACATCGCCATAGGTCTGATTGGCTTGCGGCGCTGTCGCGATGTAAAACGCCAAGGCTGTGCCCTGCGCGGCGGTGTAAGTTGGCGGCTGTGCAATATCACCGCTTTCAATCTCGCGTCTCAAAGCGGTCAGAGCCGGATGACGACCGACCTCCTGGCGAAACACTTGCAAGCGTTTCAAGGCGAGGTCAGTGTCGCCGTCCAGCGCGATCAGTCTCGCTTCGGTTTCGACCCCAAGGGCCAGACGCGCATTGACATCCCATAACACGCCAAGATCCGTCTTGGCGCCTTCAGTGTCGCCAATATTGGCCCTCATGATGGCGCTGAGCGTCTGTCCCATCAACGCGAACAAACCTTCGTCGCCGCCGGCATAACGCTGCAAATTGACGGCTGCGCTGGGATCATCCTCCAGCACGCTCCACGCAGCGAGGCTGCGCGCCAGCATGGCGTGATAATCATTGCTCCAAGGCGTGGTCAGGTAAGACAGCGCCTGGTCTCGTTGATCCTTTTTCAGCGCTTCGATGGCGAGCAATAGACGTGGCAGTTCAGTCTGAACCAATGTGTCTTCCGGCAAGCGTTTTGACAGCGCGATGGCGCGCTCAACCTCGCCAATGCGCAGCACGGCGAAGATGCCTTGCTCTGCCAGCCAGGGATCGTCCTTTACCGATCGCAGCAAACGCGAATAGTTGCGCGCGGCGGTATCGGCGTCTTCGGTATAGCCGGCATATTTCGCCACCGCATAAGCGGTCAGCGTCTCGATATCACTGCGCAGCTTGGTGGCAGCTTCTGCTTGTTCCAGCAGCGCAGGCGAGCGCGGGCTCTCAATCGACACACAAGCCGATAAAGCCAGGCACGAAGCCGAAAACATAAACGAACGCCACATCAGGCTCTTGTCTCAGCGTCAGACGTTTCAGGCAAGTAAAACCCTGTGATTTAATCCACAGAAATCGCAGGCGGGATCAGTGCGCGCGGCTGACGCAGAAATCGGCCAGATCACTCAGAGCCAACGTCCATTCGCTTTCAGGCAGCGCCCGCAAGGCGGCTTTGGCAAGATCTGCATAAGCGCGCGCTTCGGTCACGGTGGCATCTGCTGCGCCGGTCGAGCGGATCAGATAGATTGCATGAGCGAGATCGCCTTCAGCCTGCGCGTCGACATTCAGAGCGCGATCCCAGAAGGCTTGATCTTCAGCACTGCCGCGGCGGCGCGCAATGATCACAGGCAAAGTGGTTTTGCCTTCGCGAAAATCATCGCCGACAGACTTGCCGATCACAGAGGTCGTGCCGCCATAATCCAGGGCATCGTCAATGATCTGGAAAGCGAGCCCCAAATTCTTGCCATAGGCGGCCAGCGCGGCGGCGTGTTCTGTATTATTCGTGCCTGCAGACAAGGCCCCGGCCTCAGCGGCGGCTTCGAACAAAGCGGCCGTCTTGGCTTCGATAATGGCAAGGTATTCTTCGGTTGGCAGATCGGTGCGGGTCGCCGCTGCCAATTGATGCACTTCGCCTTCGGCAATCACAGAGGATGCGGTTGAAAGAATATTGAGAATCTCAAGGCTGCCTGTTTCGACCATCAGGGTGAAAGCGCGCGCGAACAGAAAATCACCGACCAGGATAGAGGCATTATTGCCCCAGACATTCTTGGCCGCTTTTTTACCGCGGCGCAGATCGCTATCATCGACGACATCATCATGCAGCAGGGTCGCAGTATGAATAAATTCAACGGCCGTTGCCAAAGCGTGAGTACCGGGATTGGTGCCGCCACAAGCATGCGCCGCGATCAGCGTGATCATTGGCCGCAAACGCTTACCGCCCGCAGAGACAATATAGCCAGACAGATCAGGAATCACGTCGACGGGGCTCTTCGCCCGTTCGATCAGCAGGGCCTCAGTCGCCGCTAAATCATCGGCGAGCATGCTTTGCATACGCTCAACGATATTCGCGAACGGGGCAGCCTGGGAGGGATGGGTTTGCGCAGTCACGCCAGGAGTCCTATTCCACTTTTCCGCTTCTATCCATACAGTTAGCGCAAATTTGATGGCATACAGCTGCGGTATGCGACCGCATGCGACGTTTTGGAGAAAAATCTTGGAAGAAGTGTTTCGAACCAATGACTTGGTGAAACTGTCCTATGTCAAACACCTGCTCTCGGAAGAAGGGATTGAGCCCTTCGTCCTGGATGAGCATACCGCAATGATTGATGGCCGCGGCCCGATGATCCCGATCCGCATCACGGTGCGCGCGGATCTTGCCAGTCGCGCCAGATTCATCCTCCGCGACGTGGAGAAGGATGCGTGATCGACGCAACGTGCGACGAATTCCTCGGCGGGCGCGTCAAGGTTTTTCAGCCTAAACAAGGGTTTAGGGCCGGTACGGATAGCGTGCTTCTGGCCGCTTCCTTGGATGAGACCGGGACAGGCGAGGCGCTGGAAGTGGGCAGCGGGGCCGGGGGCACGCTGCTGCCTGCCGCCGCGCGATTGCCGGAAATGCGCCTGACGGGCCTGGAACTGGATCCGGGCATGACTGAATTGGCGCGCCGCGGCATCGCGGAAAACGGGCTGGAAAACCGGGTCGCTGTGGTCGAAGGCAGCGCGGCGAAACTGCCCCAGGACTGGCAAAACCGGTTTGATTTGGTCTTCTCCAACCCGCCTTTCTTTGAAGCGGGGGCGATTCAGGCGCCTGGTGCCGGCAAGGGGGGCGCTTATCTGGAAAGTGTTCCGCTGAAAGACTGGATAAATGCGATGCTGTTCGCCTTGCGCCCGAAAGGAACGTTTGTGATGGTCCACCGCGCGGCGGATTTGGCTCGCATCCTGGCCGTCCTGGAGCGTCAGAGCGGCGAAATCACCGTGCTGCCGGTGCACTCTTATCCAGGCGCTGACGCCAAGCGAGTTCTGGTCAAAGCGCGCAAAGGGTTGCGGTCGGGGCCCATGCGGCTGCTTGAAGCGCACTATCTTTATACCGCCAAGGGCGCTCCGCGGACGGATTGGGCCTTGGCGATGCAGCAGGATGCGAAAGGCATTGACTGGGATTAGCGCAAGCTGATTGCTTGCCCCGAAGCGCAGACCAGAGTAGGCGAAGCGCGTTACTATTCGGAATGCGCACCACCATGACTGCCCCCATTGCCAGAGACAAACCCAAATCCTTTCAGGACCTGATCCTGCGCCTGCAGAATTACTGGGCCGAGCAAGGCTGCGCAATCCTGCAGCCTTATGACATGGAGGTCGGGGCGGGGACATTGCACCCGGCCACGGTGTTGCGCGCCTTGGGCCCAAAAGACTGGCGCGCGGCTTATGTGCAGCCGTCGCGGCGACCCGCGGATGCGCGCTATGGCGAGAATCCAATGCGGCTTGGGCATTATTACCAATATCAGGTCATCCTGAAGCCGAATCCGAGAAACCTGCAGGACCTCTATCTCAACTCGCTGTATGAGATTGGCATCGACCCAACCGTGCATGACATTCGCTTTGTCGAGGATGATTGGGAAAACCCCACCGTCGGCGCCTGGGGCCTCGGCTGGGAAGTCTGGTGCGATGGCATGGAAGTCAGTCAGTATACCTATTTTCAGCAGGTCGGTGGCCTGGATGTGTTCCCGGTCTCAGGCGAGCTAACCTACGGGCTCGAGCGTCTCGCCATGTATGTATTCGGCGTCGATAATGTCTATGACTTGCCGTTCAACGCGCCGGATAGCGATACTCCGCTTTCATATGGCGATGTGTTTATCGAGAATGAGCGCCAACAATCAGCGTTCAATTTCGAATATTCTGATGTCGAGATGTTGCAACGCTGGTTCACTGATTGCGAAAACCAGTCCAACGCCTTGCGGGACGCGGGCAAACCGTTGCCGGCTTATGATTTTGCCTTGAAAGCCAGCCACGTTTTCAATCTGATTGATGCCCGCGGCGCGATTTCGCCGACCGAGCGGCAGGCCTTTATCGGACGCGTGCGGGATTTGGCGCGCGGCGCGGCGGAACAATGGGCAGAGCAGGAAGCGGCGCGGGGGGCGTGATGAGACGGACGGCCCTTCTCCTCCTCTCACTCGCCATGGCGGCTTGCAGCCCGACCCCTGGCTCCCCGGCGCTCTACAAAGACCGCGCGATGCAGAATGCGGTGAGCGAGGCGCGGGCCTCGCTGCCAGTCTTTTTTGCGGCCTGGCAAAGCGGCGATGAGGCCTATTCAGACTTTCGGGTCACCGTGATCATCCCGTCCAGTGCCTATGGCCGGGATTATGAGGAGGTGTCGAATATCCGCCAAGAGTTTGCTGGCTTTATCGGTGAAACCTCTGGCGGCAAAGACGTGCCATTCCTGACCGCCGATATTGCCGATTGGCGGTTTCTGGATGGGGACAAGTATCGTGGCGGCTATACGCGCCGGGTCATGTTCGACATGACGGATGCGGATATCCCCAATATTCGCGGACAATTTCACGAGGAGCCCTTGCCATGAGCAAAGTCAATCTCAGCGAGAAATTCGATCAGATTTCTGACTACTGGCAGCCGCGTCTCGCAGGGCGTGTGAATGAGACGGATGTCCGCCTGGTCAAGATCAAGGGCGACTTTGATTGGCATTCCCACGCCAATGAAGACGAGATGTTCGTCGTCATGAAAGGCGAAATGCGGATGGCGTTTCGCGACCGGACTGAAATCGTCAAAGCCGGCGAGTTCATCATTGTCCCGCGCGGCACTGAACATCGCCCTGGCGCCGATGAAGAATGCGAGATCATGCTGATCGAACCATCCAGCGTCGTTAACACAGGCGACGGCGCAGCGACCGCGCGCACCGTCACCGATATGAAATCCATTTAAGAAAACAGAGCTGACATGGCTGAACTTTTTCTCGAAATCTTCTGCGAAGAAATTCCTGCGCGTATGCAGGCCAAAGCCGAACGCGATCTCAAGGACGCGGTGCTGAACGGCTTGAAAGAGGCCGGGCTGGGCGTCGACAAAGTGACCTCCATGTCAGGCCCGCGCCGTCTCGCTGTGGCCTGCCTCGGTGTGCCCGCCGGGTCGGACGATGTCACCGAAGAGCGCAAAGGCCCGAAAGTCGGTGCGCCAGAGCAGGCGGTCGCAGGTTTCCTGCGCGGCGCTGGGCTGTCCTCCATCGATGAGGCCGAAGTGCGGTCCGACCCGAAGAAAGGCGATTTCTATGTCGCCAAGCGGACCATTTCGGGCCGCGCCACGCCGGACATTGTGTCCGAGCTGGTGCCGGCCATCATGCAAAATTTCCACTGGCCGAAATCGATGCGGACTGGGCGCGGCGAAATGCGCTGGGTCCGTCCATTACAGCGGATTGTCTGCCTGTTCGATGGCGCCGTCGTGCCGTTTGAAGTGGATGGCATTGCCAGCAGCAATGAGACCGAAGGCCACCGTGTGCATGGGCGTGGGCCATATGCGGTCGGCGGGCTTGATGATTATGTTTCGAAACTGTCCGGCGTCGGCCATGTCTTGCTGACGCGTGACAGCCGCCGCGAAAAGATCGAGGCCGACGCCAAAGCGATTTGCGAAAAAGCCGGTCTCGAACTGGTCGAGGATAAAGGCCTGCTCGAAGAAGTTGTCGGCCTGGCCGAATGGCCGGTTGTGATTCTCGGCGATATGGACCCGGCTTTCCTGGAATTGCCGCCGGAAGTCATCCAGCTGTCGATGCGCACGCACCAGAAATATTTCGCCGTGCGTGATCCGAAGACCGGCGACCTGGCGCCGAATTTTGTCGTGGTCGCAAATATTGATGCGACCGACGGCGGCAAAGCGATTGCGGCCGGCAATCGCAAAGTCCTGTCAGCACGGCTCGAGGATGGGCGTTTCTTCTGGGAGAATGACAAGAAGACCGGGCTTGAGGCGATGGCACCGAAGCTTGCCAGGATTGATTTCAAGAAAGAGCTTGGGACGATTGCCGACAAGGTTGAGCGCGTGGCGGCTCTGGCGAAGGAGCTGGCACCGAAAGTGGGCGCAGATGCCGACCTGGCGGAGCGCGCGGCGCGTCTCGCCAAGGCCGATCTGACCTCGGAAATGGTCTATGAGTTTCCGGAATTGCAGGGCGTGATGGGGCGTTATTATGCGATTGAGGCGGGCGAAGATGCACGCGTCGCTGATGCGGTGCGTGATCATTACAAGCCGCAAGGACCATCGGACGCAGTGCCGTCTGAGCCAGTGAGCATTGCGGTCGCGCTGGCGGACAAGCTCGACACGCTGGTCGGCTTCTGGGCGATCGATGAGAAGCCGACAGGATCGAAGGATCCGTTTGCACTGCGCCGGGCGGCACTGGGCGTGGTGCGGATTGTGTTGGAGAATGAGGTTCGGTTGCCAATCCGATCGACGGCGCAGCTCGGAAACTTCAAGGTTGGAGATGCTTTCGCGGATGTGAACGAGCTCGCAGCCTTCTTCGCCGACCGCCTCAAACAATATCTCCGCGACCAGGGCCAACGTCATGACTTGATCGATGCGGTCTTCGCTTTGGGCGAGGATGACCTCGTCCTGATCGTCAAACGCGTCGAAGCGCTCGCCGGCTTCCTCGACTCTGAAGACGGGACCAACTTACTCGCGGGCTATAAGCGCGCGGCGAATATTCTCCGCGCGGAAGAGAAGAAAGACAAACGCGCTTTCAATGGCGCGGTCGATGAGACTCTGCTGGAAGCGAAAGCCGAGACCGCTTTGTTCAAAGCCATCAGCGCCAGTGCTGCGGCGGCGACATCCGCTTTGGCGAAAGAAGACTTCGCAGCGGCCATGTCGGCGCTGGCTGGTTTGCGGGCACCGGTCGATGCGTTCTTTGACGGTCCTGACAGCGTCATGGTCAATGCGGATGACAAAGCGGTGCGCGAGAACCGTTTGAACTTGCTCAACATGATGCGCGAAGCGATTGGGACGGTCGCAGACTTTTCGAAGATTGAGGGGTGAGGCCTCTTCTTGAGAGGGGCTAAAAACCTACCCCAACAAGCTCGGGTCCGTCGCCAGCACTGCGCAGAGCACCACTGCGGCCAAGACCGTTGCTGTGTTCAAGGAAAGAAGATCGCGAAGTCTGATTTTGGTCATTCGGCCCACCCATATTGAGTCATTTGTTCTTGTGCGGTCAGCTTGTCCTGATTCTAGGACGCGCTGGCGTGCGATACATCACAAATCGTCTCACATTCTTGCGAGCCTGCGTCTGAACCTAAGATGACCGGTCTCAAATCGGAACAGCGATGTTGCGGTGCAGCAACAATATTTTGCCATTTAACTGTGGATAGGGGGCAATTCCCGGTAAAATTCTTCGTGACAGCGCAATCAGACGAAATGCCGACTTGATTCTCGGCGCTAACCATGGCGCTTGGCTTGCATCACAGACTCATGCAACCGGCGCACAAAACGTGCGACGTGGCAGACGGAGGACACAAATGGGTGATGGCGCAAGCGTAGGGACCAAATGGGTCTACTCTTTCGGCGGGGGCAGCTCGGACGGCAGCGCTGCCATGAAGAACCTGCTGGGCGGCAAAGGCGCAAACCTGGCCGAAATGGCGAGCCTGGGTCTGCCCGTGCCGCCAGGCTTTACCCTGACGACAGAAGTCTGCACCGCCTATTACGATCTCGATGAAGCCTATCCGGATGGCCTGAGGCAAGAGGTTGATGACGCGCTGAAAATGCTGGAAGAGAAGACCGGAAAAGTGTTTGGCGACGCCGCCAATCCGCTGCTGGTCTCTGTCCGCTCTGGCGCCCGCGCCTCAATGCCCGGCATGATGGACACCGTCCTTAATCTGGGGCTGTCGGATGTCACCGTGGAGGGCCTGGCGGCCAAAGCGGGTGAGCGGTTCGCGTATGACAGCTATCGCCGGTTCATTCAGATGTATTCCAATGTCGTGCTCGGCCTGCGCCATGACACGTTTGAATATCTGCTCGACGATTACAAAGACAGCCAGGGCTTTGAGCTCGACACCGAGATGGAAGCCGAGGACTGGAAAGCGATTGTCGGTCAGTACAAAGAAGCGGTCGCGGAAAAGCTCGGCAAGCCCTTCCCGGATGATCCACGCGAACAGCTTTGGGGCGCGATCGGCGCGGTGTTCGGATCCTGGATGAATGATCGTGCGATCCTGTATCGCAAACTGAACGATATCCCGGCGGAGTGGGGCACGGCTGTGAATGTGCAATCCATGGTGTTCGGCAATATGGGCGAGACGTCGGCCACCGGCGTGGCCTTTACGCGCGACCCGTCGACGGGCGAGAATGTCTTTTATGGCGAGTTCCTGACCAATGCGCAGGGCGAAGATGTTGTCGCGGGCATCCGGACGCCGGCGCCGATTTCACGCGCCCGCGCGGATGAGTTGAAATCAGATGAGGCACCGCTCGAAGAAGTGATGCCGCCCGTCTATAAACAACTCACCGATGTCGCGGACAAATTGGAAGCGCATTATCGTGACATGCAGGACATCGAGTTCACAGTCGAAGATGGCACGCTTTATATGTTGCAGACCCGAACCGGCAAACGCACAGCGGCGGCGGCGCTGAAAATTGCGGTCGACATGGCGAATGAAGGCCTGATCAGTCAGGACGAAGCGGTGATCCGGCTCGAGCCGTCACAGCTTGACCAATTGTTGCACCCGACCATTTCGCCAAATGCTGCGCGTGATGTCGTGGTCAAAGGCCTGCCGGCCAGTCCTGGCGCAGCGGTTGGACAAGTCGTGTTTGATTCTAATGAAGCGGCGCACCTGGCTGAAGCCGGACGCGCGGTCATTCTGGTCCGTGTGGAAACCAGCCCGGAAGACATTCACGGCATGCACGCAGCGCGGGCCATCGTGACCGCACGTGGCGGGATGACCTCGCACGCCGCCGTCGTCGCGCGCGGCATGGGTCGGCCTTGTGTCTGCGGTGCCGGCGAGTTGCAAATCGATACTGAAGCTGGTGTGTTCCGGATCGGCGATCGCGAAGTCAAAAAGGGCGAGATCATCACCGTCGATGGCGCTGAAGGTGAGGTCCTGTTCGGCGAAGTCGAAATGCAGCAGCCAGACCTGTCCGGTGATTTTGGCGTGCTTATGAGCTGGGCCGACAAAGTGCGTAAGCTTGCCGTGCGAACCAATGCGGAAACGCCAGCCGATGTCCAAGTCGCCAAGGATTTTGGCGCTGAAGGCATTGGCCTGTGCCGCACCGAGCACATGTTCTTTGACGCCGAGCGCATTCCGGTCGTACGCAGCATGATCCTGGCGGGTACCAAACAAGGGCGCGAAGCGGCGCTTGAAAAATTGCTGCCAATGCAGCGGTCTGACTTTGAAGATATTTTCCGGATCATGGGCGAAGCGCCTTGTACGATCCGCCTGCTCGACCCGCCATTGCATGAATTCATGCCGCACACGGATGTCGAAATGGAAGAGGTTGCGGCCTCTTCAGGCATGGATGTGAAGGCCCTGAAAGCGCAAGCCGAAGCCCTGCATGAAAGCAATCCGATGCTGGGCCATCGCGGCTGTCGTCTTGGCATCACTTATCCGGAAATCTACGCCATGCAGGCCCGCGCCATTTTCGAAGCCGCGGTGGCGGTGGCGAAAGAAACTGGGACGACGCCCGTGCCGGAAGTGATGATTCCGCTGGTCGGGACGCGCAAAGAATTGGACATTCTGAAACAGGTCGTCGATGACGCGGCTGAGGCGGTGTTCGCGGAAACGGGAACCAAGCTCAGCTATCTCGTTGGCACAATGATTGAACTGCCCCGCGCGGCCTTGCGGGCCGGGCAGATTGCTGAAACCGCCGAATTCTTCTCATTCGGCACCAATGATCTAACGCAAACGACGCTAGGGATTTCGCGCGATGATGCGGGTCGCTTCCTGACCTCATATGAGGAGCAGGGCATTTACGAAAAGGACCCGTTTGTCACGATCGACCAGGATGGGGTCGGGGAGCTGGTAAAAACAGCTACTGAGCGTGGGCGTGACACGCGCAGCGGCATCAAGCTCGGCATTTGCGGCGAACATGGCGGCGATCCGGCCTCGGTGATTTTCTGTCACAATATCGGACTCGATTATGTGTCCTGCTCGCCATATCGCGTGCCAATTGCCCGTTTGGCGGCCGCACATGCGGTTTTGATCCCGTCCTAAAATTCGCGCAAAACGGGAATTTATTCCGGATTCGTAACAAAATGTGATTACGGACCCTGTGGCCTTTAAGCAACAGGTAATCATGGTTACTAAAGTATGAATTTTATTCGAATTTACTTCGAATCTGCAATGGAATCGGCGATTTAGACGGAATCTATCCATTGTTTCGTTTAATTCAGCATGAGTTCAGCTGAAATGACGGACAAGAAATGTGTGGAATTCGCGGCCATCTAGAATTGATTTTCTAGGCCATCCACAAATATGCACGGGTCGAAAGAACAGAATCCAAGATAAGCGGCTGGGCGCCGTTCTGAATAGGAAAAGGTTTGAAACTTGCAGGGCCGGGACGACCCTCAAGTGTGGTGGGAAAAAAAGACTGATATGACGGATTTTTCCAAAAACCCGATGACGGGCACGAACGTGACCGCGCAATTTGGTCGCTGGTTGCGTGTGCAAACGTCTGCCAGACACCGCCGCCGCTTCATGCAAGGCGTGCTCGGCGCGGCCTGTTTCGCGTCTCTGGTCGCAGCGATGCCGGTGATTGCTGGGGTCAATGCTGACCAGCAAAGTGACAAACAATTCCGCGATCGCAGCGTACAGCTGGCGGAAATCCGTCAGGACGATGTGCAAGTCACGTATGCCTTGAATGATCGTTCAGAGCTGTTGAACCATGACTGGCTGAAATTCGTCGAAGTTTCGCTCGAGCGCGACCCTGGATCAGCGCTCAGCCCATATGCGGCCTTCGATCGCGATCGGGCCGCGATTGGCAGTCTGGTGACGCTGCAAGTGCCAAAACGCACGGATGCTGAAAACATGGTGCGCCAGACCCAGTGTCTCGCCCAAGCCATCTATTATGAAGCGCGCAGTGAATCGATTTCCGGTCAAATGGGTGTGGCAGAAGTCATCGCCAATCGCGTCAATGATCATCGTTATCCGAATACGATTTGCGAAGTGGTCTTCCAAGGCGCGACGCGGACGACAGGGTGTCAGTTTACCTTCACCTGCGATGGCGCCATGAACAAGCAGCCGCGTGGTGCAAAATGGGACAAAGCCCAGAGCATTGCTGCGCACGTCATGATGGATCTGAACGAGCGCAAGACGGGCGGGGCGACCCACTATCACGCCACCTATGTGGACCCGGTCTGGAATTCAGGCCTGATCAAGACCCGTCAAATCGGCACGCACATCTTCTATCGTTTCCCACGTGGAGCAGAATGGTCTGTGGCAACCGCGCGTCAGAGCGCACGTCTGGCGCAACGCCGGGCCGGTCTGAAGACAATCGTCCCTGCCGGTGCAGCCACTGTTGCGCCAACCGAACTGCTGACCCCTGCGTCGACAGCGGATGAGCTGAATGCGCGGGCCTTGAACGAAGTCAGAACCAGTGGCCGGCTGCCAGAGCCAAGTCCGGCTGACACGATGACAGAAGCCGCGATCGAAATGGATGCGGCTGTCACCTCGCCATCCGCGCTTTAATCGCGCGGCGGTAACCCCTGTAGTATTTGCTTCTTAATCCGGCCCGGCATGAATCGGGCAGCGAACCGCGCGCGTTTGGCGGCCTTGCCGGCCATATAGTGGATATCCTTGCCATGCGCCGCTTCCCAGGCGGTCTCAGCGGCGAGCGAGACCGGATAGACTTCCTGTCCTTGTTCGCGGATTTCATCAGCCATTTTGACATTCGCGCCTTCGGTGAGACCCATGTCCAGGATAGGGGTGTCGATGAACCAGGGCATCAGGCTGGTGCAACGTATGCCGAGCCCTGAGAGTTCCACATCTAATGCCTCAGTCAGCCCTCTGACCGCGAATTTCGTGGCGGAATAGACGGCCAGGCGCGGAGAACCGACGACACCTGCTGTGGAGGCTGTGTTCACGATCCGCGCATTTTCGGTTTCTTTCAGCAGCGGTATAGCGGCATAGACACCGTTAATCACGCCTTTGACATTGATATCGACAATCAGATCGGACTCTTCCGGCGGGATATCCTCGAACCAGCCATGCCGACCGATGCCAGCATTGTTGAATAAGACGTCCATCTTCCCGCTCGTTTCAGCGCCAAAGCTGGCCATGGCCGCGGCCCAGTCATCGCGTTTGGTGACATCGAGCTTGGCGACATGGCAATTGTCTGTGCCGAGTTCATCCGCAATCTCTTGCAGACCTTGCTCATTGATATCGTAAAGACCGCAAAACCAGCCGCGCGACTGGAACAAGCGAGCGGTTTCCGCGCCAATGCCTGAGGCCGCGCCTGTGATGAAAATCGACTTGCGTCCGTTTGCCTTGCCCAATTTTTCCTCCGGTCTGTCTGTTTTCAACAGGTCAGAGGATATCGAGGCCGAGGTCAAGATTTAACGCAGAGTGAGTGAGCGCGCCGGACGAGATATAATCCACCCCGGTTTCGGCTTTGGCGGCAACCGTGTCGAGCGTAATGCCGCCGCTTGCTTCGGCCAGGCATTGACCGTCAATCATCGCGACAGCCTGGCGCAACAGATCCGGTTCCATATTGTCGAGCAGAACCGCATGCGGCTTGTGCGGCAGCGCTTCTGCGAGCTGGTCGAGCGAGTCGACTTCGATCTCGATCATCCGCAAATGCCCGGCATAAGCGTGCGCACGTTGCAAGGCATCAGCGATCGAGTCGCATGCCGCGATATGATTGTCCTTGATCAGAATGGCATCATCCAGGCCATAACGATGCGACGTGCCGCCACCACAGCGCACGGCGCGTTTTTCCACGGCGCGATGGCCGGGCGTGGTTTTTCGCGTGCAGACTATTTTCGCTTTGGTATGGGCCATCCGCTCTGCAAACTGAGAGGTCAGCGTCGCGATGCCAGACAAACGACCCAGGAAGTTGAGCATGGTCCGCTCTGCGATCAGGATCGATCGGGCGGCGCCCTGCATGACGGCGACGATATCACCGGGTGCGAGCGTATCCCCATCCATCTTGTGCGTCTCCAGCGAGACATCCGCGTCAATCAGTTTCAGCGCATAAGTGGCGGCATCCATGCCGGCCAGCCGGCCTGCCTGACGGGCTCTGATATGCGCGGTGAGCTGTGTGCCGGGCGGAATGGTTGCATCAGTTGTGAGATCGCCCGCGCGACCAAGATCTTCGGCCAGCGCAAGGCGGACGATCGGCTCCAGCACAATATCTGGTAATGGAGGCGGCGCGATAAACGTCATGAAATAAGTTCCAATTCAGGCGCGACCGTATTGAGAGTCGCCGTAAATGTTCGATGCGCGGTCTCGCTGGTCTCAGGGAAATCGGCGCGGAAGTGACCGCCACGGCTTTCTCTGCGCGCCAAGGCCGCGTCAGCGATGATCCGTGCCGCGCATAGCGCGCGGGTGGCCGGATATTGCGCCTCAAGCGCTTCGATCCGTGCTTTCAAGGCTGACAAGCCTGTGGCTGTTCGGACGACCCCGCAATGATTGGCCATATCGTCCCGCAAGTCTTGCAAGATCGGATCCGGCAAGTCGGCTGGAACCAGGCCGGTGCTGTCCAGGGCAGTGCCAAGGTCTGACTCTCGTAAGCGATCGGCAATCCGCGCGGCCATGACCACAGCTTCCAAAAGCGAATTCGAGGCCAGGCGATTGGCGCCATGCGCGCCGGTGCTGCTACACTCGCCGCAGACGCTCAAACCGTTCAAGCTGGCTCGGCCCCACGTGTCCGACAGGATGCCGCCCATATGATAGTGCATGGCCGGCGCGACTGGGATCACGGCCTGACGCGGATCAATACCGGCCGCCATACAGGCGGCGAAGACGGTCGGGAAATGATCTTTGATCTCGTCGCCAATGGCTTGTCGCGTATCGAGATACGTTTTGCGACCCGCAGAGATTTCGGAATGAATGGCGCGGGCCACTTCATCGCGCGGCGCAAGCTCTGCGTCGGCGTGATAGCGGGCCATGAACGGCGTCTCATCTTCGCCAACCAGGATGGCGCCTTCGCCGCGCAAGGCCTCTGTGGCCAATGGTGACGGGTCGAGCCCGACATCCATTGCGGTCGGATGAAACTGAACAAATTCCGGATCTGCGATCACGGCACCTGCTGTATAGGCCATAGCCAGCGCGTCGCCGCGCGCCTGTGGCGGGTTCGTGGTGACCCGGAACAGGCCGCCGGAACCGCCTGTACACAAGACCGTCTCTGGACTGGTAAAGGTCGAAATCCGCCCCCGCCGGTCTTTCAAGATGGCGCCGCCAATCCGGCCTTGAGCATCTTGCAACAGGCCAACCGCTTTGGCGTGCTCGATCAGTTGAATGTGGCTGGCTGATCGTACGGCGGCGGTCAGCGCGCCCATAATCGCTTTGCCGGCAAGATCACCTGCGACGCGCGCGACGCGCGGGTGCGAATGTGCCGCTTCCAGGCTCAGTGCGAGATGACCTTCTGGGGTGCGGTCAAACGGGACGCCCAGCGCGATCAGGTCGCGCACACGTTTGGGGCCATCTTCGGCAATCAGTTTGGCAATGGCAGGTTCGACCAGACCTGCGCCAGCGGCGATCGTATCGGCAGCATGTTGTTCCGGACTGTCTTGAGGGTGCAAAGCTGCGGCGAGGCCACCTTGTGCCCAGGCTGAAGACGCCGCCTGTCCGAGCGGGGCCGGCGAAATGACGGTGCAGGGACGCGGCGCCAGGCGCAGAGCCAGGAACAAGCCGGCAAGACCTGCGCCAACAATTAAAATGCGGGCATCGCCTGCCGGAGCAGGGGCTGTGTATCTTTCGGGCCGAGGCCCGATTTCTAGACTCAAGAAATGCCCCCTTCATCCCTGATCCACTCCGCCGGGCGGGCGCGGCCAGCGCTGACCAGCGCGCCATGCATGCGGGCGGAGGATTCAATGGTCAGGGTAAAATTATCCGGGTAATAAAATTCGCTCTCAAAGCCGTTGATAAATTCAACGATGCGGCACCGGACAGAAAGCTGATTGCCAAGTTGCGAGGCCTCACAGTCTTGTCGGACCAGATAATCTTCTGGCAGCAGCGGGCAGGACTGGCGCGCCGTCAGTTCGCCGACAAAGCGATCATCTGACGTTCTTTCGAGATGCGCCGTGCCACCAAAAGTGCAATCGGCTTCGACATTGGCTTCAAACGTCCAGTGTCCGGCAATGTTCGCATCCGCCATGGCCGGCAGCGTCAGCAGACTGGTACAGAGGGCCAAAGCGAGCGTGCGCATCAGGATATGCCGTCTTCCGAACGACGAAACTCAACCGGCGCCGTCGCGGCGGAGACCAGGGCACCCCACATGCGGCTATGGTCCTGAATGGTCAGGCTGAAATTGTCCGGGACATAGATCAGGCCTTCGACTTTTTGTTCCAGCATCTGTGTGATCTGTGACCGAATAGAGACCTGGTTGCCAAATCGGCGCGCCTTGCATTCCTGCAGCACCACAGAGCGGCCCCACATCGAGCAAACCTCGACCGCGGTGAGCTCGCACTCGTAAAGCCCCTCTTCAGGATGGCTGCTCAAGCGCATCGTGCCGGTCATGATACATTGGCCCTGGCGATACGGTTTGGTCTGGAAGCTCCAGGACCCGAGCACGTCGCCCGGGTCTTTGGTATCGGCCGCGGCCGGCAGGAGAGTCAGACTCAATAGGCTTGCAATCATTGCAACCAACCATTTTGCCATGGGGCTCTCCTTCGTCTCTCTCCAATTTCACCTTAGCCGCGTATATGGCCGCGGCAAGGCGTCAGTTGGGTGAAATTACCTCAATGTCCATGGGCTTCAGGCCGGTCTCAAAGGCGAGTGGATTGGCCATTTTCGGCAAGGCCAACATCGCATCGATCGCCGCTTTCGCTTGCATACGGACATCTTCTTCGATCGTCACTTCATGCTTCATATCGGTCAAGCAATCGAGGATGTTTTCCAGCGTGATTTGCTTCATGTGCGGGCAAAGGTTGCACGGCCGCACAAAATCTACGCCCGGATTTTCGGCCGCGACATTGTCGGACATAGAACATTCCGTCAGCAGCACGACTTTGGCTGGGCTTTCATCTTTGACATAGTTGGCAAGCGCCGCCGTCGAACCGGCAAAATCAGCACTTTCGAGAACATCAGGCGGACATTCCGGATGGGCCAGGATGACCACGCCAGGATGCGCTTCGCGCAGGGCGTCGACATCGTCCGCGCTGAACAATTCATGCACTTCGCAGGCGCCGGGCCAGGTGATGATGCGAATATTTGTCTGCGCCGCAACATTCTTAGCGAGATACTGATCCGGCACCAGGATGACGGTGTCCGTGTCCCATTCCTTAGCCACCGCTTCAACCACTTGCGCGGCGTTGGAGCTGGTGCAGGTAATGTGGCATTCGGCTTTCACGTCCGCGGTCGTGTTGACGTAAGTCACGACCGGATAATCCGGATAGCGTTCCTTGATCAGTCGGACATCCGCGCCGGTGATCGAGCTTGCGAGCGAACAGCCGGCTTCTAGGCTGGAAATCAGAACGGTTTTGCTCGGGGCGAGGATTTTTGACGTCTCAGCCATAAAGTGGACGCCCGCTTGAACAATCACGTCGGCATCAACATTGGCCGCCTCACGGGCGAGCTGCAAACTGTCGCCTCGAAAGTCCCCGACCAGACGGAAAATATCCGGCGTCATGTAATTATGCGCCAGGATGACCGCATTCTTCTCGACTTTCAGATCATTGATCGCAGCGACCAGGGGCGCCACAGCTGGCCATTCCATTGGTGTGATAAAGTCGCTGACCAATGGGTAAAGGTGATCGGTTTTGGCTTTGACCGCATCATCATAAGCCAGGCCCTGCGCTTCTGCTGCAGACGCAGCGCGCAAAGGGGTTGGGGTCGGACATCCAGGTCCGGAATCAATCAGTCTTGCCATATCAGCCTCCTGTTATGCTCAACTTGAGCATTATTTGGGTGCGAAGAGATGCCGTTTCAAGTTTCGTCACTCAAAATTGCGATGATTTCCTCACACCCCACCCTTATGCTGCGGGTGAGCAAAAGGCTCATATGCGAAAATTATCCACAGTGCAAGCATTCGTGTCGGATTTACGACTTTGATTCGCGGAGCGCGAGGTCGATGCGCGTTAAGACCTTGTTAACCAAAAACTTCTTGCATGAGAACAAAAGAGGAATATAAGGAACGGAACACAAGGAGAACAATTATGAGAGAAATGAAATTCCGTGGTCGTTCCGGCAAAGCTTATTCTTTTACCCGTATGTCCCCGAATGCGCCATGGGCGCGCGAAGCCGGCGTGGCGCTGTTTGCAGCGCAAGGTCCGTTTGGCTGGCGTGTCGTGCGTCTGACCACACTGCGGGGCCGGTTGCATGATGTGCAACCAATCTGGGCCTGGGCCGATGCTGAGCGTTATGGCGCACGCGCGGTCTTTGTTTTGCGTGAAACCGACCCGACAGATCGAGCGCGGGCCTTACAGGACCTCGAAGCCGGATTGAATCCTGTTCTCGAACATACAGATCAGGAACTGGCGCTGGCGGCTTAGCGCGACGCTTAATTCGTCGAGCCATCGGCCAGACGTTGACCGTACCAGGCTTCCACGTCTTTCTCGATCAAGGATAAAGGTCTCGGACCTGGTTCGATAATGGTGCGTTGAAAGTCGGTTTCTGAATATTGTTCTCCCAGAACCGCTTGCGCGCGCTCAGACAAAGCTTCGATCCGCAACCGCGCGATGGCGACGGCGCTATGATAGCCTGGACGCGCGGCGATGCTGAGGGCGAGTTGCCGTGACACAGGCTCTCCCAGTCCCGAATTCACAGCGATATGGTCGCTCGCGTCCGCAATTGACCATCGACTGAGATGGATGCCTGTGTCCGCTGCGGCGAGCACGGCTTGAAAGAGATCGATCGAGTTTCGGGCCACCTCTGGCACTGAATTGGTCTCAATCGATGTCTCTGCCATAGCGCGATGCCAGACATAGTGTTGCCAGGCGGCCTGAACCGCGGGGTACTCAACGATCACGCGATACGGAGCGCGGGCGCTGTCGCCCTCTGACTGCCAGATTGCATAAGGCGGTTGATCCATAACCGCTTGAAACTGTCGGATTGCATCCGTCTGTGCATCGAAATCTGTAGCGTTCGCGATCCGGGTCCAATCCGATTTCGGCGCAAGCTCTGTCAGGACATTTGGCTGAGGCGCTGGGTCTGTAACAGACGCCAAGGGCGCAGCCGGATCTGTCATCGCCGCTGTGTACCATGCAATCTGTCGCGACAATCGATCGGGTTTTGGCGCCTGCGCGGGGAATGCTTCCGGATCCAAGGTCATCATCGCGGACAAGTTCGCGCGCCGCGTTGCAACTTGCTGTAAGTGGTTTTCATGCAGCCGTTCTGTGCTGAACGATTCCCCGATTGAGGCCGTCAGGATGCCCGTATAGACGTCCAGGCCGCGAGGTTGCGCCCATATGCCTGCCTGGTCCGCAGCAGTCTCTGCGGCTTCATCAAGCGTGGCCAGCAAGTCGTCATAGGCCGGGATCAAATTGTCGGTCACTTCGATACGGACCACATTCGATAATTGCTCGCGCCGCGCGGCAGAAAGACCCGGAACGCTGGCGAGCAGCGCGTCAAACGTTTCGACCAATTGAATCATTGCGCGATTGTCTTCATCGATCAGCTGCGTCAGGCGCCTGCGCGTCTCATCGACCAAGGGGCGCGGCAACAGAATGCCGGACGCTTGATCCGCGAGCACGCGCCGTTTGGTATCCTGGACCGCCGCGCTCAAAGTTCGAAGTCTGGATACGTAGGCTGTCGCTTGATCGGCATTGGTAATGGATTGGCGATAGGCGAGGAGGGTCGGTCCCTCGATCCAAATGCCGGAATATGGATCCACGGCGTAAGGGCGCATGCTCGCATAATCGAACCGCCCATAACCAAGCTGTTCAAGCGAAATCAAATCGACCAATGCCCGTTCCGCGACTTGCAAATCGCGGGTCAGCGCATGGTCCTCTGGAAGTCTCGGGCGGCTCTGTAAGCGCTGCAAAAGCTCAATCCGGACCAATCGGCCGCGCTCAAACCCGGCTTGGGAATGATTGTCGAGCGCATAGCTGGCGGTGGGACCGAGATAGCGCTCTAAATCAAGGCGGCTCGCGGATTCAGGCGAGAGGGCCAGTTCCGTGCGCAGAAAGTCGGACGCAATGGCTTGAGACTGACTGATCGCGCGGCGCGTGGAGCGGGATTCATCATTGGATTGACTGCACGCTGGCACAGAGCTGAGCGCGGCAATCGATACTGTGATTATGACCAGGCTGCGCAAGCGCGCAGGTGCACGCTTAAGGCGAGAAAAACGGATTAATTCATGAAACATCTGCAACAGCTGCATTCCTTGGTCTTCTGCCTGTTGTCGGCCTTATCCATTTCCGTTAAACCCCGCCAGTCTATCAAGCGGAGTGGCCTGTGGAAAATACGCCGACTACACAACAAGCAGAATTGACCGGAAACGTTCTCTTCTACAAGAACCCTCAACCTCTAAATCCAGAGCAACATGCCGGATTAGGGGTTAAGCAAATCGAACAACCCTTTGGATTTTTGCGTGACGCGCATGCCGTACCCGTCACTGTGACTGAATTTGGTATGGCGTCTGCCGCTTACCCGATCATTTTTGTGGGCGAAGAGTTCACACCGGTGGCGGTGATGGGCGTGCGAGCAGGCGAGAACCTGTTTGTCGCCGAAAACGGGACGATTGATCCTGATTTTTATGTCCCAGCTTTTGTCCGTCGATATCCGTTCGTATTTGCCAATGACAATCAGAGCGACCGTTTGCTTCTTTGCATCGATCGCGACGCGCCAATGGTGACCAATCAGCCGGAAGTCATGCTGTTCGAAAATGGCCAGCCCAGCCCGTTCACGCAGAACGCGATTGAGTTTTGCCAGGAATTCGAGCGTCAGCGCCGCTCAACCGCGGAATTTGCGACAATCATCAAGAATATGGGCTTATTCGAAGAAAAGACTGTCAATTTCCAACCGCGCGATGCGCAGGGCAATGATGCGGGCGAACAGCAGAAAATCGCTGACTATTGGGCGATTGATGAGAATAAACTCAATGAATTGACTGATGAGCAGTTTAAAGAGCTTCGCGCAAATGGCGCTCTGGGCGCGATTTATGCGCACATGATCTCTCTATTGAACTGGCAGCGGATCATTTCTCGAGCGTTGCGGTCGCAACAGACTGCGGCTCAAGCGGCGCCTGCTGCTGCGCCGACGCCGTCGCCAGCTGTTTAAGCCCTGGCTGATAATTATTTGAATCAGGGCGGCTTTATTAAGCCGCCCTTTTTTGGTTTCAGCGTAAAGTTTTCACTGGTCACATCCTCGCGAGGTGGTTTTCCTGCAGGCACAGCTCCTGTATGGAACCGCCATACGTTGAACAGGACGATATATATGCCTTCTCTTCGCGGCTTTTTGTGCGCCATGCTCTTCGTCCTGATTGGGGTGTTCGCCGCGCCAGCACCGGCGCAACCCGTGGATGGCGGACACGCGCGCGTGGAGCTGATATCGGAACGGGCATTGGCCGTACCAGGTGAGACCGTCTGGCTCGGTCTGTCATTCGAGATCGACCCGAACTGGCACATCTATTGGATCAATCCGGGCGATGCCGGGATTCCACCGGAAATTACCTGGAAAGAGACGAGCGATCCTGTGTCGCAGACCGTCGGCGATTTCGAGTGGCCACTGCCTGAACTGCTGCCCGTCGTGCCAGGTCAGATCATGGACTATGGCTATTCAGACCAAGTCGTCTTGCCGTTTCGTGTTCAAATACCGGAGACCGCAGACGGGCCGATTCTGTTCGAAGGCGTGGCCGATTACCTGATTTGTGAGGATGTCTGCATTCCGGAAAGTGCTGAGATTCGGCTCTTACTGTCTGTCGGCGCGGCGCAACTGCCGGATACTTACGGGTCTGAGCGGATTCAGACCGCGTTGATGCGAGTGCCGCCCGCCTTCAATGGGGATGCCAGCATCACGCGTTCAGGCGACGCTTGGACCTTGTCGCTGGCCGGCGATCAATTTGCGGGTCAGTCCGGGCAGGCGCGGTTTTTTCCTTATGGCCACGAAATCACGCACGCAGCGGACCAGACCGTGAGCTTTGGCGACAATGGCCTGAGTCTTCGCCTGCAGCCGGCGCAAGCAGACGCGGCGGCGCCTGGAACGATTGCCGGCGTTATGACACTTGGTGATCTCGCTTTCGAGGTGACGGCCACATCCGGCGCGATCTTGCCAGGGACATCTGGCGCAGCGGGCGTGGGCGGCGGCGTTGGTATCCCAAGCGGCGGCAATTTGCTGTTCTTGATGGGCTTCGCGCTGGTCGGTGGGCTTATTCTCAACCTGATGCCTTGTGTCTTGCCAGTTCTATCGATCAAGGCCATGGGCATTGTTGCGTCGACAGCCAATGGCAATGCGGCCGAAGCGCGGACGCACGGCCTATGGTACGCAGCGGGTGTTCTGGTCAGTTTTGCGGCTTTGGCCGCGGCCATTTTGGCCGTCCGGGCGGCAACGGGGATCGCGATCTGGGGCTTCTGGTTGCAAAATCCAATCCTTGTGACAGCGCTGATCCTGATTGTTTTCCTGATTGGACTTTGGCTGCTTGGCCTGTTTGAACTCGGAACGTCGGTGCAAAGTGCCGGGTCCGGTTTGGCGGCTAAGCAAGGCAGTGCGGGTGCCTTTTTCACGGGCGTGCTGGCTGCGATTGTCGGAGCCCCCTGCACAGGCCCGTTCCTAGGTGCGGCACTGGGCGCGGTAATGACACAACCGGCCGTCAATGTGGTTCTGGTTTTGCTGACCATGGGGCTCGGCATGGCGCTGCCATTCCTTTTCCTCAGCTTTTCGCCCGGCTTGCAGAAATTCATTCCCAAGCCAGGCGCTTGGATGGAGACGCTGAAACAGGTCTTCGCCTTCCCGATGTTCCTGACGGCGGCTTGGTTGCTATCAGTGCTTGGCGCGCTTGCGGGATATCGCATGGCGGCCATGGTCGTGGCAGGCGCGGCATTGGTCGCGTTTGGCATCTGGGCGCTGAAATCTGCCAATCAGGGCGCCAAAGCGATTTTGCTGTCCGTCCTCGGATTGGCCTTGATCATACCCGTCTTTGGTCTGATGTCGGCAACAAGTCTTGGCGAAAGTATAAGCAGTTTGCTTTGGCTGGCGGGATTGCTCAGCGCTTTCATTCTGATCGTGCGATTGGGGACGGAACAGACCGGTCACCTCGCCAAGGGCGTTGCCGGTCTCGCCATCGCGGCTGGGTTGATATGGCCGCTGGCGCAAGCCCGCACGGCGTCAGCCACAGACGCACCAAATGAAGCCTATAGCGCGAAATATGAGACCGAAGCCTGGTCGCCGGAGCGCGTGGCTGAATTGACCGCGGAAGGGCGCGCTGTATTCGTCGACTTTACGGCGGAATGGTGTGTCACCTGTCAGGCCAACAAATTGCAAACGCTGCAGACCCGTCCTGTGGTCGACGCCTTCGAAGCAGGCAATGTCGCGTTCCTGGTCGCTGACTTCACCAATGGCGACAAAACCATTGCGTTGGAGCTGCAAAAGCATAATCGCGCTGGGGTCCCCATGTATCTCTGGTATCCGCCAGGCGCGACCGATCCGGACGTGCTCCCGGAATTGTTATCTATCGATCTTGTAACAGGACTTGTCGAAGCCGCGAGCTAAGATAGATTTCTAGGCTTCTGGGTAGAACGGGAATCCAAACATGAAAACGCTTACACGTCGAAACATTGGTCTGGCAGCTGGCATGGCGACGGCTGTCGCACTCACTGCTGGCTCTATGATTGCTTTCACCGCCAATGCCGCGCCAATCAGCGGCGAATCCGCGCCAGGTTTTGCCGATATGGTGACGGCGAGCGGTGAGACGATTTCCTTGTCGGATTTCTCAGACAAGACCGTGGTCCTGGAATGGACCAATCATGATTGTCCATTCGTGAAGAAGCATTATGCGGAACCGGTCAACAATATGCAGACATTGCAGTCCGGTGCGACCGAAGACGATATTGTTTGGATTCAAGTGATTTCCTCCGCGCCAGGCAAACAAGGCTATCTTGAAGCCGATGGCGCGCTGGCCAAGAACACCGAGCGCGCGTCTGAGCCAAGCTTTACCATTCTTGACCCGAGCGGCGATCTTGGTCGCGCCTATGATGCGAAGACCACGCCGCACATGTATGTCATCGACGGCGCTGGTACGCTGGCCTATCAAGGTGCGATCGACTCGATCCGGTCTGCGAAAGTCGCTGATATTGCGGTCGCCACGAATTACGTGACTGCGGCGCTCTCTGCTGTTGCGTCTGGTACAGCGCCAGAGGTGACCAGTGCGACGCCCTATGGCTGTTCCGTGAAATATTAAGAGATTCGCAGAGGGGCGCCGTCAGGTCTGACGGCGCCGATTCTTACCAATTGTTCGCGAAAATGTGACTTGCGTCACATCATCGACGCAGCGTATCAGCGTGTCACTTATTTACAGGACGTTTGGGGCAAGACATTGTCTGTCAGCATCGACAAACATTTAGGGGCCAGAATCGCTGAAGCACGAGAGCGACTCGGCTTGTGTCAGTTGGAAGTGGCGCAACAGACAGAGATTCCGGCCCAACGCTTGGCGTCCTTTGAACGCGGTGAATCCCGCATTCCCGCAAGTGCGGTGGCGCGCTTGTCGCGTGCGCTTGGTGTGTCTCCGGGCTGGTTCTATGTTGGTTTACCAGGGCAAGATGCTTTTGATCGCGCAGGCTAACTCGCCCGATAGTTGAATAAATGTCGCCCAATCGTGGGACAGAAGAATCGCGTCTATTAGGTTAATAGTAGAGAGTCGTTGCGATTGGGGCTTTATCATTTCTACTGTATTTGACTTCAAGACACGGGCAGAGATCCGCAGCAATCAGCAAATGAATGAGCTGAAAAGTATCGCAGATCACCTTGAGGTCTTGCGCGATACCGCACCAAACAATCCTGATATGACGCCTGAGACCGCCACTGAACTGGAAGAATGTCTCGCGCTTGCCGAAGCTGCGCTGCGACGGGCGAGCGCGGAACTTTCCTTCGTCGACGAATAGAGTATCCGAAATAGATTCTGGAGCTGTATGCACTGTTACAGTGCCAGACCGCATGTGGCGTTCCCAATTGCCGGTTGTGTACACTTGCAGAATACACCCTGATCGCCTTAAATTGCATTTAGAAAGTTCTCCGAAAACAAAAGAGAGAACAGAGAGGGCAGAGAGATGGCGGTTATTCCGGCACAAGATTCAAGCACCCATTCGGGTCAAACTTCGTCATGTTCAGGGCTGACCGAAGACTTCAATTTTGGTGTCTTTGCGTCGAAAATCGCAGCGTCCGAAACCGGTGAACAGGTCTGGGCACTGATTGATGCGATCTGCGATAAAGCTGGCGTTGAAGGCGTGTGTTGCCGCTGTTTCCCAAGCGAAGCGGCTGCGGAGCAAGCGATTTTCTTCTCCACCACATCGCGCTTCAGTCCAGAGCTTGGTGAGGCGCTGGAACAAGCGCCGGGCTATCTCGATGCGTTTCTGCACGCTTCGGTCCGTACCACGAAGCCCTTTTTGTGGAGCGATATAGATCGATTATTGGAGCCACGCTCGCCGCAATTGCACTATTTCCGTGATCATATTGCGAGTTTTGGGGCGGGTGTCGTCGTGCCCGTCTTCGGACCTTTATTCCGTAATGGCTATTTCTGTTACCACTCTTATGAAGACCGCACCGTCACCGAAATGGACATGATGGTGCTGCACTCGATTTCGCAGACGGCGTACCTGAAACTGCTCGACATCATGTATAAGACAGCCGATCGCGAGCGGACACTGTCCGGGCGTGAGCTGGAAGCGATCAATATGATCGCCCGCGGCAAGAGCAATCCGGAAGTGGCTCAGGCGATGTCCGTGTCTGTGAACACGATCAACACTGTGTTGAAGCGCATTTTCGAAAAGCTCGAAGTCTCAGATCGGGTAAGTGCCGTTATGCGGGCCTATGCGCTCGGATATATCGCTTGAACCACTGGTATTGATGAATGGCATGCGGTCGGCAAGATCGCACGAAAGGCGCCTCTGCTTCCATGAAATGGCGGGCTAGGGTGCATCAAGAAATATAATCAGGGAGATTTTCATGACCAAAAAGACCATGGCCGCATTGGCGCTGTTTTCTAGCCTCGCAGCCGGATGCGCGACCGCGCAGGAAGCCGATGCCCCGCCGCAAATCACGATGGGGAATGGTCAGGCGAACATGATCATGGTTGAAGGTCTGACCCGCACTGCTGGGGTGACGCACTTTTCTGAAGTACGGGTGGATGACGCTGCCGTATCGACGTTTCGCGCTGACTCCACCGCCATTACATTTCCCGAAGTGGTGATTGAGAAGCCCGGTTTTCTGGTCCTACACCCGGTCATGGATGGCCGCCCGAATGGCAACATGGTGTCCGGATTTGCATATCTCGAAGCTGGCCAGAATGAAGACGTGACTATTCGCATTGACCACCCGGCGGACGTTGGCAGCAAGTTTTTAGTCATGCTGCATAGCGATGTTGATCAGGATCGCGTGCTCGACTTCGTCTTCGTTGAAGACGGAATCAATGTTGAGGACACGGCTGTGTTCGAAGGCACGCATATGATCGCGCACATTTTCGCGGTGCCGGAGTGATCTGATGCAGCTTTCAAAAGACACACCTGCCATCGTAACAGGCGGCGCCTCCGGTCTTGGCCGAGCGACGGCAGAAGGGTTTGCCGCCGCAGGCGTCCCGGTTGCGATCTTCGACATTAATGAAGAGGCCGGACAAGACGTTGCGGCCGCAATTGGCGGCACCTTCCACAAAGTGAACATCCTCGACGAAGACTCTGTCATTGCCGGCTTTGCTGCGGCCCGTGCCGCGCAAGGCCAGGAACGTATCTGCGTTCATTGTGCGATGGCGTCGACGCGCGGCAAGACGCTGGCTTATGACAAGGAAAGCGGCGGTTACAAGAAGCTAGATACGGAAACCTATGCGCGCGGCGTGGAAGGGGTGCTCGTCGCCTCATTTCGAATTGCCTCGCATGCCGCGCTGGGTATGTCATCTCTCGAGCCAATGGAAGATGGCGAGCGCGGCTGTATCACCATGACGGCGTCAGTGGCGGCGCAAGATGCTCAGATTGGTCAAGTGGTTTATGGCTCGGCAAAGGCTGGCGTGAATGGCCTGGTTCTGCCTATGGCGCGGGATTTGATGAATATTGGCATTCGCGTCAATTCGATCATGCCCGGGATCTTTGCCACACCTTTGATGCTCGGCGCCCCGCAACCGGTTCTGGACAGTCTCGCGGCATCGGTGCCGTTTCCGAAGCGTCTCGGCAAGCCCGAAGAGTTTGCGTCACTGGCCATGGAATTGGCGCGCAATGGCTATTTCAATGGCCAGTGTTTGCGTCTCGATGGCGCGATCCGGATGGCGCCGCGCTAGCACAGCGCGCGCCGTTCAGGACCCACGCCTGGGCGCTGCACTTCATCTTTGAACACCCGACCTCCCTTGACAGTTTGCTATTGCCTATTTAATTGAACGTGTTCATTTAATTGATGTGTAGCAGGATGTCGTGCCCCGATGCCCTGTTTCTCATGCGCGAAGGTGAGGATGACTGGCATGGCGACGACACGAAGCGGCAATCGGAAATTGCCAGAACGAGCCAGGATCGGACGGTTTCTAGAGACCTGGCTCGGCGCCCCGATCAATGGGCTGGAATTTGTCCTGCAATGGGTGATGGTGAAGCCATTGCGCTGGTTCTGGCGCCACCTTGACAGCTGGTCCTACAAGCTGGAAGGCACGCTGCTGCGACAGATCCTGTCGCATACGATTTTTCCGTTCACGCTCATCCTGTCCGTCTTTGTCGGCCTGAAACTGGTTGAGAATGGGATTACCAGCCTGACCCTGCTCGGCTTTGTTCTTTTGCCGATCATTTACGGCCTGTATTGCGCGCCACTCGAGCGGTTGATGCCGTATAGCCGCAAATGGCTGGAAGGCGGCAATGACAGTGCTGTCGACATCATCATGTATTTTTCCGGTGCCTTCTGGAGCGGTATCTCCGGTCTGATTGTCAGCGCGCTCTTCATTATCGGTATGGTCGAAGCGCTTGAGCCGTATGGCCATGATCTCTGGCCGGATCAGTGGAACCCTGTCGTGCAAGTCGCGATGTTTATCCTGATCAAGGATTTCTTCCGTTACTGGTTCCATCGCGCCTTGCACGAAATCCCCGCGCTCTGGCGCATCCATGCGGCGCATCATTCAGTTGAACGCTTATACTGGCTGAACGGCATTCGCGCGCATCCGCTGGAAATTATCAGCCAGGCCATTTTCTATGCCATCCCGCTGGCTTTGGTACAGCCGACCGCAGAGATTGCCTTGGTCGCGATCATCCTGCAGCTCAGCATTGGTATCTTCCAGCACTCAAACATCGATCTCAATCTCGGCTGGTGGGAATATATTTTCTCGATTGGGGACAATCACCGCTATCACCATTATCCTGACAAAGGCATTGGCGACTCCAATTATGGCGGCGAGCTGATCATCTATGACATCCTGTTCGGGACCTTCCACAATCCGCGCGATGAGCGTCCGCATGACAATATCGGGATCGGCACAGCGCCGGACTATCCGCTGACTGTAGCCGGTCTCTATATCGCGCCCTTCTTGCCGAACCAGAAGACCGTGTTCGCCCGCGATGAGGATGAGGCGGAGGTCGTGAATGCGGTGCCGGAATTGCAGCCGGCGGAGTAGGGGTGAGACGCTGGGAGATCGTCTGCGGGCGGGCACCGTGTAAGCTCGAGCATGGTCTCTAAGTCTGTTCGACGTGCCAGGCGGTTAAGACGCGCAGCGAACTATCCTGAACGGCGCGCCTGGGAAACCCTGAGGCACTTACGCCAGCAAGGCATCGCAGTGCGCCGGCAGGTTCCAATCGCAGGTCTGACGGTGGATTTCGCCATTCGCTCAAAGCGTCTGGTGATCGAGATTGATGGTGGCATCCACGCGCTCCAGAGGGTTCAGATTCAAGATGCCGAACGCGACATCCGATTGCATGCAGCGGGATGGCGTGTGATCCGTATACCTGCCGAAATCGCCATCAGCCCAGATCATCTCCTCGCCTATGTGATTGATGCCCTGGACCAAGGCTAGCGTTTCGCGCCCCCTTCTCCCGGATGCGGGAGAAGGGCCGGGGATGAGGGCAAGAGTGTTTGCGTAAAAGCAGAGGGGTTGCCGAACCGCGAAGACCGTTGCCCTCACCCCAACCCCTCTCCCGCGATCGGGAGAGGGGCTCGCTCATTGGTTTGATTAAAAGAAAGATGTCAAAACGCGGCCTATGGCGGCACCAAAGAGCATAACAACAGCTGTCCACGCTCTTTTTCGCGTGTCTCCAAGCGCCCATTTCTAAAATGAGCGTTTGGATTCGAACTCCAGCCGTTATCCTAGGATATTTTGACGAGCCTCCTCAAATACGGTTTCCATCCTTCTGCCATCGAAAGGCCGCCGGGATTCCGGATAGGCACCTTTTCCAGCAGTTCGTTTATCTTCGTACACGTCTTCGCAAAATTGACGGAACTTGGAGAGAGTCGATATCGCTGTCTCAAGATCGTTAGTTCTAATTGGCGAATGTTCTGCCTCAAACTCCATGAGTTTTTGAATCAGATGTTCAGCATACGCGGTCGTTTGTTCGAGCAATATAGTCTCGGTTTGAACCCATCGTCTCCCAGAGAGCAGTTGCCCTTCTGCCGCCAGCTGACTTGTGAGTGCTGAAAGCGCTTCACGGCATTTTTCGCATTTGAGTGGGAACGCAGTTTCGACGAAATTCTCGAAATAGGTCACCCTTAATGCGCCTCCGCCCAATTCATCCCAGTATCCGCCTCGACCACCAATGGCACACTCAAACTCAGCGCCGGCAGCGGCGCGCGTTCCATGGTCGACCGAACCACGTCCATCGTCGCTTCAGCCTCATCCTCCGGCGCCTCGAAGATCAGCTCATCATGGACTTGCAACAGCATCTTCGCCTGCAGACCGGCTTTCTCTAAGGCCCCGGGCATCTGAATCATCGCGCGTTTGATAATGTCCGCCGCGGAGCCCTGGATGGGCGCATTGATCGCCTGGCGTTCAGCGAAGCCGCGCTGCGGGCCTTTCGCCTTGATGCCTTTCAAGTGCAGGACCCGGCCAAAAATCGTCTCGACTTGCTCATGTTCAGCGGCATATTTTTTGGTCTCATCCATATAGGCTTTGATGCCCGGGAAGCGTTTGAAATAGGTCTTTATATAAGCGCTTGCCTCGTCCCGTGGGATGGAGAGCTGGCGCGCTAGGCCGAAGCCGGAAATGCCATAAATGATGCCAAAATTGATCGCCTTGGCGCGGCGGCGGATCATTGGGTCCATGCCTTCAATCGGCACGTCGAACATTTCGCTCGCCGTCATGGCATGAATGTCGAGGCCCTGATGGAAGGCATCCTTCAGGGCATCAATGCCAGCAATATGCGCCAGCAAGCGCAGCTCGATCTGGCTATAGTCGGCGCTGATCAGGACATTGCCCGGTTCCGCAATGAACGCTTCGCGGATCTTGCGGCCTTCTTCGGTGCGGATTGGAATGTTTTGCAGGTTCGGATCATTTGAAGAGAGTCGCCCGGTCTGCGCGCCGGTCATGCCATAATTGGTGTGCACGCGGCCCGTGCGCGGGCTGATCTGTTGTTGCAAGGTCTCGGTATAAGTCGAGCGCAGTTTGGACACCGTCCGCCAATTGATCACCGCGCGCGGCAGCTCATGGCCCTCTGCAGCGAGGTCTTCCAAAATATCCGCGCCGGTTTGCCAGGCGCCGGTCTTGGTCTTTTTACCGCCTTCGAGGCCCATTTCGTCGAACAAGATCTCACCCAGCTGTTTCGGGCTGCCAAGATTGAACTCGCGGCCGGCAAGCTCATACGCTTCGGCCTCATAGCGCGCCATGGATTGGCTGAAATCCGAGGACAGGCGAGACAAGTGATCACGATCGGCCTTGATGCCGTGCGCTTCCATGTCCGACAGGACCTGAACCAGCGGCCGTTCCAGGGTCTCATAAACGGTGGTGACATGTTCCTTGTGCAGGCGCGCTTTGCTGTCGAGCCAGAGCCGCAAAGTGATATCAGCGTCTTCGGCGGCATATTCCGTCGCGCGATCGAGCGGCACGCGGTCAAACGTGATCTGTTTCTTGCCCGTCCCGCAAACGTCTTTGAATGAGAGCGGCGTGTGGTGGAAATAGCGCTCAGACAGCTCATCCATGCCATGATTGTGCATGCCGGCATGCATGACAAAGCTGAGCAGCATGGTGTCATCAATCGGCGCGGCGCGAATGCCATAGCGCGCGAGCACCGTGACATCATATTTGAAATTGTGCCCGATCTTGAGGACCGAGTCGTCTTCGAGCAGGCCTTTTAGGGCCTCAAGCGCTTTGTCCTTATTGATTTGGCGCGGCGGATCGGCGCCGAACATATCGCCAGAGGCCGCAGCAGGATCACTGTCCGGATCGACATGGGCAAGCGGGATATAACAGGCCTCGCCTGGTGCCAGCGCCAGCGACACACCGACCAAGCCGGATTCATGCGCGTCGAGCGCATCTGTCTCTGTATCGACGGCGACAAAGCCTTGTGCCGTGGCGCGAGTGATCCAGTCTTCCAGCGCGTCAAAGTCACGGATGCAGGCATACGCGCTGCGGTCGATCTGTACGGGTTCATCCTCAGTCGCCTCTTCCAGCGTGCCTTCGAGCTCAAACGTCTCGCGCACGCGGCGCGTAATCGTACGAAATTCCATCTTTTCGAGGAAATCCAGCAATGTCTTAGGATCCGGATCTGCCACAGCCAGATCTTCCATCGGCACATCGACTGCCACATCGGTTTTCAGCGTGACCAGATCCCGTGACATGCGGATTTGATCCGCATGGTCAATCAGAGTTTGACGGCGCTTTGGCTGTTTGATCTCTTCTGCGCGGGCGAGCAGCGTGTCGAGATCACCATATTCCGTGATCAAGGTTGCCGCAGTCTTCACACCAATGCCGGGGGCGCCCGGGATATTATCAACACTGTCGCCAGCAAGCGACTGGATGTCGATGACTTTGTCCGGTCCGACGCCGAATTTCTCGACCACTTGGGCATGGCCGATATGCTTGTTTTTCATCGTGTCGAGCATGGAGATCTTGTCGGTGACAAGCTGCATCAGGTCTTTGTCTGAGGAGACAATGGTCACCCGCGCGCCTTTGGCCTCGGCCTGGCGGGCATAAGTCGCCATCAAATCGTCCGCTTCATAGCCTTCCATTTCGAGCGCATGGGTATGGAAAGCGATCGCCGCTTCGCGTACCAATGGGAATTGTGGGCGCAGGTCCTCGGGTGGTTCAGAGCGATTGGCTTTGTATTCCGGGAACATGTCATTGCGAAATGTGTAGCTGGACTTGTCGAACACGCAGGCAAAATGCGTTGGGCGCTCATCGCCTTTCAGGTCCTCGAGCAGCTTCCACAACATGTTGCAAAAGCCGGACACAGCGCCGACCGGCAAACCGTCCGAGGCACGGGTGAGTGGCGGGAGCGCGTGATAAGCGCGGAAAATGTAAGCGCTCGCATCGATCAGATAGAGATGACTGTCAGCATTGATTGGCGCGCTCGGCATCGATTCTCATCCTTCTTTGAGGCACGAGTATTAGCGATGAGTCGGGTGCGTGGGTAGGGTCTAAGCGTGCATCATTTGAACGGGCTGTGCGATCTGCCCGATGGAGCGCATCACCTCACGGATAAACTCATCCGCTGTCCGATTAAGCCCGCGTACAAACGCGCTTTGGGTCGAAGCGTCCGAGCTTGGATTAGCGAGCTCCTGGACGGCTGTGTTCACCAGACTGCCCGGCGTGACCCCAAATTGACGCCGCACCGCGCGATTGAAGCTCGCGCCGGAGGAAAATCCCCATTTCTCAGCAATTGCAGTAATCTCGCCGCGCCGTCTTTCGCCCTCGGAAATATCCAGAACAGCCCGCATCAAACGTCGATTGCTCATATATTGCCGAACCCCGCCATAGTCCTTGAACATTCGGAACAGAGTCGCGCGAGATACGCCAAAATTTGCCAATAAATGAGCGTTCGACAGATTTGGGTCTTCCAAATTGGCGTCGATGAAAGCGCACATGGACATTTTTATCGCATCCCGCGCGCGCCGGCGCACATCGCCATTCTTCTGTTCGCTGCCAAGAATGAGCTTAAGGAACGCGATCAATTGCAAATAGTGTTCTCGTGCGTAACTGTTCTCGCGTTGCAGGCCTGAAAAGAACTTCTGCAACAGGTGTTGCAGCAGACGACCCGCCGGTTGATCATACGGAAAAGACAAAAGTGGCGGATGCTTGTCTGGATCATACCCAATGGCTGCTTTGGGCAATATGATCGCTTCCACGTTACCGTGGCGCTGAACGCACTCTACACGGCTTTCAAGATCGAATATATGCATCGCGCCGGGCGGGCGGTCGACATTGAGGTCGCCGAGCCGACCTTGCACGCCGCCAACATGATAGGATTGGATGGTGACAAGGTGAGCATTTGCTGCGGACTGCGCCTTGGTTCGACGAACCGCAAATGAATCGATCTCCACGCGCGAAAACAGAGCCGACTCCAAGTGCCAAGATTCAGAGCGATGTACGCCTTTGTCATGCTCTGACTTTAGCGGCGTCATCTCGTACATATCGTTCATTTTTTCGCCGATCACGCCAGAGGGCGCCTCGATCGAAAACCGAGCATGTTTCGGAACGAGCAACTTGTTCTGCGGTTCAAATAATGGATCCACGACAAACGCCTCTTCTCGTCCGGCGGGTTCAGTGCATCGGACTGCTGAGTACGATAGCAGATGAACCATCAAATTGAAAATCGTCCCGGTGTCTCAAACTGCCGCGAGCGTGTTGAGCGATAGCGGCAGTTTTTTCGCGAATTGAGGCATGTCGCTGGACTTCCAATGGTAACGCCCGATAGGTCATACCAATGAAAACCCATTTTTCCCCTATGACCGCGCTCGCGGTGGTGATCGCCAATATGGTTGGCACAGGTGTGTTCACCAGTCTCGGCTTCCAATTGATGACCCTGGAGAGCGGCTTCGCGCTGATCATGCTGTGGGTGGTGGGCGGCCTGGTCGCGATTTGTGGCGCCTTGTCGTACGCGGAACTCGGCGCGGCGCTGCCGCGGTCTGGGGGTGAGTATAATTTTCTCGGCCGGATCTATCATCCTGGCGCCGGCTTTATCTCAGGCTGGGTGTCATCAACGATCGGCTTCTCCGCCCCAGTCGCATTGGCGGCGATGACGTTTGGGGCTTACACGACCTCATCTCTGCTGCCAGAAGCCAGCGCCTCAGTGACCAATTGGACCGAGCGCGGTTTGGCGGTCGCCTTGATCGTCATCCTGACCCTGATCCATACGCGCCAGCGCGAGACCAGCGGGCGTTTCCAGAGCATCTTCACAGGGATCAAAGTCGTGGTCATTCTCGGCATCAGCGTCGCCGGACTGATCCTGGTTTCCGACTGGCAACCTGTCAGCCTGTTGCCGCAAGGTGGCGATGCTGCCGCACTGACCTCTGGCGCGTTCGCGGTCTCCCTCATCTATGTCAGCTATGCTTATACCGGCTGGAATGTCGCGACCTATATGACCGACGAGCTCGAGCGACCGCAGCACAGCCTGCCGCGTGTCTTATTTGCCGGCGCGTTTGGCGTCATGTTGCTCTACATCTTGCTGAATGCGGTCTTCCTGCTGACCACGCCAATGGAGAAGATGGTCGGCGAGGTTGAAGTTGGTGTGATTGCCGCGCGGCATGTATTTGGTCATACCGGTGCGATGTTTACCGGCGCCGTGCTCGGCGTGCTGCTGATCTCGACGGTGTCTGCCATGACCATAGCCGGGCCGCGTGTGCTGCAAGTCGTCGGGCAGGATATCAGACCACTGCGCTTTCTCGCCAAGTCGAACAAGGATGGCATGCCGACCACAGCGGTTCTGGTGCAGTCCGGCCTGGCGCTGATTTTTGTGGCCACGGCGACATTTGACCAGGTGCTGGTCTTTGCCGGCTTCACGCTGGCCTTGAACAGTCTGTTCGCTGTCGGCGGGCTATTTGTGTTGCGCGCGCGTCAGCCAGAGCTGGCGCGGCCGTTCAAAGTGCCGTTCTTCCCGGTGACGCCCTTGATCTATCTCGCATTGACGATCTGGACTCTCGCTTATGTGGCGATGGAACGGCCGCAGGAAGTGGCGGTCAGCCTTGTTCTGATCCTGTCGGGCCTGGTCTTCTATTTGCTGACGCGGATGCGGGGCGACGACGCGGCTTAGCCTCCGGCAATCATGTCCTGGAAGGCGTTGATGCGGGGCACAATTTCAGCTTCGAACCGGCGGCCATTGAAGACGCCATAATGGCCAACGCCGGGCTGAATATAGTCAATCTGCATTTTTGCCGGAATGCCGGTGCACAAATCATGGGCTGCTTGGGTTTGGCCAATGCCGGAAATATCGTCTTTCTCGCCCTCGACGGTCATCAGGCCGACTGACTTGATCGCGCCGGGGTTGATCAGCCGCTCGCCGCGATATCGGAATGTGCCGCGCGCAAGGCGATGCTCTCGGAACACGCGCCGGATTGTCTGCAAATAGAATTCTTCCGTAAGATCGAGCACTGCGAGATATTCATCATAGAAGACGCGGTGCTTTTCAGCGCTGTCCTCATCGCCTTCCACCAAATGGTCAAAGAAGCGCGCCTGAGCGTCGACATGTCGGTCCCAGTTCATGTGCATAAAGCTGGTTAGCTGCACGAAGCCTGGATACACGCGGCGCATCATGCCCGGCCAGGGGGCGGGCACGGTGTAGATCATCTTATCGCGAAACCATTCGAAACTGCGCTCTTCGGCGAGGAGATTCGGCACGGTTGGAGATTTGCGAGCATCAATGGGCGAGCCCATAAAGGTCATGGTGGCGGGCAGGGCTGGATCATTGTCCTCAGACATCATTGAAATCGCCGCCAGAACGGCTGGGCCGGGCTGGCAGACTGCGACCACATGAGCGCCAGGTCCGATATGCTGCAGCGCTGATCGGACATGATCGATATAATCATCCAGATCAAACCGTCCGAACCAGACCGGTGCCATTTTCGCATCGGTCCAATCGGTGATGTAGACCTCATGTGTTGGCAAGAAGGCCTCCACGGTGCCGCGCAGCAGAGTTGCGAAATGACCTGATAGTGGCGCGCAAATCAGCAGACTTGGGCGCCCTTTCGGGGCGCCTTCGGTTGAAAAGTGGACCAGATTGCACCACGCGGTCGACCAGGTCGTGACCGGCGTGACCGGGCACGTCTTGCCATTAATTTCCGTGTTCGGGATCTGCCATTCTGGCTTGCCATAGTAGCGAGTGGCGCGCTCAAACACGCTGCTTGCAGCATGCGTCGAGCGTCCGAAGGTCGTGTTGGTAAAGGGGTTTAGGGGGCTTTCAAGCGCTTGCATCGTGCCTTTCGCCAGCAGGCGCATTGGCGCCAGGGCCGCACGATTCATCTCGACAAGCGTGTATAACATCAGGTCCCATTCCCGTCTTTGGTGCACTGCAACATAAGATGGACGATTGGTAAAGCCAATCTAATCAGAACATGTCGTGCAGATCTCTCGCCAGTTGGCCCGCCTATGCAGCGCTTTAAGTCTTAACGAATTGTGAAGCGTTTCAACCGCAGGTTTATTCCATGAAGGATTTAGAGCTGCCGCTGACCCAGTCCGAAGCGTTTGAGCGCACTTGCGAGCGAATCGGCGTCAAGGTCACGCGTGTTGCGGATTCAGAGGGCACTTGCCTGGTCCAGACCCGAAAATTACCGGTTCTTGGCGCGTTTCACTTGGTCTCTCGCGGTCCGGTCATACAGGATGTGATGGTGCGAGCGGATCTGATCCAGAGGCTCAGACTCCAGTTCAAAGGGACATTGGTGGTCAATGCGCCATCAGGCGCAAAGGAGATCGGTGGTCTCAAGATCGCCCGCGGCGCTGAGATTGCCACAATCGGCCTGGCGGCGCCGGACCATATGCGGGCCCGATTGCATCAAAAGTGGCGCAACCAGCTCAAAAAATCGGAAGCCTCCGATTTGGTGGTGACCGATCAACCGCTCGACCCGTTGCGGCACAAATGGTTCCTTAACGCCGAAGCGGCGCAGCAGAAAACGCGGAAATACAAATCCTATCCGGCTGGATTCTTGCTCGCTTATGCGGCAGCTAATAACGGGCAAGCACGGCTCTATACCGCCGCACTGGACGGCCAGCCCGTTGCCGGCATGCTGGTCTTGAAGCATGGCCGTATGGCGACGTATCAGGCCGGCGTGACAACGCCTGAAGGGCGCGCCGTCTGCGCCCACAATCGCTTACTGTGGCAAATCATGTGCGATTTGCAGAAGCGGCAAACCACCCGGCTGGATCTTGGTCGAGCAGATTTGTCATCCGGGCTTCGGCGATTCAAAATGGGAGCAGGCGCTGAAATTGAGACATTGGCGGGCAGCTTCTTGTTTCATCACTGGCTGGCTCCCAGAGGCGCGAACACCGAGCGGGACTCGGCCAAGATGAACAGGCTTGCCGAGACGGTCTGATCCACTTTCAGAGCTTACGGAAATTTCATTCAAATTTTGCCCGAATTCGTAACGAAGTTCGGGGACAAAAGCAGTGATTTGGCAGGGCCTTCTGCCTAAATCGGCTTGTGTTGGAAGGGAAACCAATTAAGCGCGCGCCGATGACTTTTGACCAAACACAATCAGAACCGACAGGAAAAGAGCATTGCTTCCGAGTCGGTAACTTTTCGCTTGGCGCGAAACGCTCATGCGCCGATGCGCGGGAGCAGCTGGGCCTGTCACAGCGCGAGGTCGAACTAATGATGTGGGTGTGTTCCGGATTAACCAAGAAATTGATCGCGCAACGTATGGGCGTGTCGCCCGCTACGGTCGATACGTTCCGCCGCCGCGCCTATGCCAAGCTCGGCGTTGGAACCAGCGCTGCCGCCGCTTCCATCTTTTCCGCCTTTATCGCGGGCGCGACTGTGACAGAGCAGAGTTTGGTGCCCGTCACTTAGCCGAGATGCTGGGCCAGGCACTGCGCGATGTATTCAGGATTGGCGTCAGCCTCGGCAAAGAAGGTCTTTAGCTGCCAATTCTCATCCATGAGATAGAGCAATGATGTGTGATCCATCGTATACTCGGCCAGGCTATCCGGCGTTTCGATGCGTTCATATTGAGCAATGAAGGCGTCAGCCGCGGCGGCGATCTCGTCTTCTGTTCCCGTCAAACCCACAAGATTGTCCGGAAACGCTCCGGTCGAAACATAGTCAGCCAGGGCTTCTGGTGTATCCCGTTCCGGGTCGACCGTGATGAGCAGCGTTTGCGGCGGTGAGATATTGCCCGGCAGCGCGTCATAAGCCCGGTTCACCGCGACCAGCGTGCCCGGGCAGATATCCGGGCAGAAGGTAAACCCGAAATAGATCAGGGTCGGCGTGCCTTTATAGGTCGCTTCAGTGACGCGCTCGCCCGTATGCGAAACCAGGCTGATTGGACCGCCGATCGAGTCATAAGCGCGGGTCATGCATCCGGCTTGTGCGCCACCGGCTGTCGCGTCTGGCGTTGACGGCGTACAAGCGACGAGGGCCAGGCTGATCAGCCCCAAGGCAGAGAGAGTAGAGAGTTTCATCCCTGCGATATGGCATAGTAGCGGAATATGATAAGGGGCCGTGACGCCGCACTCGGAGGGCAGATTTGGAAGACTTAAACGCGACGCGCGCCGGAATGGATGAAGCCCTGGTCAGCTTGTTGCCAGAAGGCTTGTCGAATGTTGGCGCCGCCCAGGGCCGCACACGTCTGGCCACGCTGATGACCCTGCGCTGGATGGCGGTGGCCGGGCAGTCATTGGCTGTCCTGTTTGTCTATTTTGGCCTCGGCTTCAATTTGCCCTTGGGCATGTGTCTGGCGGTGATCGCAGCTTCTGCCTGGTTGAACGTCTTTCTGTCTTTTGCTGCGGTTGGGCCGCAATTGCTAAAAGGCTGGGAAGCGGCGCTTCAGATTGGCTTTGATGTCATCCAGCTCGGTCTGTTGATCAGTTTGACGGGTGGTCTTTCAAATCCTTTTCTCTTGTTCCTGATCGCGCCTGTGACGGTGGCAGCCTCGAGCTTGCGGGCACGTTACACCGCTTTGATTTCTGCGCTTGCGATTGGACTCGCTGCGACCATGCCGATCTTTGCATTTGAATTGCCTTGGCGCGAAGGCGAGGCGCTGATGTTTCCGCAATTGTTCGAGGGCGGGCATTTTGCTGCGCTCTGCATCGGCATTGTCTTTTTTGCTTTGTCAGCGCAGCGGGTGAATGAGGATGAAGCCAAAATGGTCCGCGCGCTCGATGCCGCCGCGGTGGTGATGTCGCGAGAGCAACGTTTGTCGGCGCTGGGCGCGATGTCAGCGATGACCGCGCATGAACTCGGTACGCCGCTGGCGACCATTCATTTGGTCGCGAAAGAGCTGCAAACCATGCTGCCAGAGGATAGCCCACATTTGGAAGACGCGTCTCTTTTGGCTGAACAGGCTGAGCGCTGCCGAGATATTTTGCAACGTCTTGGCCGGGCGAGAGAAGCCAGCGATATTGTCCATGCCCGTATGCCGATGAGCGCTTTGGTCGAAGAAGCGGCAGCGCCGCATAAAGGTCTGGGCGTCGCAGTTCAGGTGACCTATGAGGCCGGCGAAGGCGGCGAGTCCAAGGTACCGACCATCCGTCGCAGCCCGGAAATTCTCCACGCACTGGGCGCGTTTATCGAAAACGCAGTCAGCTTTGCTGATTCAGAAGTGCGCGTCGTTGCCAATTGGACCGAGGCGCAATTCGTCGTCACCATTCGTGATGACGGGCCTGGCTTCGCAGCAGAAGTGATGCCGAAGCTCGGTGAACCCTATGTGTCGCAACGCGGTGAGGCGCAATTGGGCGGCGGTGACATGGGGCTGGGCTTCTTTATCGCCAAAACCCTGATTGAGCGGACAGGCGGACGGATTGCGACACGCAACCGCGCGGCACCTCGTCACGGGGCAATTGTACAGGCGGTATGGCCTAGAACTGAATTACAGCCTTTGGACAATACGGAAAATAACCTAGATTAGGCGCTGAAGGAGCTAGAAATGGAATCCCCAGTTACAGTAAAACTGCATGAAAGCTTAAAAGACGTCGAGGATCGGACCTGTTTGGTGCTTGATGATGACGGCCCATTTCTGCAACGCCTGGCACGGGCGTTGACGCAGCGTGGTTTTTTGGTCTCTGCAACGTCGAAAGTGTCCGAAGCCCGCGACATTGCCCGATTGAACCCGCCCGCTTTTGCGGTTTTAGACCTGCGTCTTGAAGATGGATCTGGCCTGGACGTGGTTGAAGTCCTGCATCGCTATCGGCCGGAAGCGCGCGCCGTCATCTTGACCGGATATGGTGCGATTGCGACCGCCGTGGCGGCGGTCAAAGCCGGCGCGGTCGATTATCTCGCCAAACCGGCGGATGTCGAAGACATTGTCCGAGCGCTGGTCAATTCTGGCGATGGTCTGCCAGAGCCGCCAGAAAATCCAATGTCCGCAGATCGCGTGCGCTGGGAACATATTCAGCGGGTTTATGAGCTGTGCGGGCACAATGTCTCTGAAACGGCGCGTCGCCTGAATATGCATCGCCGAACCCTGCAGCGCATCCTCGCAAAACGAGCGCCACGTTAGGGCTTGCACATTCTCAGCAAGCTCGATTAGGTGCGCGGTATGACTGCGCCTCCTCATGATCTTGGACAAAGCCTGTCAAATCAGGCGGGTATCAAGCACGGCTTTTTTGGCCGCAAAGGTGGTGTCTCTACCGGCTTATATGAAAGTCTGAATATTGGCCAAGGATCTGATGATGACGTTCAGGCCATTCGCGACAATCGCGACCGCATTCGAGACGCCATGGGGGCTGAAAAGCTGTTATCCTGTTTTCAGGTTCACAGCGCCAAGGTCGTCAACGTGACGGAGCCTTGGCACACACGGCCGCAAGCCGATGGTATGGTCACGAAAATCCCGGGTCTGGCCCTTTGCATTCTGTCCGCCGATTGTGTGCCAATCCTATTCGCCGATGCCGAAGCACGCGTGATTGGCGCGGCGCATGCGGGGTGGAAAGGCGCGATTGCTGGCATTTGCGAATCGACGCTCAGCGCCATGGACGACCTAGGCGCAGAACGCGACCGGATCGTCGCGGCGATTGGGCCTGCGATCCAGCAGGATTCTTATGAAGTCGGCCCTGAATTCCGCGATACGTTTGTCGGCGAGCAGGAATGGACGGATCGCCTGTTTAAAGCCGGGCGCGAGGACCGATCGCATTTTGACCTGGTCGGCTATGTTCATGCGGTTCTGCAACGCGAGGGGGTCAATCGGGTCGACAATATCGGACATGATACCTGCGCGATGGAGACCGAATACTTCTCCAATCGCCGCCGTAATCATCGCGGTGAAGCCGATTATGGCCGCAATGGCAGCGTCATCATTTTAGAGGCGTGAGCGCCGTATGAAGCTATATGATTATAAAGCGGGCCCGAATCCGCGCCGCGTCCGGATCTTCCTGGCCGAGAAAGGCGTTGAGGTGCCTTTGGTCCACACCGACATCATCAAGCGCGAGCAGAAAACACCAGAGTTTCTCGCCAAGAACCCAATCGGTTCGATCCCCGTGCTCGAATTGGACGATGGGACCTGCATTTCGGAGTCCGTCGCCATTTGTCGATATTTTGAAGAAATGCACCCCGAGCCGCCGCTCTTTGGTCGGACGCCGCTCGAAAAAGCACAGATCGAAATGTGGCTGCGCCGGGTGGAACTGAATTTCATGGTGCCGGTCGGCATGGTTTGGGCGCACGGGCATCCATTGACGGCAAAGTTGATCAAACAAATCCCGGAAGCCGCGGAGCAGAATCGCAAACGGACGCAAATCGGGTATGCGTTGCTGGATCAGCAACTAGCAGACCATGCTTTTGTCGCCGGTGACGATTATAGCGTTGTCGATGCTGTCCTCTTGGCCAGTCTGGATTTTGCCAATGGCTTGGTCGGCGTGCCATATGATCCCGCGCTGACCCATTTGAAACGGTGGCACGAGTCGGTCTCGGCCCGTCCCAGTGCGGGGGCATAATATGTTGAATTTGATCACGCAAACCCGCGTCCTTTGGATCTTGTTCGGTCTGTTTGTCGTCGAGACGATTGGCTTTGGCATCATCATGCGAGTCTGGGACTTTGCCATCATTGATGAGATGAGCGATCCTGACAAAATCAGCGCCCATATTGGCGCTATGAGCGAAACGCAGCGCGGCGTTCATGCCTGGATGACGGCAACCCTCGATGTCGCTTATCCATTGACCTATGGACCGCTATTTGCCGGCCTTGCGCTGCGGGCGTTCAAACCGGTCTTCGCATTCCCCGCTGTCGCGGTCATTCCCACGGACCTGGCCGAAGGCTATGTACAAGTCATGGCGTTGATCGGCGATGAGTCTTTGCTCTGGCTGAAAGCCTATCTGACGCCGCTCAAACTGGTATGGTTTCTCACTGCGATGGTGATCGCGATTGCTGCGCTTCTGTTTGGATACTGGCGGCGTAAGCACGCGATGTCGGCGGACTAGTTGCAATGGCAATACATCACGCCCGTTGCAGCATCGAGCGCGACACAAGCAGACCTGTGACGGCCACCAGCCCGATCAAAGCCAGTTGGACAAAACGAAATGCCGGATGGCCGTCATATGGCCCTGGGAAGGTCAGCAAATATAGAACCGGGACGAGCCCGGCCAGGACCGTCGCACCGAATCGCTGGGTCCGCACCCGCCAATCGGGTTTCGATGCGCGATTGATCATGTGCCATCCGCCCATCAACACGATCAGCCCAAGCGCGAACAGGGTGAGATAAGCCAGCTTGCACGTGATTACGATCGAGAAGGGGGAGATTGTGCTGATGCTGGAGGCGACGGGCCAGGCCAGGGATTGTGCGACGTTTAGCTCCCACGCCCACGCTGCCGCAAGCAATCCGAGCATCCAGCCGAGTTCCACGCGATAGCGGTGCGCGGAGATATTGCTCAAGCCAAGGTGAACCAGGCCAGGCAATGCGCGCAGCGTGACGATGACCATCGATCGTCTTGGCGCGCCGCTCGACTGCGCTTGTTCGTGTAAGTCGCCGACAATCGCCTCGCACATATCCGGCCCGGCCAGGAAACCGATCAACCAATCGGCGAATGATGGACCAGACATACGCATCACGCTATTGCGCCTTTGGTCCAGGACGGCAGGCCATCCATCATCCTGTGCAGCACAGCGGATGACCGCTCGACCTGTAACTGACCTTCGCGGGTCACCGCAAAATAACGCTTGGCGCGGCCGCCACGTACAGCCGAGGTTTCGCCGAGCCGGGATTGAACATACTGCTTCTTTTCCATCCGGTTCAGCGTGGCATAGAGCGCCCCGACGGAGACTTTTCGGCCTGTACGGTCTTCAATCTCGCTGATGATCGCAACGCCATAAGCCTGGTCGCCAAGCCGCATCAAAGCGCCCAGCACGAGCAGTTCGAACTCGCCAAGAAATTTCCCTTTTGCCATTTGACAAATCCATTTTTTCTGTTTTGTAAAATAAATCAGAGGTGAGGTCAATGCGTTGGTGCGCAACTGAAAAGGACGAGTTATGAAGTGGACAAATTGCCTGATTTCGATCGGGCTATGGGCGGTGGCAGCGGGGCCAGCGATTGCCCAGCAAGACAGTCGGATCGTGCGCGATCTCATCGTTTCTGGTGCGTTTGACGGCAATAAGATCGGCGCGGCCAAAGAGCGCGAAATCGAAGTTTTCCTGCCGCCGGATTATGATGCCAGCGAACAGGCCTATCCGGTACTCTATTATCTGCATTCATTCTTTGAGGATGAAACAGCTTTGTTTGGCGCATATGATGGCAAAGCGTATCTGGACGCGGCAATTGCGGCTGGGGGCCTGGATCATGTCATTGTCGTCGCGGCCGATTTCAGTACGCCAACCGGTGGCGGGTTCTACACCTCATCGCCGGTCACAGGCGATTGGCTGAGCTTCATATCCGAAGACCTTGTAGCGCACATTGACGGTACGTACCGGACCTTAGCCCAACCAGAGTCTCGCGGGATCTTCGGTCAGCATGTCGGGGCCTATGGTGCGATCCGCGTGGCGTCTCGGCGTCCGGATGTGTTTGGGGTCGTTTATGGCATGCACCCAGTGGCAACCGGGCATGGCAATTTACTCATGCAATCCCGTCCTGACTGGGAAGCGTTCGCGGCCGCGGAATCGCTAGAAGATGTGAAGGGCAATCTGTTCAACGAGATTTTCACCATCATCTATCAAGCCAATCTTCCAAATCCGGACCGACCGCCGCTATTTTTCGACCCGCCCGCGACGCGTGAAAACGGGCAGTTGGTGATGGACCCTGCCCTGACAGAACAGCTGCAGCAGAGCTTCTTCCTCGAGCGCCATGTCGGCGAATATGCAGACAATTTGAAACGCCTGACCGCGTTCAAATTCGATTGGGGACGTCATGATGGCAATCAGGATCATGTCTATTCCAATCAATTCTACTCGCGCAAACTGAACGAGTTTGGCATCCCGCACGAAGCGGAGGAATATAATGGCGGATGGGGGGATGGCACATTCAGCCCGGGTGGCCGGATTGAAACCGATGTCTTGCCATTCTTTCAGCGCCACCTGACCTTTGAGGAGGATCTATCATGATGCGCATGAATTTGAGCAAGACCAAGTCGGCTCTGTTTGCAGCCTGGGCGATGTTGCTCGCGACACCTGCTTGGGCCGGGGAGGTTTCAGAACACGCGTTTTTCTCTGATACCCTCGATGGGGACTATCCTTATGTCGTCTATACGCCGGAGGGCTATCAGGGGCATGAGGGCCGCTATCCGGTTGTCTATTTACTGCACGGGTCGCTCGGCAATGCGCAAGTCTGGACTGAATTCATTGAAGCCGAGCGGATCCTAGATGAGATGATTGAGTCCGGAGAAATTCCACCGACCATCGTGATCATGCCTGGATCGCTGAGCTGGTGGGCAGATGGATTTAATGAGCCGGCCGAGACCGCCCTGATCAATGACCTGATCCCGCACGTAGATAAAACCTGGCGCACGCTGCCGGTTGCGGAATCACGCGCGATTGGCGGGCTATCCGCGGGTGGATTTGGCACCGTCAATCTGGTGATGAAACACCCGCACTTATTTGCGGCGGCGCTGGCCTTCTCACCGGCCTCATATGCGGGCTTGCCGCCAGAAGGATCGACCGCGTGGACGCACCCGACCTTTCACGATGAGGACGGTAATTTTGATCCTGATCTCTGGCACCGGCTAAATTATGAATCCCTGATCGGAGACTATCTGGCGCAGGATCGCGTGGTGCCATTCTATATCAATTCCGGGGATCATGATGCACTCGATATCGCCTATCACGGCGCCGTTTTGTATCAGCGCCTGCGCGAACACCAGGCCGATCTGGTCGAGTTTCGCGTGATTGATGGTGGGCATGAATGGCCGGTCTGGATCGCAACGCTGCCAGAGGCATTGGAATTCGCCTTCGAGCATATGGAGTATGAGATCGCGTCCTTTGCAGACACCAATCCCTTTGCGCGCTTCACCGGCACTTGGACATTGAAGGATGATCTGTTCCGACAGGTCTGGGATGGCGAAACCGTGCAAGAGATAACTTTGCCAAATCATATCACGCATTGTGGTGAACTAAACACCAATCAGAGCATGCTATGCGTCGTCGATGCGGGCGGTCTGAAAGGTCAAATATACTGGGCCCAAGCCGAAGGGTCCGCGGTCGTGACCCACCTCTCGCAATTCGGCACCGCGCGGATCGGCACCGGGCAGGGCGAAATTCTGGCCAATGACACGCTGCAACTGAAACTCTCATTCTCGGATGAGCCTGCGGGCACCTATCGGGTCTATGAGTATGCCTGGGTCACGGACGACGAATATGACATGATCTCACGGCAGTACGCCGCCGACGGGACCCCGACGGGCAACTGGTATGGCGGCCGTTTCATCCGGCAGGCGGGCGATAAGTGAGATCCATGTTCAATAAAGAAAGCCGCCCGCAACACAGGCTGCGGGCGGCTTTGTCTTTTCGGGTTTGACGCGGCTTAAGCTGGCACGGTCAAACGCGGGCCAGCGGCATTCACGTCCGCATCAACATGCGCTTCATAGACTTTGAAATTCTCCATGAACATCTTCGCCAGCTTCTCAGCTTGCGCATCATAAGCGGCCTTGTCGGTCCAGGTGTCGCGAGGATTGAGGATCGTGCTGTCGACGCCGTCCAGCGCCGTTGGCACCATGAATCCGAACGTCTCGTCCTGACGGAACTCCGCATTGTTCAGCGAACCATCCAGCGCTGCATTGAGCAAGGCGCGTGTGGCTTTGATCGGCATGCGATGGCCAACGCCGTGCGCGCCGCCGGTCCAACCGGTTGAAACCAGCCAGCAATTGACATTGTAACGATCGATCAGTTCACCGAGCAGCTTGCCATACTCGCTTGGGTGACGCGGCATGAATGGGCCACCAAAGCAGGTTGAGAAAGTTGCGGTTGGTTCTGTCACGCCTTTTTCTGTGCCCGCCACTTTCGCGGTATAGCCTGACAGGAAGTGATACATGGCCTGAGCCGGTGTCAGCTTGGCGATGGGCGGCATGACCCCAAACGCATCGCAGGTCAGCATGATCAGGTTTTTCGGCTGTCCACAACGACCGCTCAGCGAGGCATTCTCGATCGCCTTGATCGGATAAGCGCCGCGCGAATTCTCCGCCAGTGAATTGTCGAAGAAATCCAGTTCGCGGGTGTCCGGGTCCATCACAACATTTTCGAGCACCGTGCCCCACATGCTGGTCGTGGCATAAATCTCAGGCTCATTCTCTGGCGAGAGATTGATCATCTTGGCGTAGCAACCACCTTCGAAGTTAAACAGGCCATTCTCGGACCAGCCATGCTCATCATCGCCGATCAGCGTCCGGCTGGCATCGGCGGACAATGTGGTCTTGCCGGTGCCGGATAAGCCGAAGAAGATCGCCGCATCATTATTGCCGCCATCATTGACCGAACAATGCATCGGCATCACGCCTTTGGTCGGCAGGATATAGTTCAGGATCGTGAACACAGATTTCTTGGTCTCGCCCGCATAAGACGTACCACCAATCAAAACCAGTTTCTTGGCAAAGTTCACAGCGATGACCGTGTCGGACACAGTGCCGTGCTTAGCCGGGTCGGCGCGGAAGCTCGGGCTGTTAATGATGGTGAAGTCGTGCGCGAAGTCTTGATACTCTTCCGCCGTTGGAATGCGCAGCAAGTGGCGAATGAACAGGCTGTGCCAGGCGAATTCATTGACAATGCGCACCGGCGCGCGGTGATCAAGATCGGCGCCGCCGAACAATTGTTGGGTGTAAAGCGTCTTGTCCGCGAGATGGGCTTGGAAGTCTTCCCACAGCGCATCGAAATGTGCGGGTGTCATGGCGGCATTATTGTCCCACCAGACAGTGTTCTCTGTGGTTTCGTCGCGAACCGTGAACTTGTCTTTGGCAGAACGGCCTGTGTGCTTTCCGGTTTTGACGAGCAAGGCCCCACCCTTGGCCACTTCGCCTTCACCGCTGCGGACAGCTTGTTCGTACAGACGTTCTTCAGTCCAGTTCTTGCGAATCTCTGCAGCCTCGATTCCGAGATCTGCCAACTCTACATTCTGTTGAGACACGTTTTTCTTCCCCTGAGCTTTTGCGCGTGCGTAAGATTTTTTTCGATGAAAATTGGTCTGACCACCGAAGGTGGCGATACAACTGCAAGCGTTTGGCCAAAGCCACCCCTGGATCAAAGGTAAACGCTGTCAAAACTGTTAGTCAGCGCTGTCAATAAGTCGCTGCTCGCATTTTGGGCGAATTCTGCCGAATACATCCGGCTTTCGGGTGAATTATTTCGCCGAGTTAGGCCTCTATTCGGCGGTTTTGCGTTTCAATTTCCGGACGGCATGCCGAATCGGCACAATTGCGCGCAGCGCGTCGGATTGTGCAGGGATCGGATCATTAAAGATCTGAGCGCGGAGGATTGCCGCCGCCCATGGCGCCCAGGTAAAGCCGCGCGAACCGAAGCCGCCTGACAGGTGCAACCCGGCTTGGCCATAAGCATCATGCGGGACGTGCCAGGCCGCGCGTTCCAGCTGCGCGCGGTCGGCTTGCAGGGCGTCTGCGGCTGGCCAGGCACCAATCATTGGCAAGCGATCGGCGGTGGTGGCGCGAATGCCCGCTCGAGATTGCGGTGGCCGTTGTTTGACGCTTTGCCACCAATATGGCGCCAGCTGTTCCAGCGATTGCATATTCTCGATGCGCGCGGCATCGCTGGTTTGGGCCTCGCCGCCGGGATGGTCCTCAAATGTTGCGCCCCACAGACGCAAGTGTCCGGTCGCGACCGCATAAGGGCCCGAGGCGATGGCGCTTGCGGGCGCATCGACCTCAACTTCGAGCGATTCAACTTGCCCCAGGCGCGCTGTCAGGCCGAGCTCAGGCAAGAGGGATCGCATCTGCCAGCCAGTGGCGAGGACAATCGCGTCATATGCCTCTCCGTTCACAGTTCTCGTCGCCGCGTCGATCTCTGCATCGGTCGCCCATTTGACCTCCATATCTTTCAACAGGTCCGGTAGAAGTCGCGCGGGCTCGATCACCAGGCTGCCTTTATGCAGCAATCCGCTTTTTGGCAGCGCTTCTAATTGCTCGAGCCCAAGCGGCGGATCGGCGAGAACCTTTTCGAAGCGTGTCTGTTCCGCGGCACTGCGCGGTCTGTGCACCGTCTCAGCGACCGAAACGCCGGGGCGACCCGTATAGAATGCCTGCGCGCTCAAATAAGCGTCGACCAACAAGCGTGCCTGGACCGTATCGGCCGCATCCAAGCGCGGCATGACCAGCGCGAGAGGATTACCACTCGTCCCTTCCGCGGGACCTGCAGCCTTGTCAAACACTGTCACGTCCGCACCCCGCTCGTGCAGAGCTGTCGCGAGACACGCGCCCGCAATGCCGGCGCCGATAATCGCGACCTTCGGAACAATAGCGGGCTGATTGGCGGGACGTGACTGGCCGGGCTGATAGACCGCTTCAAGCCGCTCGCGCTTGCGGCCATGTCCGGGTTTCTTTTCGACGACGAACCCAGCGTCGGTCAGACCGCGGCGAACGGTGCCAGCCACGGTAAAGGTCGCTGCGCGCGCGCCTGCCGCGGACCGGTCCGCAATCAACGGCCACAGCGTCTCATCCCACATGGCCTGGTTTTTGGCGGGACTGAAGCCGTCGAGAAACCAGGCATCGGCCTTGAACCGGGCTTGCGGCAAGGTCTCCTCAATCAGGCCGATATGCAGCGTCAGGCTTATACGCGCATGAGGCCAGACCAACTGGCGCACGCCTTTGGCCCGTATCGGCCAGCGGAGACACAATTGCTCTGCGAAGGGCTGTAATTCAGGCCAGGGTCGAAGGGCTTTTTCGATATCTTCCCGATCGAGCGGATAGCCTTCAAAGCTGACAAAATTCAGCCAGCCACGATCCGCGCGGGTCTGCTGCCAGGCTTGCCAAGTGGCGAGAAAGTTGAGGCCGGTGCCAAATCCAAGCTCGGCAATCGTTGTCTGATCCTGGTCGATCCACGCTTCAGGAAACCCGCAGCCGGTGAGAAAAACCGCACGGGATTCCGCCAATCCATCTTCGACCGAATAATAGACATCGTCGACACGCCGATCGACAGGCGTTCCGTCTTTTTTCCAGTGTAGTTCCGGGCGAGGCGGCAGTCTCATGGCGCCGCATTAGCGGGAAATCCAGCCGCTTGCTAGGTGGCGCGGCGCGGGGCGGTCACGTGAATTGCGATGTGTTTCATGATAAGAACCGACCAGGCTCACGAACCAGGGTGACTTTGTGAACACGCCAGATCTCAATTTCGATCCTTCTGCGTTCAGCTATCGCGCCTTTATCAGCTATTCGCGCGCTGATACCGACATCGTCAATGACCTCTATGCCCGCTTGACTCGGTTCCGCGCCCCTGCGGCCTTACAGAAAACCCAAGGCGCTTATGGCCATCCGCCACGATCATTCCGGGTGTTTCTGGATCGTATGAGTATTGAAGCGGGCGGGTCTGTGCCAGACGCGATTAAACGCAAGCTCGACGAATCGGCTTTTCTGATCGTGATCTGTTCGAAAGCCGCGCGCGACAGTTTTTGGGTGTCGGAAGAGATAAAGTACTTTCTCAGCATCGCTTCGGCAGATCGCATTCTGCCGGTTCTGATCCGAGAGTCGGCTGATGCCCCGATCGAAGAGATCTTGCCGCAACCGCTGATCGCGCTGGGAGATGAAATGCCCATTGGCGCAGATCTGATCGTGGATGGTGGCATGGTGTCCGTTCGTGACAAGATGATCGGGGGTCTGCTCGGGATTGCGCAGGACCGCATCGCGCGCGAGCAAGAACGCGCGGACCGGCAAGCCTTGCGGCGCCGATCTGTGGCGCTTGCGGCCATATCGATCTTGTTCGTCTTGTCGACTCTTGCCGGAATCGCGGCTTGGAACGCGCGCAATGACGCCTTGCTGGCGGAATCGCGCGGCCTGGCGCGAGCATCGACTGAAGCGACCTCAACGCATTGGCAGCCCGATCTTGGCATGCTGTTGGCCTTGAAAGCCCTGCCGAGCGGTCGCGCCGGATTGAGCATCATGGATCGACCGTTCGAACCGCAAGCCGCGGCAGCGTTGGCCGCGAGTATTTTCTGGCAAGGCGAGCGGCGCACAGTCGGGCAACCGTCTGACGGCATTGTTTATTATTCGCCGGAAATCGCGGTCGCGGCAGACGGAACAAAGTGGCTGTATGGCTATGATCGACAGATCGAGATCTGGGATAGCGCGGCAAGGTCTCTGCTCTTGCAAAAGACGCTGGATGACAGGTTCGGCACAATCGAAGCTGCTGCCTTTACACCTGATGGCGAGCAGGTCGTCCTGGTGCTGGATCCGACGCACTATGTCTTGATGTCGGTGGCGACTGGCGAGTTCCTAAGCCAAGGCGAAACAGACCCGTCTGCTTATGGTCTCACGGAGGTGTCGCCCGATCGCGGCCAATTCTTTATCACCCGCGGTCGACCTGAGATCCGGCTCTATGATTCAGCGACGGCGGCTGAGATGCAAGTCCTGAGCGGGCATACGCGGCAAGTCTATGAGGTCGAATATAGCCATGATGGTGCCTCGATATTCAGCCGCGCCGGCGATCGTTCCATTCGGGTCTGGGACACAGCGACCGGGGCAGAATCGCATCGTCTGGAAACGGATGAACATATGGGATTTCGAAGCTTCGCGGTTTCAAAAGATGCGTCAGTGATCATCTCGGCAACGGATCGCTTGCTGCAGCGATGGACCCTGGCAGAAGGGGAGGCAACGAATGCGGAGGGGCGGCGTACGGCGCGGATACAGTTTGATGCGGTGACCATCTCGCCAACCGTAGATGTTTTTGCGGTCAGCGAAGGGGAAGACATCACGCTGCGTTCGATGCAGGATCTGAGCGTAGTTCATACGCTGGAAGGCCATCGCGAGCCTGTCGCGTACCTCGCCTTCAGCCTGGATGGCCGTGTGCTCGCCTCGACGTCCCTGGATCGCACCGCGCGGCTTTGGGATACAAGATCAGGCAAAGAGATCGCCCGCTTTGTGCACCCCAATCGGCCGTTCGAGAAAATCTTCTTCACGCAAGACGGTGTGATTGCGGCGGGCCGCGATGAAGCTGCTTATTACTGGCGACTGCCGGCAATCTTACCGCAGGCCAAACTCGAAGCGCACCAAAATGCCGTACAGAGCATTGCATATAGTCCGGATGGCACGCGGCTGGTCAGTGCTTCGGCTGATTTCAATGTAAATGTCTGGGACACGAATGCAGCGGCTTTGGAGCGCACGTTTGGCGATCGCAGCAGCCATGGCTGGGTCGCGCTCGGCGCGCGATTCGACCCAGCCGGGCGCCGCGTCGTCAGCTTTGGCGAAGACGATTACGCGCTGATGTGGGACGTCGAAACGGGCGAGTTGATCTGGTCCATCGGCGCTGACGGTGTCATGCGTGACGGTGTTTTCAGTCCAGATGGAACTTACGTCGCCCTGGCGTCAGCGGATGGCTCAATTGGCGTCCTGTTCGCCGACACGGGCGAGGTCAAGTTTCAGGCCGAGATGCATGCAGGCGGTGCACGCGGTGTCGCATTTTCTCCAGATAGCCGTGAACTGATGAGCCGCGGCGCCGATGGCAAGATCCGATTCTGGGATGTCGCGTCTGGCACCGAACGGCTCAAGATTGATGCGCATGGATTGGGCGTCTCGACAGCCAGCTATAGCCCGGATGGACGTTGGATCGTCACAGGCTCGGGCGGCGGTGGCGACGGCATTGCCATGGTCTTTGATGTTGCCACTGGCGAGACGGTGGCGCGGCTCTATCCGCACAATGATGTGGTGCGCCAAGCCGTGTTCACCGCGGACGGCAAACGCGTCCTGACGGCGGCGGCAGATGGCTTCGCCCGGCTATGGGATATTGAGACAGAATCTGTCGTGACGTCTGTCAGCAGTGATCAGCGCGACTTGTCAGACGTTGCCATCAGTCCTGACGGTCAGCGATTTGTCACGGTCGCTTATCAGAGCGATGGACCATCTGCCGTGCTCTGGGACATTGAATCCGGCCAGCGGCTGGCGGACTATTTCGGGCAAAGCTCGACAGTTCTGGATGTCGAGTTCGCGCCCACTCTGCCGGGTGAGCCGATGCAGTTTGCAACCGCCAGCTATGACGGCGCCGTGGAGATCTGGACGGCCCCTCTGCCGAGCAATTCTGAGGACTTGATCGACGCGGCTTGCGCTATTCTGCAACCGGTCAATCGTACATTCTCGCGCCAGGAAGCCTTGCAATATGGATTGGACTGGCCCGTCGACCCGCCCTGTTGAGTGCGTTTCAGCGTCGTCCCTTACGGCGCCGCGTCACACGCAATCCGGCGCGCGGCCAGCTTGTATTGCGGGATCCATTCGCCCGCGTCATCTTTGACATAACTGATGCGATGCCAGTGATCCGCATCTTCGACTGTAAAGTCGGCCACCAGTTCGATCTCTGTCGGATAGATCTGCCACATGGTCAGCTTTCCGTCTCGCATTCCGGCTCGTAAATCTTGTACTTGCGCGCCTGTCGTCGACACCCACATCATTTTCCACTCGGCCGACGCTTCGTCATACATCCGAACATTCACTCCGCGTGGAGACTCCGGCTGCAAGCCGGGGTCAGGATCATACCATTCATCCGTGATCATCATGCCACCCATACTGTACCAGCCATTCCAGCGCGCCCGAGGGCCCGGTCGCGGCGGGGACCAACCGGTCGGCGTCATGATGTGGCTGGTAATCTCGAAATCGCCGATCAGAAAAGCGAACTGTTCAAGCGCGTCCGGCGCGTCAGGATGTGGTGCGCCATAATCACAACGGGGTGGCTGAGGCTGCGCGTCGTCTGCTTGCGCCGCGGCGGGAGGTACGGTCGCGCACGCGCTGCAAATGAAACCGATAAGGGCGAGCAGCGGAATGGATTGAGGATATCGCATGCGTGCAGTCTGCCTTTATCAGGCGCGCGGCACAAGGTTCGGCCGTAGGAGTCGCTAGCCCGCTTCGATCTGCTGCTGTTCGTCAATCCAGGCCGGATCCACATTCAGCTTTTTGGTCATCTTGTCCTTACTGGTGATCATCCGCCAGAACGGGCTCACTTCGGAAACGGCTTTGCCGTCAGCGATGTCTTCCAGTGCCGCTTCCGCGACCATGCGGACGAAAATCGCGGTCGACATGGGGCAGGTTCCCGCGCAGCCTTCGCGAGCCGCGAGGTCTTCGCGCATATCGGAAATCGTCTTGGTTGTGCCATACGGGATATGGCGAATATAGGCATCAATCATAAGCGGGGTCGCAACCAGCATGGTTTGCCCTGGCTGAATGCCTGCCCAGGCTTTGTCCATGACAACTTTCTTGAGGCTTTTGTCACGCCTGAGTTTTTCGCGTGCGGTTGCTTTTGCCATGTTTTCCTCCCTGGCTCAGACCAACTCTATATGGATGTGCTGACAAACCCTGTCAGTAAAATCCAAAGGGCCATACGAATTCCAGATAAGACAATTCTCGCGGAACGACATGGTCGCCTGCAAGGCCGCGCCTTATCTCCCAGGCAAAGCTAGGAGACTCACATGTCAGATATTCAGATTACCCGCGAAGATGCCGCAAATGGCGGTCGTTATGTGACGGTCGTGGACGGCCATGAGGCGGAAATGACCTATTCACGTGCCGGGACAACGCGGATCATCATTGATCATACTGGCGTGCCCGAAGCGCTGAAAGGGCGCGGCGTTGGAAAGCGGCTCGTGGAAGCAGCTGTCAAAGATGCCCGCTCCGAGGGGTTCAAGATCATTCCGCTTTGCCCGTTTGCAAAAGCCACGCTGGATAAGACTCCGGATTGGCAGGACGTGGTGCAATAGACCCGCTTGCTTTTCATGGCTTTTTCCCCGACCGTAAGGCGGAGGGAGAGAGCCATGAAAAACATATATCTGATCGCATCCGCCGCGATTGTCCTGGGCGCGTGCTGGGGCGCGCCGCCGAATGAGAAGATTTTGGCGCAGCAATGCTATGATCTGTTCGATGGCGATGCCCGCACAGAAGGCATGGTCCGGACAGATGCGCGATCCGATCTTGACGGTTTCTGCGCCTGTTATGCCGCGAAAGTGGTCGGAACGCCCGACCTCATCGACCTGCACAAGGACATTTTGGTCAGCATGAATGAGGCGAAGGGCGAAGGCAGCGATGTTGAAGCCGCAGCGGAACAGGTTGAAGCGATGACGCAAGATGGTCGAATCGACACTTTCACCGGAGACGATCTGGACGCGCTCGGCGATTATTTCCGGGACCTGACGGTCGACATGTCTGGCGCCGATGGCAGCTGCCCGGCCTGATCAGCCCGCGTTCGGCTGATATTCAAACGGCTTGAGCTGTTCCACGACCGCTTTGATTGGGCGCATCGGGCGACCGTCTGTGTGAATCATCACCGCTGTAATCCGGCCCTCTGCGATCACCTCATCGCCGCGCAAACAAGTCTGTTCGAAATACATCCGAACCCCTTTGACGCCGAGGCTGCGCGTGCGGATGGTCAGCAGGTCATCGACTTTTGCAGCTTTCTTATAGTCCACTTCCACATTGGTCAGCGTGAACGCGGCTGGCGTTTCCATCGCCAATAAGTTTTGGTGGCTGACACCCGCATCGCGCAAGAAGTCGGATCGGCCGCGCTCGAAGAAACGCAGATAATTGGCGTGATAGACCATGCCAGTGAAATCGGTGTCTTCATAATAGACGCGAATGTTCAGCCAGTGTTGGCCTTGCGCATCAAAAGGCGGGGGAAGCGTAGTCATGACACCGTGCTAGCAAGCCGCGGGCAGATAGCGCTAGTGCCGGAAGTGACGCATGCCGGTCAGCACCATAGCGAGGCCCGCTTCGTCAGCGGCCGCAATGACATCATCATCGCGGATCGAGCCGCCGGGCTGAATGATTGCGCTGGCCCCGGCCGCCGCGGCGGCCAGCATGCCATCGGGGAAGGGGAAAAAAGCATCAGACGCGGCGACGCAACCGGTCGTGCGCAGGGCGTCAAAGCCTTCCTTCTCTTTCGCGTCTTCCGCCTTGCGTGCGGCGATGCGGGCAGAATCAATCCGGCTCATCTGACCGGCGCCAATGCCGACCGTGGCGCGATCCTTGGCATAGACAATTGTGTTTGACTTTACATGTTTCGCAACGCGCCAAGCGAATAGCAGATCGTCCAGCTGAGCGTCAGTTGGCGCCAGTTTGGTCACGACTTTCAGATCGCTTTTGTCAATCCGCCCAAAATCGCGGTCCTGGACCAGCAGGCCGCCCGCAACCGTCTTGGCAAATTTTCCAGGCGCAGCCGGGTCCGGCAATCCGTCCGTGAGCAGCAGGCGAAGATTTTTCTTCTTCTTGAACACCTCGATCGCGGCCTCATCCGCGCCAGGAGCGATCACGACTTCGGTGAAGATGGATGTGATCTCTGCGGCTGTGGCTTCATCGAGCGGGCGATTGAGTGCCACGATCCCGCCGAAAGCCGATGTGGAATCACAAGCCAAGGCTTCGCGATAGGCCTCGATCACGCTGTTCCCGAGGGCCACGCCGCATGGATTGGCGTGTTTGATGATCGCGACCGCAGGCGTTTCATCGCCCAATTCGCCGATCAGTTCGTAAGCCGCGTCTGTATCATTGATATTGTTATAAGAAAGCGCCTTGCCCTGGACCTGGCGCGCAGTCGCCACACCGGGCCGGTTTTCGCCCGTGACGTAGAAGGCCGCGTTCTGATGCGGGTTTTCGCCATAGCGCAGCTTCTCGTTCAGCTTGCCGCCGAGGCCGACCCAGTCCGGAGCCTGCTCATTTAGTTGTGCGGCGTACCAGCCGGAGATGGCGGCGTCATAAGCCGCTGTGCGGGCATAGGTTTTGGCCGCCAGTTTGCGCGATGTGTCTCGCGAAACGCGGCCACCTGTGCCTGCCATTTCCGCCAGGGCGGCATCGAGATCGCCGCCATCGGTGCAGACCGAAACAAAATCTCCATTCTTCGCCGCGGCGCGCAACATGGCCGGGCCGCCAATATCGATATTTTCGATACAGTCTTCAAACCCGGCGCCCGACGCGACAGTCGCTTCGAACGGGTAGAGATTGATGTAGACCAGATCGATCGGCTCGATGCCGTGCTTCTCGGCGTCTGCCTGGTGCGATGCATTATCGCGTAAATACAGCAATCCGCCATGGACAGCAGGATGAAGCGTTTTCACGCGGCCATCCATCATCTCCGGATAGCCCGTCAGATCAGCCACATCTTTCACCGCAAGGCCAGCTTCCTTCAAGGCGCGCGAAGTCCCGCCGGTTGAAACCAATTCGACGCCAAACCCGACCAGGGCCTGAGCGCGTTCAACCAATCCCTCCTTGTCCGAAACGGAGATCAGAGCGCGGCGAATTTTGGTCGATTGGGTCATGCGGACGACTTTCAGGCAGATTAGTCAGGCAAGTTGGTCTGAATACGCTCGCCCGCGTATCACGAGTCCGCGCGTCGTCAACGCGTCTGAGTCACCCGGCCGTCGTAAATGTGTGGATTATACGCCGGAACCATTTGCCCGAGGATCTGCAAGGCGTCTCTGGAATGGCGTTCGCCGGCGGCATTCAAGAGCGCTGCGAGCTGAGTTCTGAAATCCATCGGTTCGGCATTGCGCGATCTTGGCGTGACTTTGTTCAGGCCATCAATGCCAGTGCTGATCAGACGCTCATCGGCATAGGTCAGCTCTTCGTGCAGCTTTTCGCCCGGGCGTAATCCTGTCGTTTTGATTTTGATTTCCTGGTACGGCACCATGCCTTTCATCCGGATCATCGCTTCGGCGAGCGTTCGGATGCGGATCGGTTCGCCCATATCGAGGACGTAAAGCGACGCCTCACCCGGTTTGCCGTTGTGAGCGGTGCCTTGCAGGACCAGAGATGCGGCTTCTTCCACCGTCATGAAATATCGAGAGACCTGATCATCTGTGAGCGTGAGCGGTCCCCCGGCTGCGATCTGTCGTTCAAACAAGGGCACAACAGACCCGGATGAACCAAGCACGTTACCAAACCGGACCATAGACACTGAGAGCTGCGTGTTCTTGGCGCGATAAGCGAGCGCGAGTTCCGCCAGGCGTTTGGTCGCGCCCATCACATTGTCCGGATCAACGGCTTTGTCTGTCGAAATGAAGACAAATCGTTCTAAGCCGCATTCAATCGCCACGTCGATGGCGTTCACGGCGCCGCCGACATTGGTCAGAACAGCTTCGCAAGGATTAAGCTCCATCAGTGGTACATGTTTCAGCGCGGCGGCGTGAATCATGATGTCGGGCTTGGCCTCACGCACGGCTTCGCGCAGTCGCGTTTTGTCTCGGACGTCGCCAATTTGCGCATCAGAATCAAAGTCTGGGAACCGTTCTCGCAGCGTCAGATCGATTTCGTACAAGTTGAACTCGGAGGCATCATAGAGCGTCAATTGCGCAGCGCCTAAGGCCGCGCACTGTTCCGCCAGCTGCGAGCCGATCGTACCGCCCGCACCCGTCACAAAGACACGCTTTCCAGAGAGTAGATTTCGAACCGGTGTTTCATCTAGCTTTCTTTGCGGGCGCGCCAGCAAGTCAGCTGGTCGCACGCGTTGCAAATGCAAGCCTTCACGGTCAAGCCCGAGCGCCATGACTTCAGACCCGTGCTGAGTCGCAGTTTCGAGGACCGCATTCATCGTGTCTGTGGCGCGCACCGACCCCGCGACTGCCACCCATGGCGTTGCACTATAACGCACGGCAAGCAGGTCCAGCATCTTTCCCAGCTCGCTCAAGCCGCCAAATACGGTTGCCCCGCGTATCGCGCGGCCTGGCTCGGCGCCGTCTGCCTCGATCAAGCCGAGAATGCGAACCGGTGCACCGCCTTTGGTGGATTGCAGATCGCGCAAGACATCCGCCGCTTCGGACGCATTGGCGACGAGAATAGCCGGCGGTGCGTCTTCGCGAACGCTACGAAAGATCTGGAACGGGCGCCGGGTTGATCGTGATAGCGCAACCATGCGACCGAGAAAAATAAGCGTCACCCAGATCCCAACAGCGATTGGCAGACTTAACCTCGGAAATCCGACCAATCGGTTCCAGATGAACATGAGCGGCAAGAAAATCAGTGCCGTGAGCCCGACCGCTTGGATCACGCGCAACGCATCTGGCCAACCCGAATGACGCCAAACCTGTCTGTGCACGCGGAGCACAAAAAATGAAAATACGGCGGCCATGGCAAAAGCCGTAGCTGCAATTGTAGCTGTTGGAAGGGCAGAATAGGGGGCGCCGCTCGTCGCCAACCAGCGGGCATAAATAGCCACCAGCATAGAGAAAAACGCAGCTGTGGCGTCGAACCCGAGGGTCAGCGCCATGGCGCGTTTGGCTTCGATCTCTGGCTTCATACTCTACCGACCTTCAAGAACGCCCATCGAATGCAATTCGGGGGCGTTGACCCGTCACTATTTGGACTGGCTGTACCGCTTAAGACGATTTGCTCACTTCTTTCAATTATTCCTCTGCCCAAATAAATCGTTTCTTCCAACTTGGCTTTTGCATGACTAGACTTGAACCGCCATTTCACGCCAAGCTCACTCTCCAATACGATCGCTTCTCCAGTCATGATGGCAGTTACCGTCGGATGCAAATGAAACCTTAGTGCATAAACGATCGGGGCGTCGTCTTCCGTCGGTCCTGCGGATACCGGGCGCGCCAGTGAATCCTCACCCGTCAGCCGTCGCCCGTCCCCTGACATGAAAAGACGACGGCGATGCAATAACCCGAATTCACGCTTATAGCCGCCATGCTGGGCATCTAGCCAGATCTCGGAATCTTCTTCTAGGCGCTTGGCCGAAATCCCTTCTGGGCCTTGCGGATATTGCAGTCGTGTATCTTCATTTGTGCCAAAGCGCGATGAATCCGTGTCGCCGAGGATCAGCGTGGAATGGGCGCTGGTCCGCCGGACTGCGGCTCGAAAAGCGATGTCGATTTCGGGGCTGCAGGCGCAAGATGTGACCAGGCGTGCAGGTCCGTCATGCAGCTCGAACCCGAGCGCCCCGGCATGGGCTTTGTCGCCGAAAGGGGGTTCCGGGGCCGCGCCAGCATCCAGCACTAGAACTGTCGAACCTTTCTCGAGTTTATGGAATCCCGATTTGGGCGCGACTGAGAAGCGTCGCGGTGGGGTCGCCATGTGCGCCAATACCGCTTCGACGGCTTCTGGCCAGCGCTCATCGCCATCGTGAAATGGCATGAGTGCATCATCACCAGTCTTGAAGAAAGAGACCATGCCGCCAATTCTGGCGATCCAGCGGGTCAGAAATTCGGGGACGTCGCGATCGCTGCGCGCCAATAAGTCGTGAATGGTGATCAAGTCTGCCAGGCAACTCAATGCGCGGGCGGGCGACCGACTGACATGGCCACCATCGGGGAAAAACTGTGCGGTACACTCGCTTTCAAGGCGCATCTCTGCATCGTCCAGACCCTTGCCGCGCCCAAGACAGAGTGCGTGCGCGACCGCGAGCGTGCAACCACGCCAGCGGGCCTTTGGCTCTAATTCGCTATCTACCAGCGCCAGGACGTGACGGGCCTGACGACCAAGCGCCTCAAGGCGATGTTCGCGCGTGTCATCGTCGCCGCTTTCAAACAAAGCTGCGCCACAGCGCATCCAGTTCCACACCCGATCTGCAGCGCACCCGGTGCGCCAGGTGAAGCCATCGAAACGGCCAAAATTCTCAATCCAATCATCGACCAGAAAGCGGGCCCGGTCGGCGCCAGCATCGCCTTGGGTAAATAAGTCGGCGAGCCAGTCAAAACGATGCAGGCGGTTGGCATAATGCCGGGACGGCATGGCGCTGTTCCAAGGTGCGCCGCCATCCTCGATTTCAAGCCGATCCATGCCAATTCGCCAAACCCCACGCATCAGCATTTCACCGCGCAAGTCATCAGGTGGAATTATCTGGCGCATATGCAGCCCGAAGCCGTCTGGCGTGGTTCCGGCAATCCGCATACGGTGAACGGCTGAGACTTTCGCATCCTCGCCCGGGCGTCCGGCAAAGCGATCCCAGACAGCGGCGTCTTCAGCGTCGCTGCGTTTGGCTTTCAGAGTTTCGGAAGACTTTGGTTCGCCCATGCTCGTTTCCGAAGGTTAAATCGTCGCTCCGGCACGCAGCGCGGAAATATTGTTTGCGTAATGGTCTGGTCCGCCGCGGAACACGGCCGAGCCCGCAACGATGGCGGTGACGCCGGCCGAGATGGCCTTGGGTGCGGTTTCAGGGTTCAGCCCACCATCCACTTCGAGAATGATGTTGCGGCCGGTCTGGTCGATTTTCTGGCGCAGAATCTCAATTTTACGCAACTGACTGTCAATGAAGCTTTGGCCGCCAAAGCCGGGATTGACCGACATGACCAGGATCAGATCAATATCGTCGATTACCGGATCCACGACTTCAGCGGGCGTACCTGGGTTGAGCGCGACGCCAGGTCTCATCCCGGCAGCTCGAATGGCTTGCAATGTGCGATGCAAGTGCGGGCCTGCTTCTGGGTGGACCGTCAGGAAATTGGCGCCTGCTTTGGCGAAATCGCCGATATAAGGATCAACCGGCGCTATCATCAGATGAACATCGAATGGCTTGTCCGAATGCGGGCGCAGTTTCTCGATGATTGGCGGGCCAAAGGTCAGATTGGGGACAAAATGCCCATCCATCACATCGACATGAATCATGTCGGCGCCAGCTTCATCAATCCGGCGAATTTCTGCGCCGAGTTCTGCGAAGTCCGCCGAGAGAATCGACGGCGAAATTAACACCTCACTCATGCTGCAGGCCTAAAACGTAACCGCCGCCAGCACAAGGCTGACGGCGGTCGTCGCTGCTGTAATTCAGCAGAAGTGAAATTAGTAGGCTGGTGCGTACTGAACCGGCACAACGTAAGCACCATCTTCACGGAACTCGACGTTTACGGGCTGGCCTGGCTGAATATTCGTGTCAGCTGGTTGGATGAAGGCTTTGACATTGCCATCATTGAACTCAACCGTCACGGCTATACCCTGTTTGGTGCCTGCAGCGGTGCCGATCATATTGCCGGCGATTCCGCCCAGAACGGCGCCACCAATGGCGCCCGCAGTGTTGGCTTTGTCGCCACCACCGAGTTCAGATCCGGCAATGCCACCCAGCACGGCGCCTGTCGCGGTGCCAATGATTGAGCGGTCTGGTTTAATCGTCACGGCGCGAACATTGGTCACGACGCCCGGTTTTACGGTCATCGCGTAGCCAACTGTGCTCGAGCTAACCGTGTTCGCGCCATAAGTGCTTTGGCAACCTGCAACAGCCAGGGTCATGGCTGCAACAGCGCCAGCGAAGAGTTTGGTCGGTGCCTGAATGGCAGAAACAGTATGTGTCATTTGAGTGTGCTCCTTCCGCACGATAATAGACTGCCCAGATCATGGCGCAGATCAGGTGAACTCCCTATGAACCTGAAAAGGCATGATTGGGGCAAAATCGACTGATTTCATGACAAATTTGTCAGGAATCCCGTTTCAGACGCGCAATATAGAACGCGTCATGCCCGAATTCACCATTGGGCAGGGTTAATACATCCCCTAGCGCGGTGACACTGGATTCAAATCCTGGAACGTCATCTGGTTTGATCGGATCGCGGGCCGCAGGCGTGTCGTGCAGGATCTCGGCGATGATTTCGACGCCTTCATGCGACAGGGGTGAGCAGACACAATAAACCAGGCTGCCGCCAGGCTTCAGCATATTTAGGCTGGCGCGCAGCAATCGTCTCTGAATGTCCGGAAACCGCGCGACATCGTCCGCTGTTTTGATCCAGGCGCCTTCCGGGTGACGTCGCAGCGTGCCGAGCGCCGAGCAAGGCGCATCCAGCAGGATTTTATCAACTGGCTTAGGTGGGGACCATTGAGTGGCGTCGGCCTGGACGACCTCGACCTGGCCTTTGAAGCCGGTGCGCCAGAGATTTTGCTTAAGGCGCTTCAAGCGCGGTTTGGAGCGATCGATTGCGGTGACCGAGGCGCCGGTGGCCGCCAGTTGCATCGTCTTGCCACCCGGCGCTGCGCAAATGTCCAAAACGGTCTCGCCAGGTGCCGCGTTCAGCAGATCAGCTGGCAGTGTCGCCGCAATATCCTGAACCCACCAATCGCCATCTTCAAATCCAGGAAGCGAGTCGATGGGCGTTGCCTCAACGCAGACCGAACGTCCCGCGATCACGGTGCCGCCGACCGCGTTTGCCAAGGCATCAGCTTCGCCGTGCTTTGGTGTCAAATACGTCTCGGGTTGAGCCGTTTGCGCGGCGGCGAGAGATGCAGCGCCCTTGGCGCCCAAGCCCTGAATGGCAAGCGCGCGCAACCATTCCGGCCAAAGTGCGTCCATTGGTGCTGCGTCGAACGCCTCGCGACTAGCCACCACTTTGCGCAGGACTGCATTCAAAAAGCCGGTGGCGCGTTGAGCACGCGGCCAGAGCTTGGCGGCGGAAACTGTTTCGCCCACTACGGCATGGTCCGGCGTCTCGAGCAGCCAAGCCTGAGCGGCACCGATTCGTAACAAGGCGCGAGACGGCGGTGTTGCGGTGTCCAGCGGGCGGTCGAGAAAGGGTGCCAGACCTAAATCGATGCGCCCCAGCTGGCGTAAGGCGGCGCTGGCCATAGCGCGTGCGAAGCCGCGATCGGAGCCGTTCAGGCCGTCAAATGTCTCGGTTTGGGCAAGGGCTTCATCTAATGTCCGGCACTCTTCGAGCACCGTCATAATCAGCTGAGCGGCCGCAAGTCGCGCTTTGGCGCCGCTCACCCCCAGGGTCCTGCCGCACGTCGCGGTTGGACACTGGCCGGCTCGACGCCCATCTCGGCCGCCAGGCGACGTAGAGATTCAATTCGGTTCTGCGTTGCCGGGTGGGTTGAGAACAGACTGTCGCCGCGCCGACCCGCCAGGGGGTTCATAATGTACATATGTGCCATCGCTGGATTCTGTTCGGCGCGCCGGTTGATGGTGGCGCGGGCGCCGCGATCAATCTTGGCCAGCGCTGAGGCGAGCCAGAGCGGATTGCCGCAAATTTCGGCGCCGCGTTTGTCGGCCTCATATTCGCGCGACCGGCTGATCGCCATTTGTACAAGCCCGGCCGCCATTGGTGCGAAGATCATGATGGCAATGCCGGTGATCAATCCGCCGCGTTCGCGATTGGTAAAGAAGAGGGCGAAATTGGCCAACATGCCGATGGCGCCCGCAATGGTTGCCGTCACCGTCATGGTCAGCGTATCGCGGTTCTGCACATGCGCCAGTTCGTGCGCCATGACTCCGGCGGTCTCTTCGCGCGACAAGAGGTTAAGCAAGCCCGTCGTTGCCGCCACGGCGGCGTTCTGTGGATTGCGTCCGGTCGCAAAAGCGTTCGGTTGTTCAGTGTCGATAATATAGATTTTCGGTTCTGGCATGCCTGCGGACTGGGCCAGGGTTTTGGTGTCATTGACAAAGGTACGAATGATCGGACTGCGATCCTGGCTGTCGACTTCGCGCGCGCCTTGCATGCGCAACACGATCTTGTCGGCATTCCAATAGGAAAACAGGTTCAAGCCACCGGCAATGACAAATGCAATACCCATCCCCATCGGACCGCCAACAAGATACCCAACGGCCATGAACAAAGCTGTCAAAGCAGCGAGTAGCATAAACGTCTTGGTGGTCCCCATGTCAGGCGGCTCCTTGCAGATGAGGGTGGAAGGATTAGATTTTCACTTGGAAGATATATGGATTGGTTAACAGATCTGGGAGTCTCATTATGACAGATGACAAAAACATCACAGATAAAAAATTGTCTCCCGCTGCGGAACGCGCTTTGGCTGAAGCCGCAGAGCGCCGCGCCGCACAAGAAGCCAAAGAACTGGAATTGGACGCGCAACGCAGCGCCGAAAAGGGCGGTCCGACTGAAGAACGCGTTCGTTTCGGGGATTGGGAAAAAGCCGGTCGCGCGGTCGACTTTTAAGCGTTTATCTCTCCATCGCCGGACGATCTGACACCACAAAAAAGCTGTGCACAAATTTTTGCGTTGACTCACGGCCTTATATGTAATTAAGTAATTACATGATTACAAATGATGATATGGATCTGGTCTTTCATGCATTGGCGCATCAAACGCGCCGGCGCATTCTTGACCTGGTGCGCGATCAGCCCGGGCAAGGCGTTGGCGAACTGGCCAAGGCCTTCGATGTCAGCCGGATCGCGATCATGAACCATCTCAAAGTGCTGGAAGAGGCCGGGCTTCTGATCAGTCAGAAGGATGGCCGCACACGTCGTCTTTATCTCAATGCGATGCCGATCCAGGCGATTCATGAGCGCTGGATTGATGCCTTTAGTGAAGTCTGGGCGGATCGGCTGAGCTTCATCAAACACGCGGCGGAGCAGGTCGCCAAATCGAACACCAAACATAAAGAGGAGGGGGAGACATGACTGACACACCCAATTATGCAGAAAAGTCGATTCACAGGACACAAATCGACGCGCCAATCGAGACGGTTTGGTCGATCCTTGTCGCCACGGACAAGCCGTTGCCTTTTTTCTTTGGCAGCATTTGTGACACCAAGGACGGTCTCAAACCGGGCGTCAAAATGCGCATGGTGCATCCTAATCGTAAGATTGCCATGGTGGTGGGTGATGTGCTCGCCTTCGAACCACCGTATCGCTATAGCCACACGTTCAAGATGACCAATCTCAAAGACGCCCCGTGTAAAGTGACCTATGAGCTGCGGGAAAAGGATGGCGGAACGGAGTTCGACCTGATCATAGAGAATGCCATTGAAGGCAGCGATCTGCATAAGCAGATGATTGGCGGACAAGTCTTTATCGCCAAGAATTTGAAAAAGCTGGCGGAGACCGGACGCCCGGCCTTTAGCGGCACGATGGTCACGCTTATGGCCCCGATCATGGCGCTGACGGCGAAAAAAGAACAGAGTATCGAAAACTGGCCGCTGGATGATGAAGCGGCCGTGAAATTGGTGAAGGAGGGATAGCAAATGGCAAAGTCACCTGAAGAGCTGGCGCAAACCATGATCAACAATCTGCCGGAGAAGACCGGAAAGTCTCTCGCGGAATGGCAGAAAGTCGTGGCTGCGAGCGGCGCAGCCAAGCATGGCGAGATGATGAAACTGCTCAAAGGCGAGCACGGCGTCTCGCACGGCTTTGCCAATCTCATCGCGCAGAAATGCGTCGGCAATCTGGATGTCAGCGATGATGATCTGGTCGCCAATCAGTATAAGGGCAAAGAAACGCTGAAGCCGATCCATGATGCGATTATCGATTATGTCACTGGCTATGGCGACGGCTTAGAGATCTCACCCAAGAAAACCAGTGTCAGCCTACGCCGAAAGAAACAGTTTGCGCTGATCCAGCCAAGTACCAAAACGCGGATTGATCTTGGTATTAATCTGAAAGGTGTTGCGCCAGAAGGCCGCCTGGAAGCGATGAGTGGCATGTGCACGCACAAGGTCAAATTGACCAGCATCGAGGCGTTTGATGGCGAGGTGAAAGCCTGGCTTGATCAGGCCTTTGAGCGCGCTGGCTAGTTGGCAGAAGACTGGCGGCGCTGACCCGGCGCGCGATCGCCGCGTTGGCGTTCCAAGACTTCATCTGCCGGATTGCGCCGCCCTTCGCCGCGTGGACGAGGGGCTTTCAAATCTGCAACCAAGATGTCGCCTGAGCTTTCATCGGCATAATCGCTGCCGAGGTTGACGATCACTGTGGTGAACTCTTCCAGGTCGACACGGCGGTCCAAGTTGGGATCGAACCGGAACGGGTTGGCTAGGCTGTCATCGCGGGTCGGCAATCCAGCCGCCCAATCTTGTTGCTCGAGCGCGGTCAAGAAACCATCGGCATTCTTGTCTGCAACCCGGAAGGCAATCGGAATGCCAGCATCAATCTCAAACTGACTGATGCGGCCATCTTCATTGCTGTCAAACGTGAGAAACAATCCAGCGCCGGGTTTCAGGCGATCAGCCTTGGCCCGCTCGCGTAAATCTGAAGAGCGCACCTCACCTTGCCCAGGCAGGCGTACAATCTCATCTTCATCCACTTGCGCAGTTGCTGAAAATGACAAGCCGAAAACTGCCAAGCTGGCGAGGGATACTGTTCGAATCATAGCGACTCCACTCTACGCATCATCTTTATATAGCCGACACGAACATGAATGCCACATGACGAATGCGTCAGTTCGCGGGCGCTGATGAAGAGATCAGGTCATTGAGAGCTAAATATGTCAACTCACCGCGCTCTGCGATGACCTGATATTCCTCAAGGATGGGGGCGACCCGATGATGCGTGACAACAAGGTCATGCCATTGGCGCGACGCCTTATCCAATACAATCAAATCCGGGCGGACCTTGGCGATATGCGCGGCTTTGTTATCGAGTTCGGTTGCGACATAGGTTTCGAGCAGGCGCCGCCGTTCGCCTGTGGCGCTGCCAGCATATGCTGCGGCGATGGCGCCAAGCGCATCATAAGCATAGCGCTCGGTCCATTCTGCATTCAGGCGCCCGGCGATCGGAACACTGGTACCAATGTCCGGCGTCACCAGCACGATGCTTGGCTTGTCTTTCAACGCATAGACTTGGGTTGGAATCTTGATCGGGTGAAAACCCTGCAAGGAGGTCAAGGCGGCGATCAAAAAAGCGAGACCGCTCATCGCCATCTGAATGCGGTGGCGCACTGCAGTGATATTTTGCGACTCAGTCAGACAGATTTGAAACACCAGCGCGACGAAGATCGAAAGCGTTGTCGGTAAAAGGTGATATGTCCAACCCTTGCCCATGAAGAAATAAGCGACAAGGAATCCGAGGCCGGCCAGACAGAATACATTGACGAAATGTGATGTTTCTTTTTCGGACGTCCTGATCCAAAGGCTTACGATCAATGGCACGGCAACGCTGAGGGCAACCAATAGGAAGAGGGCAGCGATAGGCGCGCGCTTCAACACGTAAACGTCGACGACGATCGGCAGCATGATGTCGATGAAATCGGGATGAACTAAGTAGACACTGCCCGCATAGGCCAAAGTCAGGCCCGCCATCAGCAAGGCTTCGGGAACGAATAATAGCCGCAGGTCTTTTCGCTGCCAGGCCAACCAGAGCAGAACCAAGCCAAATCCAACCGCATAATGCGGTTTCAAAATAACCAGTGACGCGGCCATGGCGCCAATGATCAAAGAGGTCGACAGGCGAGGGTGATACTGCGTCTGCAACCGGGCCCCGATCAGCGCCAGGAATGGCAAGGCCGCGATGGCGCAGAAATGCTCGCGCTGCGCGAATTGCGACGGCATGATGATCAGGCAGAGTCCCGCAATCACCCAAAGCATCGTCCGGCGGCGCTGCAGCGGCACAGCCGCTCCATCCCGCAAGACTTGGTTGAGTAAAAACACACTTGCGCCTACCCAGGCGACTAAGCCTATCCCCAACCAGACATAAGCGCTGATCCCGGTAAGCTTTTGCAAAAATGCGTACGGCAAATAGAGCCACACAGAAAAAGGCGGATTTACATCCCGCACATCTTTATACAGGGCTTCGCCGTTCAAGACCCGCTCGCCCGTCATCAACAGCGATGACACATCCGCGAAGTCGGGTCCGAGATGCATCAGATAAAAGGCGCTCAGCGCAGCGGCCAAAACCATTGCGATCACAATCGTCAACACGTCGCGCGACGCATCCGTTATCGCAGCGCGACTGGGTTTTGCTTTGCTGAGCATGCTCTCTCTCAAAGCAGAGAGGTCTTAAAATCATGTGTAAACTCGCCACGCGGCGTGAGGCACCCGGCAAGATTGAAGTTTGGCAAGGTTGCGAGTCTGCGCTTGCCAGACGCAATCAAATTGCAGACACTCGACCCATAAAAACCATAGGGGAGGAAGAGCGTGCTGAAACACGTCTTAATCGGAGGGACGGCCATTGCCCTTCTAAGTGCTTGCGGACCAGGCAATGATCCGGCGCCAGCCGATGACCCAGTCACAGATACGCAAGCATCGAACATCATGGATGCCGATACGCTGCAAGCCATGTTGATCGGAGTCGAAGAGGGCGGATTGGTCGAATTGCCGGAAGGCACCATTCAACTTGTCGACGGCTTGTCGCTGGATGTTGGTAGCGTGACATTGCGCGGCGCTGGGCAAGATAAAACCATTCTTGATTTCTCTGGTCAGACCGGCGCGGGCGAAGGACTGTTGGTAACGTCTGATGATGTCATCATTGAAGGCTTCACAATTCGCGACACCAAAGGCGACGGCATTAAATCCAAAGGCGCCGATCGCATCACGTATCGCGACTTGACCATTGAGTGGACAGGCGGCGTTGATGAAGACAATGGCGCTTACGGTGTCTATCCCGTTGAAAGCACCGACGTCCTGGTGGAGCGCGTCACGGTGCGCGGCGCCTCAGATGCCGGCATCTATGTTGGCCAGTCCGACAATATCGTGGTGCGCGACAGCCTGGCGGAATTCAATGTGGCTGGCATCGAGATCGAGAACTCTACGCGGGCAGATGTCTATAATAACACGGTGACCAATAATACGGGCGGCATTCTGGTTTTTGATCTGCCAGACTTGCCAAAAGTTGGCGGCCACTCAACACGCGTGTTCGGCAATCAGATCTTTGACAATAATACGCGCAACTTTGCACCGCCTGGAAACATTGTGGCCAGCGTGCCGTCCGGCACCGGCATCATCGTGCAGGCGAATGACAAGGTCGAGATCTTTGACAACACACTGACTGACAATCGCACGGCGCACATCCTGCTGGTTGCTTACTCACCTACATTCGAAGATGAGCGCTACAATCCATTGCCACGCAATGTCTACATCACGCAGAATGTCTATGAGAATGGCGGCTATGAGCCGCAGGGCGATTTGCAGATGCTGGCGATGCTGATGGGCGGCGATTTGCCGGACATCGTTTCAGATGGCGTCGACCGCTGGCCGGGCAGTGAGGCGATGAATCTCGGCCTGGTGATCGATGAGCCGGAGACGGTCAGTTTTGTCAGTCTTGGTCTGGGCGTTTACCCGCTGGATCCAAGCAATCTGTCGCCAAGCGATCAGCGCCCGGCCAATCAAGCTGGCGAGCGTCTGGCCGTGGTTGAACTTGCCCACGATAAATGAGGCTTTGGTTTGCAATCTGTCTTAGCGTGCTAATCAGCGCCTGCGCAAAATCTATGCAGCCTGACTTGGACGTGATCCTGGCGGACAAGCCGTCTGCATCGCTGGCAGCGTATGGCTTGTTCGCAGACACAGCCGCACGGGTGCCAGCGCGGGGCGTGATCAAATATGATCTGATCAATCCGCTGTTCTCAGATCACGCTGACAAGCACCGCTTCGTGTTTGTGCCAGACGGCGAAAGCGCAGCCTATCGTGAAGATGATGTGTTCGACTTTCCGGTCGGCTCTGTTCTGGTCAAGACGTTTGCATATGGTGACCGCTATCTGGAAACGCGCTTGCTCGTGCGCGAGGCTGACGGGTGGGATGCCAGGCCTTATGTATGGAATGAAGCGCAGACGGAAGCGACATATGCCCCCGTCGGCCAGCGCATTGAAATTGCAGCTGGCACGGCTGCAGACGGCGCGCCTGCCTTCACCTATGCCGTGCCGAATAAGAACCAGTGCAAGACCTGTCATCAGAACGGTGATGCCGTGCACCCAATTGGCCCGAAGGCGCGCAACTTGAATCATCCCGGACCGCAAGGCGTCAATCAAATTGAAGACTGGGTTGCGCGGGGACTGGTTGCCGCTGTGCCTGACAATGTGCCAGTGATGGCGCGCGCGTTTGATCCAGCTGTGCCGCTTGAAACGCAAGCGCGTGCTTATCTCGATATCAATTGCGCGCACTGTCACAAGGCGACTGGCTCTGCGTCCAATTCTGGCTTGTGGCTCGACTGGGAAATTGAAGACGCTGTAACCTGGGGCGTTGGCAAACATCCAACCGCGGCGGGTCGTGGCGCAGGCGATGCTTTGGTTGTGATCAAGCCAGGCGATCCGGCGGCGTCCATCTTGTCTTTTCGCATGGCGTCAGATGAGCCAGGCATAGCCATGCCGGAACTGGGTCGCGCTCTTGTGCATGATGAAGGAGTGGCGTTAATTGAGGCATGGATCACACAGATGGACGCAGTGCAGTAGTTCGGCCTTGACCGCGCACACGAGTCCGGTTGGATGTGTTCCCTCGTAAAGTTGAGTAGCGTATTTTAATTCATGGCCGCAAACTTATTTTCGCGGTCTGATCCCACGGAGGTGAATGATGGGAAAACGTGACGATCTGATCGCAAAGTATGCAGAAGATCTACAAGAGAAGTGCGGCATGAAGCCGGACATGAAATTGCTGACCGCAGTGACCATCGCCTGCGGACCTTCAATCTACAATAAAGACTCTTCAACGGTTGCGGCCAGTCAGAAGAAAGAGCTTGAGACGGTCAAGAAAAGTTTCCTGATCAAGAAGCTCGGACTCAAAGACACGCCAAAGCTTGATGAAGGCATCGCTGCAGTGATGGAAACGTACGGCAAGAGCGTGCGTAAAAAGTACCGCGCAGTTGTCTACTACCTTTTGGTCAAGCATTTCCGCAAAGGCTCTGTCTTTAAATAAGACGCCTGGGTGGGTGTACCCCAATTCGAAGGGCCGGTGCGCAAGCGCCGGCCCTTTTCTATTCGTCTGCGACTATTCTCAATTTCTTAACATCAGATACCAATCCGTTAACCCGGACTTAACGCTCAGCTAGCATTCGGTTAACTGTTGGAGGAATGCGTCTGCGAGTGATTCGCGGGCTGACACGGAGTATCGTATGCAAATCACGGCTGACCAAATCCCATTGTTCATTGCCGTTGGTGCATTGGCACTTGGCTTGGCGTTCATCCTTTGGGCGCTGCGTACATCGGATGGCGCGCGCGGCGCGGCCAAGCGATATAAAGACAAAGCCAATGAGGCAGAGTCCTCTGTTGCAGAATTGAAATCCGTGCTCGGCGCACACCCTGGCGTCATCCTGGTCTGGCAAGGCGAAGACATAGATGTCGAAGCCGAAGACATCACCCCGCCTGACATTCACGGTTCGCCAGTCGCGCTCGCCAGCCTTTTGCGCTTCACCGATGATGCCGTCGCGCTTGATCCAGCTGTGCGGATTATTGAAGGCCTGGCCGATCTCGAAGCGCGCGATGCCAGTGGCATCGATACAACATTGCGTATTCGCTTGCGCGAACTCGCTGAAGAAGGCCAACCTTTCTCCCTGACCATTATCGGTCAGAATGGCCGCTTTCTAGAAGCTGATGGTCGCACAGCAGGGGCACGCGTTGTGGTCTGGATTTCCGACTCCACGATCAAGGGGCTGGAAGAAAGCTCTGCGCGCGGCCGGCTGGAAGAAGCGCGCCAGGTGATTGCAAGAGACCCAACGGCCTTTCTCGACATGCTGGGCAAAGCGCCATTCCCGGCCTGGCGCATTTCGGGCGTTGGGCGCCTGCAATGGGCCAACCCGGCTTATGTCGAAGCCGTCGATGGCGACAATCTTGATCGCGTGCTTGAGCGCCAGGTCATGCTGGACGAGAAAGCCGTTGAGCAAGTGCGCAAAACTCTGACTGAAGGCAAGGAGCTGGACGAGACGCGCCACATTGCGATCCACGGCGACCGCCGCGCGATGCGGGTTTTGTCTTTCCCGCTTTCTGGCGGTGTTGGCGCGATGGCCTTTGATGTTACAGAACAAGAACGTGCGCGCGACGAACTCGACAAGCATGTTCGTGCGCATGATGAAACGCTGAACCATGTCGCAGACGCCGTTGCGATCTTCAGCGCTGATCGCAAGCTGAACTTCCACAATCGCGCCTTTGCGAAAATGTGGGATATGGATGAAGGCTTCCTGCTCGATATGCCCAGCCATGGCCAGCTGCTCGACCGCTTGCGCGAGCGCCGTAAGCTGCCTGCGCAAGCCGAGTATGCCAAGTGGCGCGCGGAAGAGCTGTCTTACTATCTAGACATTAGCGGTATTGAAGAAGACGAATGGCACCTGCCAGACAATCGCACCCTGAAAGTCACGCGCCAGCGTCACCCAATGGGCGGGCTATTGATTCTGTTCAAGGACATTACCAGCGAGCTTGATCTGCGCACCAAGTATAATGCGATGATCAAGACACAGGGCAAAACGCTGGACAGCCTGCATGAAGCGGTCGTTGTGTTCGGGTCTGATGGGCGTCTGAAACTTTGGAACAGCGCCTTTGCCGAGCTTTGGGGTCTGGAGGAAGATCTTCTGAAAGACGAGCCGGACTATGATGATATTGCAGACTTCTGTGTGCCGCTCTTCCATGACCGCGATACCTGGAAAGCGATCAAGGGACACATCACGGATCCTGGCGCGCGTCAGGAAACCACGGGCGAGATGAAACGCTCGGACAGCTCGATCCTGACTTATGTCACCAAGCCGCTGCCGGATGGCAACACGCTGATCGCCTTTGCGGACGTCTCCGCGCAGCGCTCAGTCGAGACGGCTTTGCGGGATCGCGCGGAAGCGTTCCAGACAGCGGACCGGTTGAAGACGGAATTCGTGAAGAATGTATCTTACCAATTGCGTTCACCGCTGCAGACCATTCTCGGCTATGGCGAGTTTCTGCAAATGGAGCGGATTGGCGATCTCAATGACGCCCAGCGCGACAAGGTTGATGCGATTTGTGAAGCCTCTAATCACTTGAATGATTTGATCGGTAATATTCTCGATCTGGCGATGATCGAAGCCGGGCGGATGGATCTTGATATCAGTGATGTCGATCTCAAGACCTTGATTGATGAAGCCGTGTCAATCGGAGTCACCAATGCGGTCGATACCGAAGTCGAAATCGTCGCCAATATAGAAGCCAGCCTTGGCACCATTCAGGCCGATGAAAAACGCATCCGACAGATCCTGTTCAACCTGGTCTCCAATGCGATGCGCTTCACCGACCCAGGTGGGCAAGTCAGCATTTCGGCGGAGCGTATGGGCGACACGGCCAAGCTCACCGTGAAAGACAATGGCCGCGGCATTGCGGCAGAAGATCAGGCAACCAGCTTTGACAGCTTCACCTCCAGCGACCGACGCGGTGCTGGCCTCGGTCTGTCTCTGGTGAAACATTTCGTACAGCTGCATGGCGGCAATGTCGGCATCAAGTCACAGCCGGGTGGCGGCACAGAAGTGGTCTGCTGGATCCCGGTCGAAGCCACACCCGTGGATGGCTCCGGCACGCCCGACAAACTCGCGGCCTAGACGGCGAGTTTCAACTCACAGGCGCATTCTCTTGCGCTCACTCTTCTCAAGCGGCACTTTGAAAAGTCAGGCACGAAGCCTGGTTTTTAAAAGGGAGGCCATTATGGCTGTTGCACGCGTTACAGAAATTATCGCTGGCTCAAAGAAGAGTTTTCAGGATGCGGTCGAGAAGGGGATCAACCGCGCCAACAAAACTTTGAAGAATGTTGAAGGTGCTTGGATCAAAGACCAGTCGGTCGTGCTTGATAAAGGGGAAATCAAGGAATACCGCGTCGTCATGAAAGTGACCTTCATCCTGAAATAGGCGGCGAGTGCTAAAGCAGGCTGGGGCCACGGCACAAATCAAACAACCCCGCCTCTAAGAAGAGGCGGGGCCTACCTTGGCAGATGAAGATCTGCCTCAGTCCCCGTTTGACTGGTAAGTGGCGGCGTTGCCGACCGCCGTGGCAGAGCCAAAGACGCTGCCTGTATGTCCGACGCTGGCACGGCCTTGCGCGATGATCGAGCCAGCATTGAATTGATTGGTCTGACCGTGCAGCGCAGCATCACCGCAAATGTTGCACAGCGTGGCCGTTGCGGCATTGCCGATCGCGGTCGAAGTGACGATGCCTGCGCCATCATCTGATGCGCCGCCAGTAAACGTGGCATTGCTATAGACAGCGCCATAATTGTTTTGATTGGCGTACAGGCCTGTGTCTGATCCGACATTTGAAATCGTCGCGGCATTGCCAACGCCATAGGCGCTGGACGTGGCATAACCGGTCCAGTTTTCGAGCGTGACGTAAGACTGGCTATCAATCGCGGATGCGTTCTCTTGATAGACTTCTGATCCGTCGCGGCCGAGCACGGCATAGCCCCACTCATTATGGACCGTGGCGGAATTGCCGAAGGCGGTGCTCGCGTTCAGCACATTATGGCCATAGCCCATATAGACATCGCCGGACGCCGAAATGGTTTCGCCGGAGGCAGTGGTTTGAACCGCGCCATTAAAATTAGTGCTGGTCGATCCAGTTGAAGACACCGCATTGCCACCGGCTGTGGTGCCGAAACTAGCCGAGCTGCCATCGCAGCACATGTCGACATCTGTCGTCGCCGCAACGGAGCCATTGCTTTCCTGTGTCTGGAAAGCCGCGTTCGTGCCCCATTCATTGGCTGGAGCCGAGACGTTCGCGATTGCTGTCGTGGCCGCGGCGACATTATTCGCATTACCAATATCGATGCGCGTACCGGCTTCGATGTCGCCATTCGCGACTTGATCGGCGCGATAATACGTGTCGCCAGACCAGGTGCCGCCCGCGGTTGAGTTGCCATAAGCGGTCGTGGTGGCGACGGCCAGACCTGCATCACCACCGGTCAGTTCATTCGTTGCCGTGACGTTTCCGTCCAGAGTCTGATCTGTGGAGATCGTGACATCACCGCTGGTGACAAGACCAGCCGCCGCATTGCCGACGGCAGAAGAGGTTGAGGCCGCTTCCCAAGCTGAGACATCGATTTCAACTTGCATGTTTGACCAGACATCGCCGAGTTGAATCTGCTCAATGGTCGCGTCAGAGCTTTGCGCCTGAGAGGTTGCATTGGCCGCCGCCAGGGCAAGGGCCAACGCAACCAGGCTCATCCGCTTAGGTGACCGTTTCATGAGAGCTGCGAGCATCATTGTTCTGAGGTTCTTCCGCGCAATTCGTAACCGCTGTCGCGGTTGTCATGCCATTTGTTTGGCGATTGGCGTGAGCCGCCATTATAAGCTTCGATCGGTGCCCGGAACGGCGTGTAGTCGCCCGTCGTGCTATTGGTTGAGATGATGCCCTCGGTCAGCGCGCAAACATCTGCATTTGGTGCACCATAAAGATTGGCCATCATTTCAAGTGAAGCGCGTTCAATGACCGAGCGAACGGCCAGTTGAATCGGCTCTTGTGCGCGTCCTCCAACGCCCACGTCGAAGACATTGCCATTGGCGAAGTCGAAAATGCCGAACGACAATTCGCGGCCAATGATCTGTTTCTGGTAGGAGATGACGTCAAACACTTCCAGCGTATCGGTTTTCACCAGACGCAGATCGAGCCCGACATTGATCACGAACAATTTTGCGCCAGCGGTTCCTTTCGGGTCTTCGGCATTGGTCGCACCAACAAAGGCTTCGCCGCCGACAGACCGGATATTATAATTCAGTTCGGTAATCCCGCCGACCAGATAGAAGTCTGATCCCGGAATGGACCCAGCATGGATCTTGTCGAACTGACCGGGCGCATCGCCGATCAGTTTGTTATTCTTGTATTTGAGGTCAAGCTCAGCAACAGATGTGTCGAAACGCTCAACCAGAACCGCACCGGCTTTCGCCAGGGCTGACATGGCCATCAGCGACCCCCCTTGGGTGACGCGTCGACCGCCTTCAATATCTGCCTTGCCGGTATAATCGAGAATACGACCGACCGCGATGCGGGGTGCGCGAACGCCAGATTGGCGGGCATAATGGCCCATGCAAACCAGGCCTTTAGAATATGGCGTTGGGTTTGCTGTGACCGGCGAGCCGCCAATTGGCTGCGTATAGTTTCCACCTGGACCAGCGACAGGTGAAATACAACCTGATGCGACCATGGCCGAGGCCAGCGCAGCAGCAGGGGCTTTGGCGCGGGCCAGAGGCAGAAGATTCATTAGGTTGATCATTAGAAGTCGAGCTCCCCATTCAGAACGACTGTCTGGTCGCCATTATTAATCTGTGTGGAATCAATAATGATCGTATTGTTGGATCCGTTGGTAATGACGTTCAGCTGGTTGCCGACCGCGGTGCCTGTACCAATCATGCCTGCAGCGCCTTCGGTCTGACCCCATTCGGTGAACAAGCCACCACCGAGACCAGAGCCGCCTTCAATCAGGCCATTTATGATGACGCGATTGCCGAGGCGGTCGCGACTATTGGCCGAGAAGGGGCGTGACTCTTCGCCAAATCCATATCCGTAAGGGCGTTCAAACTCTGAAACAGAGGAGGCTTCCTGGGCAGAGGCCGGCAGCGCTGCAGAGAGAATGGCACCCGCCGCCAATGCGGCCATGCCTCCAATGCAAAAGGTTCGCGTATGTTTGGGCGCTTTCATCGAGCCATCTCTCCAGCAAAGTTGCGTTTGCAAGGATGAGTGCAACGGCCATGCCAGATTAGGCGTATTCTGCAGCGCCATTCGCGCATAAGGAGAAGTGCTGCTGCAACAGAATCGCTACTTCAAGGTGAAATCATCCCAATTCTGTCTCTGTTTGAAACATTTCGTTCAGGATTTCCACAACCCGCCGGAGCTGTGCTATATTCTCTATATACATAAAACACACAGGGAGGTGATGCATGCTGATCGATACGATTCTCAAAGATAAGGGTCATTCCGTCGAGACGATTAAAGACACGATGACTTTGGCCGAGGCGGCCAATGTGCTCGACCAGAAGAGAATCGGTGCGATTGTCGCCGTCGATGACCGTGGCGAAATATGTGGGGTCTTGTCGGAACGCGATATTGTCCGCCGCTTTGCTCGTAACCGGGAGAAGACCGTGGACATGACTGTGTCACAAGCGATGACTCGCGGCGTTATCACCGCGGCGCCCAGTGAAGATGTTGATACGTGCCTCGGCCGGATGACGGACAGACGGATTCGGCATTTGCCAGTGCTCGATAATGGCAAGCTGATTGGGATCATCTCGATCGGTGATCTGGTAAAGTATAAAATCGATGCCGTTTTGGCAGAAGCTGAGGCGATGACTGCCTATATCCGCAGTGGCTAAAGGCCTTTCAGAGCAGGTGACCTAAAGGTTAACGAATCTGCTGTGGAAATGTGCGTATCAGGCGAATTTTTTCCTTGCCAAAACCCCCGAACAGACTCTATATGGGGGCTTCGTTTGTAAATGCCTCGAATATGTGGGGCCGGTAACTCGGTCCAACGGTTTCTTGTGGCCCAAAACTTAGATAGTTGCATCTGCAACTTTTTTGCAGATTGGGTGATAAAGGGTGTTGACGAAGCGAAGGCGGGTCTGTAGAGACCGCGGCTTCACGGAAATGCCTCACTCACTGGGGCCGGTCAAACGGCTCAAGGGGTGGCTTTTCGTCTGAAAATAGAGGGTTTTCGGTTCGCTGAAAAACTTCTGCAGAAAGACGAAAAAAGGGTGTTGACGCAAAACTCGGTGGCCTTATAAGCCGCCACTTCCGGCTGACGGGGCGCATTGCTCTAGACGCCAAATCGGGCTCCGGCCCAGCTGTTTGACATCGCAGGAATTAGGAAGAGAAACGTAGGCGGCATAGGCGACTAGCGGTCCTTCACAGGACCATTAAATGACTATGACGAATGCGTTTCAAAAGAAATACCTTCACAAAAAATATCGGCTTCGGTCGATAGTGATTTGTGCAAGGGTTTCTCGTCAAAACGTAAATTGCTTTATGCAAGCGATCCCGACCGATTTTCCTCGGTCATATGGGATTATTCGTCAGAACTCATATTCTCAACCTGAGAGTTTGATTCTGGCTCAGAACGAACGCTGGCGGCAGGCTTAACACATGCAAGTCGAACGATATAGTGGCAGACGGGTGAGTAACGCGTGGAAACGTGCCTTTCACTACGGAATAGCTTTTGGAAACGAAAGGTAATACCGTATACGCCCTCCGGGGGAAAGATTTATCGGTGAAAGATCGGTCCGCGTTAGATTAGCTAGTTGGTGAGGTAAAAGCTCACCAAGGCGACGATCTATAGCTGGTCTGAGAGGATGATCAGCCACACTGGGACTGAGACACGGCCCAGACTCCTACGGGAGGCAGCAGTGGGGAATATTGCACAATGGGCGCAAGCCTGATGCAGCCATGCCGCGTGAATGATGAAGGCCTTAGGGTTGTAAAATTCTTTCGCTAGGGATGATAATGACAGTACCTAGTAAAGAAGCCCCGGCTAACTTCGTGCCAGCAGCCGCGGTAATACGAAGGGGGCTAGCGTTGTTCGGAATTACTGGGCGTAAAGCGCACGTAGGCGGACTTTTAAGTCAGATGTGAAATCCCGAGGCTCAACCTCGGAACTGCATTTGAAACTGGGAGTCTAGAGATCAGGAGAGGTTAGCGGAATACCGAGTGTAGAGGTGAAATTCGTAGATATTCGGTGGAACACCAGTGGCGAAGGCGGCTAACTGGACTGATACTGACGCTGAGGTGCGAAAGTGTGGGGAGCAAACAGGATTAGATACCCTGGTAGTCCACACCGTAAACGATGAGTGCTAGTTGTCTGCAGGCATGCCTGTAGGTGACGCAGCTAACGCATTAAGCACTCCGCCTGGGGAGTACGGCCGCAAGGTTAAAACTCAAAGAAATTGACGGGGGCCCGCACAAGCGGTGGAGCATGTGGTTTAATTCGAAGCAACGCGCAGAACCTTACCTACGCTTGACATGCCCGGACGATTTCCAGAGATGGATCTCTCCCTTCGGGGCCGGTGCACAGGTGCTGCATGGCTGTCGTCAGCTCGTGTCGTGAGATGTTGGGTTAAGTCCCGCAACGAGCGCAACCCTCATCCTTAGTTGCCATCACGTTTGGGTGGGCACTCTAGGGAAACTGCCGGTGCTAAGCCGGAGGAAGGCGGGGATGACGTCAAGTCCTCATGGCCCTTACGCGTAGGGCTACACACGTGCTACAATGGCGGTGACAATGGGATAATCCCCAAAAACCGTCTCAGTTCGGATTGTCGGCTGCAACTCGCCGGCATGAAGTTGGAATCGCTAGTAATCGTGGATCAGCATGCCACGGTGAATACGTTCCCGGGCCTTGTACACACCGCCCGTCACACCATGGGAGTTGGATCTACCCGAAGATTGTGAGCTAACTTCGGAGGCAGCAAGCCACGGTAGGTTCAGCGACTGGGGTGAAGTCGTAACAAGGTAGCCGTAGGGGAACCTGCGGCTGGATCACCTCCTTTCTAAGGATGTTTGTCATTTGGGCTCACGCTCTATGGCAACGTTCAAAGACAGCTGGCTTTGACCAGCAAAATCTATGCGGTTGTTTGTGCCGTCTTCGTTTCTCTTCCTTCATTTGCTGTTCCTCGCCGCTTGGCAGGGACATAGCCTGGTGCTACCGGGCAACCTAGTAATTGGGGCCGGTAGCTCAGGCGGTTAGAGCGCACGCCTGATAAGCGTGAGGTCGGAGGTTCAAGTCCTCCTCGGCCCACCACCCTTTTCGGGGCCTTAGCTCAGCTGGGAGAGCGCCTGATTTGCATTCAGGAGGTCAGCGGTTCGATCCCGCTAGGCTCCACCATTCTGGTGGTTGGTTAGCGTCAAAACCGCTTAGCAAATGAAGAAAGTGTCTAAGTTTCCGGAGCTTGTCTCCGGGATGTTTGTAATCGTAAGGGAAGATTGATCCGCCTCGCTGTTCATCGACAGCAAGCTCCTCACTAACCGGATGGAGTCACGAGGTGAGCCTGTCATAAAGGGTCAGTCTGTTAAAGAAACCAACAAAGTCTGATCGAAACCCATATGTATAGGGTTCGCACCGTCTAGTACGGGGCGTTCACCTCTGCACATGAGTTTCAACAATGAGATCAAGCGTCAAAAGGGCATCCGGGGGATGTCTTGGCGGTAAGAGGCGATGAAGGACGTGGCACTCTGCGATAAGCACGGGGGAGGCGAGAGCACCCTTTGATCCCGTGATTTCCGAATGGGGAAACCCATCTCCGAGATGTTTGACTATTATTCAACTCCGGTTGAATGCTGGTCATACATTTCAATAGAGAGATATAATACACTGAATACATAGGTGTTATTAAGCTAACCCGGGGAATTGAAACATCTAAGTACCCGGAGGAAAGGACATCAATTGAGACTCCCTTAGTAGCGGCGAGCGAACGGGGACCAGGCCTGGTCTGAAATAAAGCAAAGCATCTGGAAAGTTGCGCCATAGTGGGTGACAGCCCCGTAGCTGTAAAATGAAGACCTTTTCGAGTAGGGCGGGACACGTGAAATCCTGTCTGAACATGGGGGGACCACCCTCCAAGCCTAAGTACTCCTTACCGACCGATAGTGAACCAGTACCGTGAGGGAAAGATGAAAAGTACCCCGATGAGGGGAGTGAAACAGTACCTGAAACCGGATGCTTACAAGCTGAGGGAGCTCTTCGGAGTGACCTCGTACCTTTTGTATAATGGGTCAACGACTTAGTGTTGCGTGCAAGCTTAAACCGTTAGGTGTAGGCGTAGCGAAAGCGAGTCTGAATAGGGCGACCGAGTACGTAGCATTAGACCCGAAGGCAAGTGATCTAGGTATGGGCAGGGTGAAGGTGCAGTAACATGCACTGGAGGCCCGAACCGTTGAGCGTTGAAAAGCTCTCGGATGACCTGTGCCTAGGGGTGAAAGGCCAATCAAACTTGCTGATAGCTGGTTCTCCGCGAAATCTATTTAGGTAGAGCGTCGATCGAATACTCTCGGGGGTAGAGCACTGACTGGGCTAGGGGTCCTCACCGGATTACCAAACCTTATCAAACTCCGAATACCGAGAAGTACTAATCGGCAGACACACGGCGGGTGCTAACGTCCGTCGTGGAGAGGGAAACAACCCTGACCACCAATTAAGGTCCCCAAATAATGGCTAAGTGTGAAAGGATGTGGGATTGCTTTGACAATGAGGAGGTTGGCTTAGAAGCAGCCATCCTTTAAAGAAAGCGTAACAGCTCACTCATCAAGCGATCCTGCGCCGAAAATGTAACGGGGCTAAAGCCATTTACCGAAATTGTGGGCTCGTAAGAGCGGTAGCGGAGCGTTCCGTAAGCCTGCGAAGGTGCACTGCGAGGTGTGCTGGAGGTATCGGAAGTGAGAATGTTGACATGAGTAGCGACAAAGCGGGTGAGAGACCCGCTCGCCGAAAATCCAAGGGTTCCTGCGTAAAGCTAATCTGCGCAGGGTTAGCCGGCCCCTAAGGCGAGGCCGAAAGGCGTAGCCGATGGGAACCACGTTAATATTCGTGGGCCTGGGAGTGTGTGACGGATTTCGAAAGTTGTATCACCTTATCGGATTGGTGATGCAGCCTGGAAGTCCCAGGAAATAGCCCTCCCACTATAGACCGTACCCGAAACCGACACAGGTGGATAGGTAGAGAATACCAAGGCGCTTGAGAGAACGATGCTGAAGGAACTCGGCAAATTACCTCCGTAACTTCGGGAGAAGGAGGCCTCACTCTAGGCAACTAGAACTGAGGGGCACAGACCAGGGGGTTGCGACTGTTTATCAAAAACACAGGGCTCTGCGAAGCCGCAAGGCGACGTATAGGGTCTGACGCCTGCCCGGTGCCGGAAGGTTAAAAGGAGATGTGAGAGCGTCGAATTGAAGCCCCGGTGAACGGCGGCCGTAACTATAACGGTCCTAAGGTAGCGAAATTCCTTGTCGGGTAAGTTCCGACCTGCACGAATGGCGTAACGACTTCCCCACTGTCTCCAGCATCGACTCAGCGAAATTGAAGTCCCCGTGAAGATGCGGGGTACCCGCGGTCAGACGGAAAGACCCCGTGAACCTTTACTGCAGCTTGGCTGTGGCACCGGAAATAGTATGTGTAGGATAGGTGGGAGGCTTTGAAGCAGCGGCGCCAGTCGTTGTGGAGCCATCCTTGAAATACCACCCTTATTCTTTTCGTTGTCTAACCGCGTCCCTGGATGGGACCGGGACCCAGCCTGGCGGGCAGTTTGACTGGGGCGGTCGCCTCCTAAAGAGTAACGGAGGCGCGCGATGGTAAGCTCAGGGCGGTCGGACATCGCCTGTTGAGTGCAATGGCATAAGCTTGCCTGACTGTGAGGTCGACGGACCGAGCAGAGACGAAAGTCGGTCATAGTGATCCGGTGGTCCCGAGTGGAAGGGCCATCGCTCAACGGATAAAAGGTACTCCGGGGATAACAGGCTGATGATGCCCAAGAGTCCATATCGACGGCATCGTTTGGCACCTCGATGTCGGCTCATCACATCCTGGGGCTGAAGCAGGTCCCAAGGGTTCGGCTGTTCGCCGATTAAAGTGGTACGTGAGCTGGGTTCAGAACGTCGTGAGACAGTTTGGTCCCTATCTGCCGTGGGTGTTGGAAACTTGAGAGGATCTGTCCTTAGTACGAGAGGACCGGGATGGACATACCTCTGGTGGACCTGTTGTGGCGCCAGCCGCATTGCAGGGTAGCTATGTATGGACGGGATAACCGCTGAATGCATCTAAGCGGGAAACCCACCTCAAAACCAGGTTTCCCTTGAGAGCCGTTCTAGACTAGGACGTCGATAGGCCAGGTGTGGAAGCGCTGCGAGGCGTGGAGCTTACTGGTACTAATTGCTCGATTGGCTTGATCTTTAGAAACTCGTGTGTGGTGGTGAACGCCCCCGCGCAGACGAAGATCAGAAACATCCCAGAACATTAATCAATAATCTGCGGTTTTTTACTTTTTGGTTTCTTGCATTGCTAGCTTTTGCCGACCCGGTGGTTATGGCGGGGGTTCCCCACCCGATCCCATCCCGAACTCGGCCGTTAAGTCCCCTAGCGCTGATGGTACTGCGTCTTAAGGCGCGGGAGAGTAAGTCGCTGCCGGGTCAGCTAAAGCTGGTGATGATAACAGACATCTTCCCTTATAGATTGCTCGACTGGTTCGGGCCCGCCAGCTGCTTGGCGGACATAAACGAACCGGCCTTGTGCCGGTTTTTTTGTTTCTGGTGATCCCGATGGGGAGAACCACTCTGACGCGGGATGGAGCAGCCCGGTAGCTCGTCAGGCTCATAACCTGAAGGTCGTAGGTTCAAATCCTACTCCCGCACCCAAATAAGCCCCTGAAATCTTTGCTGATTTCGGGGGTTTTTCTTTTTGTGCTAAAGCGCGATTTTGACTGTTTCTACCATATATCTACCAAGTTGGTGGGAGATATCGGGATAGAGCGTGATTTATACTGGTGGTTGCCGATGCATTAGCCCGTTCGTTGCTCGCGGCTTTAAGCATGATGGCTATGCGCTGGCATGCTGTTTGCTTTCCCTTTTTGCGGGAGCTGAAAAATGAAAGTTAGTGAAATACGCGAGCTGCAGGATGTCCTGCCGAAATATAACTATACTGCCAAGCTGAGCCGAGACCGATGGGCTTGGGAGTTTTATCGTCGCGATCCAGAATTTTATGAGATTGCACAATATTATCATCAGCGCGATTTCATCTCATCGATTCAGGGCGCGCGCAGACTCACTCTGCTTAAACTCAGGCGTCCTCAACCCGAGGCCGAAGCTTGTGGTCTAGCCTTCTTTCCAAACCCAGACGCATCCGCGCTACGCGCAAACGTTTTTTGGTCCGCTAATACATACCCCAGAGACATTTGTGTTCAGATAGTGCCAACCGCGCCCGGTGTGGTGGATGAGATGCTCATTCAAGCCATGAAGCATTGTGCGATCATACACTTTACTGGTGTTGATGGTGCCGAACAATTCTTGCTCCGTAGAGATAGCTGTACGGTTCAGGTGAGTTGTGAGGGTATGTCTTTGCTATCTCACGAGCCGCATCGCATGCGCATCGTGCTGGATGGGCATGAAGACATGGACGAAAAGCTTGCCATTCTGAAGAGCGCTCAACGTCTTATGGCCGGAGAGGCAGACCCCGTTCCGCCATTCACCGACAGGAGCGGAGATCTGCGAAACGCGCTCATCTGTCTTGATGCCAAAGTTGCCGGGCTTTCATTCTGGGAAATGGCTGAGATTATCTATGGTACCGATCATGTTCGCTCGAACAAGAACAGAGGATCGCGTTCGTTGAAAGATGCTATGCGTCGCTCGCTGAAACTCGGTGAGCAACTTCGTGATGGTGGTTTCCGAAGCCTGTTGATGCCCAAGTCTTGTAAGCAAGAAATCGCAGCCTAGTGTGTTGGCCCCTAATTCCTATTAGGAGACATTAAGGTCAGAAAGTTTTGAGAGCGCACAGCATATGTATTCATCCCATGTGCGCTTAGGCATTGCTCGTAAAAAATGCGATACCGAGTTTGAGTTAGAATCGATCTATGATGCTACTATAGTTTACGTGATGAGGGGCGTTTTTCTCAGCAAGGCTCCTCACGCACTCCGCAAGCTCAGCACGGCTTCTGAAGCTATCCAGGTTTGCAGTAGACATTCATTGCTTTGTCGTATCCAGACTGGACTTTGTCCCAGTCTTCATCGCCCATTTCGTCTCGATGAGGTGTCGTTCGATAATCTTGAATCTTTATTGCGCACTCTGCTGGATCGCTCGGCGCGGGTGTGCCTGTAGGAAACTTTGGGGTGGGCAGTTCAGGTTTCAGCGACACCAAATTGATCCACGCGATCCAATCCTCGTGCAGAGCGCCGGACTTGGGTCCACCTCCCCAGGTCTGGGTTTTCTTCTCGTTCGCTTTTTTCTTTTCTGTTTTGGCCTGCTGTTCGGGCGACACGCCTTCACTATCGGTTGCCACCGGTTCTGTTTTGTCTTGAGCGTTCGCTGCGACAGAAATGAGACTGGTAAGTGCAGTTGCTGCGATGAGATGACGAATATGCATGGATTTTACCTTTCCAATTTTTAAGACTTTTGCGTTGCGATCAAAGAGTCCAAACCGTTTTGAACCAGACGCGGCTCGCATCTTTGAACTGTCCGAACACGCCCTGTCGATCGCCCCAAACGAGATCCGCCCCCGCTTGTACTCTGCGGCGATCATCAATTTGCCAAGATAAGGCGGGACGAAACGTGCCGTCACCATCGCTAAGAGAGGATAGGATTTCGGTGCTTGCGAGCCAGGTCTGATTTGCGAATGACTTTTGCAGTTTGACCGTTGAGATCACATCCGTATTTGGGCGAACCAGATTATCCCCTTCAATATGATCGATGCCCAATTGCGCATTGAGAAAAACGCCATCGCGCAGATCCCAATCGAGGCCGACACCGCCAAGCCAACGCTGGCGTGTATCCGTCTCCAATGGCAGCGTGTTCAAGTTAACCGGCTGGTCAAACACCATAGCAGTTTCGACGCGCCAAACACGCGCGCCAGCGCTTCGCTGCCATGTCGCCCCGACCAGCGTTCGGGTATCATAGGTCAACGCAGCCCCTATTCCATCTGGCCGAAAGACGGGTTCGGTATCTGGGCCGTGTATTAGGAGTATGCTCGCATCTGATTCCCCGAACCGCCGCGTCGCAAGCATCCCAATTGTCGGGTCATTTGAAATATCGGTAGTGAGATCAGGCGTCGGCGCGTTGTCTGGCAATCCGGCGCGAAAGCGAGAAGCCCTTACGGAAAACGCATCCCCAGGTACGGCGAGTTGATCGGCAGTGCCATCAATCGCTGCAGCCATTTCCATTCGTGTTCCCGCGAAATCGAACTCCGCGCGGGCCCCCCATTTTGATAGTCTTTCGGGCCGCTGCTCGGTAAAGACGGCTTCGCGTCGACGAACCGCATCAAACCGATCGGTCACTTGCAACCCATCGAGCACGCCCCAGGCAAAGGTCTGCTTGCCAAGCGTCACTCTAGTGGCCCGGCGGCGCCAGCTTAGAGTTGCTTCTTCGATTTCGACGCGGCCGTCGCGGCCGAGCTCTAGCGGTCTGGAGAGCGCGTCAAATGTGTCGATACTGCCGAGACCTGTATTGTCGAAGGCGGCTTCGGCGCGTAGCGCGAGCGCGGCTCTCCAATTCCGGTTCCAACGCGCCGTCACTTTTGGCTTCATCTGAACATAGGACTGGTTCGCTTGGTCTGTCTCAAGACCATGTGCAAACTTGTAAGACGCCTCCAAAGATGGGTTCAGCTTGACGCCCTCTGTATGAGCGCAAAAAGCTAAAAGGAACGCGGCGGAAAGGCAGGTGCCCGCCCGCGTGGAGCTAATCAACATCCGGCACTCCGTAAGCAAGCACCTCAGGATCGAAGACACTGTCATCTAGATCCGGAACATGACGCATATCGCTGAACCGCACTTCTGTATGATGACCGGTTTGCAGGTTTTCGGCTGTAAAGTGGATCGCAGTCGGGGCATCACCGACCGACTCGATCGTCAGGATTTCAATCTGTTTAAGCGGTTCGCCATCCGTATCGGTATATTCAATCCAAATCGGGAACCCTGAGGCCTCATCGATCTTGGCCTGAAAACTCGCATAGCCCATTTCGATTCCAATCTCAGGGTTTCGCGCTGTCCCTTTCAAGACTGGCATCAGCGCCCCTTTATGTTGTGCGGGCTCGCCCAGTTCGAACTGCCAATCGTCCAAAGAGAATTTGAAATTGTCCTTGATGTCGCCATAGGTGAGATCGGTTCCGAGGAAATAGTCGCCGCGATCGCCAGCCGGCAATCTTCGCACCCGTTCTGTCGCTGGAAGGTAGAGCCAGTTTTCATCTTCGCGCGATGTATGATTGAAACTCAAAAACGCGGTTTCTTCGATCACAGTTGGCTCAGTGAAATAGATCGCAATCCGTTCAGTGACGCCAATATCAGAATGCAGCATCAGCGCTTCGCGTTCGCGAACGCGCTTGGAGCTGCTGGTCAGCTGAAAATGCATGGTGCCAACGCGGCCTTCGTTTGCGGCGCGGTCGGCCACCAGACTCGCTAAAGCGAGGGCCTCCGATGACGCGTCATCTGCGTGCGAGACCCCGGCAACGCTCAGCGCGGCGCAGAGACAAAGGGGCTTAAGAAATTGCATTTTCTACTCCTGTGCGAGACGCCATTTGTGTTGCCGACAGTGCAGCTGGAATAATCAGGAGCGCGCCGACCAAAGATCCAAAGGCGCCGACGGATACGAGAAAACCAAACCAACGCAGCGGCGGCGCCGACGAGATGCAGATCACAGCGAGTGCCACGCCGAGCGCAATCGCCGAATAGAAACACGCCCGCGCGACCAGAGTGTATTGCGCATCAAATGCGCCAGCGCCGCGTTCGCCGAGGCGGCGGCGCTGGCGGATCAGCGAAATCAAGTGAATGCCGAAATCAATTCCCAAGCCCGTCGCAATCGCGGCGGTCATGGACGTGGCCGGCGCAATATCAATTGAGAACGCGCCCATGGTTGCATAAACGGTCAGAACGCCGATCAGGACCGGGATGATTGCCAGTAAGGCATAGACCAACGATCGGAATACAATCACCGTCGTCAGCAAGACCAATGCAACCGCGAGACCGAGCCCACGAAAATGATTGTTTGCAAGCTGAGTCATCCAGCCATCATTGACCGCGACCCGGCCACTAATCTCAGCTTCAAGATCATGAGCTTCGCCCCAGCGAAGCACCAGGCGTTCAAGCGCTTCGACGGTGCCAAGCGTTTTAGAATAACTATCGGTGGACAACTGGGCTCGAATGAGCGCGCGGGTGTGATCAAAATCGATCTCTTGCTTAAAATCCTCTGGCGGCGCGGAGGCTTCATACAGGAACATATACTGCGCCGGGGCCCGCTCTGCGGTCGGCAAAGTATTGTCAGCCGCCCCGGTAAGGGCCGCATGCATGAGGGCGATATACTCATCAATGCCGCTGACCTTCTCAACGTAAGGCAGGGCCTTTATTTCAGCGCGCAATGCGGCGATCTGCGCCAGCGTGTCCGGTCGCATCAAGCCACCGGCCTCTTGAGCCTTCACGACAACGTCTAGAAAATTCACGCCGCCTAATTGGCGATTGATCTCAATATCGGCTGCCCGCACAGCGTCCGACTTGGTGAAGTAGCGCTGGCGCTCATAGTCAAACTCGGCGTGCGAAGCTGCGAATCCCAGAACGGCAACAATAGCGACGGCGGCCGTTACCGAAGCGCGCGGGCGATTGAACGCGAACTGCGTGAACCCGGAAATTAAGTCATCGATTGATGAGGTGCGTTCAACTGATTCATTCTCCTTAGGCGTCAAATTGGTGAGGATCAAAACGGCGGGTAAAGCGGTTAGGCTCAGCCCCCAAGCCGCAGCGACCCCGATAGCGGCATACAATCCAAACTCGCTGATCGGCTTCATCGCGGCCCCGAATGATAGGCCGATAAAGGCCGCGATCGTGGTAATGCTGGTTAGGGTCACCGGCAGCCAGGCCTTAGCGATGGCATAAGAAACAGCATCTCGCGCAGAGAATGACGAATCCTGCGACCTCGCTTTGAGGTAATAGGTCGATATGTGCAGCGCGTCGGCAACGGCGATCGCCATGATCACAACAGGAAGCGCTGTTGTAATCAGGTAATAATGAGACCCCAGCCATCCCATTGTCCCGATTGCGATCGCCGCTGCCCCTGCAATCACCAGAAGCGGTCCGAGGAGCGCCTTCATTCGGCGAAGAGCAACAAATAAGATCAGCAAAACAGTCAGAATCGCGGCGGGCACAAAGATCCGCGTGTCAGAATCTACCATGCTGGCGAGCCGCGCATTCATAGCTGCGACTCCGGCAACGTGGACTGTAAACTCACCGCCAGCCTCAAGCTCTACCATGTCCCGGATATCGAGAACCGTCTGTTGCGCGTGATTTGGTTCTTCAACTGGAATGATCATAGTCGCCATTTGACCATTTTCAGAAGCCAGCAAGCCGCTCAGCATCGGCATGGCCCGGAAACGGTTTTCAGCAATTGCTGCAGCGGACAGATCGAGATTGCCAATGGGCACGATCGGATCGACCCGCAAGTCGCCATCAACTCCTCGAATGGCATTCTGGCTGGCTAAGCTGATCACGTCATTTTTCTCAACGCCGTCAATTTGACGAACGTTTTCATCGATGCGTTTCAAAGCGGATAGTCGCTCAGGCGTGAAGACAGTCTCTCCTTCAGGAACCACCAACCCAACGATCACCGGGTCCTCTAGACCGAATATGTCTCGGGCGATGTCTCGATTAATTGCCGCCGGGTGATCGCCTGGAACGAACGCATCGACGGAAGGGTCTTTCTCCACTTTCGTGAGACCTACAGCGAAGCCGATCACCACGAGTAGTGTGAGCACGAGGACGTGTATCGGGCGATCCAAAATTGGCGCCAGCCCTGGCGCTCTTTCTTGCCCATTGGCGTCCAGTCTCCTGATTATCGTGGCTGGATCCGGTTCGGTCATATTGTGCGCTCCATGTCATCCCCAGCAAACCTGTCTGATGGGAGAAACGAGAACGGCGTGGAATTTGGACAAACGGGCTGAAAATAAATTACCCAGTCGAAAACTTGTCCTTTGACTTTCGGGTGCTACGTTGTCATATTTGTTGAAAGGATCAGCTTTGTCTGACGCACAATCGCAGCAGATCGACGGCTATGATGTGGAAGAGCGGGCCATCGCTGAAGGTTTTTTTGAAGCCGCCTACCCAGAACTCTTGAACATTGCCCGCGACAAACGCCGGCGAGCTAGGTTTCGGGACACGATGATGACAGAAGATGTTTTGCAGGAGTGCTTTGTAAAACTCACGGGCCACCCGTCTTGGTCGTCCCGGGATCACTTTTTTCGCTGCGCTGCTTTAGCGATCCGCCAAGTCGTAGTCGACCACGCGCGCCAGAGACTCACAAAAAAGCGAGGCAATGGTGCTCAAAGCGTCCCGCTTGATGATGTCGAAGACGCGTTAGCGACGTATAGCGAGACGCCGGAGCAATTGGTTATCATTGACGATCTCCTGCGGCAGATGGAAGTCGATCACCCGCGTTGGGTCCGCATTGTGGACGCGCGCTATTTTTCCGGTATGAGCGAGGCTGAAACCGCGGCCATTTTCGGTCTTTCAGAGCGCACTGTCAGACGCGAATGGAAAGCCGCGCGCGATTGGCTTGAGGCAGAGATGCTGTCTTAGTCCAAGGCCGCTTTATCAAGGTCTGGCGCGAGGCCGTCTTCTACCAGAAGCCGATACAAATAGTATTGAATCGCATCACCCTTGACCGAGGTTTGCATCGAGGAATCTGACAAACGATCTTCGACACTTGTTGAAGATCCGCCCTTCGCAAGGTCTACGTAGACACGCGCCATAGCGAGCTTTGGATCATCCCGTTTATCCGGAAGCCGGGAATTAGCATCCTCCAAACGCGCTTCAGCCTGTTCGATACGCCCGGCCCGCGCGTCAATGCAAATCCAAGCGCTCAGCCCTATCAAATGCGGTGGTGAACCTGCGCCGCCAAATTGCTCGAGCAAGCCGATAGATTGTTCAAGCGTGCCTTGCGCCTCGTCGTTTGCCCCGCGTTCGGCTTGGATGAGACCTTTGACCAAGTACGCGCGCCCTGCTTGAAGACTCAAACCTTTGAGAGGAACATCTTCGGTCAATACAGAGTCGATTATGGCTTCGGCGCGATCCAGATCGCGGCGGAACCCCAATTCTTGTCCCGCCAGATTGTAGCGCGCGATGTCCTGCCCATAAGGCGCAAGATCCGGATTGGCCTCAAAGATCTCGACCGTTTTCACGAAAGCCTGGTAAGCGCCGGGGCGATCTGACTTGGCCATTCGAAGAAAGCCTAGATGATTATAGTGAAATAGCGTTTCAAAAGGTTCTGTGTCTTTTTCAATCAACGCCAAGACCAATTCTTCTGCCCGGTTGATATCGGCTTCAGCTTTGGTCACTCGCGCGAGTTTGGCGGAATAGTTGAACAGGTCTGCTTCGCCGCTTCGATAACCATTGTCGAATTCAGCGACGAGCTTGCGAAGCAAGGGTTCAGCTTCTTCATTGCGACCAGCATCTGCGAGCATCAAGGCATAAAGCTCCTCTCCGATGCCGATAAGGGGCTCTGAGCCAAACCCTTCTTTCATCCAGGGATCGAAGATTTCAAGCGCGCGTCGTGTATCCCCGCGAAAGTAAAAATTGCGACCGATGGCATAGCTCGCTGCTGCTGCCCCGTTCGGATTTTGAGCGCGGTTTTCAAACAACTCATCTCGCCGATCGATCATGAGCTGGGAGACCCGTTCTACATCTTCCTCGCCTCCAAAGGCGAGTTGCATGATTTCAGAATAGGCCTGCTGGGCGTCCAGGTTTGCTTCTGCACGTCCATATTCCCATTGCATTTGATCGAGAGCCGCATTGGCGCGTTCGGCCTCGGCCTGCGCGCTCGTCGCGAAATTCAAACTCACAATTGTTCCGCCAATCAAAGCGAGTGCCGCCACCCCTGCGAGGGCGCTTGCAAGCGGAAAACGAGAGAGCCCTTTCTGAAAACGATAGAGCTGCCCACCATTTCGCGCGCTCACAGGACGGGTTTCCAAGAGGGCGGTAATATCGTCTGCCAGAGCGTTTACCGAGGCATAGCGGTCGTCAGGGGCGGCACACAAGCACCGCGCCAATATTGCCAGCAGATCCTTGTTCTGAATGTACTGTGCTAGCGGGGCCATGCCCCCATTAGAAAGCCGCTCTGGAAACACGCCTGCACAAAGGCGGTGCAGCATGATTCCTAAGGCGAAGATATCTGTTTGTACGGTTTCTAATCGCCCTTCAAGTTGCTCGGGCGCAGCCGAACTCACAGTCAGCGCCATCATTTCCGCTTCATCCTCATCCAAGCCAGATGCGATCCCAAAGTCTATCAGACGGACTTGGCCTTGAGCGTCGACCAATACGTTCTCTGGTTTTATGTCCCGGTGCAATATGAGCTGACTATGGGCGTGTGATACCGCACCACACAATGATCGAAATAGTTCGAGCTTGTCTTTATTCTCTAGCTCATTGGCTTCTACATACGCGTCGATGGTTGTTCCTTGGACAAATTCCATGACGAGATAGGCTCGCCCATCCGCCGACGTGCCGCCATCGACAATGCGCGCAATGTTTGGATGCTGTAAGCGCGCCAAACGCTGGCGTTCTTGTTGAAATCTTTTGATCCGCGGCGCACTGGTGCCGTGAATGAGTTTGAGCGCTACGGTTTGCTCATACAAGCCATCCGCACGTCTTGCTCTGTAGACCTCCCCCATGCCGCCTTTACCGATGTGTTCTTCAATCTCCCAATGATCAATCCGCGCCTTCGATTGAAGTTGCTCAGCTGGCTTTGGTGAAACCGCTTCTGGCGCAGAGGTTTGCATGAACGCTTGTTTGGGACGCGACCGGTCGAGCAGACTCTGCACCAAAACACGCGTCTCCAAATCGACAATTGATGACTTCAAAAACTCAGCCGCGCTCTCGGTATCAAGCGTAAGTGCATGTTCCAGATTTGATGTGATCTTCGCCCAGTCTAGCATGTTTTGTTCCCTTAACTCAGCTGAAGACAGATTGCCGATTTTTAAGAGCCATGCAATGTCGCAGCACAACGGTAGAAGTTTTGATCAGACAGGTCTTCCGAGCAGCCGGGATAATGTCTTCTTTTGCGCGCGCAACGGACGTGGTGAGCGGCTTAGATGGGGCTGCCGATTCAACCGATCGACGCAACACACTCCTGTAATCGCTCAGCGGGGCTATAATAGTCCAGTGTTTTTCTTGGGCGCTCATTTAGCAGCCTGGCGATCTTGTTGAGTTCGGCCTGCGTATGTTTGGAAAGATCGGTTCGCCTTGGTAGGGACTGACGTAGCAGACGGTTGGTATTTTCATTCGTGCCGCGCTGCCAAGGGCTCTTAGGATCGCAGAAGTAGACTTGGATATCCGTCTCCATACTGAACCGCTTATGATCCGCCATTTCATGGCCACGATCCCAAGTGAGAGATTTGTAGAGTTCAGTTGGCAACCGCTTTGATTGTTTGATGAGATCGTCCACGACGGCTTCTGTATGCCGGCTGGGCAGTTTAGCGAGCATCACAAAGCGCGTGTGCCGTTCTACGAGTGTGGCTATGAAGCTATTGTTTGAGCCGCAAAGAAGGTCGCCTTCCCAATGCCCCGGCACTGCGCAATCTTCCACTAATGCAGGACGTTCGCTGATTGAGACAGCGTCTTTGATTTGGCCGCGTTTGTCTGTCGGTTGCCGCGCGTAGCGAGACCTGCGGATCATCCGTTTCTGGCGTAGATACGCGATCAGCTCTTTCTTGAGCGCGAACGGGCAGGTTTTGCGCCTTATCTTGCTGGTGATGCGGTCACGTATGCGGACTTTGTCTTTTTCTATACATACCCCATGGCGTTAGCAGTTGCGCGCAGTGTGTTTGAGTGGGACCTGTCAGCAGAGCTTCCCGGCGCCGACGCCCTGATTGAGCAGCTAAAGACGCGAGAAGCGGTGCAGAAAGTTGAGGCGGGCGCCAAGGCCGGGCAACAGGAATTCAAAGACCATTAAGGGATCAAGTAATGTGCGGTCGTCATTTCAGACATGAGGTGAGTTGCGAAGACTATTATGCGCAGCTGCCCGCGGCGGTAATACTGCCATAGAGTGTGGATTTAGCTACATGAACGCCGCTACAGTGAAACAGCCGGACTAACAAAACCGATGGACCACCTCTGTAGGGCAGACCATTTCTCCCTCGCACGAAAACCCGTCGGCGTTCGTTTTTTCATTCGCAGCAAAAAACCTGCCATCATTTCATCAAGCTCATGCGTTCCTTATGTCGGTTCTTGCTTAGGGTTATTATAGATCAGAAGCATATACTTTATTTCAGTATCTCCGAATCTATGGATTTAATGTGGTGCTAAAGGCCAAGAATATTCACACCAAGGCAGACTATCGCGCAAAGCGCAGACAGAATATTGGTGCCATTTCCAACATAGCGAAGAGGATGGCCGGCATTGTCGGCTTTCAAGCCGAAAGGATGAGCTAAACGTCCAATAAGAAGAAGCGCACCCGAAATATGGAGGTAAATCGCAGGCGCTCCCATACCCTCTGCAAGGATCATAAGAATGAGAATGAATGTGGACCATTCGGCGCAATTTCCATGTTGACGCACCCGAAGTAGCAACGCTTTATCATCCGCATCACCGATCGATACGCCCTTTGAAGATCGCATTGAGGTGACCCGCATCCACAAGGCCAAGTAGATGAAAGCAACGGCTAGCGCATAAATAGGTGTGATTAAAAAAACGGTCATAATTTTCCCCTCAGTAAGTAGACCAAAGCGTTATTGGGGCTTTTGCCCTGTGTGTTCCTGATATGGCTGCGATGTCACGCTTTTGATCTCAGCCACTCGTCTTACGCAGAGCATCGCAGTGATAGACAGGGGCCCAATGATGAGGCCTTGATCGCCCCCGGTCCTTAGACCGGTTCCTGTCAATGCAGCTAAGCGAGTGCTCTGTATTTTGGGAAATAGTGCCATGCAAGGCGATGATCTGGCTTATTCATTTCGCGCGAATACAGAAGGATTCCGCGTAAATTCAGTAAATTCTGAAGGATTCCTATGAAATCGGACGACTCTGGACTTGAGGCCTTGCAACCAGAGCGCTTGCCGGGCGGACATAAGTGGTATTGCTGAACCGGGTTGTGATCTGTGTTGAACAAGATATTGAACTACGTTTCGTCATCCCATCTTAGCTCTGGCAATGATATACTCTGATCGATCTTTGACGCGTCACCAGTCGCGTACCAGTGGTCGATGGCCGATATAAAAGACGAATCGTGATCCTCCGCCTCGAAACGTGCACCATGAGACCCACCTTCAATTGTGACAAAGTGATTATTAATAAACAGCATTCTGACGGATTTTGCGTCCTCAAACGGTGTGGAGATGTCCCATGTGCCTTGGATCAGGACGACCGGTATGTCCGATGAAAAATCAGAGCGATCCATCGCGACAATCGCGTCATCCCACACCGCGCAGATAGAGGTGTCGAATAGCACGGCTGGGTTGATTAGACTTTTGGCTGGATCACTATTTATTGCGCGGCGACGATTAGACGAAATACCGGAGCTGCATTCAATGATTTCTTCTGCTGCGTTATCGGCGTCTGTGCCAAGCATGTAGCCATAAAGACGTGTCGCGACATCGCTGAAATCGCCTTCGATGATTTTTAGCAGGTCATCAGGCCAGTCTTTCATAACATGCCGAAAGACGGGCTTGCGTCGTACGCCATAGGCAAAACGCCTGAGCGCGTCCGCATCGATGTCAAAGGAAATCGTTTCGCCTGTATCTTCTTCAATGAAGGTCGTTGGGATGGGCGAGTTCTCTGCGCGCTGAATAACAGCTTCATAGGCTTCCAGTAGCCCCTCTTCAGGAATGCGGTCTTTATATCGATCGGACGATGCAGCAGAGCTAGCCATAGCTTCCAGCGCTGCTTTGACGGCGCCGGGGCGATCAAACGTATGGTCTGGGCCCTCCAGGGCAGACAGCGTGGCGCGTGCGACAAGATCAGGATGTTGCCTTATGACCGCCATGGCCCAAAAAGAGCCAAAACTGGTTCCGTCCAGCTGAATGCCGTCATAATTTAAGCCCCGCGCTATGTCGGCTACATCGGCGGCCATCTCTTTGACATTGTATCCGCTAAGGTCGCGGCCTTGCGCGAGGTATTTGTCGCGGCACTGCTCGGCGGTTTGCCGGTAACGATTTCGGCTTTCTTCTGAATTGCTTACTTCATTAAGTGAGGACGGTGGAACGCTATCGCAAGTCAGATCACCTGATGTACCAAAACCGCGCTGACCCACAATGACAAGGTCTGTGATTTTCGTGTAGGGATAAATGGCGCGCTCGTATAATTTTTCGTTTTTAATGGCGTCTCCGAGTCCCGGATAGCCAGGGCCGCCTCGCAGAAGAAAAATGGGCGGAGTGTCAGGATTGGCTTCCGGAAGACGTTTGAAGCGGAAAAATTCGACATCGATCATCTCGCCCATCGGTTTGGATCGATTGACCGGTACTGTCAAAACGCCCCGCTCATTAACGGCTCCCGCCCGAATGTTTGGCAGCAATATGTCCTGAGTGACGACTTTACTTACCTCAAGATGCCGCGTCGAAACAGACGTAGTGCTCTTCGACAGGACGACGTTGCTTGATTCGGTTTGACAGGCGGAACTTGTGATGAGTGCGATTACACTAATCAATAGGCGGTATTTCATATCTTGCTCCCCAGTATCTTGACATAAAGATATTGAGAGATATGTCTCTTTATGTCAAGACAAAAATATGGATTACGAAAATGAACATGATCTTATGGAACGCCTGGTCAGCGAATGGACAAAGGAGTGTCCCGATCTGGATGCCGAAGCGATGAAGATCGTTGGACGCATTATGAGGCTGGGAAGGCGGTTTGAAAAAGAGGCCGCTCAAGCGCTCAAACCATTTAAACTCCCCTATACGGACTTTGATATCATTGCGACTTTGCGGCGATCGGGACCACCATACGAAATGACACCCGGTCAACTCGGCACCGCTGTCCTGTTAACATCGGGCGCTATGACTGCCGCATTGGACCGTTTGGAGTCAGCAAATTTCATCACCCGTCACGCCAGTCAATCAGATCGCCGGGTACGTTCGGCTAGACTAACTCAAGATGGCCAAGACATTGCAGCAAAGGCAGCAAAGGCCCGATTCAAAGCCGCCGAGGATACTATCAGGGAGTTGCCGGCGTCAAAACGTCAGGCTTTAGCCAACCTCCTACTGAGCTTGTCCGCTAGCCCAGGCCGTTAATCATCATGTTGTTTTTCGAGACACTGATCCGGTTTTCGATTGTCGGCGCTTTGCTCATGTTAGCTTTAACAGTCGGCCTCAGCCAATATCGAAACTGGCCCGGGCGTTTTCTGGTTCTGCTTTCGCTCAGTCTTTGCGCTATGATGATTGGAACTATGTCGCCAGAGCTTGGACTATCCCGCGATGTAAGGTTTATTTTTCGCCTAGGTGATGTACCCAACACGATATTAGTCTGGTTATTTGCAAAGTCCCTTTTGGACGACCAATTTAAAATGACATGGCGATATTGGCTGATGGCGGCAGTGTTCTGCATTCCGATTTGGATTGCCAGATTCGATGTTCAAGGCTTTTTTGATATCATAACTGGCACGCATATCGTCCTTTTGAATGTCTATGCACTCTGCCTGTTTATCTATCTTATCATTGATATCTTGCGTGGTCGAATAGACGATCTCATTGAACCCCGGCGGCGGTTAAGGGTTTTCTTTGTGTTTGGGCTGGTGCTGCTGACGATCCTTTCAATTGCATCCGAGTTCATTTTGATTGGAGACGCATACAATCTACAAGTCCCATTCAAGATGATCGTCATTTCCGCGCTAACGGTATCGGCCTATCTTTGGATCTTGCAGGTGAGGCCCGATCATTTTGCCTTCAATCAGACACCCCAGTCGACTTCGGAATTGGATAATACAGAACAGACCGAACCCCTCACGCAAAGAGAACAAGCCTTAAAAGAGGCCTTGGACCATCAAATGCAGGATGAGAACGTCTGGCTAAATCCAACGCTTAACATTGTAGGTTTAGCGGGTAAGCTTGCTGTAACTGAACATAGATTACGACGCTTTATCAATAAGCGCCTCGGATATCGAAATTTCAGCAGCTATATAAATGACTACCGGATTGATGCGATCAAAGAGGCGTTAGACCAACTCGAAAAACGCGATATTCCGATCCTCACGATCGCGCTTGATCACGGTTTCAACTCTCTGCCCCCTTTCAATAGAGCGTTCAAATTGCGCGAAGGGGTCACCCCGAGTGTTTACAGAGCTCGCTTAAGGCAACCAGCCGAAACCCATTGATTTCTCTCTACACTGCTCGGAATCGTTCGGGTTATCCGCGAAATGAATAAGCCAAAAACACTCTTATTTGGCACATTATGGCCTCCGGTATTCGGCGCAGTTTCTGCTGAGCCCAGGAGGTTGATTATGAGACTACTATTGATGGCGATGGCGGCATTGGGCCTTTCGGTATCTCAGAACGTTCATGCTCAAATCCAACGCGTCGGGGACAACCCAGCATCGGACGTTTCACAGGATCAAATATATCCTGCCAGCTATTATAACCAGTTCGCTCCACGCACAGCTTATGACATGGTTCTGCGCACCCCGGGATTCCAAATTCGCGCAGAGACGGAACGCCGAGGCTTTGGTCAAGGTGGCTCCAACGTTCTCATTAACGGCGAACGCCTTACAGGAAAATCTGCTGACGCAGTGGAGCAATTGCAACGTGTTCAATCTTCAAAAGTCGAGGCGATCGAGATCATTGATGGCGCAACTTCCGGCATTCCTGGTCTGTCGGGCCGGGTCGTAAACGTCAAAACCCGATCGTCCACCTTTTCAGGGAACTGGAGCTGGAGCCCCGTCATCCGAAATTATACTGAGCCCGGATTGGATCGCGGCAATGTTTCCATATCCGGTGCCTCGAATAATATCGACTATACTGTTACCTTCGATAGTCAGTCTTTGCGCGCAGCCTCACGTGGGCCGGAACAGGTTCGGTTTTCAGACGGTTCGTCTGCTATTTTTAATGAGGCGTTTGATAGCGTTTTCACTGGCCCGAAGCTCTCCGGCGCGTTGCGGTGGTCTGGCCCGTCTGGAATTGTGGCAAACTTGAACAGTGAGCTTTCGAAGATCAATACAAATCAGCGCGATACATCGATTGTCGACGGCGCAAATACAATGGTGCGGCCAGATCAATCCATCTTCGATTTCGGCTTTGATGAGAGAAGCGCTGAGTTGAATGGAGATTTAAGTTGGCCACTTTGGAGTGGGCAGGCCAAAATTTATGGTGTTTACGGCGTCAGCGAAGCAGATCGGCGCTCGACGTCACGAGATGTCGTTGCGCCGTCCGGGCTCACCCAAACACGATTTGAATCACAAGCCGATACATCCGAGACAATTATCCGGGGTGAATATGATATTGCAGCCGCCAACAGTCAAAATTGGCAAATTGCAGCCGAATATGTTCGTAATACATTGAATTTCGGGACAGAATTTTTTCAAGGCATGCTCGACGGGTCATTTACGCCGGTGCCTTTGGATGATCCAAATACAAAGGTCGCTGAAGATCGGTTTGAAGTTACACTCACTCATGATCGTCCGCTCGGTAAAAAACTAAACGCACAAATTTCATTAGGCGCAGAATATTCGACGCTAATGCAAAGCGATGCTCAGGCAGACGCTAGTCGTAATTTTTTCAGACCTAAAGGCTTTGCAAGTCTGAGTTACCAACCCTCAGATACGATGACGGTAACTGGGAAGATTGAACGAGAGGTGGGGCAACTCGACTTTCTCGATTTCACATCATCAATCGATTTAGAAGATGACTTTGATCAGACCGGTAATCCCGATCTCGTTCCGCAACAAGTTTGGCGCGCTGATCTGTCGGTGAATAAGCAGTTTGCAAGCGGGCATATTCTGGATGTTACTGTGTTTGGCGAGGATATATCCGACTTAGTCGATCGTATTCCGATTGGTGAAAATGGCGATGGTATTGGCAATATCCCTTCGGCAAAAGCGTTTGGTATTGAAACGAGCGCGACCGTAAAGGGAGACGCCTTAGGTTGGAGGGGTTGGGAAGGTCAATTCGCTTTTGAACTCGCCGACTCGTCTGTCAAAGACCCCGTTGAAGGATTTGATCGGCAACTGAATAATCAGACCCTTCGGCGTTTTGATATCTCTTTGGCTTACGATCCGCCAAGCTCGGATTGGGCTTTGGGCGCGCGTTTATCCCAAAGCATTGTGTCGCCGATTTATAGGCTTCGTTCAATTGATGATAATTATCGCTCCCCATTTGGCTCTGCCTACATCGAAAACAAAAATATTAGGGGAGTTAAAGTGCGCGCGACAGTTTTTAACGCGACAGATTTTTCAATAGAGTTAGATCGCCAGATTTTCGATGCCCGTCGTGATTCTGGCTCTTTGCTGCGCACTGAGTCGCGCCAGAGAAATTTTGGCCCTTACATCCAATTCGATATTAGTGGGCAATTCTGATGGTGCATGGTCTAAAACTAAGAGCTAGTCATCTCTTTCTCGTAAATCTAGGGGATAGCCCTCTCGCATCAGAATTGGAGTGCCTGTGCGCGGAGAAATACATTCCTATTCTCGAGTCGCGCAATCAGAATGATTTTGTCGAAGACCTTAAAGCGTTCAACCTGTCCGTTTTCAAACGGTTGAGACACTCTGATGCTTTTGGATCAGGAGAGATTGGCTCATCTGGTTTGGTTTAATCAGTAGATCTTGCGTGATGCAAGCGGCGTAGTTTCATGGTCCTCCTTTTGGTTTGAGCGCGTTGTTGCAGGATTTCATCACCGCGGCCGAAGTAGACGTCAGCGGGCGTGAGGTTGTTGAGGCTCTCGTGGTAGCGGCGATGATTGTAGTGATCGACAAAAGCGTCGATCTCATGGGTGAGGTCACCGGGCAGGAAATAGTTTTCCAGAAGGATGCGGTTTTTGAGCGTCTGGTGCCAGCGCTCGATCTTGCCCTGGGTCTGTGGATGGTAAGGCGCTCCACGCGTGTGGGTGAAGCCTTCTTCGGCAAGCCAGTCGGCAAATTGTTCAGATACGTAAGACGGCCCATTG
>JBCBUI010000002.1:0-543169 GCA_039818185.1 Pseudomonadota bacterium
CTCAGATCTTTGAACACGCCATCACCCAACTCTCCGCAGACGCCAGCGCACCGCTGCGCCCAGCTCGACTGGGTGGCTGGGGTCTAAGGACCACACTCACCAATGCCCTCAGAGGCGCGTTCCTGCCATGGACCCCAGCTTGCGCTGGCGTCGACGGAGAACCAGTGCGCTTGGAACCAGGCTAGCTCACGCGCCCGATCCCTCCAAACGCCTCATCCTGAGCCTATCGAAGGACCAAGGTCTTATGAAATCTCCAGCTAATCCCCCGAATGCACCCGCATTTCGGGCCAAACGTGCTGCCCAATTTCCCGGCACCACACGGATTCACAACGCAATGTGAACACCTGCGCCTTGATGGTGACACCATGGCTTCCTAGATTCACCGTAACACCAAACCTCTATCAGGCGGGGCTGCCAAGATGGGGTCTTGCGAGGCGATGGTGTTCTGGTCCTGTCTAAGAACGGAAGGAGTAGACCATGAATGACCTTGTAAAGCCGACCGCCGGCGAACTCGATTTCAGCCGGTTTGTCTATTTCCGCAATATTAACGAGCTTGAACTCGCTGAATTGCCCGCGGACGCACTGCGCGGCGTTGATGATCTCGAGGATCTCGTCGTTGTGACCAATGGCGAAGGCCAGAAGCTTGCCATTATCGAAGGCCGTGCCGCCGCCGAAGCTGCTGCTGAAGCCTATAAGCTCGAAGCGGTCAGCGTGCACTAATCGCGCAAGACGCGTTTACAAAATCGCCGGGATGACACGATCGGGTGGGCGATGCCCATCGGCGAAGGTCTTGATATTGATGATCACCTTTTCGCCCATCTCGATCCGTCCCTCGACGGTCGCCGACCCCATATGTGGTAGCAGAATGACATTGGGCAGGCCCATCAAGTCGGGATTGACCGCGGGCTCGCGCTCAAACACATCAAGCCCGGCGCCTGCCAGCTTGCCGGTCTGAAGCGCCTGGGCGAGCGCAGCTTCATCAATCACTTCGCCCCGCGCTGTGTTCACGATGAAGGCTTCCGGCTTCATCAAGTCGAGACGGCGCGCATTCAGCAGGTGAAATGTCGCTGGTGTGTGCGGACAATTCACCGACACGATATCCATGCGCGACAGCATCTGATCGAGGCTGTCCCAATAGGTCGCATCCAACTCTTCCTCGATCAGGCGCGAGACTTTCTGGCGGTTGTGATAATGAATTTGCAAACCGAACGCTTTGGCGCGACGCGCGACGGCCTGGCCAATCCGGCCCATGCCGATAATGCCGAGCCGCTTGCCCGACAAACGGCGCCCCATCATCCAGGTCGGGGCCCAGCCATCAAACTTTCCGGCTTCCATTAGCTCGATGCCTTCATGAAGACGGCGTGGCACGGCAAGGATCAGCGCCATGGTCACATCGGCTGTATCATCGGTCAGAACCCCAGGCGTATTGGTCACCGTAATGCCGCGCTCGTTCGCGGTTTGCACATCGATATTGTCCACACCGGCGCCGAATTGCGCGATCATCTTGAACTGTTCACCAGCCTGACTGAGCACGCGGCCATCCACCGGATCGGTCACGGTCGGAACAAGCACGTCGGCGCGTTTGACCGCATCGACCAATTGCTCGGGCGTAAAGGCTTCGTCAGACGGATTGAGCTCGGTATCAAATAACTCCTTCAGGCGCAGCTCCACCGCATCTGGCAGGCGGCGGGTGACAATGACCTTCAGGCGCGTATCTGACATTCTTCCTCGCTTTCTTTTCCGCGCTTAGCAGAGCAAAAGCAGCTCGCCAATGCGCTGTTTTACGGACGATTCACCTCAATCGGCAAAAAAGCAGTTATGACAGCGCTGTTTGCCCGTTTTCTGTTTTGCCTGACCCTCTTTGGAGGGGGCAGCCTGATGACGGTCGAGGCGCGCCAATCGGCTGAAACTGTAAAGATCAGCCGCTTCTCTGGCAAACCCCTGCCGCGCTTTGAGTCGCTGCGTTACTCCGCGGTGCATGGTCGCCAGGGGCCGAATCTCGATCATGAGATCTTATGGCGATACGAACGCGAAGGCCTGCCTATGCTGGTCGTACGCGAAACACATGGCTGGCGCCGCGTGCGCGATCCGGATGGCGATGAAGTTTGGATGCAGGCCCGCATGTTATCCGAGACCCGCACAACGCTCGTGACCCGCGATGTTGAGTTGAAGCGAGACCCGTCTGCGGAGGCGGGCGCCAAAGCCCATCTCAAGGCGGGCGTGATTGCTGAACTCTCTATGTGCGAGGCAGGCTGGTGCAAGATCAAGATTGGGCGCCAGTCGGGTTGGCTGCCGCAATCGGATCTCTGGGGCACGGAAGTCGCAACCGATAATCTGTAAACGCTAAGCCTTGCCGCACCGCACGCATGCGTTTAAGGCCGGGCGATCCAGTATCTGCGCAAGACAGATGCATAACTCAAATCAGCGAGGCCAGTTTCGATGAAGGGACCGCACGAATTCCACACCCCTCAGCCGTCTTACAGCAAAGAGGAATTGCTTAAATCAGGCGCTGGCGAATTGTTTGGGCCTGGCAACGCGCAATTGCCAACGCCGCCAATGCTGATGATGGATCGGATCACCGAGATTTCAGAAGATGGTGGTGAGTTCGGCAAGGGCCATGTGATCGGCGAGTTCGACATTCATCCTGACCTCTGGTTCTTCGACTGTCACTTCCCAGGCGACCCTGTGATGCCGGGCTGTCTCGGCCTCGACGCGATGTGGCAAGCGGTTGGCTATTGGCTCGGCTGGACCGGGTCATATGGCAAGGGCCGTGCGCTCGGCGTCGGACAAGTTCGGTTTACCGGCGAGATCACGCCTGACACCAAGCTCGTCCGCTATGAAATCGACATGAAACGCGTGCGCCGTGGTCGCTTAATTCTCGGCATCGCTGACGGCCGTGTCTTCGCCGATGATGAGATGATTTACACCGCCATCGATATGCGCGTCGGCCTGGTCGACAAGTCCGGCAAATAAATCAGACGCTAAGGCACATAGACTGTGTAGACGACTTCGACCTGGAAATCGAATGTGCCCAGTGACAAGTCATAGCCAGCCAGATTGGCTGCTGCGATGGCATATTCTGCATCGAAGCGAACCGACTGGTCGGCCAGCGAACCTGGCGCTGCGGCCGTGCGCTGATTGCCGGTGAAGACGTTTTGCGGGGTCCGCAAATCCCAGAGCCGCAAGCTGGGCGCGAAACCGGCCGCCGCTCCGCCTGAATGCGGCAACTGCGCGCTGGAGCCAAAGGCCAGTCCGTCATCTCCTGATTGCGCGACAGACAATTGAACCCGCGTAATTAGAAGCAGAATGAATTCCGTGAATGTGCTCGGCGTAAAGGCTTGTGCATCAATCGCGAAAGGCACATTTGACGCAACATAGAAGCTCGACGATTGCCGCACAGCATCGACGCGGGCATCGCTAATGTCCTGAACCCCAAAAGCGGTGAATGCATCGGTGCCACTGACCACGCCATCACCATTTGTGTCCGTATTGATCGTGCCGCTGCCCGTGTCGGTGAGGATAAACGGCATACCCCCGGTCGCGCTCGCCACCCCGTCCTGGGTCGAGATCAAAGTACCTGTCACGACCGCATAAGCGTCCGAGGCAATTAAATCCACATCGCCCGACCCACCGGCTGTCGTGCCATTACCCGTATCGAGAATGAAGTCCGATACGACAGGCGCCGTCCCGGCCGCATCCGCCGCCCAGACGATGACAAGACCCTCGACATCAAAATGCGGACGATCGATCGTATCAGCATGGGCGATGCCCATTAGCACGCCGCTCAGCGCCATCCCGAAAGAGATGGCCAGGTGTTTGATATTCCGCCTCACGCCAACAAAATTATATGGAGGCGCTAAGAAGCCCTTAAAATCACTGCAATTTCATCAGCTTGCTATGGTTGCTTGGCGACAACTCGAAGGTCGGACGGGGCAGCCCCTGTCCATGTAAGCTCTAGCTCGATCGCTTGCGTCTCATGTGAACCGCGGCGAAGGGCGGTCTTCTCAAGCTGTTCAAAGACGACGCCCGAGGCATAATTCGTCTGCCCTGCTACCGCGCTCGCATTTGCGCCTATGTTCTGGATTTCAGCGCGCATTTGTGTCGCAATCTTCGGGTCGGCCACCTCAATTGTGAAGCCGGCATTGCTCGCGACCCTAAGGCGCATTTGACCTTCGGATCCCGTTGCGTTGTGCGAAAGGGTTTCTAAGCGCCCGGACCCAGGCAAGGTGTGGGCAGGCATTGCGCCCCGGTCTAAGACACGAACTGACGCCCCCTGTCCGATCAGAAGGTCGTCCTGCCAAACCACGACCTGCGCAGACTGAACGAACCGGACCTGATGGACCGTGTTCGCAAATCCACTGGCAGACATAGCCGCCAGCGTGGCCAAGATCAGACCCGCTCTTATCACCATGTGTTACGCCCCATAACGCGTTAACGTTTATTAACGAATTCCCCGAACGTCTAGTCATAACAGGGGTCGAGATCGGGCCTTTCGGCACTAACTCTGGCAGCAACATCGCTTGACGCTGAAGCCGGGCGCGAATAGCCCTCTCCTCAATAGAAATCAGCAAGGAGCCCCTCAACATGGCCGATTATGGAGACATGCCGACCGGCAATCTGATGGCAGGCAAGCGCGGCATCATCATGGGTGTGGCGAACAAGAACTCCATCGCATGGGGCATTGCTCAACAGCTCGCCGCCCAGGGCGCGGAAATCTGTTTCACCTATCAAGGCGAAAGCCTGGAACGACGCGTCCGTCCTTTGGTTGAGAGCATTGGCATGGATTTCATGATCCCGGCCGATGTCACCGATGATGCCAGCATGGATGCCGCCTTCGCGGCGGTGAAAGCGAAATGGGGCAAGATTGATTTCCTGGTTCACTCGATCGCCTTCGCGGGCAAAGACGAGCTAATGGGGTCAATGGTCGCCAACACCTCGCGCGAAGGCTTCCGCCGAGCGATGGACATTTCCGTGTACAGCTTCATCGATGCGTCACGACGCGCCTCTGAAATCATGCCTGATGGCGGCGCGATCATCTGTATGACCTATCTCGGCGCAGAACGAACGGTGCCAAGTTATAATGTTATGGGCGTTGCCAAAGCCGCGCTCGAAGCCTCAACGCGCTATGCGGCGCGTGATCTCGGCACGCAAGGCATTCGCGTCAACGCGATTTCCGCTGGCGCTATGCGGACTCTGTCACTGGCTGGTATTCGAGGCGGCAAATCCCTGATGGGCACGGGGAAAGACTGGTCTCTTTTGAAAGAGGACACGCGCATGGAAGGCGTCGCAGGTTGCGCGCTTTATCTGCTCTCATCGCTCGGGCACTCGATTGCCGGCGAGGTATTGCACGTGGATGCCGGCTTCCATGCGGTCGGCGTGCCAGAGCTGCCGGAGGAATAGGCTTTGGCGACCAAGCTCTTCATCTGGGTCGGACACCCGAACGATACGTCGCTCAGCCACGCCTTGGCCGACGCGTATCAGCGCGGGGCGGAGTCACAAGGCGCCGAGATCCGGCGTATGAATTTGCATGACATGTCCTTCGACATGGATCTCACCCATGGATACAAGCAGCGCAAAGAGCATGAGCCCTGTCTGACGGAATTTCTCGACAATACAAAATGGGCCGAACATTTGGCCTGGTTCCATCCACTTTGGTGGGGCGGCATGCCGGCCAAGATGCAAGGCGTGATCGACCGCACATTTCTGCCAGGGATCACCTTTGCCTATCATGACGATGATCCATGGTGGGATCGCTTGCTGAAAGGGCGAACGGCTGATGTGGTCGTCAATGCGGACACGCCAGGCTTCTTCATGCGCCTGATGTATGGCAATGCACACCGTCATCGCATCACCAAGCAAGTGCTTGGCTTTACCGGTGTGAAAGTCACATCTTACTCCCACTTCGCGCAAGCCAAAACGGCGGATGAGAAGAAGGTCAATCAATGGCTGGCCAAAGTCTATAAACGCGGCGCAGACGCAGCACGACGATGAAGACTTCTCCCGATACGCACGTGCCCTTGAGCGCGGACTTCCCGCATTATCCGGAAGCTGAGATGCAAGCGCGCGCGATCGCCTTTCATGCCCAGATGCAATCGCGCCGGTCCATCCGAGCGTTTTCGGACAATCCCGTGCCGCAGAGCATTATCGAACATTGCGTCCTGACGGCCGGGTCAGCCCCCAGCGGCGCCAATCACCAGCCCTGGTATTTCGCGTGCGTTGGTTCAACGGAAAAGAAATGTGAAATCCGTGTGGCAGCCGAGGCAGAGGAAAAAGAATTCTATTCCGGCCGCGCAGCCCAGGAATGGATTGACGCGCTCTCGCCGATCGGGACGGATGCCGACAAGCCGTATATGGAAATTGCGCCTTGGTTGATCTGCATTTTCGCACAGCGCCGCGGCGGGGTTCGCGAAGGCGAAGATAAGAAGAATTACTATATTCATGAGAGCGTTGGGATCGCCACGGGAATGCTGATCGCCGCCTGTCACAATGTCGGACTGGCGACTTTGGTTCACACCCCGAACCCAATGAAGTTTCTCAATGGCATTTGTGGCCGCCCAGAGACCGAAAAGCCATTTCTAATTCTGGTGGCGGGCTATCCTGCGGACGACGCCATGGTACCCAATCACGCGCTGGTAAAGAAGCCGATCGGGGAGATCGCTAGCTTCCTTTAGCGGATTGAAGCGTGAAAGACGGACCGCTGAGATTGAGCCATTCGGTAACGATATAAGTCCGTCCATCACGCTCATCTTCACTCTTCCGTTCGCCGCGAACAACCAGAGTCATTTCGCCAGTTGAGAGACGCTTCAACTTATCCGAGCTCAAGTCGAAACGCTCCTCCGCAGCGTCAATCAGTGTGTAGCCGGCTAAGTCCCAGTTCTTGAGTTCGGGTGCCAGATCCAATTCGGAATCGACCTCATACGATAGAGACATCGGCGTACTCAAAGTGCCGACCGGGTTGGCAAAAAGCTGGGTGACATAAAAGCCGGAATCCGTGCGCGCCACGCCGACCGCCGTGTGCGTGAAATCCTCAGACAAGATATTGGCCCGATGGCCTTCGCTATTCATGAGTTTCTGATGCAGGTCTTCTGCGACATCGCCCGCCGATGGCAATTTGAACCCGGGCAGATTGAAACACGACACCTCAGTGTCATTCTGATCATAGCATCTTGCTGGGCCGAAAACCGCAATGTTCTCGCCTGTACTCTGGGCCAGAAGCGTTCGATCAAAAGCAGCGATCCGCGCAGCGGCACGACGCCCGTCCGGGCTTTCATGCGCGAAAAACGCGTTCACGCCCATGTCGAGGCTTTGAAACCGGGCCGCGGGTCGCAGCGCATCTCGCCGCTTCAAGGCGGGGAGACCTTCGCGTCGCCGTTCAGCATTCATCTTATTGACGAAGATTTGTTCTACCGCCTCATCGAAGCGAAACCCCTTCGGCGGGGCCTCCAGACAGGCCATTCCGTCGCGCACATAGTCGACCACTTGCAGGCGGGCCTGGTCAGCGGAAATATTGCAAGCAAAGGCTGATCCTGCACATGCCAATGCGGCCAGAGACAAGGGGATAAACCGTTTCATCGCGGCGATAATAACGCGAGATTGCCTAAATCACACCTTCGGATCTCATACGGTCGAGTATGGGTGCTAACATCCTCGCGATAGCATCTTCGCTGGCGCGGACCTGACCATAGGCTGGAAGGCCTTCATCTGCGATCACCAGATCAGCTTCAAACATGGCCGGGAAGGTGTGCCGATAATGCGCCGCCCGCACCGTGCCGAGATATTGGGCGAGAACGCTTTCGACGCTACGACCGCGTTCGACCACGTCGCGGCGCAAGCGCCGCGCGAGCCGCAAATCGTCCGGCGTATCGACATAAATCGACAAATCGATCAGCGGCTTCAATTCCGGCACTGACAAAGCGTGAATGCCTTCGAGTATGATAATCGGCGCTGGCGCGATGGTACGCGTGTCCGAGCTGCGATCATGGGAATCATAATCGTAGATCGGCTGTTCAATCGTCCGGCCCGCTTTGAGATCCGCCAATTGGCGGGCCATGAGCTGGGTCTCTTTGCTGATCGGGTCATCATAATTGACCCGATCAATGATCGCCTGGCGCTGGGCATCTGTGTCTGCCGGGCCGTAATGGTTCATGGGCCAGTAATAGCCATCCTCATTGAAGATGACGATTCCTGTCTTCTCACACTGCTTATAAAGCGCCTCAGCAACTGTCGATTTGCCGGACCCTGAGCCGCCGGTCAGCGCAATCAGAAATGAGCTGGTGCGACTCACGATGCGTTAGTCTTCGCCGTCTTTGAGCGGCACAGCATAAAGCTCAAGCCGATGGTCGACCAGTTTATAGCCATGCGCTTTGGCGATCTCGATTTGTAGCCGTTCGATTTCCTCATTGTGGAACTCGATCACTTTGCCAGACTTCACGTCGATCAGATGATCGTGATGCTCATCCGGCACTTCTTCATAGCGCGCGCGGCCATCGCCGAAATCGTGACTTTCGATAATGCCATACTCTTCGAACAGTTTGACGGTGCGATAGACTGTAGCCAGCGAGATATTCTTATCCACCGCATTCGACCGGCGATGCAATTCTTCAGCATCCGGATGATCGTCCGCAACGGATAGAATTCGAGCAATGACTTTGCGTTGCTCAGTCATGCGAAGGCCTTTTTCGGCGCAGAGTTTTTCCAAACGGTCCATAAGCGATCCTCTAACGTTTTATTGGCTGGTCTGTCCAGCCACGACCTTTGACATCAAAATGGCGTCAATCCGCCCGCCTTCAAGGCGTCTATAATAGTTTCGGCGGGTGCCGTCCGTCTGAAATCCAAGCCTCTTGTAAAAGGCTAAGGCGCCAAAATTATCAGAACGCACATCAAGCATCCATTTTTTGAGGCCCGATGATTGCAATTCCTGCTCGAACCGTTCGATCAAGGCGCGCGCGAATCCGCGTCGTTGAGCCTGTGGTGCGGTCGCCAATGTCAAAATTTCAACATCACCGTCGACGAACTGAACCAGGACGAACGCCGCGAGCTCTTCCTCTTCCTGGACCCCGCGTGCCAGGGCGGCAGGCTGACTGAGCACGTCCTGAAAAGCCGATGCGCTCCATGCCTCGCCAACGGGAAAGGCCGCGGCGTGCACAGCGGCCATCGCGTCCGCATCGTCGCCGCTCAGAGCGATGACCTGCGTCATGATTTGATTTTGGATCGCGGGAGCGCAGCATCGGGTGCGCGCGCATAGGTCGGATGCGCTGGCCGGTCTGCCGGATCAAGTCGCGCCGCAACACGAGCAGCGCCTTGTGCGGATGGGATCGCATCATGGATCAAGTCGGCGTCAAAATGCCCGCTCAACTCTGACTTCGGTCCATACAACATATGGGGACGGTCCCTCAAAAGCGTCGTCAAATCTTCGAGCCGCGCTTCGCGCGCTGGTCCGGTGGCCGCTCCAGTGCGAAAGGTCTGCGTCCAGAACGTGATGTCTGGCGGACGTTTCTGAGCGGGCAGCGCGACAATTGCCGACCCTTGTTGCCCTATTGGCAGTGCCGCTTCCAGACTGGTCACACCGACACAGGGCTTGTCGACTGCGAGTGCCAGACCACGCGCGAAAGCAACGCCGACTCGAATGCCAGTGAAAGATCCGGGTCCAGTTATCACGGCAAAGCGGTCGATTTGCGACAGCGCAATGTTCGATTCCTGAAGCAGTTTTTTCACGAGCTCGGGCAAACGCGCATCCTGCCCTCGCACCATAGCTTCACGTCGTTCACCCAGGACGATGTCATCCTGAAGCAAAGCCAATTCGCACGCAGGCCCTGCCGTATGGATGGCGAGCACCAGCATCGCACGCGCCTTTACAGAATCAGGCAGGCATCTTCGAATGCCAGCCTCGGACTGCGCTCGAAAATCGTCGTATCGTCTCCATGGCCGATATTGCACAGCCAGTTTGAACGCCAGGTCTTCGTCGCGTCATCAGAAACAAAGAATTCCTGATCGACGCCGGCATTGTCAAAGCCAGACATCGGTCCGCAATCCAGGCCTAGAGCGCGCGCGGCTAACATCAGATAGGCGCCTTGCAGCGTTCCATTCCGGAACGCGGTTATGTGTCTGTTTTGCTCATCCGCGAACCAGTCTTTGGCGCCCGGATTGTGCGGAAACAATTCCGGGATCTTTTCGTGGAATTCCAGATCGTGCGCGATAATGACGACCCAGGGGGCGGCCAACGTTTTCTCGACATTGCCTTCCATCAGGAATGGTTTGAGTCGTTGTTTAGCCTCGGACGATTGCAGGAACACAAAACGGGCCGGGGAGCAATTGGCGCTCGTCATCCCCATTTTCGTAAGGTCATAAGTCGCCCGGATCAGTGTTTCCGGAACGCTGTCTGCGGTCCAACCATTATAAGATCGGCCGTGCCGCCAGATCTGGTCCAGGGCGTAATCATTTACAGGATTTTTTGTCATGCCAGCTCCCGCGCGAAAAGACTCTGTTCGCGACATAGAACGGTTTTCCCAGAATTGAAAAGCAAACCGCCGCAGATCGCGTCACAAGACTCTGCGGCGGTGAATGATCTTGCGTGACGGATTAGCCCGCGGGGAGGATGGACTTAATCATCCACTTCGCATCAAATTTGCAAACTTCGCGATCCTTGGAATCTGTCAGCACGACATCGACCATGTATTCTACTTTACCCTCGGACTCGAAGGTGGCGAGGATTTCCGTGCCGGGTTGGCGCAGTTTGCCCTGGGCAAGAATCTCTCCGCGCGCCGACCGCAAGTACGAAATATTCGCATCCACGATGGCGGCTTTCACGGACGTCACTTTGTCAGCGAACAGGAATACGGATGCCGCGCCGGAGGCCGCCTCTGCCAGAGTGAACAAGGCCCCGGCATGTTGCGTGCCCATATGATTGGTTGTTTCACTGCGATCAGGAAGCCGCGCCGAACCGTGGCCGTTGGCGATCTCGAGTAATTCGATCCCGGTATGCTTGGCATAAGGCACGTTCTGTTCGAAGAAGGTCTTCATCATTTCGAAAATGACATTCTTGTTTTCTGACATTGAGTACTTCCTAATTCTTGAGGAGATTTGTCTTACCACCCATAGAGGAAAGCAATAGTGATATTCTCGAAATTAAGCTATGATTTTTATATCATCTGATATGCACCGACGCAGGCGTCCGGCCTGCACGAATGATCCGACGCCATGCTTGCGCCAAGTCCCTTACCTTTTCCTTACCACAACCAATTTGGTGGATTGGATTCATGGTTTGGAAAGCTTGATTGATCGTTTCTCAAGAAATTGAAAACAGATTAGCGATCTGAACGACCGGTTTCTCAAGATATGTATGTCATGTAGCCAGCATGCGCATATCAACCAAGTCCGTATTCAACAGTATCGTCCACGGTACATTGGAATTGCCCGAGGGGCGTCTGCGGCATGTTGTGGTGCGCGAACTGTTCGACCAATTGTCCGCTGTCATGAAGCCTTTGGCCTTGATTACAGCGATTAACAGTACAGCGGTTACTTTCATCTTCATGCAGTTCACACAGTGGTGGCTGGCGCTGCTCTGGTGGTTCCCGATCCTGTTCTTCTCCTTCTATCAGTACAAAGGCGCCGTGATGATGGCGAAGGTGCCGAAGAACGTGAAACTGTCTGGCGGCTTTCTGAAGAAGGGTGCGCGCAACAATTTTCTGTTTGGCGCCTGGTGGGCATCCAGTTGTCTGATTTTTGCCGGTCCCGATCCGGCTGCGAACATCACGCTTGCTGCGCTATCGACCGGCATGTGCGCCGCGGCAGCAGCCTGCCTCGGGTCGAATGCCGGAATGTCGGCGCGCTTTCTTGCCGGAGCGCTGCCCGTTACGGTCTTCTCGCTCGTTTTCATCGACGGGGCCGCAGCGATCATTACCGCAGCCATGGGCGGCACACTTGGTGTCACGATGGTTTATATGGCGCATCTGAAGTATCACGATACGGTTGAGATGTTGCGCGTCCGGCTTGGTCTGGAATTGTCCAAAGGCCGGCTTGAGTCTGCGGTTAAGACACTCGGTATCGGTCTGGAAATTCAGGACAATACAGGGGAAGTCGTCTTCTCCAACTCAAACATGGCGGAAAACCGCGAAGCCCTGGCGCATGGCAATGTCACCCGCGAAGGGTTCCATTTCTGGCAAGGCCGCTATTTCCGCCAGACGGAGTTTAATGGCGTCGAAGGCGATCAGATCGAATTGATTGAGGATGTCAGCTCGCTGGTGGAAAGTCAGCAGACCATTCTGCGTTCGCGCCAGCAGGCTGAGAAAGCCCTGCAAACCAAATCAGCCTTCTTTGAGTCAATTTCGCGCGAAGTGATTTATCCGATCAAGACGATCATGAAATATGCGCGCCTGCTGCAACCAGACTCGCGCATTCGGTTTGATGATGAAGAACTCGGCAATCTCGCCAATCTGATCATGAATGCGTCTAAAGATCTGGAACGCTTAATGTCTTCGATGACGCGTCATTCACTGGATGACAATGCGCACCTGGTCGACGCTGAGATGGTCAAGCTGCGCGAAATTTTTGGCGAAGAACTGACCGAGATGGCGCAATCGGACATCGACGAAATCACATTGCGCAATGTGGTGCAGGCCATTCCAGAAGACCTATTGGTCAAGTCTTCTGCCAGTGGCTCGCTCACCCGCGCGCTGGGCCAAATGTGCCTGAAAGCGCATCGGACCGTCGGTCCGCACGGCAAACTGACCATGCATGTTCGCGCCATGCCGGACGGTTCGGACGCCATCTGTTTCGTGGTGCGCGGTGTACATGGATCTGGGATGCAAACCATGAATGCGAAAACAGTGATCTCGCAAGAGCGTGACGCCGATGTGACCCTCGACGCCTATGCGTCTTACATGTCTGCCACGCATATCGAGAACCTTGGCGGGCAATATCGCGAAGACCTGGACGGCGAGAAGTCGGTCAATCTGGTCGCTGTGGTGCCGTCTGACCAAGTGCAGATTGACGGTGAGACGATCAAGTCATTGCCGTTGCAAGCAAGCGGGCATTAAAGGTCGAAATCGTCGACACCGCTTCGTGCGAGAAGGTCGATCCGGTGTGAAACGTCCGATTAGCACCTTGCATCGTGATCATCGTCTGCAACACCCCGTCACGGATTTCTTCTGAGCGATAAGTCGGCATGTATTTCCAGATAATCTGTTGCACCACACGCGGATCCTTGGCGCCTTTTTGCTCAGCGCTGAAGACCGCAAGCTCTTTCAACTCTTCTGGCCCGTAAGCGGCGGACGATTGACCGACAGAAAAGAACGTCCGACCGTCTTCGTCTTCGCATTCAAACCTTGAAAAAAGTAGCTGACCATCCTTGGCATCATTTGCGCAAGTATCGCTCCAGGCATTTACCGGCGCTGTATGTGACCAGGCCTCAACTGAGACCAGTGTCGTTGTATAACCGGCCCAGTTGACCGCCTTGGCGATCCGGGTCTCATCGGCTGTTGCGTCCGTGAGCTGACCAAACTCATCCATAGGTATTGTATTGATAAGAAAATCCGCTTCGAATCGCGACCCGTCATCGGTGTCGAGCGTGACCCCGGTCTCGCCGCGTGTGACCCGTACGACTTTCTGATTGAGCCGCACATCGAGCGAGTCCGCAAAACGGTCCCAGAAATGCTGCCAGCCACCCTCAGGCATCACTGTGAATTTGATTGCGCCTGTGATCAGCATATCGATGTCGACCCACCGCATCGCATGCACCAAAGGCGTGCGGCTGAGATAACCATAGCCAATCGAGGTCACAACCCGATGCATCATGCGCTCAATCTTTCCAAGATTGTGCGCCTTGAGCCATTCCGCAGTTGGCTGCGCGAGCGTTTCATTGATGTCGGCATCGCCGCGCGCAGCTTGTCGCATCAATCGCCAGCGCATCCAGGCATACTTGATCGCCTGAACGGCAAAGGGTGGGCCACTGCCGTCTTTGATATAGTCCAGCAATTCGCGATCATCGATCCGTTGAGCTTTTAGATAGTTGCGACGAATGCCGAGCTTTTTCATATGTTTGAGCACATAGCGGTGCGACCAAATCGCGTAACACGTGCCAAACTCAACGACATGCTCTCCGATGCCGCTACTAAGGCATTTGCCGCCGACTTTGAATGAGGCTTCCAGGATCGTGACATTTTTCACGCCGCGATCTTCCAGCATTCGCGCCATGGTTAGCCCGGCTGGTCCGCCTCCGATGATGAGATACGAAGCTTCTCGCATGTGATAGAAACTCTTTCTGAGTTTTCGACTTGCAACGAAATCGTTTACGATCGGTGTGTTAACGCGCTAATGAGTATTTGCACAAGCGCTCTTTTATAGTGGTTTTCGTAGAGTAATATGGATCTTTTCCTGACCCTTATTTTGACAGTATTCCGGACCTTTCGCGGGCCGCGCGATGCCAATGTCTGGGATGGCACGCGCTATCGATTCAAGCTGCGACGATCGGATGTCGATGCGGATGGAAATTTACTGCCCTCTCGGGTGCCATCTTATATTGATGTCTCGCTGGTGAATTTTTTCATTCAAACCAAAATGTCTGATGTGGTGCGGCGTGAAGGCTGGGTGCCCATGGTGCTAAGCTCGATCCAGACCCGCAAACAGCCGCGTGTCCCGCAAGGCATGATCGAGATCCACACGCGTGTTGTCGGATGGCGCGAGCATTATGTCGAGATGTGGCACACCTGGTCCGACGAGACCGGGACCGAGATCCTACGCTCAATCTATGTCACCCGCGTGACCCAAAGAGGCCGTCAGAAAGTCACTGGCGAAGACATGCTACGCGCGCTTGGCGAAGAGATTGTCGATCGTCCACTATCGCCCATGGCCGCGCGTCAGTTGGACGAATTCCTGGCCACACGCGAGGCCAATCGCAAGGCCCGAGATATCAAAACCGCTTAAGGCTTTTCTGTAAAATTCGCTGATCAACCGTAACGGGATTCAAAGCTAAACCCGTTAGGCCAGACCTGTTCCCATAAGAGGCGCAAAATGGCTATTCTGAACCCTGTTAATTCTGCACTTTCTCCGCGCGCGCGCGTCGATCTTAACCCGGGTCGTTTGCATGAGAAAATTCTGCTCGCGCAAGAAAAATATCCGGATCACCCCTTTCTGACCACCGCCCTGCCAACCGGTCATGCGCAGACAACTGATTTCAAGACGGCCATCGAATCTGCGCAGAAGCTGGCCCATTATCTGCGCCAGGACCTTGGCTATGAACAAGGCGATGTTGTCGCCATTCAGTCACCCAACTGCACCTCTTATATTGTCAGCTTGCTCGGCGTCTTTCTGGCCGGCTTGACCGTCACCAATGTGAACCCGCTTTACACCGCCGCAGAGACACGGCGACAGCTGAAAGACAGCCAAGCGCGCTGCCTGATTGGATCGACCATTTTTTCTGAAATGATGGAAGACGCCATCGAGGGCACGCAAGTCGATCAAGTCATCTCCATTTCAGTCACGGACTTCTTTAAGCCGATGGCACGCGGGGCGCTGAACTTTCTGCTGCGCAAAGTGAAAAAACTTGATCGGGCGTTCACCGGACCGCACCGCACTCTGAACGACATCATCGCCAACAGCCCTTGTCAGGATGCAAGTGATTTCGGCTACGTTGCTGAGCTCGATCCGCACCGCGATACAATTTACCAGTATTCCGGCGGCACAACCGGCATCTCTAAGGGTGTTCGACTGACCGAAGACGGCCTGATGAGCAATATCTCGCAATTTGCCGGCGCGTGCCCGACGCTTCTGACGACGCCGAACCAGTCCATGTTGCTCGCCCTGCCCGTCTATCATGTGTTCGGCATGCTCGCTTCCGTGATTGCCATCACCAATGGTGGCCACCTGGTTTTGATTCCGAACCCCCGCCCGCTGACCAATATGAAAGCCGCTTTCAAGAAGTTTCAGCCGGATATTTTCCCAGGCGTGAACACTCTGTTCGAAAAACTGCTTGAGGAAGACTGGTTCCAGGACGCTGGAACGTGCATCAAGACCACGATTTCGGGCGCTGCTGCATTGCATGACCATACCGCTAAGTCTTGGATGAGCGCGACAGGATCGAATATTGTCGAAGGCTATGGTATGACCGAGGCAACGACCCTGATTGCTGTACGCGATCATTCTGTCAGCAAATCGCCAGGCTCCGCAGGCACGCCATTGCCGGGAACAGAAGTGCGCATTCTTCATAATGATGCTGTCACCACCGCTGCCAATACGGTCGGCGAAATCCTGATCTCTGGTCCGCAAGTTATGCAAGGCTATCTCGGGCGTGATCAGGAAACTGAAAATGCCTATCATGGCGACTGGTTCAAAACCGGCGATATGGGCCGGTTCGACGAACGCGGCGAATTGCATATCGTCGATCGTTGTAAGGACATGGTCCTGGTTAGCGGCTTCAACGTCTTTCCGAACGAAATTGATGGCGTATTGGGAACTTGCCCTGGCATTAGCGAAGCAGCGAGCGCGGGCATTCGCGTCGACTCTGGGGGCGAGGAATTACATGCTTTTGTCGTCAAGCAAGACGAAGAATTGACCGCTGAATCCGTGATGGCGCACTGTCGTAGTCACCTGACAGGCTATAAGATTCCGCGTCGTGTGCATTTCATCGAAGAATTGCCAAAGAACCCGATTGGCAAGATTCTACGGCGTAAACTTCAAGACTATTGCTAATTATTAAAACGCTTTAGGCGTGACCCAGACAAGCTTTGGTCGTATTTTCTCCATTATTGGAAGCGAAGAAAAGGAGTCGCCAACCGCGAACGATTGGAGTATAGGCGCGCGGCTTGATGGTTAATATCGTTTTAACGGACCGTTGGTTGTCGGAGGAGAAGGCCCGCAACCGAACCAGAAAAGAGCGGCCAATGAAGCGATCCGAGGTGGGGTTAGACACTTAGAATGACTTGGCAAACACGGCTGGTCGCGTTTTTGCGACATCCGAGCGCTTGGCTCGTCGCGATCTGTGCGGTCCTTGCGATCTGGCACCTGCAGAGCGCGCCAACGCTGCTGAAACAGCTGCGTGCTGTGACCATGTACGACTATTCCCTCTCCATGAGCTTTGTCGGCGACGATCGCGATGTCGATGTCACGACATTTTTACCGGCTGCAGATGAGCGTCAGGACATTGTCCGCGAAAATATCCTCTCGGGGCAGCTACAATTCGACGATCAAACCGACCCGTCCGGGCGCCGTGGCATGTGGTCCGGCGACCAAGGCCGCGACATTCGTTATCATGCGCTGATCACATCAAAAGAGCTGGTCTACGATCTCGACCCAGCGCTCCAGGTGCCTCAATTTCTGCCGGAACAGTATGGTCAGTACCTGATCGAAGAAGAAGGTATTCAGGTCAATCATCCCGAAATTCGCGACCTATGGTCGTCGATTCAACCCGATGATAGCCGCGAATTGGTGCCAGTCTTGGACGCCATTTACAATTACACTTACCAGGACATTGAAGGCGCCCCGTTCAAAGGCTTTACCGACGCCCTGACCGCGCTGCGACTCGGCCGTGCCAGTTGCAATGGCAAAGGTCGTCTATTCGTGGCGCTGGCCCGTTCAAATGGCATTCCAGCCCGATTGGTGGGCGGAGTCATTATGAATGAAGGATCCAAAAAGACCTCGCACCAATGGCTTGAAGTCCTGATTGAAGGCCGTTGGGTGCCGTTTGATCCGACCAATGGCCATTTTGCCCGCCTACCCGAGAATTATCTGCGCCTTTATACCGGCGACCACGCTTTGTTCCGACACACGCGCAATATCAATTTCGATTATCGCTTCACGATTTCTCCGATCAGTCAATCACCCGCCTTGTTCGAGTTCGAAGAGAATGAGCCTGTGCTCAATCGCTTCAACGCGGCGCGTTTGATGCAGTTGACAGGCCTGCCTGAAGAAATGATCGGAGTCTTCCTGATGTTCCCATTGGCGGCACTCGTGACCATTTTCCTGCGCAGCGTGGTGGGGATTCAGACGTTTGGCATTTTCATGCCAATGCTGATTGCCGCGGCTTGCGTAAATACAGGCTTATGGCTCGGTATTGCGACGTTCTCTGGCATTGTTGCCTTTGCGGTTTTGATGCTTGCTTATTTCAACTCATTCAACATTCTCAAAATCCCGAGACTAGCCGCCGTTATTACGATTTGTACGGTTCTATTCATTGGCGTCCTACTCTGGCTCGGCGGTCGTTCAAGTCTTCAGTTTGGCGTGTTAGCCCTGTTCCCAGTCGTGATCATTTCCTTCCTGGCGGAGCGCATTCACAACATGCTCGATGAGAGCGACTGGAAAGGTATGGTGAATACCGGAATCGGCACGCTGATCACCATTATTGCCTGCTATATTGTGTTCTCTTCCGTGATGCTTCAGGGCCTGTTTGCCTTGATGCCGGAATTGCTCTTGCTGGTTCTGGCAGTGCAGCTCGCTATCGGACAATGGTCTGGCATGCGCTTGCAGGAATATGTTCGGTTCCGCTCGATCCTCGGCAATGGCCCAGTTCTCGGCATGAATTCACGCAATCGCAATTACGTGAATCGCTTGAACCCTACCGAACTCTTGGACCTCGCCGCAGACAAATTGCGCAGCAAGGATATTCTCCAAGAGGCAGGTGTGCCAGTGGCCAAGACTTATGCGGTGTGCCGATCTTTCCGCGAGTTGCCAGAATTCGTTCAGACTCTGTCAGACCTCGGCGCATTTGCACTAAAGCCTAATCGCGGATCGCAAGGCAATGGCATCATGATCATTCGCGGGCGTGACGATAAGAATTTCATTACCGCCGGCGGCAAGGTCCGCACCGTCGAAGAAATGTCGCGACATGTCGGAGAGATTCTCAATGGATCTTTCTCGCAAAGCGGTGACGAAGATTATGCTTATGTCGAACCGCTCTTGAGTCAGCATTCTGAACTCAGCGCGCTATCTGACTTCGGCCTATCTGATATTCGCGTCATTCTGCACAAACAAAAACCGGTCTCAGCTATGTTGCGCCTGCCGACCGAAAAGTCCGGCGGCAAGGCCAATTTGCATCAAGGCGCGATTGGCCTTGCGATCGATATTGAGACCGGAAAAGTCACCAATGCCGCATTGAAAGGCACGACGACGCCTGAACACCCGGATACTGGCGCCGAGCTGATCGGCTTCAAAATCCCGAAATGGCGGCAAATCGTCGATATCTCCATTGCCGCAGCCGACGCGATTCCGCTGGGCTATATCGGCGTTGATATCTGCCTCGATCAGGATCGCGGACCGCTGGTTCTGGAAGTAAACGGACGACCTGGCATCGAAATACAGAATGTTCAGCAAAAAGGCTTGGTCGAAAGCCTTACAGACAGGGGATTGGCCCATGCATGAGCAGTCACCCTTTTTCTCAGCACCCGTATTGAGCGGCCTGGCGCTGGCGCTGATCGGCATTGCGTTCATCGCGGAAACGATCGTTCGCACCGACGATCAAAGTGGCATTGTCCGCACCATTTCGTCCGACGATCAGCAAGAAATCGAGCAAATCGTCGAGAGCGATATTACCGAAGACTTCCAAGCGGATCTGATTAGTATCGTCCAAGATACATCGTTGGCCCCACTGACCTCTGACGCACTTCGTTCCACCTTGTTTTTCCGCACGGCGGACGAAGCCAATCGCCCGAAATTTGAATCTTATGTCGGTGGATTGCTGGCCAAGCGGAAACGCCATGAAGAGGCCCTCAGCGTCTTGTCAGCACTTTCACCAGAGCAACGCATCGAGCATGGAAGTTCGTTCGCCTATGCACAATCGTATCGCGGTGCTGGAAATGTACCAGCCGCAATCAATGCGTATGCGGTCCATGTCGCGGCCAATCCGAACCACAATCCGGGCTACGTAAATTACGGCATTCTGCTTGCTGAGACGGGTCAGCACGAAGAAGCGGTGCGCGTGTTCGAACGCTCCGTTGATATCACCAGCAGCTCGCGCAAGGGCAAATCTCTGTCATTGCTTGGGCAATCGCAAATGGCCCTCGGCGCCTATGAAGAGGCGATCGGTTCTTTTGATAGATCGATTCAATTTCGCCCAAATAGCGGCCCAACCTGGCGTCGTTTTGCGACGGCAAAAGCCCGCGCGGGCTCCTACCTGCCAGGCGAGGTCGAAGCGGATTATCAGCGCGCGCTCGCCCTGGCGCCGGACAGCGCAACGACAATGAAAGAATGGGCTGAATTCAATTTTTCCTACGGCCGGTTTGAATCTGCATTACCAATGTTCCGCTCCGCCAGCGAAGCCGCTGCGACCGATTTTGATATCCTTTTCTCACGTTCCGCCAATCTGCTGGCCTCTGAACGGCCGCGCGCTGCGCGGCAGCTGATCCGTCGCATGGAGAATATTGAAATGTCATCTGAGCAGCAAATCCTGCTGCAAGCCCTGCAAGAGGCGAGCGGTGTTATCCGCCCACCAACACTGGAGACGCGAGACCTGACCTGCGCCGAGACTGAGCGAAACGAGCGCATGGCGTATATGTGTCTGCTTCTGAACCTTGCGGTCGAAGATATGGACGGTGCGACCCAAATCGCAGACGCATTGCCGGAAACGTCGATTTTCACACAGCCCGCAGCATTTGCCCTGGCCCGGTTTGAGTACCGACAAGGCGCAGCCGACTTAGCATCTGAGCGCTTGGATGTGCTGTTGTCTAAAAACCCGCAAAGCCCTCTCTTCTGGCTTTACAAAGCTCGCGCCCTGGCTGTGAGCGAGGCCAATGACGAAGCCTTGATCGCATTTCAATCCGCGCTGAATCTGAACCCGGAAAGCCGGAAAATCACGCTTGAAATGAGTGATCACTTAGCGCGCATGGAAGCTTATGAAGACGCTGAGCAACTTCTAAACGGCTATGCGGCCCTTAAGCCGAATGATGCCACCGTGCTTATGGCCCTGGCGCGCATTCACGAAGCCGCGGGTGATCCCGAAAAGGCGGAAGACACGCTGCTGCAATTGATGGATATGAGCGAAGAGAATGATGCTGAACTGACCCAGCAATTGGTATCGGTACAAGTGTCGTTGAAAAAATTTGCCGATGCCCTCGAGAATGCCGACAATCTGCTGGAGCAAGATCCGGCGAACGTCGCTGTCCGGGAGCTGCGCGTCGAAGCACTTATCCAGCTCGACCGCGAAGACGAGGCTCAGGAAGAGCGCGACCGCATTCAGCGTCTGACCCCTGCCGGCGATGGGGATGCGGGCGAGACGACGGAGCTCGCCTCAGCAGCGCCTTAGCGGGCGTTCGCCGGAATTCGCATTTCAGCCGCAACGCGGCGTAGCGCCGCCTCAGCCGTGTTGAGCGAATATTCAAGGTCATCCAGCGCATCTTGCGAGACGTGCCCCAGGTCTGCTTTGACCCAGATAATAGCTTTGAGCATGTCGGCAACGTACTCGATGTCTTTGACTTCTATATTCGTGCCCTGCATGCGGAGCATCCCTGCTTGAACGTGTTCACGAAGTTCGATTTTGGCCAGGCTCGTACAGGGTTCAATAGGTATACTAAAGCCATCAGATACAGTCGCAGCTGTCATTGACTATAGGGCAGGTCCCGGGGTTGGTTTCCTAACCGGTCAATCGCCAAATGCGTGCCCAAGAAAATTAGACTTGGGGATGGTCCTGCGGCGAATGTGGCGGTCGATAGGAAATATTCGCATCAGGCCCTGATTTTCATGCTTAAGAGGGTTTGACTCTGTGGACTGTTTGGTGTTTATCCGCGCCTTCATGCCCGCGCCGGGTTCGGCAGCGGCACAAGTTTCATTTTTTGAGTTCTGAGAAGGACGAGCGCCATGTTCGCGGTCATTAAGACAGGTGGCAAACAGTATAAAGTTGCCGAAGGCGATGAAATCGTCATTGAAAAGCTCGCTGCCGATGCCGGTGAGAGCGTTACATTTGAAGACGTCCTAATGCTCGGTGACGACAAGAAAGTCACCATTGGTGAGCCGGTTGTCGCCGGTGCCAGCGTGGTCGGCACAGTCGCTGAACAGCGCAAGGGTGCCAAAGTCATCATCATGAAGAAGCGTCAACGGAATACGTACCGACGCAAGAAGGGCCACCGTCAGCTCGAAACGGTTGTGACCATCGACTCTATTCTGGCAGACGGCAAAAAAGCCCCTGCAAAGAAGAAAGCAGCGCCTAAGAAGGACGACGCCCCGAACGCTAAAGCGGCACCAAAAACTGAAGCCAAAAAGCCAGCGGCGAAAAAAGCCGAGGCTGAAAAGCCAGCCGCCAAGAAGGCCGCGCCTAAGAAAGAGGCGGCGCCTGCCAAAGCAGACGACCTGACCAAAATGAAAGGTCTCGGCAAAGTCTTTGCTGGCAAGCTGGAAGCTGAAGGCATCACCAGTTTCGCGCAAATCGCGAAAATGAAGAAAGCGGACATCGAGGCTCTGGAAGAGAAAATCGGCGCTGCAGGCAAGTTTGAGAGCAATGACTGGGTCGCCCAGGCGAAAGAGCTCGCGAAGGGTTAAGTTTTCGGCTATAGGCTGAAACACAAGATTGGAGAGCGGATATGGCTCATAAGAAATCAGGCGGCTCGTCGAAGAACGGACGCGATTCAAATCCTAAATATCTCGGCACCAAGAAATATGGTGGTGAGCACGTGATTCCGGGCAATATCATTATCCGTCAGCGCGGCACCAAGACCTATCCAGGTCGTGGCGTCGGCATGGGTAAAGACCACACACTTTACGCACTCGTCGAAGGCAAAGTGCAGTTCACGCGTAAGCGCAATAACCGCCAGTACGTGTCAGTGACACCGCTCGCGGACGCAGCAGAATAGCGCGGTCGTACAGGGCCGCCGGGTGGTGGCCAAAGAGTTCCAAAGGGAGGCAGGCCACTGCCTCCCTTTTTCTTTGCCTCCCTGATGGAGATTTCAAATGGAGAGATCGTTTGAATTCAAATCGGAGCGCTTCTCGATGCGCCCGCCAGAGGCCAAGGATGCACGGCAGATTGCCTGCTGTGTGAATGATATGACCATGGCGCGCAATCTCGCGCGTCTACCCCATCCTTACGCCCCGACCGATGCACTCGATTGGATCGCCTATGCCGACAATGCGCGGGCACAGGGGTCGGAATACGCTTTTGTTATAACGCATGAGGAAGCCGGCGTGATTGGCTCGGTTGGCTTCAATCGGACTCAAGGCGACACTTGGGAAATTGGCTATTGGGTCGACAAAGCCGTGCAAGGCAAAGGGGTTGCGACCGAAGCCGCCCGCGCCCTTTTAGCGTGGGGCGAGCGCGAGTTCGGCGTCACAAAATTCATTGCCGGTCACTTCCAGGACAACCCCGCTTCAGGGCGCGTGCTTGAGAAGCTAGGATTTCGCCGTGTAGGGGAAAAGCAGCTCTATAGTTTAGCCCGCGGCGGAAAAGATTTAGCATGGCGCTATGCGCTGGGCGCTTCGTCAGAAGTTGCCATGGGTGCAGCGCGCTGAGGGAAGAGGCATGGCTGATCCGATCATCTTGAAGACGCGGCGCATGCTGTTGCGCCCGCCCTTTATGGACGATGCGCCGCAAATCGCGGAACGGGTCGGCTTGAAAGAAGTGGCTTGGAATCTCGGCCGCGTACCGCATCCCTACAAAGTCTCGGACGCCGAAGATTGGCTCCAGGATGTGCCTTCAAAATGGGAAGAGGATACCGCTTACGTGCTGGCAATGACGCGGCGCGGTGAAGGGGTGATTGGCTGTATCAGTCTTCGCTTGATGCCAATGGATGTCTGGGAAATCGGATACTGGCTCGGCAAGCCCTGGTGGGGCCAGGGCTATGCCACAGAGGCGGCCACCGCCTTGCTCGATTGGGCCGAGCGCGAACTGTCCATCTCTCGCTTCGCCTCCGGGCATTTTACCGACAATCCTGCTTCAGGCCGGATACTGATGAAACTCGGTTTCATTCGGGCCGGTGAAACGGAATTGTTTGGCCCCGCGCGCGGCGGCAAATATCCTTGTATTCGCTATGCCAAAGGGATTGAGCCAGATCTGGCGCTAAAACTCGCGGCGCATTAAGGCCACGTAGCGGCGACGGTTACCGGGTTGTATAGTGAGGTGGCTTCGGCCGCCGCAAGCTCGGCTTCGATCGTAACGAGCTCTGCCCGGAGGGTGTCTATATCTGGATCGGAAGACACTGCGCGACTGAAATCGATCAGTCTTTGACGCAAGTCTTCATGCTGCGATGACGGGAACCGCTCATGCAACCGCCCCGCGGCAGCGCGTATCGCGTTGCGATAGGTCTGTGATCGCGGCGTACTTGGCGCAAGACCCGTTCGAATCAGTTTGATCTCGCGGTGCCAGCTTTGAGGCTCGCTCACAGTCGATTGACAGACGCGAGCGTCCAACGCGCGTATATAGCTCGCGAGATCTGAAACGACACTCCGGTCAAGCTCACTTCCTGAAAACTCTTCCAAAATCTGCGCCGAAAGGAAGGCTTCCAAGTCGCCATCAAGCGTACGGTCAACCTGAACCTGACCTTCGTCACTCGCCAAATCTGGAATAGGTACCGGGTTAAAAACCTCGTCCGCGCGAGCCTTCGAAAACAGGCCATTCGTTACATCTGCTGTGCCAGGCGGTCCCGAAATCCCGGTAAAGACAAAATCGGGATTTCCGCGGCCATTGCGATGACAAGTCGCGCAGCTCAATCCGGCTTTCGCTGCTTGTCCCCCAAGCAGCATGGGGCTTTCGAACAGTAACGCGCCTCGCTGTACAGCTGCGTCATGGGGCAAGGTCAAGCAGGTCGCAGGTTGCTGCGTCAGATGTTCAACCGGATCCGCAGTCACAGCAAGCCAGCTTAGAGACGTGATCTCTGGCGGCGCCTGACGCGGTTCTTGCGGCGCACCCTGGCAAGCGGCGAGCCCGAACAGCAGGCCCGCCAGGCTCAAGACCCTCATGCGCGCGCGTCGGCAATCCACTTCGCGAGCTCTTCCGTCTGTTCACACCCAAACGGACATAACGCATTGAGCTTATCCAGCTGCGCTTGCGCCCGATCCAGGTCGCCCATTTCAACATAATACTCGCCGAGATACTCATTCGCGCTGAGGTGATCCGGCGCGATGCTGAGCGCCGCGGCGTAGTAAGACAAGGCTGTCTCCCGCTCGCCTTTCTTGCGATTCGCGAAGCCAATATACGTCAATACATCCGGATGCGGGCCAAGAATGGTGCCCGCAGTGCGCAATTCTGAAATCGCTGCGTCATACTCGCCGAGATTGATCAGACGCAGCGCTTCTGAATAGAGCACATCGCCTGTTTCAAGGCTGGCTTGTTGGATGACCGGGTTGGTGCTGGAGGTTTCAACGCTTGATGACGCTGATTTCGCGGCCTCAATTTCCGCAATGGCCCCCGCGATCTTGTCCGCTTCTGCGCAGGCCGATGCACACGTGTCTGAAGCCGATTGAAGGTCCGCAAGCACGCCATCGGCTTTATCGAGTTTATCCATCTGAACATACGTCGCGCCAAGCTTGCCATGCGCCTGATAAAGTTCGGCATCATACTTCACGGCGCGCTCGAAAGATTTTGCAGCTGACTTCCATTCCTCTTGCCCGAGATGCGCGAGGCCGAGCATGTACCGGGTATTCGCGTCTTTCTTGGCGACTTTGCTGACGCGTTTGAAAGCGCGTTCGGCCTTTTTGTATTCACCCGCTTGCAGGGCTTCGACGCCGCTTTGATATTCCTCGACAGGATCATAGCTCGGTCCTGAACTGCTCGGAGAAGAGGATCCTGATCCCCCACCACTTCCGCCTGCCATGGCTGGTGCACCACTGAACGCGATTGCGGCGACCGCGACTAATAGGGCTCGTTTCATCGCTTATCCTCCATTGGGTCTTATTGATACTTATACTCGCGCGTCTTTGCGACCAGAGTCCATGCCCAGCTTTTTCAAGTCTGCGTGAGGATCGCGTGCACGCTGCGCTCGCTTTTATCTGCATGATCGCTTATGAGGGCGCGATGAAATTCCTCGATCAAACCAAGGTCTATGTCAAAGCCGGTCATGGCGGAAATGGGTGCGCCTCATTCCGGCGCGAAGCCTATATCGAATTTGGCGGGCCAGATGGCGGCGATGGCGGTCGCGGCGGGCATGTCTATGTCGAAGCTGTCGAGGGCCTCAACACGCTGATCGATTACAGATATCAACAGCACCACAAAGCCGAACGCGGCGGTCACGGCATGGGCAAACAGCGCCACGGCCGCGGCGGCGCAGATAAGACTCTGAAAGTCCCGGTCGGCACTCAGATCTATGAGGAAGATCAAGAAACATTGATCGCGGATCTGACCGAAGTGGGCCAACGCATCATGGTCGCCGAAGGCGGCAATGGTGGATGGGGCAATATGCGCTTCAAGACGTCAACCAATCAGGCCCCCCGGCGCGCTAATCCTGGTGAACCAGGCGAAGAGTTTACGCTATGGCTTCGTCTAAAGCTGATTGCGGATGCGGGCCTTCTTGGATTGCCCAATGCCGGTAAATCGACCTTCCTGAGCCGCGCCACCGCGGCAAAACCAAAAATCGCGGATTACCCGTTCACAACCCTGCATCCAGGGCTTGGTATTGTCGATCTGGGGGCTGGCGCGCGTTTCGTCCTGGCGGATATTCCCGGTCTCGTGGAAGGCGCTGCCGATGGCGTCGGATTAGGCCACCGTTTTCTTGGCCACGTTGAGCGCTGCAAAGTATTGCTGCACCTGGTCGATTGTACGCAGGATGATCCACATCTTGCTTATCGCACCATTCGCGAAGAACTGGACGCTTATGATCCTGAGCTCGCGGCCAAGCCAGAAATTGTAGCGCTTTCCAAAGTCGATGTCCTCGATGAGGATATGGTCGATGAACAAGCGAAACTGCTCAAAGCCGAATGCGGGCAAGATCCGTTGCGGGTGTCAGCCGTTTCCGGTGTTGGCGTGAAACAAGCCCTCGGTCTGATGCTGAAAGAACTCGGCCAGATCGCGGCAGAAGAAGCAGAGGACCAAGACCCATCTGACGATTGGAGTCCGCTCGGATGAAGCAGGTCACCGCCATAGACACGTTCAAGTCCGCCAAACGGATCGTCATCAAGATCGGCTCCGCCTTGATCGCTGAGGAGGGTCGCGCGCGCCAGGACTGGTTGATTTCGTTGGCCGCTGATATTGCCGATCTCCGTGCTGATGGGCAGGACGTGGTGTTGGTCTCTTCAGGCGCGATTGCGCTGGGTCGCAATCAACTCGGGCCGGATCGCCCGGCAAAGCTGGAAGAGAAACAAGCGGCGGCCGCGCTTGGCCAGCCCTTGCTTATGACCGCCATGACGACGGCCTTTGCGCCGCGCGGCATCACGGTCGCACAAGCGCTTTTGACCCTGGATGACACCGAGAATCGACGCCGCTGGCTGAACGCGCGCGCGACGTTAGACACATTGCTGAACGCGGGCGCCGTCCCGATCATCAATGAGAATGATTCTGTCGCGACAGATGAAATTCGCTATGGCGACAATGATCGCCTCGCTGCTCGTGTGGCACAGATGATTGGCGCCGATATACTAATCCTTCTGTCAGATATTGACGGACTTTACACGGCCGATCCCCGAACGGATGCGTCCGCGACCCATATTCCTGAACTCGACGAACTCACCTCGGCGCATGATGCCATGGCGGGTGACAGCAATCAGAATGCGGATCTGGGCAGTGGCGGGATGGTTACAAAACTGGCTGCAGCCCGGATTGCGCAAAGCGCGGGGTGCGCGACCGTGATCACAACTGGCACCAGCGATCGTCCCATAAACAAGCTCTTGTCCGGCGGACGGGCCACCTGGGTCCTGTCGCAACTTACCCCCGATAAGGCACGCGAGATCTGGTTGAAAGGTCACCTCACCCCGGAAGGTGCTGTGTTCATTGATGACGGGGCGCGTGATGCATTATTGGCTGGTGCGAGTCTTTTACCCGTCGGGATCACGAAGATTGAAGGCCAATTCCTGCGCGGCGCGGCCGTCGCCATCAAAGATCCGTCAGGGCGAACCATTGCCAAGGGCATTACCGCTTACAGCTCTGAGGACGCGAACCGCATAGCGGGCCTGCAATCGGACAAAGTCGAACAGGAATTGGGCTATCGGGGACGTCCAGCGCTCGTTCATCGCAATGATCTTGTGCTTGAGCGCTGAGAACGCACGCCAATGCTTGACTTGCGGGCATAAGATCGGCCCATTGCACGTATGGATGGGTCACCCAATCTCGCCAAACAAATAGGACTCTGGCTCGGCCCAGTCGCCGCTGGGATCATGTTGCTTATCGGGGCACCCGAAGGGTTGAGCTTTTCGGCATGGGCGACAGGCGCCCTCATGGTCTGGATGGCCGTATGGTGGGCGACGGAACCGATCCCCATTCCGGTGACATCTCTCTTGCCGCTCGTCGTCATCCCATTGATCGGCGCAGGTTCGGCGCGCGAGGCGGCAGCTGGGTATTCCAGTCCGATTGTCATGCTCTTGCTCGGCGGCTTCATCATCGCGCTTGGCATCGAACGCTGGGGCTTGCACAAGCGCATCGCGCTCAACATTGTCGCGAATGTCGGATCGCGACCGGCCTCGCTGATCTTTGGCTTCATGATCGCCACGGCCTTGCTCTCAATGTGGATTTCGAACACAGCGACCACGCTCATGATGGTACCGATCGCACTCTCAGCGGCCGCGGCGCTGAAGGATGATAGCGGGAAATTTGTCACCGCACTCTTGCTTGGCGTTTGTTATGCCGCGTCAATTGGCGGGGTCGCCACGCCGATTGGTACTCCGACCAATTTGATCGCCATTCAATGGTTAGAAGAAAATACAGGCACAACGATTGGTTATGCCCAGTGGATGAGCTTCGGACTCCCTGCCCTGGCCCTGCTTATCCCTGTTGCCTGGTGGGTCGTGTCCAGGAGCTTGCCCAAGCTTGGGGATGGTCGAGAGGCAATGGCTGAAATTCGTCAGCAACGCGATGCATTGGGCAGCATATCGGCACCAGAAGCGCGTGCCGCCATGGTGTTTGGCATTGTAGCCTGCCTTTGGGTCTTGCGAGTACCGGCGCAATTGGCGGCTGAAAACGCAGGCTGGGAAGCGCCCTGGCTCATGGCTGTCGGCGATATGGGTATCGCGATCGCTGGCGCCATCGCCATGTTCCTGGTGCCCGCGGGCAGGTCTCAAAAGCGCGCGATCTTGCGATGGGATGAAGCGGTAAAGCTGCCATGGGGAGTTTTGGTCCTATTCGGCGGCGGTATCAGCCTTGGTCAGGCCGTCACCCGCACGGGCATGTCGACCTGGATTGGAGATCAACTCACCACGCTGTCAGTCTTACCGCCGATCTTCTTCATCGCCATCGTGGTCGCGCTGGTGATTTTCCTGACGGAATTGACCAGCAACGTTGCCACAATGACGACGCTTGCACCGATCCTAGGCGCATTGGCCGGAGCGATAGGCGCGGCGCCGGAAAGCTTATTGGCACCCGCGGCCGTCGCTGCAAGTTGTGCCTTCATGCTGCCCGTGGCGACAGCGCCCAACGCGATCATCTATGCCACAGATAAAGTTCCAATTGCGCAGATGATTCAGCGCGGCGTACGCATCAATTTGTTTGGCATTTTGATCATCACAGCCATAGGGTTTTGGCTCGCCCCGATGGTGCTTTAGCGACTATTTACAGGCGCACGCGGCGTCTTCCTGCAACTCGCCAAAACCGTCCTTGAACAAAAGCTCAACCGCATCCAGCGATTTTTTTGCGCCTTCACCTTCGGCGCTCAAATCGACCTCGCTGCCAATACCAGCGCCAAGACAAAGCAGATCCATAATCGATCGCGCATCGGCGCTTTCGCCTTCAAAACTGACGGTCACGACCGCCGGCAAGCCGAGCGCTAATTCCGCCAATTTCGCCGAGGCCCGGGCGTGCAGGCCTTTGCGATTGATGATTTCGGTCTGTCGCATTTCTCTACTCATTTGGTTCGGCTCATAACTTGCGATCCAATCCGGATATAACGCTTGCCAGCATCACTGGCGGCTTGCACCGCTTCATCGAGCGTCAGGTCCGACCGGATCTGCGCGAGATGGATCAGCATTGGCAGATTGACGCCGCCAATGACGTCTATCTTGCCGCTCGCTAGGCTCGACAAAGCCAGATTTGACGGCGTGCCGCCAAACATATCCGTCAATATGATAACGCCCTTGCCTTTATTACAGGCTTTTACTGTGTCGCGGATTTCATCCCGACGTTGATCAATATCGTCTTCGACTTCAATGGAGAGCGCTTCAAAAGCCTCTTGCTCACCGACAACATGTTCGGCAGCGCGCACCAATTCCTGCGCAAGCCTTCCGTGGCTGACAACGACGATTCCGATCATGGGACCGTTCCAGTTACGTATACTCAATCAGAAGCTGACACTAGAAAGGTTAACGTCAAGTCAGTTTTCTCATTGCCCGCAGCGGTTCAGCTCACGCTGTGCCCCAACAGTCACGAATCGGGCGGATTCACGGTCTCAAAAAATTTTTTATAGAATTCATCTGCTTCCGCGCGCAGTGGTCCGATTTCAACTTGTAGCCCGGCTTCCCGCAATCGGACGATGCCGCCCCTGCCGAGCGGATGCGGGTCAAGCGTGGCGACAATGACTTTCGCGATCCCGGCTTCGATCAGGCGTTGAGAACAAGATGGTCGATCTGAGGACCGCTGCCGACACGGTTCCAGCGTCACATACGCTGTCCCACCAACCGCCGCTCCGACAGGTAAGGAAGAAAGGGCCAATTCTTCCGCATGGGGTCTCCCGCCATCCCCGGTCGCGGCTTCGCTCAGCCTGTGGCCATCGCGGTCCAGAATGACGCATCCGACGCTTGGATTAGGCGCGGTCCGGTCCGCCTGCAAAACTGCCAGGTCGAGTGCGCGGCGCATATGCAGATTATGCGCACTCATTCGAACACCACTGTTCGCTTATCATTCAGAAACACCCGCCCTTCGGCTTGGGCCTTGACCGCGCGTGCCAAGACTCTCGCTTCAATGTCTTTTCCGAGTTCTGCCATTTTCTCAGCCGACAGACGATGATCGACCGGCGCGACATCCTGGGCAATGATTGGCCCCTCATCCAGATCTCCGGTGACGAAATGCGCCGTGGCGCCGATCAGTTTTACGCCCCGGGCGTGCGCTTGATGATAGGGCCGAGCGCCTTTGAAACTTGGCAAAGCTGAATGGTGGATATTGATGCAACGCCCCGCCATTTCCTGGCACAACCGGTCAGATAGAACCTGCATATACCTCGCCAGAACAATCAGCTCGGATCCGGTTTGCGAAATGATATTGCGCAATTCATCTTCGGCATCTGCTTTGATTTCTTTGCTCACGGGGACATGAAAGAATGGCAGGTCGTGACGGTCCGCGTGCCATTTGGTGTCGGTGTGGTTGGACACGATTGCCACGATGTCTGCCCCGAGGCGGCCACGGCGGTGGCGGTACAGAAGATCATTCAGACAATGGTCGCCCTTGGAAACCATGATGAGAGTCTTGGGCCTGGCTTGTTCCAGTCGCAGCGACCACTCCATCTCTCGCCGATTGGCTAGCGTTTCAAATCCATCTCGAAAGGCGGACTCGTCAAAGCCAGTCTCCGCTTCGAACTTCGCCCAAATAAAGAAGCGCGCGCTTTGCGGGTCGCCAAAGTCATGGTTCTCGGTAACACTGACGCGGTGACTGGCAAGATGGCTCATGACGTCAGCAAGGATACCGATGCCATCGGGTGCCGCAGCCCGCAGGATGTAGCGCTGAGCGCTCATGGAAGGTCGGGTAAGTCTTTCGCGCGCTCTGCGTCCAGATAACGCGCTGAGATTGGGACCAAGTCTGCGTCGAGATCGATCAGCAATGGATTGCCCGTCGGGATTTCAACACCAGTAATGGTATCGTCCGCAACGCGGAACAAATGTTTCACGAGTGCACGCAAGGAGTTGCCGTGAGCTGAGATGATCGTGTCCTTTCCACTTTCGAGCACCGGCCGAATGGCGCTGTCCCAATAGGGCAGGACCCGCTCCAGGGTCAGTTTGAGACTTTCAGAATCCGGAACCGGTACACCATCATAGCGCACGTCGTGCGCCAAGTTGTAAGGGCTGTCTGACGCCAATGGCGGTGGCGGAATATCATATGACCGCCGCCAGACATGAACTTGCTCCTTGCCATGTTTCTCTGCCGTCTCGGCTTTATCGAGACCCGTCAGGCCGCCATAGTGGCGCTCATTCAAACGCCAATGCTTCTCAACCGGTATCCAGGCGCGGTCCATGGCGGCCAAACCCAGCCAGAGCGTGCGAATGGCCCGGGTCTGATAGCTGGTGAATGCAAAAGTTGGGGCGAGCCCTTCGGCTTTGATCAGAACGCCGCCCTTGCTAGCTTCAGCTTCACCCTTTTCTGTCAGATCTGCATCCCACCATCCGGTGAAACGGTTCTCGAGATTCCATTGGCTTTGACCATGACGGGTCAGAATGAGCTTAGGCATGAACAGGGGTTCCATTAAAAATATGAGAAGCTGCGTCTGCAGCAGTGGCAAGGCTCGCGTTTCGCTGTTGGCGTTGCTATCAGAGGAGCGTCAAGATTGCTACCCAGTCGATTCGATCGCATCGCCGCAGGAAAAAGAGTTTGAGAGACGCCATATTCTATCCCCTGATCGCCGCCATCATCGCTGCGATGGTGCTGAGCACGCTGTATCTTGGATGGCAGAAGCCGCAATGCGGCCCTTTTGGCGGGGCAGAAGGACCGGACGATTATAGTCTGATCATTCTCGAGGGCCGCGATCTGTGTCGCATGGAAGCGTATCTCGGCTTTGAGCTCGATTTGGAAGACGATGTTCTGACCATTCGCGCCGACAAGGATGCCAACTTTCCGGACGTTCAACGCAACGCGCATTTTCGATTGGGTCCTGATCTGGAAACCGTTTATTCAGGTCACAAAGTTCGCGTTTCATTGACGGTAAAACCGACAAGTGGCGCTGGCGCGGAAGCGTTTGAATTCAATTATTCAGCTGGCAAAGCTGGTAATTCGGGCTGGATTCGGTTCGAACTAAAACCGGAATGGGAAACGTATACCGCTGAGATCGATGTGCCCCGCAAATTGCTCGAGAACACGATCTCTCTCGACTATATTGCTGTGCGGCCAGTGGTGCCCGAAAAGACGCGTGGCATCGAATTGCGAGAAATCCGCTTCCGCCGCTTAGGTCAATGGTGACTCAGGCGCGCTCAACCAGGTTCGCTCGACGACATCAACAACGTCATCCATGATCTCCGTGATCTGAAAATCTTTTGGCGTATAAACCCGGCGAACACCCATTTGGCGCAACGCCTGCTCATCTTCGAACGGAATTATCCCGCCGACCACAAGCGGCGTATCGTCCAGCCCGGCCTTCTGCATCTCAACCAGAGTCTCCCGAACAAGATCAAGATGGCTGCCAGAGAGGATGGACAGGCCGATCACATGCGCCTTGGCCGATTTCGCTTGGCTGACAATCTCTGAAGGCGTGAAACGAATACCTTCATAGACCACTTGCATACCGCAGGCTCTTGCCCGCGCCGCGATTTGTTCAGCCCCGTTCGAATGGCCATCGAGACCCGGTTTGCCGAGGACATAGGTCAAATCGCGGCCCAGGCGCTGCGACACAGCAAGGACGCGCGCCTTGGTCGCTTCTATCGCAGCGTCCCCACCTGTATCAATGACCACACTCACGCCGGTTGGTCCGCGAAACTCTCCGAACACGTCGCGGAGAACGCCGCCCCACTCGCCTGACGTGACACCGGCTTTTGCGGCCGTGATGCTGGGATCCATAATGTTCGCACCCGAAGCGGCGGCCTCGCGCAGAACTTGCAGCGCGGATTGTGCGGCGCCCTCATCGCGCCTCGATCGCCATTGGCGCAGCGCCTCCACTTGATGGCGCTCAACCATCGGATCAACGGTTTGGATAGCGTCATTCCCGGCGCCGAGCGGGCTGTCTTCGGACTGCGTGTAGGCGTTCACGCCAACGACTTTGAGATTACCGCTCTCAATCCCCTTAATGCGCTCAATATGAGCGCCGACCAAAGATTCCTTCATATACGCGACCGCATCTACGGCTCCGCCCATATCATCGATTTTGCCGAGTTCGGCGCGTGCCTGGGACTTTAGAGCTTCAGTCTTGCCGTCGACGACATGACTGCCGTCGAACAAGTCTTCATATTCCAGCAAATCAGTTTCGAACGCGAGGATTTGCTGCATGCGCAATGACCATTGCTGATCCCATGGGCGCGGCAGCCCGAGCGCCTCGTTCCAGGCCGGCAGTTGCAGCGCGCGACAGCGGGCGCGTTTGGACAAAGTGACTGCCAATGCTTCGATGAGGATGCGATAGACATTATTCTCCGGCTGCGGTTCCGTTAGCCCAAGTGAATTGACTTGAACGCCATAGCGAAAGCGCAAGGCTTTGGCATCGTCGACCCCATAGCGATCGCGACCGATCTCCTCCCACAAATCTACGAACGCGCGCATCTTGCAGAGCTCGGTGACAAAACGAACGCCCGCATTCACGAAGAAGGAAATCCGGCCAAACACTGTTGGGAAGTCTCCATCGGGTACTTGTCCACCTGCTTTGACTGCATCCAGAACTGCGCAAGCCGTCGCAAGCGCATAGGCCAATTCCTGCTCCGGCGTCGCCCCTGCTTCCTGCAAATGATAGGAGCAGACATTCATCGGGTTCCATTTCGGGACCTCCGTATAACACCAGCTGATCATATCGCTGATCAAGCGCATGCTGGGCTGCGGCGGAAACACATAGGTGCCGCGAGAAAGGTATTCCTTGATAATATCATTCTGTGTGGTGCCGCGCAGTTTGGCGCGGTCATCACCTCGCTCATCTGCCAAGGCAACATAAAGCGCCAATAACCAAGCTGCTGGAGCGTTGATCGTCATTGACGTGTTCATGTCTTCAAGTGGTAAAGCTTCGAACAGAACCCGCATATCTCCGAGGTGCCCAATCGGGACGCCTACTTTGCCAACTTCGCCGCGCGCCAGAATATGATCCGCGTCATAGGCTGTTTGCGTTGGTAAATCGAACGCGATGGACAATCCGGTTTGGCCCTTCGACAGATTGCTGCGATACAAGGCGTTTGACTTTTCCGCCGTCGAATGTCCCGCATAGGTTCGAAAAATCCACGGCCGGTCAGGCGCATGTTGATAGTCTGTGTCCGCCAACGCGATCTCCAGGTGCTTCGCTGCGCTGCAAGATGTGCGAAGACCGGAGCTGAAGCAAGCTTTCCCGACCGTGAAGATATGCCTGCATTTTTGCATGAGTGTCATGGGAAGGTATGCGGTGAAGTTTCGATGGAATCTGCTACATACCGACTCTCTCTCTTGGAGCTTTCTTGAAATGACAGATATGATCGGACTGGTCGCAGCCATGCTGACGACGATTTCTTTCCTGCCGCAAACCCTAATGGTCCTGCGGACCGGACGAACAGATGGCATATCGCTTTGCATGTATGCCTTGTTCACAACCGGCGTAGCAGGTTGGCTCGCTTATGGTGTGTTGGTCGGCAGTGTTCCGATCATTCTGGCCAATGCAGTGACGTTGGCATTGGCGGCGACGATTTTGATGTTGAAGCTACGTGCTGTGTTGGCGACGCATCGACAGAGATTGCCAGCGCGCGCTTAAGCGGGTTAGGGCTTAAAGCGTCAGATTCATCGACGGAACCCTATGCCTGTTGCTTTACTCTTTCCGATCTTATTGCGTGTGGCAGGTCCAATCGCGTTCTTAATCGCCGTGGCCACTGCGGGTGTAATGAATCGAAGCTTCATTTTGGTGCCTTTATTGGCCTTGGCGGCGTCGCTAACCACGATCCTCATTCGCACTGTAACACCGTCTCCGGCAATCGATCTCAAAGCAGCGCTGTCGCCTGAATCAGAGCAGAGACCGCACAACCCACTTCGAGGCTCTGGCAAGCGGTTCGCCGCGGGACTTGTCGGCTATGCAATCGTGTTTGGCCTGGCCGCTTTGGTCGCCGCGATCTTTCGAACCACAGAGTTCGAACCACAAGTTATGCTGATGGATGCTTGGTTCGCGATCGTTCCAGCGGTTTGGGCGTTCATTAGCGCCTGGGTCTCCGCAAGGGTCGGTCTAAACCAAATCGCTGGAATGATGGATCAGATGCAAGACGCATTCGCACAGATGCAATCAGGGCAAGGGCGAGTTGATCCCGACGACGATGCATTCACCGTTGACGGCGAAGTGATCGACCCGGATCGTGACGACTCATAGCCAGTCTATCGACTCCAGATCAGCGCCTATATAGGCGTAATAAGCCGCTTGGACCTGCCGCGTGATTGGCCCCGGTTGGCCCGTGCTGATCACTGCGCCATCTAAGCTGAGTACCGGGACGATGATCGCGCCTGCAGAGCTCGTAAAGACTTCGGCGGCCGCCCGTACTTCATCGAGCGTGAACGCGCGTTCTTCGATGGTGACGCCTTTTTCCTGGAACAATGAGATCAGACGCGCGCGCGTAACACCCGGCAAAAGGGCATGAGATAGGTCGCGTGTCACCAATGACCCAGCTTGCGTGACGATCCAGACATTGGCGGATGCTGCTTCCGTGACGACGCCATCCTCATGTAGAATGGCGGTCACAGCGTCCGCTCGGCGAGCGGCGCGATAAGCGAGCGATTGCGACACCAATTGCGTCGTTTTCAAATCCCGGCGCTGCCAGCGCGTATCCGTCATAGAAATGGTCGAGATACCGTCGCGCGCCATCTCGCCAATCAATTTGCGGGAATTGGCAAATGCAAAGACGGACGGCGTCAAATATTCCGGCCCGCTAAAGTCGCGCATGCCGTGCGTGCCGGCACTGACATTGAGATAGATCAGCCCTTCTTGAAGCCGGTTGCGCGCGATTAATTGTTCGTGCACGCCGCGCAAGTCTTCCGCTGGCGGCGCGATCTCCAATCCCGTTAGCGTCCGCATGAGACGCGCCATATGCGCGTCGAAATCAATCAGCTTGCGATTAAACACAGCTGTCACTTCGTAAGCGGCTTGTGCGAACAGAAAGCCCCGATCGAATGGCGAGATCTTGGCCTCATGGGCCTCCAAAAACTCGCCATCAAGATAGACCCAGCCGGTCACTGACATTGGTGCAACCCTTCGCGCAAGATCGCGACAATAAGCTGTGATTGCCCCGGCAAGATCAAGTCTTATTCCGCACCCATCGGCCCGATATCGGATTGAAAACATAGTCTCATATGTTTGATCCGGTCAGACAGTATTTCTCGCCAATCAGAGTCAGTTGGTCGAGCGTGCCGGACCAGAAAGGACGTCTCAGCCAGTAATGGTAATTGCGCATCCGGATCGCGCGCAAATCGACCATCAAACACTGGGGCTTTGTAAGCAGGATTGGATTGAGCAGGATCACGACCAACCTTGAATCCGATCCGTGTCCGTTGAAACCATGCCCCGCCCAACGTTTGCCGCGCACCCGGCTCCTTAAGAGAAGCGACCATGTCAAAGACCGCTTGTCGACGCGGATCGCGGTCTCCTCCGCTCGCAATTCGCGCAAGAAGACTTAATACCCGGATACGATCCGGCACAGTCATATTTTCGGTGGGCACTTCGATGAGGCCATCCGGCGTGACGGCCACTTCTGCGAGCGCGCGGCTCATTCGCGCATCTAACTGTCCGCGTTCGGCTAGGAGTGTCGTGATGACGGGGACGAGACCGTCGTGGAGACGTGGGTGGCGTCGAAGAAAGCGACGCACTTGCACACGCTCGAACGACTCGTCTTGATTGGAAGGGTCTTCCATCCAGACCGTATCATGCGCTTGCAACAAGTCGCGAAGCGCAGATCGCCGAGCGTACAGCAATGGCCGCAGGACCGTCATACCCTGACCCGCCGGCCATGCGGGAAAGGGCGCTGCCTTCGCTGGTCCTGCGCTCAGTCCCCCGCGCACGCCGCGGCGGCGTCGAATGAAAACGGTCTCAATCACATCGTCCAGCGTATGGCCTGTGAGCAGGCAATTCGCATTCTCTGACGCCATGGCTTTTGCAATCAGGCCATACCGAGCGCGCCGCGCAGCGTTTTGGGAGGGTTTCGGTGTCTCCCAAACCAAGGTCTGATGCGCCACCCGCATGTGATCGCATAGCGCTGCAACATGGTCTGCTTCGGCGCGGGCTTCGGGCCGTAAACCGTGATCGACGGTGAATACGATCACAGATCGATCTTCGCGCCTGGCCCAATCAGAGCTGAGGTGCAGCAATGCGAGTGAATCACTGCCGCCTGAGACAGCGAGCGCAATCGGAGCATGCGGGTCAGGACTGAACCGGTTGAGCAGCGCAGAAAAGTCTGCCCCTAACTGCACCGGTCTTAGCTATCGCAGCCGGAGCGTACGCGCTCGCCCGCGGCCAAGTTTCGGGTCACGCCGGACGCGTTCGGATAACGTTGCGGCAAGAGATTAAGCGCGTTGCAGGCCTGTTCTGTATCGCCCACGAGACGCATGGACCGAGCCAGCTTTGCCAATGCCTCTGGCGCCCGCGGGTCATCCGGATAAGAGCGGATCATATCCGTGTAAGCGGCCCCTGATTCTGGATAGGCCTCTTGTTGATACAAGACTTCCGCCAACCAGTATTGCGCTTCACCCGCTTGCGGATCGTCGCTGAATTGGCTCAAGAACGAGCGGAAGGCGAGTTCAGCGCCTGGATAGTCAAACTGTAAAAGACGCGATTTTGCCTCTGCGAAAAGCGGTCCGGCCTCCCCTGGCAGTGCACTGGCGGGAAGCGTGCCCAGTGAGCCTTGCGGCAAAGGCTCACCATTCGGGCCGAGTTGCATAGGCTCGGCGCTCATTGAGTCGGTCGACGGGGACTCAACGCGCCTTACAATCCGTGTGGGGCCACTGGCGGACAGTTCAACGCCAGCCTCCGTCGCGGCGTCGAGCTGTTGCGCGATTTCATCTTGCGATTGCGCCACTCCACTGTCCACTGCATCCGCAAACCCATCGCCAGACCCGGGCGACAAGAAAGCAGGTTCCGGTTGCAGAGCGGCGAGCTGCTGATTGAGGTCAGCGATGGTTTTTTCCTGGTCCGTAAGGCGCCCTTCTAAACGCGTGATCAGGCGCTCCAACTCGGCGTCGTCACCTTGCATACGGTTGATTTCTTCGCGGCTTTCCGAGAGCAAGAATTCGAGCGTCTCGACCTTACCATTAAGCCTCGCTTTGTCGGACTCGATACCAGTCATTCGGGCGCGAAGTTCGGCGTTGCTGGCGCGCAACTCGTCGACAGTTGCTGCAAGTTCACCACTGGTCACCCCCTGAACCACTTCAGCTCGTCTTTGCGCATCCGCGTCGGGTATCGACAAGATCGCGATACAGGCCATGGCAGAGATCAAAGAAGTACGCAGCATATCTAGTCGGCTCCAGTTTTTGGGTCTTGGACTGAATATCAAATATGAAAAGGCCGGGGCCAAAATGTGACGCCCGGCCTAATCTAATGCAGTACGTGCAGTTAACGCTTAGCCAACAACACCAGAAATCAACTGTGTGAAGCCATTTCGGTTCTGCGCCCAAGCTTCTTCGGTTGAGCCAAGCGCCAGCGGACGCTCTTTACCGTAAGAAACTGTTTGAATGCGGGCTGGGTCAACGCCGAGGTCGACCAGGTAATTCTTGACGACAGACGCACGACGTTCACCCAGTGCAAGGTTATACTCGCGGGTGCCCCGCTCATCGCAGTTGCCGGCAACCAGGATGTTGACGTTCTGATACGAGCTCAGCCAGGCCGCCTGACGACGCAGGATGCCCTGAGCGTCAGCGCTCAAACGATACTGGTCGAGGTCAAAATAGACGCGATCACCAACATTGACTTGGAAATCTTCCAGAGATCCTTCGGCAGGCCCGGTTGGGATAACTTCTTCAACCACGACCACTTCAGGTTCGGGCTCCGGCTCGGGCTCAACGACCGGCTCGGGCTCTGCAACAATTACAGGTTCTGGTTCAGGTTGGCTGGCACATGCAGCGATACCGAAAAGGACGGCAATCGACGCAGATGTCATCATAAGCTTTCGCATTGTTCTCTCCTTGCTTATGCGAGCAATGGGTGCATTTAGGCCGACTTAATGTCAACTTCGTGATCCCGTATACCCATTTTTTCTGTGATTTGGGAAGATTACTGAGTTTTTAGGCGCAAAACCTGGTTGATTTAGTCCAGAAGTGGCGACCAGGCGGGATCCGAAGCATCCGTAGAAGTCAGCAATGGCCGTAGATTCCGACCCGTCAGGTCGACCGACCACAAAGTCGGCGATGCACCCGGCGAAGGTTCCCTGAAAAAGGTGATGACACGCCCATTTGGCGACCAATCCGGCCCTTCGTCGAGATATGATTCGGTTAACAAACGCTCTCCCCGTCCGTCGATTCCGATAACGCCAATGTGGAACCGGCCGCGGCTTTGCTTGGTGAAGGCAATCAAATCGCCCCGTGGGCTCCACACGGGTGTCGAGTAACGACCCGAGCCGAACGTGATCCGGCAGGCAATATCGCGCCCCCCAGACGGGCAAGTCCGCGGGGTGCCGTTGGTGTTCATAACATAAAGCTGTGGACTGCCACCGCGATCCGAGTTGAACACGATCTGGCGGCCGTCTGGTGACATAGACGGCGAGGTATCGATGGCAGGGTGGTCTGTCAAACGACGGCTTTGGCGCGTCTGCAAATCCATCAGATAGACATCTGAATTTCCGTTCGTCGCCTGGGTCAAAAGCACAGAATTGCCATCGCGCGAGAAACGCGGAGCGAAGGTCATATTACGAAAGTTGCCCAGGACTTCCTGACGTGCCCGACGCAAATCATAAAGATAGACGCGCGGGATACCGCCCTCGTAAGACATATATGTAATTTGCTGCGCGGTCGGCGAAAATCGAGGGGTCAGCACTGTAAACGCACCAGACGTCAGATATTTCACATTTGCACCATCCGCGTCCATGATCGCGAGGCGTTTCACCCGCGCATTTCTCGGACCTGTTTCGGCGATGTAAACAATTCGTGTGTCGAAATAGCCATCTTCACCAGTGAGGCGGCTATAGATGGCGTCTGCAATCTTGTGCGCGATGCGGCGGATATCTTCAGGCGTCGTGGTGAACCGCCGACCAGAAACCTGACGGCCATTTGAGTCCTCGAACCGCATCAGTTCTTCGCCATACACATCCCACATCCGCACGGAGCCGCGGATCAGTTGATTGCCGTCCCGCTCGATCTGTTCGACTGTGCCAACGACAAGCGCGTCCGTTTGTATGATTTTCCAGTCGGCAAATCGCGGCGCGACCTCGATGTTAAGGTCCTTCTGGATATAGGCGTCTTCCGGCGTGATGACGAAGAGTCCGGTCGATTCCAGATCGTTGCGAATAACATCGCTGATCGTCTGGGCAACTTCAGGATCGACGCCGATCGCTTCGAAATTAGGAATGGCAACCGGGACCGGCTTCAGATCGGCGCGATCGACCACCACCTGCAGCTGCGCGGTCGCAAGCGGAAGCGTGCCCAAAATGGCAATAAATGCCGCAAATATCAGTCGTTTCAACATCGCCAATCTGTTGCCTCCAAAATCACTGACCGGAAAATCCAAGTCCTAGGTAAAAGTCAATCTCTTTCCACTCCTCATAATCCTCACTGGGGAGCCGATAGGGTTCGCACTTCCGCACGGCACGCAAAGCGCGATCGACCGCAGTCCCCATAAATGAGCTGCCAATCGGGCGGCGCTTGGGATCAATCAATGTCAATTCCGAAATGGTGCCGTCCTCGTTTAGCTTGAGGTTCATCTGTACATTATAGCGTTCGGGGTTGGGCAGATCGTCTGCGCCAGCCCAACATTCATTCCGGATCCGTGAGACAATAATTGCCTCGAGCCGCGCCGAATTAGCGCTCCGCTCTCCGGCGCCCTGACGATTGCGCGTCTCGGCGGGCTTGGGCGCATTCTCGAGCGCCGTTTGAGGTTCGGGCGTAACCGGCTTTGGCTCAGGCCGCTCCTTGCGGGTCGCCTGCTCGCTTCGGAATGTCGACTCACTTTGATTTAGAAAACTCATCAAGTCATCATTTGGACGTCGCGGGGCGGGATCGGGTTTCTTTACGGGCTCGGGCTCGGCCTCTTCTGGCTCCGGCTCGGTTTCTTCTGGTTCAAAATCTGGGAGCAGATCTTCAGGATTCTCTTCCGGCGGGGCTGATTCCGCTTCAGCGACATCCTGCTCAGCCTCTGGCAATTCTTCTTCAACCGGATCCTCTGGGACTTCTTCCGGCTCCTCCGGAGCGACCTCTTCTTCAGGTTCCTCTGGCTCAGTCTCTACCAATGGCGCAATATTCGTAATTTCGCCGATCTCAGCAAAATTGACATCCACTGCTTCGAATTCCGACGCCATGACGCGCGTATTCGTGCTCCAGTAAGGGAACGTCACATACGACGCGCTGATCACCGCAGCATGCGCAATAATGGAGGCAGGGAGGCCGCGGATCATAGACTATTGAGCCCTTTCCACGCGGGCTTTGGGGTCCGTCACCAAAGCAATATTTGTGAAGCCGGCATTCTTCATTTGCGTCATCACAGCCAGCACTTCGCCATAAGCCGCATTGGTGTCGCCCTGCAGGAAAATCCGCTCTTCATAGCCCTCGCCCGCAATCGCGAGCAGTTTCGAGGTTAGCTCTTCAAGCTCAATTTCGGTTTCGGAAATATAGACCTTCGCGTCCTGTGTGACGGTGACTAATAGAGGTGTCGATTTCGGTACTGTCAGGTTGCTTGTCGCCGCCTTCGGTAAGTTGACCTCGACGCCGCGCTGCAATGCCGTGGCGGTGATCATGAATATGATCAACAGGACCAGCATCACGTCCACCATCGGGGTCACGTTGATCTCAGCATTGAAGGCGCGCCGTCCGCGCCGTCCGCTAGAGGATCCAAGCGATGCCATTAGACCGGACCATCGCTTGCGCGACGGGATAAACGAACGAGCAAGTCCTGACTGAAAGCATCCAGCGTATCGGCGTATCGGTTGAGATCGCCAGAAAACTTATTGTAGAAGATAACCGCTGGAATCGCCGCGATCAGACCCAGGCCCGTCGCAAAAAGCGCCTCCGCAATCGGCCCGCCAACGACCGCCAAGCTGGTATCTTCCTGAGCACTGATATTCAGGAAGGCATTCATGATGCCCCAGACCGTCCCGAACAGACCGATATAAACCGAGGAAGATCCGATAGTCGCCAATGCCCCGATGCCATTTGAAACGCGGCCAACTTCGCGATCCACTGTCGCCCGCAGCGAGCGCTCTGCGCGGGCGACCAAAGCTGCATGTTCGCTTGGCGAAATTGATTTTGCGTCGCGCCACTCGCGTGAAATTGCTGCGAAGAGACGAGCGCCAGCATTGTTCGGGCTTTGCCCGGGACGGACATCGTAATCATCCGCGCGGCCATTCCAGAACGCTTCTTCAAACTCATTGGCTTTCTTGCGCGCGCCGCCAATGGCGAAGAACTTCTCTGCAACCACGGCCCAAGACCAGATACTTGCAATCACCAGAGCGATCAGCACCGCTTTGACCACCGGATCAGCGGCGAGCAGGAGGTCGATCATTGATAAAGTGCCTGGTGTGTGGACGTCAGCCAGCGCTTGTGATTCCATAAGCGGGTCCCAATCTTTCTGATTTGCGGCGCGGGTGCCGCCTTTTCAAACTCGTGTTTCTATCTGCGGAGAATCGGGCGGAAACGTGACGTTTTGCCTTGTTATCTGCAATGTTCATGGGATTGCCGCGATTGGGTTAAGGAATCCTCGCTTCTGGTAAACTTATTGCCAATCGCGCTTGCTTTTTTTCACGTTTACGGCGACCCGAATGTGGTGAGGAGACAATAGATGACCGGCTATACGCTTTTTGGCAGTGAGATGAGCTATTTCACCGGCAAGGCTCGCGCCTATTTGCGGTGGAAGGGCATAGACTTCACTGAAGTCCCTCCGACGCCTCGAGTGATGAAAGATGAAATCATCGCAAACATTGGCTGGTCCGTCATTCCGGTGCTGAAAACGCCAGATGGTGAATATGTTCAGGACACGGCCGACATCATCGCCCATTTCGAGAGCCCGACAGGCGAGCGTGCCGCGCTCCCCGCCACGCCCCTGCAATTGCTGGTGACGTTTCTCATCCAATTATTCGCGGATGAGTGGATGACCTTGCCGGCTATGCATTATCGCTGGAACAAGAATGAAGAGTGGATTTACGGAGAGTTCGGCAAAAGCGCCGCTCCGGACGGCACGCCAGAAGAACAATATGAAGCCGGCAAAAAAGTCGGACAACGCTTTCGCAGCTTCGTCCCCATGCTCGGCATCACGCCTGAAACCGCGCCAGGCGTCGAGAAAGCCTATGAGAAATTCCTCGCCAATTTCTCAAAACATCTGGAAAAACTGCCTTACCTGCTTGGCACGCGCGCGAGTTATGCCGACTTTGCAATGATTGGCCCACTCTTTGCGCACCAGTATCGGGATAAGCTGAGCGGTGAGCACATGAAACGCACGGCCCCGAAAGTCGCTGATTATGTCGAGCGAGTCATCGCCGGTGACGGCCGTGACGGCGAATTTGTGCCGAATGATGATGTTCCGCTGACGCTGCTACCCATTCTCAAAGACGCTTTAGACGAACACGTGCCAGTGCTCGCGGCCACAATTGAACGGTTCAATGAATGGGCGCTGAGCGCTGACCCGAAAGCGGAAGTTCCGCGCGGCCTCGGCATGATCCCGTTTGCAACTGGCGGACATGCGGGGATGATTTCGGCGCGAACCTTCTCGCTTTTGCGTCTGCAAGATGCGCTCGATGTTTATCAGCTGATGATGCCGTCGGACAAAAAGCGCGCTGATTCGATGCTGACATCGCTCGAGGCAGAGAGCTTTAAAAAGCTGCGTATCGATCCACGCTTGACCCGTCGAAACTATAGACTGGCATTGGCCTGACCGCTGTTCGATCCGGAACGACCTAATCAATCGTAACTGAAACCGATTGGATCTCAGGATCGCCTTGAAGGTGATTTCAATCGGATCCCGCTAACCTGCGGTGCGACTGACGGGGACGGGATGGAACGGTATACGGTTTCAATGACATGGCTGATCCGCTGCATCCTTGCGATGTGCGCGGCAATCATCATGACCCAATTGACCGCGAACGCGAACCCGAATTCGATTCAGACGAGCGAAGCATCAGATGTCTGGAAAGTCACCGCGGATCAGCTCGAACTGGCCATAGATGTTCCCGCTGATGCCTCAATTGAGGACATTCTGTCGGGCCGTTTCGAAGCCCGGTTCAACCGCCCTGACCAATCGGTTCCAAAGCTGGACGGCTATGGCAAAACGGTTTGGGGACGGCTGTCGCTCCACCATACAGGCGTGCGCAATCTGCCGGTCAGCTTGGTGGCGAAGTATCCGCAACTTGATCGCATCGATTGGTTTGTCGTGTCGGCCGATAGATCCATCACGCGCACATCAGGCGGCCAGTTCGTGGCGCAAGCGCCGGATCAAATCGCAAACCGTTTTCCGGTCGTCGCTACAGAACTGGTCCCGGGCGAAACCAAGGAGATTTACTTTCGGATCCGCTCCGACACGGTGATCATTCTGCCATTGCGCGTCTATCGCTCAACCGTGTGGGTCAGTCATTCGACCAATACGGTCCTATTATTTGGGTTATTGATCGGGTGCTTGCTGACCATGGCGGCGCTTGGGCTGGTTTCTTTCTTCGGTTCGCGGCATTGGTCATCGCTCTGGTTCTCTGTGTTCTGCATCGCGTCGGCTGGCTATATCCTTACCGCGTCAGGTCTTGATAAGGCTTATCTCTGGCCAGAGCGAACCGGCGACTATCTTTTCATGCTGTTCGTTTGTCAGGGCATCGGCATGGCAGCCACGGCCTTGTTTGTGGACCGGTTCTTGAAGACTAAAACGAATGCGCCGCTCGTGTTTCGCTTTTTGCGCATTCAAGCCGCGTTTGCGTTGCTCACTTGCTTTACCACGCCCTTGCCGACAATCGTCGCCGTGATCGCCTTTACCGTCACCATGGCCATCGGACCAATGGTCATTCTGTTCGGAGTGGTCTCTCTCTGGCGCCGCGGCGCCCCAGGCGCGGGCCTGGTCGTGATTAGCTGGATTCCCAATCAGCTTGGCGCATTCTGGATCTTTCTGCGGGCGATCGATGTGGTGCCCTATTCCGATATCAATCATTACACCTTGCCCGTCTTCTGTACGGTCACGGCGATCGCCTTCATTTGGGCGTTGCATCGTCAGAACGCCGAAGCGGCGCATCGCGCCAGCCATGACTTGTTGACGGGATTGCCCAATCGGTTTGGATTCGAACAAGCCGTCGCCCGTGCATCAGGCCAACGCGGGCGCCCCCTCGCGGTGATGCAGATTGATCTCGATGGGTTCAAAGCGATTAATGACACGTATGGCCACGCGGCAGGTGATCATGTGCTGCAAACGGTCTCTGCGCGGTTGCGCGACGTCTGTTCGCCTGAGGCCACGCCATTCCGAAATGGCGGCGATGAGTTCATTGTTCTTTGTCAGAAGCGCACACGCCAATCGGATGTCGAGGCGCTGGCCAATGCCATCATTTCCCGCGTCGCTGAGCCCATCTCATGGCGCGGCCAGGTCCTGAAAATTGGGGCTAGCGTCGGCATTGCCTTCCCGATGGCGGGGGCATCAAACGTTTTTGGCGCTCTGGAAGAGGCCGACGCAGCGCTCTACTCCGCCAAGCAAAATGGTAAAGGTTGCGTGGTGACAGCGCCGTTGGCGGCTTAGGGTTAAACCCGCTCTATGAAAAAGCCGCCCCAATTGGAGCGGCTTTCTCTATTCGTCGAAACGCAAGCTTTTACCCCTCGCCCGTTTCTCCGGTCTCAAACCCGCGAATGCGCAGCAGCGGTTCGATGGTTGGATCCGAGCCCCGGAACAAGCGATACAACTCATCCGCCGGGCGCAAGCCGCCAGATTCATAGACCCACTTCTTCAATCGCGCAGCGAGTTCTGGATCCCAGATGTCACCGGCCTCCTTAAAGGCGGTGAAGCCATCTGCGTCGAGAATCTCTGACCAGAGATACGCATAATAGCCAGACGAGTAGCCGACTGGGCTCGAAAAGATGTGCGCGAAATATTGACTGCGATACCGCGGCTCGATCTCTTCTATCAGGCCATAGCCTTCCAGAACTTCTTTTTCGAATGCGCGGGCGTCCGTAATTGCCAGGGCGTCTTCATGGCTCAAGCGATGCCAGGCGAGATCCAGCAAAGAGGCCGCAATGAATTCGGTCGTACGGAAGCCCTGATTGTGATTAGACGCTTCGCGCATCTTCTCGATCAGCTCGAGCGGGATCGCTTCGCCTGTTTCATAATGCAGCGCATACTCCGCCAGCATTGCAGACTCGCCTGCCCAGTGTTCCAGGATCTGGGCCGGGAATTCCGTATAATCACGCGGACCGTCGACGCCGGAGAATTCCGAATATTTGATTTGCGTCAGCAAGCCATGCAGACCGTGTCCGAACTCGTGGAAGAAAGTCTCAACCTCGCTGAAATTCATCAGCGTCGGCGCGCCATCTGCTGGCGTAATCAGGTTAAGATTGTTGGTGATGATTGGGCGAATTTCGTCGGCATCATCATAATTGGTTGAAGCCCGGTAAGAGCTCATCCAGGCGCCGCCACGTTTGCTGTCGCGGGCATACATGTCCATCATGAACAGACCGAGATGCTCACCGGTGGCCTTGTCCTTAACGTCATAGGCGGTGACGACAGGGTTCCAGCCTTCGACATCTACATCTTCCAATGTGATGTCGAACAGGCGTTCTGCCATGGTCCAGGCCCCGGCGCGAACAGCACTCAGCTCGAAATAGGGTTTCAGCACGTTGCCATCAAAAGCATATTTTTCCTGGCGCACTTTCTCACTATAGTGCCACCAGTCATGACCGGCGAAGGTGAATTCATCACCGATCAGGGCCTGCATTTCATCGCGCTCAGCTTTGGCCTGGGCCAGGCCGGGCTCCCAAACGCGAACCAGGAAATCCTCAACATTTTGCGGCGTGCGCGCCATATTGTATTCGAGAATATAATCTGCGTGGCTGGCATAACCGAGCAATTCAGCTTTCTCCGCGCGCAGCTGCGCTATCTTGATCGCGAGAGGGCCATTGTCGGTCTCACCTTCCGTGGCTCGCAGGCGGTAACCGTCAAACATTTGCTGTCTGAGATCGCGATTCTCAGATTGCGCCATGAACGTCTCGTAGACAGATCGATCAACCGTCAGAACCCATTTGTCGCCGTCTTTCAGAGCTGCTTTGAAGTCCTCAGAAAGTCCGACCAATTCAGCTTCGTCCGTAACGTCGAGTTTAAACGCCTTGGTCGATGCCAGAAGGTTTTGCGAGAAGTTCGTGGTCAGCGATGACAGCTCTTCATTGATTGCGGCCACTTTCTCTTTGACCTCCGGGCTTTGGGTCGCGCCAGCGCGCTCAAAGCCACGATAGGTGAGTTCGATCAGTCGTAGGTCCTGTTCGTCCAGATCCAGGTTGGGCGCGGCGTCGCGCACCGCTTTGACTCGCTCGAACAAGGGGGCGTTGAAATTTATGTCATTGCTGACGGCCGTGACCTTGGGCCAGATTTGTGTGGCCAGTCCTTGCAGCGTGTCATTCGTGTCCGTGCCCGTCACGTTCGAGAACACGGATGCAACTTGCGACAGGCTTCCACCCGCTTTGTCCAGCGCGACGATCGTGTTTTCGAAGGTCGGCGCGTCCGGGTTGCTGGCGATCGTCTCAATTTCTGCTTCGAGCTCGGCAATCGCGGCATCGATCGCCGGCATATAATGCGCGTCCTCGATCTGTGCGAATGGTGGCACGCCATAAGGCGTGTCCCAGTCCTGCAAGAGGGGATTGTCCGCCAAGGCGGCCTGATCCACTGACGCGGCTTCAATCTCGGTGCTGTCGGACGCCCCCGTTTCTGTTTCTGTTTCTGTTTCTGTTGAGGTATCGGCACTTGGCGCGCGAACAACATCGCACCCAGCAAGAACAATCGCGAGCGCCGCCGCGCCCCCAAAGAGGTAATTTTTTGCAGTCATAGGGTCACCTTTGAGTGGAACTTTGCGGTGTTTAATCATTTTTTGGATCAGCCGCCTAGAGCGAACCTGTCACACTTGTAGCTGACTGAGCCGCGCCACAGTCGCTTCGAACTGATCCATGGTCTCGTTCAATATGTCAGCTACAGGGCGTACACTCTTGATTCGTCCGGCAATTTGCCCGGTTAGGGCAATGCCTGCTTCCAGATCGCCCCCGAAGTAGACGTCTTGTGTGCCCGCAAACTCGCCGAAAATATTCTCGACGCCATCCTGTTCGATCCGAGTCGTGCGCTCCGTACGCAAGGCGCGCAAAGCGGGTCCTGGGCCGTCGCGGTTGAGGAAGACAGTATCTGTGGCGTCGGCATCGACAATGGCTTGCTTCCAATTCTCGTGCACCGGGCTCTCCGCGCTCGATAAGATGCGTGTTCCCATCAGCACGCCTTCGGCGCCAAGCGAGAATGCGGCAGCCATACTGGCACCGTCCATAATGCCGCCGGCGGCCACGACGGGGACATCCACCGCCTCGCAAACTTGTGGGATCAGTACCATTGAGGCGACATCTTTAGGGTTCTTGAAGCCGCCCCCTTCACCGCCTTCGACAATCAAACCATCCACGCCCGCATCAATCGCACCGAGCGCCGCTTTCAAACTGGGTACGACGTGGAAGACGGTGAGGCCGGCTTCTTTGAGTTGGCCAGTATATTTCTTAGGATTGCCCGCCGAAGTGGTGACGAACTTAATGCCTTGGTCGATGACAAATTGGACAATATCGGGATCGCGGACAAATGCCTGAGCAACATTCACACCGAAGGGTTTATCGGTGAGATCGCGCATTTTCAAAATCTCGGCGCGGACGGCATCTAACTCCCCTGAACTTGTCTCAATAATGCCCATGCCGCCAGCGTTGGAGAAAGCCGATGACAATTGCGATCGCGCAATCCAGCCCATCGCAGCTTGGACGATCGGCTTTTCAATTTCGAGCATCTCCGTGATGCGAGTCTTTAACGCCATATCGGTCGGTCCTCATATTGATTTTGGTGAGTTACCGTCGCTGCCGCTACGGAAGCGCAAGAGTGGTTAGCGCGATTGAAACAAGCGGAATCGCTCGGTGACGAACACGATCGACAAAGACGAAACGCCAAGCGCCACAAATCCCCACATGAAGGGCGCTACAGTTCCATCGAACTGGCCAGCCACAAGATAACCAATCAGGCTTGCAACTGTCGTCGAAGCAAAGCCGTAAGCCGCGCTGGCTGTGCCCGCGATCTTGCCTTGAGGCTCCATGGCAAGCGCGGTGAAGTTCGCACCAAGCATACCGAAACAGCCGAAGGTCAGACAAAAAAGCGGATAGAAGAGCCATAGCTTCTCACCGACCGTGTAGAGTGTGACCACATTGATCAGCGCCAAGACGGTGAACAAGAGAAGGACGCTATGGCTGATACGCCGCATGCCAAATCGCTCAACGATCCTTGAGTTCAGGAAGTTCGATAAAGCCAGCGCCCCCGCAACGCCTGCGAACCAGAGCGCGAAGGTCTCGTGTTGCTGAAACACATCGGTGAAGATCTGTTCTGAGGCCGCGACGAACGCGAACAAGGCGCCAAAAATCACGCCGCTGGCGCACATGTAGCCGAACGTGATCCGCGTGGTTACAACTTGCCAATAGGCTTGCACGGATTGTGTCGGATTCAATGGCTGACGGTCTTCGCTCGACAGGGTTTCCGGCAAACGAAGCTGGGTCCAAATCAGCAAAACCACAGCGGCAATGCTGAGCAGTGCAAACGTCCACTGCCAAGGCGCAACCAGCATTACACCCGCACCGAGAGTTGGGGCCAGGATCGGCACCACCATAAACACCGTCATGACCAATGACATGATGCGCGCCATAGCTCGACCTGCAAGCAGATCGCGCACGATCGATACCGCAATGACCCGAACGCCGCTCGCGAAGACACCCTGAATAAAACGCGCTAAAAGAAGAGTCATGAACGAGCTGGTCATTATGCAAGCAATGCCAGCAATCGCGTAACCGATCAGGCAAATGCGCAACAGGCCTTTGCGGCCGTAGCGATCGGAGATCGGCCCGAAAATCAATTGCGGCGCCCCGAAGCCAGCAATGTAGGCGAAGATCACCAATTGTTGGTCATTGTCGCGAGTCAGCGAGTAAAAGTCCGAAATATTGCTGAGCGCTGGCAGCATGATATCGATTGCCAAGGCGTTCAACGACATCAGCGCCGCCACCATGATGACCAGTTCCGATTGTGGCATCGGAAGGCCTTTAGGGAGCGGGTCAGTCGTCTCGCTGGATGATCGCAGCGTATTCACCGAGGCCTCTAACATTCACTGAGGCGCGGGTTGTGTACCTCTCTGGCCTCGAGGGCAAGCTTTTTAACAGTCCGTCCAGCCGGTGGTATTGGAGACGTTTTGATTTGGTGGCAAACCACAGCGCCCCGTCTTTTCAATCAATAGGATAAAAGGTTATGCCACCCGTATCCCTTAAATCCGTTTCAGCGATTTGGTGAGGAGGTGCCTTCTGTGGAGACTGACAAGATTCGAGCACTGCGCACCTTTGGGGGCCGAAATGGACGCAAATTGTCGACCAGAAAGCAAAGATTGATCGATGAATGCTTACCCCAGCTGCAAATCGAAGTTTCCGAGACAGCGGCACTAGATCCGAGAACGTATTTTGAAAATGCTTTAGAAATCTGGCTCGAAATTGGTTTCGGCGGCGGCGAACATGTCAGCGGCCAAGCGCGACGATCCCCAGAGATCGGAATTCTCGCGAGTGAAGTGTTTTCGGAAGGCGTCGCAAAATTACTGTCTCAAATCGAAGAGAATCAGCTTTCCAATATCCGTTTATGGCCGCGAGACGGTCGCGAACTAATCGACGGCTTGGTTCCCGAATGTATCGACCGAGCCTATATCCTGTTCCCCGATCCATGGCCGAAGACCAAACATCACAAACGTCGACTGATTCAACCCGTATTCCTCGATTCACTTGCGCGTGTGATAAAACCGAATGGTCGCGTTAGATTTGCGACCGATGTGCGCTCCTACGCTGATGAAGCGATGGAACGGTTTCTCGCCCATCCCGATTTTCAGTGGTCCGCCGCGACTGCGGACGATTGGCGCATCGCTCCAGAAGACCACATCGAGACCCGATACCAAGCCAAGAATTTGGGTGACGTTTCACCGGTTTACTTTGACTTTCAGGTAAAGTCGAAAATATGATTGACCATCTCTAAACTAAGCCTAGTCTCTGAAGAGAATCAGGGAGAGACGCATGCGTTATTTGGCGGTTTTATTGGCCTGCGTCGCAATTTCAATTTTTGGTCATAGCTCGGCGCAGGATTCTGCCCTTGCCGATATTGAAAACGCCAAGCTCTCTTATGATGCAAACCCTTCCGGAAAGAACCGCAAAGCCCTGCTTCAGGCCCTTGCGAACTATGACGGGCCGCCGCGGAACGAGACTGTTCTTGCGTACGTTGCGGTTCTTGACGCCGATGGTCAGGGGACACAGTACGATAAAATATATGAGTCCGCGAGCGCGACAGCAACACATTTGGAGTCGGTCGCGAACATCCTACCGCGGCAATATCTGGAAGCCCGGTTTATTGCTGCAACTGCATCTTTTAATGGCACTCAGGACAGCAATGCCATGCTTGAGATGGCACACGTGCAAGGGCTAGCGAGCCATCAGCGTGACGAAACCCAACGCCCGCCGGACTGGGCACAGACGATTCGATACAACGCCGAAGCCTGGCGCATGGCGATGGAGACTTATTATACCTCAAACAATGTTCGCAATATTCCGACCCAGCAAGTTGATCTCATCTTATCCGAATATAGATTGTCGCTTCCTTACACAGCCCCTCCGGACGTCGCGGTCGCAGAATCGGATCTGCCTCATTGCGACGGGACTTTCGTTCAAAAACCAGCCATGAAATATTCACGGCGCAAGGCCAATAAGGGCATGTTCGGCGCGCTGCTCGTTGAGTTTGAATTCGACGCGGAAGGTAAAGTCGCCAATCCGGTCATTCTGGCATCCGTTCCAGCGCGGAACTTTGACGATGACGTTTTGCGCACGATCAAAAAGTGGACCTTTAAGGCCGCGGGCGATGAAACGCCTGGCGTCACTTGTAGGTTGAATCGCTCGAACGTAATTCAACCATTTTCATTTTACCTCAAATAGACGAATCATTGCTTGACCATCTCTGAAGATTGTGAGCCTGTCCGCTCATCGAATACGGCCGGTCTGAATTGAGAAGACCCCCGCCAGACCGGCGGATAATGAATGTCCCTACCTCTCCGTAATCGACCTCGCGACCGCCTGCATGGTGCAGTCACGGCGCGAACCAACGGAAAGGGCCCGACATGGCCACCGGAAAAGTAAAGTGGTTCAATGCCACAAAAGGTTTTGGATTTATCGTCCCTGACGAAGGCGGCAAAGACGTTTTCGTGCACATCTCAGCCGTTGAACGGTCAGGTTTGCAAGGGCTCGCAGATGATCAGGCTGTCGAGTATGAACTCTATCACGATGAGCGTCGCAACAAGACCTCTGCGGTCGATCTGAAACTGATCTAGACAAAACCGGCTTTTGCGCCTATCTAGGCGCCAAGTCGAAACATATCGGCGGCGGTTCCGGGAAACGGGGCCGCCGCTTTTATTTGTCTGAAAGTCTGCCTCTTGATCACTGTCAGCCCACAGGAAGATCGCATTTTTGAAATGGCTGAGCCGCTTGCTCGCGAGCTCGGTCTCGAAATCGTGCGCATTCGGATCATGGGCGGTAATCGGCCTCTGCTCCAGATTATGATTGAAAAAACCGGCGGCGCGCCCACGGATGTTGAAGACTGCGCCACTTTTTCACGAAATCTTTCGCCCATTTTGGAGGCTGAAGACCCAATCAGCGACGCCTATCGCCTTGAGGTCTCAACTCCTGGTATTGACCGTCCTCTGACCCGCGCTGGTGATTTTGGTCGCTGGATCGGTCACCTGGTGAAGATTGAGCTGACTATGCCGCTCGATGGCAGACGCCGGTTCCAGGGTGTGATTGCTCGTGAAGACGATAATGGCGTCGCCGTTCTTCTGGACGATGACAGCGAGCTGGTCGCGCAAGTGCATGAAATGAGCAAGGCCAGCCTGATCCTGACCGATGAGCTGATTGATGCCGCCGCAACGGAAGGCACTTTACCGCCACAACCAGGCGATGATGAATTTTCCGGCTTCGAGACAGATGAAGTCGAAACCGAAACATTAGAAGAAAACCAAGAGAGTGGAGCTTAAGGCCATGAGCACAGTTGGCGTTTCCGCAAACCGACTTGAAATCATGCAGATCGCGAAAGCGGTTGCTGAAGAGAAGGCGATTGATCGATCGATCGTCATCGATGCAATGCAAGAGGCGATCGAGAAAGCCGCCAAGTCTCGCTATGGCCAGGAACATGATATCCGCGCTGTGATCGATCATGAAACTGGCGAGCAAAGCCTGTGGCGGATCCAAACCGTCGTTGCGGACGACGAAATCGAAGATCCAGCGCAGCAAATCACGCTGAAGGATGCCAAGAAACTTGATGCCAGCTTAGAGCTTGGCGACGAGATCAAAGAAGAGTTGCCACCTTTTGACTTTGGCCGTGTCGCGGCGCAGACCGCGAAGCAAGTGATTATGCAGAAAGTGCGCGATGCGGAACGTCAGCGTCAGTTTGACGAATACAAAGATCGCGAAGGCGAAGTCATTAATGGCATCGTCAAGCGTGTGGAGTATGGCCACGTGATTGTTGATCTCGGCCGCGCGGAAGGCATTATTCGCCGCAATGACGGCATTCCACGCGAGAATTTCCAACCAAATGATCGCGTGCGCGCTTACTTGTATAAAGTCAGCCGCGAGGTCAAAGGGCCACAAATCTTCCTTTCGCGGGCGCATCCGGACTTCATGGTCAAGCTGTTCGCAGCGGAAGTTCCGGAAGTTTATGAAGGTGTTATCGAAATTCGCTCTTGCGCCCGAGACCCGGGTTCGCGTGCCAAAATTGGCGTGATCTCGAATGATAGTTCAATCGACCCGGTCGGCGCTTGTGTCGGGATGCGTGGCGCCCGGGTCCAAGCTGTTGTCGGCGAGCTGTCGGGTGAGAAGATCGATATCATTCCGTGGAATTATGACGACGCGACCTTCATCGTGAACGCCCTGCAGCCAGCCGAAGTCTCGAAAGTCGTGCTGGATGAAGAAGAGCAACGCGTCGAGGTCGTCGTCGCCGACGAGCAATTCCCGCTGGCCATTGGTCGCCGGGGTCAGAACGTTCGTCTCGCCTCACAACTGACCGGTTGGCAAATCGACCTGGTGACCGAGAGTGACGATTCCGAACGCTACCAAATCGACTTCCAGCGCCGCACTGAATTGTTCATGCAAGCGCTAGATGCGGATGAGACTCTGGCACAATTGCTCGCCTCAGAAGGTTTCGAGACGGTGGAGGATATCGCTTACATCGAAGCTGAAGACTTCATGCAGATTGAAGGCTTTGACGAAGACGTCGCTGCGGAAATCCAGGAACGTGCGCGCGAATATCTCGAGAAACTCGCAGCCGAACAAGATGCAAAGCGAATTGAGCTTGGGGTTGAAGATGCAGTCATGGAACTTGACGGGATGTCACCCGGCTTTGCCGTGAAGCTCGGCGAGAATGAAGTCAAATCGGTAGAAGACGTCGCCGGTCTGGTGCCCGATGATCTCACCGGCTGGCGTGAGAATAATAAAGAAGGCAAACCGGTCTGGCAGGACGGCATCCTGAAAAAAGGTGAGATGCGCAAAGACGATGCGCAGCTCTTCATCATGAAAGCTCGCGTGCTGGCAGGCTGGATTGAGCCAGAAGCGCTGGAACAACTCGAGGCCGAAATGGCTGCAGCCGCCGCGGGCGAAGACGAAGCAGATCTCAGCGAAGAAGAACGCGCCCTACTTGCGCTCGGTGAACTTGGCAAATCTGACGATGAGGAAGCTACCATTGAAGAAACCATCGATGTCTCCGACGAAGACATCCTGGCTGAATTGGAAGGTCTCGATCTAGACGAAGACCTTCTCATGGAGGGCGGCGATGAAGCCGCAAAGTCTGAATGAGCCGGACCAGCGCCTAGAGGCGCATACGGGCAAGCGCGCTGACGGCAAAGTCCGTCAGTGTGCGGTCACGCGCGAGCGCCTGGCGCCCGACGCGCTGATCCGCTTTGTTCGAAGTCCAGATGGTCTGGTCGTTCCAGATGTATTCGGAAAACTGCCTGGGCGTGGCGCCTGGGTCACAGCCAACCAAAAGCACTTGGAAGACGGCTTGGCGCAAGGCGTCTTTTCGCGGGCTTTCAAAGCCCAGTCATCGCCCATGGATGACATTGTCGGCGAGATTGAGCGTCAGCTCTTGCAGCGCTGCACAGGCCTGCTGGGCATGGCAAAGAAGAGCGGCGTGGCGGTGCTTGGATTCGACCAAGTTCGAGCTTATATCCGCAAGCAGCCGCCAGGCTGGCTGCTTGAAGCCAGTGATGGTGCAGAAGATGGCCGGAATAAGGTTCATTTTCTCGCCAAGGCAATATATGAAGACGTCAAAGTCGCAGGCGCACTGTCGTCTGCTGAATTGGGCATAGCCTTTGGGCGGCAGCATGTGATACATGCGCTGCTCGAACAAGGTTCTCTCTCGGATGCCTTTTCGGTCGCCTATCGGCGGTTAATCGGATTCCGAGCTGCGCCCGAGACAGGCTGGTTCTCCGGCAGGCATGAAGATTTGTGAAGATAGGGGCGTTTGGCAAACGCCTCGAATGAAAGGTTAAACACCAGGGTACGCATGAGCGATACGAAAGACAAAGGTAAGACAACCGGGCGCAAGCCGCTCACCGCGCGCGGATCCGGATCCGGCACGGTGAAGCAAACCTTCAGCCATGGCCGGTCGAAGCAAGTGGTTGTTCAAACCAAGAAGAAGCGCACCATAGGCGCGCAGACCAAATCCAGCACAGTGGGTAAGACTGCGGCCAAGAAGTCGCCGGCTGGTGCGGGCGGAAAAGAGCCTTCTAAACTGGAAGCGGCGGCAGCGAAGCTGGGAATTACGGTTGAAGAGCTAAAGCAACGTCAAAAAGTGCTTCTGCAGCGCAAGAAAGCCGAAGAATCCCGCAAAGCTGAGCAAGCCAAACAACAAGCACAGTCGAAAGCGCTTGAAGAAAAACAAGCCGCTAAGAAGCAAAAAGAAAAAGAACGCGAAGAGGCCGAGGCCCGTCGCAAAGCCGAAGAAGCTGAGCGGAAGCAGGCGGAAGCGGAGGCGAAGCAAAAAGCCGCCGAAGAGTCTAAATCTGGGCGGGGCGACCGCGGTGGCAAAAGCCAGGGTCGAGGGGCGCAGCCAAGCCAAGCGGATCTTGAGGCCGCGGCGAGTTCTTCCGGCGGGCGACGCAAAGGCGGGCGCAGTGATCGAGACGATCGTGATCGCAGAGATCAAGGCGGCGGTCGCGGTGGACGCGGCGGTGATGCAAAACGCCGTCGTGGCAAGCTGACTATTGCTTCCGCACTGGGCGATGATGGTGATCGTCAACGTTCTCTTGCTTCGGTAAAACGCGCGCGAGAGCGTGAGCGTGAGCGCCGGATGGGAGGCGAGCAAACAGAAAAAGCATCTGTCGAAGTCACGTTGCCAGAGACCATTACACTGCAAGACTTATCCGGTCGCATGAAAGAGCGCGTCGGCGACGTTGTGAAATTCATGATGCAGCAAGGCGAAATGATGCGCGCCAATGACATCATTGATGCAGACACTGCTGAGCTGATTGCAGCTGAATTTGGTCACACCGTGAAACGCGTCTCAGAAGCCGATGTTGAGATTGGTCTGGAAGGCGACGAGGATGATGCCAAAGATTTGGTGGGTCGCCCGCCAATCGTCACGATTATGGGCCACGTTGATCACGGCAAGACTTCATTGCTGGACGCATTGCGCTCCACCGATGTGGTGGCCGGCGAGGCTGGCGGCATTACCCAACACATTGGAGCCTACCAAGTTCAGTTGAAATCAGGCGATAAGATCAGCTTCCTGGATACGCCAGGCCACGCTGCATTCTCAGCGATGCGCGCGCGCGGCGCCAATGTGACAGACATCGTCATTCTTGTCGTCGCCGCAAATGACTCGGTCATGCCGCAAACGATTGAAGCCATCAGTCACGCAAAGGCCGCTGAAGTGCCAATCATTGTCGCGGTGAATAAAGTCGATCTACAGGATGCTGATCCAAATCGCGTCCTGACCGATTTGCTGCAACATGACATTCAAGTCGAAGCGATGGGCGGCGAGGTGCAATCAATTGAGGTCTCTGCCTTGAAGAAAAAAGGCCTGGATGAGCTAACCGAAGCGATTACCTTGCAGGCCGAATTGCTCGAGCTGAAAGCCAACCCGAAGCGAGTCGCGGACGGCATTGTGGTTGAATCACAGCTCGACAAAGGCCGTGGCCCAGTGGCCACTGTGCTGGTCAAGCGTGGGTCTCTCAAGCGCGGCGATATCGTTGTGGCCGGGGCGCAATGGGGCAAGGTTCGCGCCTTGGTCAATGAACGGGGCCAGCAAATGAAAGAAGCGCTACCGTCTATGCCCGCGGAAGTTCTCGGCCTTGATGGTACGCCGGAACCTGGCGATGCGTTCAACGTGGTCGAAAGCGAAGCGCGTGCCCGCGAGATCACGGAATATCGCCAACGCATGAAACGGCAAAAACAAGGCGTTGCAACTCAGCGTGCTTCGCTCGAGCAATTCATGACCAGCCTGAAAGATGGTTCTGCCGACACCAAGGATCTGCCGATCGTTCTGAAGGGCGATGTGCAAGGTTCGGTCGAAGCGATCACTCAGTCGCTGGAAAAACTCTCCACCGAAGAAGTTCGGGCTAATGTCGTTTATGGCGCTGCCGGCGGTATTTCAGAGAGCGACATCTTGCTAGCGCAATCATCAGGCGCACCGGTCTTTGCCTTTAATGTCCGTGCCAATAAACAAGCGCGCGACCTGGCTGAGAAAGAAGGCGTCGAAATTCGCTACTACTCGATTATCTATGAATTGATCGACGATGTGAAAGCCTCTCTCTCCGGCATGCTGGAGCCAGAGAAAAAAGAAACCTTCATAGGCTATGCAGATATTCTCGAAGTCTTCAACATCACCAAAGTTGGCAAGGTTGCTGGCTGTAAAGTGACCGAAGGCGTCGTCAAACGCGGTTGCGGCGTGCGTTTGCTGCGAGATGATGTCGTGATCCATGAAGGCATGTTGAAGACATTGAAACGCTTCAAAGATGAAGTCCCAGAAGTCACGAATGGCATGGAATGTGGTATGGCTTTCGAGAAGTATGAAGATATTCGCGAAGGCGACCGGATCGAGTGTTTCGAGATTGAGATGATTGCTCGTTCGCTCGATTAGACGCTAAAACGAATCGAAATGGGACCGCTCAGAAATGTGCGGTCCTTTTCATTTTTATCGATTGGGTTTTCGAATTTCAAAACAGTTTGAGTCTAAACCAGTGCTGATGAGTGATTCCATAGTAATCTCCGGGGCGCTAAAGAAACGCGACGCCAAGCGTCTGACCAATGCCATTCGCGGCAGCACGGTTGGCCCGACAACCCTGTACTATGCGGGGGTCACAGCGCCTGTGATTGGCGCCGGGATGGCACTTCTAGTGAATACCGCCCTGGAACGCGTTGAGTTTTCCGCGTACTGGACCGTAATGTTCTCAGCGATCCTGGCTGCTGTGGCAGGAATCGTCTGGTATCTAATCTTCATGCGTTGGGCCTATCGGCATCAGCACGGTCGCGGCGCTGAAATGGAGCAGGTGACCGAGATCAAACTGTCCGATGAACATCTGATCGTTCGTCGCGGTCTGGTCACCACACTAATCGATTGGGATGCGATCGATGAGATCAAAAGTACGCGCAGCCATACGATTGTCCACTTTGATGGCGCGGATCCTTTGATGGTGCCGCATGACTGGTTTGGCGAAAAAACTGCGTGCGAGATCTTTATGCGACGCCTCGGGCAGGGCATTAAGAGCGGATGAGCCGCCGACGCAAACCCAATCATGCCGCCCACGCCCCAAGCCAACGCCAATTGCGCGCGGGCGAACTGGTGCGTCACGCTTTGGTCGAAATCCTCGCCCGAGAAGAGTTTCGCGATCCCGTGCTACAAGGCATCGCAATCACGATTGGTGAAGTACGCGCTTCCCCGGACTTGCGACATGCAAATGTCTTCTGCTCAGCGCTCGGCAAGTCGGGCAAACAGAATATGGAAGAGATTGCGGATGCGCTGAATCGAGCGGCTGGGTTCCTGCGAGGACGACTCGGGCGTGAGATCGAGATGAAGTTTACACCGCAGCTGCACTTCATCCCTGATTTGTCTTATGATGAAGCGGCAGAAATGAGCGCTGTTTTTCGACGCGCAGAAGTGGCTCGCGATCTGGATGATAACGACACTTAGGCATTACTGGCACGGCGAACTGGCAAGTGCTTTTTACCCCAATCGCGAAACGCCATGAGGGCCGGCGAAAATTCCTGGCCTTTCTCGGTGAGGACATATTCATAGCGCTTAGGTCGCTCCGAATAAGCCTGTTTCTCAATAATCCCAGCCTCGACCAGCCGCTTCAGTCGGTCCGAGATTAAGTGTCGTGTTGCACCCGTGCTATTAACGAATTGATCGAACCGCGACATGCCGAGAAAGCAATCGCGCAAGATCAACAAGGTCCAGCGATCACCGACCAATGACAAGGTGCGCGCGACGGGGCACCAGTTTTCATCCAAATCTGTCCACTTCATACTTGCCAGCCTAACCTGATTTGTCTTAAGTTCCAAATAGGAACTTAACTGCGCTCGTTTCGAGCCAGAAACGCGGGAGGCTCATGTGCCCAAAACTCTAGAATTCTTCTTTGATTATATGAGCCCGACTTCCTTTTTAGGGTGGGCGGTCGTCCCTGGTGTAATCGAGCGCACCGGTGCCGAACTCAAGATTCGCCCAATGTTTCTTGGTGGCGTAATGAAGGCCACCGGCAATCAACCACCTGGAATGGTCGCCGCCAAAGGCAGATATATGGCGGCTGATATGGCCAGATGCTGCAAGCGGCATGGCATCAAAATCTATTCAAACCAGCATTTCCCATTGATGAATACGCGACCATTGACTGGCGCGACCTTGCGTTTGGGGGATGATTTCGAGCAGCAGAAAAAGCTTGTCGATGCCGGATTTAAGTATGTTTGGGGATTGCCCGAGGGCGGAATTGATACCGGTGACGAAACTCAATTCAAAAAGGCATTCGGGTCCGAGGGGTTTGACGCTGATGCGTTATGGGCACTTGGCACGGATCCGGATACCAAAGCCATGCTGCGCGCCAACACCGAGGAGGCGGTTGAACGTGGCGCATTTGGAGCACCAACTTTCTTCGTCGGCGATGAAATGTTCTTTGGCCATGACCGACTAGACTATGCCGAAGAGGCTCTGCTGTCTTAAGCGTTGATTCCGGCTTCGGAAGCCAGCGCCGCGAGCGCCACTTCAGGTCGCGGTCCGTAATGTGAAATCACCTCCGCGGCTGCGATATGTCCGAGCCGGGCGCACGTCGCTAAGGGCAAACCTCGCGCCACACCATACAAGAACCCGGCAGCATATTGATCACCGGCACCGGTCGTATCCACGACCTGGCTGACCGGTTCGGCGGGGACCGAAATTGGATCACCGTCACCAATCACCACAGACCCCTTTTCCCCGCGGGTCACGGCAGCAAGAGCAGTATCCTCACGTAGGAGATCTATCGCCTGATCAAAATCGCGGGTCTGATACAGGCTCAACAATTCTTCTTCATTCGCAAACAAGATGTCGACTTGCGTCCGAATCAATTGCCGAAAACTGTCTCTGTGGCGGTCGACGCAGAAGCTGTCGGACAAAGTCAGCGACACTTTGCGGCCCGCCGCATGAGCAATTTCGGCCGCATGAACGAATGCCGCCTTCGCCACTTCCTTGTCGAATAGATAGCCTTCTAGATAAAGGATGCCGCCCGCCTCCACGGTGGCGCGATCAACATCTTCCGGTGAGAATTCAACGGAGGCACCAAGATAAGTGTTCATGCTACGCTTGCCGTCTGGTGTGACGAAGATGATGGAGCGCGCGGTTGCAGGACCGCCGACGAGTGGTTGCGTCTCAAAAGGCACGCCAACCGCAGCCATATCCGATTTGAAGACCGCTCCCAGGCGGTCATCGGCAACTTTACCAACATAAGCCGCCTTGCCTCCAAAGCTCGCAATACCAGCAATTGTATTGGCTCCAGACCCCCCTGACGTTTCCAACGCATCGACCGACGCTTCGGTGAGCAGGTCGGCCCGGTCGGCCTCAATCAGGTTCATTGCATCTTTGTTGATGCCCCATTTCGCGAGGAAAGCATCATCCTGGGATGAGATCACGTCGACGATCGCATTGCCGAGGCCAACCACATCAAAATGCGCTGCTGTCATTGCGGAAATCCTTGTACTTTGTTGCTGCAGCCTGTGCCAGAACAGACCTCTAGACGCAACCGATCAGCCCAGCTAATGCGCTGTTAAGATGAAGATTGCTTATCTCGCATCCAAAGCAACGCTACCAGGGTCGCCGACGCGGCGGTCCGATGCGTTCGAACATGACCGAATGATGGACGCTTTGCGCGGCCCGTTTTCGGACCAAGCGATGACAGTCGTTGATGTCGACTGGGCAGATCCGACGCAAGATTGGGCTGAGTACGCCGCAGTGATTGTCGGCACGACCTGGGATTATTGGGATCATCACGCGCATTTTTTACAGACATTGAAAAAGATCGAAAAGACGACCCGATTGTTCAATTCCGCCGCCTTGGTTCAGTGGAACAGCCACAAGGGCTATTTGCGCGAGCTTGAACAAAAAGGCGCGCGGTTGATACCGACGCTCTGGATCGATGAGGTGGACGAAAAGCGCGCGACGGATGCCTTCGCTCAGCTTGGTAGTGACGACCTAGTTTTCAAACGGCAAGTCGGCGCTGGCGCGGATGGACAATATCGATTGAGCCCGGACAGTCCGCTTCCAAATATGCCTCACGCAATGATGGTTCAGCCCTTTCTGTCTCAGATACAGGAAGAGGGCGAATATAGTTTTGTTTTCATTGATGGCCTGTTTTGTCATGCTTTGTTGAAGACGGCCAAATCTGGAGACTATCGGATCCAATCGACATATGGCGGCCAAGAAACCCCGGTTAAACCGCACCGGTCCGATCTCGCGGCGGCCGCAGCAGTTTTGAGGACGCTGGACGAGACCCCTTTATATGCTCGTGTTGACATGTTGCGCGGCGACGACGGGGCGCTCCTTTTGATGGAGCTCGAGCTTATCGAGCCTTATCTGTATCCGCTTGAAGGTCCTGACCTGGGACCAATGATGGCGACGGCTGTTAATCGGCATTTATCGGGATAACGATCCGGTTCAACTCTCGCGGAAGGCTTCATAGAATGCAATCGCTGCGGCGTTTGAGACATTCAGACTTTCCATCTCTGGCGACATCGGTATGCGGGCGAGCTCGGCGCAAGCTTTGGCTACGCCAGGACGTAGACCAGGACCTTCCGCGCCGAGCACAATAGCGACTTTGTCAGCGCCGCGTACCGCACGCCCGACCTTTGCCTCACCTTGCCCCGCCAGACCCACCGTGTGAAAGCCATTCGCATTCAGGGTTTCCAGTGCGCGGGCAATATTCACCACTCGGCACTCTTTTACCGTTTCAATCGCGCCCACAGCTGCTTTGGCCGCAATCCCAGTAATCGCGGGCGCGTTACGCGTTTGCAGAACCAAAGCGCCAAATCCGAACGCTGCCGCGGAGCGCAAGATCGCGCCTAGATTATGCGGGTCGCTAATCTGGTCGAGTACGGCAACCCGCTTGATCCCGGCCTCTATTACATCTTCAATCTGGACCGGCGCAAGGGGCTCAGCTTGCAATGCAAGACCTTGATGAACTGCGTCGCGGGGCAGCAGAGCATCAATCGCCGCAGGGTCCACGATCTCGGCTTTGGTAGAGATTTTTCCCAATCGATCGAGCGCGTTCCGGGTCCCGACCAGGCGCCTAATTTTGCGGGCATCATTGCGCAACGCTGCTGTCACAGCATGCGCGCCCCAGAGCCAGTTTTCCCCAGATCCCTGAGGCCGGCTGGAAGTTTTGCGCTTGTGTGAATTAGGACGGTTGCGCGGGCGGGGCTTGCTCATTATAAGGCCGTTTCCGGTTGAAAGGCGGAGGTGTTGAAACCCCCTAATGACGGTCGGAGACAGCGGCGTCAAATGGCGTTGTGTAAGTCACCCTGGAGGGGTGGGAGAGTGGTTAAATCCAGCAGACTGTAAATCTGCCCGCTTTGCGTACACTGGTTCGAATCCAGTCCCCTCCACCACTTACACATTCCGTGCTATGGATGCGGCGACCCTGAGCGGGTATAGCATAGTGGTAATGCGGCAGCCTTCCAAGCTGTTGAGCTCGGTTCGATTCCGTGTACCCGCTCCAACCTTCCCAGCTTTTTAAGCATTAAACGGACGCATCACGCTTCGACAAGTTCCGGCGTCGGACCACGATAAATGGATTTCGGCCGCACAATCCGCCCTTCAGAAATCTGTTCCCGCGCATGTGCAATCCAGCCAAGCACGCGGCCGCACGCGAATACCCCCGTGAAGGCCTGCCTAGGGATTTCCAGGGCTTCGAGGAGTATCGCTGTGTAGAATTCCACATTGGTTTCCAGCGCACGATCAGGATACTTGATGCGCAGTTTTCCCAAGACTTCCCGCTCTATATGTTCGGCAAACGCAATGCGCCCCGCGGTTCCGGGAAGACGTTGTGCCGCTGCCTTCAGGGCATCCGCGCGGGGATCGCGGGCACGATATACCCGATGCCCGAAACCCATTAGCCGCTCGCCATCTGCGAGCGCCTGATCGATCCAAGCCTCAGCATTGGTTTCTTCCCCAATCGCATCCAGCATGTCGAGCACGGGTCCCGGCGCTCCGCCGTGCAACGGACCTTTCAAGGCGGACAATCCACCAAGAACCGCTGAGGTCAAACCGGCACGCGTCGAAGATACCACGCGGGCGGCGAAGGTTGAGGCGTTAAGACCATGGTCGCAGATCGTCACAAGGTATGAATCCAAGGCGCGCGCTGTTTCAGCTGATGGTGTAACGCCTGAAATCATGCGCAAAAAGTCTGCCGAAGAAGACAATAACGGATCAGGCATAATAGGATCGTGTCCTGCGGATAGACGAATGGCGGCTGCCGTGTAGACCAATCCGCCAGCGGCGAGCGCAATGGCAGTTTCAAGCGATTCATCATCTTGTTCTTTCGCCCAACCCAGCCGCAAGTATCGAATAACGTCGTCGCTATGAGATCCCTTCGGGAGGGATTCAAACGCGCGAAGGCGCGCATCACCAAGCTTCTCACCCAGGTCATGAGAGTTTGGCACGGCCTCAAAAGCAGATTGCCAGAGAAGATGAGCAACATCTTCAAAAGCCATCGAGGCTGCCAGCTTCTCGACATACCAACCTTTGATGATCAGCTCCCCGATATCGCCTTTTACGTCTGACAATGACGTTTCAGCCGCGACTACATTTTCCAGTCCTGAATCCATGATCATTCTCCTGTCTTTATCAAACCAATGTCGGAAAAGCGCTAGACAGCGTCAATCTTGATCAACATAATCAATATATGGCTTGGTTGGAACGAGACGCCGCTTTACATAAGCTCGGCGTTAAGGCGCAGACGCTTTATGCTTATGTCAGTCGCGGACTGGTGACGGCGAAAACGCATCCCGGTGATCCGCGCGCGAGCCTATATTCGGAAGCTGATATTGATGCTCTCGTGAAGCGACGCCGTCGTGGGCGGTCGCGGTCAGATATTGCGTCGGCCGCGATTGCCTGGGGCGATCCGATAATGGAGACAAAGATCACAACCGTGCGAAACGGTCGACTGATCTATCGCGGGCGAGACGCTGTGAAACTTGCCAAGAATGCCACACTTGAAGATGTTTCCGCCTTGCTGTGGCAGTGTGAACCGCTATCGCCAATTGCTCGTGATATCAACTTTGTTTCCGATGAGACGGGTAAGGCTCGTGCATTCAGCTATCTTGCCGGGGAGGCGGCCAAGGACGACACCTCGGATCGTGCAAATATCGCCGCGTCGGGCGCGGCGATTCTCGCCGGCTTTGCGGATGCCATAGCCGGCAAGGCGGGCCGCGGGCTCTTTCATCAGAAACTTGCACGGGCATGGAATCTCAATCCGAACGGGACAGATTTATTGCGGCGGACTTTAGTGCTGGTCGCGGACCATGAGCTCAATCCATCCTCCTTTGCGGCGCGAGTCGCAGCGTCCACCGGCGCCCCTCTCGCTGCTTCATTATTATCCGGGTATGCCACCTTGACCGGCCCCCGTCATGGCGAAGCATCTGCTAAGGCCCTTGCATTTCTGAAGTTCCATACGCGCGAATCACGCGCGATGTCGGAGTCTCAAATTGTCACGCGCTTTGGGTCCATTCCAGCCGTGGGTCACGCGCTTTATCCGAAAGGCGATCCGCGCGCGAAGGCGCTGCTCAAATGGATGCAGCCCGACCAAACCTTGAAGCGTGCGATCCGGATCGCAGAACGGTTGAGTGGGAAACCAGCAAATATCGATATGGCGCTTGCCGCACTTTGCTTGCAGCTGGGTTTGCCAGACGAAGCGCCATTTTTGATTTTTGCATCCGGGCGAATGGTTGGTTGGATCGCGCACGCAGCGGAACAGGCAGAGAGCGGAAAAATGATTCGACCACGCGCGAAATATCTCGGCATGTAGCCGTTGCGAGATGTCAGCGTGACGCCGCCTGGTCCAGAACGCGTAAGAAGTTTTCGCCCCAGATCTTATTGATGTCTTCGGGGGAGTAGCCGCGCGCCAGCAATTCAGCTGTCACATTTTCTGCAGAGTCCGCCTCGGAGAATCCAACAATTCCGCCGCCATGGTTGAAGTCCGTCCCAATGCCAACATGATCGACGCCAGCACGCGCGACCACATAATCGATATGATCGACCATGCGGCCAACATCTTCCTGCCCCACCAAGGCGCGCATCTTGGTGAGGAAATCTAGCTTCGCAGCAGCATCATCTAGCTCCCAATAGAGCTCGTAAGGATAGGAATAAGCTTCCGGCAGTCCTGCTTGCCGACGAACAGCGCGAATTTTCGCCACTAGCACTGGATCAGATAAATCCACGAGATAGGCACTAAACGCGGCGATATGAATGACACCGCCAGTCTCGCCAATGCGATCAATTTCCTCATCGGAGAGATTTCTCGTCACGTCAGACAAAGCCTTGGCGTTGGAATGACTGGCAATCACAGGCGTCTGTGTCAGATCGATCGCTTGCAAAGTTGCGGCCTTGGACATTTGTGAGACATCGATGATTCCGCCCAGCGTATCAATCCGCCTCACAGCATCCAAACCGAGCGGCGAGAGTCCGCCATGCTCTTCCGCCACTTCATAAGTGCCGGTCTCGCCATCAAACATGGGCCGGGACGAGTCGGCATAATCATTATGCCCCATATGCGTGAGCGCAAACACACGGACGCCCTCAGCGAAATAGTCATCCAGTCGAGACAAGTCCCCCTCAAGGGATTGGGCGTTCTGGAATCCCAGCAGGATAGAGATTTGCCCTGCGGTGATAGCGTCGCGGACATGTCTCGACGTGGTTGCAATTACGAGATCCGCAGATTGATCGACCCGCGTCTTGATGGCCGCCAATTTGGCATTGGCTTCAACCGCGGCGCTTGCGCGACCAGGGTCCGTTCGCGGTTTCGGACCCGCCGCGACGCTCATAATCACGGCATCAAAAGCGCCAGCTTGCAATTTGTCGATGCTCGCTTTGGACCGTCCATCCTCCCCTAGGTAAAGCGGTGATGTGTCCGGTAGAACTATATCGGCATGCGCATCTAACACGATCGCTGCCGCATGAATCTCCGCCGTTGATTGCGTCGGCGGCTCGCCAGGTATGACGCAAGCTGTGAGACCCAAGCCGAGTACGCTTTTACCAATGAAGTAAAACGTCTGCGTTGCTTTGATCATCATCTATCCTTTCGGGTGAAGTATGACCGGCAGCCATGTGTAGCCTTTGACAAAGGCACTTGAGGTTCGGCTTGGCTCATCAAGAACTTCAACATACTCAAACCGTTCAAGGATCTCTTCCCACAAAATTCGCAACTGTAATTCTGCCAAGCGATTGCCAACACAACGATGAATGCCAAACCCAAAAGACATGTGATTGCGCGCCTGCTTGCGATCGATGATGAGTTGGTTTGGATCTTCTGCCCAGAACGTCTCGTCGCGATTGGCGGAGACATACCACATCGCCACCTTATCGCCTTTGCGGATGATTTTGCCGTGCATCTCGACATCTTCCAATGCAGTGCGGCGCATATAGGCAAGCGGCGTTTGCCAGCGAATAATCTCCGACACCATATTCGGAATGACACTCGGGTCAGCTTTCAGCTTAGCATATTGATCTGGAAACTTGTTCAACGCATAGACGCCGCCCGACATGGAATTTCGAGTCGTATCATTGCCGCCGACAATAAGCAGGATCACGTTGCCCAACATATCAATCGGCGTCATGTCCTGCGTGTCTTTGCCATGCGCCAGCAGGCTCATCAGATCACCCGCCGGTTCGGCATTCTTTCGGCTCTGGTAAATCTCCCAAAACACCTGGCCACATTGCGTGAGTTCAGCCCGCCACTGGTCCATCCCACCCGGACAAATGTCTGGATCCGTTGGATTGGTCGTCACATCTGACCAACGTGTGAGCTCGCGTCGTCTTTCTTGCGGGTAGTTGAACAAGGTGGCAAGCATCATCGCCGTCAGTTCAATCGAAACGGAATCCACCCAATCAAACGGCTCGCCAACTGGCAAATTGTCGAGCACAGCACGGGTCCGCTTTCGGATGAGCGGCTCATAATCTCGCAACGCTGTTGGCGCCACCGCCGGTTGCGCGGTTTTTCGTTGCTGCGAATGGACCGGCTCATCGGCAGTAATGAAACTTCGCCCCACAATAGTTTGGGTCATGTTGGACAAAGTGATTCCACCTTGCTCGGCATCCGACGAAAACCGCTTATGATCGGTATCAATCGCCATCACGTCCCGATATCTGGTGATGGACCAATACGGCCCAAACAAACTGTCAGGTGTGTAGTGAACCGGGTCTTCCTTGCGCAAGCGTTCGAAACGATCCCACATTTTATTCTGCCGCCAGATTTCGACATCAGCGAGATCCAGGGTTTCGAGATCGAGCTCGCTTGCGGCTTTGATGTCATCGCCGCGCTCGAGATACCCCTCATACGTCGGCGCACGATAACTCATTTTCGGGCGTTCTAGTTTTTGGGGGGTCTCGAAAGTCGAGTCAGCCATTTGAGCCTCTTAAGCAAACATCTCAACATGCAACGGGTCGTGCAGAATGCGCAAGCTATCATCGTGCCGTTGCGGAAGACCAACAGCGGGGAGAGAATCCGGAAAAGCTCAGGATTTTAGTTTTTACTGTTTATTAACAGTGTGTTAATTGCGCTTCGCAGTCAATTTTCGGCACAATTCATCAAGCTGTTCAAGATCACCATACTTGATACGAAGCTCACCACCCTTATTGCCTTGGCGAATGTCCACCTTCAAGCCGAGCACTCGCGCAAGGTCACTTTCAAGCGCTTCGGTGTCGACGTCCTTGTCGGATAGCGCCACTTTCTTGGCGACCGCATCCAGCGCGCCGCCATCCTTCAATCGCTTGACCAGGGCCTCAACATCTCGCACTGACATGCCCTTTGCCACCGCCATATCGACGACCGGATCCGGATCAGGAGCACCGAGTGCGGCGCGAGCATGTCCGGCGGAGATCCGGCCCTGACGTAGATGTTCGCGAGCGCTTTCGCCGAGATTGAGTAGGCGCATCGTGTTGGCGATGTGCGCCCGGGACTTGCCGACGCTTTCCGCCAAATTTTCCTGTGTTCGACCGAACCGCTTGATCAGGGCACCATAGGCTTCGGCTTCTTCGATCGGATTGAGGTCTTCACGTTGGACATTCTCAATGATGCCGACTTCCAGAAGCTGCAACTCATCCATGTCGCGAACGACGGCTGGTATGGTTTTCAGTCCAGCGCGCTGCGCGGCCCGCCACCGTCTTTCGCCGGCAACAATCTGATATTGGTTCGGCGCGTCTGGATCTGGCCGAAGTAAGATCGGCTGCAAAACGCCGCGTTTCTGGATTGAGTTTGCGAGTTCCTCGAGCTCGGTCTCAGAAAAAGTCCGACGCGGTTGGGCCGGGTTCGGACGAATGTCTGAAACAGCAAATTCAGAAACTGAAGCGGCTGGCGCATCGGAACTTGGCGCAGCTTCATCTGGCACGGCGAGACCGACGCCTTCGACTTCACCAATCAAGGCCGAGAGGCCTTTGCCTAGTCGACTGTGTTTTCCCCGAGATGGATCTGGCGCCATGCCTACCCCCGAAGCGCTCGTTCGCGCTGCAACATTTCTGAGGCCAAGCGGATATAGGCTTCGCTTCCTGGACAACGATAATCATAAAGCAAAGCCGGCTTACCGAAACTTGGAGCTTCTGATAGGCGAACGTTTCGCGGAATAACCGTATTATAGACTTTCGCCCCCAGAACCGACCGGACCTCGTCCGCGACCTGATCCGACAGATTATTCCGGCGATCATACATGGTCAGTACCACGCCCTGAATATCCAGATCTGGATTGAGCCCCGATCGAACCAGTTCAACCGTTTTCAGCAACTGGCTCAATCCTTCCAGCGCCAGGAACTCACACTGCAAGGGCACCAGCAACGAGTCCGATGCTGTCATCGCATTGATCGTCAGAGACGACAAAGAGGGCGGGCAATCGATCAGGATATAATCATACTCGGTGAGACCGCGTTGCGTCGCTTCTTGAATATACGTGCGCAAGGCATTGCGCAGCCGATAAGACCGGTGCGGGTCACTGGACAGTTCAGTTTCCACCCCAGCCAAATTTTCGTCGCCTGGAACAATATCAAGGCGCGGCACCAAAGTGCTCAAAACCGCGTCACCCAGAAACTCATTATGTACAACCACGTCATACGTGGTCAGCTGACGTTCTGGCCGAGTAATACCGAGACCAGTCGAGGCATTACCCTGGGCATCAAAATCGATAACCAAGACTTTCCGTCCGACCGCGGCCAAAGCGGTACCGAGATTGATCGAGGTTGTGGTCTTACCAACACCGCCCTTTTGGTTCGCGATGGCAAGAATGCGCGTATTAGGATTCGACACGTGAAACCTCCGAAATCTTCAAAATAGCCCCATCCCCAGTTTTCGAGGGAATCGCTTCGTACGCGAATCTCCAAGATTCCTGAGCCGACGTCAATTCTTCTTGCCAGCGTCGGCCCTTCGGGAAAACCCCATATGCGCCTTTTTCTAGCCACGGCTCCGCATAATCCAAAAGTTTAGGCAAAGGCGCGAACGCACGCGCCGTGACGCAGTGGGCTTCGACGGGGTTAACGGCTTCAACACGGCCCTGGATGACGCGTGCGTTCAATTCCGCCGAATCGATCGCCGCACGCAAGAAAGCACACTTCTTTCCCACGCTTTCGATCAGGGTCATATGCGACTCCTTTGACGCGAATCCTGCCGCAAGGACCAGAGCCGGGAAGCCGGAGCCGGATCCGAGGTCTACGATTGGCCCCTCCGGAACATGATCAAACAATTGCCAAGAATCCCAGACATGCCGCCGCCAGACTTGGTCAAACTCTGACGGTCCGATGAGATTGATCTTAGAGCGCCACTGATCGAGCTCCGCCACGATGATTTCGAGGCGTTCCAATGTTTCACGTGAAACATTGGTGAGATTGCGCGGGCCAAACCCGTCGCGATCAGGCATTCGCTTTCTTTCGATCGGGACGGCGGCGCACAAAAGATAAGAGCGCCGTCAAAGCGCCCGGGGTCATACCCTCAATGCGCGCAGCCTGACCGAGTGTGGCCGGTCTTACCGTTTCCAGCTTCGCGCGCACTTCATTGGTCAGGCCGCCGACGGATGCGTAATTGAGATCGGCGGGGAGCGCCAAAGCCTCCTCCCGGCGCAATGCCGCAACATCCTCTTTTTGCCGCTCGATATAGCCGGCATACATGGCTTCGATTTCGAGTTGGGCTTTTATCCGGTCACCCAACGCTGCGATCTCCGAAAAGGCACCCTCAATGTCTGTCATCGAAATGGAAGGATAGGCGAGAAACTCCCAGGCGCTTCGGCGTTGGCCGTCCTGATTGACTTTCCATCCAAGCTTTTGAGCTTCGTTCGGGGTCATCTTCGAAGTCTTCATCAAGTCCCGCCCCAGGCGAAGCTCGGATTGTTTCACGTGAAACATCTCGGCCCGCGAGGCTCCAACCAAATCAAGTTCAATGCCACGCGCAGTCAGCCGTTGATCCGCATTGTCAGACCGCAGCGACAAACGGTATTCGGCGCGGGACGTAAACATACGATATGGCTCCGTGACACCTCGGGTGATCAAGTCATCGATCAAAACGCCGATATAAGCCTCAGCCCGATCAAAGGTCGCATGGGATTCGCCTCGGACAGATCGCGCCGCATTCAAACCGGCGACGAGGCCCTGCGCACCGGCTTCCTCATATCCGGTTGTTCCGTTGATCTGTCCTGCCAGAAACAAACCGGTCAGCGCCTTAACCTGCAAACCAACATCCAGGGCGCGCGGGTCAACATAATCGTATTCGATGGCATAACCGTATTCGAGGATCTCAACAGATTCCAATCCAACTATCTTGCGGACAAACGCGTCTTGAACTTCACAGGGCAAAGACGTGGAAATACCATTGGGATAGACGGTGTCATCCTCGAGGCCCTCCGGTTCCAAAAAGATCTGATGACGCGTCTTTTCCGGAAACCGATGAATTTTGTCCTCAATGGCTGGACAATATCTCGGGCCGCGCCCAGCAATCGCACCCGAATACACAGCCGATTGTTTGATATTGTTCGCCACAATGTCGTGGGCATCCGCATTCGTGAAAGTAATGCCGCACGCAACTTGCGGCACTTCGATCTCATCCGTCATATAAGAGAATGGGATCGGACGCTCATCAGCAGGTTGCATTTCCAGACGATCCCAATCGATCGTTTTTCCATTCAATCGCGCTGGAGTTCCAGTCTTCAATCGCCCAATCGGAAGGCCGAGGCCGTATAAACGGTCCGCAAGGCCAATAGCTGGCTTCTCGCCAACGCGTCCCGCTGGCACGCGTTCCGCGCCGCGATGGATAATGCCTTTCAAGAACGTACCTGTCGTGATCACGACGGCAGCCGCGAAATAGGATTGTCCGGATTCGCCACGGAGACCCGAAACCGACGTCCCTTCCACGATTAAGTCGTCAACCGCATCTGCGATGACCGTTAGATTCTCGTGGTCGAGGATCTCAGCTTGCATCGCATCTCGGTAGAGCTGACGATCTATTTGAGCCCGCGGACCCCAAACCGCAGGGCCTTTTGAGCGATTGAGCATGCGGAACTGGATTCCAGAGCGATCCGCAACACGGCCCATCAATCCATCAAGCGCATCTATTTCACGCACCAAGTGCCCTTTGCCCAATCCGCCAATCGCCGGGTTGCAGGACATTTCCCCAATGGTTTCGACCTTGTGGGTGACTAACGCGGTGCGCGCGCCCGTCCGCGCGGCGGCGGACGCGGCTTCGCACCCTGCATGACCACCGCCCACGACGATTACATCGAATTCTACTCGTTCGCTCATTAGGGACGCCTCTGTTCGCAGACGACATATAATAATCAGAGACGGAGAAACAGACTATTTGCCAATGCAAAAGGAAGAAAATACAGCCCCGAGGACCGTGTCTGGATCAATATGGCCTGTCAGCGTTCCGAGTTCCCGACTGGCAAGGCGGACATCTTCGGCCACAAACTCGGCGCCCGTTTGCGAGTCCAGATGCGAATGCGCCTGATCCAAATAGGCGAGAGCTCGCTCGATTCCTTGGCGGTGACGCGCCCGCGTAATCATCGGCGCCCCCATATTGCAAGTCATAGATTTGAGCCGCGACACGATTTCTGTCTCCAGCGTCTCCACACCTGCGCCGGTCTTGGCTGTGATTTTCAATGTTTCACGTGAAACATTTTTCGGTCGAGCCAAGTCCGACTTATTGGCGACAATCAAATCACCTGGTTGTACTCCGACCTCGTCAAAGTCTTCCCGGCCGTCAAACAACCATATCCGGAGATCTGCTTCCTGAGCTGTTTTCCTGGCGCGACGGACGCCTTCAGCCTCAACTACATCAGCCGTTTCCCGCAATCCCGCTGTGTCAGAGATCCAGACCAAATACCCGCCCATGGTCAGACGAACTTCGATCACATCCCGGGTCGTACCCGGAATGTCGGTGACGATGGCCGCTTCGCGCTTGGCCATCTGATTCAGCAAGGTCGACTTTCCCGCATTCGGCTTTCCCAGGATCGCAATCTTAAATCCATCGCGAATGCGCTCTGTGATATTGCCCTGCTTCAAAGCGTCCTGAAGATTCGATTGGAGCATGCCCAACATTTCGCGGACAGGTGTGTCGACCCGATCCGGTGCATCATCTTCATCCGGAAAATCGATGCTCGCTTCCAATAAGGCGAGACAAGATGTGAGCTTAAGCCGCCAGTCGGAATAGAGCTTTTCCAGGGCGCCATCCATCTGCTTCAATGCTTGCGCCAGTTGTGCCTCGCTTTCGGCATCAATTAAGTCCGCCACCGCCTCGGCGCGTGTGAGGTCAAGCTTGCCTGCTTCGAAAGCGCGACGGGTGAACTCGCCGGGTTCCGCCAATCTCGCCCCTGCGGACATGATCGCGTTGAGCGCTAGCTCAGTAATGATCCGGCCGCCATGAAGAGAAATTTCCAGCGTGTCTTCTCCGGTATAACTTGCAGGTCCCGGCATGAAGACGGCCAGACCGGAATCAATCACGTCACGTGACGCGTTGAACAAATCCACCAAAGTGGCGTGCCGTGGTTTCAGATTTGCCACAGAACAATGCGCGGAAATGATATCGCGCACCCTTGGTCCTGAGACCCGCAGGGTCGCAATCGCCGCGGGCGGCGGACCGCTGGCCAGAGCACAAATTGTGTCCCGGCGAAGCGCCATGATCAGTTTTTCATAGCCTCGAAGAATTCAGCATTATTCTTCGTTTGCTTCAGTTTATCGAGCAAGAAATCGATCGCATCTGATGTGCCCATCGGATTCAAGATCCTCCGCAGCACATAAATTTTCTGTAGCTGAACCTTGTCCGTGATGAGCTCTTCTTTCCGCGTGCCAGACTTCATAATGTCAATCGCTGGGAAAGTACGCTTGTCGGCGACTTTCCGATCAAGAACTATTTCTGAGTTGCCGGTACCTTTGAACTCTTCGAAGATAACCTCGTCCATTCGCGAGCCGGTATCAATCAGCGCGGTTGCAACAATCGTGAGTGAACCACCGCCTTCGACATTTCGGGCTGCCCCGAAGAATCTCTTCGGCCGTTGCAATGCGTTGGCGTCGACACCCCCAGTCAAGACTTTGCCCGAGCTCGGTACAGTTGTGTTGTAAGCGCGACCAAGCCGAGTAATGGAGTCGAGCAAGATGACGACATCCCGGCCATGTTCAACGAGGCGTTTGGCTTTCTCAATCACCATTTCCGCCACGGCCACGTGGCGAGACGCGGGCTCGTCAAAAGTCGATGAAATGACTTCACCTTTAACCGAACGCTTCATGTCGGTGACTTCTTCCGGGCGTTCGTCGATCAGCAGAACCAGCAAGTAACATTCTGGGTGGTTCTCTTCGATCGAGGCTGCGATGTTTTGCAGAAGCACGGTTTTACCGGTTCGCGGCGGTGCAACGATCAGAGCGCGCTGGCCTTTACCAATTGGCGAGACGATATCGATCACCCGACCAGAGCGATCCTTTTTGGTCGGATCCTGACCTTCCATGAGAAGACGCTCTTCTGGGTAAAGCGGAGTCAGATTGTCGAAGTGAACTTTTTGACGCGCTTTTTCCGGATCTTCGAAATTGATCGAGCTGACATCCGTCAAAGCAAAATAACGCTCATTCTCGCCAGGCTCTGCGATGGGTCCTTCGACTGTGTCACCGGTTTTCAAGCCGGCTTTCTTGAGGACTTTTGGGCTGACATAAATATCGTCCGGTCCGGCAAGATAATTTGATTCCGGAGAGCGCAGAAACCCAAACCCATCCTGCAGAACTTCAACAACACCGCGGCCGATAATTTCGACCTCTTGTTCCGCCAATTCCTTGAGGATCGCGAACAGCATATCTTGCGTCCGAAGTGAAGACGCGTTCTCGACCTCGAGCATCTCAGCATAAGCCAAGAGATCCGTTGGCGATTTTGCTTTCAGCTCGCGCAAATAGACTTGGGACGGAAGTTCGATTTCAGGTGCAGTATCAGGCATAGGGTGCCGGTATCCAAATTTTGGTTTGGGAAAGTGTGGGGCAGGAGAGCCCGCGCGCCGGACGGCGACTTCACGTCCATATGCGCAAAGCCTGTCCTTCGGTCAAGGGGTCGTGTGCGACGGCTCAGAAAGGTTTGAGTATGGCCAGCAATACGACGCCAATCATGACTATAAATGGGACCTCGTTGAGCATTTTCAACGTTTTACCATCCGGCGCCACTTCGCCACGATCAATCTTCTTGCCGATTGAGATAAAATAACCGTGCAATCCGCTGAGGATCAAAACCAATAAGAGTTTCGTATGCATCCAGCCCTGGCTGAGCAGAGATGGATTGAGATACAACATGGTCAATCCGAGTCCCCACACGATCAATAGAGACGGGTTGAGGATAATCTTTCGCAGACGATTAGACGCCTCTTGCATCGTATCGAACAATGGCTCTCCAGGCCGCGCCTTGAGCTGATGCAATTTATACCTTGGATAGATCAATAGACCCGCCATCAACGCAATGACGAAAATGATGTGGATCGCTTTCACCCAAAGATAGAGGGACATCTTACTCTCCGCGTCGAACCAGCTCGACCACACGCTCGACATGCGCGATGGGTGTCTCCGGGCGCACGCCATGACCGAGATTGAAAATATGCGGGCGGCCTTGGTAAGCTTTCAGTATCTCGCCAACCCGTCGGTCCATCGCGTCGCCACCAGCAATTAAGAGGAGTGGATCAAGATGCCCCTGGACGGCCATATGCGCCGGAACGGAATCTAAAACAGAATCTGGATTCACCGCTGTATCCAAGCCAACGCCATTGACCGGAACCTGGTGTGTGAAAGACGCTAACATTGTCGCCGCACCTCTTGGGAAACCAATGATCGGAACATCAACACCCATGTCTCGCAGGCGTTTTACCAAGGCCGCGTTCGGTTCAATCACCAGGGTCTGAAACAGATCCGACGGTAATCCCTCCGCCCAGGACTCAAAAATCATCAAAGCATCTGCACCAGCTTTCACTTGTTCAGCTAGATACTGAGCTGAAGCTTCGACCAAAAGACTGAGGAGCTTCTTCAGCAAATCTGGCTTGGTATAAGCCCAGCTCCGCGCCGTACTCTTATCTGTCCCTCCACGTCCTTCAATCGCGTATAAGGCAACGGTCCAAGGCGCGCCGCAGAACCCGATCAGGGCTTTATCAATCTCCAAGCCAGATCGTACGCGATTGACGGTCTCATAGACTGGTGACAATCGTTGAACCGCTGTCTCAATCGGTGTCCGGTGCAAATCGCTTTCTGTTTCCACCGTTTCAACGATTGGGCCCACACCTTTTTCGAACCGCACATCTAGGCCAATGGCGTCAAGGATGAGCAATATGTCCGCAAATAGGATCGCAGCATCCATATCGTAACGACGGATCGGTTGCAGCGTCGCTTCTGCTGCCATGGAAGGGGAATAACAAAAGTCCAGAAAGTCTCGCGCTCTGGATCTAAGCTCAAGATATTCAGGCAAGTGTCGTCCAGCTTGTCGCATCATCCAGACAGGAACCGGAGAAGTTGGGGTGCCAGAAAGCACCTTCAGGAAACGCGATGCGTTAAGATCGGCCATGAGAAAACTCTTACCCAAAAATTCAATCGAAGAGGCCTTATCATTATTAAGGCGGGAGTCTCGTGGAAATCCTCACCTGAGTGGATTTGTCCCGCCCTAATCCACAGTTTGTCCCCAGTTTCATTCGCCATTTACTTTCTGTTAACTATTTGATTTATCAGTAAATAATTGGTTAACACTCCGTTTGGACAAGGCATTGGAACATGTTATCAACACAGGGAGTCAGATTCGTTCAATTGTGCGATTCAGAGTCAATTTCGTCGCGTTTATGACAATTCCACAACACATCCACAGGGCTTGTCGAAATTCGACGGCTCCGGCACAGGGTGATTAAGGTAATTAGGGTTCACCATGCGGCTCGCAATCTATTTTAACGTGCATTTGGTCTCCGATTCGACAGGCGAGACTTTGAATGCGGTGATGCGCGCGGCAGCCGCGCAGTTCGATCGGACGATTCCGCTCGAGCACAATTACTATCTTGTACGATCTGAACGTCAGCTTGATCGAGTCATGGCAGAGATCGAGGCCGCTCCAGGCGTTGTCTGGTACACAATTTCGGATGACAATCTAAGGCGTAAGCTGGAACAGTTCTGCCGCCAGCGTGGCATTCAAACGCTGCCAGTCCTGGATCCTTCGATCCATATGTTGTCGCGGCATCTTGGAATTCCAGCGAGCGAAAAAATTGCCAGTCAGCATGCGCTGAACGAAGAATATTTCAAACGCATATCTGCTATCGATTTCGCCTTGAATCACGACGATGGTCAGAATGTTCAAGGCCTGGTGGATGCGGATGTTGTGCTACTGGGCGTCAGTCGAACCTCGAAAACGCCCACCTGTGTTTACTTGGCGAACCGCGGTGTTAAAGCGGGAAATATTCCGTTGGTTCCGGGCATACCCCTACCCCACCTGGTCGAAGAATTAAAACATCCAATGGTGGTTGGACTCAAAATAGGGGTCGAACGATTGCTGCAAATTAGAAGCCAGCGGCTGGTCTCCTTGAACGAAAACTCCAAAACGGACTATGTAAACGAAGAAGCAGTGCGTGCCGAAGTCACCGAGGCGAGTCGCTTGTTTCAACGCAATAAATGGCCAGTGATTGATGTATCGCGGCGCAGCGTCGAGGAAACAGCTGCGGCGATACTCAACAAACTAAATGAGCGGCGAGGCTTCGTGTAATGGTTAATATTATTTTGGCTTCTGGCAGCGCTAGCCGCCGCTCATTGTTAGCCGGCGCCGGCGTGCAGGCGCAATCGATTAAGCCAAATGTTGACGAAGAGGCTGCTAAAAAAACAATGCGCGCCGATGGTTTGAGTGTCAGCAATCAAGCGATGCAACTTGCCGAGATGAAGGCGATTAAGGTTTCCAGCCAGGTTGAAGGATTGGTGATCGGCGGCGATCAAATGCTCAATCTCGAAGGCGAAGCGTTTGATAAGCCGATCAATCTTGAGGGTGCTGCCAAACATTTAAAGAAACTATCTGGTAAGACACACACTTTGGAAACAGCCATAGTAATCGCCGAGAACGGGGTTCCGACATGGCGCCACCTCGCGCGACCCCATCTGACGGTCCGTACACTGAGCGATCAATTTATTGGCTCATACATCCAGTCTGCCGGCCCGCCTTTGTTAACAACGGTGGGCGCTTACCAATTAGAGGGCCTCGGGGCGCAACTCTTTTCGAAGATAGAAGGGGACTATTTCTCGATTCTCGGTTTACCTTTGCTGCCTCTGCTCGACTATTTGCGCATCCGAAATGTGCTTGCTCAATGACGAAACTTCTGGGAGTCATAGGCGATCCAATTGCGCATTCCATGTCTCCGCTCATCCATAATGGATGGCTACGCGACATGGGCTTCGATGCGACTTATGAAGCCCTCCATGTTCCCGATGGAGAGCTTGGTTTGGCCCTGGAGACTTTGAGTAAACGGGATATTCTCGGCCTGAATGTCACGCTACCGCACAAGCATGCAGCTTTAAACGCGGCGCGCGAGGCAAGCCCGGCAGCGACCCGGATCGGCGCAGCGAACACTTTGACATATCTTGGACAACAAAATTGGCGCGCGGACAATACAGACGCACCTGGATTTCTATCAGCGCTTGGTTTGACCGACCCGGCGACCGAAAAAGTGCTCATTCTAGGGGCCGGCGGATCCGCGCGCGCACTTGTTTATGCGTTAACGGAGGCCGGTTGCCCAATCGCTATTTTGAATAGAACCCTCGCGAAAGCAGAGGTTCTCGCCAATGAGCTTGGCGATAGTAACACTGTATACGGATCGATCGATCAGTACAGAGAATATATCGATGAGGCAACGATCGTGATTAACACGACCAGTATGGGTTATACCGGAAACGTATTGGACTTGCCGTTCGGAGATGGTCGCCTGTTCTTTGACATTTCTTATGGCAATATCGCATCACATCAAATCGCACACGCCGCTACGCAGGGGTGGCGTACACAGGATGGGCTGACAATGTTAGTGGCGCAGGCGGCGTTTAGTTTTGAAATTTGGTTTGATGAAAAGCCAAACCTTAGTGCTGCAATGCGACGATGCGAAATGGCATTACGGGCGATTCGATGAAGATCTTAGGACTCACTGGCTCGATCGGAATGGGCAAATCGACGACCGCGAATATGTTCGCAGATGCGGGTTTTCCTGTCTATGATGCCGATGCCGAAGTGCACGCGCTTTATGCCAAAGGCGGGGCCGCTGTCGGACCTTTGTCCGAACGGTTTGGTGATATTCTCAAAGAAGGCGGTGTGGACCGCGCAGCTTTACGGGCCAAAGTTGTCGATGATCCGGACGCTATGAAAGACCTGGAAGCGATTGTTCATCCTTTGGTTGGCCTCAGCCAAATGAACTTTCGTCAGGAAGCGCTTGATAGCAAAAAAAGTTTTGCGGTCCTGGACATTCCACTGCTGTTTGAGACTGGCGGCGACGCGCGATGCGATCACGTCGCAGTGGTCACCGCTCCGGCCGAAGTACAGAAAGGCCGTGTTCTCATGCGCGGTGAGATGAGCGAAGATGAGTTTGAGAATATCCGCGCGAAACAAATGCCAGACGCAGAAAAACGCGCCCGTGCGGATTTCGTGATCAGCACCGCATTTGGCTTTGACTTCACGCGCGCACACGTTCAAGCCATCATAGATCTCTTCGAAAGACTGCACGCGGACTCCAACCATGACTGACCTCATTCGCGAAATTGCATTCGATACTGAAACGACCGGTCTGGAGTGGGATCAAGATGATCGCATCATTGAACTGGGCGCGGTTGAGTTGATCAACCATGTCCCGACGGGGAATACGTTTCAAACATATATCAATCCGGGTCGCGCGGTCTCTGAAGCAACCGTTCGGATCACCGGAATCACGGATGCAGACCTCGTTGACAAACCGCCATTTGAAGACCCCAGCATTGTCGACGCTTTTTTGGAGTTTGTCGGTGAGTCCATTTTGGTTGCGCATAACGCCAAATTCGACCGGGGCTTCTTGAATATGGAGTTACAGCGCTGCGGCAAAACCCCGATCCCAGAAGAACGTTGGGTCGATACGGTCGCGATCGCACGCAAAAAATTTCCAGGGGCGCCCGCCAGTCTCGACGCCTTGTGCAAAAGATTTGACGTCAACGCGGAAGCACGGACCTATCACGGGGCCTTGCTCGACAGCCAATTGCTGGCTGAAGTGTATCTCGAATTGCTCGGTGGTCGGGCCCACAGTTTCGATTTTGGCGGCAAAAATGCCGTCGCTGCAAGCGAACGCGCCCCCGCCCAACAAAGACCAAGCGCGCGATCACCAGAAACATCTTGTGATGAACAGGCCAACCATGAGGCCTTTATCGAGTCGCTCGGGGACGACTCGATTTGGAAGCGCTACGCCTGAGGCTCAGCTGGTGCTGCAGTGGGAGCTTGCGCGCCAGCCGCTGCGGCGCGTTGTTTTTGTGTGCTATAGAGAGCACCGAAATCGACCGGGTCAATGCGCAGTGGCGGGAAACCCCCTTCGGCCGAGATATCTGCAATAATGCGCCGGGCAAATGGGAACAAAATGCGTGGGCATTCAATCAATAGAATCGGTTCCATGTCAGCCTGCGAGAAGCCTTGTAACTGGAACAGGCCCGCATAATCCATTTCGATCAAGAACAGGGCCGTGGTTTCTGTGCCTGCTCGTGCTTTCAGTTTCAGAGTGACTTCGAAGACGCCTTCACTGCCCTGTTTTGGCGCCGCACCGACATCGATGCCAAGCTCAATATTAGGCTGATCCTGAACCATTGCGCCCGGATTTTCGAAAGAAAGATCCTTGATATATTGGCTCAAAACGCGAATGGCGGGGCCTTGTTGAGGAGCATTGTCTTGCGGCTGAGTCGCCATGTCAGGTGTGTCGGTCATCAGGGTTCACTCTAAGTCTAAAGATTACTGGCGCGTAACATGTGCCACAAAGTGGCGCAACGGTGGGTGGCACTTCTTAAAATCCCCCTATATGAGAAGGCGAAAGATTGATAGAATGAGTCGTACATGTCCTCTTCAATGATAGAATTCATCGTCCTGGCAGGAATTGCCCTCTTTGTGGGGTGGCGATTGTTTGTCACGCTTGGTCAGGATGAAGGACCACCGGACGGGCGGTCCCGGATGCCAAACCCGACACCCAATCCAACACCCTCAACATCTGCGCCAACTGGCGGCGATGTTGTTCAGTTGCGTCCCACCTTCACCGGCCCAGCTGCGGCCGGCATGGAAGCCATTTATGATGTCGATCAGAGTTTCGAACCTCGGGCCTTCATGCAAGGTGCGCGCGCAGCTTACGAGATGATTGTTGGCGCTTTCGGCCGCGGTGATCGTGATGCGCTAAAGCCGCTGCTTGATACCGATGTATATGAAGCCTGGGATGCAGCGATTTCAGAACGCGAACAAACCGGCGCTGAAGGCCTGCAATTGTTGCGCATCCGAAAAGCCGAAATCGCAGACGCATCTCTGGCGGATGACGGTATGGCACGGGTCACAGTGCTCTATGAATCCGAGCTAGGTGACGGCGAGACAACGACCAAAGCTTCAGAACTGTGGACCTTTATGCGCCAGACGAGTTCCACGGACCCAAACTGGTTGCTCGACGATGTCGACACCGCGGATTAAGGCTGCATTTTACAAACCGCATTGGTAACTTGAGGCCTTGCGCCAATCAGGCCAAGTTTCAAGCTATGCGAATCATTGGCCTTCTTAGCGCAGCGCTTCTGGTCCTGTCTGCTTGCGTCAGCTCGACGCGTGACCCCGCACCGAGCCAACCGGTACAACCGCCTCAACGCCAGGAAATTGATCCCAGCGCCTGGACTTTGACACCTGAGCCGGTCGCCTTCGATTCTCTGCCTGGATGGCAGAGTGCGACTCTCACCCCAGGCCTGTCCGCGTTGCGCCGAAGTTGCGAAGTCTTTGAACGACGCGATCCCGGAAGCCGTTTGTCTCAGCGCGCCGCATGGGCGGGCACGGCGGAAGATTGGGTGCCAGCTTGCGCTGCGCTAGACGTTATTGGCGATCCGCAAAGCGCCCGGGCCGTCTTGCAGGCTTTGTTTACGCCGGTTGAAATCGTGCCAGAGAATGGCGAGTCGCGTTTCACAGGTTATTTCGAGCCAACCTACACTGCTCGCCTGTCGCCGGAGCCACCTTATACCGAGCCGATTCCGGCGCGTCCGGCTGATCTGTTTTCTGACGGTGGGACTGTTTATCAGCGATTGGCGAATGGTCAGCGTCGACCTTATCCCGCCCGCGCCGAGATCACGCGCGCCGGCGTGCAGCCGCTCGCATATGCACATCCGGCGGATGTCTTCTTTTTGCAGATCCAAGGCTCGGGCCGATTGGTCCTGCCCGACGGCCGAACGTTGCGAGCTGTCTATGCCGCCAATAATGGCCAACCCTTTCGCTCTACCGCCAATTGGTTGATGGACCGCGGCTGGATCACGCGCGGCGAAGCCAGTATGACCGGGATTCGGGCCTGGATGGATCGCACCACACGCGCGCGTGCGCGCGAGGCAATGAATGCCAATCCGCGCTTTGTCTTCTTTGATCTCGAAGCTGAGGGCGACCCTGCCTTAGGTCCTAAAGGTTCGTTTGGCGTGCCCTTAACCCCACTCGGATCCATGGCGGTCGACACGAGTATTCATCCAGGAGGGGTGCCAATGTTCGTGCAAACCAGCGCCCCGGGTCTTGGTGGAGATTGGTCGGGTCTTGTCGTCTCACAAGACACAGGGGGTGCGATTAAAGGTCCGGCGCGCGGCGATCTCTATTTTGGTACGGGTCCGCAAGCGGGTGCGGCGGCGGACACTGTCAATGCGCCTGGCAGACTTTGGGTTCTGTTGCCGCGTGCGGTCGCGGAGCGCATTCGGATGCACAATGCGGCACGTGCGTCGACCTCTGGACCGATCTTGGTATCGCCCTAAAACGCATGGCATGAGCCGGCGGGATTTAACCGATAAAGAGAAACGCGCTTGGGCGGCGGCATCGCGGCATGTCACGCCCTTGAAAGGACGTCGTGGGACTCCGCCAGACAGTCCGCGAAAGCGCGAAGACCCTGATTTGGTGCGACCAAGTTCGTCTCGATCAAAACCTTATGCCCCGCCGCAAAACCGACAAAATGAACGCGCTGTGCGACGAGGGCGCCAGACGATTTCCGCCAGTTTCGACCTGCACGGACATACTCGCGAGTCCGCGTTTCAAGTGTTGCCGGGTTTCCTGGCCCGCGAACAAGCCAAAGGCGCGCAATGCGTGATTGTAATCACGGGCAAAGGCAAGTCTGGAGAGGGTGTTCTGAAACGGGCTTTCTTAAACTGGTTGGATCTGCCAGAAGCCCGGGCTTTGGTCAGCGGTTATGCGCCAGCCCATGCCAAGCATGGTGGCGGTGGGGCCTGGTACGTCTTCTTAAGGCGGCGCTAGCCAGAATAGGAAAGGGGCAGCCGGAAGCCGCCCCTAAACACGCAACACACTCTACATTGAGTGAATATATACAGTCGCTCTGTTAACGAATTACGACTGTTTTGCGAGGAGATTGCGAATTTCTTCGAGCAATACTTCCTGACGCGGCGGGGCTGGTGGCTCGGCCGGCGCCTCTTCCTCAGCTTTTTTCATCATGTTGTTCATGCCCTTGATGATCATGAACATTACAAAGGCGACGATCAGGAATGAGATGATCGCGGAAACAAACTCGCCAATCTTGATCGTTACAGCTTCCGTGACGACGCTGCCATCCTCAGCCAAAACGGCCGGCGCCATCTCATACGCCCAGCTGCCAAAATCCAGGCCGCCAAGGACCGGACTGAGAGCGGGCAGGAAAACGCCTTGGATAAAGGCTGTCACCACGGTGGCAAATGCGCCGCCCATGACGAAGCCCACCGCCATGTCGACAAGATTGCCTTTCATGGCAAACTCTTTGAATTCATTGAACATAATTAGCCCCTTCTATCTTCAGACCCTGCGCGGGTCGACCAGAAGAGTGTTGGATAATTGCGTTAACGTCAAATGAGCGACGCAGCAGAAACTGCGAAATTTAGCGCGATTCTGGATCTACACCGTCATTCACGCGCGCGCGCAATTCCTTGCCCGGCCGGAAGAATGGTACCGACTTGGCGTCAACATTAACTGCCTCGCCTGTCCGCGGGTTGCGGCCTTTGCGGGCTTTTCGATGGCGAACGGAAAAGGCACCAAAGCCGCGTAATTCGACCCGGTCGCCTCGCGCTAACGCATCTGCGATCTCATCGAGGATCACAGATACCACTTTCTCAAGGTCCTCCGGACGAAGTTCCGGATTCTCATCAGCAAGTTTTGCAATCAGTTCTGATCTCAGCATGTCTTTGAACCTAAACGAAAAATGCGACGGAGACTAGGGCTCCGTCGCAAAATACTTATCCATTACCTGATTGTTAGGTTTGGATGTAAAGCTGTTTACGCATCGTCGCTTTTGGCAGCTTTTTTCTTAGGGGCCGCTTTCTTCTTGGGCGCAGCCTTTTTCTTGGCCGGCTTTTCTTCCGCTTCAGCCTCTGCGACGGCTTCTTCTTCCGGCGCAGCTTTCGCTTTCGCCTTCGGCTTGGCCTTTGCTTTTGGCTTCTCTTCCGCTTCCGCTTCTGGTTCAGCGGCAGCCTCGGCTACTGGTTCACCATCGCCACTGGCGAGGGCCGCACCAAGAATATCACCGAGGGATGCGCCACTATCGGCAGAGCCGTATTGGGCGACAGCTTCTTGCTCTTCGGAAATTTCAAGCGCTTTGATTGAGACGCCGATGCGGCGAGAAGACTTGTCCACTTGCGTGACTTTGGCGTCGACTTTGTCGCCCACTGCGAAACGCTCTGGGCGTTGCTCGCTGCGGTCGCGCGACAGATCAGAGCGACGGATGAAGGCTTTGACAGCCGGATCGCCAAACTCAACCTCGATGCCGCCAGACGCCACTTCGGTTACCGTACAAGTGACAATGGCGCCGCGCTTGACGCTGGCATTGTCCGCGATTGGATCGCCGCCAACTTGCTTGATGCCGAGCGAGATCCGCTCTTTCTCAGTGTCCACGTCGAGGACGCGCGCGGTCACTGTATCACCCTTGTTAAAGGCCTGGATCGCTTCTTCACCAGACTGTTCCCAAGAGATGTCATTGATGTGAACCATGCCGTCGAGGTCTGGGCCAAGGCCCACGAACAGACCAAACTCGGTTATGCCACGGACTTCACCTTCAATGTCGGTGCCGACCGGATGCTCTGCCATAAAGGCCGACCATGGATTGTCTTGAGTCTGCTTGAGACCAAGCGAAATTCGGCGCTTCTCGGAATCGACGTCGAGCACCTCAACGAGGACTTCTTGAGAGGTCGATACGATTTTGCCGGGATGAACGTTTTTCTTGGTCCAGCTCATTTCTGAAACGTGGATGAGACCTTCAACACCGTCTTCCAGCTCAACAAAGGCACCATAGTCAGTGATGTTGGTAACCTGGCCGGACATGCGTGTGCCAACCGTGTACTTGGCCTCGATATCGTCCCAAGGATCGCTTTCCAACTGCTTCATGCCGAGGCTGATACGCTGCGTCTCTGGATTGATTTTGATGATTTGAACTTTGACCGTGTCGCCAACATTGACGACTTGGCTTGGGTGATTGACGCGCTTCCAGCTCATGTCCGTAACGTGCAGGAGGCCATCAATGCCGCCAAGATCAACGAACGCACCATAATCGGTGATGTTCTTGACGACGCCTTCGCGGGTATCGCCTTCATTCATATCGCCGACGATTTCCGCACGTTGCTCGGCGCGGCTCTCTTCTAGGATGGCGCGGCGAGAAACAACAACGTTGCCCCGGGCGCGATCCATTTTCAAAATCGCGAACGGCTGAACTTCATTCATCAATGGGCCAACATCACGGACGGGACGAATGTCGACTTGCGAACCAGGCAGGAACGCATTGACGCCGCCAAGGTCGACGGTGAAGCCGCCTTTAACGCGACCAACAATCGCGCCTTTGACAGGCTCTTCCTTATTGTAATTGTCTTCCAGGCGAATCCAGCTTTCTTCGCGGCGGGCTTTGTCGCGTGACAGAACCGCCTCACCCATCAGGTTTTCGATACGATCGAGGTATACTTCGACAATATCACCTGCTTCAGGCTGCTTTTCTTCGAGCAGGAACTCTTTAGCTTGGACGCGGCCTTCGGTTTTCAGACCAACGTCGAGTACGAGGTAGTCGCCGTTATTTGAAATAACGGTGGCTGGTACAACTTTGCCCTCTTGCAGAGTGGCGGCACCAGCACTTTCCTCAAACATAGAGGCGAAATCCTCAGTTGAGGGAGTCATTGAATCAGTCATGGGGTCTCCAGATGCGCAGTCATGACGGGGTTCACAGCCAGATGCACCATGCCTCTGGTCCGACGTCGCTGCGATGTCAGGGATAAGCGTTTGAGGGCTTTTAGATTTGAACCTTATGGCTCAGAGCGCTCAGATTTTTGGGCCAAAACGGCATCGACCGCCGCCCGTGCTTTATCCACAGCCGCGTCTATAGTCAGGTCAGATGTATCGATCAAGACTGAATCTGCGGCTGCCACCATAGGGGCGTCTTTGCGATCTCGATCGCGGGCATCGCGTTCTTTCAATTGCGCGATCATCTCGTCCAGCGTCAGCGTCTCGCCTTTTTCAATCAGCTCTTTCCAGCGCCGTGCGGCGCGCACTTCAACGCGCGCGTCCACCCAGAGTTTCACATCCGCGTCAGGACAAACAACAGTGCCAATGTCGCGGCCATCGAGTACGGCCCCTTTGGATTGATGCGCAAAAGCGCGCTGCAATTCCAGCAAAGCAGCGCGCACATTTGGCACAGCCGCAACTTTTGACGCAGCTTGTCCGGCTTCAGCGGTCCGCAACTCAGCCTCAGCATAATCGTTGAGATCCAGGCGAAGAGCGACATCCGCCAACGCAGCTGGATCGGAAAAATCGACACCTTTATTCAATGCGGCGACACCGGTGGCGCGATACAAGCGCCCCGTATCCATATGTGCCAGACCGTACCAGGCGGACAGACGTTTAGCGATCGTGCCTTTGCCGGAGGCAAGGGTGCCATCAATGGCAATAATCATGCCGCGCCCTCTCGAAAATCTGCCCCTAATATCGCCATATGTGCCATGAAGTCAGGATAGCTGGTTGCGATCATGCTGGCATCATCAATGCTGACGGGTTTCATGCTAGCCGTCCCCATGATCAGTGCACTCATTGCGATGCGGTGATCATGATGCGTTTCAACCACACCGCCGCCTGGCACAGCGCCGCTGCACCCCTCGACACTGAACCCATCTTCGGTCTCTTCGACCACAACGCCATTGACCCGCAGCATGTTGACCACCGCGCTAATCCGGTCGCTTTCTTTGACGCGCAGCTCAGCTGCGCCTTTGACCACAGTTTTTCCGGTCGCAAAGGCGGCGAGAACTGCAAGGATCGGGAATTCGTCAATCATGCTCGGCACCAGATCGACGGGGATCTCAGCGCCTTTAAGATCGGCGCTTTCAAAACTCATGTCGATTAAACGTTCGCCGGCTGCGTCACCGACATCTTCAGCTCCGACGGGTGCCCCCATCAGCGCCGCGGCGCGATAAAAGCCGTCGCGGGTCTCGTTTGACATCATACTTTCGACCAGCACACCGCCGCGGGGCGAGATCATTGCAGCTGTCGCCAGGAATGCCGCGGAACTTGGATCGCCGGGCACCACTGTTTCCTGAGCAAAAAGGTTTTGGCCACCTTCTATCGACACCGTATTGCCAGCGCCGCTTCGTACGCTTTTTACGTCAGCCCCAAAGCCACGTAGCATACGCTCGGAATGATCCCGCGTGATCCGTGACTCATGTACCGTCGTTGTGCCTTGCGCGTTCAGTCCGGCAAGTAGAATGCAAGACTTAACCTGGGCTGAGGCGTGTGGGGGGTGGTAATCGATGGCGCTCAAATCATCGCGGCCATTCAGCACCAGCGGCAGTGTTTTGCCTTCGCTGGCTTCATAAGTGACTCCCATTTCGGTCAGCGGATCCAGCACGCGACCCATAGGGCGGCCAGATAGACTTTCATCGCCAATGAAGCGGGCCTTCACATTATATCCGCCGACCACACCGAGCATGAGACGTGATCCTGTACCGGAATTGCCAAAATCGAGATCAACTGTCGGGGTCTGGAGACCTTTCTCGCCAACGCCTTCGACACGCCAAGCACCCTCTCCGATACGCTCGACGGTTGCGCCAAGCGCCGCCATAACCCGGCCGGTGTTCAAGACGTCTTCGCCTTCTAATAAGCCTGAAATTTCTGAAGTTCCGGCGGCCAGTCCGCTGAATATGAGTGCGCGATGCGAGCACGACTTGTCGCCAGGCGCGCGCAAAGTTCCGGTGATCTCCTTCACCGGATGCGAGGTCCACATCATGTTTTGTGGTTCCTTTAGTTACAGTACCTAGCGAAAAGCGCTTTGACAGGCGGGAGCGTTTCTGGCAAGCGCGCGGGCAACGAATTTCACACCGATGGATGAAAAATATGGCTGATCCGGAACTGGGCACCAAAACCGTTTGCCCCAGCTGCGAGTCCAAATTCTATGATTTGAACAAGCGTCCCGCGACGTGTCCGAAATGCGGACACACTTTCGACCCGGCGGATGAGACGGCGCAAGCGACCAAGACCAAGGTCCGTACGGCGGCTGCCAAAGAGGCTGTGCCAGAGGATGAGGACGAAGAGCTGGAAGAAGAAGAGGCCGCCAAAGCCGCCGCGGCGGGTGCCGATGAGGATGAAGAAGAATCCTCCGAAGATGAAGCCAAGGAACTGGGCGGCGACGAAGATGAAGTCGTCCTGGAAATGTCCGGCGGCGATGATGACGATGATGCTGCACCTGGAAAAATGCCGGCGGGCTTCAGCGAAGATGGCGTCGACAGCGATGATGATGATGATGACAGCGACGAGATCGATCTCGATGAAGAGTTCGATCTTGGCAATGACATTGACCTCGACGACGACAATGAACTTGGCGAGCCCGATGCGGATGACATCGAGCCCGAAAAGGATGATAAATAGGGCTTGATTGCCCGGGCGGGAAATTCTATTCCCGCTTTTCCCGTGAAATTGGGGCCATAGCTCAGTTGGGAGAGCGCTTGCATGGCATGCAAGAGGTCGTCGGTTCGATTCCGTCTGGCTCCACCATTCAATCCTGGTTTGCGCAGTGAGTGCGCTTAGTCGGCGGTTTTCTTGCGACGCGCGCGAAAGAAATTTGTCAGGAACTGTCCAGCGGCTTGGGCATTGACCTCATCCTGCTCGATCTCAGGCCGCCAATGGCAGGTTGGCTGTTCGAAAAACCGAGGACCATGAACCAGTGCGCCACCTTTCGGGTCATCAGCGGCAAAAACCACTTTGCCGAGGCGTGCGAGACTGATCGCCCCCGCGCACATGACGCATGGTTCAAGCGTGACATAAAGATGCAAACCCGTGAGGCGATAATTCCTTCGCGCTATAGCGGCGGCACGGATGGCCTGAATTTCAGCATGGGCGGTTGGGTCGTGATCCGCAATGGGCTGGTTGTGGCCCTCGGCAATAATCTCGCTTGTCTCAGGATCTACAATCACCGCACCGACAGGCACCTCGCCGAGCGTGGCAGCGTGTTTGGCGAGCTCTAGGGCACGCTGCATCGGGTCCGTTGTGATCGTCATGTCTTCCCCATCGCGTTCCTGGGCCGTAAAGGCAAGCCATGCGCATCGTTGCTGGACAGTTCAAAGGCCGCCCGATCCAGGCCCCCAAGACCGACACGACCCGACCGACGTCAGATCGGGCGCGCGAGAGTCTGTTCAATGTGCTGGCGCATGCCGACTGGGCGCCTGACTTGCAAGGTGCACGAGTCCTTGATCTGTTTGCAGGATCCGGCGCGCTTGGTCTGGAAGCCTTGTCGCGGGGGGCGAACTATTGCCTCTTTGTCGAAACGGCGCATGCCGCGCGCGCGGCTATTCGAAGCAATATCGAGACCCTGGGCCTGTTCGGGGCCACGCGCATCCATCGCAGAAGCGCGGTCGAGCTTGGTGAAAAACCAAGCGGTGTTGGACCTAATTTTGATCTGGCTTTCATGGACCCGCCTTACAATAAGGGTCTGGTCGTGCCGTGTTTACGGGCGCTTCAGGCCGGCGATTGGCTCACTGAAAAGGCGATCGTCGTGGTCGAAACAGCAGTCGAAGAAACACTCGACCTGCCGGATTGGGAGAACGTGTCCGAGCGCAATATCGGCGCTGCCAGGATGTGGTTTCTAACTGCGCGCTAAGCTTCGAGGAACTCTCGTCGCAAATCCAAGCTAGACTCGCCACTCCCGAGATACTGCGCGCAGCTGCCCAACCAGCGATCGGCTTCTGCCCGGCCCTTGTCGCGCAAGTCTATCAAAAAGCTCCAGCTCGTGTCGTACTTGGTCTGTAACGAGAGGTCTTGCAGGACTTGCCCGCCGCGAACCGCATGGACCGTCAGGCGGCGATACTTCTTCATCAGCGGTTCTTTCAGCATGCCATCGTCGAGCAATTTTTGAACAAAAGCGATCGCCCGCAATTCGCCAATTAAAGACGCATTGAAGCTGATCTCATTCAGTCGGTCCATGATCTCTGGCACGCGTCGCGGAATTCCGAGGCGCGAAATCGGGTTAAGCAGCACAAGCAGAACATCGCGCGGCGCCTTCGCGTAAACGAGCGGAAACAGGCTGGGATTTCCCATATAGCCGCCATCCCAATAGGCATTGCCATTGATTTCAACGGCGCGAAACGTTTGCGGCAAGCACGCCGAGGCGAGCACCGCATCGCGCGATATCTCGCCATCCTGGAACACTTTTACCCGTCCTGTTTCGACATTGGTGGCAGACAGAAATAAATCGATTGGCGCAGCGTGGACGGCGTCGAAGTCCACTGCTTCGTCTAGTGCGTCGCGAAGCGGATTTATGTCGAACGGGTTAAACTCGTATGGACTGGCAATGCTGGTAAACGCCATGGCGAGATGGATCGGACCATAAGGCAGCGCGGAGAAGGGCGAGTTAGACCAAGAAAAAGCGGAGAAGGGCGCGCCTTTCTCTGACACGGTTCGCCATAGGCGTTCTAGGCCGGCTTTCGCACCTTCGTTGCCGCCTTGCGCCAACCCGGCAGCAAAAGCCACAGCATTGGCGGCTCCGGCAGAAGTAGCCGTGATCGCCTTAATGTTCAGTCCTGGTTCCTCGATCAGTCGGTCCAGCACACCCCAGGTGAAAGCACCATGTGCGCCGCCGCCTTGCAGGGCGAGGCTGATCGATCGATCTTTGGTCTTCGGCATAGCGGCCTTTCCAGTCAGCGTCGTTCCTTTGGCACAAAGTGTTTACGAGGTCTTCAAAACATTCTGTGCAAACTGTCTGCCATGAGCGTTTCTGCAAAACCCGTAGGTGATTTGCGGCCAGTACCGGCAGTTGGCATTGTCTGTTTTCGCGGCGATGAGGTCCTCTTGATCCGACGGGGCACACCGCCTCGACGAGGGGAATGGTCTTTGCCTGGCGGGCGGATTGAACCGGGCGAACCAGTCAAAACGGCGGCGTTGCGTGAATTGCGCGAGGAAACGGGTGTCGAGGCAGACATTGTCGGCCTGGTAGACGTCGTGGACGCTATCTTCAATAATCGAGATGGCGACCTGATCACACGCCATTATGTTCTAGTCGATTATGCGGCCCGGTGGGTCGCAGGCGCCCCAGTCGCTGGAGATGACGCGGCGGAGGCACGGTTTTTTCACCAATCTGAATTAGCCTCGCTCGATCTATGGGACGAAACGATGCGCGTGATTGACGCGGCAGCGGATCGGCTCAGGCAGGCATGAAAGGTCGGAACATGAGTTTCGGAGATTGGATCTTGAACGGACCGGGGCAGCGCATGCAGGACGATCCTGCGACCCCGTCGAGTGATCCCGCAGCCGATCCGATCGAAGCCATCACCGAAACAACCGCGCAGGCAACGGAGGCCGCGACTGAATTTGTCAGCTGGATTGGCTCTGGCGAGCTGACCGCGCTTATCGCGCTCGGGCTGGTGATTGTGTTTACGACAGTCCAATGGCTTGCCCGCTGGGCTATCCTGAAAGGCATAGTACAATTGCCGCGTGGCGATGATTATTCCTTCACCGCCTTGCTGCACCGCGTGGTCAAACGCTTTCATACCTATTTCATGATTATGATCGCCTTCGCGTTGACGGATGCAATGCTCGGCCTGCCAAACGCGGTCTCGGTGATTGTCAAAGTCTTCTTTGTTCTAGCGGCAATTCTTCAGATCGCAGAATGGGTTCAGGAATTTGCTGTCTCATTCATTCGCCGGAACGTCGCGCGGTCCAGCGGCGATGCGCGGGCGCTGGCATCAGCGTTTAATATCATCAAATGGTTTATCAGCGTCGCTGTCTGGTCGGTCGCGCTTTTGCTGATCCTCGATAATGTCGGCGCAGATGTGACGGCGCTGCTCGCCGGTCTTGGTATCGGCGGTATCGCCATCGGTATCGCTGCCCAGGGTGTATTTCGAGATCTGTTTTCGTCATTGTCAATCGTCATCGATAAACCGTTCCAGGTCGGCGATACCGTCCGTTATGGCGACAGCTGGGGCATCATTGAGGATATCGGTCTGAAGACCACGCGCGTCCGGGCCAAGACGGGCGAACAAATGATCATCTCGAACACCAATTTGCTGGACTATGAGATCCACAATATGGAGCGAATGGCGCGGCGTCGCATAGAGACGGTCTTCGGTGTCATCTATCAAACGGCACCAGAGCTTGCCGAGCGCGTGCCGGAAATCGTTGCAGACATTGTGAAAGACGTTCCGGCGGTGGAGTTTGATCGCTGCGGCATGGCCGCGTTCGGACCAAGCTCGCTAGACTACGATTTGGTCTTCTATTCCTTGCAGCCGGATTTCAATCGGGCGATGGCGGCACGCTCCCGCGTCCTGCTCGCTCTATTCCGCGGCTTGCAGGAGCATGGGCTCGAATTTGCGTATCCGACACAAACACTGTTTATTGAAGGGATGCCGGACAAAGCGGCGTAGTCGATTATTCGACGGTCCAGCCGCGCGGCGTCTTTTTCGCTTCCAATGTCACGGTGCCATTTTCAGCGCGCTCTTCGTAGCGTGTTTGCGTTCGGCCCGTATTTGAACCGGACAGGCGCAAGATCAGAGCGAATGCTGCGAGCGCGATGCCTGCTGCCGCGGTGGCGACGGCAATCAAGCCAGCCATGAAGATAATCGCTGCGGCCAGAACACCTTTCGCAAACAGGTTTCCAATTCGTCGCATCAGCGCGAACAGATTTTCAGGAAAGCCGAGTGGGGCGGTGTGAGTAGCGGTCATAACATCCTCGTATCCGCAATAGATGGCGTGCAAGATAGGTGCCGTCAACGGCTAGATTGTGACGGATCGTCAATTTGCCGCGATCAGACCTCGTTCAGCGCGGATTCGGGCATATGCGCCCGTAATCGTGGCAGCTTTCTCATGCGCGGCGGATTCAAATTCGCGCGGCGCGCCGTTTTGAATCACGCGATCCGGGTGATTGTCCGCCATGAGTCGTCGATAAACGCGCCGAATCTCATCGAACTCAGCGTCATGCGCAACGCCGAGAATATGATACGGGTCGTCCCGATCCGGGCCCATATGTCCGGCTTTGATTCGACGGAATGTCGCGTCCGTAAATCCAAACGCTTCTGAGACGGTTTGCAGATAATTCAGCTCGTCCTCGGTCACCACGCCATCTGCGGTCGCAATCATGAACAATCCGTCGAGCACGCCTTCCAGCAAACACGGTCGCGCCGCGTATTTACGGCCAATCTTGCGGGCATAAGACTCATATCCCTGGACAGTTTGCTGCGCGAGATTGAAGACGCGTCGCACAGCGGCTGCATCCTTTGGCGCCGTCTGGAAAACGCGCGAAAAGACCATGATCTCGTCATCCGTAACGCGGCCATCGGCTTTCGCCATCTTGGCCCCTAGGCCCACAACTGCGGCGGTAAAGCCAACATCGTTCGGATCCGGCGCGCACTCGAGATCAGCCGGGAGTGGTTCATCAACCACGTCCACGTCGAATAAGCGCTTGCCGCTTTCGATGAGTCTTTGCCACAGAGACATGAGCACACCTATAGCGCGTATTAGGGGCCCATGTGAATGAGTCTTACTGACACGCGCGTTAAGGTCGCAAAAAGCGGTTCATTAAAATCGAGTCATTTCCAAATCTATTTTGTATTCGATGTCGTAGTGAATATGACGCCGATATGGTTCGGGTCGTAATTCACATGGAGATTTCTTCGTGAAACTCGCTACTCTCTTGATCTCTGCAAGCCTCCTCGCCGCGCCAGCCGTTGCGGAACAATGTTCTTCAAAGAAAGACGCGCATCGTGTTGATGCGAGCTATTCGACTGCGATTGCAGGCGAAGGCTATACTAAAGCAAAAGCTGACATCGTGGATACAGCCGCTGCAGCTGGGTCATTCTCTACTCTGCTCGCCGCCGCTGATGCGGCTGGCCTGGTTGGCGCCTTAAAAGGCGACGGGCCGCTGACCGTGTTCGCCCCAACTGATGAGGCCTTTGCCGCGCTGCCAGCTGGCACCGTCGAAACGCTCCTCATGCCAGAAAACAAAGAGGCCCTCGCCGGTATCCTCAAGCTGCACGTTATTGCGGGTGCAAAAATCAAGTCTGGCGACCTCGCAGGTCAGCAAATCACCGCCAGCACTTTGAATGGTGATCTCGGTGTTGATGGCACAGACGGTGTTGTCCTGACGGCGCCTGGCTCAAGCGCGACGGTCGTGGCCGCGGATGTTGCGGCGTCTAATGGCGTCATCCACGTCATCGACACGGTGCTTCTGCCAGCCGGCTAAGGTCGCTGACAAGACAAACTGGGAAGCGAGCGTCCCCCCCCATCCCTTCCGCTTCCCAGACGGCCCCGCCAGCTCCCCCCGCTGGCGGGGTTCCATTTTGGGCTCGTTTCTAGGTCGCGTCGTTTGCTTTTTCGGCTTTCAGCTCAGCGAGCTCGCGTTTCAATTCCTGCAACAGCTCGATGATTTCATCGCGTTCTTTATCGGCGTCGCTGAACTCCTCATCCATTTCTTCCTCGATGACTTCGAGATGCTCTTCTGTGACAGCGCGCTGTTCAGCGGCGAGCGCATCAACAATCAAGGCAATGAATAAGTTCAATACGGCAAAGCTGGCGATGAAAATGAAGATCAAGAAGAAAAGCGGGGCATACGGATTGCCGTCATCAACGACCTTTTGAACGACTTCAAAGCGCCAGCCGTCCATCGTCATGACCTGGAACAGAGAATAGGCCGAGCTGGGCAGATCTCCGAACAGTTGCAGAACTTCCGGATTGTCTGTGTCGCCAAACAGATTGGTCGCCATAACGGCGCCGACATAAGTTAAGAGCGCCAGCACCGCGAGGATGGCCCCCATTCCCGGCAGAGCGTTCAACAAGGCTTCGGTGATCCGGCGCATCATCGGCACGATGTGCAAGAGCCTCAGGATCCTGAGCACGCGCATCGCGCGCAGGACCGAGAAGGCGGCGCCGCCTGGGATCAGCGACACGCCGACGACAATAAAGTCGAACCAGTTCCACCCAGACTTGAAGAAGTTCAACCGATAGACGGTCAACTTCATTAGGATCTCGGCCGCGAAAACGATTGTGACGGCACGATCAAACCAGCTGAGAGAGGCGACAAAGCCATTCGGCATTTGCCGTTCATAAGTCAGCACGCCGAGAATAACCGCGTTGACGATAATCAAGGCGGTGATGAAATGTCGAAACAGCTTGCCTTCAATCGCCCGTTCAAGCGGCGAATGGCTCGTGTCCAGATCAAGCGTACCCTGCTTCATCGAGTAAACCCCTCTGATCCCCTGGGCGAATCTCAAACACGGGTTTTAGCGCGCTAAGCGTCAGGATCAATCGCTGTCAGTGAGAGTTTGACGCCGCAATACGCAAAACTGTCGGATTCAACGGGTAATCCATGCGCGCTGGCGCGGGTGATACAGGCGGCGGGATCCGGAACCTGCAATTGATAGCCGCTCAGGTAATCCCTGGAGCCGGGCAGGAAGCGGATAGCGCCGCCGGCGAGGCGAAGTTCAAGAATGCCATGCCCGATCTCGTCCGGGAAAAGGCCCAACACAGTGCCCCATTTCTCGCTCATCTCTCTCGGGTCGATGGCCGAGACATCCAGCCGGGTCAGCCCGCCTGGCCTGGCATTGCTCGTCCAATCCGGTCCGCCCCAGCGCCACGAGCCTTCCGGCCGGGCTTCATCGATCGAGACGATTGCCGCGCCAATATCGGCCGGGTGAAGATGGCTGGCAGAGATGTCGGAAAGATCAATATTCCAAACACGTCGAATCTTGAGGGTGTCTGTCGCTTTGCGAACTTGGCTCATATTCTCAGTTTGAAAGATGGCCATATAACCGCCTAGCCCCTGGGTGCGGTCGAGGAATCGCCCCGCAGCGGTATTGTCCTGAACGGGCACAACGGTTTCGAGGAACTGATCGCCGATCGCGAAGACGCCATTGGTCAAGCCAAACTCCGCCACGCCTGGATCGACAAAGCCGGGGCCGAGATCGAGCACCGCACGCAGGCGTTCAATATCAGCTTGGTCATTTGAAGCGAAGACGAGCTGTCGGATGCGAGGAAGGGTCATATCTAATCCGCCGAAGTTGTTGTGTCGCTGACGATTTTCCAGTCGCCATCTATCTGTTGAAAGACCAGCGTGAACAAGCCGGACGGGCGATCTGACTCGCGTTGCAATGCCCAGGCCCCGTGAACGACAGCGGCGTCATCGCTAAGCATCAAGGTTTCGATAGCCTCGAATGTCAACGTGCCCATCAGGCTGCGATCTGAATAATTGGCGTGATAGCGATCGCGTGTCGCTTGCCAGCCGCGCGTCACAGTACCGCCGGAGGCAAAACGCAGCTCTGGAGATTGCCAATAGCCCTGCATGAAACCGTCTATGTCACCAGTGTTCCAAGCGTCCTGCTGCATCGACAAGACCGTTCGGATACGGTCTTCCTTTGTGATTTCCGTGCCAAGCAGTTGCGTGTCATTGACGTTGAGGTTCACCGTGCAAGCGGGCAAAGCAGTCACGACACATAGGCTGATGAAAAACGCGCGAAACTGCATTGCGACTCCCCCTTAGGGCTATTCCTATCCGTCGAAATCATTTACCCGCTTGGTCTTCTTGGCAAGAGCGTTCATATGAGCGCTGAGTACTTGGAGCGAAATTTCGATGGAAATGGGCCTGTTGATTCTTGGCGGATTTGTCCTGCTCTTTGCAGGCGGCGAATCCCTGGTCAGAGGGTCAGTCGGTATTGCCCGAAAGGCCGGAATGTCAGAATTGGTCATCGGCCTGACCTTGGTCGGCTTCGGCACAAGTCTGCCGGAATTGGTCACCAGCTTGCAGGCCTTGAGCGAAGGCGCGGTCGGGCTGTCGATCGGGAATGTGATTGGCTCGAATGTCGCAAATATCTTGTTGGTCATCGGGGCGGCCGCTTTCGTTCGCGCGATCACGACAGACCCGAAGGCGCTGGCGCGAGATGGGGCGTTCATGCTCGCCGTGACCGCTCTCTTCGCGCTCATCGTCTGGATTGACGGATTTACCCGCACGACCGGGATCGCTTTCACGGCCTTGCTTGTCTTCTACCTTATTGCCTCGGTCATTCTGGATCGCCGCGCCAATAGCGCTGCCGGCGAGATGCATGAAGGGGAAGCCGAAGAGTTTGAAAATGATGATGCGGTCTGGATGTCGATCCTGCTGACGCTAGGCGGGATTGCCGGCGTCATCTTTGGCGCGCGCTTTCTCGTCGAGGGCGGCTCTGATGCCGCGCGATTGCTCGGCGTCTCGGAAACCGTGATCGGCGTTTCCATCGTTGCCATTGGCACTAGCCTGCCAGAATTGGTGACCTCCATCATGGCCGCGCGCAAAGGCAAAGCCGATGTGGCGCTGGGCAATGTGCTGGGGTCAAACGTCTTCAACATTCTCGGCATTCTTGGTGTTTCTGCGATTGTCTTCCCATTCTCGCTGATCGAAACGTCAGCTGCCGGTGTGCCGCTGGAAGTTGCCGCGATGCAATTCGGACAAGCGGCGAGCATGGTCACGTGGACCGACATGGGAGCGATCTTCCTGTCTCTGGTTCTATTATTCATCTTTGCCTTTACCGGGCGCAGATTGGCGCGCTGGGAAGGCGGGGTCCTGCTGTCGGCTTACTTCCTCTATATCGGCATGCGGTTCGATTTGATTCCGACCTTTGGAGGCTAGCATGGCAGACAAAGACATCTATGCCGGTCTTGATCAGCTCGGACAGCAAACTGCAGCACCTAACTCGCCCGATGAGGCGACCTTGGAGCGGGTGCCAAATCCTCATCCAGACACGCTTTACCTGGCGCGTTTTGTGGCGCCGGAATTCACCTCGCTCTGTCCTGTGACCGGGCAGCCTGACTTTGCCCACTTGGTGATTGATTATGCGCCGGGCGACTGGCTGGTCGAGAGCAAGAGTTTGAAACTCTTCCTGACCAGTTTCCGCAATCATGGCGGCTTCCATGAAGACTGCACGTTGCGTGTCGGGAAGGAAATTGCGGGCTTGTTGGATCCGCGCTGGCTCAGAATCAGCGGCTACTGGTATCCGCGCGGCGGCATTCCGATTGATGTATTCTGGCAAACCGGCCCAGTTCCGGACGGATTGTATGTTCCTGAGACGGGTGTGGCGCCGTATCGTGGCCGCGGATAAGCCGCTGTAATCTTTCGGACTTGCTCAGTTTCGGTTCAGACATGTCCTGATACGATCGGCTTATGATCCGGGGCCTCCTCCTATTCCTGTCTGTGTTTATGTTGCCTGTCGCCGCGCTGGCCGAAGGTTGCGATAAGAGCGAACCGGCATGCGTGCTCGATGCCGCATGGTCCGCGGCCTTGATCCTGCCGGATGAGAAGCGCGCGCGCTTGGCGCCAGCCTTTCTCGAGATTGCCGGGCTTGCCGATGATGCAGTCCTTTTAGCATTCTGGGAGACTCGGTTCGACCAGCGGTATTCGACGAGTACCAATTATCCCGATTATGGCTGGCAAAAGGCGAAGCCGATCCTGGATGCCAAAGGTGTAGACGGCTTGATCGCCATCGCACGCGCGCGGCAGGCGCCGCTCAGTTTTGGGCGCGCTGACGCGCTCTTGTCGGCGGGTCGGCATTTGCAACAGAGCGCTCCTGAAGCGGGGGAGCGCTTGAACGAGGCGCTGCTTGATCTGTCGCGGGCGGCGTCTGATTTTGAGAAACCGAACCTGGCGCATGCCGCTGCAGAGCTCGCCATGGTGCGGTGCGACATGTCGCGTTTGACGCAAGCCCTGGCCATGACGGACGCGCCGCAAAATTTGAGATACGCATTCTGGCGCGCGCGCATTGCGGGCGCCCGCGGAGATCTATTGAGCCGGGTTCGCAGTCTCGACAATGATCAGGACACGCGCGAGGTTCGCCGCGTGCTAGGCGGCTATCGCGCCATTCTCGAGCTCGGTTATTGCGACCAATCGGCCAGTGCAATTGGCGGTTAAGCAAATTGGGTTATACCTTATCTCATGATGGACCCGGATCAGGACCCGCCAGAAGCCATTTGCGGTAGCGCCGAAGTCGGTGCACTGGCGCACCTGTATCGCGCGGAAGTTTATCGTTCGACGATCTGGCGTCAGCGTCTGGACATGACAACCAACTGGGCCGTGGTCTCGACTGGAATTGCATTCTCGGTCAGTTTCGCGAATGAAGAGGCGTCACCTTTGCCCATCGTCCTGGTCGGGCTGCTATCGGCCATGTTCCTGATCCTGGAAGCGCGGCGGTATCGCTATTTCTATGTCTGGAAGTTTCGCGCGCGGATGATTGAGATCACCAATTACGTGCCCATCTTGCGCGGGCAAGGGGCACAGATCCCGCTCGATCGCGGCACGGCTTTGTCGGACGACTATATGCGGCCACGCCATCGTATCTCAGCCATGCGGGCCATCGGGCGCCGTCTGCGCCGCAATTATGGTTGGCTGTTCGCAATCCAGGGCGCGGCTTATTATGCAAAGATCGGCATGCATCCGACCGATGTTTCGTCATGGAGTGAGTTTCTCTACCGGACGCATATCGGTCCGATTCCAGGCTGGATCGCGCTCAGCGCAGGCGTCTTGTTCCATGCCGGTTGGATGACTTTTGCCTTCTACACGTGGCGCATGGAGCGGGCAGACAATCGGGTCACAGCCGACTATCTCGACCCCGAATTGGCATCAGGTGTTGCCGACGACCGCACCTGATCAGTCGGCGCAATAACTCGAATTGCCTTTGATCGTCGTGTCCGGCGTATAAGACTCTTTGCTGTCAGAGACATTTTCGCAGCGATTATTGTTGACGGTCGTGCCCCCCATTTTCAGCCACCAAATGGCGTTGCTGTCTTCGTCATAAATGTGCTTGCGGTCTTTCTTGCAATTCTTGTTCTCGCCGGATTCAATCTTGGCGATGATCCAGACCTGTGAGCCGCTCGGCACGCGGCCGTCCTTTTTCAGGTCATAGCACCAGGCTTCTCCTTTGCCGATCTTGGCGCCCATTTTCTTGGAAAAGGTCTCGCCGTCCGGGGTTTTCCAATGCAGCATGATCGGGTCGACATTATACCAACCGCCATCATAAAGCGTAATATATCTGAGGTGCATGTCTTCGGCTGCGACACTGGGCGCGGCCAGCGTCGCGGCGATCAAACCGCAGCAGAGCAGATAAGATAGGCGCATCGGTCGGACTCCTGTCATCAGGCCTGCAGTAAAGGCGATCGCGGTGTTGCGGCACCACTGTCAGATCTGCCAGCTGAGATGACTCATTTGCCTTGCGCTCCGTGCGGCCTTCCTGTATGTCCGCGCTTTCGAGATTTTGAGGCCGGTCAGTAATCGGTCCCACACCAGCTCAAAGAGGCACCCGCGATGAAAGCCGAAGGCCATCCAGATTACCACTTCATCACCGTCGTCATGACTGACGGGACGGAGTATCAAACCCGCTCCACTTGGGGCAATGAAGGCGACAAGCTCGTCCTTGATATCGATTCCAGCTCGCACCCGGCCTGGACCGGCGACCGCAATGCGAACCTGGACCGCGGCGGCCGCGTGTCCCGCTTCAAAGACAAGTTCAAAGGCTTCGTCTAAGCGATCTGCTTTGTTTGAATTTGAAAAGCCCGCTCCTTTGGAGCGGGTTTTTTCTTTGCGCTGCGCGTGCGGCCCGGCGAGCGGGCTGTGGGGGTGGTTTGGGTTTGTTTGGACCTTCATCCTTCGACAGGCTCAGGATGAGGCGTTTGGGGAGAAGGGAGTGCGTGAGGCTAGCCTGGGTCAAGCAGCATCCGAGTGTCCCGGGCTTGACCCGGGATCTCAGGCCACACGTCCGGAAGCCAGGAGGGAGATCCCGGATCAAGTCCGGGACGGTCGGAGAGGGAAGCCAGTGCGTGTTCGAAGATTTGAGGACACAGGTCCTCGACCTCGCTTGGCGCATAAAAGCGCTCATCCGGATCACGCGTCATGTAATTGACGCTCATGCCCTCAAAGTAAGGCACCCAAGCCCGGCCATAGCGATCAACCTGGACAAAAGCCTGGCGCCCGGTCTCAGCGCACCAGAGATCCACCCGCCACAGATTCAAAAACAGGATCGGCCAGAAATAGACGGCGACCTGTTTGTAATGGGCGAAGAGATAGCGGTGGATGATCATGCGACAAGTATAAGCGTAGGATCAAAGGGTGGGGACTGAACTATTTTAAGTTATTGAATAGGAGAGCTTTTTTGTGTCCACGCATAGGCATTGTCACACGCGCCAAATCCCCAACGACCGCTTATTCCGGCGAAAGCCGGGGACGAGCGGTTAAAAGGGCGACGTCCCCTCAGACGCCGAAAACAAAAAAACAAGCCAGGCCGCACGAGACAGCCCCCATAAGACGCTCGCCTCGTTTTGCAGCCAGCAGAATCCCTAATCGACCACAAATGTAGTCAATCCTGTTGACTTATTGTTTTTCGATATGTACACCACTCTCGCGTTCAGGATCACAAAGCAACTTGTTAACGGAGCCATCTGTCATGATCCGCACTCTTACTGCTGCCAGCCTTCTCGCGCTCGGCCTTGCTGGCGCTGCCAGTGCTGAAACCCGTACCTATGATGTCGGTTCTTTCACCGCCATCGATATTTCCGCCGGCCTGGATCTCACCTTCGAGACCGGAAGCGCGCAATCGATCAGTGTCGAGAATCGCAATGGCGATTTCAGCGACATTGAAGTCGAGGTCAAAGGCAACACGCTGATTCTCAAGCGTCAGAAGAATAATTGGGGCTGGGGCCGTAAGCGCGAGCGCTATGGCATCACGGTCACCGCGCCTGTCATTTCCAGTGTCGAAGCTTCGTCAGGATCCGATGTTTCCGGCCGCGGCATGACCGGGGACTCAATCTATATTGATGTCTCTTCCGGCGCTGATGTGACCGTCACCGGCGTCGATGGCGGCACCGTGTCGATTGAAACCTCAAGCGGGTCCGACGCCTCTGTCTCTGGCAACTGTGTCACGGTGCGGGCTGAGTCTTCATCCGGTTCTGACATCGAAGCGCGCGACTTGGTCTGTCAGAATGGTCGCGCAGATGCCTCGAGCGGATCGGACATTTCGATCCACACGACCGTCAGAGTCGATGCGGAAGCCTCGAGCGGCGCGGACGTCGATGTCTATGGCAGCCCAACTGCTGTCGATAGCGACAAATCAAGCGGTGGCTCGGTCTCGATCCGCGGCTAATCGAAGTCGAAATCTTCCAAACGATGACCCGGATCTGGCCAGGCGAGCTGCATGTCTTCAAGCGCGCCGCGCACGATCCGGGCAATCATCGCATTGCGCCGCGTCCGACTGTCAGCCGGAACGATATACCAAGGCGCATGCTCGGTAGAGCAGCGCGTGACCGCCGTTTCATAGGCGCTCATAAAGTCGGGCCATAATTTGCGATCCTCGAGATCACTCGGATTGAACTTCCAGAATTTGTGTTCCTCGGTGAGGCGCTCACGCAAGCGAATGCCTTGCTCTTCATAGCCGACATTGAGCATGAATTTGAGGATCTTCACGCCATTCTCTGACAAGTGTTTCTCGAACGCATTGATTTGTTCATAACGCTGCTCAATTGCGTCTTCTGGTGCGAACTTGCGGACTTTAACGACCAGAACGTCTTCATAATGCGAGCGGTCGAAAATGCCGATCCGGCCTTTGCGCGGGACAGCATCATGGATGCGCCAGAGATAATCATGCGCGAGCTCAGTTTTGCTGGGGGCTTTAAATGCGCGCACTTGCATGCCAAGCGGGCTGGTATCTGCAAAGACATTGCGAATGACGCCGCTTTTGCCAGCCGTGTCCATGCCTTGCAACACGACGAGCAAAGCGCGATCGCGATTAGAATAGAGCTTGTCCTGCAACTCATTGATTGCGGCTGCGTCTTTCTTCAGTGAGACGCGCGCTTCTTTTTTGTCCGGGAACAGCGAGCGGTCGCCAGAGTCGCGATTGGAGAGATGAAACGCTTTGCCAGGCGGCGCAATCAGGGCGTCGCGCACAGATTTGATCGAGGGGTGGGACAAATTCTATCCTCCGGAAAAACAGCAAGAAAAAAGCCGCGCCATGACAGCGCGGCTCGATCCTTTGTGCAAGCTCTAAGCGGCTTACGAAGAATAATATTCGACCACTTGAGCCGGTTCCATTTGAACCGGGTAAGGGACGTCAGACAGTTCTGGCATGCGCACGAACGTGGCCGTCATCGCCTTTGGGTCGACTTCGATATATTCCGGCAAGTCGCGCTCTGGTGAACCGAGGGCTTCCAGAACCAGCGCCATGTTGCGCGACTTTTCGCGAACCTGCACAACGTCGCCAGGCTTCAGGCGGTAAGAGCCGATATTGGTCTTGGTGCCATTGACCGTGACGTGGCCGTGATTGACGAATTGACGTGCGGCAAAAATGGTCGGCACGAATTTCGAACGATAAACAAAGGCGTCGAGACGGGCCTCGAGCAGACCAATCAGGTTCTCGGCCGTGTTGCCTTTGCGGCGCGCGGCTTCAACAAAAGTCGCCTTGAACTGTTTCTCAGTGATGTCGCCATAGTGAAACTTGAGTTTCTGCTTGGCCATGAGCTGCATGCCGAAGTCAGAGACTTTACCGCGACGGTTTGGGCCGTGCTGACCGGGCTTGTTTGGGCGTTTGTTGACTGGTGATTTGGGGCGGCCCCAGATGTTCTCGCCAACACGGCGATCAATCTTGTACTTCGCCGAATGACGACGTGACATAGTATACCTCAATTTTTGACGTGGGCTGGCCCCGAACCTTGTGTAAGAGGCGATTGCAACGGCAGCACCACACCGACCCGTCCTGAAGCGGCGTCTAAAACAGGATGAGGGGGGAAGAGTCAAGTCAAATCGGCAGGCCAATTGATCCAGGCATGTCGATCCCGCGTATCAAAAAATACTCGCATAAGTCGTACACATTAGGAGGTATACATGATCGCGCGTTTTATTACGGCAGGGCTGGCCGCGTTTGTTCTCAGTGAACCGGTCGCTGTGGCCAGTATTAAGATGACATATCAGGACGTGCCTGAGGCCGCTCAGAGCGATTTCGAGGCCGCCGCAGCGATCTGGTCTGATTGCCTGGCGAATGAGGCGCCGATCAAGATTCACGTCACCTGGATCCAAAACGGCCCGACCGGATTTGCGCTGCCAAACGGAACCCGCAATGAACCGCACTTGCCTGTCCAGGATGCTTGGTATCCGACGGCGCTGTCGAACGCTTTGCGCGGCAAACGCGTGGATGACGCGGATGATATGAATATTTTTCTGCGCGAAAAATCGAATTGGTATTTCAGCAAAGAGGCCGGCATTGAAGACGGCGAGGTGGACTTCATAAATGTCGCCTTGCACGAGATTGCGCACGGGCTTGGCATTTCGAGCGGCACGTACACGCCTTATCAGGGTGACCCCATTTCCTCGATCGGTCTCCCGAATGATTTCATTTCATACTTTTCTTGGACATTCGATCTGCCTGAGCTGGATGGCACGCCAATGTTGTATGACACGTTCCTGAAACTTGCGGACGGTCGCACACTTACCGATTTCGAGAATCCATCATTGGATCTGACATATGCTCTGGCCAATCCGACATTGAATTTCACCGGCGAGCAGGCGCGCAGGGCCAATGGCGGGTATCCGGTCGCCGTGACGCCGCTATCTGTGTCTCACATTCCGCAGTTTCCAAGGCGCGCGAGCCCGATCATGTTATCGGATAGTGGTCAGGGCGAAACACGGCATCGCCCAGATGCCATCTTGTTGGGCATGTTACAGGACCTCGGTTGGGAGATTTCAGAGACCTGTCTGACCGACGCGCCTTAGGCTTGTGACGCGAGGACCTATCTTGACGGCGGCGTCATCTTTACCCCCCAATGGCAAAAATGACATTGGAGGAAGATATGGCAGACCTGTCAGGCAAAGTGGCAGTGATTACAGGCGCCGCTAGCGGCATCGGCGCGGCGGGGGTTGAGGTTTTCGTTGAGGCCGGCGCGCAAGTCATCGCGGCTGATATTCAGGACGAGAAAGGCGCCGCCCTGGTGCAGCGGTTTGGCGCTGACAAAGTGACCTATCAGAACTGCGATGTGATGGACCCAAAATCGCTCGAGGCTTTAATGCAAGCCGCGGTCGACACGTTTGGTGGGCTCGACATTCTCTGGAACAATGCCGGTAGCGGCGGCACCTCGAGCAGTGTCGAAGAGATGGATTTCGATGGCTATGACTTCACCATGGATTTGCTATTGAAGTCGGTGTTCGCCGGGACGCATTTTGCCGTGCCGCATATGAAAGCGCGCGGTGGCGGCAGTGTGGTCAACACATCCTCGATCTCCGCCATCTGCGCGGGTTACGCGCCGGTCACCTATTCCGTGGCCAAGAAAGCGGTGGCGCACTTTTCCAAACTCGCCGCGGCGGAGCTTGCCAAATACAAAATTCGGGTGAACGCGATCCTGCCTGGTTTTATCGCGACCTCGATTTTTGGTGCATCACTGGGCCTGCCGCGGGAACAAGCGGACCAGATGGCTGAAATGGTGGCCCAGGCTGGCGGCGCCATGCAGCCGATCGGGCGCACGGGGAATGGCCAGGACATTGCCCGCATGGCGGCTTATCTCAGCTCATCCGAAGCTGGCTTCATCACCGGCGGCGAATTCCTCGTCGATGGCGGCATGACGGTTGGGCCGCCGCACAGCTGGAATGAAGAGATTGGCGGTCCGCTCCTCGACGCGCTCGGCATCACGCCGGAACAGGCCGAGCAGATGGCAGCAGCCATGCGCAGCGGACAAGGTGCCTAATCGGTCAGGCCGGGGATCGCTTCGACTTGATCGAGCAGGGCCTCCAGCGTGTCAGAGCGCGCGACTTCATGGCCCTTATCGTCGAACAGGACAAAATCCGTGTTTGACTTGCGCAACGGAAAGCGGCGCCAGTGCGCACGCGTGCGGTAAAGTGTGATCTCGTCCGGGGTCTCACCGCTGGCCGACCAGCCGGTCCAGACATGATCGGCCGGAATAGAGCGCCACAAGCGGTCTATGGCTTCTAAATCGGCAGCGGAGAATTGGGACATGACGGATAAGGAGGACGGTTCGAGTTACGAGCCTGTTAACACGTCGCGGCTTTCCGGCAACCTGCGCGGTGCGGCACTTATGGTTTTGTCGGGCGTCGGTTTCACCTTCTATCTCTTGATCAACAAACTGCTCTCGGCAGACGTGCATCCGGTCTTCCTGGCCTTTTGGCGCGCCTTTCTCGGCATGTGGATGGCGGTGCCCTTTGTTGCTGCGCTCGGTTTTTCCGCGATGAAAACCAAGCGGCCAGGCTTGCTCATTATCCGAAGCCTGTTCGGCACCCTTGGCTTTACATTGGCGATTGTCGCGGTCTCGGATTTCTTCACCCTGACCTTGGCACAATTCAACGCGATCAGCTTCACGCGGCCGCTGTTTGTCACGCTGCTGGCCGCCCTGGTGCTCCGAGAATTTGTCGGTCCGCAGCGTTGGGCGGCTTTGTTCATGGGCTTTGTCGGCGTGTTGATCATGGTCATGCCGGGCATTTTCTTTTTCTGGCAACCGGGCGCGTTCGCAGGCAACGCTTTTGAGCTTGGCAGCGTCGTCGCCTTGATCAGCGCCTTCAGCCTGGCCTCTGCGATCGTGCTGGTGAAATTCTTGAGTGCGGAATTGCCGGCTATGGTGTTGCTGCTCTATGCCAATCTGTTTTCGACCCTCTTGCTGGCGCCGTTTGCGATCGTCTTCTGGACGGATGTGTCTTTGCAGGATTGGGGGCTGATCGTCGCCATGAGTGCGTTCGGTTTTGTGTCGCAATTCTGCTTCATCTACGCGATGAGTATTGGGGATGCGTCATTCTTGTCGCCGATTGATTATCTGCGCCTGCCTATGTCAGCGATCGCCGATTTCTGGGTGTTCCGCCTGATCCCAGGGGTCAGCGTGTGGATTGGCGCGGCCGTGATCGTGGTCTCGACGCTGTATATCGGTTGGCGCGAGCGGGTAAACGCCAAGACCAAATCGTGACCTGTCCGCCTCTTGTGAACAAAGAACATTGCGTTCAGTATTCGCGAAAATGGAGGACTCGCTATGACCAAAGTACTCGTAACCGGGGCGACCGGCTTTATCGCCTCGCACACGATTCTGGCATTAATCCATAAAGGCTATGAGGTACGCGGCACGGCACGATCGGCCAGCAAAGCCGATAAGCTGAATGCGACTTTGAGCCAATATGCCGGCAAGCCGATCGAAGTCGAACTGGTCAGCGCTGACCTGACCAGTGATTCGGGCTGGGCTGAAGCGATGGAGGGCGTGACCTATCTTCAGCATCTGGCCTCTCCGATCCCGAACAATCTGCCCAAGGATGCGAATGAGCTGATCATTCCGGCCAAGGAAGGCGCCTTGCGGGCGCTGAAGGCTGCCAAGGCGGCAGGCGTCAAGCGGGCTGTGATGACCTCATCCTTTGCCGCCATTGCATATGGCTGGGGCGATGCCCGCCCGGCGACTTTGGATGAATCGCATTGGTCTAATCCAGATAATATCAAGGACAATACCGCGTATACGCGCTCGAAAGCGATCGCTGAAAAGGCGGCCTGGGATTATGTCAATGGTGACGGCAAGGGCCTGGAATTGGCGACAATCAACCCAGTTGCGGTGCTTGGCCCGGCAATGAGCGGTGATGTCTCCGCGTCACTAGAGCTGGTCACCCAGCCCATGCAGAATAAAGTCCCGGCCTTCCCGAAACTGACCTTTGGCATTGTTGATGTCCGCGATGTCGCCCTGGCACATGTCAATGCGATGGAAAAACCCGAGGCCGCTGGCGAGCGTTTCATTGTCGGCGACAAGGTCTTGTCCTTCACTGAGATCGGCGCCGTTCTGCGCGAGGCCTATCCGGATCGCAAATTGCCAAAAGGCGAACTTCCCAATTGGCTTGTGAAAATGCTGACCGTGGTCAATCCGACGCTGAAGCAAATTGTGCCTGAGCTTGGCAAAGCGCGCGCCTTCACGAACGAGAAGTCACGCAAGATGCTGGGCCTTGATTACATCCCGGCCAAGGACGCGATCCTGGCGAGCACAAATTCTCTGATCGATCTCGGCGAGCTCTGATTAGCGTTGCCAAACGCCGTTTGGGCGCGTAAGTCAGCGCGACGAAGGAAATCGACATGCGCGCTGTGATGATCTGTTGTGTTTGTATCTGCGGCTAAGGTAACGCCCCCTTAGCCGGTTTTCGCATATCCGATCTTCAGACATTTCCGAGCGCCCAAATGACTATCCGACTTTACGACACGTACTCGCGCGAAAAGCGCGTCTTCGAACCTCAAGATCCGTCCCGTGTGACCATGTATGTCTGCGGCCCGACCGTCTATAACCGGGCGCATATCGGTAATTTCAGGCCCGTCATCGTGTTCGACACGCTGTTTCGCTTGCTGCGGACGGCCTATGGCGACGACGCTGTGGTCTATGCCCGCAATGTGACCGACATTGAAGACAAGATTATCGCGGCCAGTTTGGAGACGGGCGACTCGATTGCGGCGATCACGCAAAAATTTGCCGCCATCTATGATGAAGATGCGGCAGCGGTGAATGCTTTGCCGCCCAGTATTGTCCCCTGGGCGACAGACCATGTTGGCGAGATGATCGACATCATTGAATCGCTCGAACGCAAAGGCTTCGCATATACGACGGATGCAGGCGTGTTCTTCAATGTGCCGCAAATGTCTGATTATGGGCGCCTTTCCAAACGCAAGCTGGAAGACAATCAAGCCGGCGCGCGCGTTGATGTCGATCTTGGCAAACGCGATGCGTCGGATTTTGCGCTGTGGAAATTTGCCAAGGCGGATGAACCAGAAGACGCAATCTGGGACAGCAAATGGGGGCGCGGACGGCCTGGCTGGCATATTGAATGTTCGGCCATGGCAGCCAAGCATCTTGGTAAGACAATCGATATTCATGGCGGTGGGATCGATCTGCAATTCCCGCATCATGAGAATGAAATTGCGCAATCCGAATGCGCCCATGGTCAGACCATGGCCAATTATTGGATGCATAATGGCTTCCTCGACATGGCGGGGGAGAAAATGTCGAAATCGCTCGGCAACGTCGTTCTGCTGAATGATCTTCTGACGGAATGGGATGGCGAGATCATTCGTTTTGCCATGCTGTCTGGGCATTATCGCGCGCCGCTCGACTGGACGACAGATCTGCTCGAGCAGGCCAAAACCACACTCAACCGGATCTATGGCGCCTTGCGCCGGGTCTGGCACGTTGAAGGCGGGGTGGCGTCGGACCAAGGCGTACGTGAGGCGCTGAGCGATGATCTTAACTCACCCATCGCGCTGGCGGAGCTGTCACGGCTCGCAGGCGCGGCCAATGGCGCTGCAGACCGCAAGGATGAAGCCGGGATGGCCGAAGCGCGGGCTGATCTGCTGGCGGCGGGCGCTCTACTCGGCTTGCTGACGCGCTCTCCAGCCGCATGGGAACAAGGCGGCGACTCCGACGAAAACGCGCGCATTGAGGCGCTGGTTGCCGCGCGGGTCAAGGCGCGGGAAGGCAAGGACTGGGCCGAAGCCGACCGCATCCGCGATGAACTTGCGGCGGAAGGAATCGAGATCATGGACAGCGCCGGTGGGGCGACCTGGCGGCGGGTTTAGACAAAGGTCAGCGGATGTCCGGAGACGATCGCTCACACGGATATGACGATATTGCCGATCAGTTCATGTCTGCGCGGTCGTCGACGGGGACGGACCTGGTTCGGCACTGGGCAAAAACCTTGGCGCCCGGTGCAGCGGTTCTCGATATCGGCGCCGGTCATGGCGAACCGCTGACAAAAGTACTCATAGATGACGGGTTGAATGTGTCGGCGATCGATGCGTCTCCACGACTCGTCGAGGCGTTTCGACAACGGTTTCCAGGGGTCGAAATCGCCTGCGAACCGGTTGAGGAGAGCCGCTTCCACGATAAAAAATTTGATGCAGTTTTGGCTGTCGGCCTGATCTTCTTGCTACCACCCGATGCTCAACGCGCCTTGATCGATCGGGTGGCTCAAGTGTTGAGTCCGGGTGGACGGTTTCTCTTCTCGGCGCCCCGTGAAACAGGGTCTTGGATAGATCTTCTGACCGAGCGGATATCTATCTCGCTTGGTGAAGCTGAATATTTGAAATGCTTGGAAGCGGCTGGCCTTGTATTCCATTCGCATCACAACGATGAAGGTGGCTCCCACTATTACGAAGCGCGAAAGCCCACCCGCTAAACCGGTGGCCAGACTTGCGCCCCGTCTTCCTTGAACACTGGCGCTGACGGTTCGCGCTCCAGCAAGTCCAGCACAAGCTCACTCGGGCGGCAGAGGCGGACGCCTTTTGGCGTCGCGACCAAAGGCCGATTGACCAGGACGGGGTGGTCCAGCATCGCATCAATCAAGGCCTCGTCAGCGACGCCTGGCGCGAGCAATCCGAGTTCTTCAGCTGGTGATTTGGTCTCCCGCAGCGCCTGTCTGGGGCTCAGGTCGGCGGCGGCGAACAAAGCCAGCAATTGCGGACGGGTCCAGCCGGTCTCAAGATATTCGATCGCCACGGGATCATAGCCGGCTGCCTGTGTGATCGCGATGACATTGCGCGACGTGCCGCAAGCTGGATTGTGGTGAATGATGACAGGGAACGCGGACATATCAGTCGCTCTTTTCTTTTGGGAACAGGATCAAAGCGGTGCCGGTGGCGAGGGCTGCGCCGATACATTGGGCGAAAATGAAGCCCGGAAGCGACGCAGGACTGACGCCCGCAAATGTATCGGATAATGTGCGCGCCATCGAAATGGCAGGATTGGCAAAACTGGTCGACGCGGTCCACCAATAGCCGGCCATAATGACCAGGGCGACCGCCATAGGAACCGCCTTTGGCGCGTGTTTGATGGCGCCGAAAATTGCAAAGACCAGCGCAAAGGTCGCGACGCCTTCAGACAGCATAAGGGCGAAGCCGGTCCGGTTGGTTTCAGAGATTTGTAAAAGCGGTAGTTCGAACATGGCGTGCGCCAGCACAGCGCCAAGCACACAGCCTGCAATCTGCGCAGCGACATAGCGCAAGCTCAATTCCATTGAAATCTCGCGGCGCAAGAAGAAGGCGAGCGTCACAGCGGGATTGAAATGCGCGCCAGATATCGGCGCCAGGGTGGCGACCAGGACCCAGAGAATGGCGCCCGTCGCCATGGTATTGCCGAGCAGCGCCACAGCGAGATTGCCGCCGCTGAGCTCCAATGCCAGGATTCCTGAACCAATCACCACGCCTGCCAGGAAGAGTGAGCCGAGAAATTCGGCAAATATGCGAACCGATTGTTTCAAACGCCCTCGCCCTCGCGTTCAAATGAATTGTCACCCGCTTCGCTTTTGGCTTAGACAGCGCCATGGCTCAAGTCCGAAATTTACGAACTCTGCTGCAATCGCTCTGCTCTCAAACAGATGGCGAAACGGTCTCGGTCGGAGATTTGCTGAATGCGGTTGGACGACGCTCTTACGGACCGGTGCTGTTGCTGCTCGGGTTCATCGCGATCAGCCCGCTGACAATCATCCCCGGGGCGAATTTCCTGGTCGCGTTTGTGACGCTGATTTTCACCATTCAAATGGTGTTTGGCCGCAAATATCCGTGGATTCCTAGAAAAGCGTTGGAATTTAGCTTTCAGCGCAAACATCTCATCATGGGAGTTGCGGCGGCCGATAAATATGTCGCCCAGGTCGACCGCTTTTTGAAGCCGCGTCTCACTTTCCTGACCCAAGCACCTTTTGCACAACTGGTTGCGCTCGCCTGTGCAGCGGCGGCCTTGGTGACCTTTCCGCTCGGCTTTGTGCCGTTTGGGCCGTTCATTCCCAGCCTGGCGATCCTGCTATTCGGGCTCGCCATCACGGCGCGCGATGGATTTGTCATCATCCTTGCTGGCGCCAGCCTGATGGGCGCTTGCTATCTGTTGATCCGGGTCTGGGCCGTGCTGCCTTTTGTTTAGGGACTTGATTTTATCTCGCTTCAGCGCGACATGGCGCTTATGGTCGATCTATACCACAATCGCGTCCTGGAGCTTGCGGCCGACATTCCACATGTCGGGACCCTTGCGGATGCGCATGGCTCAGCGACGAAAGTGTCGCGAATCTGCGGATCGACGGTACGCGTTGATGTCACGCTGTCAGACGATGGCCAGACGGTGACCGGGATCGCAGTTGACCCCAAAGCCTGCGCCCTTGGACAGGCCGCGACAGCGATCCTGGCGGAACACGCCGTAGGTGCGACCTATGACGAGCTGGTCCTCGTTCGTGATCAGTTGCGCGCGATGCTGAAAGATGGCGGCGACCCACCGCGCGGTCGGTTCTATGAGCTGCGCCACTTGGAAGGCGTGCGCGATTATCCGCCGCGTCATGCGTCTACGATGCTGGCTTTTGAAGCCGTCCTCGATGCGATTGAAACCGCGCGAACCAACAGGGCCGCGGCAGCTGACGCGCTGCCCGCGGCCTAACTCAGCGCACTTTTCGGGCTCGCGCCCTATTCGCCTGAGGCATTAGCGTTTAGACCGTTTCTCAAGGAATCAGCTCGGGATTATCCCATCATGTCCGGCCTTCGCCGCTCTGTCGCTTATGGCTTTCTCAAAGCCTATAAACTGACTCTGTCCCCGATCTTCATACTGTTCGGGGTCAGGTGTCGGCATGAGCCGACATGCAGTCAGTATTGTGCCGAGTGCGTGACGCGACATGGCGTCTGGAAAGGCGCCTGGATGACGCTGGCGCGGTTCCAGCGATGTCGACCTGGCGGCTCGTCCGGATATGACCCTGTGCCTTTGGAAACGAAATCTGCACCCTTTTGGGCTCCATGGCGGTACGGTGATTGGGCTTTGACTCAGCGCCCGTTTCCTGATCATGGGCCAGACACGAAATGAAAAGACAAAGAAGATGATAAAAGTCACGCTTCCTGACGGCGCGGTTCGCGAATATGAAGACGGCGCCAGTCCCTATGATGTGGCCGTGAGTATTTCCAACTCACTGGCCAAAAAAGCCCTCGCGGCAAAAGTCGATGGCGAGCTGTATGATCTCACACGGCCGCTGGACGGCGATGTTGAGCTCGCCCTGATCACAGCCAAAGACCCGGAAGGTCTGGAGCTGATCCGGCATGATGCTGCGCATGTTTTGGCACAAGCGGTCCAGGCGCTATACCCGGACACACAAGTCACGATCGGTCCTGTGATCGATGATGGCTTCTATTACGACTTTGCGCGCGAAGAACCCTTCTCGTCAGAAGATTTCGAAAAGATCGAAAAGAAAATGGCCGAGATTATCGACGCCGACTATCCGATCATCCGTGAAGTCTGGGACAAGGACCAGGCGATCGAGACGTTCAAATCGATCGGCGAAGAATACAAAGCGCAGATCATTGATGACATCATTCCACCCGGCGAGGCGATCACGGTCTATCGCCAGGGCGATTGGTACGATCTGTGCCGCGGACCGCATTTGCCAAGCACAGGTAAATTGCCGAAAGCGTTCAAGCTGATGAAGCTGGCGGGCGCGTATTGGCGCGGCGACAGCAAGAATGAAATGCTGCAGCGCATGTACGGCACGGCCTGGGCCAATGAGAAAGAGCTGAAAGCCTATCTGCACCGTCTCGAAGAGGCGGAAAAGCGGGATCACCGCAAGCTCGCAACGCAATTGGATCTGTTCCATCTCGACGGGCTCGCCGCCGCAGGGTCAGTGTTCTGGCACCCGAAAGGCTATCAGATTTGGCTGCAAATCGAAGCCTATATTCGCCGTCGTCTGGAAGCATCCGGTTATGAAGAAATCAAGACGCCGCAATTGATGGACAGCGCCCAATGGGAGAAATCTGGCCATTGGGGCAAGTATCGCGAGAACATGTTCATTGTTCCGGACTTTGTTCCGGAAGGCGATGAAGGCGTGGAAATCTCTGTGCCCGAAGATGCCAAGCTGATGGCGCTGAAGCCGATGAACTGCCCGGCGCATGTGGAAGTCTTCAAGACGGGTCAGAAATCCTATCGTGACCTGCCGCTGCGCTTGGCCGAGTTTGGCTGCTGTCATCGCAACGAACCGCATGGCGCGCTGCATGGCATTATGCGCGTGCGGCAATTCACACAGGATGATGCACACATTTTCTGTCGCGAGGATCAGATCATTTCTGAGACTCAGGCCTTCTGCGCCTTGTTGAACAGTGTCTATGCCGATTTTGGCTTCGAGGATGTGGCGGTGAAGCTATCGACACGGCCAGAGGTTCGGGCTGGATCGGACGACATCTGGGACCGGGCGGAACGCGATTTGGAAGATGCGATCAAGTCGACGGGCTTGCCTTATGAGATCATGCCTGGTGAAGGCGCGTTTTATGGACCGAAACTGGAATTCCAGCTGACGGATGCCATTGGTCGGGTCTGGCAATGCGGAACGCTGCAACTCGATTTCGTTCTGCCGGAACGGCTGGGGGCCGACTATGTCGATGAACAGGGCTACCGCGTGCGCCCTGTCATGCTGCACCGGGCGATTCTTGGATCGCTCGAGCGCTTTATTGGCATTCTGATTGAAGAGCATGCGGGCGCGTTTCCGCTCTGGCTGGCACCGGTGCAGGTGGTCGTCGCGACGATTTCAGAGAATTCGGATGCGTATGCAGAAGAAGTGGCAGAAGAAATGCGTGCCGCTGGCTTGCGCGTTGAAACCGATCTCAGATCCGAGAAGATCAATTACAAAGTGCGCGAGCATTCGGTGCAGAAAGTGCCGGTGATTGCCGTGGTTGGCCAGCGCGAAGCGGAAGAGCGTAAACTGGCTCTGCGTCGCTTTGGCTCGAAAGCACAAGAGATCGTGACGCTGGAAGACGGACTGTCTATGCTCTCATTCGAATCATTAGCGCCGGATTTGAAACGTAAAGTGAGCTAATACATGACAATGGGCCCGAGAACATTTGCGCCATTTTTGGCGGCGATTCTCGTTCTCTGGCCCATTATCGCTTATATGGGCGCGCAAGGGTATACCGGCGCCGTCGCCATCGCAGCCTTGCTTGGCCTGTTTTACGTCCGGGTCGATTCGATAAGAATTTATTCCATTGCTTGTCTCGCCTTCCTGGTCTGGGTCGTGGCTGCCGGGACGTGGTCACCTGAATCGAACGCGCTTTTGACCGGAAATCTGCTGGCTGGCTCATTTTCAATGGACATGCCCGGCATCCGGTTTGGGCTGACCGCGCTCGCCGGACTCGGTGTCATCGTTGCGACGGCGGCGATTGCGGCGCGGTCGAGCGAAACCAGCCTGAAAGTCGTACTCATCGCTGGATGCGTGCAATTTGTCGGCATTGTTGTCACCGCGATCTTCATGCCAGACATCCTGGCGCTGTTGGCGCCTATTAGCGACCCTGTCAGCGAGATGCCGCAAAACCTGTTGCGCAATGCGACCTGTTTCTTGTTGTTGATGCCACTGCTCTTGGCCTGGCTCTGGCATCACCCCAAGTCGGAATGGGGGATGATTCTGGCCGTGTCGATGCTGGTTCTGGCGGTTGGGTCTTTCTTGCAGATCGGCAATCAGACAGCGGCGGTCGGGGCGGCCTTTATGCTTGTCGGCATGGCGATTGTGAAATGGATGCCGCGCAATGGGTTCAAACTGATCTTCACAACGCTTTCGTTTTACATCGTCGCGGCCCCCATGCTGCTTAGCACTGCGGTCTCGCAATTGCGCGCGACGGGATTGCCTTTGCCAAAATCCTTCTTCTCCCGCACCTATAGTTGGGATTTGGTTGGCTCGAAAATTGGCGAAGCTCCGCTGATCGGACATGGGCCGGAGGCTTCGCATCTCTGGCAAGATACTTTTGGTGACCATCCGGCCTGGTTGGCCGATGCAAGCGCGCGGTTCGGGGATGCCTATGCCTGGGAAGTCTATCGCGTCGTACCGATCCATCCGCACAATATGCCGCTTCAGATCTGGGCTGAGACCGGCATGATCGGGGCGGTTCTTGCGGCTTTGTTCCTGTTCTTTCTGGGCTGGCGGCTGAAGGCGCCTGCCGATTGGTCGCCGGTTTCGAGATACGCCGCGGCGGGCCTCGTCGGCGCCTGTGTCGCCGTTTGTAGCTTTGCTTATAGCATGTGGAATGAGGCCTTCTGGGCCAGCATTGTCATCGCGGCCGCCATCATCCTGTTGCACGCGCGGCAGTCGGGCGAGACTCCATCATGACCGACGCGGCGGTCTCGGCCATTGTCGTATCCTTCCAAACAGGCCCGCGCCTGAAAGAATGCTTGTACGCCCTGGCCGGTGATCCGGAGATTGGCGAAATCATTCTCGTCGACAATGGCAATCCGCCGGACATGGAAGCCTGGCAGGACAAGTTCGCCGCCGCCCGGGACGGTGTGGTCATCGTTCGCGGACACGGCAATATTGGCTTTGGCGCCGGGGTCAATCTCGGGCTTAAAACCGCGGCGGGGCCTGATATCCTGGTGCTCAACCCGGATGCCGTTTTGCGCCGGAACTCGATTGCGGGCCTGCAATCTGTGGCTGAGACATGTGCAGAGCCATGGATCATTGGCGGGCGTTTGTTTGATCTCTATGGGCGCGAAGAGCGGGGGCCGCGCCGAAAAGAGCTGACGCTCTGGCGCGCCGCGACCAGCCTGATCGGATGGAATACCTGGACGCTGGAGCGCACACCTTCGCCCGACGAACCGATCGACATACCGGTCATATCGGGCGGATTCTTTCTGACCTCCAAAGCCAGCATGGCGCAGCTGGACGGCTTTGACGAAGGCTATTTTCTGCATGTCGAGGACGTCGATCTCTGCCATCGTTGTCGCGCAGCCGGTGGACGCGTGATGTATGATCCGCGCGCGGGCGCGCTGCATTATGGTTCAACATCGGATGCGCCGAGCGCGACAGTCGCCCGCCATAAAGGCGACAGCCTGGCGCGTTATTTCAAGACATATGCGCGCGGCGGTTTTGAGCGGGCTTTGGTGTTTCTGGCGATGCCGGTCATGCGGCTCGGCCTCGCCTTGTCGCGCCGCTAGAAATCGCGTTCCACGATACTCAGGACATCCGGCGTGAAGTCCTGAAAATCATAATCCGTAATCCGGAACGCCCAGCCTTCTGCTTTTTCATTGATTGCAGCGGCCCGACGCGCGCCTTCGCCGGCTTCGACCGCCCGCAGCGTGACCCAAAGCCCTTGCGGTTCCCGATAGGCGCGTAAATCAACTTCGAGACCGTCAAACGTCTCGCTGATATGTCGCGCGATTGGCGCTGTGGTGAGATCCGCGGCGGGTTTGACATCGACCGGCGTTAAGCGCGTCACGGCGAGGGCTGTGGTCGATGCCGCCAGACGCGAAATCAGGCGATCATTCTGGTTTGGCGGCGCCGGGCGGAAACTGCGCGTATCGGCCCCTTCGGCGCGGCGCAGATATAGCGATCGGCCCGTTTCATCCGTGATGCGGGTCGATCGAATCGCTGAGGGATCTATCTCAATGATGTCGAGATCCAGCCATGCGCGGCGATTGTAGAAAGGCGGCAGCGTGCCTTCCGCGCGATAGGTTTGCGCGTCTTCAGGATCGCGGACGTAAATCGTATCATTCTTGCGTCCAATAATCAGACTGTGCATCAGGTCCGTGCCTTGCCCAAAGACCTCGACCAGGGCGCCATTGCCGTCTTGTTGTGGATGACCGAGCCCGATGCGGTCATGCTTGTACGGATCGTCGGTGCGCTTTTCGTCAAAACTCAGCGTTTCCAGGCCGCCCATCAGCTCAGACAAGCGATCGCGTCTGACCGGGTAACCCCCCGTCTCTTCCAGGGTCCAGCCGGCGGCAGAGCGGGCCAGCGTGTAGTTCTCATCGGCCAGGGTAAATCGTATCTTCTGCGAGTCTGCCCGGGTTCGACCAAACTCTGCCAGGACGGCATCGCCCATACGGGCATGGAGATTGCTCGTAGCGCCGGACGTCAGACTGGTCAGACCGAGTATGCCCCAAAGTATGACCGCGGCGCCGGCCAGCACGACGACGCCCTGTCGCCGGGTTTGCGCATGCGATTGGCTCATGCTTTTGCCCTCCGCCGATTGCGCAGGAAGACAGCAAGCCCGAACAGGCCGATCAAGAGCGGCCCTCCGAGTATCGTAAATAGACGCAGCCTTAGTTCCAAACGATCAATTTCGCGCCGGAAATCGCGTTCGATTTGGCGTAGCCGTCCGCGCGTGGTGACAATGTCCTCGCGCAGCCGGGCCAATTCTTCGCGTTCCGCGTCGTTTAGCTCGGCGCTCACATCACCGTCAAAGAAGCCGCCATTGGCGCCGACCGATTGCAATTCTTCCAGTCTTTGTTGTGAGGTCGCAAGCCGCGCTTCGAGGCGGGCTTGCTCACTGAAGAATCGCGCTTGTGCGGCTTCGCGCATGTCATTGACTGTGGTCATCGGGCGCAGGCCGGGCGCTCTGGCCCGCAGGCTCATCAGTTCTGATCCACCAGACAGGCTGTCCAAGCCGTTCAGGATGAAGGAGATATTGTCCGCAAAAGGCACGCCGGATTGCAGATCGAGATGCAGACCATCATCCAGCATGTCAGCGTCCGCGACGATGATAATATCCGCATCGACGGCGCTGGTGGTCATATGCGGCGGCGCTTCTGCGACGGCGGCGCGGGCCAGCTCAGCGTAAATCGGATCATCAGGAATATCGACCGGCGGGGCACCATCGGCAAACGCGCTGATCAAAGGGCCAGACACGCGCACAGCTAGCGGGGCCGGGCCAATATCGGTGGCTTGATACATCGCCACCGTGTCGCCCGCCGACAGATCCAGTGCCGCGCTGTCGGCCGGGATATAACTTGGCGCAACGCCGGTTTGCATCAGGACTTCGCGTTGGCCCGGGGCGCCATCGCTCAGGATTAGTCGCCCTGGCGCGCCGAGATTGATGGTTCGCGTGAGATCAGCGGTGACAATGTTCAAGCGTGACATCAAGCCAGGTGGAATGGATAGGAAGAGCGGGTGTTGCAGCACAGTTGTGCGGCCATCCCCTGCATCGGCCTCAATCGACAGCGCGGTTTCTGTGTCCGCGATCGCGTCTTCGGCCAGCGACACGCCCCAGACTTCACTGAACCGATCCAAGTCTGATCGAATCTGCCGATTGGTCATATTAAACGGTCCGGTGCCTTGAGAGGTTTTTGCGGCTGGGTCGAGAAGGATCAGCGCGCGCCCGGTGCGCAGGATGAATTGATCAATTTGCCAAAGTTGCCAGTCGGTCAGTTCCGGTGGATGCGCCAGCATCAGGACATCGAGCTCGCCGGGCAGTTCTATGAAATTCTCTTCGATCAGCTCGACCGTGAATGTTTTGCTCATCTCGCGGCGGATGGCATAGCCGGCTTCATCGGTCAGCGCATTCATGCCCGGCAAGGTCGAGAGCAGGCCAATCCGCGCTGGCTCTGGTCGATCGAGCCGGGCCAGCATGCGGGTAATATCGTATTCGAGACTGCTTTCCTGTTCCGGTGCGAGGAACGGAATGACCCGCTCATCATCGACGGCATTGCGTCCGATGAGACCGAAATAGAGTGGATCGCCGCCATTCGTGTCGACCGCGACGAGGCCGGCCGCGAGCGCTTCGTCTTCGGCTTCGGAAAATGGCGCAGGATCAATCTCGCGCAGGCGAACATTGGCGCCACCTAGTGTCTTATAAGCGTCCAGAAGCTCGCGCACCCGGACGGCATAAGCGCGCACGGCCGGGAATTCCTGACCAACGCTGCGCGTATAGACGAAAGTGAGATCGATCGGCTCTGCAAGATCATTCAGGGTCGAGCGGGTGCCGTCTGACAGAGTGAAGAGATTGTTCTCGGTAAAGTCTGCACGGGCGCCTGCAAACCAGGATTGGGCGAGCAGATTTGCGGCGCCAAAAATGGCAGCGAGGAGAAGACTGGCGAGGAGCAGATAACGGCGCGGGCTCATTGTGCCCCTCCGCGGCGATGGCTCACAAAAAGGGTGTTGAGCGCGATGCAAAGCGCGATGAATCCAAAGAAGAAGATCAGGCCGCGCAATTCCAGAACCCCACGCTGCGCCGTCTCGAAATGCGTCAGAAAGGAAAATTGCGCGATCGCATCACCGGCCGGCGCGCCGAGCACGCTGGCCACTGCGCCAGAGACTAGAGGCCATCCGGCTGCGGTGAGGAGAAACGCGATCAAGACACCGATCACAAATGCCAGCACGGCACTTCGGGTGAGGGCCGATACTGCCGCGCCAATAGCGAGATAAGCGCCGGCCATGACCAGGCTGAGCAAATATGTCAGCGCAATCGCGGCATTGTCCGCGGGTCCGAGAATATTGACCGTCATCCACCAGGGAAAGGTCAGCACAAGCGCCAGGGCGGCGACGGTCCAGGCGGCGAGCAGTTTACCGATCACCAATCCCGTCAGATTGACGGGAAGCGACAATAAGAGCTCCGCGGTGCCATGACTTGTTTCTTCCGCCCACAGTCGCATGGCGAGCGCGGGCATGAACAGCATGAACAACCAGGGGTGCCAGTAGAAGAACGGGCCTAAATCGGCCGCACCTGTGTCGAAGAACCGTGACAGGTCCCACGTGAAAATGCCCAGCACGAGCAAAAAGATCGCGACAAACACATAAGCCAGCGGTGTCGCGAAATAAGCAGAGATCTCACGGCGCCAGGCGGCTTTGATGCCGGTCAGCGTGCCGCGCCAATCCAGGGTCAGCACGTTTCAGCCTCCTGCGCATCTGCGAGCGAAATGAACGCTTCCTCGAGCCCGCCTGGTTTGCTGTCAGTCAAGGCTGCGGGGGTGTCGTCGGCCACGACCTGGCCTTGATCGATGACGATCACGCGCGAACACATGGCGGGCACTTCATCCAGCGTGTGGGTTGAGATGACAATCGCTTTTTCTGGCGCCATGCGCGCGACCAGTGCGCGTACCGCGCGCTTTTGAATGGGGTCCAGGCCATCTGTTGGCTCATCGAGCAGCAAGACCGGCGGGTCGTGAATCAGCGCCGCAGCGAGACCGACGCGTCGACGATAGCCTTTCGACAGCGCCGCGATCGGCTTTCCGGCAACATTGGCGATGCGGGCATCCGCGATCACGCGATCAATGGCATTCTTGCGATCCTTGCCCGGCAAGCCATGCGCATCGGCCATGAAGCGCAAGAATGTGACCGGAGTCATATCGCGATAAAGCGGCGCGCCCTCCGGCAAATAGCCGATCTGGCTCTGTGCGTCGCGCCGGGCGCTGACAATGGAATGGCCATTGATGACCGCATCGCCCGCATCGGGCTCCAGGACGCCGGAGACCATCCGCATTGTGGTCGATTTACCGGCGCCATTTTGCCCAAGAAAACCAAGCACTTCACCTTTGTTCAGGGTGAAGCTGAGATCCGCCACAGCGATATGGTCATCGAACGCTTTTCTCAAATTCTGGAGATCGAGCATTTTTGGACCGCAGCTGGCTTCTCTGGATGGATTAACCCCATTCGTTAAACCAGGCCAGTAAAGGGATCACCAATATGGTGCAGCTAAATTTGCATTCATGAAAAAGCAGCGCGCCCCAATCAGGAGCGCGCTGCAAAATCTACAAAGTGATGAGTGTCGAGCGGCTCAAAGCAGTCTCCCCGGGGGGCTGGGGGGGCTGATGGGTCCGGAATGACTGCTAGACTTCGCCGCCCGACAATTGCAGACTGGTGCCAATCGGTGACGGCTTCAAGTCGCGATTGAGGCAAAACTGCCGCATTCTGGATTAAAAATGCGTCACCAGAAGGGATCTTGTAACGAATACGCGCTCCATGGCTCAGATTACACCGCTCAAAAAACCCCGTCAAAAGCCCAAAATTGCCTTTCAGCGCCAAGAAATGAACCTGATTCTCGACGTTTACGGGCGTTTGGTGATGTCAGGGCAGGCCAAAGATTACGCGGTTGGCGCGCACAAGGATCAGGCCGTTTTCGCGATTTTTCGCCGTCATGCTGAGACCCCGAACTGGACCGTCATCAAGACCCCTGCCCTGGCGCGCATGCAAGGCGCTTACTCGGTTCATGGTGCGCAAGGGCAGGTGCTGAAGCGTGGCCGTGACCTGAAACAGGTGCTGACTGTGTTCGAAACACGCAAATTCGAGATTATTCGCTGAAGGCGTAACTGTTACTGGCCGACCAGGCGCTGGATCAGGCCCATCATACCGGTAAATTTCAAGCCGCCATCGCGCACCGCTAGAGCGTAGCAAACGCCATCCATGTCGCCCGTCGGTTGGTGCGTGTCCTGTGGGCCTTTAAGACTGAGATCGCCTGGCCCGAAACTGCCGCTTTCATCTGAAAAACCACCGGCGACGACCAGTGTAAACTCGCTGCCATGGTGGCTATGCTTCGGCACGGTGCAGCCGGGTTCGATGCGATAGAGCTCAACTTCCGCTTCGCTGCCAGCGTCGAGTTTCAATCGACGAATGCCCTGGCTCAGGCCCTGCCATTTATGCGTCTGGAAAGACTGCAAGGCGGTTTCACGCAAGGGCTCTGGCAGGTCGAGAAGTTCGTCCAGCCCTTCGCCCGCGCGCTTGACGGCTTGTGCTACGGGTTGCTCGCCGGACTCGTATGCGTCAATCATGGCGAGCGCTTTATCGGCCGCTCCGACGCTCAGTGTCGCCAGCTCCTCGGATTCGAAAAACACGCCGGCAATCGTTTCAGCGCGCGCGACCGCGCGTTGCACGTCCGGCCGTAAGGCGGCCTGGGTTTCCACCAGCAAACAGAAAGCCGGGTCTAAACAGCCCGCTGCATAGCTGCTGTAGACTTCGCCAAAATCATTGATCGTCGCTTTGCCCATTGGCGTGGCGCGCTCCTCGAAACTATCACTCTCTTTTGGCGATATTGTCGGATCAAGGTTATCGTCAAGCAAATGCAGCTCCAGATTGCAGTTGTTTGGCTAATGGTCGCGTTCCAGGCTGCCGCGCAACCGCATGAAAGCGAGACGGATTCGCGACTTCACGGTGCCGAGGGGCAGGCCGAACGTTTTGGCAATTTCGGAATGGGAAAGGCCTTCATAAAAGGCCGCTTTGAGGAGCACGAGCTGCTCTTCCGGTAGCGTTTCGATGACTTCGCGCACTCTCACTTCCAATTGTGCGCGATTGACGGTGATGTCAGGTTGCTCGACTTCCGCAGGCTGTAGCATCGGATCTTCGGCATCCAGTTCCGGCTTGTTGGTGCGTCGCAGGCTATCGATTCGGCGATTGCGAGCGATGCGAAAAATCCATGTCGAAACAGAGGCTTGGCGGCGGTCATATTGCTCAGCCTTACGCCAGATATTGAGCATGACTTCCTGCATGATCTCTTCAGCGCTGGAAACATCGCTGCCGAGACGGATCAGATAGCTTTTGATCCGCGGCGCGAAATATTCGAACAATTCAGCAAAGGCAGACCGCGATCGCGCATGCGCAATCTGTTCGACGCAATCGGCGAGCCGCTCGCGTTCGGTGGGATCGCTACCTGTGGTTTCGAGGGACACGTGTTTCCCCTGCGCAGCTTCATACTCGTATAAAGCGCCCATCTGAGAAGAATTGCAACCTTTGCGAGACAACAAAACCATAATCGCCCGTTAATCTAGTGTGTCTTATTTCAGCCCTAAGAGTGATACAGAAGAATTTGAGGCATGGCTATATATTTTATTGCACATAGGAGAATTTATATGCGCGGTCTGGTTTTCGCGGTGTTTGCAGCGCTTTTGATCACGCCCATATTCTCCGCTGCGGCAGCGCCGAGCGTTGAGCGCCAATATTCCGATTGGATTGTGTTCACAGAAGATGTCGGCGGCGAACGCCTTTGTTATGCGGCGACCCAGGCCACAGACAAAGCCCCGAAATCTGCGGATCACGGCGATGTCTGGTTCTATGTTTCAAACTGGCGGTCCGGCAAAGCGCGCAACCAGCCAAGCTTGAAAGTTGGCTATGAACTGCGCGGCGATCTGCCTGGAAAGGCCCGGATCGGACGCGCTGACTGGACCCTGTTCGGGATTGGTCGAGAAGCCTTTGCCCAGGACAGTGATGATGCCGGTCTGGTGCGGCAATTGAAGCGTGGCAGTGAGTTACGCGTTGAGGCAACATCGGTGCGCAATACGCGCGTGACCTATCACTTTTCTTTGTCCGGATCGTCGAATGCGATTGACCGCGCCGCCGCTGTCTGTCGCTAATTGCAGCCGATCTGATAATTCAATCAGTCCCTTTTGGACCGTATTAACTCATCTATGAGACGATCCCTTCGCTTACAAAAAATTGGAGCGGGCGGACAATGAGTTATTCACAGGTGCGAGAGCTAGTCTCTCGTCTAAGCCTGGCCGTGGCAGTGTGCCTCGGACTGGCAGGGGCTGCACACGCAGCCAACACACTGACAGAAGCTGGTACTTCTGTCTCAAACACTTTCGAGCTGAGCTATAGCGTATCTGGTACAGCGCAGCCGATTATCACCAATGACAATGCGACACCGCCGGTGGGCGCTGTTGTGCAAGGCACACCGACCTTGTTCACAGTCGACCGGAAAGTCGATTTGATTGTCACAGCGACCAATAGCACGCTGACAACGGTGCCGGGCACCGACGCGACGCTGACCTATGAAGTCCTCAATGAAGGCAATGATGTCTCAGCTTACGCATTTTCAGTAGCCGATTTGGACTCAGGCGCAACGACCTTTGATGCCTCATCAATTGTGGTGCGTTATCTGGTCGATGCCAATGATGATGGCACCGATGATGACGGCGCATACACGACGATCACGGAAACCACGATTGGCGCAGGGGCTGGGTCTGCTTTTGTGACTGGGGATGTCCCGAAAGGTGTACGGGTCTTTGTGCAAGTCCAGGGTACGATTGCCGCGGGCGTCGCAGACACGTTCACAGATGATGTGACGTTAATCGCAGAATCACGCAACCCAACGGCATTTGCCAATGAAGCCTCGGCGTCTCCAGCTGCGGTCACCGCTGCCACAGGCGGGGCGAATGTCCTTGAGGGTCTGGCGCAGAACGTTTTGGCAGACGGAACAGGCGTAGCGGCGTCTGAGGGCGATGCCGACGGTCTGTATGCAGCAACCGGAATCATTCAAGTGGAATCACCGGATCTGTCAGCTGAGAAGACGGTGACTGTCATCAAAGAACCCGGCATTGCGGATCCATTCGTGGCGCTGACCGATTGTGCCACAGCGAGCGCAGAAGCCGACGCCAAGGCGGTCCCAGGCTCTTGCGTGGAATATGTCATCGAAGTCGAGAATACAGGGGCCACGGCGAGTGCCACCAATCTGGTGATCGACGATATTCTGCCCGCCGAAGTCACGTTTGTTGCCGCCTCTCTGGCGACCACAACAGCGACAGGTTTCGCGGATGATACAGGCATAGGCGGCGTTGGACCGGTCCTGACCGCGCCAACCACGCCAGGCGATAGCGATTGTGATGGCGCCACGACCTGCGTCATCCAGCTATCAGATGCCATCCTCGCCGCTGGCGAAGTCGGGCAAATCGTTATCCGCGCTACGGTCAAATAACGAACTTAGCCTGGTTCCAATGCTTCGAAAGTCCCCGCTGTGCCTTCACAGTGGGGGCTTTTTGCTATTCGGCGTTCAGAATTCTCTGCCCCGCGCGATCAATAAATATCGAAAAACACTGCTTTTTTTTAGCCTATTCGATCAAATTTCATCGATTCCTCGACCGGGATAATAACCATACGCCGTTAGCGTCTGCAGCATAAGGCAGCGACAGATCTGCTGAATTTTGAGCTTGCGGACAGGCCCATAGAGCTTGCCGCGTCATGGTGGAGATACGGGGATGAGCTTCGGGTGGAAGCACATCTATGCCGCGTTGCGGGCGATCGCGCTGATCTGCGCGATGATTGGGACCTTGTCGGGATTGGCGCAGGCTGATCTTGGCGACCGTGTCACCAATACCGCTTACGTGTCGCAAGAAACGCCGAATGGCACTTTGGTGCTGCCGACCAATGAAGCGGCTTTCACCATTGAAGCCCGTCGCACGCCGTCTGAGATTGAGTTTTTCAGGATAGTCGAAAATGTGCCGGATGCGATCCAGGTTCAGTTAAACGGATCGGATTTCAGTCCATCCGGTGCACTGAGCGGGCCATTTTCGTCCTTCGATAATGTCCCGCTGCTTGGTCAGAAAACACTGGATACGTCGTCACCCGTAAGCCTGGTGCCGGCGCAAACCTATCTGTCCGGTGAGTTGATGGTGGTTCGGGTTATAGACTTAGGCCAGAATGGCAATGCTGATCGGATCGAAACCGTGGTCATCACGGTGGCGGCGGACAATGGCGATACGATCACGCTGCGACTGTATGAGGATCAACCGGATTCAGGCCATTTCTATGGCTTCTTCCCAAGTAGCGCGGGGCCGACCCTGCCAAATGACCGTACCATTACGGCGCCGCAGGATACGCAATTGACGGCGACCTATGTCGATATTTTTGATGCCACGGAAGTGTCCGTGGACACAGCTTTTGTCGATCCATTTGGCCGCGTGTTTGACAGTTTTACCGGCGAATTGATCGACCAGGTGCGCGTGACCATTCTCGATGCGACGACCGGTCAGCCGGCGGAGATTATGGGGCTGGACGGCTCTGGCAGTTTCCCATCTTCGGTGCTCACCGGGGAAGCGACGACGGATTCCAGCGGTATCGAATATCCAGCCGCGGAAGGCGTCTTTTTCTTCCCGATCCTGGCGCCGGGATCGTATCAAATCCTGGTTGAGGCCCCGGACGGCTATCTGTTCCCGTCGGTGCGCGATCCTGCTGATCTCGATGGATTGCCGAACGCTCCATTCGAATTGCAAACTCAGGCTTCTTATGGTGCTGTGTTTGAGGTTGAGACGTCTGGCCCCCTCAATCTCGACATTCCGCTCGATCCGAATGGCGAGCTCGTGGTGCGCAAACGCGCATCGGATCCGCAAGCCGCGGTCGGTGATTTTGTCGGATATACGATTGATCTGGAAAATTCAGGCACCGTCCCTGCCCCATTTTCCTTGCGCGACACACTGCCAACCGGATTGCGCTACATTGCGGGCTCCGCGCGCGTTAATGGGGCGCCATTTGACGATCCTGACGTCTCTGCCGACGGACTAGATCTGACATTTTCCGGCGGATTGGTGCTGCCGGACCAGACAATGCAGTTAACTTATCTCACATCTGTCGGTCCCGGGACGCCGCTTGGCGAAGCGGTCAATCGGGTGGTCGCGATTAACGCTGCTGGTGCGGTGCTGTCGAATTCGGCCGAGGCGGCGGTGTATATTGAAGAAGATTTGCTGAGTTCGCGCCTGACCATCATTGGGCGCGTCGCTGAAGCGGCCTGTCGCCCGGATGAGGAATGGGCGCGAACGCTGCTGGATGGCGAAGGCGTCGGCGGCGTGCGTCTTTATATGGAAACAGGCCAATACACGGTGACGGACTCAGATGGCCTGTTCCACTTTGAAGGGGTGAAACCGGGCACGCATGTCGTCCAAGTGGATGAAGCAACGCTGCCTCCAGGATACGAACCCATCGTCTGCGAAGAGAATACGCGCTATGCGGGTAGCGCCCTATCGAAATTTGTCGACGCCCAGGGCGGCAGCATCTGGCGCGCAAATTTCTATTTGAAGCGCACTGACGCGGTGACCAAAACGACGACAGTGGAGGTTGCCAAAACACGCGATGAAGACTTGTTTGACGGGACCTGGTTGAATGGGCAATCCGATTCCGGCTTTGAATGGGTCTATCCGCGTACTGATCAGACTCCTCATGGCCGATCGGTCAGCCTGGGTATGAAACATGCACCTGACCAGCGCGTGCGCTTGGAATTGAATGGCAAACCGGTCCCTGGCCTAAATTTCACCGGCAAAGATTTGTCCGACGCTCGAACCACCGCGCTGTCGCGCTGGTCAGGTGTCGACATTCAGCGCGGCGAAAACCGCTTCATTGCGGAGCTCTTAAATGCTGACGGCAATCCTGTCGATCGGATTGAGCGCTCAGTCTGGTTTGTGGACGAAGTTAGCCGGGCGGCCCATGTTGATGACCAATCCATCCTGGTCGCGGACGGCCGCACCAAGCCCGTGGTTGCCATCCGGCTTGAGGATGCTGATGGCCACGCTGTTCATGAAGGGCGGATTGTCGAGCTCAGCGTCGCCGAGCCGTATCGCCTCGCGCAAGAAGCCGAAGAAGAGTTTGAATCGCCGGTCGATGCTGGATTTGCGGCGGTGACAGGCTTGCGCGTTGGCGCCGATGGCGTGGTGCTTGTCGAATTGGAGCCGACGCTGGAATCGGGACGGGTGCGCTTGCAAGTGCCGTTACAAGACGGTTCGATCGAAGATATCGATGTCTGGCTGGCGCCCGAAAAGCGCGACTGGATCATTGTTGGTATCGCCGAAGCCGAGCGAACCGGCGCATGGCTAGAAGAAACCAATGGCCGCGAGGCGCTGGAACGGCATGAGGATGGCCGCCTGGCTTTCTTTGCCAAAGGCGTGATTAAAGGCGACTGGTTGTTGACGCTCGCCGTCGACACGGCCAAGCGCCGCGGTTCGCGCGATAATGAAGTGTTTGATGAGATTGATCCGAATGCCTATTACACGCTGTATGGCGACCGCACCTGGCAGAACAATAATGCCGAGAGCCGTTATCCGGTCTATGTGAAACTGGAGAAGAACACATTTCAGGCCGTCTTCGGCGACTTTGAGACCGGCTTCATCGAAACGGATTTGGGGCGCTACTCCCGACGCATGTCAGGTCTGAAAGCCGATTATGAGAGCGAACAGGTCTCGATCACTGCCTTTGCGGCAGAGACCAATCAGACCTTTATGAAAGACGAATTGGCCGCGGATGGCACATCGGGGCCATTCCAGCTGCAATCGGCACCCTTGGTGCGGTCCTCCGAAGTGATAACGATTGAGACGCGTGATCGTTTCCGTCCAGATGAGATACTCAGCCAGAGATTGCTCAGTCGTTACATCGATTATGAGATTGATTATGTCACCGGCGAACTGTTCTTCCGACAGCCCATTGCGGCGACAGACGCCGGACTCAATCCGAATGTGATTGTGATCGATTACGAGACATCAGATGATGGCGAGCGCGGTGTAACGGCAGGCGTGCGCGCGGAAACGCGATTTGCCAACGGGGCGGTGCAGACCGGGATCACAATGATCCACGAAGAAGATGGATCCACACAGGGCGAAGAAGGCTCCAACTTGATCGCGGCGGATCTGACCGTTTCCGTCTCCAAGAATACAGAGCTGCGTGCGGAATACGCATCGACTGACTCAGAGACGGAACTTGGCGAAGCCGATGGCGAGGCTGTTCTTGTCGAAGCGACGCACCGGACCGAAAAGCTCAGTGTGACCGGCTATTTCCGCGAAGAATCGGACGGCTTCGGCTTGGGTCAGCAAGCCTCTTCCACCTCGGCCGTGCGGCGGATCGGAGCGGAACTCAGCGCCGAACTGGATGTGCGCGAACAAAAGAACCGCGCCGATCGCATCATACGCTCGGTCACGGCGCAAGCTTATCAGGAGACCAATTTGACGCAGGATGCGCGGCGTACGGTGGCGGATGCGGTCTGGCAGCAAGACAGTCAGACCTTTGGTGCCAATCTGGGCCTGCGCGCCGTATCAGAGGATTTTGAAGATACGGCCGATCCCCGGCAATCGGTCCTGTTATTGGCGGGTCTGCGCAAGACCTTTGTCGATCAAGGTCTGACGATTAGCGCCATTCGCGAGGAGCCGGTCTATGCCGGCGGCGCGAATGATGATGAATCGACTTTATTCCCGGGGCGCACAGTGCTGGGTCTCGATAAGACACTTGGCGCGCAAGCCACGGCCAATGTGCGACACGAAATCACCAATGGGGCGCATGCGTCCGGTCAGAACACCGTGGCCGGCATCACGTGGCAGCCGCGCGGTGGCACGCAAGTGCGCGCGTCGACCGATATGATCACCAATGATAGCGGCCGCCGTATCGGCGCAACGGTCGGCGTCGACCAGGTCTGGCAGGTGAATGATGCCTGGACGCTCAGTGGTGGATTGGCGCGCCGCAGCAATGTCGACGGATCAGACGATCCGCTCGATGTCGCGCCGGATGCGGCTCTCGGGCCGCTCGAAGACGGGGTGCGCAGTCCGCTGACGCAATCAGAGCAATATACGTCCGGCTATCTCGGTGCCGCGTATCAGACCGAGTCTATGGCAGGTTCTGCGCGGCTTGAGGCGCGCGACAGCACATCCGGTGAGCGCCTGGTCGCAGTCCTGGGCGGCGCGCGCGAGATCACCCAGACTTTGTCCTTCAGCGCCGCCGCGCGGCGCCAGGAGGAGCAGATTGAAGGCCGCGGCGACCGGGAACAGACCGATGTCAGGATTGGCGCCGCATGGCGGCCGCGCGGGGAGGGCATGGTGGTCTTCAACCGTTTGGACGTGGGTCACTTGCACGAAGAAGGCATCCAGGACCGGTCGAAGATCGTCAACAATTTCGCGATGAATGCGATGGTGACGGACAAGACCCAAGTCTCCCTCTATCACGGCATCAAACGGGTCGAGACCGATTTTGAAGGGGCGCACGCGACCGCGGTAACACAACTGGTCGGGGCCGAGGTGCGGCATGACATCACCCAGCAAATCGATTTCGGCTTCCAGACCACCTGGTCGCACAATGACGCGACACAGACCGGGCAATGGTCATATGGTCCAAGTGTGGGACTCAGCCCGGTGGACAATCTCTGGGTCAGTTTTGGCTGGAATGCGACCGGGTTTGAAGACAATGATTTCGAAGCGGCGCGCTATCGCCATGAAGGTCCGTATATCAAACTCAGGGCGAAGTTTGATCAGAACACCGCCAAAGGCCTGATCGAAGCGCTCGGCCTGGGCGCCGATTAAGGCCTGCAAATCCGCGGTTTTCCCGCATCATAACTGGCTCAACTTTGGCGCGGCGTCAGTCTTTGCTTGACTTCCGATCATGCCGCGAGCACGAGACGCGCCATGACACGGGTCAAAATCTGCGGACTGCGCGACACAGCGCACATTCGCGCCGCTGCAGAAGCCGGCGCGGATTGGGTCGGGTTTGTCCTGTTTCCGAAGAGCCCGCGTAATGTGCTCGGCGATGGCGAGGACCCGTTAGAGGAGGTCATCGGCCTGTCGGAATTTGCCCAGGATCTTGGTCTGCTATCCGTTATTCTTCTGGTCGATCCGGACGAGGATTTTTTCGATGATGTCCTGCATGAGATTGAACCGGACGCGATCCAGCTGCACGGCCAGGAAGCGCCGGATCAAGTGCTGCGCTGGTGGCGCGATTGCGCCGGCATCTGCGAGCTGTGGAAAGCGGTCAGTGTGGCCAATGAAAATGACCTGGAAGCGCTCGACCAGTGGCGGGTCGATCGATTGCTGATTGATGCCAAGCCGCCGGAAGACGCCGATCGCCCGGGCGGCAATGGCGAAACGGTCGACTGGAGCCTGCTTGAGGATTTCGAGCCGGATGTACCTTGGTTATTGGCTGGAGGCCTCACGCCAGACAATGTCGAAGACGCCATTGCTGCGACAGGTGCGCCCGCTGTGGACGTTTCCTCTGGCGTCGAAAGCGCCTCGGGCATAAAGGACGAGGACTTGATCCGCGCCTTCATAGACGCGGCGAAATCGGCGTAGAGAGCAAGACGATGGATTTGAGAAATACCTGGGATCAATGGCCGGACGAACATGGCCGGTTTGGTGAGTTTGGCGGGCGTTATGTCGCCGAAACCTTGATGCCGCTCATTCTTGATCTTGAAAAAGAATATCGTGCCGCGAAACAGGATCCGACTTTCAAAGCGCAAATGGACGATCTGTGGGCCCATTATGTTGGTCGCCCGAGCCCGCTCTATTTCGCCGAACGCCTGACCGAGCATTTTGGCGGCGCGAAAATCTATCTCAAGCGCGATGAGCTCAATCATACCGGCGCGCACAAGATCAATAATTGCCTTGGCCAGGTTCTGCTCGCTATGCGCATGGGCAAGACCCGTATCATTGCTGAAACCGGCGCCGGACAACATGGCGTGGCGACGGCCACTGTCTGCGCCCGCTTTGGTCTGAAATGCGTCGTCTTCATGGGCGAAACCGATGTTGAGCGGCAAAAGCCGAACGTGTTTCGCATGAAATTGCTCGGCGCTGAGATCGTGCCGGTTTCGTCAGGCACGGGCACGTTGAAAGATGCGATGAATGAAGCCCTGCGGGACTGGGTGACCAATGTGGAGAATACGTTCTACTGCATCGGCACCGCGGCAGGGCCGCATCCCTATCCGGAACTGGTCCGCGACTTCCAGAGCGTGATTGGCAAAGAAGCGCGGGCGCAGATTCTGGAGCGTGAAGGGCGTCTTCCCGATGCGGTGATGGCCTGTATTGGCGGCGGATCGAACGCGATTGGCCTGTTTCATCCCTTCATCGAAGATGAGGATGTGCGCTTGATTGGCGTCGAAGCATCGGGTCATGGCATCGAAACCGGGCAGCACGCGGCCGCTCTGAATGGTGGAGCGCCAGGCATTCTGCATGGCAATAAGACGTATTTGCTGCAAACCGATGATGGCCAAATCATCGACGCCCACTCAATTTCCGCCGGACTTGATTATCCGGGCATCGGGCCAGAGCACAGTTTCTTGCGCGATACTGGGCGCGCGGAATATCTCACTTGTACAGATGAAGAAGCATTGGAAGCGTTTCAGCTTTGTACGCGTCTGGAAGGCATCATCCCAGCGCTTGAGCCGAGCCATGCTCTGGCGCGCGTCGGAGAAGTGGTCGAACGGCTTGGGTCGGACGGGGTGCTGATTCTGAACATGTGTGGCCGCGGCGATAAGGATGTCTTCTCAGTGGCAGAGGCCTTGGGCGTAGACATGTAAGTCTATCGATTTAGATAGATATAAAGTTGTCTATCATTGAAGATAGAGAAAATTAAGTCTCTATCGAATACGATAGATTGATGGATAACCGCACCCACTATTTCCTGCTTTTGGCGGACATAAAAGGCTCGTCCGCGCTGCCAGCATCAAAATCTGGTGCCGTGATGGAACAATTATTGCCGCAGCTCGACCGCCAAAATCAGCGCCTGGCGGCGGATATCATCTATCCGCTTGAAGTGAATTATGGCGACGAGTTTGCTGGCCTGTTCTCATCACCGCGCGCGCTCTATCAAATCGTTTCGGATTTGCGGGATGCTCTGCGCGGAATCGCAGACTTTCGATTTGTCACCGCATACGGCCGGATTGGTTATGCGGGCGGGTCGATCCGCGAAATGGGTGGGCCTGTTTTCGAGACTGCGAGCCGGTCTCTCAACAAGCTGAAGAAGACGAAGCAGTTCAGTGATTGGCAGATCAGTGACTCGGCGACCAATCTCGCGCTCACTGCGATGACCAATGCGGCAGCGGACCTGATCGACGACATGACGCCGTATCAGCATATCGTTTACATGTTTCAGAAAGCTGGCCTCAAGGGCACCGCGATCGCCGAGAAGCTGTCCAAAGACCCGAGATCGATCTCCAATGCAAAAAAGGCAGGGCATACTGGCACCGCGATACAGATTGAGCAGGCCATGGCGGCCATGCTGAGCAAGCTGCATAATGAGGCAGAACATGCATCTCAGGGCGAAAACGAGAGTTGACTTCAGCGGGCAGACGCAGGAAGTGGCGTGAATGTCTGAAATCTCGCTTACGCTTTACCGGATTACCTGCCCGCGCCAGCGCATTGCCCGCGCCATCGCGGATGAAGCGGTCGACAGTCGCGCGGCGGCTTGCGCCAATATTGAAGGCCCAATGGCGTCGACCTATCGCTGGAAAGGCGTGGTCGAGCAGGCCTTTGAATTCATCCTATGGTTAAAGGCACCGGCTGAGAATTTTGCGAAGATCGAAGCGATTGTGAAAGATCATCACCCTTATGATGTGCCCGCCATCGTGGCACTTGGCTGTACGCAAGTGAATGCGCCCTATGCGGCCTGGGTTAAAGAAAACACGGATCCTGCCTAAATGCCGACCTCCCGAATAGAAGCGCGCTTCGACAAGGTTAAAGCCGAAGGACGATCAGCCTTGGTGGCGTATCTTATGGCCGGTGATCCGGACCTGGAATCCTCGTATCAGGCCATGTGTGCGTTGCGGGATAATGGCGCTGATGTGATTGAGCTTGGCGCGCCCTTTACCGATCCCATGGCCGATGGCCCGGCCATTCAAAAGGCGGCTTTGCGCGCCCTGGCGCAGAAGACCACACTGTCAGACGTTCTGGCGCTGGCCAAACGGTTTCGCGCTGATGATTCCGACACGCCTCTCATCTTGATGGGGTACGCCAATCCCGTGCACACATTGGGTTATGAAACGTTCGCTGCGGCAGCGGCAGAGGCTGGTATTGATGGCACCATTCTGGTCGATTTGCCGCCTGAGGAAGATCAACCCATTCGCGATGCCTACGCCGCGCATGGCCTATCCGTCATTCGCCTGGCAACGCCGACCACGAATGAAGACCGTATGGCGAAAGTCGCCGAAGGGGCGAGCGGGTTTCTCTATTATGTCGCCGTGGCTGGCGTCACCGGCGCGGGATCGGCCGATCCGGAAGATATTCGCGCGGGTGTTGAAATGGCGCAGCGAGTCTCCGGTCTGCCCGTCTGTGTAGGCTTTGGCATCAAGACGGGCGAACAGGCCGCAGCGATGGCAAAAATCGCGGACGGGGTTGTCGTGGGGTCTGCTTTTGTGGAACAAGCAAGACTTGCAAGTGTGGCCAAAACGCCACAAGTTACGGCAGAGAAAATGGGCCAATTGGCTCACGAGTTAAGTACGGCGCTAAAGGGTGGAGTGCCAGCCTAGAAACGTCCGGTCGCGGACAAAGGGATCGTAAAGCGATGAACTGGCTGACCAATTTTCGAACTCCAGGCCTGAAAGGTCTGTTGTCAGGCACGAAAAAAGACACTCCGGATAATCTCTGGGTGAAGTGTCCAACCTCTGGTGAACTCGTTTACCGGTCCGACCTTGAAGAAAGCTGGTATGTCACGCCAGCCGGTGCGCATTTGCGGATTTCACCGCGCCGCCGCTTCCGTCTGTTCTTTGATCATGAGCGTTGGGAGCCCATCCCGCTGCCGCCGGTCCCGAATGACCCGCTCAAATTCAAGGATGACAAAACTTATCCATCCCGGATCAAAGGCGCGAAAAGCAAGATTGCCAAGCGCGACAAGGAAGAAGCGCCCGATACCGGTGCCGTATCGCCAATCGCGCAAGATGATTGTATGGCCGCCGCCTTCGGCAAAGTGAATGGCGTGCCGACGGTCATCCTGGTGCAGGATTTCGCCTTCATGGGTGGCTCGCTGGGCATGGCCGCAGGCGAAGCGTTCATCGCAGCGGCGCAAATGGCGGTCGCGCGCAAAGCCGCCTTTGTGATCTGCACCGCGTCTGGCGGCGCGCGTATGCAGGAAGGCACATTGTCCTTGATGCAGATGCCGCGCTCCACGCTCGCCATTCAGGAAGTCAAAGATGCTGGCCTGCCTTATATTGTGGTCCTGTGCGACCCGACCTCTGGCGGCGTGTCAGCGTCTTATGCGATGCTGGGCGATGTCCATCTTGCCGAACCTGGCGCGATGATAGCGTTTTCTGGCCCACGCGTCATCGAACAAACCATTCGCGAGAAATTGCCAGAAGGCTTTCAACGGTCAGAATTCCTGCGCGAGAAAGGCGCGGTCGACATTGTCGTCGATCGCCGCGATCTGAAAGCCACCATGGCGCGCGTTCTTGGGCATTTGATGCCGAAACGTGCGGCGGCAGAGAAAGATGTGTCGACGCTGCCGGTTGAGGCACCATCGGCGGATGCGCCGGTTCCGCGCACTGATAAGGGCTAGATATGGATTCCGCGGCGCTTACCGCGGCCTTGCAGACATTTGAAGGCCTCTATCCAAAGACAATTGAGCTTTCGCTGGGTCGGATCGAGGCTGTGCTCGAAACGCTTGGACGGCCACAGGACAAGCTGCCGCCGACCATTCATGTTGCGGGCACCAATGGCAAAGGATCGACCTGCGCCTATTTGCGCGCCATGGCTGAGGAAGCCGGTCTCAGCGTACATGTCTATACATCGCCGCACCTTGTGCGGTTCAATGAGCGCATTCGCCTATCCGGAGAGCTGGTCGAAGACGACGCTCTGATCGCCTGGATTCGGCGCGTGCATGACGCGTTGGAGGGTCGCGAGATTACAAGATTTGAGGCCACCACCGCGGTTGCGCTGCTGGCCTTTAGCGAAGTGCCGGCAGATCTCCTGATCCTTGAAGTGGGTCTGGGAGGGCGGTTTGACGCGACCAATGTTGTCAACACGCCGGCGCTCAGCGTGATCACGCCGGTGGATTTCGATCATAAGCAGTTCCTCGGTTCCGATCTGGCCTTCATCGCAGGTGAGAAAGCCGGGATCATCAAGCCTGGCCGACCGGTCGTCTCCGCGATTCAGGCGCGCGTGTGCGGCGATGTCATCGCGCGCCAAGCCGAAGATGCCGGCGCCCCGCTGACCGTCCTGCGCATGGAAGATATCGAAAAAGTGCCCGAGTGCGTGGCTCTACCGGGCACGCATCAAAGATATAATGCTGCGCTGGCCGGATTAGCGATGCGCACTTTGGACGCCCCCAAGGTTCAGGACACCGCGATATGGCGGGGCGCCCAATCGGCGGTCTGGCCCGCGCGCATGCAGCTTCTGTCTGACGGGCCGGTCACCCAGCTTGGCGGTGGCGCTGATGTCTGGCTGGATGGCGGTCACAACCCACATGCTGCCACAGCGATTGCGGAATTGTTGCGCGAAATGGGCGGTCGCACGGTGATGGTCACAGCGATGATTGCCAGCAAGGACCATGGCGGATTCTTTCATCCGTTCAAAGGCGTGGTTGAAGCGGTCCATACGATCCCAAATGCGCCGGGCCATGCCAGCGCCGCGCCGGCCGACCTTGCCGAAACGGCCCGCGCCTTTCTACCAAAGGCCGAAGCACATGACTCGCTCGACGCGGCGATGCGCGCAGCCGCGGCGTTAAAGCCGGATCGCATACTGATTGGGGGCTCGCTTTATCTTGCGGGAGAGGTTCTCGCCGCCAATCAGGAAATACCCGCCTAAGCGTTCTTGATGTTCAAGCCGCCATCCACGGGAATGACCGCCCCATTCAAATAAGAAGCGGCGGGCAGACAGCAAGACAGCGTGATATGCGCGACTTCCTCTGGAATACCATAGCGGCGCAACGGCACCCGGCGCTTGGCGAAAATGACTTTATGCTCGTCCGGGATTTCGGCATTGATATTGGTCTCGATCGGGCCGGGGCAGATGCAATTGCAGGTGATGCCATCGCGGCCGAGATCATTCGCCATGGCGCGCGTCAGTCCGATCACGCCGTGCTTGGCCGCGACATAAGGGCCATTGCCGGGCGTCGCGCCAAGGCCTTCGGTCGAGGAGATATTGACGATTCGGCCGCCGGTCTCTGTCTTCAGCAAATGCGGCAGCGCGGCCCGGATCAGACGCTGATGCGCGGTCAGCATGACATTGATGCTGTCATGCCAGATGTCTTCATATTGTTCTTCTGATGGATACGACAGCCGGGCAAAACCAGCATTATTGATCAGAATGTCGAGCCCGCCAAAAGCCCCAACTGTTTCGGCCACGATCTTTTTGATCGCCTCGTGATCGCCAACATCGAGCGCGCGGGCTTGGACGGCTTCATGGCCGTCTGCGCGGATTTCCTCGGCGACGGCTTCGGCGCCATCCCCGTTTAGGTCCGTCGCCATCACGTTCGCGCCTTCCCGCGCAAACAGATGCGCCGTGGCGCGGCCCATGCCGCTGGCTGCGCCTGTGATCAGAACGGTCTTGCCGGCAACCGATCGCTCAAGATGTTGATAGGGTTTCATACATGCGCCTCCAGATGGTTAGGCGACACGCTATAGACTCTCTCAGTCATGGAAAGCCCCGCCGTCGGGCGAGGGGTGTGGCGCATGAAGCGACGTCTTCGAAGATCTTCGACGGAGTTTGGGGAGGCATGGGAATGTCCTCGTCGGCTATTACTCTGTCGCTAGCTTATTGGTGTCGGATCAACGACTAATTTGGCGGCGATGAGTTCGTTCCATCGTTCAACATACTGGCCTGCGAATTCGTCAGCGAGGCTAAGCGTCATGTTCTTTACCGCAAAGGACAAATGTTTTTTGTCCTGACTTCCATCAATTAAGTCGCATGGTCGCGCCGCATCAGGGTGTTCCAGCCATAATTCAGCCAGCGGAGTTCCGAAAAGCAATCTCGGGGGAATCAATACATCAATGGACTCTTCTGACGCAATTTCGCGCGTTAGAACGGTCTCTCCCGAAATCATTATGGATAAAACTTGCGATGTGAGAACAGGGGGAACCGTGAATGGCCGAAGCTGAATGGAAAAAACCAAACCTCCGTGAGCCAGCAGCGCTTTGTCTTCCAGATCGAGCCTGAAAGAGACCCTTGATGTTTCACCTGTCATCCACCGATGGTGCGTTTCTTGGCCTGCAAAGCCTGCCAATACTTGATCTTCGCTTGATCCTTTTGCGGAGAAGTCCACCAAAGTACCGGGCGTGTAGACGGGATGCGTTACGGGTTTGTCCTGAACCGTTTCGACATATTCTTGCAATTCATCCACCAAACGGTTGAGACGGGCACCGATTGCAGAGTCATCGAGGTCCAAAGGCCGGGTTTGCTCAAACATGACTATTCTGCGCACTGCGCGACTATCGATTACATGGAAGTCTATTGCTGTCGGGTCATTGGAAAGATCAAGCGTTACATCGAACGCGAACTCGGGAGCGAGAACGTCTTGAAGTGCTTCGAACGTCAGAAGGGAAGGCTTGTATTTCGGAACTTCGATCACGCTCCGTCCTGCTCCATCTATCAATTTAAATAGATTCTGAAGCGTCTCCCTTAGTATCGTGGCGTTGGTTGCGGCAGATGAAATATCGAGACCCAGGATGACGAGATTATATTTTGCCGGACAAAATGCTTCTGGCGTGATCTCTCCAAGACCGACTTTGTGAATTGAGAGGTCGATCTCCCGATCATCCGCAATACTTTTCATTGTAGAGATGAATTCTGCAGGGGCATACGGTTCGATATTGATTACGTTCCTGGTTTGTCTCAGCGTAGACACGATCGAATTCGGGAAACCACCGACCTCAATTACGTTTGCGTTCGGCTGATCGACCCAATCGGCTGCCAATCTATAGCGTGCACGAAACGTGTCGCTCTCGAGATAGTGCCAACGCTCAAACGCAAATTTGTCGCGACTTTGAGAAACTGTACGCTCTATTGAATCGGTTGATAGGCTAACCTTTCGCCCCTGATCTGCCATAGCCGCCTTATTGAGAGAATAGCGTTCAACGGTTTCCGGCAATCGGTGCCGCAGCAATGCACTGCCAGCTCCAAGTTCGGGAAATCTGATGACTTCCAACTCAGGGCGGCTTTCGAGTATCTCGTTTAATGCGCTAGCAACCCCCTGCATACGCACGTCATGAAAAGTCACTACACTCTGCTTGGAGAGCAACGGCGCATAGTCCTCCCAGTCCCGCAAGACTCCGCGTTTCGAATGGTCGCCGTCAACGTGGAGATGATCGATTTGGATGCCTTCTTCTGCCAGAAGCGGTGCGGCGTCCGCTGATAGCATGTTTAAAACGAGAACATCATCTTCTCGCTCCAGGAAGCGATTCTCGGGTGTCATCCAGCCGCCAAGTTGCGTGGGGCTTCCAAAGGCCAAATCCGGAAGATTAGCGTCAATAAGAATCGTAACCGAAGGATTTATGTCCGCATCGAGTTGTGCTCGACGCATTAAACTAGGCACGAAGCCACCACCCGATCCGATGCAAACCGAGACTTGCGAACGAACAAGCGCTCCAGCGGTGTAGTACAAAAGCCCCGCGCCCAAAGACGATTCAAAACTTGCGTGACTGCTTGCGAAGATCAAACCCGAAAAGTCTTGCTGAATCACGGACGCGTCCAAAAGTGGTTTTCGTTCCCGATATGCTTCAGTTATCTCTATTTTATAATCGTGAGAGTTTCCATTGTTCACCGAGAACTCGACCGAGTACGATCCGGACGGGAAATGCGAAAGCGGCAAGGTCATCTCAATCGGAACAGTATCCAGTGCCGGCAGGTTCGAAACAGATTGGCTGATCGTAGTTGAAATATGTTCTGAATTTATCTCAGCGACTATTCTTGCATTTGACTCGCTATCTTTTTTTGCGTTGAGGTAGACAGTTACAACCGGGCTTTGACCAATGTTGCACATGTCAGGGCATTCCACCCGATCAATGCGGAAGTCTTCCAACTTATCCGTGCTCCTTGCTAGGTGACTGAAAGCGCACTATTCGCAGCGCGTTCGCGTCTCGGTTTCAGTGCCACAGAGGCATAGTCTTCGAAAAGTCCAAAACACATCTTTATCAACTGATACATGCCAAACTGGGGCTGCAGGGTCCACATGAAATTTGGACTGATCGCAACAAAAACAACTCGGTCGAGCATACGGTGCAATGCTTCTATTGAAACTGGAATATTGTGGCGAGAAACGAAGTTTGTAAACAAACAGCTCAATGAGCGACGAAGAAAGACTCACGACCCAATCCGGACTTAAAGTTCTATCGCATACAGAATGGGCCCGCAGGTAAATCTACGGACCCGTTCTGGTTCGGTGATACTCAATCTGGTCTCGGGCGATCCGCGCGACGAGATCAAGTATTCTCTTTGATCCACTCCGTGATCTTCTGCTTCGACATTGCGCCAGGATGCGTCGCGGTGACTTTGCCATCCTTGAAAATCATCAAAGTCGGCAAGCCGCGAATACCATATTTGGAGGCGGCCATGGGATTGTCATCGACATTGATCTTCGCGACTTTGATATCGCCGCTCATTTCATCAGCGACCGCGTCCAGATGTGGAGCCATGGCTTTACATGGGCCACACCATTCAGCCCAGAAATCGACCACGACGGGCGTGTCGCTCGCGACGGCATCATCAAAATTGTCATCGGTAATATGCTCTGCAGCCATAATGAGCTCCTATAATCTTTTCGACGCGGCATAAGATAGGGACTCTTTGCGCGCGTCAAACCCTGCTTTCAACACGGTTTAGGGATTCTGACATCTCAGCGCCAGACAGTTCGATCAACCGCGGCCCATCTGTATACAACAAGGCGCATCGCACGGTCCGATACGGATAGAGCGATTGCAAGACGGCGCGATAAGCGGCCATCTGGACCCAATAGGCCTCTTCGACCGCGTCGGCGCTGTCGGGCGCGGGCCGATCGGTCTTGTAATCAATGATCAGAACTTGATCGGATTGAATGATCAGCCGGTCGACGCGGCCATTGACCAATTGTCCGCCAGGCAGAGCGCCGACAATGGCGGCCTCGCTGCGCCCGCCTGGCGCGAAAATCTCATGGAAATCGGGATGGTCGAGCGTGCGTAGCGTGACACTTTGCATTTCCGCAATCTCGGCGTCGGTCAGGTCAGGGGCGCGTGTCAGATAGCGATGCGCGACCGTATCGCGGTCTGCGATCGGAATATCTGGCAGAGTTTGCAAGAGCCCGTGTATCAACCGCCCACGCCGCAAAGCGGCGCGCCGATCAGGTCCAAACGGGGCGATCACGGCGGATCGGTCTTCGGTCAATCGCGAAGGGGCCGCGAGCCGCATGGGCGGCGCAGGGGTTTCGGCTGGCCGAACCAACCAATCTGGCATCGCCGCCGGCGCGACAGCCGCATCATCGGCGCGTGCGGCTGTGATCGGCTCTGCGCCATAATCTAGGATCTCTTCTGGTGTCTCGTCCGACATGTCTTCGCCGCGCAGGCCCCGCATGGCGAGCAAACACCAGCGATACCAGGAGGATTTGGCATAGCCCGCACTTCGGTTGGCGACCCCTGCCCCGGCAATAATCAAACGATCCGAGGCGCGCGTCAGGGCGACATAAAGCAAACGGCGGGATTCGCGCTCCGCCGCCGCATTTGCCGCCTCGCGCAGCTCTGTGGTGATCGCAGCATCGGTGCGCGATGATGGGCTGAACAAGGGCGTCCCATCCGGGGTAAAGAAGAGCGCATCGCTCACCGGTTTGGTGGCACTGGTCGTATCCGGCAAGATGACAACGGGCGCCTGCAAGCCTTTGGCGCCGTGCACCGTCATCACGCGCACAGCGTCTTCTGGCTCGCCCAGCTCGCGCTTCAGCACCGTGTCCTGGCCTTCGACTTTGGCGAGATAGGCCTGCAGGCTTTTGGCGTCGCTCATATCGTGGCTGAGCGCTCCGGAGACCAGCGCTTGCACAGGGTCGCGCACCGGCTCGCCGAGGCGTTGGATGAGGCGGTCCCAGCCGCTGATGCCCTCCATATCGCGTTCGGTGAGCGCGCGAGTCAGAAATTCAAATGCCGGCAGGTCAGCATGCTTGAGCAAGCCTTGGCAGAACGTCTTCGCGGCCTGGAACGCTGCCGCGTCTGATCGTTCCAGGCTGCGCCAAAGGCTTTGCCCTTCGGGCCGACCATGCGCGAGTTCGAACAAATGATGATCATCATCGACAAGACCACAAAACGGACCGCGCAGGATCTCTGCAAGGGTCAGATCGTCAGCTGGCTGAAGGGCGAATCGGATCAGGTTCAGACAATCCTGAACGCCGAGATTGTCGAGCAGACGCAACCGATCGGCGCCGGCCACGGGCACGCCTTCCCGTTTCAGGCTGGCAATCAGCGATTCAAACAATTCATTGCGACTGCGGACCAGAATGAGAATGTCTTCAGGACGCACGGGCGAGCGCGCCCAACTGCGATCTTTCTGTTCGCGCCACACGGTCTCGCCGCGCGCGAGCATGTGCTTGACTGTCTGTGCAATATTGCGCGCGAGCCGCCGCCGGGGCGCATCGGCCGGGACATGATCTGTCGGCGCGAACCAGGCGGACTCCTCGCCTTCAGATCCGGTTGGCAATTCCAGCGGCCATAGCTCGACTCGGCCAGCCTGGTTTGACCGTCGCGGCGCGTGTGGGCGAAGATCCGCATCGATGGGCGGCAAAGGATCCGTCGCGGCGTCGCTCAGCGGCACACGGGCGCGCACTTCATCGACAAAACGCAAGACTTCAGGGGTCGATCGAAACGACATGGCCATTTCGGGCAAATTGACTTTGCGGTCCTCTGCTGAGGCAACGACTTCTTCGCGCAAAAGGAACGCATTCCGTTCGGCTTCGAATTCCTGCTGATCGGCGCCCTGGAAGGAATATATGGACTGTTTCGAGTCGCCGACGACGAATTGTGTCCGCGGTTCAGCGGCGCGATCGCGGCCAAGGCCAGATTGGAATTCCTCGACCAGGGCATTGATCAAGGCCCATTGGCCAGGACTGGTGTCTTGCGCTTCGTCGAGCAGCAAATGTGTCAGCCCGCCATCGAGCTTGTACAACACCCAGGCGGCCGCGTCGGATTGTGTCAGGAGCGCTCTTGTGCGCCCGATCAAATCGTCAAAGTCGAGCGCACCGCGCAAACGTTTCTCTTCCGCATAGGCATCGACCATTGGCAGGCCAATTTGCATCAAGGCGAGACTGCGTTCGGCCAGCGCCGCCGCTTTGACGGCGGTCTGGACGGCTTTCATCCGGGTGATCTCTCGGCCTTCCGGATCGCCTTTTTTGAGGTTGCGCGAGAACAGATCTACAATCTCAGGACCGGCTTTCGCCGTGTACGGATTGCTTCCGGAGGGGAAGTCCCATTTCGAGCCGGCAATCCCATCCATATAAAGCTGAAACCGAACTTCAGGGTCGGTCGATTGCAGAACCCCATTCAGTGTACTGAGTAATTTGCTATCGGCTTTGCCTTTCTTATCGAGCCGCGCCAATTGATCGACAGCGCGGCGCAAGTCGGATTCTGGCAGCGCGACCATCATCGCGTCCGTCAAAAGCGCCTCTGTCGATTGCGCCGGAGCGCCTGCGGCCTGTCTAATGCGTTCATTAAGTTCTGAATCAGTACTTACTATACTCTGAAAGGTATTGAGGGTCTGACGTTGAAACTTCAAAGCGTCCAAGGCGCTTGAAATGCCCAAGCCGCCACTCGCTTCGGCCAATACAGCCATCGCACTGGGCTGCGAGATGGCCGATTGTTCCAACTGCGCGGCCAGCACCGCGCGCCACAAAGCATTGGCCTCGTCTTCCTCGATCGCCGTGAAGCCAGGCGACACGCCGGCCTCGAGCGGAAATCGGCGCAAGATGCGAGCACAGAAGGCGTGAATGGTCTCGATTCTCAAACCGCCCGGCGTTTCGAGCGCGCGTGCGAATAAACGCCGGGCTTCGCGAAAATCGTCTTCGCGATATGCGCTCGGATTGCGGCCTTCAAGCTGGGCCAGCGACGCGCGCAACTCGTCATCACTGGCCACAGCCCAATCGCCAAGTCGGGCGTAGAGCCGGGACAGCATCTCATTCGCGGCCGCTTTGGTGTAAGTGATGCAGAGAATGGAATCCGGCAGTGCGCCGGGACGCCCATCCGGCCGGCGCAGCAAGAGCCGCGCTACGCGATCAATTAGAACCTTGGTCTTGCCGGAGCCAGCATTGGCTTCGACCCAAGCTGACTGAGTCGGGTCCGCGGCTTCCGCCTGAGCCCGTTTGGCTGCTTCGAAGGCCTCGGACGGCGGTGAGTGGAGGGTCTCAGTCAAAAGTCTGGCTCCCGGTCCACTCATCGCGGCGGGCCAGCCGTGTGAAGTCGCTTTCATACTGCACGCGTTCAGGCCGCGGCGCGCTGAGATAAGGGTGATCCGGATCAGCGAAGGCTGTGAGCAAGTCGATCAGGCCCGCTTCGGCGTCCGCGATGAGGTCGGATATTGGCTTTGCCTCGATTTTGGCGCGGGGCGCTGCGGCGCCTAAATCCTGAACCTCGAAGTGTGTGCCGAAGCGAAGATAAGTTAGCGCCTCAACCTCGGCGCGGCCAAGATCGCTATACCCGCCTTCGCGCGCAATTAGACCTTGCAATGGCATTTGCGGACTGAGCCCGGCGCGCACTTGTTTTTCGCTGGGCGGTTTGCCGGTCTTGAAGTCGAGAATAGCGACACTGCCATCTGTGCGACGCTCGATCCGGTCTGCGGTGCCGGACAGCGTAAACGGACGTCCGCGAATGTCGAAGGTCAGGGCGCCTCTCATTTCCGTCAGTGGCGGTCCGTCCAGCGCCTGCGCCATGCCTTCGCGCCATGTCAGATAGTCCTGACAGACCGCGCGGCGCCGATCCCGCAGAGCGATGAGGTCCACGTCAAGTTCGCCGCCCCGACGCAACTCGTCTTCTAGCAAGACCAGCAAGTCGGCAGCTTCGCCATCTGGCGTTTCGAGCTCAAATCGCTCCAGAGCTTTGTGAACCGCCGTCCCGCGCACGCGCACATCGGCGGGCAGATTGAGCGGATCGAGCGGGCGCAAGCGCAGCACGGACTCGCAATAGATCGCATACGGATCGCGCACCAATTGCTCGATCCGGGTCACCGATAAACGGTCTGGACGGGCCTCGATCGGCGGCTTGGGTTGAGGCTCGGCGGTAAAGCCATCCGGCACGCTCGGCGCCGCTTCCAATTGCGCCAACCAATCGAACGGGTTGCGATCAGGGACTGGTCCAAGCGCGGCCATGGCGGCGTCACCCAGCGCCCCACGGGCCAGGGTCTTCAGACGCCAGAGCCAGCGCGAGGCGATGGCGGGTTTGTCATCCCGGCGCTGACTGTTGAGCAGGACGACGTCTGGCGCCGCCGCCAATTGCGCGAAATCATGCGCCGACAAGCCGATCCGCTCATCCGGGTCGGACAGGCCGACATGCTTTCGGAATACGCGCGGCAAGAACGCATCCGCAACAGGCTGTGCTGGCCAGACGTCTTCATTCAAGCCAGCAAGAATGATCCGGTCCGCCGTCTGCAAGCGCGCCTCAAGCGGCCCCCAGATGACCAGGCGCGGATGAACGGCGCCGGTTGATACGGTTTGCAGCTGCATCTCGCCTTGCAGCAATTCGTTCCAGATGCTGGGCGGTTGCGCGCCGAGCGGCGCAGTCAGATCGGTCAGCTCGCGAAACAATGTCGACAGCGCACTGCCGGCTTCGCCGGACCAGGGATGCGGCGCGGTCGCCAGCTCAGTCGCCAGCTCAGCGACAGTGCGATACCAGGCCTCGCCGGATGACACCGCATCGGGTTGAATTGAAATGGCCGCTAAGATGCCGCTTAACTGATCCAGTAATTCGATTAAATCGCCACGGGCCGCTTCCGAGATGTTCAAACGATGCGCATGGTCCGATGGCGGGGCTTTGGCGCGTGCAACCAGGGCGTCCCAATCCTGCCACGCCCGCGGTCCGCGCAGGACATATTTATCCAGCGCCTGGACAGTCCTTTTTTGGAACTTGCAAGATGGGTGAGTCAGGACCGCCATGAGCGAAACCGGATGAGACAGGTCTAACATCCAAGTCGCCACCAATAGCGCCAGACTGCCTGAGTCGGTCTGACTGAGGGGCCAACCAGCCGAAGGCGCGACATCAATATTCCAGCGTTTCAGCATCGCGCTGACATGTCGGGCGAGACCGGCATCCGGCGTGACAAGGGCGGCGGTCTGGCCGTCCGTTTCCAGCGTCTCGCGCATCAAAATCGCGGCGAGCAACGCTTCTTGCGTATCATCTGCCGCATCAAGAACAGTAAGCCCCTGAACCGCATCGCGGACGAAACTGGCCGGATCGGCATCGGCGCTGATCCGGGCGAGATTAGCCGTCCAATCAGCGGTGCTTTGCGCGGGCGCCAGGGCTTGGTGGATCAAACGTCGCCGCGCCACGCTCTGCTTTGGTTCAGCGAGGCCTGGCCAAGGCGCAATCTGGTGCGGTTTCAGGCCCAGGGTTTTCAAGGTCCGCGCCAGGGTGAATTGCGGATGAGACGGCGTTTCGGACACATGTTCCAGGGTTCTGGAATCGAGATCGGTATCAAGGCCGGGAAGGACGATGAGACCATTTGGCATCGCCAGCGCGGCTTGCATCAATAGACGGCTGGCCGGCGTGGCGCCAGTTGAACCGGCAATGATGACAGGCGATTGTGGCGGGGTCGCCTGCCAGTGCTCTGCCATGGCGCGGGCCGCTTCGAGGCGGCGCGCATAAGGATCCATCTGAGTTGTGCGTTCCAGATGCGCAGGCCATTGGGCGGTGATGATCTCAAGGAATTTCAGTGAGTGTTGCCAGTGCCGAGCGAGCTGCGCATTCGGGACCAGGCTGTCGAGCGCCCCCCAGTCCACATCGCCAGACAAGGCGGCCTGATCGAGCAAACGCGCGAGTTCTTTGGCCGCTGACAGACAGGCCATTGCCGGCATATGGCGATCCGTGGCCGCAAAGTAACGCATTACCAATTGCGTCAGCTCGCCAATCCGCGATGACGGTGAGATCACCGGCGGCAGATCCGCCAATGCCGATTCAGCGCTAGGCGGTGGCTCATCTGTTTCGAGATCGCCGAGCGCGCGGATATTCGGCAATAAGCAAGCCTTGCCGCCCGCGGCCTGATGCAGCGCAAAGCCGAGCGCGCGCTCTGAGCGGCGGTTGGGAACATAGATCAAGGCGTCCGCGAGGGCTTCGGGATCGTCCATCAACCCCGTTTCCTGCGCCAGGGCCCGGGTCAGTTCAGCGAGGAAATTGGCACCGGCCGGGATCGAATAGACGCTCGGTCCATCAGGGTCGAACAGACCTGTCATGCGCCGTGACACCGCAACCAGAACTCCGCATCATTGAGCGCGCCGGGGTCACCGACATGCAGCCAGAAGCGATCGAGTCCGTGCCCAAACATCCGGCCCTTTGGCAGAAGCTCATTCCAGATCCGGTTGGCTGAAAAGGGTTCAATCGGGGCATTATCGTAAAGCTGCGGCTTCAGAATGCGCAGGCCCGCATAGGCCCAAGGCGCGGTCGCGGCGTCGCCGCGGCGTGTCAGCTCACCGTCATCGGCGCGGAAGAAATCGCCCGCGCCTGGAAATCCAAGGCATCTTTGCGTGTCGGCGAGCAATAAGAGCTCATCCATGCGTTCTGAATCGAAATGCGTAGCAAGTTCCCGAATGGGACCCGGTCCAGCGGGTTCCCAAAAGGCATCCGTATTGACCACCAATATTGGGTCATCGCCGAGCAAAGGTCGTGCTTTGGCAAGACCGCCACCTGTCTCCAGGACCTGCTCACGCTCGTCCGAGATGACAATCTGCAAATCCTGCCGGTCTTGCAGGTGGGCTTCCACCAGGTCGGCATACCAGTGGACATTGACGACAGCCTGTTTGATGCCCGCGAGCACCAGATTGTCGAGCAAACGATCAATCATGCTGCGACCAGCCACCTCGAGCAGTGGTTTTGCGGTCGCATCGGTTAAAGGCCGCATCCTCGTGCCGAGCCCGGCGGCCAAAACCATTGCCGTGTGGGGCATTTCAATCATGAGTCCGCCTCCAGAATGAAAGGTGCCGTGTCGGCAATAAAGCGACGCATATCCGATGCAGCCGGATGTTTCAGGTTGCGCGCCAGCATTGTCAGCTGTCGCGGCATGAAATCCGTATAGCGCGGCTTATCATCTCGTTTGACCAATCTGGCAAAAACACCCGCAATACGCAGCGCATTGAGCGTTCCGATCACAGCCAAGCGTTCCTGAAACGCAGCGTCATCCTTTCCAGACGCGTCGAGATAGGTCCGGATCGCGGCTGTCACCGCCGCATCCGATACCGCGCGTCGGGCGTCTTGTGTGAGCATCGCCATGTCCCAGGCGTCCCAACCGAGGACCGCATCCTGAAAGTCGAGCAAGCCAATCTTGCCCTCCGGTAACCAGAGCAGATTCTCAGCGTGATAGTCGCGCAATGTGAACTCGCGGGGAAAGGTCATTGCTGTTGCGATCAAGGCATCGCGCGCATCTTCCCATCGTACACGATCGGCCGCTTTCATTCGGGCGCGATCGTCGAAAATGTGGAACCAGTCTGCAAACAGGTCCGCATTGGCACCAAGCGCGACCTCGTCAAAGTCCAGTATCGGCCATTTTTCGTCGCCCATGGCGAGCGTATTCGGCTTGGGGTATTGATGCAGCAAAGCAAGATCCTGCGCCGCTTTTTCATAAAGCGGCACTTCTTCGGCGCCTTGCTCAATCAAGCGGGCAAACTCTCGCTGATGGCCAAAATCTTCGAGAATAGCCAGCCCTGCCCCGCTATCATGCGCGTGCACATGCGGCGGGCGCAGACCGGCAGAGCGCAAATGATCGGCAATGAGAACAAAGGCATCGACGCGGCTTGAGGCGAGCCGTGTCATGGCATTCCAGCCAAGTTCTGCGCGCGTTTGGGGGCTCATATCTGGTGTGCAGGGATCATCTTCCACGCGCGGCGCATCCATCAAGATCGCCGTGGCGCCATTCGGACGTGTCAGCCGCGCATAGCGCCGAGTCGATGCATCTTGGTCAAACCAATGCACATCAACATTGCCCCACCCTGCCCCGGTCAGGAAGGCGGCGATTTGATCGGAACGATGGGCGTTAGAGCTCATACAGACGTGTTTGCCAGTCTTCGCCGTAAGGTTCCAGTCGGGCATGACGGATATCCCCAATCATTTCCAAATGGAGATCGAGCCGCCAAGTCGGCAAATGGGGCCCCGCCTGGTTCGGCCACTCAATTAGCGCGAGTCCTGACTGCGTCTCGTCCCAGCCCAGTTCGAACACATCGTCTGGCGTTTCCAGTCGATAGAGATCGAAATGGAATATCGGAAAGTCCGGTCCATCATAAGTTTGAACCAGAGTATAAGTCGGGCTCGGCACTTCCGTCGCTTGCCCCATCAGGGTCGATATCAGGGCCCGTGCGAACGTGGTCTTGCCAGCGCCCAAGCCGCCGCGCAACGCGATGACATCGCCGGCGCGCAAGATCGGCGCCAGGCTGTGTGCAAGTTTGGCGGTGGCGGCAAGGTCTGTTAGCTCAAAGCGCATCAAGGCTGGCCTCAATTGCGGCCACCAGTTCAGCCGTCGGTTCGCATCCGACAGACAATCTGACAAAGCCATCCGAAACATCATCGCCCCAGCGCGCGCGACGCTCGGCACTGGTGTGGACGCCGCCAAAGCTAGTCGAGGCAAAAATGGCCGGGCAATCATTGATGAAGGCTTCGGCTTTGTCTTCGCTCGCAAAGGTCAGTCCGATGATAAAGCCAATGCCTGGATATTTGACCGTCTCGATGGCCGGGTGGGTCTCGATGCGCTCCAATAACGCGCTGGCATTGGCGCACATCCGCTCGAGCCGCATATCGAGCGTCATCAGACCGCGATGCAACAGGAAAGCCGCGAACGGGTCGGGAATGCTGCCGGAGACTTTGCGCCATTTGGCCGTTTTCGCGAGCAGGGCGGCATCGCGGGTGGCGACGTGGCCGAACAAGCAGTCGGAATGGCCGGCCAGGGCTTTGGTGTCCGAGCTAACGACCAAATCAGCGCCAAGGTCGAGTGGTCGCTGCAAAAGCGGGGTCAGCGTCGTATTGTCGACGATCACTTTTGCCCCGGACGCCTTTGCCATTTCGGCGACCGAGCGAATGGAGCACAAGTCCAGGCCCGGATTGGATGGGGTTTCACACCAGATCACCGCATAGGGTGACAGATCTGCCGTCGCGAAGGCCTTGGTTGGAATGGCGTCGAACTGAATGTCGTGATCGGCGAGAATCTCTTCCAGCATGACGCGGGTGACGTAATATCCGTCGGACGGCACAAGTACGCGGTCGCCAGCCTTGGCTGTGATCATCAATGCGGCGGTGATCGCGGCCATGCCGGAAGGAAAGGCGACAATAGACGCCTCTTCTAGCGCAGCAATCGCGGCTTCGGCGGCTTCGACCGTGGGGTTGATGTCTCGGCCATAAGTGTAAGGCGTATTCGGCGTGCCCGCGAGCGCGTATTTGGCCGTCGTCACGATGGGCGGACTGATCGGTGCGCCATTCTCCAGCGATCCGGATCGGGCATGCAGCATGGCGAGGATGCGTTTGGCGTTTTCTTTCTCCATACGGGGCTTGTGGCACAGAGTTTAAGAGGCGAAAAGAACTGGAAATATTGCCGCAGCGTCGCGGCTTGCAAAAAAGTGACGCATGCGTCATGAAACTGGGTAATCGGGAGGGAAGAGGTCGTGGATCTCTCTAATGCTGAACGGGTTGTGATTATTGGCGGCGGCCAGGCCGCAGCGCAGGCTTGTGCCTCTTTGCGCCAATTTGGCTATGACGGAGCGATCACCCTGATCGGCGATGAAGCCGCCCTGCCCTATCAGCGTCCGCCTTTGTCCAAGGCATATATGAAAGGTGAGTTGGCGGAAGAACGCCTCTATTTCAAACCCGCTGCCTGGTACGAAGATCAGAGTATCGACGCCGTCTTGTCGATGCGCGCGACCAAAATTGATCGCAGCACCCAGACCGTCGAACTCGAGCATGGTGGCGCCGTCGCGTATGACGCGTTGATCATTGCCACAGGCTCTCGTCCGCGACCCTTGCCGGTCGAAGGCGCCGACCTAGACGGCGTGTTTGATTTACGCGATCTCGCGGATGTTGAACGCATCCGACCCCGCATGGTGGCCGGACAGAAACTGGTCATTGTCGGTGCTGGCTATATCGGTCTCGAGGCCGCTGCGGTGGCGCGCCAGATGGGGCTTGAGGTCACAGTGCTGGAGATGGAAGACCGTGTGCTGGCACGGGTCACCAGTCCGATCATGAGCACGTTCTTCGAACAGGAACACACACGCCAAGGAGCAGTCATCAAAACCGGGGCGCGGCTGGCATCCTTGCGCGGCGCAGATGGCAAAGTCACCACAGCGATCCTCGCGGATGAAAGCGAGCTCGCGGCGGATATTGTCCTGGTTGGGATTGGCATTCTGCCAAATGTCGAGCTGGCGGAAGATGCGGGCATTGCTTGCTCGAACGGTATTCTGACCGATCGCGATGCCCGGACCAATGATCCGCGCGTGTTTGCGGCGGGTGATTGCGCTGCGCGGCCGCTGGTCCATTATGGCCGCACGGGCCGGCTGGAAAGCGTCCACAATGCGATTGAGCAGGGCAAGTTGGCGGCTGCTGCGATTATGGGCAAGCCGCGGCCAGCAGAGGATTGTCCCTGGTTTTGGTCGGATCAGTTTGATCTGAAATTGCAAATTGCCGGGCTGAGCCAGAATTATGACCAGACGGTCGTGCGCGGTGACATCGAGGCGCGGAAGTTCGCGGTGTTTTATTTGCAAAATGGCAAGCTGATTGCGGTAGATGCGATCAACAGCCCGCCGGAATTTTTAGCATCCAAGAAATTGATAATGACAGGCGCGCGCCTTGCGCCAGAAACATTAAGCGATACATCCCAATCCATGAAAGAGATCGCGGCAAGCGCGGTATAAGGAGACATTACAGAAATGGCGAAGATTATTTACGTCGATCATGAAGGCACGGAGCGTGCGATCGAAGCGTCAAACGGCGAAAGCGTAATGGAAGCGGCGATCAAGAATTCGATCCCGGGCATTGATGCAGATTGCGGCGGGGCCTGCGCCTGTGCGACCTGTCACGTCTATGTCGATGAGGCCTTTCTGGAAAAAGTCGGTACCGCAGAAGATATGGAACAATCCATGCTGGATTTCGCTGAAAATGTGAAACCCAACTCCCGTCTGTCTTGCCAGATCAGCGTCAGCGATGAGCTTGAAGGCTTGAAAGTTACGACTCCAGAGAGTCAGCACTAAGCCTCCATCACCATCTGAATGTCATCGCCCCTGCCTCTGGTAGGGGCGTTTTCATGTGTTTTGACGTGGCGTGACATCTTGGTTCGCGCCAGGAACTGATTACCTCACGGCGTAGACCCTTTTCCTCTCAGAGGCATAGAGATGACGCGTTACACAGACTTGCTCGCCGGATTACATCGCAAGAGCGACCAATCCATCGAAGCCCACATTCCGGAAACCTGGATGCAGGGCAGGGCGACATTTGGCGGTCTGACCGCCGCCTTATCGTTTCAGGCCGCGCTCGGTTTGGAAAATGATCTTCCCATCCGGTCGGCTCAGGTGGCCTTTGTCGGGCCCGTCGGCGGCGATGTGCTGATCAAGCCGAGGCTTCTACGTCGCGGCAAGAATACAGCCTTTGTCAGCGTCGATATCACAGCGGAATCCGGGGTAACGGCGCAATCGATTTTTACCTTTGGCAAGGCCAGAGAAAGCGCCATCCATTTTGACGATATGCCGATGCCAGACGCGCCAACGCCTGATGAGATCGAGTCTTTCTTTGACAAGGATCGACCGCGACCCGGCTTTACGCAGAATTTCGATATGCTGTTGGCGCTGGGCGCGCGGCCAATCTCAGGCTCGGATGAGAAATCGATCGGTCTGTGGATGCGCCATCGCGATCCAGATGCGCCACAGGACGCAACCGCTGTGCTGGCGATTGGCGACGCGCCGCCGCCCGCTGTCATGTCCATGTTCAAACAGCCTTTGCGCATCAGTTCGATGACCTGGATGGCAGAGTTTATGACGGACGACATCCAAACCGATCCAGAGGGCTGGTTTTTCGCGCAACACACAGCGCAGCTCGCCAAGGATGGTTATTCGAGCCAATCCATGCGCCTATGGAACCGGCAGGGCGAGCCGATCCTGGTCGGGCGTCAGACAATTGCAGTTTTCGGCTGATCGCCTATCCCGTTAGGCGGGAGGCAGAGCGATTGGCGGACGAAACCATTATCGCAGCGATAGACGCCGGCGGAACGAGCTTTAAATGCGCGCTCGTGGACCTGGACGGAACGATCTTGAAAAGCTGGGCGATACCGACATCGACGCCGGATGAGACGCTCACAGCCTGTGCAGAGTCCTTTGAAGCGGCTTTGGGGCCGCATGACGCAAGCCCAGCGGCGCTTGGGATTGCGAGCTTTGGACCGGTTGAGATTGATGCCGCAGCCCCGGCTTATGGCACCATCACTGGGACGGCCAAACCTGGTTGGGATGGCGCGGCGATCGGTCCGCGCCTCAGCGCTGCGCTCGGCTGCCAATTTGCTTTGGACACAGACGTGAATGCCGCGCTGGCCGCAGAGATGCGCTGGGGCGCCGGGCAGGGACTGTCGAACGCGGCCTATATGACGGTTGGTACTGGCATTGGGGTCGGTCTATGGTTGAATGGCGGGCCCGTAGGCCGGCCAACCCATCCCGAGTTTGGGCATATTCGTGTGGCGCGGCATCCCGAAGACACCCGGTTTGAAGGCGTATGTACCTTGCATGGCGACTGTCTCGAAGGCTTGGCCTCTGGACCAGCCCTGCGGGCGCGCTGGGGCGATCCGAGCGACTTGGCGGTCGATCATCCGGCATGGCACATCGAAGCCCATTATCTCGCGCAGGCCTGTCTCAATCTATATCTGGCGACGCGCCTGGAGCGTATCATGATTGGCGGCGGTGTAATGAATGCCTCGCATTTGCTCACCAAAGTTCGGGCGGCATTTGACGCATTAATGGGGGAATATTTGCCTGTGTCTGGAGCAGAAATAATTTGCGCGCCCAAATTGGGCGCGCAGGCAGGGGTTCTAGGGGGCGCAGTATTGGCGCTCGACCTGATTAATTGACCAGAGCAGCTTTCAGGTCGTCAAGATAAGCGACTTGCTCTTCCAGCGCTGTGTTGCCGTCTTTGCCCGCTTCGAGCAGGGCGCGGTGCGCTTCGTCATACTCTTTCTGGACGCTCTCAACCGAGACGCTGTCGAGATTGACGGCTTCTTCGGCGAGAATAGTCAGACCGGCCGGGGTCACATCAGCGAACCCACCGCGCACGAACAGGCGCATCGTGATCTCGCCGCCCTCTTCGACGCGAACGACGCCATTCTTGAGCGTGGTCATGAAGGGCGCGTGATTGACCAGGACACCGAACTCGCCGTCAGAGCCGGGCGCAATGACATGATCCACTTCGCCCGAAAAAAGCTCGCGCGCGGGAGAAACGAGTGAGAAGTGTAATTTATCAGCCATGAGCCGTGCCTTCATCAAGGATGAGGCCCGCCGGAGCGGGCCAATTCAGTTTGCCTAAGCCGCGTCTGCCAGCATTTTCTCAGCTTTGGCTTTCGCGTCTTCGATCGAGCCAACCATGTAGAAGGCTTGCTCTGGCAAGTGGTCATACTCGCCTTCGATCAGGCCTTTAAAGCCAGCAACCGTGTCTTCCAGTTTCACCTGGACGCCTGGCGAGCCAGTGAAGACTTCCGCCACGTCGAAGGGCTGTGACAGGAAGCGCTCAACTTTACGCGCGCGGGCGACGACGAGTTTGTCTTCTTCAGACAGTTCGTCCATGCCGAGAATGGCGATAATGTCTTGCAACTCTTTATAGCGCTGCAGGATTTCCTGAACGCCACGAGCGACTTCATAATGGTCCTGACCCACGATCAGCGGGTCCAGAATACGTGAAGTAGAATCGAGCGGGTCCACAGCGGGGTAGATGCCTTTTTCCGAAATGGCGCGGTTCAGAACAGTCGTCGCGTCCAAGTGGGCGAACGAGGTCGCGGGCGCCGGGTCGGTCAAGTCATCCGCTGGCACGTAAACGGCCTGCACTGAGGTGATCGAGCCTTTGGTGGTCGTGGTAATCCGCTCCTGCAGACCGCCCATGTCGGTCGCTAGTGTCGGCTGATAGCCCACAGCAGACGGAATACGACCGAGCAGGGCTGACACTTCAGACCCAGCCTGAGTAAAGCGGAAGATATTGTCGACGAAGAACAGAACGTCCTTGCCTTCAACGTCACGGAAATACTCTGCCTGCGCAAGACCCGTCAGAGCCACGCGCGCGCGGGCGCCTGGAGGCTCGTTCATCTGGCCATAGACCAGCGTTGCGCGGCTTTCGCCTTCGAGATCGATCACGTTCGCGTCCTGCATCTCGTAATACAGATCATTCCCTTCACGTGTCCGCTCGCCAACGCCAGCAAACACAGAATAACCGCCAAACAGTTTTGCGATGTTGTTAATGAGTTCCTGAATGAGAACCGTCTTACCAACACCCGCACCGCCGAACAGGCCGATCTTACCACCTTTGGTGTAAGGGCAGAGCAAGTCGATGACTTTAATGCCGGTGACCAGAACTTCGGCTTCGGTCGACTGATCGACAAAGTCCGGGGCAGGGGCGTGGATCGGAGCACGCAAGTCGGTTTCGACCGGACCGCGCTCGTCAATTGGCTCACCCACAACATTCATGATGCGGCCAAGCGTGGCGGGGCCAACAGGCACTTTAATCGGCTCGCCCATATCCGCGACAGCCTGGCCGCGAACGAGGCCTTCTGTGGAGTCCATCGCGATGGTGCGAACGGCATTCTCACCCAAGTGCTGCGCCACTTCGAGCACGAGGCGATTGCCATTATTCTCACATTCCAGGGCATTCAGAATGTCTGGAAGCGCGCCGTCGAACTCTACGTCGACAACCGCGCCGATAACCTGGCTTACGCGGCCAGTTGCTTTAGAAAGGTCCATCGAGGCGTCTCCTTAGGAGCGGGTTTAAAGTTTCAATTCGGGTGAGTGCGAGCGACATTTAGAGCGCCTCCGCACCAGAGATGATTTCGATCAGCTCTTTTGTAATCTGGGCCTGACGGGCGCGGTTATATTGCAGGGTCAGGCTGTCAATCAGCTCCCCGGCATTGCGCGTCGCATTGTCCATGGCGGTCATCGAAGCGGCTTGCTCGCCGGCGGCATTTTCCAGCATGGCAGACAGGATCTGCGTGTTGAGATAACGCGGCAACAGGGCTTCGAGAATTTCAGGCTCTGACGGCTCATAAGCATAGATGGCACCGCCGAGATCGATGGTTTCTGCATCATCTGGCGCTTCAGCCGGGATCAGCTGTTTCGCCACAGGCGTCTGCGTCAGAACGTTCTTGAACTCTGAGAAGATCAGTGTGGCGACATCAAACTCGCCATTTTCGAACCGTGTGGTCAGGTCATGGCCAAGGCCAATTGCGAACGGCGTGAACTTGTCCTTGGCGTCTGACAGATCGACATGATCGATGAACAGGTCGGCATAAGCATGTTTCAGGACTTCACGGCCCTTTTTGCCGACTGTGATGACTTTCACGGTCTTGCCGTCAGCCTTCAGCTCTTCAATCTTCAGGCGCGCCGCTTTCGCGGTATTGGCATTAAAGCCACCGCACAGGCCGCGCTCGGCGGTCATGACGACCAGCAAGTGGACCTTGTCGTCGCCAGAGCCAGCCAGCAATTTCGGGCCGCCTGACCCGTCGCCCATAGAGGCAGTGAGATTAGCGACGACGTTTGCCATACGGCTGGCATAAGGCTTAGAGGCTTCCGCGGCTTCCTGCGCCCGGCGCAGTTTCGCAGCGGCGACCATCTGTTTCGCCTTGGTGATCTTCTGTGTGGATTTCACACTTCCGATCCGGTTTTTCAGTTCCTTGAGGCCTGACATGCGGTCACCGGCTCCTGGTCGTGAGGTTTATCCTACCCGAAAGTCTTTCCGAACGCTTCCAGCGCATCCTTGATGCCGCTTTCAACGCCTTCTGACAGGGCTTTCTCGTCGCGGATCTGCTTGAGCAGGTCTTTCTTGTCATTCCGCAGGAAAGACAGAAGCTCAGCTTCGTAACGCGTCACGTCCTTGGTCGCGACATCGTCGAGATAGCCACGTGTACCGGCATAGATCACACAGACCTGCTCTTCCATGAGAAGCGGGCTGTACTGAGGCTGCTTGAGCAGCTCGGTTAGGCGCTCACCGCGATTGAGAAGCTTTTGCGTCGCGGCGTCGAGATCCGAGCCGAATTTCGCAAACGCCGCCATCTCACGATACTGGGCGAGTTCACCCTTCATCGAGCCGGCAACTTTCTTCATCGCTTTGGTTTGCGCGGCAGAGCCCACACGCGACACGGACAGACCCACGTTCACGGCCGGACGAATGCCCTGATAGAATAAGTCGGTTTCAAGGAAGATCTGACCATCGGTGATCGAAATCACATTGGTCGGAATATACGCCGAAACGTCGTTCGCTTGGGTTTCAATGATTGGCAGGGCGGTCAGAGACCCAGCGCCATTGTCTTCATTCATCTTCGCCGCGCGCTCGAGCAGGCGGGAGTGAAGATAGAAGACGTCGCCTGGATAGGCTTCGCGGCCTGGCGGACGACGCAGAAGCAGAGACATTTGGCGATAGGCCACAGCTTGCTTCGACAGATCATCATAGATGATCAAGGCGTGCATGCCATTGTCGCGGAAATACTCACCAATCGTACAACCGGTAAATGGAGCAAGATACTGAAGCGGGGCTGGCTCAGACGCTGTCGCTGAAACAACCACAGTGTAATCCAGAGCGCCGCGCTCTTCGAGCGTCTTCACAACTTGAGCAACAGTTGAGCGCTTCTGACCGACAGCGACATAGATACAGAACAGCTTTTCGCTATCGTCTTTCGCCGCCGCATTGGTTTCTTTCTGGTTCAGGATGGTGTCGACGCAGACCGCGGTTTTGCCGGTCTGACGGTCACCAATGACCAGTTCGCGCTGTCCACGACCGACAGGGATCATGCCGTCAATCGCTTTAATCCCGGTCATCATCGGTTCGTGCACAGATTTACGTGGGATGATGCCCGGCGCTTTGACGTCGACGCGGTTCCGGCTGGCTACATCTTCAATCGGGCCTTTGCCATCGATTGGGTTGCCGAGCGGGTCAACGACGCGTCCGAGCAAGCCTTTGCCAACTGGCGCCGCCACAATCTCGTCGAGGCGCTTAACAGTGTCGCCTTCTTTAATGCCACGGTCATCACCAAAGATAACGACACCGACATTGTCGCTTTCCAGGTTCAGCGCCATGCCTTTAATGCCGCCGTCAAATTCGACCATCTCACCGGCCTGAACATTGTCGAGGCCGTAGACGCGGGCAATACCGTCGCCAACAGATAGGACTTGACCCACGTCAGAGACTTCAGCCTCGACGCCAAAATTTTCGATCTGCGACTTAAGGATGCCGGAGATTTCTGCTGCGCTAATAGACATAGGCGTCTTACGCTCCCTTCATGGCGGTGTTCATACGATCCAGTTTGGCAGACACGCTGGCATCGATCAGAGTTGATCCAATGCGCAGCTGAATGCCGCCGACGAGGGCCGGGTCGACCTCCGTCTCTAATTCTACGTCGCTGCCGACGGCCTTGGCGAGCACTTGCTCAAGCCGGGCGCGCTGGTCAGCGCTCATGTCAGATGCGGTCCGAGCGACAGCGCGTTTCACACCGCGCTCTTTGGCATAGAGTTCGTCAAAATGCTTGGCGGCGCCAACTAAGTCACCGGCGCGGCCATTTTGAGCCATGGTGCCGATGAAGCCGGTTGCGGTTTTGGATAGACCCGCTTTGTCGGCAACCGCGACCAGGGCTTTAACCTTGTCCTCACGCGCGAATGCGGGGCTTTCGAGGAGACGGGTCAAGTCTTCGCTGTCCGCGGCAAGGCTTTCAACGGTTTTGAGGTCACTAGCGATTGTTGCCAGTTCCCCTTTTTCTTTTGCAAGATCAAACAGCGCACCGGCATAGCGGCGGGCGGCTTCACTGGCAGTCGTTGCGGATGCTGCGGCCAAGGCGTCGTCCGTTAGCTGTAGGACGAAAACGCCCCGGGTCTGAACCAATAGGAATCGGGGTGTGGTGACACCCAAGTCCTGAAACTTGTGCGGGCACCTAGCACCTTGTTTGGACACTGACAACACATCCAATCAGCCTAGGCTGCGACCGAATCGCGCGGTCGCAGGGTTAAGTCGTCTAGGGCCGAGTTGCGTCGGCGATTGAGTTCTGCGACTTTGCCGCCATGCCGAAGCCATTTCCAGACGCTTATACCCATAGCCACACGGTCGCGGCGGATGGCCAAGTTTGGTTCGAATGCACGCAAGATGTCGAAATCTGGCCCTGGCTCGCATTGAACCCGATCCATCCAATTCTCGTGCAAACGATCAATTTTTGGGGCTCTGTCGAATGTGGGGAAACGCTCGGGACGTTTGACCCGGAAAAATGGAGCGCGCTGACCCATTGCGAATGGACGTGCGGGGCGCCGACGGTGGGACCGCCAGTACGCGGCACGTATGAAACGCTCCAGCGCGGCGACAAGATGCGGTATCAATTGCGGTTCTTCGATGCCGCGGATGAAGACGTGGTGCGCATTAGCGGGCAGGGTGTGGTGTTTCGGACCCGTAATTTCGAGGGCTGGCGCGAAGATACAAAAGAAAAATTCAAAAAGCCGGACGTCTCGGATTTTGTCTACGCGCCGGCTGAGGCCGTCGGAGTCGAGACGCAAAGCGAGTGTTTCCTGTCACCGCTGAAACGGGGTCCGCAGGTCTCAGCGACCGGTTTGATCACCAAGGAAAATGGCTTGCGGCCCGCGCACCCCTATATTGGCGGCTCCGGGGATCATGTGAATTCGACCCATATGGGCGAAGTCGGACGGCAGTTTGCTGAATTGCTGGTTGGCGCGCCGCTGATCAATCGCGCCGGCGAGATGAGCTTCCTGCATTATGTCGAGCTTGGCCGGCCATTTGAGGTCGAGCTGGTTTCGCATGATGAAGCAGCGCAACGTTTTCAGCTTCTGGTACGGCAGCGGGCGCGCGATTGCACGCGGATTGAGATGACTTATGCGCGGGCGGATTAACGCGTTGAGATCACCCCATAGGCGTATGTTGCCCCGCTTCAAACTCTTCCGCCAATTTGAACTTGCGAATCTTGCCGGACCCGGTCAGCGGCCATTCAGAGACCTGCACCCAATAGGCAGGCGTCTTCTGCGGCGACAGGCGTTCGCGAACAAAGGCTTTGAGTTCTTCTGGTGAAAAGGCATGATCAGACTCGCTGCGGATAAAACAGGCGACTTGCTCGCCCCATTTCTCATCCGGCACGCCGACAACCGCGACTTCATCAATCGCATCATGCTCGAGCATGGCATTCTCGATCTCGGCCGGGAACAGGTTCTCGCCGCCGCGAATGATCATCTCTTTCACCCGGCCGGTAATCTTGACATAGCCGCGCGCATCCATGGTGCCGAGATCACCTGTGTGCAGCCAGCCTTCCGGATCGATGGTCGCCGCAGTCGCATCCGGATTATCATTATAGCCGAGCATGACGCTGTATGCTCGGGCGCAAATTTCGCCTTGCGCGCCCACCGGCAGGACAGCATTGGATTGCGGGTCGCGGATCGAGATCTCGGTATAAGCGACCGGTTGGCCAATCGTTTGGGTCAAGTCTTCCTCTGTGTCGGCATGCCAGGCCTGGGTTAGGACGGGAGAGGTCTCTGTCTGACCATAGACGATCTGGATCGGGGCGCCGAGCGTCTCTAAGGCGTCTCGGCAGAGCTGCGGCGGCACCATTGAGCCGCCGGACATGATGCACTCTACTGATGAGACGTCGCGACTGGTCTGACGCACTTCGTGGATCAAGGCGACCAACATGGTTGGCACGCCGAGGATGAACCGGGTCTTCTCGCGCTCTATGACGCGCACAATCATGGCCGGGTCAAACATCGGCGCCACAAGCATGGTCGCGCCGGTGCCGAGGCCACCCAGCACTAGGATGGCACAGCCTGTTGTGTGGAAAAGTGGCATATTATGGACAAAGGAGTCGCCAGGCTTCACGCCGCCGCGGGTCATGGCGTCGATGCCGTTTCGCACCAGTCCATTATGATGCAGCAAAGCGCCTTTCGGGAAGCCCGTCGTGCCGGATGTGTATTGAATCTGCACCGCATCACCAGGGTTTGGTGCGCGCGTCTCGCCGCTATTCTCGCCCGCATACAGAGCCGCATGATCGGTCAGCAGGATGCGGTGCTTGATCGCCGGGATTTCATCACAGACCGAGTCGGCAATGTCCTGCATCGGGTTGCCGCGGAAATCGGCGACATAATAAATCGCTTCCGATCGCGATTGCTCGAGCACATATTTCAGTTCGCGCTTTTGATAGGCCGGGTTCACTGTGACCAAGATCACACCTGCCAGGCCGCATGCGAGTTCGAGCAGCACCCATTCAGGCACATTATTGGCATAGACCGCGATCCGCGCGCCTTCGGCATGACGGCTTGCCAGCGCGCGGGCCAGACGCTCAGAGTCTTCCAGGATTTGCGCATAGGTCCAGGTGCGGCCAATCTCGCCATCATAGCCGAGTTCTTTCATCGCAATCGTATCGGGATCGCGCGCCACCGACGCGCGCAACATATCCCCAATCGTCATCGGCGCGGGTTCGGTCCCGCCTTGCGCTGGAAAATAGGATTCTGTGAGTTCGACCTTATACATATTGTTTTGCCTCCCGATGTTCAGACTATTGTTCGGCGGCGCGGTTGAAGCAATCCCCCGAGAGATTCCCTTGGCGCGACGGCATAATTGTCGTGAGAAAATTCTGTAATTGGCCAAAAAATATCACTCGGTAGATAAATAATTATTGCACAACAATAATTAATTGAGTATATCAAGCTCAACAAGGAGCTTGATATGACCGAAGCGGACGTTCAAAAAACCCGAGACACGCATCGCGATCTCACCATTCTGGCCTGGATTGTGGTCGGGATTCTGGGCCTCAACGTGTCTTACTTTGTCGGCGAAGAAGTCGGCGGCGTATGGTATACCAGCGAAGGAGACTGGCTGAGCATTTTTAATGCCTGGTGGATTGGCATCATCAAAGCCATGCCAACCATTCTGATCGCTTTTGCGGTCGCGGACTTTGCCTTTCTCTTCCAGCGCTGTTCGGATGGAGAGGTGTTCACTGAGCGCAATGTCAAAACCCTTAAAAGTGCCGCTTATGGCTTGTTCGGCGCCGGGGCTTGGGCAGGCGTGATTTCACCGACGCTGTTGCAATGGATCAGTCAAAACTTTCGCGGCGTATCGGTCGATTTTGGCGATTTGGCGCTGGCGGTCGCGATGATGGGTGTGGTTCTTTATGGTTTGTCGCTGGTCTTCCAAGACGCTGTCACCGTCAAAGCCGAGAATGATGAGTTTGTCTGATGCCGGCTGAAATCATCGTGACCCTGGATGTCATGTTGGCCCGGCGCAAAAGGCGGGCCAAGGACCTCGCAGCCGAGATTGGCATGACCGAAGCCAATCTGTCGTTGCTCAAGTCGGGCAAGGTCAAAGGCGTTCGGTTCGATACACTGGCGAAATTGTGCGAGGCGTTGGACTGCACGCCAGGGGATTTGCTGGAAGTTGCAGTATCTGACGTGGAGTGAGGCTTGCTTCCCGCAACGGGACGGTCCGTAGCGAAACAAAACAAAACAAAAGTAGGAGGATGGGCTATGACGGCGCCAGCGACAATCGAAATTACGGATGAAATTGCCATCATCACGATGGATGATGGCAAAGCGAATGCCATCAACCCGCCTATGCTCGAAGCCCTCAATGCTTGTCTGGACCAGGCTGAGAAAGAGGCAAAAGTCTTGATCATTACCGGTCGAGAAGGACGGTTTTCCGGCGGCTTCGATCTCAAGCTGATGATGAGCCTGCCGGGTGAAGAGGTGAAAGCTCTGGTCGATGGCGGCGGCAAGCTGGCGCTTCGATTGTACAGTTTCCCAATGCCGGTGATCGCGGCCTGTAACGGTCATGGCGTGGCCATGGGCTGTTTCATTCTGCTCTCAAGCGATGTCCGTATCGGCACCGCTGGCGCGTTCAAAATCGGCGCCAACGAAACTCAGATCAATATGGTCTTGCCGATCTTTGCCTCGGAATTGGTCAAGGCGCGGGTCGCGGACGATTACAAGACCCGGTCCATGGTCTATGGCGAATTGTTCGATCCGGAAACGGCAACCAAAGCCGGATATCTTGATCAGGTCGTCGATGCGAGTGCGCTTTTGGCCACAGCGAAAGCGCATGCCGAAGCGGTGAAGCCGCTTAGCGGGTCATCTCTGACGGGGAACAAATTGCTCCTGCGCGAGACCACGCTAGCGAATATGAAAGCGTCATTGCCTGCTTGAGCAGGGATCGACGGCCGAATTGTGCGTCAGTACAAACCCGCGGCTCTCAATAAAAGCACTGCTCCAATCGCCGTCACTAGACCTTTCATCCATTTGCGGAAGTCCACATCATTCATCCGTTCGAGCACGCGTTTGCCCAGCCGCGTGCCGAGCATGGAGAGCGGAATTGCGGCCGCGAACAACCACCATGGTGGCAAGGCGACCCAACCGGCGGCGGTGACAACGGGCACACTCCAAAAACCGATTTTGACCAGATGGCTGAGCGCCTGGGTTACTGACTTCGTCGCGACGATTTGCTGCCGCGTCATGTCGGCACGGACGAAAAACAGATCCAGCATTGGTCCTGCGACGCCCGCCAGCGTGTTCAAACCCTGAACGCCAAACCCGGCAATGATCGCATGCTCGCGGCGCTTTATGTCGAGATGCAGGCGCTCTTTCGGCAACCAGACCAACATCGGGGTCAGTCCGAGCAAGAGGTAGAGCGCGCGCTTATCGGGCGTCCAGCTGATGAAGAAAAGCGCAGTGATGCCTGCGACGGCCCCGATACAATAATACCCAAACACCCGCCAATCGATCGCCTTGCGGAGCAGAAATGCACGATAACCATTGGCGAACATCTGGATGCCGCCATGAATGATCATGGCCATCGCGACACTGACCAAAGCGACCAGGACGGCCATCAGGATCAGCCCGCCCGCCATGCCAAATATGCCGGAGACAAATGACGTCACCAATGTGGTCGCGAGAATGATGATCGCTGCGATTGCACTCATGCGCGCTCTCGTGAGCTGAGTCTCGTCAGGAGACAAACCACCCTAGGATGTTTGCGGAGTGACCGTTCGTCTCACTTGGTCCCACCTTACCCCGCGATACGGTTTTACAAGTTTACGTGCGCGTCATACCCTAAGCCCAGTTAAGACGAGACCCGAAAAAGGAAAAGCGAGATGGCTTATACCGACGCTGGTGCCAGCGAAATGAATGATGATCTATTTGACCTGAGAATGTCCGACGATGCGCGACCGCTTTACGACCACGTGAAGAAGTTCATCGCCGATGTCGTCGATCCGATGTCGGTGAAGTTTCACGAGCTGGGCAAAGACAAGAAAGATATCTGGTCTTATGCGCCAGGGCAGCTGGAAACGTTGCAAGAAGCTAAGGACGAAGCCAAGAAGCAAGGCCTGTGGAACTTCTTCTTGCCGGATGCGGAAACCGGCGAAGGCCTGAAAAATCTCGATTATGCCTATATCGCGGCAGAGCTCGGGAAAAACTCGCTCGCGTCTGAGACGATGAACTGCTCAGCGCCGGATACCGGCAATATGGAAGTTCTCGAACGTGTCGGCACGCCGGAACAGAAAGAACAATGGCTGAAGCCGCTCCTGAATGGTGAAATCCGGTCTGCTTTCGCTATGACGGAGCCCGCTTTGCCGTCTTCGGATGCCAAGAATATCTCCACCCGCGCCGTGCTCGAAGGCGATGAGTGGGTCATCAATGGCGAGAAGTTCTACATTTCTGGCGCCGGCGACCCACGCTGCAAGATCATGATTACCATGGTCAAAACCAACCCAGACGCTGAGCCGCACAAGCAGCAATCGCAAATTCTCGTACCAACCGACACGCCCGGCGTGAAGATCCTCGACGGTATGCAAGTGTTTGGCGACTATGACGCGCCTCACGGCCACATGCACATCGTGTTCGACAATGTGCGGGTGCCGAAAGAGAATATGCTGCTTGGCGAAGGCCGCGGCTTTGAGATCTCGCAGCTCCGTCTCGGGCCAGGCCGTATCCATCACTGCATGCGTTCGATTGGTGCAGCGGAGCGTGCGCTCGATATGATGGTGGTGCGCGGCATGACCCGCGAAGCCTTTGGTCGGCCTTTGATCAAGTTGGGTGGCAATACAGAGATCGTGTCTCGCGCCCGGATCGACATTGAATCCATGCGCATGATGGTTCTGAAAGCGGCGAAAGCCATGGATGTGCTTGGCAATAAGGAAGCCCGGGTCTGGATTTCCATGGTCAAAGCCATGGTGCCGGAAAAAGTCTGTCGCATTATCGACCAGGCGATCCAGATGCACGGCGCTGCAGGCGTTTCTCAATGGACGCCGCTCGCCCGCCTTTATGCCAATCAGCGTACGCTGCGCCTGGCTGATGGTCCGGACGAAGTGCACCACATGGTCGTCGGCCGCGCCGAAACCCGCAAATATACCGGCGAGGAAGAAGATCCAGCTCTGGCTTCTGTCTGGCGCAAGTAAGCGTCGTCGATCTCGGATAATCTGGAAAGCGCGGTCTTTGTGGCCGCGCTTTTTTGTTCGGCCAAAGAAAAAGGGATGCATCCAAAAAGATGCATCCCAAGTCGATGGCTGGGTTAGAGGGGCGGATGAACCCAAGCCTTTGAGCTTGTCCGGTACGGTCATGGAGTAACCGCCTGCGACAGTATTCTACTTAGACGGGAGTTCCTAACAAAGCGTAAACACTTGCACTATTCATGCTGAAATCTTTAAAAAGAACAATAATAGAAATAAATAGGGGATTATATTTATGAATATAGAGACTAGTACTATGTTTATTGATATACTCTAATGTAATCCAGCAGAGCAGAGAAATTGTCTCAGCATCTTCTTGCGAGCACTAAAATCTATTTATGATTGAAATCACCAATAGATGCACGCGGTTGATTGAGGCTTGGATCTTCAGGGCCCTCAACAGCGGTCTGGGCGCGCGGTCATGCCCGCGGATCCTGCCATTCCTGCGCCACACCTTGACCACCGCGACGGGTCAACCAGAACATGCCCAGCAAGTCGAATATCCCAGCGCCGAGCCGACCTAGAAACCCATACTTGGATTGGCCGTGCCAGCGCGCGCGATCATTGACCAGCTCTTCGCGTACCGTCCATCCAGCGCGTTTGATCAACGCGGGTAAGAAGCGATGCATGGATGCGAAATATGGGAGCTCGCGAAACGCTTCGGTCCGGATCAACTTCCAGCCGCATCCCGTATCGGTGGCATCATCCCGCAACATGAACCGTCGTACGCCATTTGCGATGCGTGATTGCAGCCACTTGAAACCACTATCATTGCGAGAGTTTCGCTTGCCCGCAATGATGCCAAGTGCCCCGGTGTCCTGATCCGAGATCTGCTCTTTCCAAAGGCGCGCCGTGTCATTGATATCATTCTGGCCGTCGCCATCGATTAATTGCGTCCAGGTCCCGCGCACCGCTTTCAGGCCGGTGAACAAAGCAGCTGATTTTCCAGCGCGCTCGACATGCGTGAACACGTGCACAGTCTCGGGCCAGCGCTCAGCCGCTTGCGCCAATTCTTCGCCCGTGGTGTCGTCGGAACAATCGTTCACGCAGACGACTTCAAATGGAATGCCTGCGAGGACGTCGTGAACTTCTTCCAGAAGCGGCAATACATTCCCGGCTTCATTATAGAAGGGGACCAAGACGCTGAGTTGCGGCTCACTCATTTTTCCGCCTCGATCCGAGCGGCTAGGGCTTCTATGCGCGCGGCAGTATCGTTCAAGGCGTGTGCCGCGCGGGTCACATCCGGCCCGGCTGCTTCCAGCTGAGCGCGATAAGAGGCGTCCAGCTCATCCAACAATGCCAGGGCTGCGATCAGCAAAAGACGATCATCGCCGATGTTCCCGACTGCATTGGCGATATCTTGCACCCGTATGTCGAGCTGTCTGGACAGGCCAACCAGCCGCTCTTCCTGGCCTGGTGCGCAGGCGACGGAATAGGAACGACCGCGGATCTTGATATCGGCTTTGGCCATCAGTCCTGCCCTTCCCGACCAAGCGCCGCGCGCACTTCCGCAATCGCAGAGCCGAGCGCTTCAGATGCTTCATCAGCCAAGGCCTGCAGCTCTTTCTCGCGTGCTAGGGACTCGTCCAATTGCTCAGCTAACTGGGCGCGATCTTCCATCATGGCGGTGAGTTCCTGGCGTAGGAGAACCGGGTCGCCAGACCGCTCGAACAGGCCATCCACAGCGCCTTCCAGGCGCGCCAAGGCTTGATCCAGTCGTTGGGCCGCAGATTCGATGACGCTCATGAGGATAGGGTTTGCAGTTATTGTGCCCAAAACTCAATAGTCACGGTTAATGAGTCTTGACAGCGCTGGCCACGCTCTCCATTCCCGGTCGCATCAAAATACAGGGGTTGAGGTATGACAGTTTCCACCCGGGACATGGCCAATGCCATCCGCGCGCTTTCCATAGATGCGGTTGAAGCAGCAAAGTCTGGCCATGTCGGTTTGCCGCTCGGGATGGCGGATGCCGCCACGGTTCTGTTCACAAAGTTCATGAAGCACAATCCGGCCGATCCAGACTGGGCGGACCGCGATCGCTTTGTGCTTTCGGCTGGCCACGGCTCGATGCTGGTCTACTCGCTTCTGCATCTCGCGGGATATGACAGTGTCAGCCGCGACGACATTCGAAACTTCCGCCAGCTTGGTCGCCCGACAGCTGGCCACCCGGAAAATTTTGTCACCAAGGGCGTCGAGACGACGACCGGACCCTTGGGGCAGGGGATCACGACGGCGGTCGGCATGGCTATGGCGGAGCGTCATCTCAATGCCCGTTTCGGTGATGAACTGGTCAATCACAAGACTTATGTCATTGCTGGTGATGGTTGCCTGATGGAAGGCATAAGCCAGGAAGCCATCACTCTGGCGGGCCATTTGAAACTCTCCAACCTGATTGTCTTGTTCGATGATAATGCGGTCACGATTGATGGCGGCACGGACATGGCCGACAGCACCGATCAGTGCATGCGCTTTGAAGCTTCTGGCTGGGTCACCAAAAAGGTTGATGGCCATGATGCCGCCGATGTCGAGGCCGCGCTGGCCTGGGCTCAGGATCAGAACAAGCCGGTCATGCTGGCGGTCAAAACCATCATCGGGTATGGCGCCAAACGTGCCGGCACCGGCCCGGCGCATGGCGGGCCGTATGGCGAAGAAGAAGTCGCCACGGTGCGCGAGAATATTGGCTGGCCGCACGCGCCATTTGAAGTGCCGGCCGAGATTGAAACGGCGTGGCTCGACGCTGGCAAACGCGCCCATGCCGAGCACTTGGCTTGGAAAAACCGGCTCGACAATCACGCCGATAAAGCGGCGTTTGAGACAGCCATGAAAGGCGCACTGCCGGCCAACCTGTCGGACATTGTCAATGCGCACAAAAAGTCGGTCGTCGAGGGCGGCAAAGACGACGCAACGCGCAAATGGTCAGGCGCCGCACTTGAGCCGCTGACCGAAGCGATCCCGGAAATGATTGGGGGGTCTGCTGATCTGACCGGATCGAACAATACCAAGACCAGCCATACGGCGCCGCTTGGCCCCGACAATTGGGCCGGGCGATATGTCCATTACGGCATTCGCGAGCATGCCATGGCCGCCGCGATGAATGGCATGGCGCTGCATGGCGGCGTGATCCCTTATTCCGGGACGTTCCTGGTTTTTGCTGACTATTCACGTGCCGCGATCCGCCTAGGCGCTCTGATGGGCGAACGGGTCATCCATGTCATGACGCATGACTCAATCGGCCTCGGCGAAGATGGTCCAACCCATCAACCCGTGGAGCACGTCGCGTCGCTTCGCGCGATGCCGAACATGACCGTGTTCCGGCCTTGCGATGGAGTCGAAGCGGCCGAGTGTTGGGAGCTGGCCCTGCGCAATGACACAGGTCCGAGCACATTGGCGCTGACGCGTCAGAAAGTGAAATCGGCTCGCACCGCGCACACAGACGAGAATCTCTCGGCCAAAGGCGGCTATGTCCTGTCAGATGCGGATGGCGCGAAGGCGGTGCTGATCGCGACCGGGTCAGAAGTCGAGATTGCCATGGCCGCGCAAGCCGCGCTGGCTGAAAAAGGCATTGCCGTCCGTGTGGTCTCGATGCCGAGCATGGATCTGTTCGAACAACAGAGCGAGAGCTATCAGACCGAAACGCTGGGTGGTGACTTGCCGCGCGTTGCTGTTGAAGCGGGCGTGCGTTTTGGCTGGGACCGCTGGATTGGTCATGATGGCGGCTTTGTTGGCATGAGCTCATTCGGGGCATCAGCGCCGTATCAGGACCTCTATAATCACTTTAACATCACTGCTGATGCCGTCGTCGCCGAAGTGGAAAAACGCGTCTAGCTTTAAGGCTTTGGTGGCCCTGGCAAAAGCCGATGCGGGAAGGCGCAATAGGTGATTTTATTTGTGCCCTCAGCGTCCGGCTGATCCGGATTGGCAAGATACGCCGAAAGGCTGGCACGGGCCGCAGCGTCAAATTCGGCGGTTGATATGTCCGTGTCGATCCGCCCTAAGGTGCGGCGACCCTGACAGCGATGCAGGTCGACAAAACGAAAATCAAAATCCTCTGCGGCCTTGGCTTTGCGAAGCGCGACGCGCATCCGATCGTGTGAGAAGGTCAAGGTCGCCGGCAGTCCTGGCCCATATGGCACAGCAACCCACGCGGCGCGCGTCCCGGACTCGCGATCGGTTTCAGAAAAGTAGAGTTGATAGATTATGCCGTCTTCAAGCGGCTCGACCGAAACGGAGACGTTCGGATGTCGATCGAGCTTCGTACGCCAGGATTCGACCATTCGATCGCGCACGCGCCAAGCTGATTTAGCATCGCCGACGGCATGGAAAGCTGAAATTGCGTAGAAGTTTGACACCAGATCGGTCATCCAACCGGCATTTCGAAAGTGCAAGGCGGCGCCGGGCGCATCCTGCATGTCGGCCGCGGCCCGGCCAGCGATGCGGCTGGCATCCTGAAATTCAGGCCGGTCCGGACACGCCGCCAGGAAGGCTTCGGTCACACCGCGAATGTAATCCGGAGATTGCTCAACCGTCTCATCGTGTAAGGCCAGTTGCCATTGCGTGGCCTCGCGCAGCCCGCACGCTTGCGCGGATGCTGATGGCACCATGGTCATCGCAATATAGGTCGTCACACCGGTGGCAATAATGGCGCCAATATAACGGCGCTTGCGTTTCGAAAGGTATCGTTTTCCGCCCATGTGAGACGAAACTGCAAAGCCGATGCCGTTTACCCAGAAAGCACCCGTTCGATAGCCCAATAGGCCCCGACTGTGCCGATAAAGCCACAGACCGGCCAGACCACAAGTTTACGATAAAATGGTTCAGACACCCTGCTGCGTAGGGGCCAAAGCAGAATTGCAGCCAGCGCGATGACGCTTAACTGGCCGATTTCGACGCCGACATTGAATCCGATCAGGGCGCTCCAGAATTGGCCGTCTGGGAGGCCGAGCGATCCGAAGAAGCCGGCAAACCCCATGCCGTGGATCAGCCCAAATCCGAACACGACCAGCGGTCGCCATCGCGTCATGTCTCGGAACACCAGGTTTTCAATCGCAACAAAGGCGATCGTAGCGGCGATCAAAGGCTCGACAATGCTGGCCGGCGGCGCGAATACGCCGGACGCGACCAGGCCGAGCGTTATGGTATGCGCTACGGTGAAGGCGGAGATCTGAACCAGCAAGGGTCCCAGTCTTCGCGTGGAAAAGAAGATGGCGAGGACAAAGAGGATGTGGTCTAGGCCACCTGGCAGGATGTGTTGAACACCGATTCTGACGTAGAGTGCGAACGTCTCGAGGGCGGGTCGCTCAAAATCGATAGTCTCTGTTTCTGTAAAACTCGAGTTTCGTTGCGTGGGATCTCCGGCGCGATCCATCTCTTGTAAGGCCTGGCAAAGCGCCGGGTCCATACCGCCATCGAGGGTGCAGAACTCATCTTCTGGATGCGCACTTGCCGGTACCGCCGTCATCGTGCCCATCGCGAGAACCAGGAGAATCAGCCGAAGCATCCACATCTGAGCTATTTCATATGCGGCAGCGTATCTGCGTGCGGGGCGTGATCGTGGTCGTGATCTTCATGCCCGCCACCAATATGGCTGTGATCGTGTCCAGGGATTGGCGCAAAGAGCAGACTGACAGCAATCACCACACCGGCGGTTAAGGCGGTGAGTCCATGGGTCGGCTTCACCTCCTTCAGCGGCGCCATAAGGGGGCCAGTGGCAACGAAGAGCAACAGGCCGGCGGACAAAGCAAACAGGCTACCTAGCACGTCTTCCCCAAGACCGAACATGAACGGCCCGGACACGACAACCCCCAAAGGCGTGGTCGCAGCGGCGGCAAGAAATGCCCAGAAAAAGGCCGATCGATTTGAGACGCCATGGCGCCGCAAAATCGCAAAGGCGATCACGCCCTCCGGGAACTCGTGCATTATCAGTCCGAGGGCAGCGAACACGCCGGCACTGAAACTGGCGGCAAATGTGACCGAATAGACGATGCCATCGATGAAAGAGTGACAGGCAATCGCGAGGATTGGCGTAATCGCTTCGCTGGGGAGTTGCGACGCCTCGCGCTCGGGGAACACGGTCTGAATGATATAGTGCAAAAGCAGGCCGCCAAAGAATCCCACCGTCAGCCATATGGGCGCGGCCCGAGACAGGGCGAAGGCTTCCGGCACGATGTGCAAGAACGCCATCGCGGTCAGCATACCAGCAGCGGCAAGGCCGAACAAATTGGCGTAGCGCAAGCTCCAATCACTGCGCAGCGCAACCGCCAGCAGGCCCAGCGTCGTCACGAAGGCGGCGATCAGGCCAAAAAAGAGTGGCGCTTGGAGGGCTTCAAACATAGCGAATACTTATGGCGGTAGAGCGCCAGAATGTCCTGTTCTTTTAGGCAGAATGTTATAGTGTCTCAATTCTGTTCCGGCGAGGTAGTCCCCGCACCTGGCCCTGTCAAACGAAAGCTGGAGTCATCTATGATTCGATCTTCTTTATTCGCCGCTGCGAGTGTCCTGGCCGTAAGCGCTTGCCAACCTGCCGCCGACGCCCCTGAGGAAACACTGGTTGCAGAAACCCCGCCCATTGCCGAAGACGTAACGCCGGCTGATGTGGTTGCTGATGCAGAAGATGACGTTGCTGCGACGGTTGAAGTGGCCGCGACAGATGGCGAGGACGAGGCGCACGATCATGATGAGGATCACGCCGAAGAAGCGCATGGCGAAGAGGACCATGATCATGAAGACCATGCTGAGGAGCATGAAGACCATGACCATGGTGAAGACGGCCACGATGATCACGATCATGCTGGGGGCGAAGCGCATGTGCATGGTCTTTCTGACCTCGCGATCAGTCTCGATGGCGCGACGGTCAGTGTGAGTCTTGAAGGCGCGCTCGCCAATTTCGATCTGGATGAGTCGATGCGCACACTTGAAGACGCCACGCCTTATACAGATGGCGTCGTCGAGTTGATCGGCGGCGATTGCGCGCGTGATCAAGCTGGCGCGAGCATTCGGCCGATCGGTGATCATGGTAATCTGACGATTGACCTTGCTTATACATGTGCCTCGATCGATACGCTCGAGGCTGTGAATGTGACAGGTTTTGCAAGTTTTGCAGGCTTTGAAGAGGTCGACGCTGTCGTGCTGACAGAGACCGGCCAGACGGCCAAAACCTTGACCGCCAGCGAGACCCGCCTAGACCTCGAATAGATGACCGCACCCATTGTCAGCGCTGCTGACCTGCGCTTTGCCTGGCCAGGTCATGCCCCCGTGCTCGAGATTGACTCTTTCGAGCTGAGCGCGGGTGAGCGCTTGTTTCTGCGCGGCCCGAGCGGCTCCGGAAAGTCGACTTTGCTGGGGCTGATCGCTGGCGTCCTGGAGGCGCAATCCGGACGTCTCGAAGTGCTTGGGCACGATATGGCCCAACTGTCTGGCAGCGCCCGGGACCGGGTTCGGGCGGACCATCTCGGCGTGATTTTCCAGATGTTCAATCTCGTGCCTTACTTGTCAGTGGTTCAGAATGTGATGCTGCCTTGCCGGTTTTCGGCCCGGCGGCGCGCGGCAGACTCCGGTGACGGGAATGCACAGGCCACAGCCCTGCGCCTTCTGTCGCGACTGGGACTTGAGGAGGCCGACTTGCTGTCTCGCAAAGTCACTGAATTGTCTGTTGGCCAACAACAACGTGTCGCGGCGGCGCGCGCTCTGATCGGCAATCCTTCCTTGATCATTGCGGATGAGCCAACCTCGGCACTGGACGCTGATAGCCGCGACCGATTCATCGAATTGCTGAGCGATGAAGCCCAAAAGACGGGCGCGTCGCTGCTTTTTGTCAGCCATGATGCCAGTCTTGCATCGCTGTTCGACCGCGCGATGGATCTGTCCGACATTAATCGCGTGGTGGAGACGGCATAATGGGTGTCTCGATCCTGGGTCTCGCTTGGCGCAGCCTGCTCAATCGCAAAGTCTCGGCGCTGCTAACCGTGATCGCAATCGCCCTGTCAGTGGCTTTGTTCCTGGGCGTCGAAAAAGCACGAAACGCCGCCAAGGAAGGCTTCGACAATACGATTTCCGGTACCGAGCTGATCGTTGGTGCGCCCTCTGGCCAGATCAACCTATTGCTCTATTCCGTATTTCGTCTCGGCAATGCGACGGCCGAGATTTCCTGGCCGACTTACGAACAGATTGCGGCGCGGCAGGATGTCGAATGGGCGGTGCCCATCTCGCTTGGAGACAGCCATCGCGGGTATCGCGTTCTGGGCACGACGCAGGCCTATTTCGAGCGCTATAAATACGGCCAACGGCAATCTCTGGCCTTCGCAGACGGCGTGCAATTCGACGACCTGTTCGACGCGGTGATCGGGTCAGAAGTTGCCAAACAGCTGGGCTATGAGATTGGGACACCTCTCATCCTGACGCATGGCTTGGGTGCGGGTGGGCTTAATGATCATGATAATCGTCCGTTCCGGGTGGTTGGCGTTCTGCGTCCAACCGGAACGCCAGTTGATCAGACCATTCATGTCTCGCTGGAAGCGATCACGGCCATTCATGTCGGCTGGGAGACAGGGGCGCGCAACCCGATGGCAGACGCGATCACCGAAGAGATGATACGTGGATTCGACCTGACACCGCGCACCGTGACCGCGGTCTTTGTTGGTCTCAAAAATCGCGCCACGGTTCTGCGCACACGCCGCGATCTGAACACCAATATGTCAGAGCCTTTGCTCGCCATCATTCCGGGTCAGGCCCTGGCCGAGTTGTGGCAAGTCATGGGCACAGCCGAACGGGTACTGCTGGCGGTCTCGGCCTTTGTGATTGCCGTAGGCCTGGTTTCTATTCTGACCAGTATCCTGACCAGTTTGAACGAACGTCGCCGCGAAATGTCCATCCTGCGCGCGACCGGCGCGCGACCAGCACATATTCTGATCCTGTTGATTGCAGAGGCGGCGGTGCTCGGCTTGCTTGGCGCTGTGGTCGGTGCGGTTTTGATCCAGATCATTTTCGCCATCGCGGCGCCGATTTTGTCGGCGCAATATGGGGTCGCCTTAATCGGAACAGGGCCTGGCTGGGTTGATCTATATACGATTGCCGCGGTAACGGTTGCGGCGACATTCCTCGGGATTTGGCCAGCAATTACGGCACTGAGACGGTCCCTTTCAGATGGATTGACTGTTAAAGTCTGATCACAAGCGCGCTAAGGGTCTGGTCGAAGCCGCTTGAGGTCCCTAGATTGATGGAATGATGAAACAGTTTCTGATCACTGCAACCGCGATTGGCGTTTTAGCAGCTTGTGGCCAAGTTGGCGCTGCCGACTCGCCTGCAGCTGAAGCGCAAACCTCAAGTTCTGAACCACAAGTTGGCGACCGAATCCCGGAACCTGAGGCTGAAGACAGCAATCGGCTGGCGGCCGCAGGCGCGGAAGCCAATGCACTGATGTCGCGCGGCGTGCGCGAAATCGGCTGGGAAGAATTGATGCCAGAAGGTGAGGAAGAACGCCTGGCGCAGCTCTATCAGCAGCAAATGGCTTTGCTTTATTCAGGTGGTCCGATCGCCGAAGGGTCTGCAGCCGATCAGATGATCCAGATCGGAACCTTTAATACCGTCAAAGAGTTGAACGAAACCAAAGTTCGTATCCCGGGCTATACCGTGCCGTTTGAGTATGGTGCGAATGCGGAGATTACCGAATTCCTGCTGGTGCCATATTATGGTGCATGCTTGCACGCTCCGCCGCCGCCGCCCAATCAGACTGTGTTTGCGATGACGGATGAGCCAATCAAGTTGAGAAATCTTGCGCAGGCCGTTTGGATCGAAGGCACGATGTACACACAGACGCAGGAATCCGAGCTGGCAGATGCGGCTTACACGATCCGCGTCGAAAAGGTCGAAACCTACGAATACTAGGCGCGGCTGCCTGACCCATGGTCGGACGCGCCTGAACGGCCTATGTCTGGTGCCTAACTATTGAAAGGCTTTCCCCATGGCCACTGCTATTATGTTCGGCGCATACGCCGCGATTGGCGTGCTCATCATCATTTTCGTGATGGCGATGATCAATTTGACCAAGACCGATGAGGGTCAACCGACACGCTCTAATCAATTGATGCGCGCGCGTGTGATCGTCCAGGCGGTGATTGTCGGATTGCTGGTCTTGCTTGGGGTTGTCGTCGGCTCAATCAATCTGTTCTAAACCATGGTCAAGCTGGACAAGATCTATACCCGAACCGGAGATGGCGGCAAAACCCGCCTCTCGACGGGGGAGCCCGTCGACAAGTGGCATCCGCGCGTCACCGCTTATGGCACGGTGGATGAAACCAATGCGGCGCTCGGGCTGGCGGCTTTGGCCGCCGCGGACCCGATGCTGCAGGCCATTCGCCGTATTCAGAATGACTTATTTGATCTCGGCGCCGATCTCGCCACGCCGGACCGCGGAAAGAAACTGGAATGGGAGCCATTGCGCATCATCAAGTCGCAAGTCGATCGACTTGAGTTCGAGATTGATGCGATGAATGAAGACCTGGCGCCGCTGGACAGTTTCATCTTGCCGGGCGGCAGTCGCCTGGCCGCAAGTCTTCATGTCGCGCGTACTTTGTGCCGCCGAGCCGAACGACAGATTGCAGAACTCGCGGCAATGGAGGGTGAAACGGTTAGCCCCGAGGCGCTCGCTTATGCCAATCGACTATCTGATTGGCTGTTCGTCGCCGGGCGGGTGGCGAACAATAATGGCGCCGATGATGTCAAATGGGTGCCAGGCGCCAATCGCTAGCCGCTATTGAAATGGCCATGTATGCGCTCAGCCAGCGCGGCTGACACGCCTTCGACTTCTTTCAAGTCTGCCAGCTTAGCCAGCGCCACGCCTTTGGCGGAGCCAAAATATTGTAGAAGCGCTTTCTTGCGAGACGGGCCAATGCCTTCAATCTCGTCCAAGGGATTCTTCTTGATCGCTGCGCTACGCTTTGCGCGATGCGCGCCAATGGCCCAGCGATGGGCCTCATCGCGCAGGCGCTGCAGGTAATACAGAACCGGGGCGTTTTCGGGCAATCGAAAGGGCGCGCGACCCGGCTGGAAGAATTGCTCGCGCCCAGCATTGCGCTCTACCCCTTTGGCGATCGAAACCAGATTGACGTCCGCAGGCGCCAGGCCAAGGTCGCTGATCGCTTCGATCACGCTGCTCAATTGGCCAAGGCCGCCATCAATCAAAACCAGGTCGGGCCAATTGGCGCCATTGCCTTCGTCGCGCTCTTTCAAGGCGCGGGCAAAACGGCGCCGCATGACTTCGCGCATCATGCCATAATCGTCGCCGGGTTCGATGCTGGTATCCTTGATATTGAACTTACGATACTGGCCCTTCTCGAACCCGTCCGGGCCCGCCACGACCATGCCGCCAACCATGTTCGATCCCTGGATATGGGAATTGTCATAAATCTCGATCCGCCCTGGCGGCTCGTCCAGATCAAAGGCTTTGGCAACTTCTTTCAGCAAACGGGCCTGGCTCGCACTTTCAGCGAGTTTACGGCTGAGCGCTTCGGCGGCATTGCGACTGGCCTGCTCGACCAGGCCACGCTTCTCACCGCGCTGTGGGGTACGAATCTCGACTTTTCGGTCGGCCTTCAAGGCCAAAGCGTCCGCGATTAGCTCAGAATCGACCGGGTCCTGATTGGTCAGGATCAGACGTGGCGGTGGGCGCTTGTCATAGAATTGCACCAGGAAGGCTGACAGGATATCGGCTTCCTCTTCGCCTTTTTCGTGGCGCGGGAAGTGAATGGTCGCGCCCCAATTTTGACCGGCGCGAATGAAGAAGACCTGCACCGCAGACAGGCCGCCTTCCATCGCGATCGAGAAAATGTCCGCTTCTTCTATTCCGTCCGGGTTGATGTCTTGTTGGGCGCGGACATGGGCCAGGGCGCGAATACGATCGCGCAAACTGGCCGCGCGCTCAAATTCCATACTTTCAGCCGCCATCTCCATTTGAGCGGCCAAGTCGGTTTGCAGGTCGGTTGCTTTGCCGCGCAGAAAATCGGCGGCCTGGTCAGCGAGTACCTGATAGTCCGTTTCCTCGATCAGGCCGACACAGGGCGCAGAACATCGCTTGATCTGATGCAACATGCAGGGGCGTTGCCGGGTCGAGAACACGCTGTCTTCGCAAGTCCGCAACAGGAAGGCTTTTTGCAAGGTATCGATGGTGCGGGTCACAGCATTGGCGCTCGCGAAGGGGCCAAAATAATCACCGCGATCCTGTTTCGAGCCACGATACTTCAAGACTTGCGGCGCTTCGTGGTCGCGCCGGATCAGAATGTAAGGAAACGACTTGTCGTCGCGCAACAAGATGTTGAAGCGCGGCTTGAGGGATTTGATCAGGCTGGCTTCCAGAAGCAGGGCTTCCGTCTCGGTCTCGGTGACGACGAATTCCATCCGGGCGGTTGCCAGGATCATTGCGGCAATGCGCTGCGTGTGCCCGCCAATCCGCGTATAAGACGAGACCCGCGCTGACAGGTTCTTGGCCTTGCCCACATAGAGCACCGTGTCGTCTTCGCCGAACATCCGGTACACGCCTGGCTTCTTTGGCAGGCGTGACAGATTATCCTTAATGACATCCACCCCGCGTTTGCGGGGTGACGGACCAGACGACTCAGACATAACCCTCATTTAGGCGCATGTCGGTCGAAAGCCTAGATCTCGAAAATTCCGCTATAAGCACCGGCGCCTGTGCCGAATATGATATTGCCGCCAATCATCACGACACCGAGCACCAGTACAGCAGTCGCAAATTGCCGTCCGAGGCTGCCTGGATTGTATTTGCGACGCGCCCGCGCGACGATGACATATATCAGAAACAAGATCAGAACGCAGAGCGCGAGCAGCCGCTCTTCCAGCGTGAGATCAGTCAAATAGTTATGAATGGCACCCACATAGAATTTTACATCGATCATAAACTGATCGATGGCGCGTTCATATAATCCTGAACTCGAACCGTGTTCAAACCACATCGCTCGGATCCTTGGGTCTCCATATCCGGATAAAATTAGTCAAAAAGTCTCAAGACAACGCTAAATTGAACGGTGAAAATTTATCTGAAACATTGCTTATTGGACATGTTGCCCCCGGTGTAATTGCGGATTACACGGGCGGCTTAGATATGGAGACCAATGCCATGGCCAGCCTTCTGTCCTTAAGCGATGCTGTAAACCGCGTAGCCCCATCGGCGACGATTGCGGTGACCACGAAAGCCGCTGAATTGAAGGCTGCCGGTGAGAATGTCATCGGCCTCGGCGCTGGAGAGCCGGATTTCGATACGCCGGATCATATCAAGCAGGCTGCAAAAGACGCGATTGATGCTGGCAAGACAAAATATACGCCCGCAGATGGTTTGCCAGAGCTGAAACAAGCCATTTGCGCCAAGTTCAAGCGCGACAATGAGCTCGACTATGCGCCGACCCAGGTGCATGTCGCGCCGGGTGGCAAGCCGGTCATTTTTAATGCTCTTGTATCGACGCTGAATCCCGGAGACGAAGTGGTGATCCCAGCGCCGTATTGGGTCAGTTATCCGGAAATGGTGAAACTATGTGGCGGCACACCGGTGATTGTGTCGTGCGGTCCGAATGCAAAATACAAGCTGACACCGGAAGCGCTTGAAGCGGCGATTACACCGAACACGAAATGGCTGATCCTGAACTCGCCATCAAACCCGACCGGCGCGGCTTATACACGCGCAGAGTTGAAGGCGCTGGCGGATGTCTTGTTGCGTCATCCGCAAGTCTGGGTGCTGACCGATGATATGTACGAGCATCTGGTCTATGATGGCTTTGAGTATAGCACCATCGCGCAAGTCGAACCTGGACTATATGATCGTACGCTGACCATGAATGGCGTCTCCAAGGCTTATGCCATGACCGGATGGCGGATTGGTTATGCGGCCGGGCCCGAAGCCTTGATCAAGACGATGCGCAAGGTGATTAGCCAGACCACGTCCAACCCCTGTTCCGTGTCTCAATACGCCGCCATCGCGGCCCTGAACGGGGACCATGGATTTTTGGCTGAACGCAATGACGTCTTTCGTCAGCGCCGGGATATGGTGGTTGCCGAATTGAACAAAGCGGACGGTCTGACCTGCGGCACGCCAGAAGGCGCCTTCTATGTCTATCCATCCTGTGCAGGTGCGATCGGTAAAACGACTCTGTCTGGCAAACGGATTGAGACCGATACGGATTTTGCGTCGGAACTGCTGGAGCAGGAAAAAGTGGCTGTGGTCATGGGCGAGGCATTCGGCCTGTCGCCGGCCTTCCGCGTGTCATATGCAACCTCGACAGAGGCGCTGCAGGATGCCACCGCACGTATTCAAAATTTCTGTGCCTCTCTGAAATAGTATCGGTCCATAGATTTCCTCTATATCGGTTGCGTCTGATTTCAATTTGAATGCCGGCATTTCGTCGCCACTTTCGCGTGGGGACGGAATGAAAGGACATCACGATGGATATCGAAATTGGACTGACTGAAGCCGACCGCGCAAAATCTGTAGACGCCTTGAAACGGCTTCTGGGTGAAACTTATGCGCTTTATGTGAAGACCCACGGCTATCATTGGAACGTGACAGGACCAAGATTCCAAGCCCTGCACGCCGAGTTTATGGCGCAATATTCAGAGCTCTGGGCAGCGCTGGACGAAATTGCTGAACGCATTCGCGCGCTTGGCCTGTTCGCGCCTGGATCGTCAGCGGAAATGCTGGAGCAGGCGACCATCACCGCAGACAATGGCGTACCGGATGCGGATGCGATGATTGCCAATCTGGTACGTGGCCATGAAGCCGTCGCCCGCGCCGCACGAGATGGCATCAATATCGCTTCTAAATCCGGAGACGACGTAACCGTGGACCTGCTGACCCAGCGCGCCACGATTGCGGATAAAACAGCCTGGATGTTGCGCGCCAGCCTCTAATTGACCGCGACACCCTGCGCGCCTGGGGTTTCAAACAGCCGGTAACAGCTCCGCCCGTCGCCTTTGGCTTCATACAAAGCAAGGTCTGCGCACTTCATCAATGTCCGCGCATTGCGTGCATGGATGGGGGCGCAGGCCACGCCAACCGAAGCGCTGCAATGCAGTTCGAGCCCGCCAATCTGATAAGGGCGCGAGAGGGAAGTGATCAGACGTGCGGCCATTAGGCAAGCGTCCATCGGGTTGCTGACATCATGCGTCACGACCACAAACTCGTCGCCGCCGAGCCGCGCCGCCCAGTCCTTGCCGCGAATGGTCTGGCGGATTCGTTTGGCAACTTTGTTGAGCAAGGCATCGCCCGCCTGGTGGCCATATGTGTCATTGATGGCTTTGAAATTATCGAGATCAATCGCCAGCAGCGCGACATTCTCATCATCATCGCTGTCGCCGACATCCTTTTCGATTCTGTTCTGGAAGGCGTAACGGTTGGCCAAGCCGGTCAGCATGTCATGCTCTGCCATATGGCGCAGCCGCCCTTGGGCCTCGATCCGGCGTGTGACATTCGTGCCGACGCCAAGATAGCCAATCACATCGCCCGCCGCGTTAAAGCGCGGGGTCGCCGACAATGAGATGAAGTATCGCTTGCCTTGAGGGTCGTTGAGCTTTGAGAGAATATCAGAATACGGTTTGATCGCTTGCAACGCGTTCAACATCTTCTCCATCTCCGCTTCTTCGAGATGGATGACATCGAGATAATGCTGCCCAAGGATGCGATTCTTGTCCGGCACAACCGTTTGCATCAACCGGCCACCCGCGGCGATGACGATGCCTTCCAGATCGGTTTCCCAATAAAGATCCGTGGCGAAATCCGCGAGGTGGCTCAGCTGGGATTCGGCAATGGCGTCGGCTTCGTCAGCGCGCTTTTCAGCGCGCGCGACCAAGGCGACACATAGCAATGTGACGCCGAGGGCGGCGGCCGCCTCTGTCATCATCACCCAGTGTGGAAATTGAAACCAGGCGTCGAGCGCGAGAAAGCAAATCTGCAGACCGCCGAACACGATCAATGCGATCAGTGCGACGGAAATGCCGCCAAATCTCGCTGATTCAGTCTGCTGAACGAAATTTCCCATCCTGCCAGTATGCAAGTCAGGGTTGAATTTTGGTTATTTTCTGGACGAAACCATTAACGGCGGCCGAATAAACGCTCAATGTCCGCCAGCTTCAATTCGACATAAGTCGGCCGGCCGTGATTGCATTGTCCGGAATGCGGTGTGGCTTCCATCTGGCGGAGCAAGGCATTCATCTCATCCGCGTTCAAGCGCCGCCCTGCGCGCACCGATCCGCGACAGGCCATGTTGCCCATTACCTCTTCGAACCGCTCTTTCAAAGCGAGGCCTGCATCATATTCAGCGAAATCATCAGCCAGATCTTGTAACAAGCCGGCCGCATCCATCTCACCAAACAAAGCCGGAGTGGCACGAATGCAAATCGCGCCAGCGCCAAAGGGTTCGATTTCGAGTCCAAGCTCAGCCAGCTCCTCCGTTCGAGCGATCACCCGTGCGGCTTCATCTTCGCTCAATTCGACAATATCAGGGATCAGCAAGGCTTGGCGTTTCACTCCGCCGGCCACCATTTGGCGTTTCATGTCCTCGTAAACCAATCGCTCATGCGCGGCGTGCTGATCGACAATGACAATGCCATCCTCGGTCTGAGCGATGACATAAGTCTCGTGCAATTGCGCGCGGGCGACGCCGAGCGGCTGGTCAGGGATAGCTGTTTCTGTCTCCGGCTCAACGCGGGCGGACAGTCGGCCGTCATAAGGGGCAGGGGAGGGCGCCGCGAACGCTGCGGGCGTTCCCAGGTCTATGGTCGTCATCGGCGTGACGGGTGAAACTGGGCGCGGCTGCGGATCTGTCCATAATGTAGACGGCCGAAACACATCGGCTTGTACGGGTTCGGCGCGGACTTTGCCCAAGGCCTCAGCAGCCACGGTCGTGCTCGCTCGATGACCGGCGGCGGCCAATGCGTGGCGCAACGCCCCGATGATCAATCCGCGCACATTTCCGGCATCACGAAAGCGCACTTCGGTTTTGGCTGGATGGACGTTCACGTCGACATATTCCGGATCGAGATCAACGAACAAGGCCGCCATGGGGTGGCGGTCACGCGCCAGGAAATCCTGATAAGCGGCACGGATGACGCCGTTCAACATGCGGTCTTTCACCGGCCGCCCATTGACGAACAAGTATTGGCGTTGAGCATTGCCGCGATTGAGCGTTGGCAGACCGGCAAATCCGGACAAGCGCACGCCTTCACGATCGGCGTCTATCTGCAAAGCATTGTCGCGAAACGCCCGGCCCATAATCGCGCCCAATCGTTCCAGTTGGCCGTCCGCAGACTCCGCATGGGCGGCATATCGAAACACATTGCGACCATTGCTTTCGAGCGAGAAAGCGACATCCGCGCGGGCCATTGCCAGGCGTTTGAGGGCGTCGGTGATTGCCATGGTCTCGGCGCGTTCTGTCTTCATGAATTTCAGACGCGCCGGTGTAGCGTGAAACAAGTCTCGGACTTCTATTCGTGTCCCCGTGAGCCCGGTGCCGGAAAAGGCGGCCGGCTTCGGCCCCTCAATCCGGCCGGCTTCGACGAACATTTCGGCGGCGTCTTCACCAGCGGCACGAGAGGTCAGAGTCATTCGGCTGACCGAACCAATCGAAGGCAAGGCCTCGCCGCGAAAGCCCATTGTGTGAATGTTCAACAAGTCGATGCGGCCATCTGCGTCCGGACTGAGCTTTGAGGTGGCGTGACGCTCCAGGGCAAGGCGCATATCGTCCGCGCTCATGCCGCAGCCATCATCTTCGACAATCATCCGCTTGAGACCGCCATCTTCGATGCTGACGCGGATCGCACGCGCACCGGCATCGAGCGCGTTCTCGACCAATTCTTTGATTGCTGCGGCCGGGCGTTCAATCACTTCGCCCGCGGCGATCCGATTGATCGCATCTGGCGGCAATTGCCGGATAACCGGACGAGGGGAATGAGGGGCGCTGTCAGCCATGAGTCTCAATTAGGGGCGTTCGGCGATTCGCACCAGCAATTGGCGACACAAAAAAGGCGGCTATGAAACTAGCCGCCTGATCAAAGATGTGTGTGTTGCACCGCGCTAGAACGCCATGCTGAACAAGACGATCAGCAATTGCACGAACAGGGCGAGACCGGACAAAGCGACAATCGTCGCGACCCAGGCACCGCCAAAGCCCATGCCGAGGCCGATTACAATGCCTGCACCGGCGCAGACGACCAGGGCGACCAGCCATGGCATGCCCATAGACAGCGTGAAAGTCGCGTAAGCCAGCATCAGAAGCGTGATAATCGCGCCCCAAGCGCCCGCCTTCATTGTGCCGACATACATGCTCTTTTGAGCTTCAATTTCCATTTCGCCGCGTGTGTAATCGCTTGCTGCCATGATTGACTCCGAACCAAATTGCGCTGTGTTTATCGCGGCCATCGTTGGCGTCAAGCGCAGTCTATGTCGCAGCGGTCATGATGAGCAGGCGCTCTTTTCAAGTGGAGCGGTTTGTTTCAGGGTCGCCAAGACCGCGCCAGCAGATGCGCACCCTGGGAGGCAATGATATGGCTGATGCGAATACCGGCGTCGCGAAAGCGGAAAGCGGCGGTGAACAAGTCACGGGTGGCGCGTTCGGTAAAAAGGGCATTGGCTGGGCTTCATTCGAATGGGCCCGTAATCCTTATTACAACATCGTCGTGATCTTTATTTTCACGCCATATTTTGCCAATTCCGTTATTCAGAATGGCGCAATGGGCCAGACCCTAGTCAGTGTCACGATCACGATTGCCGGCGTAATCATGGCAATTGTCGCACCCATTCTCGGCAGCACAGTCGACAAAGCCGGCCGCAAGAAGCCCTTCATTTTCTATACGTTCGCGGTCTTGGCCTTGTGTTCAATCCTGCTCGGTTTCGTCACGCCAGATCTGCCGGGTGCGGTCCCGATCGGCATGTTTCTGTTGATCGTTGGCTATTGCAGCTACACCGTGTCCGAACTGCTTCACAATGCGATGCTGCCAGGTGCGGGAGAACCTAAAGCACTGCCACTGGTCTCCGGCCTCGGCCTGGCAATGGGAAATGGTGCGGGAATGATTCTGCTGATTGCCGTCGCAGTCCTGAGCACCAATCCCCCGTTTGGCCTAACCGGAATCGATGTGTCACGCCTGTCAGCCCCAACCATCGGATTCTGGTTGCTGATCTTTATGGCCGCCTTTTTCTTGTTGATGCCAGACGTCTACAAGAAGGATGCGACCTGGAGCCAGGCGCTGAAAGACTTCCGCAATCCGGCCAATCGCGTCCACCCCATTCCCTGGATAAAGAGCCGTTTTAAGCAGCATCCCAATGTCATGCGCTATCTGGTTGGCCGGATGATCTATGCGGATGGGATCGCCGCGATGCTGACCATTGGCGGCGTCTATGTCAGCGGCGTGCTGGAATGGGAAAGCGCACAACTGGCCATATATGGCATTCTCGCCTCACTGTTCGCCGTCGTGGGTGCCTTCTTTGGAGGCGTGCTTGATCGTCTGTTCGGTCCGAAACGCGCGCTCATGTTCGAGCTCAGCATGGCGATCCTAATCGGTGCATTCCAGATCTCGATCACGAAGGATGCCCTTCTATTCGGCATGATTCCCGCCGGCCATACGGTTTGGGAGGGCGGTGTGTTCAGTTCGTTGGCAGACCTGGTCTACGTTCTGGCGGTCATTCCCGGTACGATCTTTCTGGTCGCGACGATTTCGTCCAGCCGGTACATGTTGGTGCATATTGCACCGCCGGAAAAGATTGGAGAGTTTTTCGGCTTCTATGCGATGGCGGGCAGTGTTACGGTCTGGCTTGGCCCGGGTTCGGTGGCCATCGTGACCTGGCTGACCAATGATCATCGGGTCGGGTTTGCGCCTGTTCTGGTGCTGCTATTCACCGGCCTCGCCATTATCAGTACGGTCAAAGCCGACAAGACCCCGGAGCACCTTAAAGCAAATCCGCACGCCTAGTCTTGGTTACGGCGATGTATACCCGCACGTGACCGAGCCTGAACTCGTGTCGCGTGTGATCGAGTCAACGCGACGCGGGCGCAGATAGAATCTGTCCGTCAGCTGTTTCTGGTTCTGAAAGAAGAATCCAATAGGTGAATCATAAGGATACTCGATCTCAGCCATGATAATCGTGCCGCCTGCCGGGACCAGATTCGCCGGAATGTTCACATAGGTATCAACGACATGTGCTGACAGTCCGCCACACCCATCACTCCACAACACTTTGGCATTGATTCCGTCAGTTGCGTCAGTGTCCGTACCATCGTCGGTCAGGCTGGTAATACGCATGTCTGCGAGGCTCATATCACTCGGCTGCATGACCATGCGCGTGGCTTCGAAAATGTCTGACAGATCGTCATTGGTGACATTTGAAGCCCGCGCCGTCAGGTCGCCCAACGCTGCCGTCGCGCCAGTCACCTTGCGGTCGAGCGTCATCATCAATGAAAGCTCGATACAGCCGAAATAGATGACGGCCATGAGTGGCGCGATCAGAGCAAATTCAACCGCCGAAATACCGGTTTCGGATTTCGCGAAGTCTTTGTTTTTGAATATGGAGAACCTATTCATTTTGCACCTCAAATCACCGCCCCTTAACATCCAGCTGGCGCGCCAGGTCCGCCAGACCCGGAATTGCCAAACGGCTCGTTGCGGAATGCGACGGTCGATTGCAGCAGCATCCGATTGTTCGACATATTGGCTAAAGGCGCACTGAGGACCGGGATGATCAAATCCCATTCATAGAACACGCGGATCACAACAATTTGGTTTTGCGTGCCGGCCGAGAATCCGAAACAAGAATCATCGAGATCGCCTGTGGTGCCATCATAATTGAGCCCGGGCGTACTCCCGGTGCTGCCAAAATCGGCGAATACCTGAACATCAAGCTTTAGCCGGCCATCACACGACATCAGGCCATATAATTCGTCGCACACATCCTGTTTGAAAGAAGATTGCATCGCGGAATCCGCGAGGCCGGAATTCTGGAATTGGCCGGTGCGAATCTGGCGAGCCGCCTCGCTCGCGGCGTGTTCCAGGATCGAGGACATGATGAAAATCACACAAACTTCGAGCAGGCCGAAGATCAAGAAGAAGAAGGGCACGGCAATCAGCGCGAACTCAACCGCAGCCATGCCACGCTTATCATCGCAATACGCTTCGAATTTTCGTTGCCATCGTGCTGCAAACACGCCTGGAATCGGCAACTCGCGCATGACACGCTCCATCGGTTCACAATCCCCTATGCTGGCCATAGCAGATCTGGATTTCCCAGATCTTGACCCGATCAGCTAAATTTTTTGCAAATTATGCCGCAGACTGGGGTCTTTACCTCGCCGCATTCTAAGGCCACATGAGCGACAAGATGCAATTCAGGGTGCCCGCATGACCCATAATCCCATCCGTCCCTGGCGCAATATTGAGCGGCGCCAGTCCCGCCAAATTCGTGTTGGCAGCGTTCTGGTTGGCGGCGATGCACCGATCTCGGTTCAGACCATGACCAATACGCCGACGCCGGATGTTGCGGCGACCCTGGCGCAGATTCAACGCGCGGCGGATGCCGGCGCGGACATTGTGCGCGTGTCCTGCCCAGACGAGGACTCCACCGCGGCTTTTTCAGCGATCGCCAAAGGCTCGCCGGTCCCCCTAGTGGCGGATATTCACTTTCATTACAAACGCGGCATTGAGGCAGCCGAAGCAGGCGCCGCTTGTCTGCGCATCAATCCCGGCAATATCGGGTCACCCGACCGTGTCAAAGAAGTTGTTAGCGCCGCGCGCAATAATGGCTGTTCGATCCGCATCGGCGTCAATGGTGGGTCGCTGGAGAAACATCTGCTCGAAAAATATGGTGAGCCGTGTCCGGATGCGATGGTTGAGAGCGCGCTCGATCATGCCCGGATCCTCGATGATCTTGGCTTTCACGACTATAAAATCAGCGTCAAAGCGTCTGACATGTTTCTCGCGGTCGCAGCGTATCAGCAACTCGCAGAGGCGACCGATGCGCCGCTTCACCTGGGTATTACCGAGGCCGGTGGGCGTCGCATTGGCACGGTGAAGTCCTCCATCGGCATGGGCAATTTGCTCTGGATGGGCATTGGCGACACGATCCGCGTTTCGCTCTCAGACGATCCGGTCGAGGAAGTCAAAGTCGGCTATGATATGCTGAAATCCCTGGGTCTACGGACCCGCGGTGTGAATATTATTTCGTGCCCGAGCTGCTCGCGGCAGGGATTCGATGTGATTGCCACCGTCCAGACCCTGGAAGAGCGTCTGGCACACATTGCTGAGCCGATCACGTTGTCTATCATCGGCTGTGTCGTCAACGGTCCGGGCGAGGCTGCGATGACGGATCTCGGCTTTACCGGCGGCGGCAAAGAAAGCGGCATGATGTACGTTTCTGGTCGCCCAGACCACAAGCTCTCAAATGCGGACATGGTCGAACATATCGTGGCGCAAGTCGAAGCCAAAGCCGAACGCCTGAAAGCCCAGCGTGACGCAGCGTCCGTTGCAGCGGAATAAAGCTCGCGAACTCGTGAAGGGGTTGCAAATCGACCCCACTTGCCATCCCGATCGGTGCCGCTAAGCCAGAGTGAACCATCCGCAGGAGGCAGGGCATGATCTGGCAAACACTCAAATGGGCCATTCGCGTCGTGCTGTTCGCCATTATCCTGGGCGGCATGTGGGGCTGCACCATGCTTGGGCTGAATTATGCCAGCCTGGACACGGAGAATAAACCGATCCCGCGCCCGGATATCACATTGCCTTTTGATGCAGCGAGCACCCGCGCAACGCTGGAAGCTGAGCTTTATGGGCCTTGGCCAGCTGATCTTCCGGTCGTGGCCAGTGCGCCTCGGGTGATCGACGCCAACTATCTCGACGGACGTGGCTCGTTGGAGGAAATAACGCTGACCATTGGCGATGGTGAGGGCGCGCGCAGCTTTCCGGTCGTGATCGCGGTCCCCAACCAAGCTAGTGAACGCCCAGTTCCGCTGCTGATTAGCCAAACATTCTCCGATAATTGCTCAGTGTTTCCGAACGATCCTGTGACCGAGTTCGGCGGCGCAATCTGCAACGGTACGAATATGACGGGCGCGGTTGGCTTTATCGCAACGAATATTTTCGGCACCTATATCGCTTATGCGCCGATTGAGCGCTATTTCGATGCGGGCCTGGCTTATGCCAGTTTTCCGGGTTGGAGCTTCGTGCCGGACAGTGACGCTGCGGCACAACTGGTCATGGGGGATCTTGCGCCTGGACCTCAGCCGACCAGTGCGCTGATGGCCTGGGCTTATGGATTTCACGCGGCGGCCGGCATTTTCAGCGAAGATTCCCGGATTGACGGCTCGGCGATCGCTGCAATTGGACATTCCCGCTATGGCAAGTCGGCTTTGATCGCTTCAGGCTGGTCGGACCGGATCGCCGCGGCGGTGGCGCATCAATCAGGCTTTGGCGGTGGGTCGTCGTCGCGGTCGACCACCGGCGAAACCCTTAAACGCATGGCGAAATCCTATCCGCACTGGCTACGCCCCGGGCTTGGCGAGGAACTTGAGAACGGATTGGACCTCACGCTCGATCAGCATTTTCTGCTCGCATTGTCGGCCCCGAAGCCGATTTTCCTCGGCAATGGACGGCGCGATGTCTGGTCGGATCCCAATTCTTCCTTCGTCTTGGCGCAAGCGGCTGACCCAGTTTATGAAGCGGCTGGATCCGAGGGTTTGCCGAGCGGCGCAGGCATGCGCGATTTCGATCCTGCTGCCGATATCAGTTACTGGCTAAGGGTAGGCGGACACAGTGTGGTCTCGGAAGACATTGATGCCTTTACCGATTTTATGAATGCGCATTTCGGTCAAGACTCCCCTAGCGACACGGGTTTGCAATCTGCGCGATGAGGCTTAGCCTGCCCGAATAAGAAATAATCGGGAGGTTGAATCGATGGAAATGGAAGTTCCAACTATGAGTTTTGGCGATTTTGTCGCCAGCTATCAAGGCGAGTTATTGTCATTCTTGACGCCGGTCTTGTTACTGGTCTGCTGGACCCTGATCATGTGGCTTTGGATGTATGCGACCCGCATTCCGGCCATGACCAAGGCGGAGATTAATCCAGATGATGCACGCCATCCTGGCACCTATGCGGACAAGTTGCCGGCAAATGTCCGTGCCGCGGCGGACAATTACAATCACCTGCACGAGCAGCCGACCATCTTCTATGCCTTGATGGTGTTTGCGGCGCTGACCGGCGGCGCAGACGGTCTGATGCTGAACCTTGCTTATGGCTATGTCGGCATTCGCGTTCTGCATTCTCTGATCCAGGTCTTGTCACCAAAAGTGATGCTTCGCTTCCTGGCTTTCTCGGTCGGATCTCTTGTCCTGTTTGTGATGGCCGGCAAGGAAGTCATTCGGGTCTTCCTGTAGACGCCAATCCGGTTTAGAGGCGGGGCATGGCCACAATACCGCAGTCCCGCCTTGAACAAGTGATTGAACGCTTTGACGAAGTCGAAGCCCGTATGGGCGCGACCACGGACAGCGATGAGATTGTTGCTCTGTCGCGTGAGCACGCTGAGCTCAAGCCCGTTGTCGAAGCCGCGCGCGACCTGATCGCGATGCGTGAAGGTCTGGCTGAAGCCGAAGCCATGATCAAAGGCGACGACGCCGACATGGCTGAGTTAGCGCAAGAAGAGGCCAATGAGCTCAAAGCTCGCATCCCGGACGCCGAAAGCGAGATGCAACTTCTGCTCCTGCCGAAAGATGCCGACGATAAGGCCAGTATTGTGCTGGAAGTGCGCGCGGGCACAGGCGGTGATGAAGCGGCTTTGTTCGCAGGTGATCTGTTCCGCATGTATTCGCGCTACGCACAGTTACAGGGCTGGAAGATTGACTTGCAAAGCGCCTCTGAAGGCGATGTTGGTGGCTATAAGGAAATCATTGCCAATGTTGAAGGCGACGGCGTCTATGGCCGTTTGAAATGGGAATCGGGCGTGCACCGGGTTCAGCGTGTGCCGGCGACCGAAACGCAAGGCCGCGTGCACACATCCGCAGCGTCCGTCGCCGTTTTGCCTGCACCGGAAGATGTTGAGATCGAGATTCGCCAGGAAGATATCCGGATTGATACCATGCGTGCGTCTGGATCGGGCGGTCAGCACGTTAACACGACAGATTCGGCGGTCCGGATCACGCACCTGCCGACCGGCATTGTCGCGACCAGCTCGGAGAAGTCGCAGCATGTGAACCGTGATAAGGCGATGCAGCAGCTGAAAATCCGGATCTATGAAAAAGAGAAGCAGGAACGCGACGCGGAACGCGCTGAAGCCCGCGCCTCGCAAGTCGGGTCTGGCGACCGCTCGGAGAAGATCCGGACCTATAATTATCCGGAAAACCGGGTCACCGATCACCGGATCGGACTGACATTGTACGCTCTGGACAAGATCATTGCCGGCGACAAACTGGAAGATGTTGTCGGGGCCCTGATGACGGAAGATCAGGCGCGGCGCCTGGCGGCAATGGAAGACGCGTGAGTTCAAAAACCGCGGTTGAAATCATCCGGCAAAGTGCGGAAACGCTGAAACAGGCTGGCATTGCCGATGCACATCACGACGCAAGGGCGCTGATGAAAATGGCCTTGTCAACGGGAGACCCATCCAGTCTGCCGCTCGCGATGCGTCTGATCAGCGATGACCAAATACAGGTGTTTGAGGCGCTGATAGCGCGGCGAGCAACCCGCGAGCCTTTGCAGCACATTCTCGGGCAAGCGGCGATTTTTGAACTCACCGTGAAATCAGATCGCCGCGCCTTGGTTCCGCGTCAGGACAGCGCCGAGCTGATTGCGCTGGCCTTTCTCTGCATGAGCCGTCGACATGCTGACTCCTTTGTGATGGCCGATCTCGGTACGGGAAGCGGAGTTTTGTTGGCTGAATGCCTGCATCACTTTCGAAACGCGCGCGGCATTGCGGTCGAACGGGATCCGGACGCGCTTGCCCTGGCGGCCGAAAACTTTGAGAATTTGGCGCTGACGCCGCGCACGCAAATCTTTGCCGGGTCGTGGCGCGATTGGCCAGATTGGGGCGGATGCGAGCTGATTATTTCCAACCCGCCTTATATCAAAAGCGATGTGATCGCGACATTGCAGCCTGAAGTGCGGGATCACGATCCGCAAGCAGCGCTGGATGGCGGTGCCGACGGCCTGGACGCTTATCGCGAGATCATTGATCTGGCTGGATCGCAAATGCGCTCGGGCGCGCTCCTCATCTTCGAAATCGGATTCGACCAGAATCAAGCTGTTTCAGCGCTTCTCCTCGATGCGGGCTTCACTGATTTGCGCCACCAGCAGGATATGGGCGGCAATGATCGCGCCATTGCTGCCACAAAATCTTAGCAGAAACCCCCTTGGCGAATCTGAAATGGCGCGCTACCTAAGGGTCAAGGTCAGTGACATTTGGGCTACCTGTCCGACCTTAAAGTCAGCGCGACATTTCAGGAAACGAGTAACCCCTCGCGTGTAAACCGTCCGAGTACCGGACTTAAAAGATCAGGAATTGCCTATGGCTATGCAGCGCAAGCGCCGTCGCCGCTCGGGTGGAAATAATAACAATAATCCGAACCCAAACCGTCACTATGAGAGCAACGGACCAGATGTCCGTATTCGCGGCTCTGCGCAGCAAATTCTGGATAAATATCTGCAATATGCCCGCGATGCTCAGACTTCTGGTGATCGGGTGAAAGCCGAAGCTTTGTTCCAGCACGCAGAACATTATGCGCGCATTGTTGCGGTGTTCGAAAAGCAAAAAGAAGAAGCCCGCCTGGAACGCGAAGCGCGAGAAGCCGCTAAGGCTGAAGAACGAGCGCAACGCGAAGCCGAACGCGCCGCGCAAGCGGAAGCGGATGGGGAGGCCCCAGCTGAACCTGTTGCCGAAGACGGGGCTGATGCTGAGGCCACAGAGGCGTCTAGCGAGGCGAAACCGCGCCGTCGCGGTCGCAAACCGCGTGAAGAGCAAGCGATAGCGTCAGACGATGCGGATGCGCCGGCTCCCGCTGAAGCCACCGACGACGCCCCGGCTGAGCGCCCAAAGCGCCGCACGTATGCGCGTAAGAAAGACGCTCCGGCTGAAGCAACAGAGGAAGCCGATGGCGTCATGAAGACACTGGCGCGTGGGTCTGACGAAGTGGTCGCGGAAGCGGAATAGGTTGCGCGCAGGCTAAATCATGCTGGCATCTGTCGGCAGATCGTAGAAAAGCCGACCCGTGAGTTCCCAAGTCGCTGGTGCCGTGACGATGTGTTGTGTCATGGCATGCGCATCGCGGAAACGCCGTTGCAGATCGCTGGCTTCGAACAAAGCCGCGCCACCCCCTAAATCATAACAGGTTCGGCAAATGTCGGCGCTCGTGCGGACCATATGTGTGCACGCCATTCTGAGCGCAGCACGGCGTTCAACCGGGATATCCTCACTGTTCAGCGCGACATCCCACGTGCGCTCAATCTCATCATGAAGATAGGCGCGTGCGGCCCGATGCGCAGCCATCATGCGCGATGTTTCCAGCAGGATCGGCGCGCGCTCTCCGAGCGTCTTGCGCGAGCCTTGGCTTTTCTTGGCGCTGGCCAGGTCGATGAAGGCCGCGAGTGCGCCTTTGGCATTGCCCATGGCCGTGGCAGCGACTCCCAGGCTAAGCAATCCGAAAGCTGGAAACTTGTACAACGCCCCGTCAATGACCGGCTTGTCCGCGACCAGGCTGACCGAGCGCGCTTTCGGAACACGCAAATTCTCAACCGCGAGATCGCCTGAGCCCGTGCCTTTCAAGCCCATGACGTGCCAGGTGTCGATCAACTCGACCTCAGCGGCCGGAAACACCATCATCCGTGCATCTGGACGGCCGCTTGGCAAAGTGCGCAGCTCGCCGTCTTCGAACACCATGGACCCACCGCACAACCAGGTGCAATTGGCTGAGCCAGAGCCCCACTGCCAGCGTCCACTCACAATATAGTCATCGCCATCGACAATCGCCTTGCCCATAGGCGCAAAAACACCGCCTGTGATGATCATTGGGTCATCGTAGATTTCGCGCGCGGTTTCAGGGTCCATATAGGCCGCATTCATCGCGGTTGTGGCGCCGATCATGACGCACCATCCGGCGCTTGCATTGGCTTCAGCGACCAATTCAACCGCATCAACAATCTGGCGCGGTGTGCATTCGAGGCCGCCATAAGCGGAAGGCGTCACCATGCGAAACAGACCGCCTTCAGCAAGTTTCGCAGCGAGGTCGGCGGGCAAGCGTCGCACCTCCTCCATTTCTTGCGCGCGCGCGGCCAGTTCGGGTTGCAGCGCTTTGGCGGCGTCGAGAGTCGGGTGATGGGATTCCATGGTCATACTTTTCAGCCTGCCTCATCTTGCGAGACCTGCCAATAAGCGCGCGCTGACAATTGTCGAATGATGTGAAGCAACTATGTCTGTGGCAACGCATTCAGGAGCAGAGCGCATGACATATATTTTGATTCACCATACCGGCTGCGGATCATCGAAAAAGGGACTGGCTTTGTTGCAGGAAAATGGCATCGAGCCAGAAGTGCGAAAGTACATGAATGTGTCGGAGCGCCTGACGGTCGAAGAGTTAAAAGACATTGCCAAGAAGATGGGGGTCGATTCCCCGCGGGCTTTTCTGCGCGACAAAGACGCCAAGAAGTTCGAGTTGGCTGAGACGGCTACCGATGCGGACGTCTATGCGGCGATGGCGGAGAATCCGCGTCTGATCCAGCGCCCGATTGGCATTCATGGCAAAAAGGCCGCGCTTGGCCGCCCGAATGAGAAACTGCTTGAGATACTCTAATCGGTGAAATTTCACCGATTGCGGACACGTCAATTCAATCAGGATCTGCGATAAAACGCGTCTGATCTTGATTGAAAGTAGAGTCGATGCTCGCGCTCCAGCTTCTTGCCTCGTTTTTCCTCCTCTTGTCAGCCGCCTTCTGTTTCGGGCCGCGACTGGCGGTTTATGGCCCGCGTGCCGCGAGCGAAATGGCGCGTCAAGGACAAGTGCAATTTGTGGCCGGTTGGCTTGCATCGGTTTTCGTGTTGATTCTGTCTGCGCCTTATATCGGCGAAGCGTTCTCAAGCGGCGGAAGCGTGCTCTCTGTTGCCATGCTGGATCTTTATTCGATGCAATTCAGCCCCGTCTAATCGGCTTTCGCTGGGACAGACTTGACGATTTCATCTCCCGCCCTGTTTAAGGCGGCATGACCAAATCCAATCCCGGACACTATTTCGAAGATTTCCATGTCGGCATGGTGCTGCGCCACGCGACGCCTCTGACCGTGACCGCCGGCGATATCAGCCTGTATCGTGCATTGACCGGCTCACGCCATGCTCTCTACAGCGCGGCAACATTCGCTCAGGCGAATGGCTATGATGACCTGCCGATCGATCCTTTGCTCGCCTTTCACGTTGTGTTTGGCAAAACGGTGCCGGATATTTCGCTGAACGCGGTCGCCAATCTTGGCTATGCGGATGGCCGGTTTCCGATCCCGGTCTATCCCGGAGACACGCTGAACGCGGTTTCTGAAGTCATTGGCGTGAAAGAAAATTCGAGCGGTAAGACAGGCGTCGTTTACGTCCGCACACGCGGCTTCAATCAACGCGGCGAAGACGCCTTGTCATACGTTCGTTGGGTGATGGTCAATAAACGAGACCCGGCCTCTGCGGCGCCTGACACAGTCGTGCCGGATCTGCCAGAAGTGGTCGACCCTGCCAGTTTCGCATTCTCGAGGCAGTATTCCGCTTGGGACAACACGCTATCTGGATCAGACCATCGCTTTGACGCTTATGAGATTGGCGAGAAGATCAATCATGTCGACGGCATGACCGTCGAAGAAGCCGAGCATCAAATCGCCACACGTCTCTATCAAAACACAGCGAAAGTGCATTTTGATGCGCATGCGCAGAAAGACAGCCGGTTCGGCAAGCGCCTGATTTATGGCGGTGTCGTCATCTCAATCGCGCGCGCACTCAGCTTTAATGGTCTTGGAAATGCTGCAGAATTGCTTGGCATTAATGGCGGCACGCATACGGGTCCACTCTTCGCAGGCGATACGGTCTATGCCTGGAGCGAAGTGCTCGATAAGGCGATCCTGAATGACACAGTTGGGGCGTTGCGCCTGCGACTGGTGGCCGTGAAGGACCAGGATCCGGGCGGCTTCAATTTGCGGGGCGAGGATGGCCGCTATGCGCCGGGCGTCTGTCTTGATTTCGATTATTGGGTGGCCATTCCGCGCTAAGGCCACGCCCGCTTAAATTCGAGGTATATGATGATCCTCTCCGAGCGTCTCTTGCTGTTTCTGCAAGGCCCAGAGCATTTGCAGGATTTGCGGGCTTACTATCTCGATAATGCTGCGCATCTCGATCCATGGGAGCCCGCGCGGAGCGATGATTTTCACCTCGAAACAGCCTGGCGCCGGCGATTGCTCGCGGTGGCAGAAGACCACAAAGCCGGGCGCGCGCTGAAACTCGTTATTCGGGCCCGGGACGGCGGCAAAGTGCTCGGCGTTTGCAATTATTCAAATATCATTCGCGGTTCGTTTCAGGCCTGCCATCTCGGCTATTCTTTAGCAGAGACGGCGCAAGGGCAGGGCCTGATGTATGAAGCGCTGGAAGCCAGTCTGCACCACGTCTTCACCAAGCTGAACCTGCACCGCGTGATGGCGAACTATATCCCTGAAAATGAGCGGAGTGGCCGTTTACTGACCCGACTCGGATTCGAGCAGGAAGGCTTTGCGAAAGACTATTTGCACATTAACGGGGTTTGGCGCGATCATGTCCTGACCGCCAAGATCAACCCAATGTTCCGATACACGACCCAGATATGAGTCCTCTTACATCTTGTGCCACTGACCCCATATGGCGGCTATGACCCTGCTTTCCGGCTTGCCTCTCATTTCGATCGCACTTGCTGTGATGATATCGGCCTTTATCCGCCTGGTGCAGACCATGCAGCTGCGCCAACGCGTAGAATTCGGACATACCGGCGTGCGGGAACTGGCTGAATTGTCGGGGGTGACCGACCCGCAAGATTTGCAGGATGTGTTTGGGCCGCCTGGGATGAATCGGATTTGGGCGAACGTAAATCTCGCGACAATTGAAGCCAAGCGTCGCCTGGCCGGCTTTCTGATGAGTGATCCACGCTTGCACTGGTTTTCGATCGCAGCGGGCCTGAGCGCCTTCATCATTAGCCATTGGGCGGTGCAGATTCTGCTCTTGATCGCGGCTTTGATCCAATCCGGAGCCTGGCTTAGCGCCACGAGATTGCCAAAGTAAATCCTTTTAAATGCGCCTTGAAGCGACTATGTCACTCGCCTAGTCTGATCCTGAGGGACTTATGCGCATTTGGAAAATGAACGGAGCTGGGAATGCTTTCGCCGTGTTTGACGCGCGCGACCGCTCTTTTGCACCGTCTGAAGCCCAATTGCGCGAGATCGCTGAGACGATGCGCGCCGATCAGATCATGGCGATTGAAAGCGATTTACGCGCGGATGCGTTCCTGCGATTCTGGAATGCCGATGGCAGCGAGGTGAAAGCCTGTGGCAACGGCACCCGCGCGGTCGCGCATTTGCTGCTGGAAGAACTCGGCAAAGATGAAGTTCGAATCCAGACCGAAGCTGACCTCCTCAAAGGCGCGCGCGCGGAGAATGGTCTGGTCAGCGTCGATATGGGCTCGCCTTTAATGGGCTGGGAAGACATTCCTCTGTCTGAAAAAATGGATGTGCGCGGCGTCGATGTCAAAATCGGGCCGATGGATGATCCCTATTTGTACAAGCCGGCTGTGGTCAGCATGGGCAATCCGCATGCGGTTTTCTTTGTGGACGATGTCAATGATTACGACATCCCAGCGATTGGGCCCTTGGTCGAATGGCACCCGACATTTCCGGAAGGCGTGAATGTCGGGTTTGCGCAGATCATTGATCGGCAGACCATTCGCTTGCGAGTCTGGGAACGTGGCGCCGGGCTCACCAAGGCGTGCGGGACAGGCGCGTGTGCGGCATTGGTATGCGCCGCCCGGGCCGACAAAACGGATCGAAAAGCCAAGCTCATCCTGGATGGCGGTGAACTGATCATCGAATGGGATGAGGCCACCGATCATGTCATCATGACAGGACCGGTTGAACTCGAAGAGAGCTTTACGGTCTAGATCCATATGCTTGACGCGGTGCGCTCTTCCAGAATGTGGACATTCGCGCTCACCGTCATCGCATCAGGCGCCTATCTGTTGAGTTTTCTATGTCTCGTGGCGCAAATCGTGCCGGGGATTCTGGTTCTCGAGCTTCTAATCAGTTTTTTGCCACATAGTTTGATCATCGGGGTGTGCGCTTCTCTGGCGCTGGCGATCGTACGGCCAAATACAGCTTTTCTCGGTGCGGTCCTCGTGATCGCATCCGCGGCGCCCTTCCTGGTCTTTTCCAAATATGAGTCTCCAAACGGGGGCGAATGCTTGCCCGACAAATGCCTGACAGTGATCACGGCAAACATCTATGAGCGCCGCGAGGCCATGGAACAGCTCAGCGCCTTGGCCGTTCGCGAAGACGCTGATCTCATCTCAATCAATGAGGCGGTCAGCCGGATGACCGATTATTCGTATCGTCGTGCGTTCCCTGACCATCCACATGTCGTGCATGCCGCCTGGGAAAATATGCCTCGAAATATGGGCAATCCGATCACGCTCTTGTCGCGGCAGCCGCTGGCCGACCAGAATCGGATTTTGCGCCGCGATACCGCCGGGCGCGCCTATATCACCGCGGATCTGTCTGGCAGCTGGCAGGGAACGCGGATCGTCCTGGCGCACGCGATGGCGCCGCTCTGGGGGGATGGCTTGAAGGCGCGTAACACGCTTTTGCGTGTTGCCGGTGATGCCGCCCAGCAATCCGAGACTTTCATCATGATGGGGGATTTCAATCTCACCCCTTGGGCGCCAGAGTTTCGCCGTTTACCTGGCAAACGGGCGGGTGACCCGCGCGGCGTCGCGACCTGGCCGACACGGTTGAGAGCGCTTGGACTTCCCATCGATCACATCATTTTCGAGGGTGACCTGGAGCTCGTGGAGGTGCGTGTTTTGGAGCCGATCGGCTCCGACCATCTCCCGATCTTGGCGAGGTTCCGGCGACGCTGACGGTCAATCATACCTTGTTTTTACACCGCTCTAGCGCGATATCGGCTGCTCGAATTCATGACGAACCCGAAATCCCCCTCCGGACCCTCGCAGGTCATCACGCTTGGCTGTCGATTGAACAGCTATGAGAGCGAAGTTATGCGCGGACATGCGGAGGCCGCAGGTCTTGAGGGTGCGATTATCGTCAATACGTGCGCGGTTACAGCCGAAGCCGTTCGAACCGCACGCCAGACCATTCGGCGCGCCGCCAAAGACAATCCCGATGCGCCCGTCATTGTGACCGGTTGTGCCGCCCAGATTGATGCGAACATGTTCGCTGAGATGCCGGAAGTCACCCGCGTCATTGGCAATCACGAAAAGATGCAAGCTGAGACCTGGACGCCTGTCGACTTGTTGAGTGGCACCGAAAAGGTCCGCGTCAATGACATCATGTCAGTCGAAGAGACGGCGGGGCATTTGATTGATGGCATGGACGGCCGGGCACGCGCTTATGTCCAGGTTCAGAATGGCTGCGATCATCGCTGCACCTTTTGCATCATTCCATATGGCCGCGGGAATTCGCGCTCGGTTCCGGCGGGCGACGTCGTGCGCATGGTGCAGCGTCTGGTCGAGACCGGACATTATGAAGTGGTCCTGACAGGTGTTGACCTCACCTCCTGGGGCGCGGATTTGCCGGGCCAGCCTGAGCTCGGCAATCTGGTGCAGCGCATCCTGAAACTGGTGCCAGACCTGAAACAGTTGCGGATCTCTTCCATCGACGCAATCGAAATGGATGAAGCCCTGTTTGAGGTGATGAGCGATCCTCGCATCGCGCCTTTCATGCATCTCAGCTTGCAGCATGGCGACAATCTCATGCTCAAGCGGATGAAACGCCGCCATTCGCGTGAGCAGGCGATTGCGCTCGCCCAACGCCTGCGCGAGGTGCGACCGGAAATTGCGCTGGGCGCCGACATTATTGCAGGCTTTCCGACAGAAAGCGAAGCGGCGTTTGAGAATTCCTTGCGCTTGATTGAAGACTGTCAGATCGCGTTTCTGCACGCGTTTCCATACAGCCCGCGGCCCGGCACCCCAGCGGCCCGCATGCCGCAGCTTGAGAAAAGCGTTGTCAAAGCGCGCGCCGCTCGCTTGCGTGCAGCCGGTCAAGTCGCCTTGGAACGCCACCTTGAGGCGCATGTCGGTCGCGAGACTGTGGTCCTGATCGAGCGCGATCAGCAAGGCCGTTTGCCAGATTTCACGCCGGTCTCGTTCGAATCTGTCAGCGCTGAGGCTGGACGCCCGATCCGTGCGCGGATAATCGGACATGACATGATACGATTGAAAGCTCAGGCCTTATGATTCTCTGGTTCGGCAAGAAGAAGAAAAAAGAAGAAGCCCTGCAAGCTGGCGCCGAGATGGAAGCGCCAGAACTGTCGGCGGAAGAACTTGCGGCGCAGAAAGCCGCTGAGGCCGAAGCAGAGCGCCTGGCTGCAGAAGAAGCAGCACGCGAGGCTGAAGAACAGGCGGAAATCGAGCGCAAAGTCGCTGAAGCCAATCGCGCCTGGGAAGAACGCCAGAAGCGTGAAGCGGTCGAAGCGGAAGCTGAAGCAGCCCGTTTGGCGCAAGAGGCTGAAGCCCGCGAGGCGGCGCGTTTACAAGCAGAGCAAGAGGCTGAGGCCGCGCGACTGAAGGCGGAAGCTGATGCAAAGGCTGCGGAAGCGGCCGCGCTCGCTCAAGCTGAAGCGGAACGCGTGGCGCAGGAAGCGGAAGCGAAAGCCGCTGCTGACGCCGAGCAGCAACGACTTGCAGAGGAGGCGCGCGCTGAAGCGGAACGCCTGGCGCGCGAAGCTGAAGAAAAACGCCGCGCTGATGAAGCTGCGGCCGAAGCTGCCCGGCTTGCTCAAGAAGAGCAAGAGAGACGGGCCGCAGAAGCTGAAACCGCTCGCCAGGCAGAAGAGGCACGCCGCGCGGAAGAAGAAAAAGCCAAAGCAGAACTCGCATTGCTGGAGCAACGCCGCGCGGATGAGGCGCTTCGCCAACAATTGGCCGAAGAGCGCGCCCGCCGCGAAGCCGAGCGGCAGGCTGCCATCGCGCGCGGTGAACCTGACCCCTATGCCGAAGTGGCGCAGCCCGGTTTCTTTTCAAAACTGTCTTCGGGCTTGGCCAAATCCTCATCTAAAATGGGCAATTCGATCACCAGCCTGTTTACCCAGCGCAAACTGGATGATGAGGCGCTGGAGGATCTAGAGGACATTTTGCTGACATCTGATATGGGCGGCAAGGTGTCGGCGCGCATCGTTCAAAACCTGGCCAAGTCACGCATGGATAAGGACGTCACCGACGAGGAAATCAAACTGGCTTTGGCGGATGAGATTGAAGCCATCATGTCGCCGCGCGAGGAAATCGTGGATTTCTCTGAAGGCTCCAGGCCGCGCGTGGTTCTATTCGTTGGCGTGAACGGCTCGGGCAAAACCACCACTATTGGCAAGATTGCGTCCAAACTTCAGGAACAGGGCGCAAAAGCTCTGCTTGTGGCCGGCGATACGTTCCGGGCCGCGGCGATCGAGCAATTGACTGTTTGGGGCGAACGCGCCGGCATTCCTGTACTTGCGAAAGAGCCAGGCGCGGATGCTGCAGGGCTGGTTTATGAAGCCATTGAAAAAGCCAAGGCTGAAGATTTGGACCTGGTCCTCGTCGACACGGCCGGGCGCTTGCAAAACAAGACGGAATTAATGGCGGAACTGGCGAAAATCGTGCGCGTCACGCGCAAACTCGACCCTGAAGCGCCGCATGATGTAATCCTCGTCCTGGATGCGACGGTTGGCCAGAACGCACTCAGCCAGGTCGAAGCCTTCCGCCATACAGCCGACGTCTCTGGAATTGTCATGACCAAACTGGACGGCACCGCAAAGGGCGGCGTTCTGGTCGCGATTGCCGAGGCGCATGCTTTGCCGATCCACTTTGTCGGAGTGGGCGAAAAAGCCGAAGACTTGCAGCCCTTCTCGGCGCGCGCTTATGCCCGCGCGCTTGTAGGTCTGGCCGATATGCCGGTTGAAGCGCCGGAACTCGTATGACTGCGGATAAGGACGCCCTTCGCGCAGATATGAAAATCATGCGCGATGAATTGGCCGCGCGCGACCCGGATGCCGGCGAAACGCTGGCCGAAAAGTTTCCGCTGAAATTGTTTGAGCGATATGGTCCGACCGTCGCGGTCTACCTGCCGATTGGTAGCGAAATCGATCCGCGCCCATTGATGGGCAAACTGATAGGTGCGGGCGCCAACCTGGCGCTGCCCTGCGTCCAGGAGGACGGCAGCATGGTCTATCGCGCCTATCAGCGCGGCGACATGTTGGAAAAACGCCCATTCGGCTTGCTTGAGCCCAATGCTGAAGTGCCGATGGTTAATCCGACCCTGGTTTTGACGCCGCTCCTGGCCTTTGATCGCAGGGGTAACCGGCTTGGTTATGGTAAAGGCCATTATGACCGTGCCCTGACCCGGCTGCGCGAAGAGGGTCGTGTTTTTGTGTGCGGACTGGCCTTTTTTGGTCAGGAAGTCGATGCCGTCCCGTCTGAAGCGCATGATGTGCCACTCGATTGGGTTATGACCGAGCGCGGCTCGATCCCGCTTTTCATGATGCGCGCCATGGCCGGAACCACACCGGACGACGCGGCTTAATCTCCTAAAACGAGAATTGGCAAGCCATTTGCTTCTCCTGTTACGCGAAATGGGGTCGTCCCATTCTGGCGCGCACGGAGAGGACCATATTCATGCATTGGAGCTTGTTTATCTTGGCAGGATTAGGTCTGGTGCTCGCGCATGCGCTGAAACTGCCGGGCACGGGCTCCCGCCTGTCTTCAATCATGGCATTTCTGGTCGGCCTGTTTGCCACGGCCTTGGTGGTGAAATCGCTCGCCGCCGCCAACGATATTGGCCGCACCACCGACTTTGACCGGTTCGTCAATGCAGCAGTTATAGAAGCGACGCAGGATGACGCACCTTTGGTTGTATTCACCGGCGCCAGCTATTCGCGCAATGGCATTGATCCGGAACGCCTGACCCTCGCTCTGCGCGAACGAGGATATCCGCATCGCGTGGTCAATCTGTCGATTGAAGCGGCATCCATTCTCGAACGCGATGCGCATTTGGAGCAATTTATCTCGCTGTCTGGCCGTGTCCCGGATGTTGTCTTTGTTGAGGTGGCGCGCGACTTTGATGAACGCGCGGCGTACATGTTCGGCAATTCCAAATTCAATGTACGCGCGATTGAGCAATTCGACCTGTCGAACGCCGTGTGGACCAGTTTCGGGATCCTTGGCGGCGCCTGCGATGGCGCCAAAGGGTGTTTGATGGATAGCGCTTATCTGGGCGCCCATACGACCCTGAATTTTCTCAATGTCGGTCTGATAGGGGGCAGTGAACCGCCTGCGGAAATCGAGGCGGTCCCGGCATATGACCCACAAGTCGAAGCGCGCGCGAAAAGCCAGCCTGATCTCGCTCTCAAAAGCAATCCTGTCTCTGTCTTCCAGGGACCGCAATGGGTGCGGTCGTTCCGATATCAACAACAGCGACGGCTTGCGGCGCAAGGGGTGAGACAGGTCGGTTATTATCAACCGCCAACGCTCGACCCGCCAGCGCGTGCCTATCTCGACGGTCTGTGCGCTGGCGAGTTTATCGAACATGCCTGTATCTCGCCCAATGACCCGACCTTGATGGAACAATTAAACGGCGATCATTGGTTCGATCCCAGTCACCTTCTGGACAGCGGCACCGCGATTTATAATCGCTGGCTGGTCGATGAGATTATTGTCTCGCAAATCCTGGATTCGGCCGAATGATTTTCACGGACGCCACCTTTCTGATCTTCCTGGCCGCGATATTTAGCGGCTATTGGCTGTTGCAAGATAAGGAAGAGCGTCTCAGCCTGTTGCTGGTTGCCAGCGCGGTGTTTTACGGCTGGTGGGATTGGCGGTTTCTCGGCCTGATCGGCGCTGTGATCCTGGTCAGCTGGTGGGTCGCAAAATTTGCGGCGGCGCGGCGACAGGGCGATGAAGCCCGGCGCTTCGCCTTGATTGGCGGGATTGTCTTCAATCTCTCGGTCATCGCGATCTTCAAATATTTCGGTTTCTTTGCAGAGAGCGCCCGCGCCATGTTGTCGACGGTCGGGATTGATCCCGGCTGGACCGCGCTCAACATTCTCTTGCCCGTGGGCATCAGCTTCTATGTTTTCCAGGCCATATCCTACATTGTCGATGTTGCCCGCGGCGACCTCGCGCCTGAACACCGATTGCGCCGGGTGGCGCTTTATGTGGCTTTCTTCCCGCAACTGGTCGCTGGTCCGATCGTCCGGGCCGCAAGCTTTTTCCCGCAAATGGAGCGTGAGAAAACGCTTTCCAGCGCGCTTTTTTTCGCCGGATTGCGGGCCTTCTTGCTCGGTTTTGCTTACAAAGCCGGTATTGCTGACAATCTCGCACAATTCGTCGACCCGATCTACGGCAATGCGCTGGTCGCAGGGGATACCGAACTTAGCCAATGGTCAAATCTCGCCTTGATTGGCGCGACGGTCGGGTTCGCGGCGCTGATTTATTTTGATTTTGCTGGGTATTCTTTGATGGCCATCGGCGTAGCCCGCTGGTTCGGCTTCTACATCCCTAAGAATTTCAATTATCCCTATTCCAGCCCGTCAATCGAGGATTTCTGGCGGCGCTGGCACATTTCCTTGTCGAGCTGGCTGCGCGATTATTTGTACATACCGCTGGGCGGCAATCGGCGCGGAAAGCTGCAGACTTATCGCAATCTTATGGCGACCATGGTGCTGGGCGGCCTCTGGCACGGCGCGGCCTGGACCTTTGTCGCTTGGGGCGCTTTGCATGGCGCGGCTCTAATTTTTCAAAAAGCCACATTCCGGACCGACATCGCTTTGCGTTTTGGCATAGGCTTAATCGCAACGCAGCTTTTCGTGCTTCTGACTTGGGTGCCCTTCCGGGCGGAGAATTTCACCGACACGCTGACCATCTGGTCGGCCTTTACGGGACTGCGAGAGGGTGGCAGCGCGGGAATCAGCGCTTGGGTATGGATGGTTATCCCGCTGATCGCTCTGGATGCATTCCTGGGTCGGGGCGGTCTCAAGCGCTTGCCAAAAATCACGCTATTGCGTCGACCGACGCTTTATTGGGGCAGTCTTGGTGTACTTTCGGGCATTTTGCTGGCGCTTTACCCATTAGAGGCTTCGCCATTTGTCTACTTCCAGTTCTAATGGCACTTATGAGGGGAACAGCATGAACCGCACACGGACAGATTGCGTTCAGGCACAGAATGCGCCAGAAAAGGGTAACACTGGGAGATCACGTATGGGCCTAAGCCGCCCCCCTCGCGCAATTACGATAGATGATGTCGCTGAAAAAGCGGGTGTTTCCGCAAAAACTGTCTCCCGAGTTCTGAACAATGAACCGAATGTGCGACCTGCCAAGCGTGAACTGGTCATGAAAGCCGCCCGCGAGCTTGGATATCGCCCAAATCCTGCAGCCCGCAGCCTCGCTGGGGCGCGCTCTTTTCTGATCGCGCACCTGCACGACAATCCCGTGCCCGAATATATCACTGCGGTGAATACTGGCATTTATGAAGCTTGCCGCGCGAATGGCTATTTTCTGTTGCCAGAACCCGTCGATCGCAAAGCGCCCGATTTCCTCGACCGCTTGCAAAGCTTTTTGATGACATCGCGCGCGGATGGCGTGGTTTTGACACCGCCGCTTTGTGATGATCCGGACATTCTGGCACTGCTGAAAGACAATGGCACGGCCTATGCCAGCCTTTCGCCGGCGCGCCAGCCGGAAAACACGCCGGTTATGCGCCTGGATGATCGCCTTGCGGCGATGGAAATGGTGCGGCACCTGATCGAGCTCGGGCATGAACGTATTGCCTTCATCGCTGGCCCCGCCGGGCATAATGCCTCGACCGGCCGTCATGAAGGGTATCTCGATGCGATGAATGAGGCCGGTTTCAAAGTGTCTCCAGACCTCATTGCGGAAGGCGACTATTCTCTGCGATCTGGGCTCGAAGCGGCGCGAAAGCTGATTGCCGCTGATCCGAAGCCGACCGCCATTTTTGCAGCCAATGATGATATGGCCGTTGGAGCGATGACAGCGGTGATGGCTGCGGGGCTGCACGTGCCCGGGCAAATATCAATTGCGGGCTATGACGATACGCGTCTGGCATCGGCGGTGTGGCCGCCTTTGACAACCATCCGGCAGCCCGTGGTTGAAATGGGTCGCCGCGCTGCCGAACGATTGATGAAATCTGATAGCGATACTGGCCTGGAAGAAGTTTTCGACTTTGATCTGATTGTGCGTCAATCGACCGGCAAGGTTTCCGCGTAATTGCCGCACTTGTCGATGATTTGACTTGTCGTCCTGCGAGGTGACGCTAAACCCTTCTCCAATTCATGGAGGAAGATGATGCGTTTTGCCCTTTCCGCTGTTGCCGCGAGTGCCTTGATGGCCGCTTGCACCACGGCTGTCGAAGACACCCCCCAAACCCCAATAACAGAAGCCGAGACCAGTGTGACGGAAACCACTGAAACCGTGATCGAAACGCCTGAAATGGCTGCCATAGACCCGCTCCTATGGATGGAAGAAGTTGAAGGTGAAGCGGCGCTGGCTTGGGTCAACGATCAAAACGAGCGTTCGCTGGCCGTAATTCAAGACACACCTGTCTATGACGAGAACTATGCCAAGGCGATTGACCTTGCGACGTCAAATGACCGTATCCCTTATGGCTCTGTTCGCGATGGCCTGGTGTACAATTTCTGGCAGGACGAAACCAATGTGCGTGGGCTTTGGCGCCGCACGACGCTGGACAGTTACAAGACCGATGCGCCGGAATGGGAGACCGTTTTGGACTTCGACAAGCTATCGGCCGACGAAGACAAAAACTGGGTTTTCAAAGGCTCAAATTGCTTCAAGCCAAAAGGCGCGGGCAAAACGCTCTGCTTTGTGTCACTGTCTGATGGCGGCAAGGATGCGGTGATCAATCGCGAATTTGATCTCGAGAACAAGGTTTTTGTTGATCAAGGGTTCGTAACCCGTGAAGCCAAACAGGGTCTCGCCTGGATTGACCACGATACGGTCTTAATTGGCACCGATTGGGGCGGCGATGGTTCGACACTGACGGAGTCGGGCTATTCCAGTTCATTGCGCATTTGGAAGCGTGGCCAAGCGCTTGAAGACGCGACCGAGATTTATACGGGTGTTAAAACTGAAGTCGGCACCTGGCCTTGGTCATCAGAGCTGGAAGACGGCACCATGATCTATGGTGCGATGGAATTGAACACGTTCTTCACGCGCACCTATTCAGTCATCGAGGATGGTGAGGCGACGGCCTTCCCGATCCCCAAGAAAGCCAATCTCGGTGGTGATTATAAAGGCTGGCAGTTTGTCAGATTGCAGGAAGACTGGACAGTGGGCGAAGAGGTCTTCCTGACCGGTGATCTGGTCGCCTTCAATTTGCAGCAATTCCTCGACACCAAAGAATTACCACCCGTCGAATTGGTCTTCCGCGCCAATGAACGCCAGGCCGTGAATGGCGTCGCGGTCGCCAAGTCGGCGGCGCTGCTGTCTATCAATGACAATGTTGCAAGCCGGATCTTGCGCCTGGAGCACTCAGAGACGGATGGCTGGACCACGACGGATGTCCCGCTACCAGGGACAGGGCAGGCGGGCATTGCCTTTGCGGATGAGGATGAAGAGACGGTTTTCATCAATTATGAAGGCTTTCTCAACCCGGACAGCTTGCTCACCTATGAGGCTGAAACCAACACGACAGCGGGTCTAAAATCGCTGCCAGCCAAATTCGATACGGACGGTCTGGTCGTGCACCAAAAGGAAGCGACTTCGAAAGACGGGACCAAGATTCCTTATTTTGTTGTCCATCGCGAAGGCATTGAACTCGATGGCTCGACGCCAACCCTGCTTTACGCTTATGGCGGCTTCCAAATTTCGATGCGTCCAAGCTATAGTGGCGGCATTGGTCGGATGTGGCTTGAGCGCGGCGGCGCCTATGTCCTGGCCAATATTCGGGGCGGCGGTGAGTTTGGGCCGGCCTGGCATCAGGCTGGGCTGAAAGGTGAACGTCAGCGTATCTTCGATGACTTCATCGCTGTTGGCGAGGACCTGTCTGCGAAAGGCATAACCAGCCCCGAACATCTCGGCATTATGGGCGGCTCGAATGGCGGTCTGTTAATGGGTGTGATGATCACGCAGCGCCCGGATCTCTGGAATGCTGTGGTCATTCAGGTGCCGCTGCTCGACATGTTGCGCTATCACGAACTGCTCGCGGGTGCGTCCTGGGTCGATGAATATGGCGATCCGGATGTGCCGGAAGAGCGTGCCTTCCTGGAAACCATTTCTCCATATCATAATTTCGATGCCGACGCGGATTACCCAACTCCGCTTTTCGTGACCTCTACCAAGGATGATCGCGTGCACCCGGGACATGCGCGGAAAATGGCGAAACTGTTCGAAGATGCCGGCAAACCATTCCTGTATTATGAGAATATTGATGGTGGTCACTCAGCTGCAGCGAACCAGAAAGAACGCGCAAAGCGCACGGCTCTGGAATTCTCATACTTGCATGATCGCCTGTTCCCGCAGGACGCTGCGGAATAGATAGACTCCAAGGACTTCGAGCGTAGACTGCCAGTATGGCTTCTACGCTCGACATCACCCCTGTCGCCGGTGCGCTCGGCGCGGAGATTAGCGGGGTCAATCTCGCTGACGATTTCTCCAATTCGCAATTCGATGAAATCCATCAGGCGTTTCTCGACCATCACGTGATCTTTTTTCGGGATCAGAATGGGCTGTCGCCTGACGCCCAGAAACGGTTCGCCCGTCGATTTGGGACGCTAAATATCCACCCTTATGTCAAAGGCATGGAGGGTCATCCAGAGCTTCTGGAAATTATCAAAGAGCCAGAAGACAAGCTGAATTTTGGCGGCGGATGGCATTCGGACATGTCTTTCCTGGAAGAACCGGCCTTAGGCTCCATCCTGTACGGCATCGACATTCCAGCATTTGGCGGCGACACGCTGTTTGCCAATCAGATTGCCGCGTATGAGGCCTTGTCAGACGGCATGAAAGAGATGCTGGGCGGTCTCAACGCGATTCATTCGGCCAGTCGCGAATATAGCGCCCGCGGGCAATCGGCGCAGGCGCGGCAATCGATGCAATCGTCCACCGCGACAGATGCGCCGGAATTTGAGCATCCTGTGGTCCGGACGCATCCTGAAAGTGGCCGCAAGGGGCTCTATATCAATCCAGCTTTCACGCTGCGCTTTGCAGGCATGACCAAACGCGAGAGCCGGCCGCTATTGAATTTCCTGTTCGAACACTCGCGCGATGAGCGGTTCACGTGCCGGTTTCGCTGGAGTGAAGGCGCGGTCGCGTTCTGGGACAATCGCTGTTGCTGGCATTATGCTTTGAACGATTATCCCGGGCAGCGACGGCATATGCGCCGCGCAACGGTGAATGGCGATCGGCCTTTTTGAGGGATTGAGTACGTTGGAGCAGCTTGTTCTGGCCATCTATCTCGTCTGACATAGCTTCTGATTGAAACCCGCCTGACAGACACGTCATGACTCAATCGCCATCAGAAAACAAACCCACCTTGACGGATCGACTGGTCGCGCTGGCGCACTCGCGCTGGCTCTTGCCCGTCTTGCTTCTGGTCGAGATCGCTGAGACGACCATTCTGCCTTTGCCTTATGAGGCCGCCTTCATCGCCCTATGCCTTGCGGCGAGAGATCGGATTTGGATTTTTGTCGCTGTGACCGTGCTCGGCAGCGCCATTGGTGGGTCGCTCATCTATGCAATTGGGGCGTCTTACTTTGACCCTGTGGTCGCGCGGCTTGGTGTTGAGGAACTCGCGGCGACCTATACAGACCGATTCGCAGAGCGCGGCCGATCTTTCATTTTTCTCGGCGGCACCACCCCTGCGCCATCTTACCTGATCAATTTGATCGCGGGCGCAACCGGTTATCCTTATTGGGACTTTCTCGGCGTCTTTTCGGTCAGCCGATTTGTTAGATTTGCTGTGCTTGGTGGTCTGCTTTTCCTGTTTGGGGCTCAGATAACCGGTTTGTGGGAGAAAATGCCAAAAGGGCTGCGCCGAGCGTTGACTGTGCTTCTGATCGGCGGTCTGGTCTATTGGTTCTGGTCCGGTTTGAGCGGCTAAAGACGTCAGCTCTGATCACGTCAATGCGACCGCAAAGAAAAAGCCCCGCCTTTCCAGACGGGGCTTTCATTAACTTTTATCGCCGCTATCGGGCTCACTCTTTCAAGCGGCTTTTTTCTTTTTTGCGAGTGATTCCGCGAGGCGATCCATGGCTGAGGAATGATCGATGCTTTCGACCGCAGCCAGCTCACGCGCCATCCGATCCAGGGCGCTCTCATACAATTGGCGTTCGGAATAAGACTGCTCTGGCTGATCTTCCATCCGGTGCAAGTCGCGCACGACTTCAGCGATGGAAATCAGGTCGCCAGAATTGATCTTGGCTTCATATTCCTGAGCCCGGCGCGACCACATGGTGCGCTTGATCCGGGCTTTGCCGCCAAGCGTTTTCAAGGCGTCTTCGACCAGCTTAGAACCCGCCAGTGCCCGCATACCAGATGCAATCGCGCGATTGGTGGGGACACGCAGGATCATCTTGTCCTGGTCAAACGAGACAACATAGACTTCCAGGGTCATGCCAGCGACTTGCTGCTGCTCAATCGCCGTGACGGTGCCTACGCCGTGCGCAGGATAGACGATTTTCTGACCTTCGGAAAAATCCAGTTTCGTTGCCGCATCTGCTGTTGCCATGTGGGAGACCTCTTCTTCTACGCAAACGAGCCACGTTGCCGGCGAGAAACTCTCGTAAGGTGCCGACATAAGCATGGCTCGGATATGGTGTTGTGACAGAATTGTATACCACAACTCCCGATTATTCTCAATAGGGAGCGTTAATTCTCATGTACAAAGGGTAAACAGCCTATGTCGCAGGTAATTCAATGGTGAATCGGGCGCCACCTTCATCACGGTTCTCTGCAATCACAGTGCCCATATGGGTGGTCACGATCTGCGCGACAATCGACAGACCGAGACCGGAATTGTTGCCAAACGCCGCGCCAGCCGGTCGATCTGTGTAAAATCGCTCAAAGATTTTCTCGAACTTGTCTTCTGGAATGCCGGGGCCATTATCCTCGATCAAGATTCTTGCCGTGGTTTGTGACCCCTGACGCCCCTGCTGGAGCGTCACAGTCACTTCGTCGCCTTCAGGCGAGAATGACCGCGCATTGTCGACCAGATTGCGCAAAACCTGGCCCAAAGGCCCTTCGCGCCCGCGCACGGACAGGCCGGCATCCATGGTTGCGTCGTGGAAGCGCACGGTGACATTGCGTTGATGCTCCAGCCCGTCATAGGTCCGAACCACGTCTCGGACGAAGCGTGAAATATCCAGTCTTTCTGTCGGAATTCGCGTGATTTCGGCTTCAAGGCGCGAGGCGTTCGAAATATCCGTGATCAGTCGGTCGAGCCGTTTGACGTCCTGCGCTATGACTTTGCGTAGTTTTTCCCGCGCAACGGGATCATCCTGGACCATTTCGGCGGTTTCGACGGCCGAGCGAATGGAGGTGAGCGGGTTTTTCAGCTCATGCGCTACATCTGCTGCGAAGGCTTCGTTCGCGGTGATGCGTTCAAACAGAGCCTCGGTCATGGATTCCACTGATTGGGCGAGATGTCCGATTTCATCATGACGTTTCGAGATCTTTTCGAGGTCCAGCTTATTGCTCGACCCGCTTTTGATCCGGTCCGCTTCACTCGCCAGGCGCCTCAGCGGATTGGCGATGCCGACGGTGAGCAGCGCCGATGTGATCAAGGCGACCAGGATGGCAACGGCGATGAATGGGATCAGGGCCGTCCGCTCGGCTCGGATAATGGCATCAATATCGTTCGATTCCAGCGTCAGGACGCCGACCACAGCCGTTACGTGCTGGATGGGCAAAGAGACGGATATGATGCGCTGGCCGCGATCATTGAAGCGCTGGCTGGCGGCTTCATTGCCAATCAGGGCTTCGGCAAACTCTTCTTCGAACGAGATCGCGCGCACGGCATCATCGCCTTCTGACGGGCGAAAGGAGCTGAGCAGCCCAACCGCCCAATCCGACAGGCTGCGGCTCCAGACGGTCAGCCGGTCGGGGTCCTGCAGCGGTGGCAGATTCTCGACAATCACCCGGTCTGACAGGAAATAACTGTCGCCGACCAGATTGCCTTCAAGATCATAAATCTTGCCGCGCATGCTTTGCGGCAAAGACAGTGATGCCATGACATCCTTGGCTAGACGGTCGTCCAGAACCGGCTGAGGCTCACCATAAGCGGCCTCATCTCCGATCAGATTGGACAGCAATTGCGCCTGTCCGACCAGATCGGTTTTCTTCGACACGACAAAGGTCGCGCGCATCTCGTTCAGGACCATAGCCCCGATAATGAGCACGATCAGGCCGGCGAGATTGGACGCAAAAATCAGGCGTGCGATGCGAGAGCCGAGCAATCGGCCGCTCCACCATCTCATATTTCGCCTGCTTTTCGCCGAAGCCATGCGTCCAGTCTCGTCAGTTCAACCTGAACTTTAGCTGTCTGCGGCAACTTTCATAGAGACAATGGAATCCGGGTTGCGCGGTGGCTCCCCTTTTTGCAACTGGTCGACCACGTCCATGCCATCCGTGACTTTGCCCCAGACGGTATACTGATTGTCGAGGAAACTGGCATTCTCAAAGCAGATGAAGAATTGCGAATTGGCCGAATGCGGCTGGTTGGTCCGGGCCATGGAACAGGTGCCGCGGACATGCGGCTCGGCATTGAATTCGGCCTGCAGGTTCGGCTTATCAGAGCCGCCCATGCCCGTGCCATTCGGGCAGCCAACTTGCGCCATGAAGCCATCAATGACGCGGTGGAAAATGATGCCATCATAAAAGCCTTCGCGCGCCAATTCCTTGATCCGGTCGCAATGACCTGGGGCGAGGTCTGGGCGTAGCTCGATTTTGACCGTGCCTTTAGAGGTTTCCATGATGATTGTGTTTTCGGCGTCAGCCATAGCGAGAAGCTCCGTTTGATGAGTTTCCCCACCGCATAAGCGCTTCTGGTCAGGGTTAAAAGACCTGATTAACGGTCGCTACCAGCAATGTCGTAGAAGAGTGAGAAGTCGATCGGCAGCGCATCGCGAATATATTGTCGTACGAACAGGTTCTGATTGGCAATCGGCTTGCGGGTCACATACACTACGTCAAACCGCCGCAATGGCGCCCAGTCGGCCAAACTCGGGTCATATATCCCGGCTTTCAGGTCAAACACAGCCGACTTGACCTCGCCGCCCGGCATGCGCCGCATCAGGACCACTGTGTCGGCGCGGCCTTCATTGGTGACCCCCCCTGCCATGATGATGGCCTGCAAAGGGTCGATCAGTCCGGGCATTTCGAACAGGCCAGGATTGGTGACTTCGCCGCCAACAAATACCCGCTGGGATGGCGTTCCGGTCAGCAGGACATCAATGTCGGGATCGTTCAGCTCGCGCGCCATGGCGAATTGGACGCCTTCGCGAACTTCATCGACCGTGCGCGCGGCTGCGAGGATTGGACCGGAATAGGGCATGCGGAAGCGCCCATCTGGGCCAATCGTGACTGTGCGATTCAGTTCTGGCGCGGTGTGAACGATAATGTCCAACTCATCGCCGGGGGCCAGCAAATAAAAGGCATCTGCGCCGTCTTCATGCCGCCACTCTTTTTGTGGAAAAACATCAGATTCCACTGGCGCGCCGGATTGGCACGCTGCGATCAGGAACGGAAGCAGAGCAAGGCAGAGCAGGCGACTCATAGAGCTTTTCAACGACAAATTTACCCTCCCTGAGCGTCTGCGTTAATGTTTAAGGAAGTATCAAGCCTGTATGAAGAATTCGAAGGAAAGAGCGCTCGGAGCCCGATAGATGGCCGATCTCGCTGACTGGGGCCCGTCCGGGGTCGTACAGACCGATGCCGGCCATGTGCCAGCGCGGCCCAGGCTCGGCGTGGCTGATTTAGTGCTGCAGCTTTGGCGGGCGAAATGGCTGATGATTCTGGTCGGTCTGCCGATATTCGCATTGGGCCTGTTCCTCGCCTTTCAGATGCCGAAAACATTCGAGTCGCGCTCAGCGCTCTATGTCACCTCAGGTGACGAAGTGCGATCGAGTTCTATTCTCAGCGATCCCAGTTTCGATCCGGGCCCAGCCATTCAGGAAGTTATTCAGGGTGAGTTGGAGATCCTTCAAACCCAATTGGTGGCTGAGCGCACACTGTCGCGCTTCCCGCTTGATCGGATTTATCCCGATCTGGCCGCCGCCCGTGATAAGGAATTGGCCAGGTCCAATCCGTCGCTGAAAGACCCAATTGAATTTGAATATTATCAGAAAGGTGTCGCGGCTCTTCAGGATGATTTCTGGGCAACTGCATCGCCAAATTCGAACATCATCTCTGTCGGGTTCAAGCACGAAGATCCCCAAATTGCCGCCGAAATCCTGAATGCGGCATTGGCGGTCTATTTGCAGCGACGCGCGGAATTGTTTGGCAGCCGGCCCGTTGATCAATTGCGGGCCGAGCGAAAGCGTATCGAAGGTGACTTGCTCGAAGCCGAAGCGGCCATCTCTGCCTTCCTTGACGAGAATGAGGTCCGCGATTTTGCCAGCGAACGGTCAACCGCACAGAGCCTATATTCTGCGATCTCGAACGAATTGTTTACGGTGCGCGCCCGCGCCAGTGCCGTTCAGGGCCAATTGGCACGGACCCGCGTGCAATTGACCGAAACCCCGGCGGACCTTGACCTTTATGTCGAAGATTCAAGCGCGCAACAGCTTCGTGAGCTGGAGATTGAACGCAATCAGGCCCTGGTCAATTACACGCCGGATAGCCGGCGCGTGCAAGCCATTGATCGACGCATTGCCGAGCTGCGCGCCTTTCTTGAGGCCCAGGATGCGCCGGTGGGCACCGTGCGCCGCGGCCCGAACCCGACTTATCAGGCACTCGAATCGTCGTTCCACACATTCGAAGCCGAAGCGGCCTCCTTGCGCGGCCAGGAAGCGGAATTACAACGACAATTGCGAGCGGTGGAAGACAAGCTTAATCGGTTCACGCTGCTCGAACCGGCTTGGAATGAATTGCTGCGAAATCGTGATTTGATCGAAACCAGCGTGCGGACCATTGCCGAACAGGCGCAACGCGAAGGCACAGTGGCGGGGATTACGGTGCAAGAAGCCGACAGCGTCAAAGTCACCGAGCCGCCAACGGTTCCAATCAAAGGCAGCAGCTTGAAACTCCCCGTGGCGATTCTGTCTGCCCTGTTCGCGGGCTTCACAGCGCTGATTTTCGGATTGATCAGCGCCTATTCGAAGCGCGGATTTGCAACCCCAAGCTCATTGCAAAAGACAGTTGGCTTGCCAGTGCTCGGCGCTGTGCGCCGGGCGTAATTCCTTACAAATTGCAAAATCCCGTTAACTAAGATCATGATAGCGCTGGTCCAAGACTGTCTGGACGTGACACATCATGCGCGACCTTCGTGAAGATATGGAGCCGGTTTGGCGGGCGACAGCCCGTGTCAGCGCACCTGTGCCTGGCGGTCGCGTCATCATGTTCACCTCGGCCCGGGTCGGCGAAGGCGTGACCAGCATGGCGGCCAGTTTTGCCTGTATTGCGGCCAGACGAACCGATAAGCCGGTCTGGATGGTCGATCTCGATTTACGACGCAATCCAGTTTTCCAGGGCTTTCAGAATGGGTTCGCCCGCGATGTCGGTCGGCCTGGGAGAGCCTATGACGCCTCGCTTCGGCAAGACCCGATCTATCGCATTACCCCGCGCGTTGATGGCGCGCGGCAGAGCAAATTGCTGACGGCGCATGACATTGATGGCTTGTCGCTTCTGGTCACTCGGTTTCGCGGCGATCGGCTGAGATCCGGCCAGAAAGTCCGCACGCAACAGGCGCCCGATTGGTGGCAAGCTTTGCGTGGGATTTCCAGTTGGGCGGTTGTCGATGCCCCCGCCCTGGAGCGCTCATCCGCAGCGACGACCATGGCGCCGGTGGTCGATGGCATCATTCTCGTGATCACGGCCGATCAGACGACGGCGCAAGAGATCGAAGCCGCCCGTCAGGAATTGGAAGCGCACAACGGACGCGTCCTTGGCGTCGTCATGAACAGGATCCGCGGCGATGCCCAATTTGCTGACCGCTTCAGCGCCTGATCTCAGGCCCGCCTCGACTTACAGCCCGGTGGGCCGGGCGGAGTTTGCTCTTTTGATCCTCGTGCTGCTTGTGTTCAGCGAAGGCCTGTTACCGCGTCTCTTATCCGATGAAGACTCTGTCGATGGCTCGCCGCTTTTGCGATTCTTGTGGCTGCCCATTTATGGCATTGCCTGTGTCGGGGTGCTGTGGAAAGCGAAAGAGATCGCGCGAGTCTGTCTGCGCTTGCCGTTCTTGATGGCGCTGCTGGCGGTGTGCGCCTTATCCTTTCTGTGGTCGATTGATCCCGCTTTATCGATGCGTCGAAGCTTCGCGATCCTTATGACCACTTTTGCGGGCCTCTATATCGGCACACGTTACAGCTGGCAGACTCTGCTTCGCGCCTTTGCGGTCACGTGGCTCGTGGTCGCTATTGTCAGTTTTCTCACCGCGATACTGGTGCCGTCTTTCGGGCGGATGCAGGAGGTCCATTTCGGCGCCTGGCAGGGTTTGTATTTCGAGAAAAACCAGCTTGGCGGGCATATGGCCCGCGCCGCCGTTTTTGCAGGCTTTCTCGCGATCATGGATGGCAAGTATCGCTGGCTCTGGAGTGGCACATTGCTTTTGAGCGTCGCCCTGGTCTTACTGTCGACATCGAAAAGCTCGCTGCTTGGGCTGATGGTTGGGCTCGGTATTCTGGCGCTCGGGATCTGGATGAAGCGAGGCGTGCGGGTCGGTTTGATCACGGTCTGGCTGGGGACGATTGCGGCCCTTGCGCTTGGCGCGGTGTTCGTTTTCGCGCCGGACCTTGTATTCCAATGGCTCGGGCGCGATGCGACGCTAACCGGGCGGACGGATATCTGGCTCGCGCTGGCTGACAGTATCGAGCAGCGGCCCTGGCTCGGCTATGGCTATGGCGCGTTCTGGGCCCCAGAAAGCGTGCCGGGGAACTGGCTGCGGGAAGCGCTGCAATGGGATGCGCCGACGGCGCATAATGGCTGGCTGGAGGTGACTGTGGCGCTTGGCTTTGTCGGTCTGACATTTCTGGCGCTGGATTTTCTGATGACCACCGGGCGTGCCACCCTCGCTGCGGTGAACACATGGACGGGTCTGTTCGCCCTCGCCTTCATCGCGCAATTCTTCCTGTTCAGCCTGTCGGAAAGTACCTCATTGCAACAGAACTCGATTGTCTGGCTGATTTATGTCGCGATCGCGGCGAAGCTCACGGCGCGCCCGAAACAGATTGTCTCGGTTACGCCTGCTCCGTCTTTGTCGCGAGCGTTGGCGCAATTGTCGAGACAGAATTCGCGGGCTTAGTTTTCAAAACTGCGGCGCCATAGAATCGTAAATCGATCCACCAGATCAGCTTGCCGATGCCGCGTACAGCCTTGTCCAGCTGGAAGGCTCGATTAGGATGTCGCGCCAGGCTATGCAATAGCCAGAGCCCGCCATGCCATATCGTTTTTCCCGCCCCGATCAGCATCCAGTAGAGAATGATCAAGATGGGAAAACGGGTTTTCCGCCGCGCCAGAGTGATCGGCGCCTGGCCATAGGAGAAGGCGCGCTTGAGCGTATAAGTGAGGGTCACGCGTTTCGCCGGCGGGTGCTCCCAAACCGGCGCTTCCGCCGCCCAGGCAAAACGCCCGAACGAATCGCGAATGCGGACAAATAAGACATCATCTTCCCCGCCACTCTCATTCATCGCAGTGTCAAACCAGGGCGCGTGGCCGGGCACTTTCGAGAAGTCGACCAAGGCGTTGCCGCAGCCAAAAGAGGCCTCGATATAGCCACTCTCGAATCCCGGTTCACGGGCGAAGAAATCTTCAAAATAGCGCTGATGGCGGCGCTGACCGTTCGGCAGCGTCGTGCGCACCGGTCCAAATGTCACCGCGGCAGGGAATTGACGATAAGAGTTCAGCAACGCCTCGAGCCAGGTTTTTGGGGCTGATTGATCATCATCGAGAAAGGCGACCAAATCGGTCTTAACCGCGCGCATCGCGCAATTCCGGGCATTGGCGACGCCGGCCGCAGGCTCATGCAAAGCGATGAAGTTGATGGTCGCTGGACAGGCACGGCGCAGTTCCTCAATCGCCTCGGCCGCCGAGCCATCAGGTGCATTGTCGACGATGATGAGGTCAAACCCCGTTGGCACGAGTGTTTGACGAAACACGCTGGTCACAGCGCGCTTCAAGCCGCTTGGACGGTTAAACGTTGGCACTACAACGCTGATCATAGCCGCGCTCCATAGACCGCCGCGCGAAATAGTTTCAGCGACATTAGGCGCAGGCGCATAGGCAACCAACGCGATTGAGCAAGTCCACGGAACAGGCCCTTCATCACATTCAGTCCGGGTGTGTGGCTCAGCGTTTTTGCAGCGCGATAGAGCGGCGTTGCGGCCATGTCGTGCGGGTGACGCTCGATCAGTCGCAGGAAATTGTCTGCTGAGTCATCGTATTTCTTGATCAGTTTGGCGTCTGAGTCCAAACCAAGATGCGTCGCTGGATTGTCGATGTGCAGAACCGGAAACTGCGCTGCAACCCGCAAACCCCAATCGACATCTTCCCAGCCCCAACCCTGAAAACCTGGATCGAACGACACGTTTTGAAGGACGCTGCGATGGACCAAAACGTTAGACGTGAACACAAATCGCCCAGGCGCTTGCGCGCGTATCGTGGCCGGCACGCATTCCGACGCGCGCGACTGCATCGCATGGAGACGAGTCTCGCGCGTTGGGCGTGCGTGTTTCAAGCTGAAGCCACCTGGTATGAGTGCGGGCTCATCTTGCGCGTCCACCGCATCGAGATAGCGCTCGAGAAACGCCTCATCATCAGGCTGCATATCAGCGTCGAGAAACAGGACCCAATCGGTTTCAGCCAAGTCAAACAGACGATTTCGCGCGTGACTGCGGCCGCAATTTTTGGGCGCTGAGACAAGCCGGGCCGGGCCGGGAAAGCGTAAAATCTGGCGTGTCAATTGGCGCAAGAGAGACGGGTCATGCGAGCCATCATCAAAGATCAAAAGCGTGCACTGCTCTGCGCCGGGCTGGCGCAGAAGGCTGCTCAGCAAAGCGTCTGCGCTGTCTCGCCAGGTCGGAACGCAAATGCTGATCAGGGCATCGCCGGTCCTGCCATTTGATATCACCTCCTCACCCGCGGACGTCTGCCCGGTCTCAGGCGCGTGCAGCTCTGTCACAGCAGCCTCATCGGGCTTGGGGAGCGGAAAAGCAGTCATGCTTAGCGGATCGTCTTTGCGTCACCTAAAAGGCGGGGGAGGGTCATCAGAATGATGTAGAGATCAAACCATAAAGCAGATCTGTTGACATATTCCATATCCAGCCGCACGCGCTCGCGAACGAGAGCTTTGGTGTGAACGGGGCCGCGCGAGCCATTGATTTGCGCCCAACCGGTAATGCCGGGTTTGGCGCGATGGCGGTGAGCATATTCGCCGACAATGTTTTGAACTTCTTGTTCTTCAGTGGTCATGCCAACAGCGTGAGGCCGCGGGCCAACAATCGACATTTCGCCTCTGATGACATTGATCAGCTGCGGCAATTCGTCGATGGAGGTTTGACGGATCAGTCGTCCGATCCGAGTGATGCGCGGATCATTCGCTATGGTCTGATGCGTCATACGTTCGGCCGCGTTCGGATCATCGCGCATCGACCGGAATTTCCAGACTTTGATGATCTGATTGTTAAAGCCGTGACGCTTCTGGCGGAAAATGGCAGGGCCTGGACTTTCGAGTTTGATCGCCAAGGCGAGCGCGACCAGGAGCGGGCTGAGCAAGACCAACATGCTGGTGGCGATCATCAGATCAAAGATTCGCTTTGACATGGCGCGGCGCGCATCATGCGGCTGGCCAGAGACATAGGCTGCGGGCGAGTGAGCAATTTCGGCCAAGCTCTCGGTTTCCGGATCAAAACCATCCAGGTCGAGCAATAAGACCACGCGTTGCGGCAGCACGCGGAGGCGTTCCACCATATCGCGAACGCGATCGCGCGCATCTGATGTGACAGTGACGACAACGCGATCGATTTCGGGCAGGCGGTCCCAAGCAAACAGATCATCAAGCCGGCCTAGTAACGGCGCGCCATTCAATTGTTTCGGCGCACGCGACAAGCGGTCATCAAAAATGCCAACAATGTTCAACTCGCGCGTCATCCCGTTGCGTTCGATCAAGCGGCGCGCATTCGGGGTCGCGCCAACAATGACGACGTTCTCGCTCAGCCATCCGGCGCGGACGCATTGGCGACCGATGATCAACACCATGGCGTGGACAAAGTTCAAGGTTAGCCAGGTTGTGAACAATGCGGGCATCACCCAGTGCGCCGCCTCCGCCGGATAGACGGATTGTACCAAAAAGCCGAAACCGACCAGCGGCAGGCATGAGCCATAGGCAGTGGCCAAGATGTGGTCGATCATGCGGCGTTTTTGCAGAAGTCGATAGGCGGATGACAGGTGCAGTCCCCAAATCGCGACCGCCGGAATCATCGCAAATGGCAGAATTTGAGACACGGTGGCGGACAGAATACCCGTCCCGGAAATGATCAGAAATCCGGCAACGATCGCGGCTGCGATGACCCAATCAACGAATTTAAGCAGCGTTCTGAGACTCGCACGGCTTAAGCGAATTCGGCGCGACGGCAACTGCGCAGATGTGACGTCAACTGTATCATTTGCAGGGGTCCCGAACGCATTGGTATGGGTCACAGGCCGTTTTTGCGTGGGTAAAACGCGGCGTTCTACGTCCTGTAACAGTCCCGTCGACATCGACTTCCCTATACTTCCCGTCAACCGTCTTGAGCCGGTCGCTCAAGACGCATACGCGCCCATCCACCCCCAGTCATGCAAATGCGGGACCGGAGCGTGGTTAACCGTTTGAAAGCATCGAGATTATTACAGTTTGTCTTTCACCCATTCGCGGGTCAGAAAACCATCAATGACGTCGCACACTAAGCCGATCTCAGTGAGCGCGCTGATATAGCGGTCCGGATCGACTAGAGGTTTCCAAACGGATCCAGCTTCGAACTGGTCATCCGCTTCGAGCGCAAGGGTTAAATGATCGCCTTCAAAAACGCCGCGCAGTTTGCCGCCTTTGAAATGCCGTTCCAAGGCGATCAGGCGCTCCATGCGATCGGGCGTGAGAAGCGCACGCGCTTCGACCTGATCATTGGAATAGATGGTGAAATTGTCTTCCAGCTCTTTTGCGACCAGGTCGACTTTTTGCAGCGATTTGTCGCCAAAAAAGCCTTTCCACCAGCCTTGGCGCGCGATGAGCGTGCGGCCTAGGAATCGATCAGGGTACTGAATGTGAAATAAAAGGCCCTGGAACGTTGTTACAGTGCGCCGGTTTTTGCCAGAGCCCTGTTCCTCAGTCAGTTTGCACTCAACCAAAGAGAAATGTGTCTTGGCGCGGTCCCCTTCGATCAAATCCTCAAATTTGCGATTGTCATAGCCTGGCAGCAGCCGGGCTTCTTTCAAAATATCAAATGCCGGCGTCGGGGCTTCAGAATCATCGCCGCCGCCAAATAATTGCGCGGCGCCGGATTTTTGAGCTGCTTGGGATTTGATCCACTCACCCGCGGTCTTCCAGTTTGATATGCCGCGCACATCAGGATGCAGCGTGTCATACTTAAAGCCAAAGGATTCCGCCGCGGCGCCGACCACCAATTGCTTGGTTTCAGATTTGACGGTGAAAAGCGGTATCCAAGCTGCGCCACTGGCAATCGCTGTTACTGCAGCGGCTGCGATCACTGTAAAGACCGGCGCGCCGCCGCCGGTGAGGACTAAAACGCAAATGGCAATCGCAGCTACGGCCAGACCCGTCCAAATCGTTCGTTTGCGCGCTTTGGCGATGATCGAGCGCCGTTCGGATTCCCGTTCGGCCAAAGCCGGTTCCAAGACGTCCGTCCAGACTTTCATTGAGTTCTTGAATTCCGGCCGCTGTTCGACCAGGGCTGAAAAAATTGCATCCGTCAGGCCATTTGCCATGCTTGGGTCCTTTACTCGTTTTCGCCCCAAAGCGGTCGATCGGGTGACACCACGGTTGCCAGTCGACTCAGCAAGCCGTGCAGCGTTGCCACTTCCTGGTCAGACAAGGCGTCCAGCAATTCGCGCTCGCTCGCCAGCGCACGCGGGATCACTGCTGCATAAATCGCCTGACCTTCATCCGTGAGACGCATCGGCGCCCGCCGACGGTCATCGCGGTCAATATGACGGGCGAGAATGCCGCGCTCAATCAGGCTCGCAGCAGCCCGGCTGACGGTCGGCTTATCCATCAAAGTTCGCTGTGCAACTTCCGTGCTGGTCAAGCCTTCGCGTTCGCCCAGAACGGCAATAATCCGCCATTGCCAAATCGAGAGGTCGAACTCTTGTTCGTAAATCTTGGCGATCTTGCTCGAAACCGCGTTTGAAAGAACGGACAGCCGGTACGGCAAGAACCCATCAAGGCTAAGGGCTGGGGGCTCACGCATGCTAAAAATCTCCTATTCGTCCTCTATAACACACTGACTACTATTGCGTTTACGGCAATTCAGAATCTTTCCTGGCCCGGCTTATCACCTACGGTTTGAGACGCCATGGTAATGACTTTCATGTTGGAACACGGATTATTTCACCTCCGATTTGAGGGCCGCGGCGTGCGGCACGCATCCTGCGTCAGGGGAAGACCAATGCCATATGCAAGTTTTGAGGACCCAGTCGCTCAGACACCAGTGACAGCGCAGCATAGCACGCATAGCGCTGAAGCCTTTGGCGATATGATTGGGGCAGCGTTTGACTTTTCACCGCTGGCTCAGACCGTCGAGGGGACATTCTATACGTCGCACGAATGGTATACCGAAAGCTGCATTTTCTCGCAGACCAAGAGCCAAGGCTTCGCTATGGCGCGGCGCCAGCCACACATTCAGAATATGGGGCATCTGGTGTTATTCTCGCGTCTATTGAGCGGGCGATCCCATGGCGTTTGCGGCGACGACATTATCGATCGCGCCCCCGGCGTGATTTATGTTTCCGATCAGGAAATCCCGTTCAGTGCTCTTGTTGAAGCGCACACGATCCAATCGCTGTACATCCCAAAAACTCTGCTGGATTTTGACCCGGAAGCTAATCCCAACAATCTGGCGATCGCGCCCACCTCGCCGATTGGGAGATTGGTGCATGCAAGCATAGACGAAGCGTATGAGACGCTGGGGCGAGAAACGGGATTTGTGCCGACCGCGATGCTGGATCAACTGATGGCGGTTTTGAAAGTGGCCCTGGGCGCTAACCCTCAGCGCGGAGATGTGCGCACCCATGCCCGCGATGCCCTGTTTCGGCAGATCTGTCGCTATATCGAAGCAAATCTGTCAGATCCGCGCTTATCTACGCAAGCGATTCTGAGCGCCTTCGGCGTCTCGCGGGCCGGTCTCTATCGGATGTTTGAGGCGGGCGGAGGTGTCCGCAATTATATTATGCATCGAAGGTCGGTTCGGGCCTTGCTGGACCTGTCGCAAGCGCCCGTCGAGCGGGGCACGATCCGGCGGGCATCAGAGCGTTGGGGCTTCACGGATCAGTCCACTTTCAATCGTGTGATCCAACGGATTTATCGGGCGAGCCCTGGGCGCATGTTCAATCGCGACCGGGCGCACGTGCCAGTGGTCATACGCCGCGATACGCTATTTTCACAGCACGCGGCAAAAACAGCGTCGCTGGCTTAGTTCGCCGCACGTGTGACTTCATCGATCGCGATCGTGTATGCTCGCGCACAGAACTGGCAGTCCACTTTTAGTGTGCCGTCTGGCTCGACCAATTCACGCAAGCTCTCATCTGCCATGCCCTGGAGCGTACCAACCAGGCGGTCGCGGTTGCACGTGCAGACGTCGCTAAGGTCCTGTCCGTCCGCATCCATGGCCACACCGCCTTCATGGAACAAGCGATAGATCAGATCCGGCGCCGGCAAAGCCGGGTCGACGAGTTCGTGTTGAGTGAGCGTTGAGAACAAGGCCTCAGCTTCGCGCCAGCCATCCTCAGTATCCCCGCGGGCAGCATCGCCAGCAATCTTCTGGATCATCATGCCGCCGGCGCGCCACACGCCAGACGCATCCTTATCGACCGAGAGCCGAAGCCGGGTTTCGACTTGTTCAGATTGGCGGAAATAGTCTTCTGCGCATTCTGCGAGAGACCCTTTCGCCAAGGGCACGATGCCCTGATAAGGCTTCAGATCCGTATTGTCATAAACGATGATCAAGCCGAGCCGCCCCATTGCGCCGAACAATTGAGGCATATGCGGCTTATCGCCCTTATTGACTTTGTCGAGCCAGGCCCAGCGTTCTGGCTCATGCTTGGCATAGCCGCGCAAACCACCCGCTTTGGTATATTCCCCGACCAGCATTGACGTCGGGCCGTCCCCTTCGGCCTGTGCCAGGACTTTGCCCTGAAACTTCATGCCTGATCCGACCAAAGCCGATAACATCACGGCTTCGCCGAGAATTTCGGCGAGATGATCTGGATAAGCGTGGCGTTTCAGGATCGGAGAGATTGTGCCTTCCGACAAACGGATCACACGGCCGCGCACTGGCAAGCCTCGTGGGCTGAAGCCGGCGACGAAATCATCCATGGGAATATTTGACGGCGTCATGACGCTCTCCATAAAAACGAAGGACGCCATGTGGCAAGTCCTTAGGGCGGTTACAAGGTTTACGCGGCAGCAGGGCTCGTCAGGGCAAGCGAGGCGCACTAGCTAGGCGTCATGACTGCACCTGAACGCTACGATACGTTTTCATCGCAACGCCTGACTCTCGCCTATTGTGAGTGGGGGGCTGAAGATGCACCACCGCTCATCCTGGTGCATGGTGGCCGGGATCAAAAGCGCAGCTGGGATCAGGTCGCAGGACAATTGAGCGCGGCTTATCGCGTCATCGCGCCGGATCTACGCGGCCATGGCCGAAGCGACTGGGTCAGTGATGGCGATTATACGATCATGGACTTCGTCTATGATTTGCGCAGCCTGGTCGAGCATCTGGGTATGAAGACGTTCACTCTGGTCGGACACTCGCTCGGTGGAAACATCGCCTTGCGCTACGCAGGCCTGTTCCCGGAATCGATCGAGAAATTGGTGGCGTTGGAAGGCTTAGGGCCGTCACCACGCATGTTAGCGGAACGTCGGGCGATGCCGGTTACAAAGAGATTGCAGGAATGGCTCGAGCAGCGTCAGAAAATATCAACGCGCAAGCCACGTGTGATGGCTGACGTGGCGACCGCGCAAGCGCGCATGCAGGCCGCGTTTGAGCATTTGCCAGAAGACCTGATCCATCATCTCACTGTGACCGGATTGAAGCAGAACGCCGACGGGACCGTCAGCTGGGCGTATGATCCGGCTGGCATGGGTCGATCGCCAGCGGATCTGACCCATGAAGCTGTCGTCGAGTTATGGGGTCAAATTATCTGCCCGACCTGGCTGGTCTATGGCGCCGATAGTTGGGCGTCGAACCCGGCAGAAGATGGCCGAGCGAAAGCCTTTCGCAATGCTGAGGTGAGCCTGATCGAACAAGCCGGTCATTGGTTACATCATGACCAGTTTGACGTCTTCATGCGGCAGCTTCAGGCGTTTCTTGGCAGGCCGTCTTCCGCCCCCTAAACTCCGCTGACACTCGCGGCGACAGGATCGGGCATGACAGAGCAAAAGCAGTTTCCGATGACAGAGGGCATTGAGGCGCTCGCGGACCGGGTCAAGCACATTCACGATCAGGGGTCTGGCCTGGTGATCGCGCTGACGGGGTCTGTTGCTTCGGGCAAAAGCACATTGGCGCGGCACCTGGACGAGGCCTTAAGCGCCGCGCTCAGCGTCGAGACGGTGTCGACGGATGGGTTCCTGTTTCCGACCGCATTTTTGCGCGAACAGGGCCTTTTTCAAAAAAAGGGGTTTCCCGAGACTTATGACCGGGAGGCGATGCATCAAGCGATTGCCAGTGTGCGAACACAGCCAACGGATTTTCCGGGCTATAGCCATATCACGTTTGACCCGGACCCTGCTTTGACCCGCCGGATTGATCCGGTTGAAATCTTGATCATGGAAGGATTGGGGTTTCAGCCGCGTCCCTCATCCGACATCGCCGCGCACCATCCCGATCTTCTGATCTATTTGGATGCCGAGACAGAACATATTGAAGCCTGGTTTCTGGAACGGTTTTTACGGTTCTGGCATGCAGCTGAGCATGACCCGACAAGTTTCTATGCCCAATTCCGGCATATGACCGAGCCGGAGCTTATCAATTTCGCCAAATCTGTATGGGCCGGAATCAATCTCCCGAATCTGGAGAACCACATTTTGCCGCTTCGGGCGCATGCCGACCTGGTGGTGAAGAAAGGTCTCAATCACGCGATTCAGATCACGGAGGACCGATGGGTGCCGCGATAGGCGGCGCTATTTTCGGTCATACTTGTCTTCCTTGCGATCCCCGAACAGCATCCGTTGCTCAAGTCGTCGCCGGAGCGCAGCATAATAGGCCTCCAGGAAGGCCAATGCCGTTTCACCGGCTTGGGGCGTGTAGCCGATCTTCTTGGCGATGCGATCAGCGACATTCTGCTTTATTTCATCGGTCGATTGGCGCAGCACGTCTTCGAGGACGTGAAGTTCATGAATGCCGTAAATATCAAGCTGCTCGGTCGAGAACGCAATCGCGCCGCCGCTGACCGGTTCGACGGAGGCAATGTCCTTGAGCAGACGAACCTTCGGCGCATGAATGACCATTGTGCCTGCCACGAGGTCGCCAATTCTCAGCTTGTCCTTGTTGAACAATGGGAACAGCACAAAAATGGCACACCAGAGCAAGAGCAACCAATTGATCCAGCTGGCCACGCCATCGGCGCCGAAGCTGAACAAGACCGTGAGCGGCAAGAAGAATTCAAGCTCACGCAAGAAGTTGCGCGCGATCACCGCATTTGCGGTCAGGCGCCCGCCGCGTCGATCAGCGACGCGCAAGCCGAGCGCCCGCTTGCCCGGGGTCGCGGCCTTACGGCCGATTTCGAAGAAGATGAAATAGAAATTTCGGACGAAAAAAATAAGCACCTGTGCGACGGCGCCGGCAATTTGCCAGCCTCGATAATCGAACGCGCCAGCCACAGTTGCGATCGCCCAAATGATCACAAAGATCAGAATGAATTGCAGACCAATATCCAGAATAAAAGCACCAAACCGCTCGCCAAAAGTCGAAATTTTGAGGTTCAGCACTGCCCCTTCCGGCGTCACCAAAGCGCGATTGTGCTTGGCCATTTGTTCGCGAAAGCGCATTCGCGCGCGTCTGCGTTTGCCCTCTTCAACAGCGGCAGCATCAATGGTGGCAGCATCAGTCACGACGATCGACCTCACCGCGTCGTGGAATGTAGAAATAGCCGAGCCATAAGATCAGCGTCGTACCCGCGATCGCATAGCGAACTTCGTCGACATTGATGAGCTGACGTCCAAACCCTTCTAACAGGGCCGCCAGGAACAGCATCAACACCGCGCCAATGATCACCATGGCCGCTTTCTCACCGGCTCCGCGCATGGATTCCATGCGTGACTTTCGACCTGGGAAGGCAACTGCGCCGCCAATCATGAATCCGGCCGCGCCCGCCAATAGGATTGCAAACAATTCTGTCACGCCGTGGATGAAAAGCCAGCCAGTGAGCTCATAGGCCAGACCCTTCTGCCAGAACACAGCATAGAAACTGCCAAGATAAACGCCATTATAGATGAGCAGCACCGCGGTCGGTATCCCGAACGCGAAACCAAGCGCAAAGGCAAAGATGGCGATGCCGCTATTGTGCGAGAATAGCTGCGCTGCGAACGCGCCCAGCATGTCGACAATGTCTAGGTCGTCTGTGTACAGCGTGTCCCGCAACTCCTGGTAAGTCGCATTCGGGTTGCGGGCATCCCAGCCACCGTGAAAGGTCCAATACCACTCATTATCATTCAGGGTCAGAAAAAAGGCGAGCAACGCACCGCCAAACAGGCAGAGAAAGGCGAGCAGGGTCGGGCCCCGCGCCGCGCTGACCGCAGCCGGCCAGTCGCGCGCAAAAAACTGTGCGATCCGCTCGCCCATCCGTGCGCGCGTACCGTAAACGAAGAAATAAGCGCGTGCACAGAGGGTTTCCAAATAGGCGACGACATTCTGATCGAGCGAAATGTTCCGCGCCACGGACAAAGAGGATACGGCTTGACGATAAAGGTGCGGCAGATCGGTGAGGTCGTCATCTGACAGGCCTTTGACGCCTTTATTTTCAGCCACCCGCACAATTCGGTCGAGCTCAGCCCAGTCGGCCTCGCGTTCTTCGCGAAAGCGATAGGACTTCATCACGCGGTCGCTCACAACATTTCCCTCCGCTTGATGTCGAGATAGCGCGACACCAGGTCTGCACTGAACCGTTCTGGGCGTGTTTCGATGACTTGGACGCCAAGATGTTCGAGTTTGCGTAAAACGACTTCGCGGTCTTTTAGCAAGCCATCGGCAATCACGGCGCGGGAGACGAGATCTGCGGTGCGCGGCTCGGCTTCGATCATATCGGATAGTTGTTCGTCTTCGAAACAGGCGAAAATAATCAAATGTCGATCCATCAGGCGCTTAATATTTTCAAGCATCAACTCCGCCGAAATCGTATCGACAAAGTCTGTGAACAGAATGATCAGGCTGCGACGCTCAAGGCGGGCCGATAGAGATGAAAGGGCCAGCGTGTAATTGGCGTCCTCGACCGAATAATCGAGGCGCGATGCCAGTTGCTGCATATGCGGAAAGGCGCCGGCACCGCTCAACACGTTGCTGGTCACGGTCGGTTTGGCATCAAAACCGAACAATGCGGTTTTGTCGCCAGAGCGAAGCGACACATAAGCAAGCAACAAAGCCGAGTTAATCGCGCGGTCGATCTTTGGAACGCCGCCCAAAGGCTCGCACATTAAGCGGCCTGTATCGAACGCGAAGACGATATTGTGATTGCGTTCGGTCCGAAATTCCTTGGCGAGTAATTGACGATGACGCGCTGAGTGTTTCCAGTCAATATCGCGGCGATCCATTCCGGTCGAGAATTCGCGTAAGGCATCGAACTCGGAACCATTGCCGCGATCAATCTGCATCTTGATGCCGAAATCGGCGTCGCGCGTGTAAAGTCGAACCGCTTCTTCCTGCACCCATCTGGTATTCGGTGTGATCGGGACATCCGTGTCGAGCGCCTCAACGCGTTTGAGCCGGACCAGGCCGAGCGGCCCGGTCCAACTGAGCCACAGCCGTTCGAGACGGCCTGTGCCGCGGCGCAACGGGATGAGTGTGCGCGTGAAATCATGTTGGCGGCCAGAAAATCCTTTTAGAACAACCTGATTTGGTGGTTCGATATGGGCATTGGTTTCAAGCAGGGCGTGCACCTGGCCAGGCAGCGGACCTGTTGCAAAGCGCAGAGAGATCTCAGCAGGGTCGGAACTGTTCATGTACAGAACGGGCGGCGCATTGACAGATACGGTCAGCGCCCGTCGCCGGGCGGCGAGCGCCAGATCGAGCAGCATCAGTCCGAAAATGACCCCTATCCAAGCGCCGGATAGGCCCCATAAGGCTGGTGCTGAAACGGCGATAATCAGCAAGACCGGAAGGCCCAGCAGCATCAACCAAATCGCACGGAGAGAAGGCGCTATCATTGCGGGGTCGGTCCTTAACGCGGCGCGGCCGTCTGTTCGATAATCTCGACCAGAGTATCGTCTGTCGAGCGACCCTCAATTTCGGCGGCGGGCGACAGGATGACCCGATGGCGCAGGGCTGGCAAGGACAGCGCCTTGACATCATCCGGGACAACATAATCACGGCCATCAAGCGCTGCTTTGGCCCGCGCGGCAGCTGCGATCGCGGCCGCCGCCCGCGGACTGGCGCCATGTGACAAAGCTGGGGTCTCGCGGGTCGTGCGCACAATGTCGACAATATAAGCAACTATATCATCTTGCACGCGGACTTGCTGGACCGAGGCAACCGCGTCGGCCAGTTGCTCGGGCGTGATCACAGCGTCAACGCCGAACGCATCTGTTGATTTCATGCCGCTGCGATTGCCATGCGCGGTAACAATAGCGAGTTCCTCTTCGCGGCTCGGATAAGCTAGGACGTGTTTGAACAGGAATCGATCGAGCTGCGCTTCGGGCAGCGGGTATGTGCCTTGCTGTTCGATCGGGTTTTGCGTTGCAATCACTGTGAAACGTTCGTTCAGGGCGTAAGGTTCGCCATCAATCGTCACTTTACGCTCTTGCATCGCCTCCAATAGAGCCGCCTGGGTCTTGGGCGGTGTGCGGTTGATTTCATCCGCGAGCAGAATGTCGGTGAAAATTGGTCCCTTGGTCAACGTGAATTCATTGGTCGAGAAATTGAAAAGATTGGTGCCCAGCACATCGCCTGGCATCAGGTCTGGCGTGAACTGGATCCGGCCAAAATCGAGTTTGATGGCGGCAGCAAAGCACTGGGTCAGCAGGGTCTTTGCGGTTCCCGGCGGCCCTTCCAGAAGAATATGCCCACCCGAGAATAAGGCCGTGAGCATCAAGTCGACGGTCTCGGCCTGACCGATCACCGCCTTTCCGACTTCTGCGCGGATCTGACCCGCCAAGGATTTGATTGCCTCAATGTCCATCTTTCATCTCCTGTCGCCAGCGCCACAAGGCGAGGGCTTTATCTCTTAAATCGTTGCGACCGAGAGCCGGTTGCGCCAGACTTTGGCTCTGCTCGGACCAGGTCTGGTCGAGGCGCTTTTGTTCAGCGAGGCGATCTGCGGTACGGGCAAATGCTTCGGCTTGTGCTTGGGGGGGCAAGCCCAATTGCCGGGCGAGGTTGCGTTCGGTCACCTGCAAGTAAGGCGTCGCCATTTGCCCTTCACGCCGCGCCATTGAGACCAGGCCTGCCGAGCTTTCCGCCAGCGCCTTTTTGCCAAAGGCAATGACGCGATCCTCGCGCTCTGGCGGGCCAAACCGAATGAAGGCGGCCCAGCCGATCAGGAACATGGTCGAAAGGGCGATCATTGTGGCGCCGAGAAATGGGCGGTCGAATATGGCGCGCAGCAAGCTTTCAGACCGGGCAAAGCCGTGCAGCGTGGCATCGAATGTAATCGTACGATCAGCAAATCCATCGAGATAATCGGAATAGATCAGCAACCAGTCAAACAGCTCTAACGTTGTGCGGGCATTCTCGCGATTGGCGAGGCCAAACGTGTTGAGAATATCTGGATCGCTCAGCACATAGATTTCGCGGCCCGGAAGTTTGGCGAGAAGGGTGCCGCCCGGGCGTTCAATAACCGATTCCAGGCTGTCGCTTTCAATCACTTGCATCTTCTGCTCGAAGACAGGGGAAATCGGACCGAACGGCGTGGCGACTTGCCCGGGATTTCTCAAGCGCCAGATCTTGAGATCGGAATCAAACCCATTGGCGATCGATTCCACCCGCTCGCGGTGCAGCAATTCGGTGTCCTTTTCCCAGCTTGGCTTTTCCCAATCCCGCATGCCGGACCATTTCGGCAGCACATAGAGCGCAGGTTCGGAGACGAAGTTCAGCTCGAACTCATCCTCGGCGCGGTTGAAGCCATAATTCGGCACGGTGATGACCAGCAGCCCTGGCGTGTAATTCAAAGAACTCGACAAGCGCGACACCTTGACCGAATGACCATCGGCTTCGAGCAAATTGATCAGACCGGCATAGCCGAGCGACGATTTTGAATAAGGGTGATCGCCTGCGCGATTCTTATTGGCGAGATCTGGCGACCAGGCCAGCAAGGCAAAAATCGCGATAAAGGCCAGCGTCCCGATGCCAATCATGATGATGGCGGTGAGACCTGAAAACGGGCTGGCATTACTGGGCAAGCGCTCGCTCATGACCAGGCCTCCCCAAAGGCGAAGGTCTCATAAGACTGGCGCGCTTCGCGCCAACCAGCTTCGGTGACATCTTGTCCGCCAAAAAAGCTGCGTTCGACGATACGGATGATGGGCGAGAGCGTGTCGCGAATCCAATCTGGCAGGATGCCCAGGGCGCCGATTTCGCGGGCGGTGAGCGATCGTCCAATGACCCCCGATTTCTTTTCCTGAATATCTTCAATCGAACGGAACAAAAGCAAATGCACTGCTTCCGCAAACTGGCCTTGAGCTGCCAAAGCATCCGCGTCTTCGAGCAAAGCGCGCGCACGCCTGGCTTCGGGGCGAAGATCCGGAACCAAGGAAATGTCTGGATCTACAGCCTTGTCCTTCTGACGTCCGCGCAAGGTCAGACTTTCGCCGAACACCATATAAATACCGGCCAAGATTGCGATGAGGATGATTGCGGCTAGCAAATAGCCGAGCACGCTCCCAATCGCTTCGAAGAAGGCCGCAATGGCACGGACAAAAGCATTCGGCTCAGACGTTCGAATGTCTTCAGGGTCTGGTAAGTCCGGATCCCATTCCGGCCTGGCTTTCTGAAACCCATCGTCGGCTTCAAAATTCACCAGAGCACGATCCAGCCGATCCTCTGAAACAGGGGTGAAATCTCCTGAGGCAGGTTGCGCATGGACCTGATCATTGCTGTCAACGTCTTGAGATTGTGCGATCGCCGTGAAGACCAACCCGCACGCCAGAAGCGAAAGTGCCAGATGCCTCAAAACCTTAGCTGCGCTCACGCAATTCGCCTCCGATCCCCTCCATCTATTTCAGAGCCATTGGCCCACGTCCATTCCTATCTTGTACAATTCAGATCTCTATCCGATATGAACTCATTCAATCAAAACAAGGCAAAGTGATGGATCGCGCGGGGCAATACGAGGACTTGAAAGCGGAAATAGAAAGCGTGGTCTCGGGCGAGACCTATGTCCCAGCACGCTATGCCAGCGCGGCCTGTCTGTTGTCGCAGGCATTCTCGCCGCGATTCTTCTGGACGGGGTTTTACGTCGTCGACCCGCTCAAACCGTCCGAGCTCGTTGTTGGACCGTATCAAGGGACGTTGGGATGCTTGCGCATTCCCTTTGGCAAAGGGGTTTGCGGCGCCTGTGCAGAGACGCGAGAGAGCATTATTGTCCCGGATGTGCATGCCTTTCCAGGACATATTGCCTGTGACAGCCGCACCAATTCGGAACTTGTCGTGCCCGTCTTCGACGCGTCTGGCGCGCTCGCCGCCGTGCTCGATGTCGACAGTGAGCTGCCGGATGCGTTCGACGAGGTTGATCGCTTAGGGTTGGAAGCGATTTGCCGAGGTCTCCTGACCGCCTGATGGCAGCACAGGCTCGTCCTGGACCGGTGTGATTTGCGGCACAGCCTCCGCCACGCGTTCGATCAAGGCGCGCTCCATAATATCCAGTTTTTCAGCCCGAATATTGGCTTTCACTTCGATTGACGGATTGAACGTCATCCACTGATCGCTGGCGGCGTCATAAGCCGGCCATTCTGGCAGTCCAGCGCCGTTCGGATCACCTGTCTTGGCGAAATTGGTCCAATACAGACCCATCGCTTCGGTCAGGGCTTCGTCTTCCTCAGTCAATCCCGCGAGCGGGCTGTGAGAGCCGAACACAAAGAAGATTTCCGAGGCGTGAAACGCGCCAATCGTCTGCGTATTGGAAGGCGGCACGCGGGTGAAGTGATAGAGATAAGTTGGTTCGCCCGCCTCTGCATTCGCGCGCCCGAGATAGCGCATATGGACGCCAAACAGGTCATCGCCCAGCATGTCTGTTTCGGCTTTTTGATACGTCTCCGCATCGTCCAGACCATATAGTCGAATCAGCGCTTCTGCATCCGCCTCGCCATAAATTTCGCCCAGAGCGGCGAGCCGGTCATTCAGCGCGTCCGGGAAGTCCGGCACAAGAACGGTCGGGCGCTGGATGGAGTCATAAAACAAAGTTGCCTCATCGGCATTATAGCCCGCCAGGATCGGCACATTGTGGACGCTGCCATCGCCGATCGCCTGGCCCATCAATTTCGGAATGACGACGCCATCCACGGTTGGCAACGCATAGTCGCCGAGATGCATCTTGTTCGGAATGTGGGCGATAATGTCCGCCGCTGAGAGCGCCCGTAATTCCGCCGCGCTGGCATCCGCTGCGACCAGACCCTCGAAGAAATCGAGCCCGGCCTCGTGCATGGTCAGGCGGCCTTCAATCGCCGTGGTTAAGCCGTTGGCATTATAAGAGGACGCACCGCTTTGCAGGATCGCCTTGTGAAACAGGCCTTCGCTGAGCGGCGTCGACATGATTTCTGTGACGGATTGCGCGCCCGCGCTTTCGCCAAAGATTGTGACATTGTTTGGATCACCGCCAAACGTCTCGATATTGTCGCGGATCCAGGCCAGAGCTGCGACTTGATCAAGCAGGCCATAATTGCCTGAAACACCGCGCGGATCATCTGCGCTTAGCGCCGGGTGCGCGATATAACCGAAGACGCCGAGGCGGTAATTGATTGTGACCAGAACAACGCCATTCTCGACCAGCTGATTGGCTTGATAAATGCTTTGCGAACCGGCGCCAGCCTGATGGCTGCCGCCATGGATCCAGACCATGACCGGCTGCAACGTATCGCCGCCCGCATTGGCGGTCCGGATGTTCAGGAACAGGCAATCCTCGCTCTCGGGCGGTGTTGGCGCGCTTTCCAGCACGACTGAGGCGAGATGGCGCTGGACCGCATTCAGGCCCATGCCATTCAGCAAATCACGCAAAAACTCGCCGCTGCCGGCGCGGGCCTGGACACATTCAGCGCCGAAGTCGCGGCCGTCACGGACGCCCTCCCAGCTGGCGGGTGTCGTCGGCGGGCGCCAGCGATTGTCGCCCCCTGTATCGCCTGCGAATGGGATACCATTGATTTGCAGGATTTCGGGATTGTCGCGATCAATGCCAGCCTGAATCTGGCCTTGCGACAGGGTCAGGACCGGGCCGGTTTCCAGAGGCGGCGCCGGTTTGGTGATCATCCAGATCAAGCCGTAATAGGCAATGGCCAGAAGCGCGGCGATGGCGGCGACGATGATCAATAGACGTTTCATGAAAAAGACCCCGATGCTCTATTGCAGTTCGCCATGCAACCAGACAGGGCGTGTGACGATCAAGTCCTGACACAACAATCCTGCGTCGCGATGACGCGACATGGATTTGTAGTCTGGGTGATTTAACGTCGCAATAAAGGCCTGGCGAGACGGGAAAGTGTTGACCAGAACGCCGTCCCAATTGCCACCGCCAATGAAATAGCGTTCCGTCGTCGCCAACAGGCTGGTCGTTCCGCCCACTTCCGCGGCAGCTTTGGTGAAAGCTTCGGAATAGCGCATATAAGCGGTCTCGCCTGAACAGTCTTCGCCAAATTCCGGATCGGATTCGGCATACTCTGCTTTGACGCGGAATTTGAGCAGATTGACCTGGCTGACGGGTCCGTCATGCGGGTCATCGCGAAAGGCCCGGAATTGATCGGCTGTCGGTTGGAATGCAGGCATGGCGGGTCCTCTTCTTATCGCAAGCGCATAGTCTTACTTCGCGATCGGATTGCAAGCCTCACGGCGCGACAGGGCGCAAATCTGGGTGGTTCTGGAAATAGCGTTCGGCGTAGAATAAAGCGGCGGCGTGCAAGGCGTGCTGTACGTCCAGATCCTCATAAGCGAGCAATTCGGAATAAGGCATTTCGAGCACTTCTATCTCTTCGTTTGGATCCAGCGCCTGACCGACGCCCGGGGTGCACCCAAGGGCGAGATAGTAATGTAGTTCATTATCTTGAACCGCTGGATTTGGATAGCAGGTTCCGATCGCGTGAAACGCGCGCGCTTGATAGCCCGTCTCTTCGGCCAATTCACGCGCGGCGACTTTTTCCCAATCGGTCTCGCCTGGATCGGATACACCGCCGGGCAGGCCGATCATCACTTTTTGTGCGGCGTGGCGATACTCCCTCACCAGGACCAGATTTCCGGCATCGGTAACCGGAATGATCGTGACCCAGGGCGTTTGTTCAATGACATGGTAAGTCGGAACAATGTGCCCATCCTCGCGCAGGCATCGATCTGTGCGCACGCCGAGATATTGATCGCGAAATGTTTGTTTGCTCTCGAGGATTTTCCAAGGCTTGATCATTTCAGTGAGGTGTCCCGTAAGGGTCTCTAATGCCTTGATTGTGCAAGTGCGCGCGAGCAATTCCTTCAAGATCGGCGAATTCGTGGACTTCTACACCTTCGACTAGCTCGCTGCGTGCTTCCACATAGCCCAATGCCTCAGTGGCAAGCCATTCGCCGGCAATAGTTTCAACCATTCGCCAAAGCGCCGTTATGTATCGCTCGTCGTGTTCCGGTTGATAATTGTCAAACGCTACTCTGATGCCCAGAAGGGGAGTCTTCTCAGAGTACAGTAGATTCATTTTAAGACGATGTGGGTCAATCTCCACCACGTCATCACGGTAAGAATAGTCCGGTCCCATAGGGGGCTTCAGCGCGGTAAACTTCCAACCGGCAATATCCGGTGCACTCGAGACTAGCTTAAACACGACCGGAAACAGATCGCGATTGCATTCCGCAGAAACGATGAACTCCGCCTGCCCATCCTTGGTGGTTCCGATTTCAAAGAACAAACCGTCACTGACGGCGTGAAGCGACGAAAGGATAAGATCGAGTTGTCTTTCAGGGTAAGGTCCGTCGCGGATGGGCGTAATTTCATCTGCGTTTTCGGAGAACCAAGTCCAAAACGTCGCATATTGCCCGCTGATCTCCGAGTTTTGCATTAGTTTGCCTTCAAATGCCGGTCCAGAAATGCCATGCGCGATTTCATCAAATGCGTGCCGAGCGCTTGCCCTCGAATGCCGTGGCGTTGACCGGGATACGTCATCAGATCAAACACGATGCCGCGTTGTTGCAGCTCGGCCATCAGACGTGTCGTATTGTCGAACGTGACATTGTCATCCGCCATGCCATGGATCAGCATCAGTCGGGGCAGTTCGGTTTCCAATTGGTCGAGATGGTAGAAGACCGACGATGTCTCATAGCCCTCAGCATTGTCCTGCGGTGTGTCCATATAGCGCTCGGTATAGAACGTGTCATACAGCCCCCAATCGGTGACCGGCGCGCCAGCTACGGCGGCGGCGAACGTCCCTTCTGGCGCCTGCAATATGGTCATCATGGTCATATAGCCGCCATAGGACCAACCCTGGATGCCGACCCGGTCGCCATCGATGAAGGGCTGTGATTTCAACCAGTCAACGCCGACCAGCAAGTCGCGCACTTCCGGGATGCCCATCTGGCGATAGATCACATCTTCAAAGGCTTTGCCGCGATTGGCCATGCCGCGATTGTCGAGCCGGAACACGACATAGCCCTGGCGTGAATAGAATTGGTCGGACAGGCGCTCCCAATTGCGATTCACCGTCTGGGCATGCGGCCCGCCATAAGTCTCGACCAAGGCCGGATAAGTCTTGCCGGCATCAAAATCTGGCGGCAGCTGGATGGAGTAGTAAAGCGTCTGACCGTCTTCTGCGGTCAGCGTGCCATATTCGGGGACGGTATGGTTCTCGAGATAAGGCGCATAAGGATGGGTCTCGTCGAGCTTGTTCTCTTCTATCCAGGTGATCAGGGAGCCGTCTTCAGATTGATACAATCCGGTTTGAGGCGGTTGGGTCGGCGATGAGGATGTGCCGACAAAGGATTGCCCATCGGGTGCCATAGAGATGGACCAGGACTTGCCGCGTTCCGTGAGAAGGACTGGGTCATAAGCATCCGACCCGGCGCCGGTGCTATGCCGGTACAGGTGCCGTTCAAGCGGCGAGTCCATATAGCCTGTGAAATAGAAATGCCCGCCATCCCGCGCGAAATACTCAATCTCGTGGATCGGCCATTCGCCCTCTGTCAGTGCAATGATATCAGCGCCACCATCGGTCGCGCGGCGAACAATGTGTCGATAGCCCGACGCCTCCGTGGAATAGGCGACGAATGACTCGGTCACGGCAAAGTCGGATGACAGATTGACGAAGTTTTCTTGTTGTTCAGAAAACATAAGCTGTTCAGACGGGACGAAGGCAGACGTGTCAGATCCTGATGCTGCGACCCAAGGTTGATACTCGAGGCTCTTCTGCTTCCGATCGATCCTCTGCACGACCAAAGTTGATTGAGCGTCACGTTTGACCCAATTGACCCGCGCCAAATATTGATCCGTCGCTGGACCCCAATCATCTCTGCGCCACTTAATCTCGGTCACGTCGCCTGTTTCCATATCGCGCACAAACAGATCCACGACTGCATTCGGCCGCCCCGCGCGCGGATAGCGTTGATTGATGACAGTGACATCTTCCGCGGCAATGTCGAAGCGGGGGATGATATCGACCGTGCTCTCATCGACTTTGGTGTAAGCGAGATAGCGATCATCCGGGCTCCACCAATAGCCCGTATAGCGATCCATTTCTTCCTGGGCGACAAACTCGGCGACGCCATAGGCAATCGCTTTGTCTGGTTGTGCCAAGGGCGTCAGCAATGCTTCATCACCGGTGGCGAGATCGATGGCATAGACGGCGCCATCGCGAATGAAACTGACATGGCCCCCGCCCGGCGAGACTTTCGCATCATATTCGAAGGCCTCGGTTTCGGTGAGTTGGCGCGCCTCTGGCGCGCCATCGCCCAAAGTGACCAGATGCAAGTCGCCGCCTAGAGGTACGAGGATCGTGTTCGCCGTGCCCCAATCATAAGAGACGATGCCTTTGCGACCCGCAATTCGCTTGCGCTCGCGCAGGGCCTTTTCTTCTTCCGACAGTTCAACGTCTTCCGGCTCCAGCAGCTGTGAGTCGACCAGCATGGATTGTTCGCCGGTGGCGACGTCGAACTGCCACAGATCATAGCGGCTGCCATCTTCTTCTCGCGCTTTCAAGAAGGTGACACGTTTCCCGTCCGGGCTGTATTGAATGCCGCTGGGGGTCGGGCCCGACAGGCCCGGACTGGCAAAGAGGCGTTCAATTGTCAGTGGTTTTTGTTCGACCATGGCGCTTGTATTTTCCCGAGAGGTTTGAGCGAGCGGCGCGGCGCAAGACGAGAGCAGAAGCGCAGCAGCGGGCAGGAATAGCGTTTTCAACATGGCGAAGGGCTAGCGCGCTGGCACAGATTTGTCAGCCCTAGATTGTGATTGCCTAAATCTCGTTCTCGTCGAGCAGACGCTCAAGCAGTTTCTGAATCTCGGCATTTGAATCCCCACCGCCAAAGCTCATCGCGCCTGAGGAATAGGTCGTGCCATAGGTTTTCACCAGCGTGACCGTTTGGGCCAGGGCGGACACAAAGTCATCCTGGGTGAGCGATGTCAGCGGATGAATGAAGGTCGACCAAAGCTGACCTTGAGCGACGGCATATCGTGCATCGAGAGCGGTATCGAAATTGGCTTGCATCAGCCGCCTTAATTGCGGCCCGGTCAGCCCGTCGCTCGGCGCGATTTGGGAGAATAAGCGCATCCGATCGGCATTGATATCAAAGACCAGGGTCACCGTCGTGTCATCAATGGTAAATGTCGCGCCATTCGCGGTCGGTTGGGCGTCCTCATCAATCGTCGTGACAATTGTCAGAAGCGCAATCGCCGCCATCGCGGCTGGCGGCAGGTCAGCGTCTACTTGTGGCGTTTCTGGCTCTGCTTCTTCGTTTGGACGGGTCTCCGGTTCAGCTTGTGCGAAAGCCGAAGACTGGACCATTAGAGCCCCAATCGCGGCGGCCAGAATGAAGGCCTTGGTACGAGAAGAATGCGGTTTCATGAGGGCTCCTATCGTTGCCAGAAAGTCTAATCCGGCACGTCATTCTAACAACACGCATTTCACGAACGCTGGATCATCTCTTCGTGATCGTGACGAGTAAATGAATTGATCATTATTTAGTACTGGGTTATGTTCCCTCTATTGGGAGAAGACATATGTTGAAATGGATCCTGCGCATTGGCGGCGGCCTGATTGTCGTATTTGGCCTTTTATTCTGGTGGTTGCTCTTAAGCGGCTCGACGGCGGCCAAGTCAGCGCCCGGTGTGTTTGACCTGGCTGATTGGCGTGCACAGGCAGAGGCGCCTGTCTCGGCATTACCGACCGGCATCAAAATCATAGAGATTGGCCGCGATATGGCACCGCCTTTTGCGGCGCAAGCAGGCCGGTTCGGGGCGCCGATCGCAATGACGTATAATGCGGTCGAAATTACCTATCCCGATGCCACCATTATTGTTGGCGGTGCCGTCGATCGAGTCACGGCTGAAGGCATGACCCAATCTGCGGCTGACTGGCGCTTTGATGACGCAGCCTATGCGAATCTCACGGCGGCCATGCTACGCGCCAATCAAGTGTTGATGACGCATGAGCATCTCGATCACATCATGGCCATTGCCCGCCACCCGGATCCAGCGGCCCTGGCCCCCAACCTGGTCCTGAATGCGCCACAAATCGCGGCGCTGCCCCTGTTTGCGGATGGTGAATTGGATCCGACCCTGCAGGCCTTGGCGCCGCGTCTCGATGGCAGCGTCAGGGCGATTGCGCCAGGGGTCGTGGTCGTCCCCGCGGCGGGCCATACGCCAGGCAGTCAGAACATCTATATCCAGCTGCAAAATGGCGAAGAGATCCTGCTGATCGGCGATATTGTCTGGAATATGGGCGCGATCGAAGCTCTGAAGACGCGGCCCGTTTTGACGCAATACCTGGTCTTCCGTCCGAATTACGAAGACCGAGAGGCGATCAAGACGCAAGTCCGCGCCTTGCACGACATGATTGAGGCATATCCTGACCTGCACGTCTTGCCAGCGCACGACCGGGCCTGGTTGATCGCGGCAGCCGAGACAGACGGGATTTCATTTCAGGCGGCAAATTGATCAGCCGACGCGGAGTTCGGCCCAATACCCTGCCCCAGTGCCCGCGATGATGGCCACGGCAAAGTCAGTCATTGTGACGATGATTGCCAGGACAATCCCGCGCCCGAACAAGCCCAAAGTCGAAAAGTGATCGCGCATGCCGCGACCGTAAGTGAAGATGTAAGCGAGAAAACCAGCTGCGAGTCCGACGGAGGTCCAAACCCACATCAGGTTTGTGCTGATAAAGGGCATTACGACAATGGACAGCACCGACATGGCGATCCCGATTGAGGCGACACTGAAATAGAGCCTTATGCGCGCCACCCAGGGCGTGCCTTTGCCCCAAATAAACACGCATGACGCGATCAAGCTGTGGACGAGCATGTAAGTGAATGGATAGAGGAAATTGTATCCTGCGAACATGGCGCTGATAAAGGCGTCGACTGGCGGTGTATTTGGCTGGCCCGCAAAGGCATCGGCGAAAAGGTCGCGCAGCGATTGATACAGAACGCCATCTTCCGCGGCCCAGAAAAAACTCAATAAGCTGAACAAGGTCAGGATTGAGAAAGCCAGTCGCATGGTCGGCGTGTACCGACCTTGCCAATCATTCACGCGCGCGCTGGCAAAAACCTGAGCGGGCCGGGTGACAAGATGTGCCAGCGTCTTCGCGCCGCGCACGTTCAATCCGAAAACATCTGCGACCAGCGCATCAAGATCAGGACGATCACCTGTTGAGAATTTGGGGTCGCTATCCAGTTTGTCCACCTGCCGCATTTGGAGTCTCCGTCGCGAATTCCATAAGGCGGACATGGATTCAGTGCCAAGTCTTTTTCATACCCCCCGAAGCGATTGAGGGCGCCGCTGAATGCCAGATCCAATGCGCTTTGCCACTCTGACTTGATCGCGCATTCGCTTGAATATGTTCCGATCAGGTTTTCCCCCTTGCACTATCTTGCAGCGTCAGTAACACACGGCGAAATTTGACTGAAATTGGAGCAGCGCGCCATGGCCGGACCGCAATATGTTTATCACATGCAAGGCGTCTCGAAGACGTATCCCGGTGGCAAACAAGTGTTTGAGAACATTCACTTGTCATTCTTACCCGATGCGAAGATTGGCGTGGTTGGAATCAATGGCGCAGGTAAATCGACGCTGTTGAAGATCATGGCAGGCGTCGAAACCGAATTTAACGGCGAGGCCTGGGCCGCAGACGGGATCAAAGTCGGCTATCTGCCGCAAGAGCCGCAACTCAATCCTGATCTCACCGTGTTCGAGAACGTTGCCGCAGAGTGTCCCGAGAAACAACTCCTCGACAAATTCAACGCCATCTCCATGCAGCTCGCGGAAGATTATACTGATGAGCTGATGGAAGAAATGACGGCGCTCCAGGAACAGGTGGATGCCGCCGATGCCTGGGACATTGATTCCAAGATCGAAATGGCGATGGAGGCGTTACGCTGCCCACCCGATACGGCCGATGTGAAATCGCTGTCCGGCGGTGAAATCCGCCGTGTTGCGATCTGCCGTCTGCTGCTCTCGCGCCCGGACATGATCCTGATGGACGAACCGACCAACCATCTCGACGCCGAAACCGTCGCTTGGCTACAGAATTATCTGATCAATTTCAAAGGCTGCGTCATCCTGGTGACCCACGACCGCTATTTCCTGGACGATATTACCGGCTGGATCCTCGAGCTCGATCGCGGCCGCGGCATTCCTTATGAAGGCAATTATTCAGCCTGGCTGGAGCAGAAGGCCAAGCGTATGGAGCAAGAGGCCCGCGAAGACAAAGGTCGCCAACGCGCACTCGCCAAGGAGCTTGAATGGGTGCGCTCAAGCCCCAAGGCGCGGCAAGCCAAATCGAAAGCCCGGATCCAGGCCTATGAAGAACTGGCCGGTAAGGCCGAGCGCGAAACCGTCTCCAACGCCACCATCCGCATTCCACCTGGCCCACGTCTGGGTAATAAAGTGCTGGAAGCTGAAAAACTGCGCAAAGGCTTCGGCAACAACCTGTTGATCGAGGATCTCGACTTCAAACTCCCGCCTGGCGGCATTGTTGGTGTGATCGGCCCGAATGGTGCGGGTAAATCGACTCTGTTCAAAATGATCCTTGAGCAGGAAAAACCGGATGCCGGTACGCTCGAACTCGGCGATACGGTGAAGCTTGGCTATGTTGATCAGAGCCGGGACAAGCTCGATGATAAGAAAAATGTCTGGGAAGAAATCTCGGACGGCCTGGATGTTATCAAACTTGGCAGTGTCGAGATGAATTCGCGCGCTTATGTCAGCGCGTTCAACTTCAAGAAGACGGATCAGCAAAAGCCGGTCGGCAAGCTGTCAGGCGGGGAGCGCAACCGCGTCCATCTCGCCAAAATGCTGCGCGAGGGCGGCAATCTGCTCCTGCTCGATGAACCGACCAATGATCTCGACGTAGAGACGCTGCAAGCGCTTGAAGAAGGGCTTGAGAGCTTCCCGGGTTGCGCCGTGGTGATTTCGCATGATCGCTGGTTCCTCGACCGGATGGCGACACATATCCTGGCCTTTGAAGGCGATAGCCATGTCGAATGGTTTGAGGGCGATTTCAGCTCTTATCTCGAAGACAAGAAGCGCCGCCTTGGTCCGGATGCGGTTGAGCCAAAGCGGGTGAAGTTCAAGAAGTTCGAGCGCTAGAACGTGGGCGGCTTGCGCCTATCGTCTCATGGTGTTTGAACAGAACGTCATAGGAGGACAGCGGTGCGTCTATTCGTTTTGATTCTAGTTACGTTGATAGTCGCAATATCGCCGAGTGCCGCCGAGAACGACCTCCTATCGAGAGCGGAATTTACGCAGCGATTTCTGGCCGAGTTTCAAGAGCGTCATCCCGATATCGATTTCGATCAAGTCGAGGATGGGGCGATTTCGTTCGGCGAAAGCGCGGATTCCGACGATCGCGGAATGATGTTCACTGATTATGCCTTTGATCTTTATCTCGCCGATCCCACGGCGCTATCCAACATCATTGATCGGTGGGTCGCAGCATTGCCCTTAGACGGCGAAATAGACGAGTCAGATGCCGCAAATCGATTGGTTGTGGTCATTCGGCCGCCCGATTATCTGAACGTCATTCCTGAAAGCCAACGGGCAGATCTCGTCAGTCGGCCCTTTCTCGGGGACATGATCGCTCTCATGATGCTCGATAGTCCTCAAGCGCTTTCGACTGCAAGCTTAGATCTGCTGGAACAGAACGACCTAACCGTCGACGAGGCCTTTATCTTAGCGGAAGCGAATACACGGCGCCTGATCGGCGAGATTTACAGCGAAAATTATGACGGGATTGATGTCTTGGAATCATCCAATGGACTGGTCACCGCTTTGCCGTGGCTGCCCGAAACGTGTCGGGGAGGTGTCGCGAATTTCGCCATGATGATGGTCGATCGAGAATATCTCATGCAAGTGGACATGACTAATGATCCAGCGGCTTTTGAGATATTTATGCACACTGCTACCGAGATGATTCTGAACCAAGAATCACTGGGGACGGGCGTATTTATGTGTGTAGACGGTGAGTGGAATATTGCGGTACCGATGGAGCAGCTAAACAGTCCCCGCTCTAAATCACAAAGTCCGGATCGGTGATCGCCTGGAACGCCGATTTCGGATCCCCATCAGGATCGAAAAGTAATGGATAATTCGATCGACTGACCGGGTAATTGTTCAACCAGGATTGCGAATCCCGGATGCCCCAGAGGCTGACCGAGGTCACGCTGTTGCGGGCTTTAAAGCCATCAAACAGGTCGCGATAAAGTTGCGCCTGTTGCTGGTAAATCGTGTCAGGCACATCTGACGCCATCGTGCCATAGCCGGTCTGGCAATTCACGCCGGACGCAAAGCACTCGCCTGGATCATTGTAGACCGAAATGTCGAGCTCGGTGACATGTTGCTCCAGGCCGGCGCCCAGCGCGTCAATCTCATCGATCGCCGCGAGCACATCGTCCGCATTGGCGCTGATGCTGAGATGCATTTGATGCCCGACACCATCAAGCGGAATGCCGCGATCGAGCAAATCGCGAATAATTGTGATCAGGCGACTGCGCTTGCCGGTCTGTTCGGTATTATAGTCATTGATGAACAATTTCGTTGTCGGGTCCGCCGCGCGGGCGGTTTGAAAGGCCCAATCAATATAATCTTTGCCCGCGGCCTGGAACCAATCATCCTGGCGATACGTATCGGCAGCAGAATCAGAGACCACTTCATTGACTACGTCCCACGCATAAATGTCGCCCGCATAATGCGACAGGACTTCGCCGATGTAAGTTTCGAGCTTGGCCCGAACATCGCTGGCATTCCCAATTGTGAAATAGCCGGGCGTGGATTGATACCAGAGCAGCGCATGGCCGCGGAGACTGGCGCCATTTGCATTTGCAAAGCTGAGCAATGTGTCGCCCGCGCTGAAGTCAAAACTGCCTTGATTAGGGGCGATGATATTGGCCTTCATTTCGAACTCGGCCGTGATCGAATTGAAGTGGCGCGCCGCCAGTGTTTGATCCACGCTACCGCCGGTGACTTGGCCAGCCTGGACGGCGGCACCGAGCAGAAAATCGCTCGCGAACACGTCCTTCAGTATTGCTGTTGAACTTGGAGGTGGTGGAGGAGGTGGGGGTGGCGGCGATACCGAAATCGGTGCGCCGCCGGCGGACGAACCACCCCCGCCTGTGCAGGCAGACATCGATATTGCGCCCAGGGCAGCGAGGATTTGTCGGCGCTCAATATCCTTTAGGCCCATGACCGTTTCCCTTGGCGAGTGCTTGAATTATGTTAGCGCTATCATTCCTGCTGATCACACACCTGTCAATTGCGCCTAGGCGAGATGTTGGGCGCGTGAATTGTACTCTCTCCAGCATAGGTTAGAAGGCGTGTAGACTTAGACTTTAAGGGACAAAGGAGATGAGGGATGAAACATTTACTCGCAGGCGTGGCGGTTGGCGTTCTGAGCGCCGCGTGCAGCTCGGTCGCGGATGTCGCGGCCGTGGCAGAGACAGAGGTCGAGGCGGTCATGCCTGATCGCGCGGCGGACCTGGTCTTGCAAACGCTGCCAGAGATCGCTGCGGCGCTGGACTCTGGCGATGTCTCATCTGAGGAATTGGTCACGACATATTTGATGCGGGTTCAATCCATCGACCAATCCGGCCCCACGCTGCAATCGGTCCTCTCAATCAATCCCAACGCGCTGGATGATGCGGTTGAAAGCGATGCGCGCCGCGCCATGGGCAAGGCACGTGGTCCGCTCGATGGCGTCCCGATCCTCCTCAAGGACAATATTGAATCGGCGGATCTGATTGCGACTACAGCCGGCGCATTGGCGCTCAAAGACAATGTCACAGGGCGCGACAGTCCGCTTGTCGCGGGTTTGCGCGCGCAAGGCGCGATCATTCTCGGCAAGACAAATCTCAGCCAATGGGCGAATTTCCGCTCGAATGATTCTATGAGCGGCTGGTCAGCACTCGGCGGTCAAGTGCGCAATCCGCATATGCTGGATCGCAACCCTTGTGGATCGAGTTCTGGCTCGGGCGCAGCGGCTGCGGCTTCGCTTGCGGCCGGGACCGTGGGTACGGAAACGAATGGCTCGGTCATCTGCCCATCCAATGTCAATGGCATTGTCGGCTTCAAGCCGACCGTCGGCCTGATCGCGCAGGACTATATTGTGCCGATTTCATCGTCTCAGGACACGGCGGGCCCGATGACGAAATCGGTCAAAGGCGCAGCGATGATGATGAATGCCATGGCAACAAGTGAAGCCAAAACCGATTATGTTGCGGCCTTGGATGCGACCAGCCTCGCTGGCACGCGCGTCGGTGTGATGCGGTTCTCGCAAGGCTCGAACGCTGACATTCTCGCCCGTTTTAATGCGGCCCTGGCGGTGATGGAAGCGCAAGGCGCGACTCTGGTCGAGATTGAGGAATTTTCGCCGGATGCTGAGAACTTTTGGGGCGACGCGTTGAGCGTGCTTCAATACGAGTTCAAACACACATTGAATGAATATCTTGCCGACGCTTCTGAGGCGGTGATGACACGGTCGCTTGCGGACTTGATCGCTTTCAACGAAGCGAATGCTGAGATCGAACTGGCGCTGTTTGATCAGAGTCTGTTTGTTGCGTCCGAAGAGAAGGGTCCAATCACGGACGAAGACTATATTGCTGCGCGCGACACCGTTCAGGCGGCATCGCGGGCGAACGGCATCGACAAATTGCTGGCCGACTATGATGTGCAAATGCTGGTCTCGCCCTCTGGACCTGTCAGCCCGCGGGTCGACCCTGTGAACGGGGACACTTGGCCAGCTTGGGCCGGGGCTGGTTATCTCGCCGCGATTGCCGGATATCCGCATATCACTGTGCCAATGGGCGATGTGCATGGCATCCCGATTGGGGTCTCGATCATGAGCGGCAAGGACGCGGATGCGGCCGTGCTGTCATGGGGCTATGCTTATGAACAAGCGAGTCAGATGCGCGTTGAGCCACAATATCTTGAGAACGCTGAGGCGCGGCCAGAGATTGCCGCGGCTATGAAAGCGAAGTGAGCTAGCTGACCAGGCGTTTTAAATAGGCGCCATACTCATTCGGATGACCGGCGGCGAGCTTCATGATCTGAGCGTCGTCGATCAGTCCGATATGCCAGGCCACTTCTTCTGGGCAGGCAATTTTGCTGCCCGTTCGTTTCTCGACAGCGTGCACATATTCCGCCGCTTGCAGCAGGCCATCAAACGTCCCCGCATCCAGCCAGGCTGTGCCGCGCGGCAGGACTTTCAGCTCAAGCTGGCCGCGATTGAGGTATTCGCGATTGATGCTGGTGATTTCAATTTCTCCGCGCCTGGAAGGTTCAACCGCTTTGGCAATCGAAACGACGTCATTATTGTAAAAGTACAGTCCCGTAACCGCGAGATTACTCTTCGGCGCTTTTGGTTTTTCCTCGATGGAGAGGATTTCTCCGTCAGGACCTTGCTCGACAATGCCGAAACTGGATGGGTCGGCGACCGTGTAGCCGAAAATCGTCGCGCCGGTATTGCCTAGGTTGATTGCCTGCAATTGCTCCCCAAGGCCCGCGCCATGGAAAATGTTATCGCCCAAAGCGAGGGCGCATGGATCATACCCGATAAAGTCCTCGCCGATCAAAAAGGCGTCGGCCAGGCCGCGAGGTTCGCTCTGTTCGGCATATTGGAAGCTCACGCCCCAATTCTCGCCCGAGCCCAGTAGTTCTTTAAACAGAGGTAAGGCTTGCGGGGTCGAGATGATCAGGAAATCGGTAACACCCGCCAGCATGAGCGTCGTGATCGGATGATAAATCATCGGCTTGTCATACACCGGGAACAATTGTTTCGAGATACCGCGCGTGATCGGATACAGGCGCGTCCCACGCCCGCCAGCAAGAATAATCCCTTTCATCGAATCAGTATCCCTCGTCGATCAGTCGATTCACCGCCCGCGTCACACTTGCGGCCCAGTCCGGCGGTTTCACGTTAAACGTTTGCTCTATCTTGGTTGTGTCCAACCGTGAATTCAGCGGACGTTTGGCGGGTGTCGGATACTCCGAAGTGGGGATGCGTTTCAACACAATCTTGCTGTTGCAGCGGTTTTCAGCGATGCGGAAAACCAACTCGGCGACATCCGCCCAGCTGCCATATCCTTGTCCACTTAAATGATAAGTCCCAAAGCGGACGGCGTTCGGGTCGCTTATGATCATTGATGCGATGTGAACAATCGTATCCGCGATGTCCGATGCGCTGGTGGGGCTGCCGATCTGATCATCGACTACAGAGGCCTCGTCCCGGTCCGTTGCGAGCCGCAACATGGTCTTGATGAAATTGGTACCGAACGGACTGACCACCCAACTTGTGCGCAAGATAATATGCTCATTGAGCGCTTCGCGCACCGCGACTTCACCAGCCAGCTTGGAGGCACCATAGACATTCAGCGGTGCCGGGGAGTCGGTTTCGCGATAAGCGCGCTCTGCTCGACCATCGAACACATAATCGGTCGACAAGTGGATTAGTGGCACGCTCATTTGAGCACACCCCGCGGCGAGGGATCCGGCGCCGTCTGCATTGATCAAGAAGGCCGCGTCTCGATCCGTCTCTGCGGCATCAACCGCGGTATAGGCGCCAGCATTGATCACGAGATCGGGCTTCGTCGCGTCGATTGCCCTTGCAAGGGATTCCGGCGCGCTCAAGTCGGCTTTTGGCCGTCCCACGCAAACGCACTCCACCGCGTTTGCGGCCGCGCGTTCGGCGAGCGCAAGGGCAACTTGTCCGGATTGTCCGATGCAGAGCAGTTTCATGGCGTGGTTATAGTCTAAACTCTTCAAGCACCGGTGTCAGGGCTTTCAGGTTAGGAAGGGTGGTATCCTTCTTGGATAAGATCGGTGCGCTATCTGAGATGGGCCAAGCAATGCCAACCTCTGGGTCATTCCAGGCCAGCCCGCGTTCATCATGCGGGCTGTAATAGTCCGTCACCTTGTATTGCACCATGCAATTCTCACTCAGGGTCAGATAGCCATGCGCGAAGCCGTCCGGCACGAAAAGCTGATGGCCATTCTCGGCGGATAATTCAGCGCTGGCATATTGACCAAAGGTTGGCGATCCCGGGCGGAGATCGACGGCGACATCGAAGATCGCCCCCTGCGTACAGCTTATCAGTTTGGCTTGTGCCGCTGGCGGGATTTGAAAGTGCAAGCCGCGCAGGACGCCAGCGGCTTCTGAAAACGCCTGATTGTCCTGGACGAAAGGACCTGTGATCCCGGCTGCAGCATAGTCAGTCTCGCGATAGGTTTCACTGAAATAGCCGCGGGCATCGCCATGTCGTTTCGGCGTGACAAGGATCAGGTCTGGAATGGCGAGGCGCTGAAACATTGATGTGGGGACTTGTCCGACGTCTATTCTTCATCGGGCCTAGAGAATGTTGTTCCAAAAGTCACCATGATGAGGGTGAAAACAGCTGTTCGGCTTCCTATCTCTAGAGAACATGCCCCCGGATGAAGAGAAACGCCGAAAGTCCATTGCTTATATTCTGCGTCGCCGAAAGCGCGGCCGCAAAGCGGGGGCGAATTCAGGGGAAGTCGTAAAAAGCTGGGCTGAATATAGCGAAGTGAGCTTTAAACCCACCGGTGGGTATTCGCCTTGGTGGCGTAGACTACTCTTCATTTTTGTGCCGTTGATCATAATGTCACCTGCCATCATCATCGGTTGGAGTCAGGGTGCCCAAGACTTGGTTGATCGGGGCGTGCCGACCACGCTCTGGGTGCTTTTGACGATACTTGGTATTATCCTTGCCCTGATTTTTGGCTTCTTTCTCGCCTATGCAGGTCTGACGATCTGGCGATTTATTGCTTCTCTGAGCTCTCACAAAAATGAATAAGGATCGATATCGACCGCCACTCGCGCCGCATTTGGCAGCTTCAACGCTTTCATCCAAGCCGCCATATAGGCCGACAGATCGACATCGCGCGGGGCGGTGATCAAGAAGCGCAAACGGTGTCGTCCGCGCAAAATGCTGATCGGCGCAGGCGCCGGACCGTACACGGTCACACCGTCCCCATGCGGCGCCTTTTGACCGGCCAAGAGACCGATCTCTTTCGCCATGTTTGGATCCGGCGCCGACATGACCAAAGCGGCCATGCGCCCGAAGGGCGGCAAGGTTAGCTCTTCGCGGACATCGCGCTCGATCTTCAGAAAACCGTCTCGATCACCCGCTGCCAGAGCCTGCATGGCCGGATTGTCTGGCTGGTAGGTCTGGATCAGCGCGCGCCCAGGCCGTTCTGCGCGGCCAGCGCGGCCAGCGACCTGGCTGAGCAATTGATAGGTGCGCTCGCCGGCGCGCAAATCCCCGCCTTGCAAGCCACTATCCGCATCGACGACGCCAACCAGAGTCAGGTTTGGGAAATTATGACCTTTGGCGACGATCTGCGTGCCGACCAGAACATCAATCTCGCCTTCAGCCATTCGCTCAACAATCCCGCGCGTGGCATCACCGCCCATGGCTGTGTCGGACGAGAATATCTCGACTTTTGCGTCTGGTAACAGCACGCGGACTTCTTCGGCCACGCGTTCGACACCGGGGCCCACGCCCATAAGCGAATCCTTGGCGCCGCACATCGGACACGTGTCAGGCTTGGGCATGGACCAACCGGTCAAATGGCATACCAGGCGATTGGTATATCGGTGTTCAGTCAGCCAGCTTTCTGTACCGGGGCTTTTCAGGCGTTCGCCACACGCCTTGCAAATCACCAATGGGGCATAGCCGCGCCGATTGAGGAAGAGCAGGCTCTGCTCACCTTCAGCATGGGTTTGAACCAGCGCTTTGGACAGGACGGGCGACAGCCAGTTGCCTTGTTCAGGCGTATTCGCACGCAGGTCCACCAACTGCATCTCCGGCAGCTTCGCAGCGCCGGGGCGGGCCGACAGTTTCAAACGCTGATATCGCCCGGATTCGGCGTTGACCACGGTCTCCAGCGCTGGCGTGGCCGATGCCAGAATGACGCAAGCTTCGTCCAGCTTTGCGCGCATCACGGCCATGTCGCGCGCGTGATAGCGCACGCCGTCTTCCTGTTTGAAACTGGTATCATGCTCTTCATCGACAATGATCAGTTTGAGATTGGCGAACGGCAAGAACAAAGCTGATCTGGCCCCCGTTACGATGCGGGCGCGGCCATGCGCCACTTCGCGCCAGGTGCGCCGCCTGTGTTGATCGCTGAGCGAGGAGTGCCAGGGCGCGGGCCCGGCGCCGAACCGGCTCTCAAATCGGTCGAAGACCGCTTGCGTCAATGCGATTTCCGGCAAGAGGACCAGCACTTGTGCGCTGGGATCTTTCGCCAGCGTTTCCGAGATGGCTTCGAAATAGACCTCGGTCTTTCCGGATCCCGTTATGCCGTCCAGCAGGAAAGGTTGAAAGCCGCCCGCTTTGACCGCAGCGCGCAAGGCGTCGCCTGCTTGTCCTTGTTCTGCTGTCAGGTCTGGGCCGGTCCGATAGGGGTCCGGGTCTGGATAGGGAAGATCCGTGGGCAGGACCGTCGCGGCCAGGCTGCCCGCCTCTGCCAGCCCCTTGATGACGGAAGACGACACACCGGCTTCGCGCGCCAGATCTGCAGCGCTGGCGGGACCGATGCGCGTGGCCGCCTCTAGGACCTTTTCGCGCGCGGCGGTCATGCGATTGGTGCGATGTCCGGTGGTCGCATAAACGGTTTGCGTCGGCGACGGCGACAAGCCCCCGCGCGAGCGCAGCGCCATGCCTAGAACTTGTCCTGGCCCAGCCACATTATAGCGGGCGCAGAAGGTCACGAATTGGCGCATCGCGGCGGGCATAGGCGGGGTTGGGAACACCGCTTCAATCTCTTTCAGCGTGCGCTCCGGATCGGTTTCGACCACGTCCCACACGACTCCGGTGCGGGCGAACTTGCCGAGCGGCGCGCGAACATAGGATCCAGGTTCGACGGACAGGCCCTCTGGCACCGCATAATCAAACGGTTCCGGAAGCGGCAAAGGAAAGAGGATACGCGCCGTCAGCATGCGCCCTCCTTAGCAGAGCCAGCCCGTCCGGAAACCCGGCATTAAGCATGTTGCGCGAGACTTCTGTGCATGACCCTGATTGATGGATTCCTGGATTATGTGCAGCGCGAGCAGCGTCTGGCCGTCAACACGGTTGAGGCCTATCGCAGCGACTTGGCGGAGTTTCTTGGCTTTCTTCGCGGCCATTTGGAACAAGAGCCGGGCATGCGAGCCTTTGCCGAGCTACAGGCCCGCGATATTCGCGCTTTCCTGGCGGCGCGGCGGCGCGATGGCCTGGCCGATGCCTCGATTGCGCGGCTCTTATCCGCCATTAAGAGCTTCTATCGCTGGTTGGACCGTGCCCATGGCGTCGAGAATCCCGAAATTGCCTTTCTCAGCGGCCCGAAACGGCCACAGCGATTGCCGCGCCCGGTGTCTGAAGTCGCAGCCAAGGATCTGTTGGAGCAGGCCGAGCTGGTGCAAGCCGAACCCTGGATCGCCGCCCGCGACGTGGCCGCTTTGAGCTTGATGTACGGGGCGGGGCTGCGCATCTCTGAAGCGCTTGCTTTATCCGGCGATATCAAGGACGGGCCTGAGCGATTGCGGATGAAGGGCAAAGGCGGAAAGGTCCGCATTGTACCGATCATCCGGGCGGTGGGCGATGCGATCCGAGATTATGCCAGCCTGTGTCCTTATGCTTTGAATGCGACCACCCCTTTATTCTATGGGGCTCGTGGGAAGCGGTTGCAGGCGCCCATATTGCGGAAACAGGTTCAGATCCTGCGTGGAGCACTCGGGCTGACGGATTCCGCAACGCCGCATGCGCTGCGGCACAGCTTTGCGACACATTTACTTGCGCATGGCGCGGATTTGCGCGCGATTCAGACGCTGCTGGGGCATGCGAGTCTGTCGACGACACAGGTTTATACGGGCGTTGAAGCAGGGCATTTGCGGAACGTGCACGCACGCGCGCACCCGCGGGGGTGAGGGTGAATATCGAGTCCTATGACTTCAGTTGAATTAGAAGGCAAATCCTGAGCGGTTCGATCACAGCGCCGATCATTTTGAGAGATGGAATCGACATACTCATATTTGTTCTGGAATGCTCAGCAAATTTTGACTACGACCGCTCTCGATAGGGAGGATTGACAAATTTTGTCATCCGAGCGTGGGATCTTAGTTGAGAGAGCAAATGAAGAAGGCGAACGAGGAAGTCGTTGGTGAATCACCAAAGGTAAAGCCCGTCATCTTATGTGGAGGATCCGGAACGAGACTCTGGCCGCTCTCCACGCCCGATGTTCCGAAGCAGTTTCGATCGCTTGTTGGTGACGAAAGCATGCTAAAAATGACGGTGAGTAGGCTTGAATCGGTTGAGAATTCTCCGGTTGGTTTCACGCGCCCATTGGTTGTCGGGTCTGCTAGGCATGCGAAGCATCTGCAAAAAGCGTTGCCCGACGCAGATATGATTTTGGAGCCGTTTGGACGGAACTCCGCGCCCGCGATTGCAGCGGCTTGTCTCGACTCTGAGATGGACGATTATCTTCTGGTTCTTCCGTCCGATCATCATATTGGGCGGCCCAGCGAGTTCTTGCAGGCGATCAGTATTGCTATCGAAGCAGCGCGCGAAGGTACGATTGTTACATTCGGAATAAACCCCACATCCGCATCATCCAGCTATGGGTACATACAGGCGGGCGAAGCAGATTTAGAATACAAACCAGTTCTAAGATTCGTGGAAAAACCCGATCGGGAGCTCGCCGAAAAATACTTAGCGGAAGGAAATTTCTTCTGGAATGCGGGCATATTTATGTTCAAGACATCTGCAATGACCGGAGCACTTGCGAGACACGCTCCAGATTTATTCGAAACCATCAAAAACATGGCCGAATTGCGCGAGAAAGATTCGAGCTGGTATTTGGATCCAAGTTTGTTCGCAACCGTGGAAGATATCTCGATTGATTTCGCGGTGATGGAGCGCGAAGAAAATGTCAGTGTCGTTCCGGTGAGCATGGATTGGAGCGATGTCGGTGGATATCAAGCGCTCAGGGAGGTTTTGGCTAACTCTCCGGAAGCTGTGGTCACGTCCGGACCCGCGATTGTTGAGGATGCGAATCGTGTCTATTTGAGATCGGAAGGTCCCTTGGTTTGCGCAACTGGAATCGAAAACCTCACGGTTGTTGCCAGCGATGAAACCGTATTTATTGCGCCGCTCGACGACGCTTTTGCCGCAAAGAAGTTGGGACGTCTGGCAAATGAGAACCGGATTCGTGCGTCATTATCGTCTGCAACAAAAAATTCTGCAAAACGGCTCCTGAGCGATGCCTTGAACGTTTGGGCGGGACTAGCTTGGGATGATGTGAGATCGGGATTTATAGAACAGCTGAATATAGAGGGTCACGCCGACGTGTCCGAGACTCGACGCGTTCGGGTACAGGCGCGTCAGGTGTTTAGTTTCGCTCGTGCAATCCATCTCGGCACTCCCGAACGAGCTGCTTGCGAAAAACTCGTTCGCGACGGCGTGCAGCATCTGAACTCGAAATGTAAACACCCATCGGGCGGTTGGGTGCACCAAATAAGCGCAAAGGGAGAAATCGTAGACGACACCCGAGATTTGTATGATCACGCGTTTGTCATACTAGCCGGTGTGACGGCCTTCCAAGCGCTCGATTTCAGAGATGCATTAAATATGGCAGAAGAGGCCATCGACTATATTGATCAAAACCTGGCGGACGCAGATTTCGGAGGATATTTCGAAAGCAGTAAGAACGTCGGGATAAGACGTTCTAATCCGCACATGCATCTCTTGGAAGCTTACTTAGCGATGTATCAAGTGACAGGTGCGGACGAGTATCTGGACCGCGCTTCAACCATCGTCGGACTCTTTGAACGCTACTTTTTTGATCCGGAAGCGAATACGCTGCGCGAGTATTTCGAACTGGATTGGTCGCCAGCCGCAGATGGGCGAGGCGATTTGTTTGAACCAGGCCACCACTATGAGTGGGCGACGCTGCTAAAAATTCACGACGACTTAACCGGGCGAGATACATTGAGTTGGCGAAGACGACTTATTAGAACCGCCGACGCGCTAGGCGTGAATGAGTCAACTACGTTCTCGTATAATCTCCTCGGAAAGCATGGTGAGATCGTGGATGAAAACAGTCGTATCTGGCATCAGCTCGAACGATTTCGAGCGTATCTGCACCACCCGGGAATGGTTACGCCGAACGCCGCGGATACCCTGTTTCACAGAATCAAAGGCGCATTCTTTGATCGCGCACCGCATGGGACTTGGATCGATGAATGTGGCGTCTCTGGAAAACCGATATCGACGCAAATCCCGGCGAGCATATTGTATCACGTCGTGACAGCACTAGAGCCAGCCGCACAAGACCTCTCGGTCAGCGCGTGACGGATTCGAAAACGATTCTACCCTTTTCTCTCAATCAGAGACGTTAATTTCTCGGTTACCGGTTCAGATGCGCAGTATTCCGCAATACGATGGCGCCCTTGAAGACCTAGTTCTTCAATCAAATCAGGGTCCTGGCTTAAGCGGCGCAATTGATGTGCCGCATGATCAATTTCCGGCTCCGCCCATTTTGCCCCCATATTTCCGTAATGAGGATAATCTGTCGGAATAGGGGTCATCGAATAGTCGACAAGGCAGGCCGATTTGTCGGAACAAAAAGACATGTTTCCTGACCAGCCCGTTGTCACAACCGGAATCCCCAAAGACATAGATTCAGCGACACCCAATCCAAATCCTTCAGCGCGGTGTAGTGAAATGAAAGCACTGGAATCGGCAATAATTGACCATTGTTCCTCTGAAGACAGATTCTCACCGATGACTTCGATATTAGCCGCATCAGCCAATGCAGCTTCAAGAGGTTTCCACTGTTCCGTGCCAGGCTGGAAATTTCTTAGTTTTAATATTAGTTGATAATCAGGGTCATCTTCAAAGGCTTTGCGAAATGCCTGGATTGCTCCAATCGGGTTCTTTCTTGAAAGCGTCGATAGCGCATCCGCCATAGTCAATACTTTGAACGGTTTGCGGATGGAGCGGGTTTCTCGCTCCGATACAAGGTGCCCGGGTGGACTGACGCAGATCGGCAAAACGTCGATTGATGGCGCGCTCCTGTGCTGCCTTAAGGAATTGGCCGAAAAATCGGACAGCGTCCATATTTCTGAAACGAGTGGAAAAGCAGCGTCCCATCCGGTGGGGAACACATCGAGTTCCCACGCCCAAGCGCCGATCACACGCCACGATCGACCTCTTCGGAGGCCCAGCTTTCTCAAACTGATTGCGACTTCCGGTGCGTTAACGTGGAGGATCAGAGTTCCCGTCCGTGATTTTGGAAATTCTGAAAATGGAATGTCGCATTGAATATCCGCTGAGGCCAGATGATCGCTTAAATCTACGGCAATGACGTTGTATCCCGCGTCGACCAAGACTCGATATGTAGACCGAGCCCAGGCCCCCAAACCGCTAGCGGTTCGAAACATTCCGGCAATGACAATCGGAGCGTGACTGGGGACGGGTTTTTTACTGCTTCTGGCGCGTCCAATTGTCTCGTGGTTGTACCATTTCCAAAACGGGTTACGAAACGATTTTGGCAAAAATTGCCAAATGCGTTTTGTATATTCCGTTGAATTCATTGGATTATCTCGTCTAAAAACAGATTATTCTGAACTTGTTCTTGTGTCGAAATTTGATTAGCTGATGATGACGACAAATGCAGCTTATGCTGTTCAATTCAATGCGCCTTGCTGGTTGACGATAGGGAGCTGACGTTCGAATGACCTACGCGGTCTTTCTGAATTTGACGAGGGCTAATATGCACCCAACAGAATACAAAATCGGTCCTAATCAATTCTCGGCCGCAATCCGGGACATCGCGGCCGGAGTGCGCCAGTGGCGATTATCCATAGCGCTTACTTCTGAAGACATTCGAATTCGGTTTAAGCGCACGCAAATCGGCATCCTCTGGACCACGCTCTCATTCATGCTCTTCGTTTGGGTGAAGGTCCTGATTTTTACGCCATTTGTAACTGTTGATCCGACCTATTTCACAAACTACGTGGCGATCAATTATTTCGTCTGGATGTTCGTTTCCGCCGTGCTTTCAGATGGATGCCAAGTATTCGTGAATGCGGAGAGATGGTTGAAGGGAGGCCGTTTTCCGTTGTCCGTGTTTGTAAATGTAAGCATGATGCGCTCGACAGTTTTTAGCGCGTTCAATTTTGCTGTCATAGTTATCATGTTTATTATTTACAAAATAGCAGTAACGCCGGCCGCAGTTGTTTCTTTATTTGTTTTTTTGTTGCTTTTGATTAGTGGATACAGCGTGCATTTTGTTCTAGGGGCGATTTGCGCGCGCTTTCGTGACGTTTCGCACTTGGTGCAAGCGATTTTGCGAGTGATGTTTTTCCTAACGCCGATATTCTGGATGCCTGACCAGATCGGCGCGCTTTGGAGATACCTTCAGTTCAATCCTTTTGCGCATTATCTGATCGCTTTCAGAGAACCTTTATTGTCTGGAGAAGTCCCGATGTTGAGTCTTTATGTCGTAGCGGGGTGCAGCCTATCGCTTGTCTTTGCGTCCCTGATCGCTCTGGTTGTAGCGCGAAGACGAATTGTGTTTTGGTTGTAAATCATGAGTTCGATTCTGCTAGTAGATACGACACTGAGTTATCCGATGCTAGGCGGCCAGGCGCAGCTGAGCGAATTCTCGGAAGGGCGAGCGCCCGACGTGAATCGTACCGGTGCGGGCCATATTATGATAGATGGATCGCAGCGCACAAAGAGCATAGTCGCGCTCGATCGGATTAATCTAAAGCTGCAAGACGGTGATCGACTGGGCCTCATAGGACGCAACGGGTCGGGAAAGTCGACTTTGCTACGTGTGATAGCGGGTATCTATGAGCCACAGTCAGGAAGCATCCATGTATCCGGAAGCGTCGCTGGTTTGTTTTCGGCGGGGCTAGGCGTCCACCCGGAAACAACCGGCTATCGAAACATAATTTTGAGCGGTCTAATGGCGGGCTATAGCCGCAGTGATGCGAAGGACTTATTGCCGAGTATCGCCGAGTTTTCCGAACTGGGAGAATACCTGCACATGCCAGTTCGAACGTACTCGAATGGTATGGCAATGCGTCTTACATTTGCTTGTGCTACGGCATTCGACGCCGACATTATTCTCATGGATGAATGGCTAGGCGCGGGCGATCCTTCGTTTCAGGCAAAAGCGCAAGAGCGATTGCGAAAAATGGTGGATAAGGCTGGAATTTTGATTCTGGCGTCGCACAATCACAATGTTATCAAGCAGTCTTGCAATAAAGTCGCTTGGCTGGACAAAGGGCGATTAAAAATGTTCGGAGAAGTCGAAGAAGTGCTTGAGGCTCATGATCGCACTATGTCAGATGCCTTCTAATTGCTGGAGATTCGTCACGACAAAAGCAAACGGGCGTTAATCGATTTCGCTGCAATTAACGGCAGGACTCAAAAAAAGCCGCAATTCAGAAGATACCCACTAGTCAAGTAGTTTCGCTAACGCTACTCGCTGGACGCGTTTCTTTTGAGATCACAATTTAAGGGGCTCATCCATGGCGAAAGTCGCACTTATCACCGGTATTACCGGACAAGACGGGGCGTATCTCAGTAAACTGCTATTGCAAAAGGGTTACGAGGTGCATGGCGGCGTCAGGCGGATAGGCGTAAATGCCACTGGCAGACTCGACGAACTGGGGATTACCGACGCCGTTAGCTTGCATGATTTTGAGTTGCTCGAAGAGAGCAACATTAGAAGGTTGTTGGACACGGTTTCACCAGACGAGGTGTACAATCTTGCCGCGCAGAGTTTTGTGGGTGTTTCGTTCGAGCAACCCCTATACACCGCTAATGCGGACGCGATGGGTGTGATGAGACTGCTTGAGAGTATCCGATCATTAGGCGGCTCGTCGAAGTTTTATCAGGCTTCCACATCTGAAATGTTCGGGAAAGTTCAGGAAATTCCGCAAACGGAGTCTACGCCATTCTATCCGCGCAGCCCGTACGGTGTTGCCAAACTTTTTGGTCACTGGACGACGGTGAACTTTAGAGAGAGTTTCGACATGTTCGCGTGTAGCGGGATTTTATTTAACCATGAAAGCCCACTTCGCGGGAAGGAATTTGTAACCAGAAAAATAACTCTTGCATTCGCTCGAATGGCGGCTGGGCAGCAAGATGTGTTGCAACTCGGTAATCTGGACGCGAAGCGCGATTGGGGATTCGCGGCCGATTATGTCGAAGGAATGTGGAGAATGCTGCAAAGAGACGAACCAAGCGATTATGTTTTGGCGACAGGTGAGACGCATTCGATTCGCTCGTTTGTCGAAGCCGCGGGGCGTTTCTTCGATTGGGAGTTAGAGTGGCGCGGAAAAGGCGAAGCCGAGGTCGGTTTTGATGCACGCTCCGGTCGAGAGCTGGTCCGAGTTAATCCAAAATTCTATCGGCCTGCCGAAGTGGAATTACTGATCGGTTCTCCGGAGAAAGCCGAGAAAGAGTTAGGATGGTCGCGCAGCGTCGATTTGGACGGGCTGGTAAATCTGATGTGCGAAGCGGACTCACGCCGCGTCAATGTGGGATCGCATGCGTTCTAGGTCGCTGTTGACACTTCTGAGCGCTGTTCATCAAAATCGAAGCCGAGGGTCAAGAGATGCCGATCAGAACGCACATTACAATTGCTGACCAAGGTTGGATACTGGAAAAACTTGCGCGCGAAATTGCGAGTCTCGATTCAAATGTATCCTATGGTGTCACGCCAGATTCGAGCGCGGACCTGCAATATTACATAAACTATTCATGTCGAAGAAAGCGCGCTGGCGCTGTTGAACTCGCTTTCTTCACCCATTCAGAACGGGACCAAGATGCTAGAGCGCGCTATTTCGAAATCGCCAATGATGTCGAACACGCAGTCTGCATGTCCAAGCGCTACGCCGATGAGTTGACAGCCGAAGGGATCAAGCGTGTCTCTGTAATTACGCCAGGCGTTGACCTAAACCTGTTTAGGCCAAGTCTCCGCGTCGGGGTGATTGGTCGGACATATCATACCGGCCGCAAGGGAGAGGCCCTGGTTGCCGACGTGATGGACGTGCCAGGCATTGAATGGCGATTTACAGGGTCCGGTTGGCCAGGTCCATCGCAGTTTATCGCCGATGGCAAAATGGCTGATTTTTACAACGACTTGGACTACGTGCTCGTGCCCGCGCGATATGAAGGTGGGCCAATGTGTGTTCTTGAGGCGCTTGCATGTGGGAAGCCGATAATCGCGTCAGATGTCGGCTGGGTGAATGAATACCCGCATATTCCGTTCGAAAATGAAAATTCAGATTCTCTGAGGCAGGTGCTGAAAAACCTCGTTCAGGAACGGGAAGTTCTTAGGTCGTCAGTTGAGCATCGAACCTGGGCGGCCTGGGGAGAGCAGCATCTGAAATTGTTCCAGAAAGTTGCAGAGGAGTTTGACCTTTCGGGCGCGGGGCCAAGTCGCGGCGGCGCCGTCGCGCAACAGAGAGACAAATTCGCTCTTGTGACACATGGCTCCGAGAAAACGACGCGTGGTGGGCCAACCTTGCGTGTGGCAAAAATCTGCGCAACCGCGAAAGACAATGGGTTAGATGTCACAAACATACATCGCAGCGATCCCGATTCATTGTCCGAGGGTTTTGCTGCCGTCCATGTGTTTAATTCTTGGCCGCTTCAAACGGCGATAGAATCGCTCGTGGAAGCTCGCTCGACTGGAAGCGCAGTCGCTTACTCACCAATCGCGCTCAATTTGAATTATCTGAAATACTATCAGGAATCGGTTCCGGAACTGTTGAGTAGGGCGCGTTCCGAAGAGCAAGTTATGCAGGGCCTTGAGAACATTCGTCGTCAGACACCGAAATGGGATCCGGCCTCGAAGTCGCCGCCCATTCAAGGTGTGGACCGACACTTTGAAAGCTTGATTCACTCCACCGACCTCGCCGATCATCTGATTTGCTTAAGCCGGTACGAACGATCGTTTTTGGAAGCGATTGGGTGCGATGTGAGCAAGTCAACAATCATCCGCAATGGCGTCGACACGGAAACCATGGCGGGCGGCGATGCGCAAAAGTTCATTGCTGCAACGGGATTACGCGATTTCGTTCTGTTCGTCGGGCGAATAGAGCCGCGGAAGAACCAGGCGATTGCCGCATTCGCGCTGAGACATTTGGACATTCCATTTGTTTGCATTGGGCATATCGGGGACCCTGACTATTTTGAACTCGTCAAAAAGTGGGCCGGACCTAAATTTGTTCACATTGATCGCATAGATGATCGCGAATTGTTGGCGGGCGCTATGAAAGCCGCCACCTGCATGGTGCTCAACAGTTGGGCTGAAGGTGCCCCATTGGCGGCTTTGGAGGCGGCAGCGGCAGGAACACCTCTTATTCTGTCAAACATGTCGGGCGAAAACGAATATCTTGAAGAGTACGCTTCGTATGTGCACCCATGCGATGTCGATTCCTTAAGAGAAACGGTTGAAACATTGATGGCGCAGTCCGCGCAAGAGCAACTCCGCCCGGAGCGCACTCAACATGCACGCCCGAACTTCTCGATTGATAGGCATACAGACGAAACAGTTGCGCTCTACGAAAAACTCCGCAGCATCAAAACAAACCAAGTTGAGCCAACGGATGAGGATTCACAATTCGTTCTGGATGTGAGTCACCTTGCACACCACTTGTACAATTTTTCAAATTTGACCGGCGTCACTGCAGTTGAATTTAGCTTAATATCCGCGATGAGGGCGCAGGTCGCAAATATTCCAACTATACTGTGGAATTCACCAAATCGCAGATTTGTTTTTTCGCCCACCGATGACGTCATGAGCGACGAACTCATTTCGTTGTCAAACGCGCGCGAGATTTCTGGGCCCAGTAGCGGAATCATGAAAGTCTCGAATGTGCAGCTTCACTCCGAAAATTGGACGGATGGCATGGAGGGAAGCGCTGAATTCGGTCCCGGAACAGGGCTCAAAAGGCGATCTATCACCGCCGTAAAACATTCATTGAACACGCTTCCGGGCCCGCTTAAGGACAGTATTGTATCAGGAATTCAGCGCATACGCCCCGAGTTTAACTCGTTTGTCCCAGAAGAGCATCACTTCATTCAAAAGTCATCAGAAGGAACCGCAAGTGCAGAGCTCGACTCCGCGGTTAATCTGAGAACACAGCTTCAGCCTGTCGTTCAGCAAAAAAACTTGTCTTCTATAATGGGCAATCGGCTTTTGCTGCTCGGTCAGCCATGGATATCAAATGATCGATACTTGAGTGATTTGGAAAGTTTCGTCAGATCGAATCGTTTGAGACTTTGGGCGCACATTCCCGATATTTTGTATGTTACGGATGCAAATTCATTCGATGAACGAACGCGAGCAAACTATGCTCGCCGTCTTCGAAAGCTCCTAGAATTTGCGGACACTGCAATCGTGATTTCCGACGAAGCTCGAAATGAGATCGACCAGTTTTGCCGGGACAAGGGGGTTCGTGTCGACACACATCGAATTCACTTAGGCCCGAATGAACAGCTGCTCCAGGCAGAGCCAAAAGCCCCGAGCGCTGGGCTGCCAGAAAACTTTGTCATGTTTGTTTCTTCGATGAACAACCGCAAGCGGCACGATTTTATCGTCGATCTCTGGAGGGAAGTGAACGCAGAGCTTTCGAGAAATTCGAGCTATGATCCCGCAACGCTTCTACTTGTTGGATCTCCGCAGAGCGGGTTCGAAAAGTTCAAGGATGAATCCTATTTGAATTCTTTGAGGAAAGATCGGATTCAAGTTCTATCGAACATCGGTGCTTCTGAACTCAGTTGGCTTTATTCCAACTGTCTGTTCACTGTCTACCCAGCCCGACGCGAAGGCTGGGGAATGCCACCGATTGAAAGCTTAAGCTTTGGAAAGCCTTGTCTGGTTTCCGACACGGTTCCGGCAGCGATCGAAACAGACTGTGCCGGGCTCATTAAACTTGCACCATTCGATTATTTTGGCTGGAAGCGACAGCTGAAAACGCTCCTCACAAATGAGGCGGTTCGAGACGGTTTTTCCAAGCACGCTCGCAACTATAGTGCTGTCGGATGGCAGATTAGCGCAGACGGCTTGTTGAACCTGCACGCCGATGCAAAATGAAGGCCGCACTCAACTGAAGTGATCTCGTTAAGTTCACTGGTCAATTCCGTCCAACTGGATATTCATAGAAGCGCTTGCAATCAGGCACCTCAATTGACCCACACCGAACACTTTGCTCTCAAGCAGAAAGCCCATTTGATGCCTTACAATCCGAAAATTCCTGGCCAAGTGAACTCCTATCAGCTTCGGGCGATAGAAATCGTCGCAGGACTCGTTCCCGAAAATGGAAAAATGGTGGAAGTGGGATCGCTTTTTGGCGCAAGCTCTTGGTGTTGGTCTAAGAGCGTCGACCCAAGTGCAACGGTGTTTTGTATCGATCCATGGGAGGGAAATGAAGGTGTTCGGCCGATCGAGAAAAGACTTGGAATCACATATGGTCTCGATCAGTTTAAAAAATATACGGCAGATTGCCCTAACATCGTCCCCAAGCAGGGATACAGTCCACGCGATTTTCAAGACTGGGACGAACCAATTGACCTCTACTATGAAGACGCCGTGCACACCGATCCTATATTGTCACAAAATCTTGAGTTTTGGGTCTCTCATCTAAAGCCAGACGGGATTGTTTGCGGTGACGACTACCGAAATCGGTTTCCTGACGTCCGCCGTGGCGCTGAACGATTATCGAGAAGTCTTGGCCGAGAGCTTATTCGGGTTGAAAATTTTTGGTGCTTGTTGCCCAATCGAAACGGTGACACGGCATTAGATGCTGCGCGTGATGCTCTGCTTGCGCTTGCCCATCAATACGAAAGAGAAATGCGAGAGCTCGGACCGCACGCCAAAGCTTCCTTGGTCCCTGCTGATCGGGGATTGGGTCTAAAAGCGGAGGTTACGCTGGGTGGAATTCTACCGTGGCCGAGCAAGCCATCAAAGAAGAAATTGAAGTTGTCTCTGGACGTATACTCGGACCAGTCTTGTGCGGAATTGTTATCAACGCAGACGGTCAAAACTAGCCTAAATCAACTAATCCCAGACATTTCAGCCCACGCCCTATTTGGTGAGCTGGATGTGGGCGATAAAACATCGTTCTTCTGCAAGTTGACAGTGTCGGACGGTTCGGGAGCAAAGTTCGAAGCGGCTGAACTTGGCGTCGAATTAGCGAGTGGGCTCGTCAATAGAGGAAAACATTTGCTGTCGGTAAACCTCAAAAGCCGGGAGTTCTTTCTCAAGTATTCTAGAAATCCAGAGTCATTCGGCGTTAAGCCGCTGGCTCAATCGATGTATGAATTACAACGCCCGTTCAATGATCCAATCACTATCCGATCCACGCTAAGTACACACGAAATAGCACTCTGTTATGCTCTAGCGAATGAGTGTTGGAACGGAGATGCCATTGTTGATCTCGGATCTATGATGGGCGCATCCACTTGGGCGTTCGCGAAAGGAATAGCAGACGCCGGAGTGTCGGTCGAACAGCCGCCGATTCATTCGTTCGACTTATGGAAATCATTCGAGGGTAATGAATCGTACCTTCAAAATTTCTCGACAGGTGGCGGTGGTTCTGTATTGGGGCAATGGTGCCGGACGGTAGAGGGTTATCACGAACTAGCTGAGCCGCACCAAGGTGATTTTCTATCATTCGAATGGGATGGTCGTCCGATCGGCATCCTGTTCGTGGACGTGGCAAAATCGATTGCTCTTAACAATCATGTGGTTTCGACCATGTTCTCTTGTCTCGATGTTGGATCAATTCTCATCCAGCAAGACTACGTTCACTATAACGAGTATTGGATTCATTTGGAGATGGCGCGGTTGAGGGAGTATTTTGAACCTTGCTATACATTGCGGGGAGCCAGCCGATTTTACACTTGTATAAAAAAGATCCCAGAAGATTTGTGTGCAGTCACGTCTTCCGATCTGTCTTATCAAAACCAAGTCGCTCTCTTAGAACAAGAGCGGTCGCTGGCGCCAGAGCCCGTACGGGAAGTTCTTAAGAGCGCTGCCGCAAAACATGCGATCGAGAACAAAGATTTTGATCGCGCGGAAAAGCTCCTCGGTTCAGTAAATTTTGAACCTCTAACTAAAAATGGAGTTCAGGAGTTTTCCGGAATCGCGGTGAGTAACCACAATGCCGTCCGATCGCTGCTCGAGGTAGAGAAAGCCCGCGATTCTTAGTCGTTCTCATTTCCCTTCAACAACCACCATCATACTCCGCGGACGATAAAAGCATCTGCAGATGCTAAAGGGCACCTTCTTCCAAGAAATCGTGTACGTGGATGAGTCCGACTGGGTGCCCTTTTGCATCGACGACAAAAAGCGCAGTGATTTTTTTCTGGTTCAAGATGCCAAGGGCTTTAGCGGCGATGCTGTCTGGATTCACCGTGTGCGGGTTGTCGGTCATGAGTTGCGTAGCGGTCAATGGCTCAGTCAAGCGCTGAAAGTTTCTTCGCATATCACCGTCTGTGATGATCCCGATCAGCTTTCCACTGGAGTCGACTACCCCGCAACATCCGAATCCGCTCGTATTGATTGACGTGACAATGGCGTCGATTTTCTCAGCCGCGGTGCAAAGTGGCAATCCAGAAGTATGCATCAGAGACTCAACACGCTTTAGCGACGCGCCAAGCTTTCCGCCAGGATGGAAGACATGAAAGTCTCTTTCGCTAAATCCTTTGTTGCGAAGTAGTGCGACGGCGATTGCATCTCCTAATGCCAGCATGGTCGTCGTCGATGTCGTTGGCGCTTTTGTGATGCCGCATGCTTCCTGCGAATCCGGGATTTGCAGGAGAATAGAAGCCGCTTTTGCCAATGTTGAATTGCGGCCAGCGGTGATTGCAATGAGATCTATGCCGAACCGCTTGCAGTATGCGATAACGTCTTTCAATTCTTGTGTCTCGCCTGAATTGGACAGCGCGATCACGGTATCAATTTCAGCGATAACTCCCATATCACCATGGCTTGCTTCTCCAGGATGTACAAATACCGATTTTGTCCCTGTTGAAGAAAACGTGGCCGCAATTTTCCGGCCGATCAAACCCGACTTGCCCATCCCGGTAACGATGACTTGTCCAGAGGTAGCGGACAAGATATCTATTGATCGTCCGAAAGCTCTTGCCAGTGACGAGCTTGGGAGACGCAGTTCATCGAGTAATGCGTTCAAACCGTTGCGTTCTATTTCAACGACTTCGGTTCCGATTGAGTGTGACGAATCCATGCTTCATCCTAGGATTATTACAGCAGCGGTACTTGTCATTTGTACCGGTCCCCGCGTGCGGAAAACCAATGCATAAATTTCTCTATCCCCTCATGCAACGTCGTTGACGGCTGAAATCCCAATTCGCTTCTGGCCCGAGAAATCTCTGCCCATGTATTTGGGACGTCGCCTTTTTGTATCGGCATGAACTGTTTCTTCGCTTCGAGATTGAGGGCTGACTCGATTTCCGAAATGAGGTCCAATAGGTACTCTGGCTGGTCATTTCCAAGATTGTAGATCCGATGCGGCGCGCCAGTCGCAAATTCCCGGGCAGGTTTTTCAAGCGCGGCAATCGTTCCAGAAACAATATCGTCAATATAGGTAAAATCGCGCTTCATATTGCCTTGGTTGAAGACCTTAATCGGTGCTCCGCGTTTGATCTTATCGGCAAATATCCAATACGCCATATCCGGTCGACCCTTCGGACCGTAGACGGTGAAAAAACGCAATCCCGACGCAGATAAACCATATAAAGAGGAATATGAGTGAGACATCAACTCGTTGGATTTTTTCGTCGCACCATAAAAGGAGACCGGATCATCGGTTTGATCTGTTTCGCAGAACGGGACTTTAGTATTTCCGCCATAAACGGACGAAGAAGATGCGTAGACGAAATTATCGACTTCCCACTTCCTAGCAAGCTCTAAGAGATGAAAATGCCCAACCAAATTCGCGCTCGAGTAAGCATGCGGATGATCGATCGAGTATCGAACGCCGGCTTGCGCCGCTAAGTGAAGTATTTTGTCCGCCCGGATTTTGTTGGAGACGGATTCAATCTGCCCAAAATCTGAAATATCGACTTCAAGGAAATGGAACCTCTTAGAGGCCAATAATTCACGTAATCGGTCTCTCTTGAGCTCCAACGAATAATAATCGTTCATCGAGTCGATGCCAACCACATCGTAGCCCTGCCGAAGCAATTCTGCGGAGACATGAGAACCGATGAATCCTGCGGCTCCGGTGATTAGTATCTTCATGTGGGCACCATTTACATATTCGATTCGCGATCGTGCAACTGCAATTCCTGGGACCAGACCAGCCAAAAAAGCGCAGGTGAGCGGCTTTAGGGGGTATTTTATTACTATTCGCCTCTGGTCAACATTTGTGAGTGGAGTTTGTCCATGAAAAGGCAGTTAGTGATCGTCCCTCCTTGGCTCATTTGGACAAACGCTATAGGACACGAAGGTCCGGGTTCTCAGTTAAAAAGATGTTGTTGAAATTTGCAGACCTTGGTCGTCATTCCCTCGCGATACGCTTCAACGCGGTTTCCTCAAAAACCACTTCATTCTATTGCGGGGCAAACATTGCTCGCTCGGGTCGCGACGATCGCGGAAATATGTGCAAAGCAATTGACGAACGTGACTTATGTCGTCGCGACTGATCATGCGGCGATTGAATCCCATGCCCACGAGATTGGGGTGCCGGTTGTGATGACGGATCCGAACCTGCCATCCGGGACCGATCGTGCGCTCGCCGCCGCCAATCAGGTCGCGCCCGACGCCGAGTTCATTGTCAATCTGCAAGGCGACGCGCCTTTCACGCCGCCCAGCTACATCACTGCAATTATTCAGGCGGGTCGCACCACACCGCTCGATGCGGTTACGCCAGTTGTGCAAATGAGCTGGGAAGACTTGGACGAGTTGCGCGCGCGCAAACGCGAAACACCATTCTCTGGCACCACTTGCGTGCTCAGCGCGGATAGCGAAGCGCTCTGGTTTTCAAAAAATATCCTGCCAGCGATGCGCAAGGAGAATGCGTTGCGTGAAGCGAGCCCCGTCTCACCCGTATGGCGTCATATTGGGTTGTACGGTTATAAGCGCCGCGCCTTGGAGGCGTTTGTGGCTTTGGAAGAAGGCTATTATGAAAGCCTGGAAGGCTTGGAGCAATTGCGCTTCCTGGAAAATGGGATGCGCATGCAAGCGGTCAAAGTCCCAGCCGCGCCGAGCGCAATGTGGGGCATTGATACGCCGCAAGATGCGGCCCATGCAGAGGCGCTGATTGCCAAGAATGGCGAGCCGCTGGCGGAGTATCTGGCGTGACCGATATTTATATCGTGCGGCACGGCAACACGTTTGACAAAGGCGATACGGTCACCCGCGTTGGGGCGCGGACTGATTTGCCATTATCGTCTTCAGGGGAGGTGCAAGCAAGCCAGCTGGCGACGCACTTTCACGCCCGCGTGCCAGATGGATTTGGCGCCGCCTATTGCAGCGAGTTGCAGCGGACACGGCAAACTGCTGGAGCGATACTAGGGGCTTATGACACGCCGCCCGACCTCCGCGTGCTCGAGTTTCTGCGTGAGGTGGATTACGGCCCGGACGAGAACCAGCCGGAAGACCGCGTGATCGCGCGGGTCGGTGAAGCGGCGCTTCAGGCTTGGGATCGGGACGCGGTCCCGCCGCCGGGCTGGGATGTCTCTCCCGAACATCTGATCGCAGAATGGGCGAGCCTGCTCCATTCGCTGTCGGGTCCAAATGAATGGCCGCCCATTTTGATCGTGACATCGAATGGGATTGCGCGCTTTGTCCTGGACGCTGTGATCAGAGTTCGGTGCAATCTCGACTCGATCAAACTCAAAACTGGGGCTTATGGCCTGATCCGCAGCGAGATAGACGGCGCCACCCTTATGGAATGGAACGTCCGGCCCTAATTGACGATCTCATGGATTGCTTTCAGCTCTTTCAGCAAAGGCTCGGCGGCGGTGAGTGGTAAACAGCTCGGGCCATCGCATAAGGCTTTGTCAGGATCTGAGTGAAACTCCAGAAAGACGCCATTGGCGCCAGCAGCAACGGCGGATTTCGCAATCGTGCCGACCCCTTCGCGTCGCCCGCCTGTTGATGCACCCGCTGTGCGCGGGTCGGCGCCTGGCAGCTGCACCGCGTGAGTCGCATCAATCGTGACCGGACAGCCTAGGGCTTGCATCTGTTGAATGCCCAGCATGTCGACGACGAGATTATTGTATCCGAAGCTGGCCCCGCGCTCGCATAGGATGACCCGATCACCTGGTAGCACTTCGGCAATTTTCGAGACGATATTCTTGGTGTCCCAGGGCGCCAGGAATTGCGCCTTCTTGACCTGAATGGCGCTGCCGCTGTCGCCAGCCGCTTTGGCGGTCGCCACGACCAGATCGGTTTGACGGCACAGGAAAGCCGGGATCTGAACGATATCGGCGACCTTCGCGACGGCATCTGCTTGATACGGCTCATGCAAGTCTGTGCAAATCCCTACGCCCAGCTCTTGTTTGATCTCAGCCAGCATAGGCAGACCTTTGTCGAGGCCTGGCCCACGATAAGATGTGATTGAAGATCGGTTGGCTTTGTCAAAGCTGGCTTTGAATATATACGGCAGGCCCAGCGAGGCGCAGATCGCTTTCAGTTCTGTGCCGACTGTGATCGCGAGGTCCACATTCTCAAGCACGTTCAGCCCGGCAATGACAGCGAGCGGCTTTCCGGTGCCAATGCTCCAATCCAGCGCATCAATTTTTACCACGCTCATGCTCAACCTCATTTCCGCTCTGTTTGGCGCTGCACATAATCAACCTCGCAGGTCTTGGCCAGACAATCGCAACATTAACAAAGGCCCATTCGCAGCGAGATTTGTAAAACGCGCCTGTACAAAGCCTGCCCGCATGCTATAGGCCGATCAAATTTCATATAAAGGATCGTTGATATGTCTCAGGACTATGCTGTCGCGGACATCAGCCAGGCTGACTTTGGCCGGATGGAAATCGAAATCGCAGAAACCGAAATGCCAGGCCTGATGGCCGCGCGTGCCGAATATGGCGCAAGCCAGCCGCTCAAAGGCGCCAAGATTGCTGGCTCACTGCACATGACGATTCAGACAGCGGTTCTGATTCAGACGCTGGAAGCGCTTGGCGCCGAAGTGCGCTGGGCGAGTTGCAATATCTACTCAACACAAGACCATGCTGCGGCTGCGATTGCAGACGCGGGCACACCAGTCTTCGCGCACAAAGGCGAGACCCTGGATGAGTATTGGCAATTTGCCGATCGCATTTTTGAATGGCCAAATGGCGAGACCGTCAACCTGATCCTGGACGATGGCGGCGACGCGACCATGTATCTGATCCTCGGCGAGAAAGCCGAAGCGGATCCGTCTGTCCTCGACAATCCTGGATCTGAGGAAGAAGAAGCCTTGTTCCGCCAAATCCGCAAGCGGATGACCGAAACCCCTGGTTGGTTCTCACGCATCAAAGCCGGTATTCGCGGCGTCTCGGAAGAAACCACGACCGGCGTCAACCGGCTGTACCAATTGGCGGCCAAGAATGAACTGCCTTTCCCGGCCATCAATGTGAACGACTCCGTCACCAAGTCGAAATTCGACAATAAATATGGCTGTAAGGAATCGCTGGTTGATGCGATCCGTCGCGGCACCGATGTGATGATGGCGGGCAAGACTGCCTTTGTGGCCGGGTATGGCGATGTCGGCAAAGGCTCTGCTGCGTCTTTGTCTGGTTCAGGTGCGCGTGTCACGGTTTCCGAAGTTGACCCGATCTGCGCCCTGCAAGCGGCCATGGACGGCTATGATGTCCAGACCATAGACACGATGGCGCCAACGGCCGACATTTTCGTCACCGCGACCGGAAATAAGGACATTCTGACCGTCGACCATATGCGGGCGATGAAGGATATGGCGATCGTTTGTAATATCGGACACTTCGACAATGAGATTCAAGTCGAAGGGCTGCGCAATTTCAAATGGACGAATATCAAGCCGCAGGTTGACATGATCACCTTCCCGGATGGCAAGCGGATCATCCTCTTGTCTGAGGGCCGTCTGGTGAATCTCGGCAACGCGACGGGCCATCCAAGCTTTGTTATGTCTGCCTCGTTCACCAACCAGACGCTGGCCCAGATTGCGCTGCATGAGAACAAGGGTGAGTATGGCAACGAGGTTTATACCTTGCCCAAACACCTCGACGAAAAGGTCGCGCGCCTGCACCTGGCCAAGCTTGGCGTCGAATTGACTGACCTGTCCAAGGATCAGGCCGATTATATCGGTGTGACCCAGGAAGGGCCGTTCAAGCCAGAGCACTATCGTTACTAATCCAAGGCTACGGGAGAAGAGCTATGCCGCTACAGCACCACGAATTTACCTCTGAAAGCGTTTCCGAAGGACATCCGGACAAAGTCTCAGACCAAATCTCTGATGCGGTTGTCGACCTGTTCCTGGCCAAAGACCCGACCGCCAAAGTCGCGGTTGAGACGCTAACCACAACCAATCGCGTGGTGCTGGCCGGCGAAGTTCGGACCAATAATGGTGCCGTCGTCACCAAGGACGAAATGAACCAGGCTGCGCGCGATGTGGTCAAGAAGATTGGCTATGAGCAAGATGGTTTCCACTGGCAGAATATGTCGGTCGAAAACCATGTGCACGGCCAGTCAGCCGAGATCGCCCAAGGCGTTGAGGCCGGTCAGGGCCTGCACCAGGAAGAAGGCGCGGGCGACCAGGGCATCATGTTCGGCTATGCAACCGACGAGACGCCAGAGCTGATGCCGGCGACGCTGGTTTACTCTCACCAGATCCTGCGCAGACTCGCAGAACTACGCCACAATGGCACCCATCCTGAGCTGGAGCCAGATGCTAAAAGCCAGGTTACCCTGCAATATGATGGATCGCGCCCGGTTGGCGTGAACGCGATTGTTGTATCGCATCAGCATGCCGATTCAGCGACGCTCGAGCAGCTGCGAGAGATTATCCGCCCCGTCGTGCAAGACGTTCTGCCGGACGGCTGGTTCCCTGAAGAAGACAAGTTCTATGTCAATCCAACCGGACGCTTTGTCATCGGTGGACCGGATGGTGATGCGGGCCTGACCGGTCGCAAAATCATCGTCGATACGTATGGTGGCGCAGCGCCACATGGCGGCGGCGCTTTTTCGGGCAAGGACCCATCCAAGGTCGACCGCTCTGCGGCCTATGCGACGCGCTATTTGGCGAAGAATGTCGTGGCGTCGGGGCTCGCCAAGCGCTGTAATATCCAGGTCAGTTATGCGATCGGCGTTGCCCAGCCGCTGTCTTTGTATGTCGATACTTTCGGGACTGGCGAAGTTGGAGAAGACACGATCGCGCGCAAACTGCGTGAGCTAGTCGATTTGTCTCCGCGCGGCATTCGCAATCACTTGAACCTCGAAGCGCCGATCTACAGTCCATCTGCTGCTTATGGCCATTTTGGACGTACACCGACAGATGGTGGCGCCTTCACGTGGGAAAAGACTGATCTTGTCTCTGAACTCAAGGGTCTGATTCAGTAGGGGTTTCTCGCGTGAATTAGGGAAACATGCACCGCTCGATTATTAATCAGAGCGGTGCGTTTCTCTGTATTCTCAAAAATTACTGTTGTCGCCTGTCAGGCGATGTGCATACGTGTGTGCGTGAATGATTGGGGCCCGCCCCGCTTTGAGGGAGTCATTCGTGAGTGGAGTGCAGCCGTTTTTTTCCGTGCTGATTGTGAATTATAATGCGGGCGACCTGCTTCAGAACGCATTGAATTCATTGAAGAAACAAGAATTTCGAGATTTTGAAGTTCTGGTTGTCGACAATGATAGCCAAATCAATCCGATCGCTGATCTTGATGTTGATGGACTTCCATCGATTCGCGTTATACGCGAGCAAACGAATCATGGTTTTGCCAAGGGCAACAATTTGGCAGCGCAATATGCGACTGGAAAATGGTTGGCGCTACTCAACCCCGACGCGACCGCAGACCCCCATTGGTTGTCGGAGATCTTCAAGGCGACAGAGCGCCACGCGACGTGCCGTGTTTTCGCTTGCGGACAAATCAATATGGATGAGCCAGAGCTACTTGATGGCGCTGGCGACGCCTATTTTGCGTTTGGAATTCCATGGCGCGGTGGCTTCGAGCATCCGATTTCGGAACTGCCCATTCGCGACAGTTTCTGTTTCAGTCCATGCGGCGCCAGCGCAGTCTATGACCGCGAGCTGTTTTTAGAGATTGGCGGTTTTGATGAGCGTTTCTTCTGTTATTGCGAAGACGTTGATCTCGGCATGCGATTACAGCTCAGCAATGAGAAATGTGTGTTTCTACCGGACGCGCTCATCCATCACAAAGGCAGCGCGACCAGTGGACGCTATAGCCATTTCACCATGTATCATGGCTTTCGAAATCGGACCTGGGCCTATTTGAAAAATATGCCGCTATCGGTGCTTGTATTGACCTTCCCTGGGCACCTCGCGTTGATGTTCTACATCTATCTACGCAATATGGGGCACGCAGATTTAAAGGGCATGCGCAAAGGTATGTGGCATGGTCTGAAAGATGGCTGGGCTCTGCGTTGGCAGAGCGAGTACAAAGTGAAACCAACGCGAAAGGCGATTTGGAATCTGATCCGATCCATGGCTTGGAACCCCGTTCGCCTATCACAGCGCGGCGTCCATGTTTGGGATTTGCAGGCAGCTTAGTCCAGGTTCCAAACCCGCTTGTGGAAATTCCACGCCGAAGACACGATCGTGTCCATATCAGAATGCTCAGGCACCCATCCGAGAACGGATTTAGACTTTGACGTATCGGCGTAAAGCGCGATCGCGTCACCCGGGCGTCGCGGACCGATTTCCACCGGTACAGGCTTCCCGACCGCGCGCTCAACTGCGTCCAGGACTTGTTTCACGGTGAACCCGTTTCCGGTGCCGAGATTGAGTTGCAGGCTTTCGCTCGTCTTATGGATATGTTCAGCAGCGAGAATGTGTGCTGAGACCAAATCCGCAATGTGGATATAATCGCGCACGCAGGTTCCGTCTGGTGTCGGATAATCGTCTCCGAACAGTTTCATGCCTTGGCCGATACCAGCGGCGGCCTTGATCGCGTTCGGGATCAAATGTGTTTCCGGATCATGCTCTTCGCCAACCTCGCCGTCGAGATCAGCGCCTGCCGCATTGAAATAGCGCAGCGCGGCGTAACGCAGGCCCTCAGCGCGGGACATGTCTTCGAGAATGGTTTCAACCATCAGCTTCGAGCGACCATAGACGCTGACCGGTCGTTTCGGCATATCCTCAACGAGTGGCAGGCTTTCCGGGTCGCCATAAATCGCGCACGTGGACGAGAAAATAAAATTCTGTAAGCCAAGGTCTAGCATAGCCCGAACCACGTTCAGCGTACCAGCGACATTGTTTTCATAGAAGGCACCTGGCGCTTTTTCGCCTTCTCCGACTTCGATATTCGCCGCGAAATGCATGACGGCGTCTGGTCGGACCCGCTCGAGGGCTGCACGAATCTCATCCTCGTTCCGGATATCGCCTTCGATCAACTCGCCCCATTTCACGGCGTGGCGATGCCCGCTTGAGAAATTATCAAATACGATCGGCTCACGGCCGCTCATCTTGATCGCCTTGCACGCATTGGCGCCGATATAACCGGCGCCGCCAATCACGAAAATCTTGTTGATCACGTTCCTGGTCCCTTCGATTGTCCCAACCTGGGCTGTCTTTGCCTCAGGCAGTCAGTGCACTCAAGCTTCGGGCCAAAAATGATGCAGATTAGTCGCGCTTTTTGCCATCATGCTCGGCCTCTTCGCGAGCGCGCGACAAGCGGTCTTGCGCCTTTTCGGCTTTGGTTCGGCCATGCTTGATACGATTCTCCTGCGCGCGCTGTTCTTTCTCGGCGCGCGCTTTGGCCTTGCGAAACTTGTTGAGATTGACGGGCTCGACCAAGCTTAGTCTCCGCGATGAGCGTTGCGCCATTGTTCCATTGCGAGCGAAATGGCGAAGGTTTCGCGATATTTCGGGCTTGATGCAGGTCGTGGTGCTTTGGCGGAGGTGAGAGCCATGATCTCGGCCAGCTTATTGTGGGCGGCGCCCGCTTGACCGGCGCCGATATAAGCATGCAGCTCAACCAGTGCGCTGGACAGCGGATCATTCGCGCGGATCACGAAATAGGGTTCGTCTTCAGCCAGGCGTGGCATGACATCGAACTCAGACGGATTGGCTTTCGAGCCGACAGGAGCAGTGTTCATCAGAAGGGACTTTCTTATTCAAACTGATCGGACTCTACAGAGATTTGGGTGATTCGGAACTAGCTCGGCCCAATCATATTTTCAGGTCGCACAATCGCATCGAAATCTTCAGCCGGAATGCCATCCGCGATCGCTTCCTCACGCAGTGTGGTGCCATTCTTGTGTGCCGTTTTGGCGATCTTGGCAGCGCGGTCATAGCCATATTTTTCTTTCAGCGGCGTCACCAACATGAGCGAGTTTTCAAGACCCTTCTGGATGTTCTCGAGGCGCGGCTCGATGCCGACAACACAATTCTCGGTGAACGAGACAGCGGCATCTGCAAGCAGGCGGATGGATTGTAGCAGGTTGTAGCTCATCATCGGATTGAAAACGTTGAGTTCAAAATGCCCCTGGCTGCCAGCAAACCCAATCGCAGCATTATTGCCGTGTATATGCGCGCAGACTTGTGTCATTGCCTCGCATTGAGTCGGATTAACCTTGCCTGGCATAATGGAGGACCCGGGCTCGTTTTCCGGCAGGGCCAGCTCGCCAAGGCCGGACCGCGGGCCTGATCCGAGGAAACGAATGTCATTGGCGATCTTGAAGCAGGACATCGCCGCCGTCGTGATCGCGCCATGCGCGAACACCATGGCGTCATGCGCGGACAGGGCTTCGAACTTGTTCGGCGCTGTGATGAAATTCAGGCCGGTAATTTGAGCGATTTTCTCAGCCACACCTTCCGCAAACCCGACCGGTGTCGACAAGCCTGTACCAACTGCAGTGCCGCCCTGGGCTAGCTCTAATAGCGCAGGCAGGGATTGCTCGATCCGCTGGATCCCCATTTCAACCATTTTTGTATAGCCGGAGAATTCCTGGCCCAGCGTGACGGGAGTAGCGTCCTGTGTGTGCGTGCGGCCAATCTTGATAATGTCGGTCCAGGCCTGCGCCTTGTCATTCAGGGCATTGTGCAATTGTTGCAGCGCCGGCAGCAGGCGATGGGTGATCTCCTCGGCGCTCGCAATATGCATCGCCGTCGGGAACGTATCGTTCGAACTTTGGCTCATATTGCAGTGATCATTTGGGTGGACAGGGCTTTTTGAGCCAATTTCGCCGCCCAGGATCTCGATTGCGCGATTAGCGATCACCTCATTCGCATTCATGTTCGATTGCGTGCCAGAACCAGTCTGCCAGACGACAAGAGGGAAATGTGTGTCCAGCTTGCCTTCAATCACTTCATTCGCGGCGATGATGATGGCGTTCCCGAGTTCTGGATCCAGCTTACCGAGCGCCATATTTGTTTCAGCTGCGGCGCGCTTCACAATCCCGAGCGCGCGCACCAGAGGCAGCGGCTGTTTCTCCCAGCCAATCTTGAAATTGCCGAGTGAGCGTTGGGCCTGGGCGCCCCAGTATTTGTTGCCGGGAACTTCGACATTGCCCATCGTATCGGATTCGATCCGTGGGGTGGCGTCTTTACCAAGTGTGCCCATGACGCTGTCTCCTTGCTGGCCGCGCGAATCGAAAGCCGCGAGGTAGCACGCCGCGCCAAATGCGCAAGCGCCATCGGGTCACAGGCGTTTAGTTTGTGGCTGGGGCCGAGGCTTGCAGCGCTTCGGGAGCCGGTTCCCAGACTTGCGTCTGGCAAATTGGGCCAACGCAGCCTTTGACCTGCAACCGGCCATCATCCAGGCGCTTCAACCGTGAGGCATAGGATTTATCGGCCTCGGGATCGTAAATCGTGCCGCCGCGCCAGTCTTTGCGACGCTTGTCGAAGCCTTGCAGCATGAGCAGGCCCAATACCGGCTCACCGGCCTGAGTCAGCGCGGTTTCCGGGGTCATGCCAGCTTCCATGGCATTGGGATCGATCCAGGACACGCGCCCACATGGGCTGCCATCGCCGCAATCCTCAATTGTCACGGTGGAGGTCTTGGCCTGTGTTAGAAAAGTGCCGAACACATCATGTCCGTCTTGCGCCTGAGCGCTGACCGCCAAAAGCGCCGCGCTGGTTGCCAATCCCATCAGTTTCAACATCAGTAAATCCCTTTTAATTTCACCACCACGCTTTTGTTATGGCGCGCTGTGACAGAATTTCCACCTTCACAGACATTAATCCTCGTTTACCTTTGCAGAGATGATTCACATGGTGAAACTCTGCGTTGGGGCCGATGATGCGGCGGACATTGAGCGTTGGCAGGCGCGGCTGATGCAATCAGCGCCGCTGCCTTATCATCACACGCGCATGGTTCCGAAGCGCGCGGGCGAATTGAGTGCCGGTGGATCTATCTATTGGGTCACGAAAGGCATTATCCTGGTGCGCCAGCGGATCATGGATGTTCGTGAGATTCAGGATCGCGGCGGCCGAAAAGCCTGTGAATTGGTTTTCGACCCGGAGCTGATTGCGGTCGAACCCACACCGAAGAGAGCATTTCAGGGATGGCGCTACCTTAAGCCCGAGGACGCGCCGTTGGACCTGAAACAAGGATCGGGAACGATTGAGATGCCAGCCAATCTTCGCGCCGAACTCCGCGAAGCGATGGTTTGGTAGGCGCCTAGCGTAGCGCTTGCAGCGCCAGATCTGATTCTGCCGCGCAGCTGGCGGTTGGTGCGGTCACACCAACGGCCCGAGCCGGGGCGCGGCGCTGTGCGGCGATGGCGATGATTTCGGCGTCCGCAAACATTACTGAAAGGCGACGCAGGCTTTCTCGTTGGTCGAGCGCGCCAGGGGTCGATTCAAGCTCAATTAGCTGCGTTTCAGATTCAGCGGCCATACCGCGGAAAATACAGCCGAGATCGTTGGGACCATTGGAATGATCGATCCATCGCGCCAGATCCGCAGAGGTTCGGCCAAATCGGTAAACGTCGAGCGCGAATGTATCTGTAATATCAGCGCTTTCGCCCATATCGACGGCGGCCATCAGATTTGATGTTTCGAGCGACAGACGGCTCGCCTCCATGCCCCATTGACGGGCAAGGTCGGTATTGGCGTTAGCCGTCAGCGGTGCAGCAAACAGGCAAAGGCAGACCAAAAGGCGTTTCATAACGGCATTCATCCCGTGTGAATCTGGGATAAATCCAGCAAGGCATGTGCCAGTTTCGGCGTGCTACTTCTTCATAAAGGCGTTGATCCGGTCATGCATATCGGGCCCGACGCCTTCATTTTCGGTGACTTCCCATTGCAAGCCCGCATCCAGTGGATCGGAATCTGTTGCTTCCAAAAGCCGCTTATTTGCGGCGTGAGAGAAGGCGGAATTGGCGAGGATTTGCTGCGAAAAAGCGCGTAATTCGTCTTCAAAATGATCATCCGCGAACACCGCTTCGCAAAGCCCCATTTCGAGGGCTTGCGGCGCGCGCACAGTTTCTGCGGTAAACATCAGCCGTTTGGCGCGGGCGATGCCGACGCGGCGCGGCAGCCGCTGGCTCATGCCCCAGATTGGCGTCAGCGCCCATTTCGCATGCGTATCGGCAAATTTGGCGGATTCAGCTGCGAGAATGAAATCTGCGGCCAGGGCAACTTCCAAGGCACCCGTATAACAATGGCCATGTACGGCTGCGATGACGGGCTTTGGCAATTTCTCAAGCATGCGAAGCGTTTCGGAATGCCAGCCTGGCGAGGGCACTTTCTCGCCTTCGGCAATATCGCCAAGATCATGACCGGCAGAAAAACACTTGCCAGCCCCGCGCAGGATGACGCAGCCAATGCGGTCATCTTTCTTGAGATCGATGACATGCTGGCGCAGTTCTTTGAACATGCCGACCGTCAAAGAATTAAGCTTTTCAGGTCGGTTCAGCGTCAGCCAGCAAAGCCCGTCTTCGTCTTGTCTCGTCACCAAATCCGACACGCGCCATCCTCCGAATCTTTTTCTTTCATGCGCAGAATGCACGGCTCACCCAGGGTTCGCATAGACCCTATTCCAATTCTGACCCTAGGCTTTCGCAAGGGCACGCGCTTATTGTATGGGGCAGAATAATCGCGCCTAAACTCAAAAAGGAGAGCGCCCCTTGGCTGATACTGAATACACCCCCCCGAAAGTTTGGACATGGGATACAGAAAGCGGCGGACGCTTTGCCAATATCAATCGACCAATCGCGGGCCCCACGCATGACAAAGAGCTACAAGTCGGCAAGCATCCGATCCAGCTTTATTCTCTGGCGACGCCGAACGGGGTGAAAGTGACCATCATGCTTGAGGAGTTGCTCGCAGCGGGGCATTCCGGCGCGGAATATGATGCCTGGCTGATCAATATCGGTGAAGGCGATCAATTTGGGTCCGGTTATGTCGATTTGAATCCGAACTCAAAGATCCCGGTCATGGCGGATCATACAACCGACCCAGTCACGCGCGTATTCGAAAGCGCTTCTATCCTCGTCTATCTTTCGGAAAAGTTTGGCGGCGCGTTCATGCCTGAAGGCCACAAGGCGCGCACCGAGGCGATGAACTGGTTGTTCTGGCAAATGGGGTCGGCGCCTTATCTCGGCGGCGGCTTTGGTCATTTCTATGCGTATGCGCCCTTCAAGATGGAGTATCCGATCAATCGCTTTGCCATGGAAGTGAAACGCCAAATGGATGTGCTTGATCGTCACTTGGCCGACAATGAATATATGGCGGGCAGTGAATACTCGATCGCCGACATGGCGATCATGCCGTGGTACGGCGCGATGGCGAAGGGCATCCTTTACGAGGCCGCAGAATTCCTGTCTGTTCATGAATACACGCACGTCAATCGCTGGACCGATCAGCTGATGGAACGCCCAGCTGTGCAGCGGGGTCAAATGGTCAACCGCGTTTGGGGCGAACCGTCCCGACAATTGCCTGAGCGACATGATGCCAGCGATTTCGAGTTGCGCACGATGGACAAGCTCCAGCCGGACGCGACTTAGCGCTGAAGCCCGATTTGCCAAAGCCGGGATGATCGGGACGAACAAAAAATCATTGTCATCCCGGCCGCAGCGCAGCGGAGAGCCGGGACCTAGGCATTCTAGGTCCCGGATAAGCGCTATCGCGCTTTCCGAGATGACAATCGTTCCTCTTCTCCCGAATTGCCAGCGAAAGCTGGCACCCATGGCGGCTTGCTGATTCACTCAACCGCCATGGGTCCTGACTTGCGTCAGGAAAGCGGCCCCATTTCGCCTCATCCTGAGCTTGTCGAAGGACGAGGCGGGCTTCCCGGAAGCGCGGCCCTTTATCCTTCGACAGGCTCAGGATGAGAGCCTGATTGATGGGTCCCGTTCTTGATCGCAGAGTCTGTTTTTTCTGGCGGCATGACGATCGCGCTTACCGCCGACGCCAGCGCAACGCTGCGCCCAGCTAGACTGGGTGGCTGGGGTCCAGGGACCGGAACGGCCCGCGGTCTCAGAGGCAGTTTTTTGTCCATAGACCCCAGCTTACGCTGGCGTCTGCGGAGTGAGTGAGGATCGAAGATTTTACCCAAATTTCCAGCGCAAGCTGGTGCCTCTGAATCAAGTTCAGGGGGGCGGCTCACTCATCTCAGCCTAGAGCAAGTCTCCGCCAGCGGCGGCCGCGGTCGTGCCGTCCTTCTCAAACGCGCGGATCACATTCTTGCCGGTAATCCATTTGTGCACTTCATCTGGTCCGTCGACCAGACGTTGCGAGCGAATGTGCGTGTACCAGGCCGCTAACGGTGTGTCGGTGGAATAGCCAAGGGCGCCGTGTAATTGAATCGCCGTGTCGACCACTTTGTGCACCATATTCGCAAGGAAGACTTTCGCGATGCCATTTTCCTGGCGAATGTCCAATCCGTTCTCGGCTTTGTAAGCGATGTGCATCAGCATCAGCCGCGCGATATAGAGCTGGCTGGCGCATTCCGCCAGCATGAACTGAACCCCCTGACGTTCCGCCAGGCCTTTTCCGAAGGTCGAGCGCTGCGAGACATGCGCCGTCGCCAGGTCCAGCGCGCGCTGCGCCATCGCGACATTGTGCATACCGTGACGCAAGCGACCATAAGCAAGGCGGTGCTGCCCCATGGCAAAGCCCTGGCCCTCGCCGCCGAGTAGGTTTTCCTCAGGTACAACCAGATTCTCGATCGCGATTTCGCAATGCGCCGCGCCCATGGCTTCCTGATAGTCTTTGTGAATCGCCATGGTCGGAATATTACGAATGATCCGGTAGCCAGGGTTCGGGAGTTCCACGATAAAGGTCGAGAATTGCTGATGCCGGGGCGCTTCCGGATTCGTCTTGGCCATAACCACGGCAATGTCCGCCACATTCGCGGACGAGGAATACCATTTCTCGCCATTCAGAACGTAATTGCCCTTGCCATCTTTTTCGGCGCGGGTCTGCATACCCGTCGCGTCGGCGCCCGCGGCCTTTTCCGTCATCGAATAACAAATCCGCTTCTCACCATTGAAAAGCGGCTTGAGGAATTTCTCTTTTTGATAATCCGTCCCATGTGCCAGCAAGGTCAGCATGGTCGCATCGTCCGGACCCTGGCTGTTCATCGACAATGCGCCGAGATGGCTTTGCCCAAGCTCCATCTGAACCAGCGCATTTGCCAGCGGACCGAGGCCCATGCCGCCATGTTCTTTCGGGATGAAGGGCAGCCATAGGCCTTGCGTCCGCGCTTTCCCGCGCAGGTCGCTCAGCACAACGTCCAGAGCTTCGCCGGCAACGAGCCGTTTCTCGGCCGGGATACACTCATCCTGGACCCATTGGCGGACCCTGGCGCGGACCTCTTTCGCATCATCTGGAATTACAAAATCAATCGCCATGGCTCGCTCCTATCCCTCGTTGTGTTTTGTGTTGCGCTTACAGCGCTTGCTCGAAAATCCGCTCATAATCGCCCTGGTCGGCCGGGCGGGCATTGCCACGGTGCGCCAGATCGTTGAGGGCGAATTCGACAATGCCGGGGCCGTCCGATGACTCGACACCAATCGCTGACAGCGTCGAAGGAACACCGAGATCCTCATTCAGTTTGGCAATCGCGTCGCCAAGATCCGCATTCGACGCCAGGCCCATGGCAAATCGCAAACGCTCATATTTTTCCGGCGCCGCGCCTTCATTGAAGCGCAATAGGTGCGGCAGGAAAATCGCGTTCAGCGTACCGTGATGCAGTTTCTTCTCTTTCAATCGACCGGCCGCGTGGCTGAGTGCGTGGACGGATCCCAGGCCTTTGGTGAAGGCCAACGCCCCTTCATAGCTCGCCATCATCATGTTCCAGCGCGCGTCCTTATCGGCACCGTCGGCGACCGCACGTTTCAGGGCGCCGGTCTTAACTGCGCGATTTAGACCGTCATAGCCGACGCCTTCGGCTGGCGGGTTGATGGCCGGTGTCAGCACCGCCTCCATACAATGCGTGACGGCATCCATGCCGGTTGCCGCGGTCAAAAGCGGCGGCAAGCCCAAGGTCAGATCCGGATCGCAAATTGCCGTGGCTGGAATGAGGTGCGGCGATGCGAATGTCTCCTTACGGCCATTATTCATCGTCGTGATCATGCCGACAGAGACTTCTGACCCTGTGCCAGCTGTCGTTGGTATCGCGATCAATGGTGGCAATTTGCCAATATGTTTCGCCCCGCCTGTGATCGCGGCATACTTTTCCAGTGGGCCGCCTTGACTGGCCAGCAGGCCAACGGCTTTGGTCAGGTCCATGGCAGAGCCACCGCCGAGCGCAACCAGGCCATCCGCATTGGCGGCATTATATTGGTCGGCGACAGAGATGGCCTGATCTTCAGTCGGATTGGCCACGGTTTCGGTGAACACAGCGGCCGGGTCCATGCCGAGATTTTCAAGGATCGTATCCAACAGTCCGACGGCCTTAATCCCTGGATCGGTAATCACCATTGGACGCGAGACGCCAAATCCGGTCAGCGTTTTGCCGAGCTGACCCACCGCGCCATGATCGAAAATACAAGTGGTTAGATAATTCATCACGGGCATGCTTGGTCTCCAGTATGGCGCTTTCAGGCTCTACCGCCTAAAAAGCCCAGAGCGTCGGCGAGGGCAATCACTCTCCTTGCGGCAGCATGACAGGGAGAACAGAGAATGGCGGACATTGGCATTGGACTATTGGGTGCGGCCCGGATCACAGACAAGGCCATCGTGCACCCGGTCCAGGTCACGCCACAATGCCGACTTGTCTGCATAGCGGCGCGCGATCGCGGCCGTGCGGATGCTTATGCCAAACAGCATGGAGTTGAGACGGTCCTGGCCACCTATGATGAGGTCATTTCTGATCCGCAGGTTGACCTGATCTACAATCCGCTGCCGATCAATCTGCATGCGGAATGGACGATCAAAGCGCTGCAAGCCGGAAAACATGTGCTGTGCGAAAAACCGTTCGCAATGAATGTCGATGAAGCCAAAGCCATGGTCGACACCGCCAAGGCGACGGGCAATCGCCTGATTGAAGCCTTCCACTATCGCTACCATCCGGCATTTGAAACATGCCTCGCCTGGCTGGCGGCAGACGAGATTGGCGAAGTCCGCGAAATTCACGCAGCGTTCTATGTGCAAATCAAAGACAATGGCACTGAAATCCGGCACCGAGTCGAAACTGGCGGCGGTGCGATGATGGATTTAGGCTGCTATCCGCTGCACTGGGCACTGACTGTGATGGGCGAGGCGCCGCGTTCGGTCGAAGCAAAGGCAACGCTGACACCGACGGGTGTCGACGAAACTCTAACTGCAGATCTTAGCTTCGCATCTGGCGCCAGTGCGCGTTTGACCACCAGTATGGCGGCAGGTGCGAAATTCCGCGCCGATATGCGCCTGGTGGGAAGCAAAGGCGAGATTCACTTCACCAATCCCTTGGCGCCGCATGCCGGCGGGCGGTTGCGAACGACCGCCGGCCGCGAAGCAGAGGTCAGCCCGATCACGACTTACACATATCAACTCGCCTCTGTCTTGCGCGCGATCCAACTCGGGACGCCAGTGCCGACGGAAGGCGACATGATTTTACGCCAGCAAGCCGCGCTGGATACGGTTTATGTGGCGGCTGGATTACGGCATTTGCGGTATCCTGATTCAATGCCTGAATAGTATGCGGGATCATCTCCACCTGCTCGTCGCTTATCAGTGCAAGAAAGAAACGCCGCCCTTCCCGAGCCAAGCCAGCCGGGCTAAGACCAAGGCGCAGAGCTGAGGAGATATATCATGCGCCGTTTATTCGTTCCCGCCATCGCTTTGATCGCTGTCGCATGTGAAACTGTCCCGGCCGAGCCGCAGGGGGACAATGACCTAAACTATATCTCGACGGACGCCGCGCGTGACGCGGGCTTCCCGTTTTCGCCGGCTGTAGAAGCAGATGGCTGGGTGTTTCTTTCTGGCGCTCTAGGAACGGTGCCTGGAGGCGGTCTGGCCCCTGGCGGCATCGAGCCCGAGACACGTCAGACCATGGACAATATTCAAGCCACCCTGGAATCAGAAGGACTGGGCTGGGACCGTGTCGTAAAATGCTCGGTCTTCTTGGCGGACATTGCGGAATGGCCCGCCTTCAACGAGATCTACAAGACGTATTTTGACGGCAATTACCCCGCCCGCAGCGCCCTCGGAGCGAGCGGCCTTGCCTTGGGTGCGCGGGTTGAGATTGAGTGTATCGCCAAGCGCTAGGCGACCATCTCTGCCAGATGGCCCGTCTTCACATAGATGAGGCAGCCTTGGTCTGACCATGGCTTATGCTTTGAGCCATGCGGACTGCGCAGCCAGCTGCCCGCTGGATAGTCGCCATGCTCATCCTGAAACGTGCCTTCCAGCACCAGAATCTCTTCGCCGCCCCAATGCTGATGCGGCAAGAATTTCGTCCCTGGCGCCCAGCGCACCAGGGCCGCGCTTTCAGTGCCATGGCTGTGCAGCGGTAAGACGGACAGACCCGGCACTTGACCCGGCAAGAATTCAGCGTCGGCCGTTTCGATGACTTTCTGCTCGGTATCGGCCGCATCGAATTGATGCAGTTTCACGAAGATCGTGCAGCCCTCTTTTGAGTGCGGCGTGTGTTTCGAGCCGATAGGATTGCGGACATAGGTGCCGGCGGGATAGTCGCCATGCTCATCCGAGAATACGCCTTCAAGCACGAAGAATTCTTCGCCGCCGCCATGTGTGTGCTCACTGAAATAGGAGTCCGGTGCGTAGCGCACGATCGATGTCGCTCGCGCCACTTCTTCGCCAATGCGATCGAGCATCTGCCGATCCACGCCCGCCATGGGTGAGGCGACCCAATCGCGGTCTTCTGGGCGAAGGACGACGCGCTGCGAAAAATCTGCGTTCAGTCTCATGATGAGCTCCTAATGTACGGGGTGATTGACCAGGCGCGCGGAAAGGGCCGCCAGGGCTTGATCGAAAAGGGAGACATCCTTGCGCGCGCGGGCGAGCAATTGCGCCCCTTCAACAAGGGCGAGGGTTGCGGTCGCGTCCTCGATCGGAAGCGCACAGCCTGAAATGGTGTCATCTTGTGTGGCGCGCTCAAAGACTTGGGTCAGCCAGTCTATGCTCTGGCTGTGAAAATGATTGAGTTGGTCTAGAATGTCAGCCGATAAACTGTCTCGGCCCGCGCTAAAGGCGACGCACAGGCAGACCTGCTCGCCTTCAGCCAGCGCATCGCGATAGATCTGGAGATAGGACCGAACCTGTTCCGCCGCCGACCCATCCGCGTCACTAATATCCGAAAGCGTTTCGAAGAACCGTTCGGAGTAACGCGCGATCAGGGCCAGACCGAGATCGGCCTTGGTCGCGAAATGATAGTGGATACTGGCTTTTCGAATGCCAATCTCCTGTGCAAGATCGGCATAGCTGAAGCCATTGTATCCGCGTTGCCGCACGGCGCGCTCCGCGCTGTCGAGAAGAGAAATGCGTGTTTCCATGTTGCCTACCTAGTAGTAGGTAGTTGAAATTGCAAGAGGATGCACCTGTCCGCTTGACAATCCCCTGTCCCTGCCGCCCTTTGCGGGCAGAATTTAGAGTAAAGGCAGGCCCCACGTGACAGCTCCCATTCTGACGGTTCAGGATCTGAAAGTAGACTTCGACACGCCAGATGGCGCCGTGCACGCGGTGAAAGGCATCAGCTTTACCGTCGCCGCGGGCGAATGTGTCGGCATTGTCGGAGAATCGGGATCTGGCAAAAGTCAGACCGTTTTGGCTGCGATGGGATTATTGGCTGATAACGGAACCGCCACCGGTTCGGTGATGTTTAACGGCACCGAGATGCTGACCGCCAACGCCAAGACCTTGCGCGACATTCGCGGCGAAGCGATGTCGATGATATTCCAGAACCCGCTGACCAGCCTAACCCCGCATATGACGGTTGGCGCGCAAATGCGCGAAGTGCTGAAATTGCACAAAGGGTTGAAGGGCGAAGCGGCCAACAAAGTCTGTGTCGACTGGCTTGAACATGTGCGCATCCCGGAAGCGCGCCGGCGTATGGATCAATTCCCGCATGAATTATCCGGCGGTATGCGGCAGCGCGTCATGGTGGCTATTGCCATGCTGTGCGGCCCACAACTCTTGCTCGCAGATGAGCCTACGACCGCTTTGGATGTCACGGTGCAGGCGCAAGTCCTGGACTTGATGGATGAGTTGAAGCGCGAAACCGGGACCGGAATTGCTTTGATCACGCATGATATGGGCGTCGTCGCGCGTATGTGCGATCGCGTCGTTGTGATGCGGCATGGCGAGATTGTCGAGACTGGCAGCATTGACGACATTTTCTACAATCCCCAGCACGACTATACCAAAATGTTGTTGGATGCTGTGCCGCGGATTGACCAACCCAACCGGCCTGGTCGCCCAACCCTTGGCCCGCCTCCCAAGACAGACGTCGAACCGATCCTGCGCGCCGATGATTTGAAAGTGCATTTCCCGATCAATATTGGCGGTGGATTGTTTGGAAAGACCAAACCCTTGAAAGCAGTCGACGGCGTCAGTTTCGACTTGAAGCCGGGCGAGACCCTGGGCGTCGTCGGCGAGTCGGGCTGTGGCAAGTCCACCCTGGCACGCGCGGTGCTGAAACTGGTGCCGCAAACAGCGGGCACGATAGCCTGGATGGGCCGCGATATCTCTGGCGCCGATCGCAAGACTATGAATAGCTTACGCGATGATTTGCAAATCGTGTTTCAGGATCCGATGGCGAGCCTGGATCCACGCATGACGATTGGTACATCGATAGGCGAGCCGCTCACTGTTCACGCGCCTGAGCTCGACAAGGCGGCGCGCGAACGCAAAGTGCAAGAGATCATGCCGCGGGTCGGCCTCGATCCGGCCTTGATCAATCGCTATCCGCATGAACTGTCAGGCGGTCAGAACCAGCGTGTCGGGATTGCCCGCGCGATGATCCTGGATCCGAGACTTGTGATCTGTGATGAAGCGGTTTCAGCGCTCGATGTGTCGGTTCAGGCGCAAGTGGTTGATTTGCTGATCGAGCTGCAAAAGGAATTCGGCCTCGCCATGATCTTCATCAGTCACGACCTGTCCGTGGTCCGCGAGATTTCGCATCGGGTGATGGTGCTCTATCTTGGTAAAGTTGTTGAACTGGCGGGGCGCGAAGAGATTTATGAGGATGCGCGCCATCCTTATACCAAGGCGCTGATTTCTGCCGTACCCAATCCGGACCCAAAGATGGAGCGCGCCCGTGAGCGCGTGAAGCTGCAAGGCGACTTGCCGAGCCCGCTGGATAGCCGGGCGCCACTGCGTTTCCTGAAGTCCGAGATTATCGACGACCCAGACGTACAGCAATATGCCCCGAAGCTGATCGAAATTGCTCCGGGGCATTTGGTGGCTGAACATGACCCGTTTGAGGGTTCGGGAGGGCTACGGGCCTAAGGAGTGTGTTCAGCCAGAAGCATGAGACGCGCTTATTTTGCGCACAACACGTCGGTCAGGTTGCGACGTCCGCGATCAGCATAGACGACCTGGCCTAAACCCATCTCGCGACAGAATTGATTGGCATTGCCGCGACCGACCGGAATGCGATCACCATAAGAATCGCGTGGGCGCGGGAAGAAGACGGTATGACGTCCCTCAATGCCCTGATTGTGCGACTGATAGTTGCCACGACCGCGACGACCATAATCCTGATCGCGGTTGCGGCGATTATTGACCCGGCGAGGTGTGCCGTTCAGCGGGCGCATGGAACTGATATTGTCATTCATCCGCAGCGGACTGAGATGCGCGGTCGGGCCATCAATGATCACGCAGCGACCGCGGAAGTCCGGGTCGACACAGACTTCCCAGGCGCCGCTGACATCAATCGAAGACACGGTGTCATTGAAACCAAGCTCCCGCAAATTATAGATCGGGCCATCAACGGCGAGCGCTGATCCGCGAAATTCGGGGTGTTTGAAAATCACTGCATCGCCGCCGCGGGCGCCATAATTGGCGGCAGCGGGCAGGGCGGTGGCAAAACAGACAGTGGCAGCAAGCGCGAGGGCTTTGAGAGCTCGGGTCATGTTTCTGGGTCCTTTTATCAATCTTGATGAGGACCCTATCGGGGCGAATCTGAATGCGCCGGGAGAGAGATTTTCAGCTTCGGTTCAGCTACTCCGCGGCGCGCATCAGCCCTTGCATACGATCGATCCAGATCAACCAGGCTTTGCGCCCGGCATCGGTCAGAAACACCCGCGTCTGGGGTCGGCGCCCGACGAAACGCTTTTCCTGCCGCACATAGCCAGCATCTTCCAGCTTCCGCAAATGCGTCGACAGATTGCCATCTGTCGCGCCGACTTTGTCTTTCAGCTCGCCAAAAATGGCCGGGCTGACCGTCGATAGATAAGCCATGATTCCGAGCCGCAGCCGCCCGTGAATGACATCATCAATCTGAGCATGATCGAAAGGGTTTGCGGGGTCGGTCATGTCTTCCTCCGCACCTTAAACGATGCTTTTGGGCTCTTGCCGCAGCATCAGCAATCCAGGTACCAGTACGGTTGAGAAGGCCGCGAGCGAAGCGATGGCCCAGGTCACGTCTCCACCGTCAAACCAGAGGGCGATGGCAATCATCAGGAATGCACCATAGCCGGCATAGGTCAAAATTTTGGTGTTTGACATGATACCGGATGTGATCAGTCCGGTTCCGTATATGGCAAACACGATGGGCAGAGACTGCGCAAACCCAGAAACCGGACCACCGACCACAAACGACTTCACGATCAGCGTCGCAAAATAGGCGAACAGCGCGAACCCGCCCGCCATCCAGACCGTCGCCTCCGTGCGGTTACCGACGGAATTGCCGCCAGGCTTGTTTTGAATCGTGTAGACAAGCAATGCTTGGCCGATACTGCCGACAATAATAAATGTGCCCCAGACCCAGGCATAAGCGATATCCGGCCAGCCAAAAAGGCCAGCTGAGATGGAATAATGCAAAAAGTAGGAAATGCTGGTCAGGACGCCCCAAAAGGTCAGGAACCGTCCGCCCAGCAAAGGCGCGCTTTGTCCTGCTTCGGCAAGATCGCGGACATATGCCAGATCATCATGCAACGTCGTTTGGTTCATAGAACTCTCCAATAACTTTGAAATACAAAGTACTCTGTATGACGAAAATGTCAACACCTCCGATTTTGCTTGGCGCAGCGCGAGAGCTTGCTAGGTAGATGGCAAAGACAAATGTCCCGGAGGAATTCACTATGCCAGACGCTGCCAGCTTGCCACCATTCCGACCGCTTGCGCAAAAACAACCGGATATTGAATGTGTCCGAAAACCGGACGGCACAGTTTATCTGAAACAGCGTCACGTGCCGGGCGATCGACCAAGAACGATCCCTCACGCCTTGGCCACGCGGGCGGCGGAGCATCCGGATCGCGACTGGCTGAAACAGCGCAATCCTGAGACCGATCAATGGGAAGCGATTACTTATGGCGAAGGCCTTCGTCGCACGCGCGCGCTCGCGCAGGCCTTTCTCGATATGGGCGCGGGGCCGGATGCGCCGGTTATGATCCTGTCTGGAAATTCGATCGAAACGGCCATGGTGATGATGGCGGCGATGACCATCGGCGCGCCCGCGGCGCCTATCTCCGTGCCATATTCACTGATGTCGACGGACTTCGCTAAGCTAAAGCATTGCTTCAACGCGGTTGAACCCAAGGTTCTGTTCGCGGCGCAATTGCCTCCATTTGAACCCGCCATCGCCGCTTTAGGCGACCATGGCTGCACCGTTATCACGGCTGATAGCGCCAATGGCGCCGTGTCCTATCACGGACTGTTGGACACCACGGTGACGCCAGCTGTCGACGCCGCGCTCGATGCGCTGACCGATGATTCCATCGGCAAATATCTATTCACCTCAGGCTCGACGGGCATGCCCAAGCCCGTGCCGACGACGCAAGGTGCAATGTGTTCCATGATTGGCGGTGTCGAAGGCCTGCGCGATGATGCGCGCGACCCAGAATACGATCCGGACACGCCCGACAATGTGCTCGATTGGCTGCCCTGGAATCATATTTCAGGATCGAATGTCAATTTTAATGGCGCGCTCTGGAATGGCGCGACCTTCTGGATTGATGGCGGCAAGCCGACGGCGGCCTTGTTTGGCGAGACCATTCGCAATGTGCTCGATTGCAAACCATCCACTTTCGGGACTGCGCCGATTGCGCTCGCCATGCTGGCCGAGGCGATGGAAGAGAATGATGAATTACTGCACGCTTTCTTCGCCAATATGCGGTCGATTGGATATGGCGGGGCGACGCTTTCGGATGATCTTTACGATCGCATTCAGAACTTGGCGATCAAAGCCACGGGTCGGCGAATTCCGATCATCACCATGTATGGCGCGACCGAAACGCAAGGCATTACTGTGGTCCACTGGGAAGTTGAGCGCGTTGGCCTGATTGGCCTTCCAATCCCGGGCTTGACCCTGAAGCTTGTGCCAACCATGGGCAAGCTGGAAGTCCGCGTGAAAGGCGAAACCGTTATGCCGGGCTATCTCAATCTGCCCGAGAAGAACGCCGAAGTGTTTGATGAAGAGGGGTATTATTGTCTCGGCGATGCGGCCAAATTTGTCGATGAGGACGATCCCAACCAGGGCATCATTTTCGACGGCCGAGTCGGCGAAGATTTCAAACTTTCCTCCGGCACCTGGGTGAGCGTTGGCGTCTTGCGGCCAGATCTGGTCGCAGCTTGCTCGCCTCTGGTCTTCGATGCCGTGATTTGCGGTCAGGACAAGAATTTCATCGGCGCCATGTTCTGGCCATCGCCTGCTGCATTCGAGGATTATGTGAAAAACGCAGGGGGTGACCAGATGGCCGCCTTCATGCAGTTGAACAAAGACCTTGCTGCGAAAGTGGCAGCCTTCAATGCGGCTGAACCGGGCTCGTCTCGCCGGATCAAACGGTTCCTCGTGATGACGGAACCGCCAAGCATTGATAAAGGCGAGATCACAGACAAAGGTTATGTGAACCAGCGCATGACTCAGGATTGTCGTGCGGATCTGGTCGCCAGTCTGTTCGTCGACTCGCCGCCGCCAAATGTGGTGCAATTATAAAGGCCTGAATGACTGCTCCTACGCGCCCGCAAACTGGACTGAAGCTCGGTTGGATCACGCTCGGCGGGGTGATGCTCGGCTTCCTCGGGATATTTTTGTTCGGTCCTGACCCGGTGCCTGCTGATCCGGATACAGCAGATCCGGGCACCGCCCCGGCGCTGCTCGACACGCTGACTGATGGACCCACCCGGCGCGCGGTTGAAGCGTTGCGCGGGGCATCGCCGGGCACCTATGCGCAGCTGCAAACGGAAGTCGCGTTTGCGCTCAAGGATGGCGCCGATCAAGATGCTCTTGCGAACCTGACATTGCAGGCCCTGTTCGGCGAGTTTCAGAACAAGGCTCTGGTATTTCGGTCGGCTCAAAGCGCAGACTATCATGCCATCATTGTGGGGCTCGCAAATGGCCTTCGGCAGCTGGATGCAAATAATAGTGCCTGGTGCGAAGGCCGCCAGATCGCGACTTATCTGGCGCAGAACGAGTCCGACCTGGTGCCGACCCTGCTGGCTGAGTTTCCGTATCAGAGCCCGCAATATAATTGGGCCATGGACTGGATGAGTGTGATCTTAATCACGGCAAAATCTGCGCAAGACCGCCCAGTGCGAAACCCGCGCCCGGGATTTCGCGATGAGACAGCGCTTCAGCGGGAAGGCCTGGCGCTCGGATCAGAAAAATGGGGTCTGGCGCTGCAAATTGCCGCTTTTGCCAATTCCGAAGGGACATCTTACGCGCAAATGGAAGAAGTGGTTTCCGGCATGGATGTCTGCGCGCTTGGCATTGCGGTCGAAACCGTGTCGGAACGCTTGCCAGACGATGTGCGCGCTCGAATCTGGGCGGATCTGATGCCGGAAATCATGATTGGTAACACGCCTTATGTGATGTGGCGGGTCACCGACTATTTCTTTATCGGCTAGCTTGCACGTGGCTGATTTGCACGCAGTTCAAGAACGAATTGGGGTCGACACCGTTTCTGCCTTTTAATCACCACGCTTTCGGTTTTAAGGTCGCGCTATGGCGATGGATGACACTCTCAAAACCTTTATGGACAAGTTCAAGATGCCGGATTTTACCGGCATGGACTGGAAGGGCTCTACAGATGGCTTGCGCCAAAGCTTCTATCGCGCCAGCCGCTCGGTCGAACGTGATCTGCCTGACCTGGCGGAGATTTCAAATCTGGTTGTCGACGGCGCCGACGGTCCGCTTAAGGCCCGGCTTTATGTGCCGCTCGCCGCCGGGATCGCGCCCGCACCAGCCATTGTCTTCTTTCATGGTGGCGGCTTCGTGCTTGGTGATATCGATACGCACGATGTGATTTGCCGCCGTCTGGCGGCCAGTTCGCGGTGCCGGGTCTTGTCGGTCGATTACCGTCTGGCGCCGGAACATCAGTTTCCGACCGCCCATCGCGACGCGCTCGCGGCTTGGCATTGGGCGACGGATCGCAATAATATTCTCGGCTTTGACCCGGATCGCATCGCGGTGGCGGGCGATAGCGCGGGTGGAAACCTGTCGGCCTTCATCGCGCAGGAAACCGGTCGGACGGCTTCCTTGATGCCAGCATTCCAGCTCTTGCTGTATCCCCTGGTTCAATTCGCAGATATTCGCGCCAAGCGCATGACATTCCAGGAAGGCGGCTTTTTTATCTCGCCAAATCTGTTCGACTATTTTCGTGACAGCTATGTCGAGCGCGAAACGGACCGTATGGACAAGCGCGTTTCGCCGCTTTTTGCGCCGGACGAAGACTTTGCTGGTCTTGCGCCGACCCATCTGGTGCTGTGCGGCTGGGATCCGCTTAAGGATGAGGGCAAAGCCTATGCCGCGAAACTGGCGGCGCATGGTGTGCCTGTGACGATCAAGGAACATCCGGGCATGGTGCATGGCTTCATGAATATGACCGCCATATCTGTCCCGGCGCGCAAAGCGATTGAAGAGGCAGGTCTGGTGGTTGGAAAAGCGCTTGGCGCGCGGGATTGAATTCCACTCGCCACGAGATTGACATATGGTTAAGATATCTGGGGCGGGCAGGTAGATTAGGGATTGAGGACCATGGCTAGAACGGCAAATTGGGTCAAATGGTCAGCGCTTGCTGCGAGTGCGCTGATACTGATCGGACTTTCCGCATGTGACCGGCAGCAAGAGCGCCTCGACCGGATTGGGGAGCTCGGCGACGCTGTGCTCGGCCAGTTGGGTGGCGAGGACCTGACCGCCGACAATGAGCGTGACAAATACCGTTCCGTCCCGGTTGAAGCCAGAGCGTTCGCCGGGACAATCCTGGACCGTACAGTTGCCGTTTCTGATGAAGAGGCCGCGCCGCGTTTCGTGATTGGCTCCATCGTGGCCAAACCAGCCGCTTTGCCGCCTGCAGTTGATATCAAGGCCGTCATGGCCGAACCGGAAATGTCGCTTGGGGTGGTGGTCGACCAAGAGTCAGAAGCCAAGATTATCATCCCCGACGAAAAGACGTTGGAAGAAGCCGTGATCGACCCGGATGTGATTGACCGGATTGAATCGAAAGAGACACTACGGCGCAAAATCACGGTCGTCGATCCTCAGCAACGCGCGCCGTCGCCAACGGTCACTATGCAGACAGATGAGGCGGTTCTGCCGCGTGCGCCGCTAAAACAGACCGTGCCGCAAAAACGCATCCAGCGTGGCATTGCGACGGAGCAAGATGCTCCGATCCGGACCCGGTCTTTAGCCGTGATCCGTCCGCCAACACCGGAAGAGCGTATGTTGCAATTGCCCCAACTCAGTCCGAAAGTGGCCGAGCGCGCGACTATTCTGCCGAACGCGGCGCTGCAGCGCCAATTGGTGGCGGAAGAGCGGATGATCGAAACTGCGACCAAGTTCAAAGTCGCGGCCAGTATTCAAAGGTCGCGGTCAGGCCAGATGGTGATCGAGATTGGCTCTGACGCGCTCAATCCGACAAGCTTTACAGAATCAGTCATGCGACAAGGGCGCATTGCCTTGGAGCGCGGGGTCGAATGCGATCAGGTCGCGGCGCAAGCTGATGACGCCAATCCGCTGGTCGCGATGGAATGCGTGATCCAGGATCTGCGCGCGTCTGGCGAGTTCGAATATGTCGAAAAGGACTGGTTCTACGAGCACCAGATGATCCGCCGCCCTAGCCTGGATGATCAGCCGCTGACAATCACACCGAATGATCCTTTGTTTGGCCTGCAATGGCATTACAAGTCGCAAGGCAATGATCCCGGCCAATCCGCGGGCGGCGCGGGCTTTGTTGATTTCTGGACGGATCAAGACAATCAAGGCTCATCGGAAGTCGTGGTCGCTGTCGTCGATACCGGTTTGCAAATGAACCATCCGGATATTGTCGGCTCGCCGAATGTCGTGGCCGGCTGGGACATGGTCTCCGACCTCGATGTCGCCAATGATGGCGATGGCCGAGATAGCGACGCCAATGATCCGGGCGATCGCTGTCCAGAGCGCAATGTTTTCGCGGATACGTTTCATGGCACCCACGTCGCTGGAATCGTTGGCGCGGGTTCGACCAATAATGCGGATGGCGTCGCGGGTGGCGCATGGAATGTCAAACTCGTACCGGTCCGAGCGCTTGGAAAGTGCGGCGGTAAGCTGTCCGACATTAATGACGCGATCCGCTGGGCGGCGGGCACGATCCCAGAGTTTAACGCACTCGGCGAAGAAGTCTGGAACGAGAACCCGGCTGATATCATCAATCTGTCACTGGGCCTGTTCAAAACCTGCCCGGCTTCGATGCAAGATGCGATAGATTCCGTGACGGAGCGCGGCGTCGTCGTCGTCGTCGCGGCGGGCAATCGCAGCGTACCAACCGAGTTTTACGCACCAGCGGGCTGCAATAATGTCATCACCGTGGCCGGTGGAGACGCGCGCGGACACCTTGCGCCCTATTCAAATTATGGCGCTGCAGTCGATGTCTTGGCCCCGGGCGGTGATCTCACGCGTGATGATAATGGCGATGGCAATCCGGATGGAGTTCTGTCGATGAAGACGGCTGAAAATTGCGCTGACCCGCTCACTGGCGAAGCGGTTGCGACCTGCTATTACGCATATGAGCAAGGCACCAGCATGGCGACGCCGCATGTCGCCGCGGCCTTGGCACTTATCAAATCAGAGCGGCCGGATCTGAATTCAGATCAATTGGTTTCCACTTTGCTGACAGGGATCAGCCCGATACCGGAAAGTCAGTGCACGGGCCCATGCGCTCAATTCCCCGGCGCCATACCAACGGCAGACGATCCGGACATGTGCTTATTGCCGTGCGGATCGGGTCTACTGAATCTGGCTGACGTAAATTTGCCAGAATGAGGCTATACTGGATGGGAATAGAAGGGAATTCACCATGCCAAGGACCGGGCTAAAACTATTCGCGCGCGGACGACACGCCGTGATTGCTTCGCTTGGCGCGTTGATGCTGACGGGCTGTGTCGGGTTTACAAATAGTGGCGGTGGACTTGGTTTCATGCCTGCCTGGTCACAACCCGTGACGGCGCAACAGTCCGTGGCGGTCAATCAGTCGAGCCTGATCAATGCGGCGGCCGCGACCTTTATCGTCAAATTCAAAAATGAGCCGGCCCTGGAACAAGTGTGTCGAAATTTCCGCCGCGATGAAGCCGCCACGCGCAAGATCTTCAATAGCTGGGCGGCGCAGCATCCGCAGCTGAAAGGATTGAAACTGGTCCGCGCCAGCTATTCAGGGGACATCATTCTGGCATTGCCTGCAAATGACCCGGAAGGCCGGACGGCGCGGGACGTGATCGCAGCGCTCGAAACGCTGCCTAATCTCGCCTATGCTGAGATTGACTCAATGGCGAGTGCGAGCGCGGGGAATTAAAATCATGCGGACAATCTTTCTTCCAGCCATCGCTGGATTGACCTTGGCGGCCTGCGATCAGTTGACAGAGCCGCAATCCCTGGAAGCGGAGTCGCCGCCTGTCATTGTTGAAGATGTTGATACGGCGCAGCCGATTGAAACAGCTGAGCCGCAGCCCGACCCGCCAGCACCATCAAATATCGCAGAGCGCAAGACGGCGACGATAGACTGGAACGCGGCACGCGCAGACTTTGCGGCGCGCGACACAGTTGATGATGGCATGGCGCAAGTCGCCAGCGGCGGCGCGCCCGTCGTGCCGATCCTGTTGCCGGAAGAGCCGATTGGGATTGCGTCCGCAGGCGGCGAAGACGCCTTGCAGTTTCGGCCTTTGGCAGATGGCTATTTTGCTGTCCAGAAAGGCGACATTTATGACTTGATCATCAATGGCACCGATCGCCTTGTCGCACGCCCTGAAGGCAGCGGCACAGCGGTCGACACGGCCCTTGTTTTTGAAGAGACCATGACCGGCGCACAAGTCTCCTTCAGCCGATATGGTGCTTCCTATCTGGTCGAGTTCATGTGCAAAGACCCAGCCACCGCCATTAAAGGCAGCTGTGTCACGCAAGCAGAAGCTATTGCAGAAGTAGAGAAGCTACTGATCGCGGGGACGAGATGAGGACAACACTCTGGGGACTGATGGCCGTCTCCGCTCTGGCACTCACTGCATGTGATGTCGTCAGGGTTCCGGGCGGAGATCATGACAATGAACCACGCCCGATTATTCCTGATGGTGCGCCGGGGCCGGCGCCGCCAACGGTTCCCGTGACGGATCCGTATGGCGAGAATGAAGACACTGATCCAATCCAGGTGCCGGTGAACAATACCGAGGATCCGGAGACGCCGAGCACAGATCCAGATCCAATCGATGTGTCGGATGATCCGGCCACGGACACGCCCGTTGATGACGTCTCGACAGATATTCCGGTCGACGACCCGCCGCCAATCGATGACACGCCGGCTGAAGACTCTGAGCCCGTCGAGTCGTCGCCGCCATCGCCTTTGCCTGTGAAGTTTGAATATTTTGCCGCCGGAGATTTGATCCCTGGCACGGGTACGGGGCGTGTCGATCAGACCGTCTATGCGCCTGACATCGTGTTTCCGATTAAGGCCGCGCCGACCTGGCCGCAATCCATGGTCTATCGCCTTGGCGGTGCGGTTGGTGGAGATCAATGTGATCCGGCCAATTATGACATTCCCTGGCGCGATAATTTTTGTGAGAAGCGAAGCTCCACGCGCAACACGCCGATGTGCCCGACCAACAAGGTTCATCAGGGCCAAGACATTCGGGTTGGCACTGCGGCCGATTGCAATGCCTTACGCGCGCAAGCGAAAGCCGATCGTGGTCTGCATGAAGTGGTCGCTGTAGAAGACGGAATCATCCAGCACATTGGAACTTATTCTGTGCAGCTGAAAGGCACTGAAACCGGCAACCTCTATTCCTATCTACATCTGAATATGCGTCGGCTCCGTGTTTCGGCGCTCGATACAATATCGGCAGGCGATACGCTTGGTTTTGTGTCGAACGATTTTGGCTCGACGCCGACCACGTTCCATTTGCACTTTGAGATCAAGGCGCCGATCGAGGGCGAGGGCATTGTTCATGTCCCGCCCTTCATGTCCTTGGTCGCGGCTTATGAGCGGCGCGAGCAAGGTCGCGGTGAAGTGGTTGAGGATGACACAATCGGAATTGCCAGTGTTCCCGTCATTGTCGATGAATCCAAGCTGATCGAATAAGCGCAAACTGCAAGTTTTTCTGCAGATTCCTGAACAAGTTCAGGGCACGGACTTACTGTTGCCAAAGTTTAAAGAGTTAATGACTTGTAAACGGCGCGATTTTTGCGTTGATGAGAGGACGACCCCACAATTGATGAGCGAACCGGATAAATGAAAGCGGCCGAAAAGCTTCCCGTAGAATATATCGAAGCGAATAATGATGATGGCGATCCCATTGTCACGCTGATCGGTGCCGACATTTCCGAAGCCTATTTGGATGATGCTGAACCCAGTCCGACCATGGCTGCGCTTGGACGCTTCTGGTCACGCATCATGAAGACGGCAAAGTTCGGTTTGGTGCTCGCCCTCGTCGGTGGCTATCCAGCGATGATCGCGATGAGCCATAAAGTGGATTCAAGCGCCGTGGTTCTGTCTTCGGTGACCCCGTGGAATTCAAATGATACGGGCACAGCGATGACCTTGCTCGGTCGCGAACTGTCGATTGCCGGCTGGGCAAATGATCGCGCTTGGTGGCATCCGCAGGCCCAGCTCACAGCGCTGCCTGCCTGGCAGGAAGGCATTGCGGGTGGATTGTCAGAGTATGCGATGCTTGCCGCTGAGCATGCGGCCCAGACGCCCGGAGCGCCAGACACAAACCTCCTCGCCGCAGCGCGCCTGTTAGCGCCAGCGCAGGAAGCTGAAGCGATCCCTCGTCTGAATGCCGCCGCCGTCGCCTTGCAAGGCTATGAAGGCGGTTTGTCTCGCGGAGTGGCGGCGCTGCCCAAGGGTTTGGGCGTCTTGCTCGATGAGCTCAACCTGTATCAAAGCTGGGCCATTCAGGCGCAAGCTGAATTGCGGTCCAGCGCCGATCGCGCCGAAGGCTGGCCGGCCTCGCGCCAAGACATTCAAGCGCTGTACAAAGCGCGCGCGCGGGCTCAAGTCGCATCCCAATTGTTGATGTCGTCCTTGATCCAGGAACCTGAATTGGTGCGTACGCGGGATGCGCGTGAAGCACGCGATCGCGCTATCTTTGCCTGGCGCCGGGCGGCGACGTTTAATCCTTTGGTGGTCTCCAGCCAGGCCGGCACAGGCGCGTTCTTGTCAGATCATCCTGCTGCGATGATGTATTATCTGTCTGAGATTGACCGCGCGACCGCTGACTTTATCGACGCTTTGGAAAAGCAGGACGCGGAAGTCATTTCAGTCGCGGATGCCAGCGCCGCTGAGTAAAGCCGACGCGTTGCCTTGATTTCGACCGCCGCACCGCTCATTTAAGCCGGAACCATCGCTCCAATTGAAAGATCGTGCGGCCGCTATGTTTATCCAGACTGAACCGACTCCGAATCCGGACACATTGAAATTCCTCCCGGGACAAGACGTGACCGGCGCGACGGGGCCGTATGATTTCGCTTCGATCGATGAAGCCGGCACCAGTCCTTTGGCCCAGGCGCTGTTTCAGGTCCAAGGCGTGACCCGTGTCTTCCTCGGCAGTGACTTCATCTCGCTGAGCAAAGACCCTGACTCCGATTGGAAACATGTCCGCCCGATGGCTTTGGCAGCGATCATGGATCATTTCGTTGCGGGCTTGCCGGTTATGGCGACCGGCGGCGCTGCCATTGCGGCGCCAGAAGCAGGCGCCTCGGCAGATGATTATGAAGGCGAGACGGCTGAAATCGTCGGTGAGATTATCGAATTGATCGAGACTCGCGTGCGCCCCGCAGTGGCCCAAGATGGCGGAGATATTGTCTTTCACGGCTTTGATGATGAAACCGGAATCGTCCATCTTGCCATGCGCGGCGCCTGTGCCGGCTGTCCATCCTCGACCATGACTTTGAAACAAGGCATTGAGAATATGCTCAAAGCCTATGTCCCTGAAGTCACCGCGGTTGAAGCAGCGCTTTAAACTCACGCAAAACTTGACTTCCGTGCGGTCGATGGGTGAGGCGGCGGCATGAGCTCTAATCTGTTTCCGATTGCTTTGTGTTTACTGTCCGCGGTGACCGTGGCAGCCACCAATCTGTTCGTGAAACGCGGCGGCGACGTCTTGTCGACGCGCATGATCGTGTCGATCGCGATGATGTTGAGCGTCGTGCCATTCTTGCCCTTCGTGCCCTTGCCAACGCCAGCGGTCTGGGGCGCGCTCGCCATCTCTGTTGTGGTGCATTGGTTCTATCAGTTTGCGATGATCCGGGCCTTGCATCGCGGTGATCTGTCTCTGGTCTTTCCAGTCATGCGCGGGCTCGCACCATTGCTCACCGCGGTGACGGCGACATTTGTCTTGCAAGAATCCCTTAGCCTGTTCGCCTGGATGGGACTTCTATTGGCAACGGGCGCATTGATCGTTTTCGCGATGCCGGAAGAGAAAGGCGGCAAACACCCGCCAATCAAACAGGCTGCTTTATTCTGGGCCATGGTCACGGCGCTTGGCATCGCTTTTTATTCGGTCGCTGATGCCAATGGCACGCGTCTCGCGGCGGACTCCACGACTTTGTTCACCTTCGTGGTCTGGCTTTTCATGCTGGACTGGATCGGGATCACCGCAGCTATGGTATGGGCCAGACGCGGGAAGATCTGGTCAGATATCGCACCGCAAATCCGCGATGGCACCATTGGCGGCCTGCTCGGCACCATTTCTTATGGCGCCGCCTTGTGGGCGTTTACGTTGACCGATGCCGCCAATGTCACCGCCATACGCGAAACGTCGGTCGTGTTCGGAGCCATCCTTGGCGCGGTATTTTTGAAAGAGGCGTTCGGGCCGCGCCGGATTGCTGCGGCCAGCGTGCTGGCTTTTGGCCTGATATTGCTTGAATTTGCGCCTTAACCCTGTCTTGGCACAGACAGTGCTAGACACGCGGTATGAAACTCTTGCGCCATCTTGCCGGCTATTTGCCGGTTAATATTGCCAGCGGCGTCGCTGCATTTGGCGGCGTATATGTGTTCACGCGATTGCTCGGCGCGGACGAGTATGGCCGCTACGCCTTGATGTTCTCTGTCATGACATTGGTGCACATGCTGTCTCTTACAGCCGCAGAGGCCGCGTCTTTTCGGTTCGCGGGTGAAGCTGAAGCCAAGAAATCGCAGCCTGACCATTTCAGAACCACGCTTTCCCTGACCGTTCGCTCCATGATTGTGGCTGCGCTCTTGATCGGCGCGCTTGCTTTCGCTCTTCGGAAGCTGCCGGAATATCTCGAGATCCTGCCCTGGATCGCCTTGCTGGTCCCAATCAATTCGCTGATCCAGATGGCTTTGGAAGCCCATCGGGCGAGCGAGCGCGTCGGCCGATATGCTTTGGTCTCGACGACCCGCATTCTTGGCGGATTTCTACTCGGTGCGCTGATCGCCTGGCAAACCGGATTCGGCGCGGCGTCCCCATTTATCGGCATGGCGATTGCTGGCGTCTTCTGGGGCTTCAGCGAGACGCGATGGCTGGTTCAACAAGCCAAAGGCGGCGTCACCGATCCCGGTCGTCGTCGCGCCTATCTCATGTACGGGGCGCCCATCGCAGCCGCTTTGGTGCTGGACCTGGTGCTCTCGGCCGCCGACCGCTTTTTGGTCGTGGCCTTTCTCGGGGAAGCTGCTGTTGGCGAATATGCTGCTGGCTATGGCGTCGCGGACAAGTCTGTTTTGTTGATCTGTGCTTGGGCGGCTATGGCCGCCGCGCCCTTGGTCATGGCTGCTTATGAACGGGGTGGGGCCGAGGCTGCGGCTGAAGAATCGCGCGGCTTGATCCGGACGCTCTTATTGCTCGGTGTTCCCGCCGCAACCGGTTTGGCGCTTGTGGCAACCCCGTTATCTGAGGCCCTGATCGGCGAAGCTGTGCGCGAAGGGGCGCGTCAGATCATTCCCTGGATTGCCTTTGCGGGGCTGCTGAACGGCTTGATCATTCACTATTATTCAGAGGTGTTTAACCTGACCCATCGCACCGGAGAATTGGCGCTGCTCATGCTGATCCCGGCTTTGTCCAATATTGGCTTGAACCTCATCCTGATCCCGCAATTTGCGCTGCTCGGCGCCGTGATTGCGACACTGGCGAGCTATGCGCTCGGACTGGCAGTGCTCGCGACACGCGGTCACCGCCTCATCGCTTTGCCAATGCCCTTGGCGGATCTGGTCAAAGTCAGTCTCGCTGCGGCCGCAATGGCGCCTGTCATCTGGGCCTTGCCAGCGCTCGGGGGCTGGCCAGAACTGTTCTTAAAAATTGCAGTCGGCGGCACCATATATGGGCTCGTGGCCTTCATGCTTGACGCCGGTGGCGCACGCGGCTTTGTGAGGGATAGACTCGCATCCAGAGGGCAGGTTTCTGCGTAAAAGGGCATATGAACGAACAAAATAACGATCTCGGCACCGCCGCGGACAAAGCCAATCAAATTTGGGGCGACCTGGTCCCAGTGATCGGATTTATCCTCGTCTATAATGTCATGCGCAATGTGACGATCAATGACACATGGGCGAGCCCGGACACTGCGTTGTATTGGGCGACGGGTGTGTTGATCGTCGCGACACTGTGGGCGGTCTCGAATTATTTGCGGCGCGGCGAGGATGTCCCGCTCTTTCTCGTTTTCACTGCGACGATTGTGGGCGGTTTTGGCTTGCTCGGGATTATTCTGCAAGAGAAGTCGTTTCTGTATATCAAGCCGACCATCCAGCAACTCTTCCTGGCCAGCATCATCTTTGGCAGCTTGGCCATGGGTAAAAATATCTGGAAAGTGATGTTCGACAAAGTGTTCGACCTGCCGGATTTTGCCTGGCGGACGCTGGCCATCAGGTGGGGCCTGTTCTTTGTCGCAATGGCGGTCTGGAACGAGTTTCTCTGGCGCTATTTTGCGCCAGGCTTTGAAGAGCCATTGCGCGTGCTCGGCGCAACCGTGGCGCCGGCCGGGTCTTATGACTTCCTTGGCCTGACCTTCGGCTCGCGGGATGGCGAAGATGTCTGGGCCAATTGGAAGCTCGGAAATATGGTGATCACTTTCATTTTCGGGGCGGCAAACGTACCGTACACCCTCAAACACTTGCGAGAACCAAAGGCGGCTTAGCGGGTCAGCGCATCGGTTCCGGCCGGATTGGCGAATGGCGCGAAGGTCTCTTGATGCCGGGTCTCGGCATAATGTGTCAGCGCCCAAACCACAGTGGGGAAGGCCAATTCCGACCACGGAATGTCTTTCCAGTCGACCAGTTTGACCTCCTGACTCTCCGGCCCAACGCCATAATCGCCTAAAAGCCGCGCGCGAAACATCACCTGAACTTGGCCGATGCGCGGAACCGAATAGACCGCTAACAGACGATCGATTTCAATATCCGCGAGCGCTTCTTCCTGCGCCTCTCGTTGCGCCGCTTCCTCGACGGATTCACCGAGTTCCATGAAACCCGCCGGAAGCGTCCAATACCCTTTTCGCGGCTCAATCGCGCGTTTGCACAGCAGGATTTGCTCGCCCTTAAGGACCACGGAACCGGCCACGATTTTGGGGTTCTGGTAATCGATAAAATCGCAGCGTTGGCAGACCCGTCTTTCCTTGTCGTCGCCCGGTGGAATCTCCAATGCGAACTCGGGCGCTGATTTCACTGTCATTTTTCTGTCAGCCTCTCGCTTTATGGGAGAATTCAATTGATCTGCACACGGTATTTTTGTTTTTAGCGTGTATAGTGGGCTGGACTAGGAACTAAGGCGGCGGTGATGAGCAAGCAAGAGACGAGTACGGAATTTACGCTGGCGCGCTCCGTCACGCATTTACTCCACCGCGCGCAACAAGCTGCCGTCAACGAATCTGCCGCCGGTCTGGCTGATCAAGGCTTGACCATTCGCCAGTTCGCGGTGCTCGCCGCTTTGAATGACGATGACGGACAAAGTCAGTCCAGTCTGGTCGATGTCACTGGCATTGATCGTTCGACCCTGGCCGACATGGTCTCGCGGATGGAAAAAACCGGATTGGTGAAGCGGGTCAAGTCGGTTGAGGATGCCCGCGCCAAAGCTGTTTCGCTGACAACAGCCGGTCGCAAAGCCTTTGAAGGCGCCGCACCAGAAGTCATGGAAGCGGACGCCATTCTGACCGAAGAGCTGCGCAAATCGCGGCGCGAAAGCTTGCTCCTGTCTTTGTCCATCATTTCCGGCGACTATGAGGAAGAAGAGGACGAGCCTCGAAAGTCGAAGAAGAAAAAGAAGAAGAAGAAAAAGAAGAAGAAATAGGCGCCTAAGCGTCGTCTTCTTGGCTCTGCAAGCGCTCGAGGCGGGCGCGGGCCATCCGCGCGCGCAAGGCGGCATAAGCGCTGAGCAGGATCGGGACACCGACCCCGATGATGACAATGGCCCAGATATAGCTGGCATTCTTATCAAATTCGGGCATTCCGTCAGGCCTCGTTCAGGCGCCGGGCCAGAACGGCATCGGCTTGTTGGCCAAAAATTTCTGCCCGCATCAGCAACATGATCAGGCCAGACGACAATAGGACCTGCCCGAGAAACCCAATCATCAAAGGTACCAGGAAAACCGGATGAATACCTGAACTCTCGGCCGCCGCTTCCCCGAACCGTATAACACTGGAGGGCTGGTGGATGGTCGATTCCTTCCACAGATCGACCGAGAATTTGATAATCGGCAAATTGATCAGACCGACCATGGCGAGAATAGCCCCCGCCCGCGCGCCTTTCTGTCTTGTGTCCAGAGCGGCGCGCAAGGCCATATAACCAATGAAGAGAAAGAGCAGGACCAGTACTGACATCAAGCGACTGTCATAGAGAATGACATTTCGCCACGCTTTGCCCCATGTGGGTTCGCCCCAAATTGCGCCGGTGGCAAAGCACAGCGCCGTATATCCCGCGCCAATTGGTGCGATGGCCCGCGCTGCGACATCTGCCAGCTCATGCCGCCAGATGAACCAGACAAAGCTTGAGATGGCCAGTCCGCCATAAAGCCCCATACAAAGCCAGGCGCTGGGGACGTGAATGAACATAGCCCGGGCAATATCCCCGCCTTGATTGGGTACAGGGGGCACCACCCACAATCCTTGATACAGGCTCCATCCCGAAAGCAGCACGCCGAGCCCGATGACAATCGGAATGGCGACTTTGGAAAAGCCCATAAAACGGTGCGGATTGGCGAGGATTGTCCACATGGCGTCTATCTAAGCTCCGTTTATTCTGCCGCCAACCGTAAAGCGGCGCCCATGGCAGCAGGTGCGACACCAAGTGCAAACAGGGTCGAGGCGCCGAGAAACAGAATGGCCGAGCCATCAAAGCCTTCGCTGAGGCTCAGTGTGCCGAATATGATTGCGGGCACGAAGAAGGGAATCGCAATCAAGGCGATCAGGAGCCCGGCACGCGCAACGCCAGCTGCCAAGGCAGCCGCAACACCGCCCCAGAGGAAAAAGGTCAGCCCGCCGAGGCCATAAGCCAGCATGGCCGGCGCCATCTCTTCGAATGGAACGCCCAGCAAGCGACCCAGGACGGGTGCCATCAGGATGAGCGGCGCACCAGAAATCAGCCAATGGGCGATCGTTTTGGTGAGGGCAATGAGGGATATTGAGGCTTCTTCCTGCGCCCAGAGGTCCAGCGCGCCGTCTTGCAAGTCAGCCTGGAACACACGCTCTAGCGTGACCAGCGAGGCGAGCGCCAAAGCCAGCCAAAGAACCCCCGGTCCGATCTTGGACAGAGTCTCGGCTTCGTCGCCGAGCGTGAACGGGACCAACATGGCTGTGCCGGTGAAAAACCCCATCGGCAAGAGAATGCCGGCGCCAGACGCCCAGGCTTCTGAAAGGGCCTGGCGAAAGGCCGTGACGAGCGGGGCCGGGGTCACAACACCACCTCGCGCGTAGCCTCGATTGGGGCGGTCCCATGCAAAGCTGCAATAATGGCGCCGCCGTCAGCGCGGTGTACGGCGATCATATCGACCAGCAAGGCCTGGCCATCACGATCCAGAGCATTGAACGGTTCATCCAGGAGCCAGAGCTTGCGCGCGACCAGTTTCAAACGTGCCAAAGCGGTGCGCCGCTTCTGACCGGCGGACAGCATCCCACTTGGCACTTCGGAAGGCCGTCGCAATCCCATCTCTCTCAAAATATCAGGAATGCTTGCTTCGCTCCCCCAGACCCGCGCCCAGTGTTCGAGATGTGTGCGTGGGGTTTCATGCGCTTTCAAGCCATTGCTGTGCCCCACCCAGTGATGTGTCTCTGTGCGCTCGATCTCACCTGCTTGGGGCGGGGAAAGGCCGGCGAGTTGCCGCAAGAGCGTGGTCTTGCCTGACCCGTTCGCACCGCGCAGCAGAACCAGATCGCCAGCCTGCACTGTCACGGATATGTCTCGGAACAGAACGCGTTCGCCGCGTACAGCGCCGAGCGCGGCGCCCTGGATCAGCGCGCTTTCACTCAATCGTCATGCTCCAGGCCTAGATCGGAGCTCGCACCGATTTGCTTCACTTCGCTGGTCAACCTATTTAGCAAGTAAGACTTGCTGCACGCCGCGCAGGTATTTGAACATGTAAAGATATGAGAGGTCCGTTCGCCCATGCCTTCCCTCGACAGCTTTAAGGCCCGTAAGACATTATCCGTAAACGGTAAGGACTATACTTACTACTCCCTCGATGCCGCAGCTGAAAACGGCCTGGGAGATGTGTCGAGACTGCCCGCCTCCTTGAAAGTCCTGCTCGAGAACATGTTGCGCAATGAGGATGGAAGCTCAGTCACCAAGGATGACATCACGGCCTTCAAGACCTGGCTCGACAATGGCGGTAAGGTCACGCAGGAAATTGCTTATCGCCCAGCCCGTGTGTTGATGCAGGACTTTACAGGCGTTCCGGCTGTGGTCGATCTTGCGGCGATGCGGGATGCGGCGGAAAAACTGGGCGCCAGCGCTGACGCGATCAATCCGCAAGTGCCGGTTGACCTTGTCATTGATCATTCCGTCATGGTCGACTTTTTCGCTGGTCCAAACAGTTTCCAGAAAAATGTCGATATTGAATATGACCGCAATCAGGAACGATATGAATTCCTGCGCTGGGGTTCGACCGCGTTTGAGAATTTCCGCGTCGTGCCGCCAGGGACTGGTATCTGTCACCAGGTCAATCTGGAATATCTCGGCCAGACGGTCTGGACCAAAGAAGTGGATGGCGAAACGATTGCGTATCCCGATACTTGCGTTGGCACGGACTCGCACACGACCATGATCAATGGTCTCTCTGTGCTGGGATGGGGCGTCGGGGGGATTGAAGCCGAAGCGGCGATGCTCGGCCAACCGGTCTCGATGCTGATCCCGGAAGTGATCGGGTTCAAACTGACGGGCAAATTGCCGGAAGGCGCGACAGCGACAGATCTGGTGCTGACCGTCACCAAGATGATGCGCGATTATGGTGTTGTCGCAAAATTCACGGAGTTCTTCGGACCCGGTGTCGCCAATCTGACTCTGGAAGATCAAGCGACGCTGTCGAATATGTCGCCCGAGTTTGGCTCAACCTGCGCTTTCTTCCCGGTCGATGATGACACGATCAAATATCTGACCAGCACCGGACGTGAGGCAGATCGCATCGCGCTGGTCGAAGCCTATGCCAAAGCCCAGGGCTATTGGCGCCCGGATATGGCTGACCCGATCTTCACCGACACAATCGAACTCGATCTCTCAACAGTGGTGCCGAGCATTTCCGGACCAAAGCGCCCGCAGGATCAGGTACTGCTGTCTGAAGCCGACACCAAATTCGCCGAAGCCATGGTGCAAGAGTTCGGGACCGCTGCGGATGACGCTACTGCGATTCAGGTTGAGGGCGAAGATTTCACCGTGACTCATGGCGACGTGTTCATCGCCGCCATCACATCTTGCACCAACACGTCTAATCCGAGCGTGCTGATAGCGGCTGGATTGGTGGCGCGCAAAGCTGCGGCGCTTGGCTTGAATCGCAAGCCCTGGGTGAAAACCTCTTTCGCGCCTGGATCGCAAGTGGTCACCGATTATCTCGACAAGGCCGAATTGACCCAGGACCTCAACGCGCTCGGCTTCAATCTGGTTGGCTATGGCTGCACCACTTGTATCGGCAATTCCGGCCCACTTCAGCCGGAGATTTCAAAAGCGATCGCTGATGGCGATCTCGTCTCGTGCTCGGTTCTTTCAGGCAACCGAAATTTTGAAGGCCGCATTGGTCCGGACCTGAAAGCGAATTATCTCGCCTCGCCGCCATTGGTTGTGGCTTACGCCATTGCGGGCTCGCTGAAAATCAATTTGACCACAGATCCACTGGGGCAGGATAAGGATGGCAATGATGTCTACCTGAAAGATATCTGGCCGACCTCGCACGAAATCGCAGAGATCATGTCGGCTTGCGTGACACCGCAAATGTTCGCGGAACGCTATGCCGACGTCTTCAAGGGCGACGCGCAATGGCAAGAGATCGAAGTCTCAGGTGGTCAGACTTATGGTTGGCCGCTGGGTTCGACTTATGTGCAGAACCCGCCCTATTTTGAAGGTATGACCGGTGAGGTTGAAGCGCCCGCCGATGTGCATCGCGCCCGCGTCCTGGCGCTGTTTGGGGACTCGATCACCACCGACCACATCTCGCCCGCTGGGTCGATCAAGGCGTCGAGCCCGGCCGGAGAATATCTCCAGGCCAACCAGGTCAATGTGCTGGATTTCAACTCCTATGGCTCACGGCGGGGCAATCACGAAGTCATGATGCGCGGCACTTTCGCGAATATCCGGATCAAGAATCAAATGGTTCCAGGCGTCGAAGGCGGCGTGACCATTCATCACCCAAGCGGTGACCGCATGCCCATCTATGATGCGGCCATGCGCTATATGGAGAAGAATGTCCCGCTCGTCGTGTTTGCCGGCCACCTTTATGGCAATGGTTCATCGCGCGACTGGGCCGCGAAAGGCACGATCCTGCTGGGTGTAAAAGCCGTGATTGCCGGGTCCTTTGAACGCATCCACCGGTCCAATTTGATTGGCATGGGCGTCCTGCCACTGGAATTCGAGGACGGCACGACGTGGCAGACACTCGGTTTAACCGGCGATGAGGAAGTCACAATCGAAGGCATCAATCGGATCGAACCGCGACAGAAAGTCGAAGTCCAGATCACCAAGGCGGATGGGTCGAAAGTCACTGCGAACACGACGGTGCGGATCGATACGGACAATGAGCTCGATTATTATCGCAATGGCGGCATTCTGCATTATGTGCTGCGCAACCTGGCTCATGAGGCGGCATAACGCAGTCTTCACAGGCAAGTGAGTTTCAACTGAGGGCAGAAACGGGTATGAGCGCCTCATGATGCGTTTCCTCGCCTTCTTTGCGATCGCAATTTGGCTGACGGGTTCGGCTTTTGCCGAGGCCAAGCGCCCGGTACTGGTTGAACTGTTTGCCAATCAGAATTGTCCGGCCTGCCCAAAAGCACATCGGACGATGAGACAGATCAATGAAGAGCGTGATGATATCCTGATCCTGACATGGACGGTGAATTATTGGGACTATCTCGGAGACCCGGACCCGATGTCCTTGCCGGAAGCCAAGGAGCGCCAAATGGCGTATACGGACCGCCTGAGTTTGCGGGCGCCTTACACGCCGCAATCCTTCTATGATGGAGCAAAGGAATGTCCGGGCACGCGCAAGCGGGACATTCGGCGCAACATCAAAACGCGGCTCAAAACGCGCGATGAGGTCACGCCCGACCTGAACTGGGACGGGGCGTCGATCAGAGTCTCAGGCACCAGCGACGCGACCCTTGAGCTGAAGCTGGTTGAGTATCTCACGGGAGACGCCAATCCGACGACGATGGTCAACCCGGTGACGCGAGTCGAATCGCTTGGCCTGTGGATGGCGCCTGACGAGGCATTCCCGGTCAATTGCGCGGGCGCATGTGCGGTGCTGCTGCAAGAACAGGATACCGGCGAAGTGGTCGCAGTCAGCGTGCTTAATTAAGCCGGAACGGTCCCACCAAAATTCACCTCACCTTGCTAAGGCTCAGTCAACGCGCTGGGCTTATTTCTGCGTGCGCTGCGTTGTCATTTTGAGAGAGGTTTCTCATGCTGCGACACAGCGCTGCCCCCTTTGCTATTTGTATCTTTTTGCTCGCGGGCTGTTCCGGCGGTGGCGGAGACTCAGATGGCTCTGTTTCGGTTACGCCCCCAACCGAGACGCCGCCAGTCACAACCGAATACACATTGACCATCACATCGCCGCCGGACAGCGGCACGCAAACCAGTACCAATTCTGCCAGCAGCAAGCCTCGGACCTTGGCAACCTTGCCGGAAAACCAGGACTGGACGCTGATCGCACGATCCCCGGATGGCCGCGGCAATTTTCTTGCGCTTCGGTTGACCGATACGGGCAATGGGGATGCGGCCGCTTTCACCTACGATAATGAGTCCGGCGAATTGACCTTGCACGCGCCGCTGGATTTTGAACGACCGATTGATGCCGATGCAGACAATAAGTTTGAGCTGCTGATGGAACTCACGGAAATCCCTGGCAAGCCAACTGTGCCTTTCGCGCTGGATGTGAGCGATCAGAAAGAAATATTCGAAGATTTTCCGGTTGTTTGGCTGAATGGTGAAACAGAGTTTGGTGGCCTGGGCCGAAACATCACGCCGCTCGGCGACATTGATTCAGATGGGCGACCCGATCTCGCAGTCGCCGCACCCGGGCGTCATGCGCGCGACGCCTACACAACCTTGCCGCCCACCAATTATCATCCGGCAGGCGAGGCCTATATCCTGTCTGGTAAAGTGCTCAGCGAAACGACATTCCTGAATCTCGCTGACGCGGAACGCGCCGGCATTTGGCATATTGTCGGCAGCATGGAAGATCTCAATCTCGGATATAATATGACCCTGATTGGCGATCTCGATGAGGATGAGATCGAGGACGTCATCGTCTCAACCGATGAGGCCACCATTGAATTGATTTCTGGCGCGACACTGGTCGAAGCCATGAACGCAGGTGGCATAAGCGAGACCTCTGAGCGACGCTCAGGGCACCTCCGATTGGACGGCGACACCCGCGATCATGTTCTCAATCCGAGGACATTTGCCTCGGTTGGTGATCTCGACGGTGACGGTCTGACGGAACTGGCGTTTTGCGCCACAGAGATCAGGTTTGGCAGCACGGTCGACGCCCAGATTTTTGTGTTATCGGGCGCCGTTCTTAAAGACATACTGATTGACGGCGGCACGCGGCAAATCGCTGACCTACTCAAGCCCGGTCAGGCGGGGTATTTCGTCTATACCGGCAATCACCGGACGTGCGGTCCCCTGACCGCTTTAGGGGATGTTGATAATGACCAGCGCGTCGATATCGCCATTCCAATGCCCGGCCCGCAAGCCAATGATTCCGGCGCTCTGATCTTTAGCGGTGCGCAGCTGCTGAAATTTCTTGAAACTGGGGGGCGTCAGCAATTCACGGTTTTCGATCGCATCCAAGGCGCAAAAGAACCCTTCATCCAATTTACCGACACAATCGCCCGCGCAACAGAGCAGCACCATATGGTGATGGCTTTAGGCGATGTGACCGGCGACGAGATTGATGATTTCGGATTTGGCTGGAGCCGCTATCACACGGCGGATGATTCCGCTTATGTGGTCAAAGGCGATCCGGCTTTACTTACCCCCGGCACCGACCGTGTGAACATTCGATCCCTGGTGCCGAGCGGCGGCGCCGTGCAACTGGCCGCAACTCCGGATGGCATGTCCGCCAATGCTTATCGTGTCGAACCGATCCACGCCCTCCGCGCGCCCGAGAATGGCTTGCATGAAACCCTGATCTTTGTTGGGGCCGGCGAAAGCGCGAGCGCGCAGTTTGACAGTTTCAGCGTCACGGCCGGTGAGTTGCCAGATGCTGGTACAGCGATCGCACCGCTTCCGATTTCCGGCGCTGGCGCGATCTCGTTTCCGCGCGGCAATGGTCGACGGCTGAGTTATGTCACCTCTGTCGGCGACCTCAATCGAGACGGGTATGGGGATCTCGCCATCGGATGGGACGTCTCTGATACAGGCGGCTATGAGGATAATGGCTCGGTGCTGCTGGTCTCTGGCAAAGAGATTGTTGACGCGCGGAATCGCGGCGAAACATTGCGACCCAGCCGTTTGCTACAAGTGCGTTAAGGCGCAGCGCTGTTAGCGTTTGGACAGGGAGTCCAATTGTTCCTGCATCGCCGCCATTTGCGCCCGCAAGATCTCCATGGCGTCGGCATCCGGCGACGCGTTGCGCTCGCCGCGCTTCGACTTACGAGACGTCATGCCAGGCGTGAACATACGCATCGCATTTTCAAACATTTCCATATTTGCGCGTGCTTGCTTTTCGAACATGGTGAACGGATTGGTCGTGCCCATGGCTTTGGTCCAGCGTTCCTGGCTTTCGGAAAAGCTGTTCATGCTCATCTCGAGCCAGGCCGGGAGCAGGCTTTGCGAGCCGGCGCCGTAAAAGCCAATAAGCTTGCGCAGAAAGTTTACGGGCAGGGCGCCTTCACCCTTATTCTCTTTTTCGAAAATGATCTGCGTCAGCACCTGACGCGTCAGATCTTCGCCACTTTTGGCATCGACCACTTCGAAATCGACCTCACGGCGGACAAGATCTGAGAGATGATCAAGCGTGACATAAGAGGACGTCGACGTGTCATACAGCCGACGATTGGCGTACTTTTTGATGATCACGGTTTCGGCTGCGCCATTCGATTTCGCCATGTCCTGCCCTTTCTTTTTTCAACGTCTCAATTTCGTGCTCGTTTCCGCAGCGTTATCTGCTAGGATCCCCGTGCCGACAAATGTCTAAGTACAGGTCATATCAGCAGTGTGCTTACATCGGATTGAGCAGACGCAGCAAATTTTATGCTGCGCAGCATAACGGGAGAAGAGATCATGTCTAGAACGGCACTGGTAACGGGGGGAACACGCGGGATCGGCCTTGCCATAAGTGCAGGCCTGAAGGCGGCGGGATATCAGGTTGCCGCAAACTATGGTGGCAATGATGCCGCTGCTCAGGCTTGTGAGGCCGAGACCGGCGCTAAATGCTACAAGTTTGATGTATCGGATTTCGAGGCGGTCGGCGCCGGCGTTCAAGCCATCGAATCTGACCTTGGGCCGATTGACATTGTGGTGAATAATGCCGGCATCACCTGGGATGGTCCCTTCCACAAGATGAGCCTGGAGCAATGGCAGAAAGTCATCGCGGTTGATTTGGACTCTGCCTTCAATGTCACGCGCCAGGTTTGGGACGGCATGCGGACGCGCGGTTTTGGCCGCGTCATCAATATCTCTTCCATTAATGGTCAGAAGGGCCAGTTCGGGCAGGTCAATTACTCCGCCGCGAAAGCCGGCTTAATCGGGTTCACAAAAGCCTTGGCTCAAGAGGGGGCCAAGAAAGGCATCACGGTCAATGCCATTTGTCCTGGCTATATCGATACAGAGATGGTCCGTGCTGTGCCTGAGAATGTGCTCGAGAGCATTATCTCGACCATTCCCGTCGGCCGCCTCGGTAAAGCTGAGGAGATCGCGTCCATGTGCGCCTATCTCGCTAGCGAGGATGCGGCTTTTATCACTGGTGCCACCATGACGGTGAATGGCGCGCAATATATCGCGGGTTAAGGTGGGTCTTGAAGTGACAGGTGCAAAGGGTGTTGCAAGCGCAGCGCCCCTTCCGCCAACCAGCCGCGCACCTCCACGGCTGTCCCGCTCGCAAGACCACAGGCAGAGCGAGCATCGCGATCTATGTGCATAATGATCTGCGAGTCTTCCAGCATGCGCCGGCAGGCAGACCGGACGCCATTATCTTCAGCGACTGGCACAAGATCGCCGAGCCGCGCCGTGATCATCAGAAAGCCGCGATCGGTCGGCACCAATTCGCTGGCATCTCGCGGCGTATAGTCAGCCAGCGCCCATAAGCCGCTTTGCGTTTCGCGCGCATCGGTTTCGGCTTGCAGCAAGTCCCGCCCGCGCGCTGAAGTGCTGCTATAGAGCCGCACGCGCGCAGCGCCGCGCGCCACCATTTCGCGATTCAGCCAGAGGCGCGGTCCAGCGGCATCGATGGTGACCAGGTGTGCCAGCGCGCGGTCGTAGCGGTCGCGCGTCAAACCCGGATAGAATAACTGAACCCGTCGTCCCAGCGCGAGGTCTTCCAAGAGCCGCGCGCTTTCACCGGAATAGGGTTCTGGCGGGTGATCTCGCGCAGACAGGACTGGCGCGGTGATCGAGATCAGTCGCACGCGCTGTCCGGTATCCAGGATGACGCCATCGCCATCAATCACTTTAGTGACCCGGCCTGTTTCGCCTGGCTGCATGTCCGGCAGGGGGACATTGCGGGTACAGGCCAGCAAAGATAAGCAAACTCCCCAGACCCAAGCACGGATCATGGACCCTCTTCAATCTGCCCCCTAAACGGATTAAACCTCTCTATACGGTCCCGTAGCTCAGCAGGATAGAGCAACAGATTCCTAATCTGTAGGTCGCGCGTTCGAATCGCGCCGGGATCGCCAATGATAAAAGGGTTGATAGGTATAATTCGGTTCTGTCCGAATATACTCCTGGTCGGAAATCTGGCACCAGACGCAACTACCGGTCTTCACCATTAGCGGGTTCCAGCCCCGCGAAACGCAGCGACGGGCAAGGGTCAGTTCCAGGTTCAGTAGTCTTGGGGTCGCGACTGAACGCGTTCGTAACGCAGTCTTCGTCAAGTTCGAGCATGGCTTCGTATTGATTGAGGAAAACGTTGCCCGTCATTTCTTCGAGAAAATGCGTGCGCAGCAGTCGGTCCATCACGGGGCCTTTGATTTCAGACAAGTGTAGCGTGACGCCTGCGTCCCTCAGGCGATGATTGATCGCTTCGAGGCTTTCTAATGCACTCGCATCAATGTGGTTGACGGCTGGGCACATCAAAATGAGATGCTTCATATCGGGCCGGTTGGAGAGCATGCAGTAGACTGTGTCCTCTAGAAAGCGAGCATTGGCAAAATATAGGCTTTCATCAATACGGACGGTGAGCACGGTGTCGGAAATCACAACCGGGTGCCTGTTCACGTTACGAAAGTGATGGGTTCCCGGCAGTTGACCCACCAGCGCAAAATGTGGGCGGCTGGTATTATAGAGGTGCAGGAGCAGTGACAGGATGACGCCGGTCGTTACACCAAGCTCCACACCAAAGAAGAGTGTCATAAAGATGGTCGCCGCCATCGCGGCAAAGTCGAACTTCGAATATTTCCAGACTTTGATAACTTCCGGAACGTTTACGAGTGACAGAACCGCAACGATAATGGTTGCTGCGAGCACGGCTTGCGGCAGATAGAATAGGTATGGTGTCAAGAAGACAGTCGCGAGCGCTATCCCGATTGCGGTGAACGCACCTGCGGCAGGCGTTTCTGCCCCCGCGTCGAAATTGACGGCTGAACGCGCAAGACCGCCCGTCACCGGATAGCCTGAAGAGACACCTGCTGAAAAACTCGCCGCACCAAGGCCAATCAATTCCTGATTGGGATCGATCCGCGTTCGGTTTTTGGCGGCTAAGGTCTGCCCCACCGAAACCGACTCCACAAAACCGATCAGACTGATCAATGCGGCAGAACCGAGAAGCTGCATCCATAGGTCCGCGCTAAAGGTCGGAACCCCAATCACTGGCAGGCTGGTCGGCACATTCCCGAGGATTTTAACACCCTGCTTGTCGAGGCCCATGACCGCAACGGCAATAATTCCGGCCGCCACAGCGAAGACCGGCCCTGCGCGCGCGACGATGGTCGCCGTTTTATCGCCAAGCCCCATAGACTTCAGGAGCGGCTTGAATTGTTGTCGAACCCAAAACAAGAAGATCAACGACGCCGCGCCAATATAGAGCGTCGGCAAGTTGGTTTCAGGCAGGTTCTCGAACAGTGAAACGAGAATTTCGTAGAGATTGTGCCCACCGGCATTCACGCCCAAAATGTGTTTCATCTGAGAGGCTGCGATGATGATGCCTGAGGCCGTGATAAAGGCAGAAACCACAGGATGGCTGAGGAAGTTCGCCAGAAACCCCATGCGGAAGAGACCCATCAGCAACAGAATCGCACCAGACAGAAGCGCGAGGATGATGGCCGCCTGAATATACTCGGCGCTGCCTTGCGCGGCAATTTTGCCCGCCGCTGCGGCGGTCATCAGCGACAGGATCGCCACGGGCCCAACGGCCAGCTGGCGCGAAGAACCGAAGATCGCATAGACGATCAGCGGGAGGATAGACGCGTAAAGCCCAACTTCAGGCGGCAGACCGGCCAATAACGCGTAGGCCAATGATTGCGGGATTAACATGATCGTGACGATCACGGCGGCAACCAAATCACTCACCAATGTCTCACCCCGATATTTCGGGGCCCAGTCCAATATCGGGAAGTACCTTGCGATCTTCATCTCAAAGCGCGTTTATGGGGATTTTCATGTAGCGAATACCATTGTCCTCTGGCGGTGGCATTTCACCTGCGCGCATATTGATCTGTACCGATGGCAAAATGAGTTTCGGCATGGCGAGCGTTGCGTCCCTTTCGCGGCGCATTTTGATGAAGGCTTCGCGCGAGGTGCCATCTTTGACATGAATGTTAGACCGTTTTTGTTCCCCAATCGTCGTTTCCCAGACAAACGCGTTACGCCCCGGGGCCTTATAGTCGTGGCAGAGAAACATACGTGTGTCGTCCGGGTAATCGAAGAGCATTTGGATTGAATCGTAAAGCGTCCCCGCGTCGCCTCCCGGAAAATCGCAGCGCGCTGTGCCATAGTCTGGCATGAACAAAGTATCTCCTACGAACATAGCATCCCCGATGAGATGCGTCATACAGGCAGGCGTATGACCAGGTGTGGGGAGGGCCCGTGCTTCGATATTTCCGACACGGTACGACTCACCAGGCTTGAACAGATGATCAAACTGACTGCCATCCGTATGAAATGATTGCCCTTCATTGAACACTTCACCAAACACTCGCTGAACAATAGAAATCTTGTCACCAATTGCGGTTCTGCCACCCAGCTGCTCGCGGATATAAGGTGCTGCAGTCAGGTGGTCGGCATGCACATGCGTGTCGATAATCCACTCACAGGTGAGATCATTTTGCTGAATATATTCGACCAGCTTGTCGGCGGACTTGGTCTTCGTGCGTCCAGAGGCTTGATCAAAATCGAGCAATGAATCGATCACGGCGCATCGTTTCGTCTCAGGATCAGTCACGATATAACTGATTGTATTGGTGGGTAAGTCAAAAAAGCCCGTAACGTCAGGAATGTTCATCGTGAAGTCTCCTTATTGGCCATGGCCGGCGGTCTGACCCAGCATGACAGCACACAGCGTATCGACGATGGCACGGATGCGATCATCCTTTAGGTGGTAGTAGATAGATTTCGACTGCCGGCGCGTCCCGACGAGATCATCTGCCCGCAGTTTCGCCAATTCGCGCGAAAGCCGGGGCTGTGGAATGCCGAGCATGTTCTCAATTTCTCCGACGGAGAGTTCACCGTCACGCAGCTGACAACAAATCATCAAGCGTTCCGGATGAGCCAGCGCCTTCATAAGGCGCGTTGCTTCTTCCGCGAGGGGGAGCATGTGCGCAGTTTCTAACATCATGACCGTGTTCTCCAGGAACATGATTACCAACACTTTACAAAATCGTCAACTGTTGGCATGTTCATCTGGAAGGAGATTGGTATGGAGAATTTTACCCCCATAAGCGCATCTATTGGCGGAGCGCTGATCGGACTATCTGCAGTGTTGCTGATGGCGCTGAATGGACGGATCGCAGGAATAAGTGGCGTCTTCTCTGGCGCGGTCTTCGCTGAGCGTGGAGACAAAGTCTGGCGCGCTATGTTCGTGCTCGGCCTGATCGCAGCGCCGGCGCTATGGGCCGTGGTGCGGGGCACAGAGCCGCCATTCGAGATGACAGATAGCTGGCCGCTCATTATTGCTGCCGGTCTACTGGTCGGGTTCGGAACACGGCTAGGGTCTGGCTGCACGAGCGGGCACGGCGTCTGCGGTCTTTCACGCTTGTCGCCACGTTCTATGGCTTCAGTAGCAATCTTTATGGGCGCCGGCATGGCAACAGTCGCCGTCGCAAAATCAGTATTGGGAGCTTAGTTATGGGACGCAATATTGCCGCTCTGTTTGCGGGTCTAGTCTTTGGCCTCGGCCTCACCATCAGTGAGATGGTCAATCCAGCGAAAGTCCTTGCTTTCCTCGATCTGTTCGGAAACTGGGACCCGTCACTCTCTTTTGTCATGGGCGGGGCCCTGATCGTTACCGCGATTGGTTACCGCTTAGTCTGGACCAGAGATCGACCTGTTTTTGAAGAGCGTTTTCAAGTTCCTGGGAATAGACAGGTCGACACCCGGCTCGCCATTGGGGCTGTGTTATTTGGAGTCGGTTGGGGACTCGTCGGCCTTTGTCCTGGACCCGCAATATCAGCACTGACATTTGGTGGTGCGCCGGTGTTCCTGTTTCTGAGTGCAATGGCCGTCGGAATCGGTATTTTCGAGGGTTTCGATCGGATAATCGCGCGCCCGAATCCTGTTTGAGCACAGAAGCTCAAAATGCCGGAAAGCGATAATCTAACCGCCAGTGATCTCGAGTATGTTGCTGACATGCTCGCAGCGATTGCATACTTCAAAAACGAAATCGGTGATGCATCTCCCCAAACGATCGATGAATTATGTGCAGCCCTACGAATCGCAGAGGCTGCACTTCGCAGAGCAGTTTCCGAAATAAAATCCGGACCTGGCGCCGGTATTCGGCCGAGTTGAGCGCCGTCGATCCTTCCTCGATGAAAATTGATAGATGCACGTAAACACATGGCTTTTGGCTCCTCGCGTCGAAACGCGTATAGCTACCCTCACTGTCAAATCTCGTTATGGTTCTAAATGGCTTTCTTATCTGAGCTAGATTGGCCAGCCTTCCTCTTGGCGATGTTCGTGATCGAACTGACGCCTGGTCCAAACATGGGATGGCTTGCGATGCTCTCGGCACAGCATGGTCCACGGATAGGGTTCATGGCCGTGTTTGGCATCACTCTAGGGCTCGCAATTCAGGTAGTAGCGGCTGCAACCGGGGGGGCAGCGCTGATTTCTGGAATGCCCTTTTTATTCGATAGCCTCCGTTGGGCGGGAGTCGCATTTATGCTTTGGTTAGCCTGGCTGGCTTACGCCGAAACCGGATCGGCTACGCCTGTATCTGGTCTAGCCGAAAAAGGATTTCGGCGCGGCCTGATCGCAAATCTCCTGAACCCAAAGGCACTTGTATTCTACGTCGTTGTCGTTGGTCAGTTTACCAATCATGAAGTGGGTGCACTTTGGATGCAAATATTGGTGCTCGGGGGTTTTCATCTGGCAATCGCAACGACCGTGCATGTCGCGATTGTTGGGTTTGGAGCGACCGCAGGAGAGAACTTCGAGAACTGGCGAACATCGCTCATAGCTCGATTGGTGTTCTCACTTTGTCTGGTCGCAATTGCGGTGTGGATCGCACTATCAACCTAAAGAGTTCGGGGCACTAAAATATGGCGCCGCGTTTCGTCCTCCGCCCAGGTCCACTTTGACCCAAAGTAGATGCGAGCCTTCTATCCGACCTTACTCCCAAATCTTCCAGGGCGCCTTGCCCTTCGCCCAAAGCGCCTCGAGCATCTGCTTATCCCGAAGCGTATCCATAGGTTGCCAGAAGCCGTTATGCTTAAAGGCGCTCAGCTGATTGTCCGCGGCCAATCTCTCAAGCGGTTGTCGCTCCCAGCTGATCGTATCATCGCTGACATAGTCGATCACTTTCGGATCCAATACGAAGAAGCCCGCATTGATCAAGGCGCCGTCGCCGACCGGTTTCTCAACGAATGATTTCACTGTTCCATCGGGCGCTATATCGAGCGCGCCAAATCGTGCAGGCGGGGCAGCCGCGGTTAATGTGGCGAGTTTTTGGTGGCTTTTGTGATATGCGATCAATTCGCGGATCGGGACGTTGCCGACGCCATCGCCATACGTCATGCAGAACGGCTCATTATCCAGATAATCAGCAACGCGCTTTAAGCGCCCGCCTGTCATCGTCTCCTGGCCAGTATCAATCAAAGAGACTTTCCAGTTCTCGTTGCGCTTATTGATATGCGCCGTCGTATCATTGGCAAAATCGATGACGACATCACTGGTGTGCAGAAAGTATTTCTCGAAATATTCCTTGATGACATGGCCTTTATAGCCGAGGCAGATGATGAACTCGGTGACGCCATGCGCGTAATAGATCTTCATAATGTGCCACAAGATCGGCATGCCGCCGATCTCCACCATCGGCTTGGGCCGCAAAACGGTTTCTTCGGCGAGACGGGTGCCTAGACCACCTGCAAGAATAACGGCTTTCATGGGCGGAGCTCCGATCTAGGATGAAATGAGGTCTTTGACAGACGCGGTCAGTGTCTCGGTGATGTATTCCCGACGAGGGGCGTCGATGCCGGGCCAGACGCCGATCCAGAAACTGTCATGCATGATCTTGTCGGTCTTCTCTAATGAGCCGCTGACGCGATACTCGACGCCGTCAAAGGCGGGTTGTTTGATCAAGTTGCCGCCAAACAGCAGGCGCGTTCCGATTTTGCGTTCTTCGAGCAGCGCTGTGAGCTTGGCGCGCGCCAATGGCACGCTGTCGCGGATCGTCAAAAGATAGCCAAACCAGGACGGATTGGAGCCTGGCGTTGCGACAGGCAATTCAAAAAATTCTTCCAAGCCAGCAGCCTTGAATAGTCGCGTCAGCTCGCTGAAATTCTCGCGCCGTTTTTCGACAAATCCATCGAGCTTCTTGAGTTGGCTGAGACCGCAGGCCGCCTGCATATCAGAGACTTTCAGATTATATCCGAGGTGCGAATAGGTATATTTGTGGTCATAGCCTTCCGGCAGATTGCCGAGCTTCCAGCCAAATCGCTTGCCACACGTATTGTCCATACCGGGCTTGCAATAGCAATCACGCCCCCAGTCGCGGTAAGATTCCGTGATGCGGGCCAGGCGGATACTGTCCATAAAGACGGCGCCGCCCTCGCCAGTTGTGATATGGTGGGCGGGATAGAAGCTCAGCGTGGCCAAGTCGCCGAACGTCCCAACCGGACGCCCATCGATTTCTGCACCGAACGCATCGCAGCAGTCTTCGATCAAGTAGAGGTCATGCTTCTTACAAAGCTCCGCGATGCGTGGGGCATCGAACGGATTGCCGAGCGAGTGTGCGATCATGATTGCGCGAGTTTTTGGTCCAATCGCGGCCTCAAGAGCATCAACGTCGACATTATGGGTCGCAACATCGATATCGACGAAAACCGGAATGGCGCGATTTTGCACTATCGGGGCGACGGTGGTGGGAAAACCTGCGGCCACAGTGATGACCTCGTCGCCAGGTTTAATCGCTCGATCGCCAAGCTTGCGAGAGGTCAGCGTCGAGAAGGCGAGCAGATTTGCCGCTGAGCCGGAAACAGTCAGCTTGCTCAGCTTGCGCCCAAACCGGGTTGCGAGTTCTGTTTCGAACTCATCGGCATATCGCCCCGCCGTTAACCACATATCCATGCTCGCATCCAGAACGGAGACGAGATCCTCAGAGTCGATGACTTTGCCGCTGGCTGGAATATAGGTTTCGCCGGGTACAAAATCGGCTTTCGGCGCTGATTCCCAGGCTTCGCGGGCAAGTCGCAAAATATTGTCTCTGGCAGAGGAATTGATCATTAAATTGGTCCCGTAAGATTGCCGACCCTGATGCGGCGAATTCAAAAAAGTTAGACGATGAGGATTTGCGCGTGTCGCTGCATGCGGTCGTCGGGCAAATTCACATGCCGCTCGACGATCGAAATTGGCCCGATGGTGACTTGCTCAATGACACGAATGAAATACTCGCCAAGTATGCCGAGAAACATGCTGACAACGCCAATATTGAAGAAGCCGAGTATCGCCAGTGTGGCAAATCCTGGAGGCCAGGATTGAGACGTGATCGCGAAGATCAAATAAGCAATCACGGCAAATGCAGACAACGCCGTCACGATGAAACCGAAATAGGCCGCGAAGCGGAGCGGAATGACAGAATGGGCAACAATCGCATCGACCGACAGTTTGATCAGCGCGCCGAGATTGAATTTGGTTTCGCCATGTTCTCGCGCCGCGCGGTCATATTCAAAGCCAATCTGCTTGAATCCGGCGGCTGCGATTTGGCCTCTGATATAAGGAGATTTTGATCTGAGCGATCCGAGCACAGAGACAATGCGGCGATCAATCAGTCGGAAGTCGCCGGCATCCTTGGGCAGATTGTCTTCGCTCAAGGCGTTGACCAATCGATAAAACACTTTGCGGATGGCGGTGATGATCGGGCCCTCTTTGCGGCTCGTCCTGACGCCGTACACAACGTCATTTCCGTCTTTCCAGAGCTTCAGCATCTCAGGGATCATTTCAGGCGGATCCTGAAGATCACAGTCGAGTTGGATGACGGCATCGCCATCGGTTAGCAAGTAGCCGGACATGATGGAGCGCTGATATCCAACATTGCGCGCAAACCTGACCGCGCGCACGCGGGGATCGTCTTTTGAGATGGCCTGGATCAGTTCAAACGTTCGGTCCGACGAATGATTGTCCGTAAAAATGAGTTCGAAATCATAGTCTTTAGAGAGGCCGTCAAAAACTTCACAGACGCGGTCATATGCGCGCTGAATATTGTCTTCTTCGTTTAATACAGGGACGATTACAGATATGAGTTGCGGCATAGGACAGACTTCAAAGTTGACTAGATACGTGGATTCGCGCGTGCAGCTATTAATTTTTCTATGCCGCTCCGCAGAGAGACTTTCGGGGCCCAACCCGGTGGACGCGGCAGCTGAGCGGGCGTGAATATTTGTTGATCGCGATACGGCAATGCGCCCCAATCTACTTTGGGCGGGCAACCTGTCACATCCGCAACGAGATCCGCGAGCTCGCGCAAGTTCAATCGCAAAGGGCCATCGGCGGCATAAGTCAACGCTCCAGCGTGATCTGTATCTAAAAGCGACAGGACATGCATGATGGCATGGACCGCATCGTCGACATAAATCGGCGCGATAATCTGTTCGCCTTTTGAGAAGGGTTGAGCGGTCTCTGCGAAGGTGGCATCGAGCAGTAAATCAATCACGCGCTTCCGCGAGTCCTTCGGGCCGTAAATGTCGAAAAATTTGATCCCCACTACGCGAGCATCATGGCTTTGCCGATAGTATTCCGCGATGACTTCGAACGCGCTCTTTGCAGCGGCGTACAATGAGTTTGCGATCAACGCGTCTGTGCCGCTTGCATGCTGCCAGAAAGAGCCACAATAAACCATCGGTCTGGCGCGGCCATCCTTGTTTCGTAACAGCGTCGCTGCTTCAAGCAGCGTTGTTCCAAGCGTCACATTGGCCGATATCAAATCTGGGATGTCCGCTGGCGTGTGTACCGCACCGCCGCTAGCCGCGGTGTGGATGATGGCATCCGGAGCGATCGACATGACCCATTCGGCTAACTCGCGTGTTGCTGGGGCCACCGTGAGGGTCAGAGCGGTTTGATCGACATCTTCAGCGAGAATTCTGTCTATCGTATCACGTTGGCTGCTTGGTCTGGTCAGTATCGTGATGTTCTCACCTCGGGACAGAAGGTCACGAGCGATATGCGCCCCGAGATAACCTGTGCCGCCGGTGAGAAGAATGTGTCTGGTCATCAGCCGGGTTGATCCAGTGCAGTCATATAGGCGTCGATATCTTGGTCGATCAACTCGGATGCGGGTATGCCTTGATAGAAGCGCTGATACCATTTCGCAGTCTTTGCGATCGCGTCGCTTGTGGCCCATCCCGGCCGCCAACCGAGCTGGTCGATGGCTTTGCGGCTATCCAGCGCCAGCAAGCCGGCTTCATGCAAAGGCGAGGACGTGAATTCGACATTTGGTGCCTGCCAATGAGCCCCAAACAGATCAATGATCTCGGACGTCGTGATCGAGACACTGTCCACCGGTCCGAGATTCCAGGCGCTTGCGGCCGTCTCGTCCCCTTTCAGCAAGTGCACTGCAATTTCCAGATATCCATGGCACAGCGCCAGCACATGTTGCCAAGGGCGAGTGGCGCTTGGGTTTCTGAGTTTCAGCGGCGCGTCATTAACCAGCGACCGAACGATGTCTGGAATCAGGCGGTCATCAGACCAATCGCCACCCCCGATAATATTACCGCCACGCGCGCTCGCGCATAAAACGCGGGTCGCGTCAAAAATGGTGTCGCGATAGCTGGTAATTGCCATCTCGCATGCTGACTTGGAGGCGCTATAGGGATCTTTGCCCCCCAGGCGATCGGTCTCTGTGTATGGCGTGTCGCGTTCGACATTCTCATACACTTTGTCAGTGGTGATCATCACCGCCGCACGAACCGAGTCGGTGCGACGGATGGCTTCGAGCACTTCCACCGTCCCCATCACGTTGCTGCGCCAGTTTTCGGGTGTGTCGGCATATGACTGGCGTACAAGAGGCTGCGCCGCCAGATGAAAGACGATTTCGGGTTTGGTCTTCTCAAACAAATCTGCGGCTCGATTTGGGGTGGCCAAATCGAACAAGTATGAATTGCCCGTCGTCCAGCCCTCCATCTGCTCAAACAGATTCGGATGGGTCATTGGCGCCAAAGAGACGCCGAAGACATCCGCACCAAGGCGGTTCAACCATCGCGACAACCACGACCCACAAAAGCCCGTATGTCCGGTCACAAGCACCTTTCGACCTGACAATGCGTTGAACATTTGCGCGTCTCCGGCTCGCGTGTCTGGTTCGCGGAATCTATCTCGATTCGCAGCTTATTTGAGGACCGCTCTCCTCGTGTCGCTATTGAGTGAGACCATGAGAAAGGCGTCCAAAGCGGTCTCGCCGATAGCGATCATGACCTGTTCGATCACAGCGCCATTAAACAAGGCTTAATCGCGATCGCGCATGATATGGCCAGATATAAAAGAGCTTGTTTTGGAGAATTTGGATGTTGCGTGCAACTGCGTTTGCGCTGGCGATGCTCAGCGCGTTTTCTGTCCCCGCCCATGCGGCTGGATTGAAAGCAACCCAATCGGTTGAACTTGCCACCGTGTCGGTGACAGCGGATGGGGAAGAGCGCATCACCTTCGCCCCGGCCACCGATGTCGAGCCCGGAGAACAAGTGCGCTATCGTATTGCCTATACGAATGTCGGTGCCGATCCGGCTGAACAAGTCAGTCTGGTAATGCCCATCCCCGCGGAAGTGACGTATCTTGAAGGATCTGTCGACGGGACTGCGGGCCTGATCACCTTTTCCAGTGATAATGGCGAAACCTATGCCCCCCGCGACGCCGTCCTGGTCGCAGATGGCACAGCGGAACGCGTCGCCAGTGCGGCAGAGATGACCCATATCAAATGGGAATTCGAACAGCCTATCGCGCCGGCCGAGTCCGGAGCGATAAGTTTCATGGCTGTGTTGAAGTAGACCTCCAACAGAAATGAAACCGCCTCGGCGCTGGCAACGCCGGGGCGGTTTACGTTTGGGTCAGAGGTAATAGTTCAATTTTAAACCAGGCTCCTGCCAGCGACATTTCGCCAGTTTCCCGGTGCCCGATAAGGTCACCCAGGCATCGCCCAGATCTTCACCGCCAAAGCAAATATTGGTCACGAAGGGATCAGGAAAGGCGGTGTGCGAATGGTCGCCGTCCGGCTTAATAGTGGTGATCCCGCCATTCAGAATGGTGGCCACACAGATATTCCCAGACGCTGCGACGGCGAGACTGTCAAAATATTGCAAGCTGGGCATTGCCGCGACTACGCGCCCTTTGTTGAAGGGTGACGCCTCTTTTGCCTGACCGGGGGCCTCGAGATCGAAAGCCCAGAGCCGCGCTGTCATCGTATCGGCCATATAGACCGTGGTTTCATCTGGTGACAGGCCGACGCCATTTGGCGAGATGTGATTATGATCCAGCTCCACCGCTTCAGACGCGCCATTGGATAGAAAGAATAATCCGCCGACATCGCGATGGCGTGGAAATGACTTGCCGAGATCTGTGAAATAGAGATTGCCATCGCGGTCAAACACCAAATCATTCGGGCCGCGCAGCGGGTGACCTTCAACCGTGTCGAGAACGCGTTCAACCTTGCCCGTGGCAAGATCGATCCGTTCGATCCGCCCGCCGGAATAATCGTCTGGGCAATGTCCAGGGATCAGCAGACCGTTGCGCTGATGATATTTGAAACCGCCATTATTGCAGATCCACAGCGCGCCATCCGGGCCGATCGCGGCGCCATTCGGGCCGCCGCCTGTCTCTGCAATCACTTCCGATTTGCCATCACCCCAAATGCGGGTGACGCAGCCTTTGGCAATCTCAACCAGAATGATCGAACCATCTTGCATCCAGACCGGGCCTTCCGGAAATCCAAGACCTTCTGCAACAATTTCGAAATCCATCTGACACCTCCCGCAATGGTTTCGTCAGTTTGACGCCGCGGGACAGGGTCAGCAAGGCTTACGCGAGGCGATCCAGGATGCGAATGGTAAAGGCGAATTGATTCTTTTCCCCCGCTGCGACGTGACGGGATTCAGTTTCGCGAAATTGCGTTTCGTCAAACTCAGGGAAAACCGCATCGCCCTCAAGCGTGGTCTGAACCTCTGTGATGTAAAGCCGATCCGCGATCGGCAAGGCGGCGGCATAAATCGCGCTGCCTCCGGTGACGAAAATTTCGGATTTGCCGGATACCCGCGCCAGGGCGCGCGCTGTTTCCACGGCCGCAGGCGTCGAGGTGAAAACGCGGGCCTCTGGCGCCTCATATTGGCCGTCTCGGCTGAGCACGATATTATCGCGGCCAGGCAGAGGGCGACGCGGCAGGCTTTCCCAGGTTTTGCGCCCCATAATGACCGGGCAGCCTTTGGTCACAGTTTTGAAGTGTTTGAGATCGTCTGACAGGCGCCAAGGCAGATCATTGTCCTTGCCAATCACGCCATTCTGCGCCCGCGCAACAATCAGACAGAGCTTCACATTTGCATCCAATGCCTTCTCCTGCGCGGCGCATGGTCTAGATGCTGGCCTTAAGATGGTTTGCCCCTTAAGAGCAAGCTTCAGTTGCGCGAATGGGAATGGCCTATGTTGATCGAGATCTGGGACGCGTTTGTCGGTATTCTAACGAACAATCGGCCCGGATTCCTGCTGCCGGTTCTGCTTGGTCTGGCAGCCTCAGTTGCCATCCTCTGGCGGCTCGGCGGACGCCTCTGGGCGATCATTTATGTGATGATGATTCCATTCCTGAACTGGTCCTTTGGTGTGGTGCCCAATTTGCAATTTGTCGGGCCATGGGTGGCCGATGCCGGAGCGATGTTCTCGCTGATTTTCCCGGCTGACACGCCTAATCCGAATGGTTTGATGCTGCATCCCCTGACATTGGTCACCGGCCTGGTCTTCGTGATCCGCGATTTCGTACAACGCGAAATGCGCCAATGGGTGCTGCTCGCCATGGCCATGGCACTGTGTTGGTCGATGTATTATGCCTGGATCGTCATCGTGATCGCGTCTGGGTTGGCTTTCTTCGTTTCTGAATTCTTTGACTGGCTATTGTTCACGTTCACCAAGATGAAGCTGTCCAAGCGCATCCTGTATTCCAGCGCCGTGGCGACCCCGATTGATACGACCATCTTTTTATATGGTGCCGATCTCGCCAAACAAATGCAGCTCGGCATGGAGCCCGGCAACACGCTCACGCTCGCCAATTGGATTGTCTTCGTGATCGGCAAAATGGTCGGCGCCTTTGTTGTGTCCGAGATGATCCGACGGCGCGAGAATGCTGGAATCACAGATCCTTATGAGGATCACCCGGCCCAGTCTGCCATGATCTAGGCAGGGTCAGGCCGGTGTAAACCGAGTCGCGTCGGCGCGGCGCCAGTCGCGCGCCAGGGGCGTCGACGCGGGATCTTCGAGCAGAATGCCGGGGTCGAGAAAATCATAAGCCAGATCCGCCGGCACCGCTTTGTCTTCGGTAACGCGATGAATGATATGATGCGGTTGCAGGTCAGACGGATGCGCACACCCCGCGGCCCCGACCACTTCCATCAATGCAGCGACCGTGTTCTTGTGAAAGTGATAGACCCGCTCGGCCTTGTCGGCGACAACCAGACCGCGCTGGCGGCCAGGATCTGAGGTCGCAATCCCGGTTGGGCATGTGTTATTGTGGCAGTGCAGGGACTGGATGCAGCCAAGCGAAAACATGAAGCCGCGGGCGGTATTGATCCAATCCGCCCCGAGTGCCAGAGATGCGGCCATATTAAACGCCGAGATCTGCTTGCCGCTGGCAGCGAGCTTTATATCGTCTTTCAGACCGCAGCCCACCAAGGCATTGCGCGCAAAGATCAGGCCCTGGCGCAATGGCGTTCCGACATGATCGAGAAACTCGCCTGGCGCTGCGCCGGTGCCGCCTTCGGCGCCATCGATGACAATGAAGTCTGCGCGTTGGCCGGTTTCGACCATGGCTTTGCAAATGCCCAAAAATTCGGAGCGATTGCCGATGCAGAGTTTGAACCCTACTGGCTTGCCACCTGACAATTGCCGCAACGTGTCGACGAAATCCAGCATCTCCTTCGGTGTGGAGAAGGCGGTATGATGCGGCGGCGAATAGCATGTTTGGCCCTCAGGAATTCCGCGCGCTTCCGCGATTTCCGGCGTCACTTTGGCGCCCGGCAAGACACCTCCATGACCGGGTTTGGCGCCCTGGCTGAGTTTAATTTCGATCATCTTGACCTGATCGCTGGTCGCGGTCTCTTCGAACGAAACTGGGTCGAAACTGCCATCCGGTGCGCGACAGCCGAAATAGCCTGAGCCAAGCTCCCAAACCAGATCGCCGCCTCCGGCTTTGTGATAGCGCGACACGCCGCCTTCGCCGCTATCATGATAAAAGCCGCCTTTCGCCGCGCCGCGATTGAGCGCTTCGATGGCGTGCGCGCCTAAGGAGCCAAAGCTCATCGCGGAAATGTTGAGCATACTGGCGGCATAGGGCTTGGCCGTTCCCGGCGCGCCGACAAGGACGCGCGGATCCTTGTCTTCAGGGTGGCTTGCAGCGATGGAATGGGCGAGCCATTCATAAGGCGGGCTTTCAATATCGAGATGGCTGCCAAAGGGTTCGACCGAAGAAACATTCTTGGCCCGGCGATAGACCATAGCCCGTTCTTCATGATTGAACGGCCGCCCTTCGGTCTGGCTCTCCACCATATAAGAGCGAAAGAATGGACGCATGGCTTCGGCCAACCAGCGCAACCGACCGAGCACCGGGAAGTTGCGCCACAGCGTATGCTTGGTCTGGAGAAGATCATACACGCCGAGCAGCGCGATGCCCGCGAGAATGAGGGCCGGGGCATAAAGCCAGGCGACAGACTGCGCCCCCCAAAGACACAAGCCGAGCAGCGCGAGGACGATCAAGAATGGAATAAAGCGGATCATGACGCGGAGATTAGATTCAGTTAAGTGACAGTCAAACCAAAACGGCACTGGCTTCGACGAACCGACTGGCCTAACGTTTTACAAACAGGAGGAATGCGCGGATGAAACTCAGATTCCTATTCGTGTCCGTTCTATTTGGTGCGAGTGCCGCTATGGCTCAGACGAACGGAACGCCACCGGCATTCGAGACGCCATACTGGACCGAAAAGCCGGTGATTGAGGTTTTGGGTCGCGCAAATCTGGACTTGCCACCTAATCGCGGCCAGTTTTCCGTTCATTTTATAGAGACGGATCGAGACGCCAAAGCAGCGATGCGGACCGCTGTCGAACGCGCCCGCGGGGCTTATGCCGCCATTAAGGCCGTTGCCGCGGAGCAATCAGAAGTGACGACATCGGTCGCGGTCAGCCCATATTATGAACAGTATCGCGACCGCGATGGCGACCGAATTGAGAACCGCCGTGCAGACAAGGTCATTGGTTACGAAGCCCGTGTCAGCGTTCAGGTCTTGGTCAAGAATGTCGATCTGGCTGGCGAAGCCCGCGCCGCCGCGCTCGCCTTAGGACCTGAAGAATCTAATCCCCTTAACATCTATCTCGATCGAAGCGCAGATGCTTTGCGTCTCGCCTATGACGCCGCTGTTCAGGATGGCGCGGAACGGGCGCGTCTCAGCGCGGCGGCGGCTGGCGCGCCTTTGGGGCCGCTTCTGGTTATTCAAGAGGGACAAGGGCCTTGTCTCGGGCAATGGAGCAATGGCATGGGCGGTGTTATTGCAAACCGTGAACCGCGGGCAAATGCGTCGCGCAAGATGAGCACCGTGTCTGTGACGGCGTCTCGATTGGAGGCCGTGCCAGACGTCTCAGTTGCTGAAATCGAAGCGCTCAACCTGCCCTCCGATCAACCGGTTCAGTCCATCGGAGCGCAAGTCTGTATGATCTATGCCATTGGCGAGTGATCAGAACCCGTTCAGTTTCGCATAGCGGTCGCGATGGAAACTGGCGCCGCCCAACATCGCTTCCTGGACGCGGGCGCGCTTCATATAGAGGCCGCTATCATGATCATCCGTCATGCCAATGCCGCCATGGAATTGCACCGTCTCGTTTGACACCAAATGGATCAGGTCCGACGCGCGGGCCTTGGCAAGGCTGGCCAGCTCCGCTGTATCGTTGCGATTCTCATCGACACCCGACAAAGCCGCGCCGACACAAGACCGGGTCAGCTCGAGCTCTGTGAACATTTTCGCGGCGCGATGCTGCAAGCTCTGGAAGGATCCAATCAGCTGGCCAAACTGTTTGCGCGTTTGCAAATAATCCAGCGTCATGTCGAAGGCTGCTTGCGCGCTGCCAAGCGCCTCGGCGGCCATTGCGATACGGCCGCGATCGAGCGCCGGATCGAGGATTTCCCATCCGGCATCCACCGCGCCAATGACATGGTCTTCGCTGACCGCGACATCTTCGAAATGCAAATGCGCCGCGCCATGTGAGTCGACTGTGTTCAGCGCCTGAACGGTTAAGCCGTTGGCGTCTTTCGGGACAAGAAACAGGCTGATGCCATGCGCTTGTCCCGCTTCGCCGAAGGTTCTGGCGACCGTGATGAACAGATCGGCATGATGGCCATCACTGACATAGCGCTTGGCGCCATTCAATGTGTAGCCCTGGCCGTTTCGCTCGGCTTCAGTCGCGATGTTGAGCGGCGCATGATGCGTGCCTTCATCCAGGGCCAGAGCAACCGTAACCTCGCCGCTGGCAATCTTGGGCAGCCATTCGGCTTTTTGCGCTTCAGACCCGCCCAGCACGAGAATGCTGGCGCCCAGAACCGCGGTTTGCAGCAGTGGTGTCGCGGCGATCGTGCGGCCTTGTGCTTCCATGATCTGGCCCATGGCAACCATGCCAAGACCGACGCCATCATATTCTTCCGGCACCAGCACGCCGAAAAAGCCGAGCTCCGCCAGTTTCGTCCGCGTGTCGACATCGACGCCATTGGCGCCGCCATCACGCAACGCGCGCAAATGGGTGACGGGCAATTCATCGCGCGCAAAGGCCATCGCAGTGTCGCGCAGCATTTGCTGATCTTCAGATAGAATAAACGCCATTATTGATGCTCCCTCAGGCCAAGCACCCGTTTGGCGATGACATTCAGATTGATTTCACTGGTGCCGCCTTCGATCGAGTTGCCTTTCGACCGCAACCAACCGCGCGTCGCTTTCTTGGCGTCTTCGGCAAAGCCATCGCCAGACCAGCCCAGGCCATCTGTGCCCAAGGCTTCGACAAGCAATTCGCATTTGTCCTGATTCATTTTCGCCGCCGCATATTTCATGATCGAGGCGGTGTGGCCGACTTCCTGTCCGGCTTTGGCTTGTTCGGTCGAACGTTGCACGGTCAGTCCAAACGCTTTGGCATACATCAGATGATCGGTGATCCGCGCGCGCAGATCGCCATCTGAAACACGGCCCGTTTCGTCGACGCCGACATGCTGTTTGGCATAGTCCTGCGGGGGCAGGATGCCGGACCCGCCTGTGCCGCCAAAGCCGCCCGCAGATATCGAAGAGCGCTCGAACTGCAAGAGACGTTTGGCAATCGTCCAGCCCGCATTCAGCTGGCCGACCAATTGGTCCTTGGGCACTTTCACATCGGTGAAGAAGGTCTCGCAGAAGGGTGAAGAGCCAGAGATCAGTTTGATCGGCCGCGCTTCGACGCCTTCGGTCTCCATATCAAAGACCAGGAAGCTAATACCATCATGTTTGACCGTCTTGTCGGTTCGCACGAGGCAGAAAATCCAGTCAGCCTGGTCGGCATAAGAGGTCCAGACTTTCTGGCCATTGATCAGCCAGTGATCGCCTTTGTCTTCACACTTGGTTTGCAAGCCGGCCAGGTCTGATCCTGCGCCAGGCTCTGAATAGCCCTGACACCAGCGCGTCTTGCCTTTGACGATGTCGGGAATGTAGCGCTTTTTCTGTTCGTCATTGCCGAACTCGAGCAAAGCCGGCCCAAACATCCACAGACCGAAGGAAAACAAAGCCGGACGCGCTTTGATCCGGCGCAATTCCTGTTGCAGCACCCGGGCCTGCGCCTTGTTGAGACCGCCGCCGCCATATTCGGCTGGCCATTCGGGCGCGGTCCAACCTTTTTCGCCCATGCGTTCAAGCCAGACTTTGGAGTCCGGGTTCTTGAACGCTTCACGGCGTCCGCCCCAAACGATTTCATCATCCTTCATCGGTGTGCGCATTCTGGCGGGGCAGTTTTCCGCCAGCCAGTCGCGCACTTCGGTGCGGAACGCTTCGAGTTCCTCGGGGGCATCAAAAGCCATGATCATTCTCCCGTTAGGCCGCCGGATTTGGCAGCTTTGTTCACATCAACACGTCAACATAACGGGCGCTTGCGCGAATGACCATCTATCACGCCGGGTTAGATCCTACTCCCCGACGGCGTAAGCAAATTCCTCGCGCGTAATCTTGCCGTCCGGATTGACATGATAGGTTGCGATCTCGCGCATCTGCATCCGCTCGCCGCTTTCTTTCTGGGTGACGTCTATGTCGAAGATGACACTGAACCGGTCTGAGCCATGGACGAATGGGCCTTCAACATTCATCTCGTGCAAATCATGCGCGCCATACCACCATTCATTCTTGGCTTTGATCGCGTCCAAGCCGGGGGCTTCAGCGCTGCCGGTTGGCATCGGCATGGCTTCAACCGAGACCGCATCCGCAGTGTAATAATTGTCCTGCAGTTCGGTTTCGCGACGAGATTTACAATGGTCGATCAAGGTCTGACCCAATTGCATGAGGTCTTGTGGTGATGGCATGTGTGTCCCTCCTATGACATGTTGCAGAACAAAACAAGAACTTGTAGCGGGAGTCAAGTTAATTCGACCCGTTAGAAGCGACCGAGAAACCCATGCTCTGGGCCGGTCTCCACCCCAACAATATTGAGCAAGTGAACGATCACCAGAAACACACCAAAGACGCAGCCGATCATGATCAATCCCCAAGGAAGCTGATGGGGGCGCTGATCCTTTTTGCGGACGGTTCCCATTTTAGACTGCGCGAAAACACCCAGCGCAATGAAGCCGGCGGCGAGGCTGAGGCTGATAATCCAGTCGAGCACGTGGCCGTCTCTTTCCTGTCTCTTGCTTTGTGCGGCGTCTTTGCCCAGAAAAAGGGCGCTTTCGCAAGCTCCCAAATCGCCCGGTACGCAGCAATCGAATGCAGCGGCCAATAGAGCGGGCGGGTTAAAATGGCGGCTGCGCGCATCCAGGTCAGACCGCCAGGTGCCGCAAGATCGCTGATCAGGCCAATGAGCAAGGCGCTGAACAGCAATCCCGCTCCGAACACACCGACACTCAATTGCGGCGACAGGACTCCTATGAGCAGCACCAAGACACAAGGCAAATGACAAAGCGGCGCCAGGATCGCGCCACCGAGGCTGAGCTGCATCGACAGGAAGGGCACGACGCCCATTTGCTTCCCTGTTTTGCGCGGCGTGCGCATAAGCACCAACCAGGTCTGAATGAACCCCTTCAGCCAACGCGACCGCTGCGCCAGCCACACGCTGAGCTGGCCCGGCGCGTCTTCAAGAGTCGGGGGAGAGATCGTCCCGCAGGCCAGGCCGGCGCGGGCGATGCGCATGCCAAGATCAGCGTCTTCGGTGACGTTCCAGGAATCCCATCCGCCAAGCGCCTGCAGCGCATCCTTGCGGAAGTGATTGCTGGTCCCGCCAATCAATATGGGCATACGATACAGCGCCAGGCTCGGCAATATGAGACCAAATTGGATCGCATATTCCAGCGCCCATTGCGTACCGATCCAGCTCTGCGTGGGATCGCTAATCAAGGGCGCTTGGACACAAACCAAATCATCTGACGCGGTCTGGAACGCCTGGTGAGCGGCCTTCAATTGGTCCGGGTTCGGGATGTCTTCGGCGTCATAGACCGTAATGTAAGTGCCAAACGCCTCGGACAATCCAAAATTGAGCGCATTCGGTTTGGTGCGGGGGCCGCCAGCGGACACGCGTTGAAGCCGTGTATTTTGTGGAAAGGCAGCCTGGCCTGCTGCTGCGATGGTTTGCGCATCATCGGCCTCTAACAGGATTTGAATATCTAACCGCTCCTGCGGCCAGTTGAGCGCTGTAAGCGCGCGCGCAAGCTGTGGAACAATCTCTGCTTCCTGATACAGCGGCACCAGGATGGAATAGACGGGCACACTCGACGCGTCATCGTCCTTGCGCGCAAGCGGGCGTTGGCCGACTCGCAGACAAAGCCCGATGAAAATTAGAAACCCGCGCCAGAATATGAGCGCTGAAAACAGAAGGAAGAGGACCCCTGCGAGCAGCGCGAGCGTCGGAATCGGCGCGCTGAGCAGTCCGAGCCCCCCCCGCGGCCGCGCAAATTTTGAGACAACGCGCCTGCCATGCCGCGACGCCGGAGCGAAAGGACAGGTCGGTCCCCAGTCTTGGGAAGTCTGGCCGCATAGACGTGGTTTGGGCCGCGCGATCTGAACGCAGATTGGCGTATTGCGGAAAGTTAAGCTGCGTCTGAGCGTCAGCACGCTTTTCATAAACTATACTGTAAATAATTGTATAGAAACTCATTCATCAAGTAAATTTGATTTGTTTGGCGCAATCAAGCATCTGCAAATTGAGTCGCTTTCAAATCAATCTGACCTCATTTCGGTGGACACATGCGGCACCGTGTTCTATATATGTTCCATGCTTGGATTACATATCACCTGGTTTCGGCAAGATTTGCGCGTGCATGATCATGCGGCGCTGCGCGCAGCGTGCCAGTCTGCCGCGCGTGAAGGTGGCGAGGTGCTGGCCTTATATATTCACCCGAAATCCGTTGAAGCCGGTCTAGGCGAGTCCCCGCAATCTACATTTTTGATGCAGGCTTTGACCGATTTGCGCGGCGCCTTGGCGCAGCGAGAGGCGGGGCTTCACTTACGTCACGGCGATGTATTGGAAGTCCTGTCGGATCTGCACATCAAACATCGTCTTCTAAGTTTGCATGCGCATGATACGTCGCGGGCTGATCCGATCGATGCATCGGTTGAAGCTTGGGCCTTGCGTGCGGGTGTACAATTTCGCCTCCACCCTCAATTCGATTCAGATGTTGCGCCGCGTAGCTATGAATCCTGGCAAACGGTCTGGGAACGGTTCATGGCGCGTCCCCGCAATGAGGCGCCGGATCTTATTCCCGCTGCGAATGTCGGGGTGGGCCGATGGCCGGATGATTTTGATGATCGCACTGCGGATGAAGGGCAAGGCGGGCGCAAGCATGCCATTGTGCAGCTTCGACATTTCCTCGGGACAAGTCCAGACGCGGGCGCCAACACACAATCCGGTCAGGCGGCGTTCGATGCGCTAAAGCCGCATTTGCTATTGGGGGCTGTGTCTCTGCGCGAAGTCTGGCAGGCCGCAGTGGGCGCGCATCAGCAGGCGCTTAAGGCAGGGCTGGACATTCGAGCCGCGTCGATTGCGAGTTTTCTTCAAATGCTGCCAACTTTGCCAAAGCGGGCCCAGACCCAGAATGCCCGTATTTCCAGCTTTTCCAGGCCGCAAAGCCGCGCGGAATCGGGACAGCAATTGTCGCTCGGATTGCGCGATGGGGGTCAAGAATAGGAGAAAAATACAGGAAATTACCGAAAAACGATATCTACATATTGAAAAACAATAAGGGATGTGCTAGATAATAGCTGTCAGAGAGACTCCAAAAGGGGCCTCTGACCCCGGCAGACCCGGGCCATATAATAAAGGACTAAAACAATGCAAGCGACTTCCTCCCAAGTCATCACCAGCGACAACGCTCCGACTTATTTCGACATCGAAGCTCTCGAAGATGAGCCTGGCGTTTACATCCTCCCTGCGCTTCAGCGCGACGCCAAAGCGTCTGGCCGCGACCATTTGCTGGTCGGTCGACGCCGCCGCAGTAAACGCCGCCTGGCACGATAATCATTCCAGGTCCGGCTCTGCTTGATCACCCCGTCCCTCCCGGCGGGGTGATTTTCGTTTCGGCTTAGAGGTTCACGACATCTTTGGGTTTGATGAAATTTCGCAACCGGAAATGCGCCGGCACGAACGCGCCATCTTCATCGGCTTCAAACATCACCGCGCCGCCTGTGGGCAGCTTTGATGCAATCCGGATCGCCGCTTGATGATCGTGGCTGCCGGCCGCGCGCAAGATGCTGAGCGACAAATCATGCAAGCCTGGATTGTGACTGATAATGATCAGTGTCCGTGCGCCATCATGATCAGCGATCAAGTCTGAAACGCCGCGTTCGCCGGCCAAATAAAGATCTTCTTCTAGGATCATCTCGCAGGCGCCGAAGACCGCGCCAAGATGGACCCAGGTTTCTCGCGTCCGACGCGCCGTTGAGACAATCGCACGTTCCGGCACCCAGCCTTCAGCTTTCAAGGCGGCCGCCATGGCTGCTGCCGCTTCATGCCCAACGGGCGTGAGCGCCCGGGCATGATCATCAACGCCTTCTGTCCACGGCTCAGTCTTCGCGTGGCGCATTAAAATCAGACGCTGCATCTATGCTCCTCAACAATGGTGCAGGAAAACTAAACCTGCGAGTCAGGCTTTCCCCGTTGGAACGCTTCTCCATAGGCCTCATTTTCACTGCAGAAATCAAGCCAATTCACAAGGAGATGTCAGATGAGCCTGCTGCTCGGTGATACTGCCCCCGACTTCGAAGCCGACACGACCCAAGGCCGTATTCGATTCCATGACTGGATTGGAGACGATTGGGTGGTGTTCTTCTCTCACCCGGCCGACTTCACGCCTGTTTGTACGACAGAACTTGGTTACACCGCCAAGCTCAAGGACAAACTCGCGGCCCGGGGCGCCAAGGCCCTTGTCATCTCTGTCGATACTGTCGAACAGCATAATAAATGGATCGAGGATATTGAGGATACTCAGAACGCAACGGTCAATTTCCCGATCATCGGAGATCCTGAAAAGACCGTGGCGACGCTATACAATATGATCCATCCGAATGCCGATGCGAAAGTCACGGTCCGGGCTGTCTACGTGATCGACAATAATAAGAAGATCCGGGCATCGATCATCTATCCGCCGTCCGCCGGCCGCAACTTTGATGAGATTTTGCGCCTGATCGACAGTCTGCAACTGACCGATACACAGAAAGTGGCGACGCCGGTGAACTGGCAGGATGGCGATGATGTCATCATCGTGCCGAGTGTCACCAATGAGGAAGCCGACAAGCTGTTTCCCAAGGGCTATACGGAAGTGCGTCCCTATCTTCGGACCACGCCGCAACCGAACAAGTAAGTTGTCATCGCCTCACAGATAAAGCCGCGCCATTTGGCGCGGCTTTATCTTGGCAGACCTTCCTGCGACGTCAGTCTTGCCTGACGATGGGGAAGAGCTGTTTGTGATCAAAAAAGAGCCAATCTCGAAGATTCTGAACGCGGCGATGGCTCTGCAATTGACTTGAACTCCAGTGCAAAGTGTCTGGTCGACGGGCGGCAGATTAAGGGCTGAAATCACGCGAATGCTCGATTCCTCGAACACGCCTCAGACACGGATCGACGCCGGAAAGGATGACCGTAGGCCGCTCCGCATCGCGATTCTGTCTTATCGCTCAGACCCGAAAGTGGGTGGGCAGGGGGTTTATGTTGATTATTTGTCGCAAGCCTTGGCCCAATCGGGCGCCTCTGTAGATGTCATTTCGGGGCCGCCTTATCCCGAATTGTCGAAACAGGTTCGCTTGGTGAAATTGCCGTCTCTAGACCTGTACGCGCAACCGCATTTTGGTCACTATGCTTTGCGCCCAAGACACCTGCTGAGCCCCACTGACACTTATGAGTATTTCGGACATCTCTCCGGAAAGTTCGTCGAACCCTATACGTTTGGACAGCGCGCGTTTGCCTATATGAAGCGCGCGGGTCGGCAATATGATGTCGTGCTCGACAATCAGACGCTAGCGACGGGTGTGTCCCGGATCGCTACGAAATTGGGTTTGCCGTTGACCACGATGATCCATCACCCGATCACGCGTGATCGAACCCTGGCGCTCGAGGCGGCTCAGGGGTGGAAACGTCGCTGGTTGGTCAAACGCTGGTACGCGTTTCATCACATGCAGGTCAGAAATGCGCGGAAACTTGCATGGATCACGTGTCCATCGGAGCATGCCAAGGCCGACATCGTATCTGAATTTGGTATCGATCCGGCCCGCATTTTTCCGATTCCACTTGGCATTGACCAAGCCACGTTCCAGCCCAACCCTGACATAAAGCGCGCCAGCAAGCGGATCATAACAACGGCCAGCGCCGATACACCGCTGAAGGGCCTGCACGTCTTGCTTGAGGCGTACCATCAAGTCCGGCAGACGCATCCCGATGCTGAGTTGGTGGTGATTGGCAAACTCAGAAATGGCCGCGCCCGCCAGACTCTGAAATCGCTGAACTTGGAACCGCACGTGCAATTCAAGAGCGACCTTTCCCGAGAGGCATTGGCGCGCGAATTTCAAACCGCCACCCTCGCGGTCACGCCGTCTTTCTATGAAGGATTTGGTCTACCGGCCGCGGAAGCAATGAGTTGCGCGACGCCGGTCATCGTCACGGATGGTGGGGCCTTGCCGGAAGTTGCGGGTGCGGCCGGGGTGATTGTCCCGAAAGGCGATGCGGACCGTTTAGCGCATGAAACGTCCGCCATTCTGGCGTCGCCAGATCGCCAAAACGCGCTGGGTGCGGCGTGTTTGAAACGGGCCCAAAGCCATTTCAACTGGGACAGTATTGCGCCCAAATATCTCACCTTCTTTGAACAGGCGGCCGCGCGCCAATGCTGACCGCGCGGTTGAAACATCTCGGGCTTTCGCCAGGCGACCGGGTGCTCGATCTTGGCTGCGGCGAGGGCCGTCATGTTCATGGTCTCTATTTGCTAGGCGGCCTCGATATTGTCGGCGTCGATCTGGATGAAGCCTCGTTGAAGAAAGCTGCTGACGGGCTGGCGACGCTGCCAAAGCCAAGCGATGCGGACGCCGGCAAAGTCGCTTTCGAACCCGGTGATGCAACGGCCTTGCGGTTCGAGAATGACAGTTTTGACGCGATTATCTGTTCCGAAGTTCTGGAGCACTTGCCGGATTATCATGCCGCCTTGGCTGAGATGCGCCGGGTTCTGAAACCAGATGGCAAGCTTTGCATCTCGGTGCCGCATGCCTGGCCAGAACGGATCTGTTGGCAATTGGCGCCGCCGCCGAATGGCTATGCGTTTGAGCCGGGAGGACACATCCGGATCTTTGACGAAGTCGATTTGAAAGTCTCAGTCGAGCGTCACGGATTTGACCTGTTCAAGCGCCATCACGCGCATGGAATTCATGTGCCCTATTGGTGGCTGAAATGCGCCTTTTGGCGCCGGGACGAGGACCATTCGCTGGTCAAGGCCTATCACAATTTTCTGGTTTGGGACTTGATGAAGAAGCCTTGGCTGACGCGAGCGCTGGATGCCGTGGTTTCGCCATTCATGGGCAAGAGCCTGGTGCTTTACTTTGATGGAGCAAAGACGCGTTGATGGATGGATCGTTTAAGACCAAAGAGCTGACATCATACGCGGCGCAATTGCGACCCGCGGTTGACCGCATTCTGCAAGTTCAGACATCACATGGCGCGATCCCATGGTTTGAACATGGGCCCTGGGATGCCTGGAACCATGTCGAAAGCGCCATGGCGCTGTGCGCCGCGGGAGAATGGGTCGCCGCTGCGAATGCTTACGACTATCTGGTTACCCACCAGCGCCCTGATGGCGCTTGGTATGGCGAGTATGGCAATGCCTTGCCAATGGTCGATCGACTGTTCATCAGCCGCGAATCTGCGCCGGCTGTTTTGGATACCAATTTCACGGCCTATCCGGCCGTCGGCATCCTGCAATATTTGGAACAAACCGGTGACTTGAATCGGGTCCGAGACTGGTGGCCCATGGTGGTCCGCGCGCTCGACTTCGTCCTCACGCTTCAGCGCGCCGACGGGACCATTTGTTGGTCCTTAGAAGCCTGGCAAACCGATCAGGAAGACGCGCTGCTGGCTGGCAATGCGTCGATCTTGAAAAGCCTCTCCTGTGGCATTTGTCTTGCTCGCGCCCTGGGACAGCCAAGCGATCGTTGGCGGACGGCGCATACACGATTGCGCATAGCGCTGCGCGAGACACCGCAGGCTTTCGATCGACGCGGCGAAGGTGCGCGCTTTGCTATGGATTGGTATTATCCGGTGCTGTCTGGAGCGCTCGACAAAGATGTCGCCCGAGCTCGGATTTTTGAACGGTGGGATGCGTTTGTGCCGGATCCGCTTGGATGCCGGTGTGTTTTGGACGAGCCCTGGATCACCGCGGCTGAGACGGCAGAGCTGGTGCTGGCTTTGATCGCGATTGACGAAAGAGATCGCGCGGCGGACGTGTTCGCATCCATCTTGGCGATCCGCGACGATACTGGCGCGTTCTGGATGGGGTGGCAGACAGAAGAGAAGATCTTCTGGCCGCGCGAACGGCCAGCCTGGACTCAAGCCGCAATCATCCTTGCCGCCGATGCGTTAGACAATGCCAGCCCGGCCAGTCGCTTATTGACACGACCCTTGCTTTAGACGCGGCGCAAGAGTCGCAGGCTGGCCACGGCTTGTTCCTCGACAAACAGGTCCGAGGCGAGCGCGCGTTGGTAAATCTCAAAGGGCGGCCGGCCGCCATCTTCAGGGTTGGGAAACACATCGTGGATCGCGACGATGCCATGCGGCATGACATGCGGCACCCAACCGCGATAATCGTTCAACGCATGCTCCATTGTGTGCCCACCATCAATGAAGAGAAAACTGATTGGCGTCTGCCAACGCTGCGCGATATCGATGGACCGCCCCACTATGGGCACGACCGTACCTTCCAGCCCGGCCTTGCGGATCGTTGTTCTGAAAAAGGGCAACGTGTCGACCGCCTGGGCCGCCTCATCCCAGACCTCTTCGTCAAAATAGTCCCAACCTGGTTGGTTCTCTTCCGACCCGCGATGGTGATCGATAGAGAACAGAATTTCCCCGCGCGCTGCGCAGGCAGCGCCGAGATAGACCGCCGACTTGCCGCAATAGCCCCCGATCTCGACACAAGGTCCGCGCGCGGCCTGTTGCAAGGCGGCGGCGTGCAAGGCGGCGCCTTCTTCCGGCGCCAGGAATCCTTTAATCGAATCTGGATCCAAAGGCAGCTTCACCGGCACGCCCTCCATGAACGTCAAAGCTTGCTCCTAAAGCGGTTTCGACGCGGTCGTCCAGCCGCAACGCGGTTGAAGCCCCAGCGGAGACGGGATTATGCGTGGTTCCACCAGGCGACGTCTGAATATGCCCGGAGATCCAGTTCATGCGTCCAGGCCGAGCGGTGCTGCGTCGCGACGTGATAATAGGTTTCCGCCATCTCGACCGGCAGCAACAATCCATCTTCGGCGCCGCGCGTTTCCCGCAATTTATTGAACAGATCAGGGCCGAGCATTTTACCAAGCGTATCCGGCGCGTCGACGGCACCATCGACCAGGATGTGCGCCACGTGAATGCCTTTTGACGCATATTGCGCGTTGAGTGTCTGACACAGCATCCGACGACCGCCCATCGCAGCGGCATGCGAATGCTGGCCTCGATTTCCGCGCACTGCGGCCGTCGCTGACGTGACAATGATCTTGCCGCTGCCGCGTTCCGCCATAAGCGGGCAAACCGTCTTGGCCAGGCGGAACAGGCCAAATGTGGCCAGGCGCCAGCCCATTTCAAATGCTTTATAGCTGGTCTCTTCCAGGGGGCGGTCGCCAATCTGCGCGCCGAGATTGTAAATAACGACTTCGATTGGCCCGATATTCTGTTCGACATGCGTAACGGCGTCTTCGATCGCATTGTCATCAATGGCATTGAGCAGCATGCCCGTCGCGTCGCCGCCCGCCGTCTTTATCCCATCAACCAAGCGATCGAGGCCTTCCCTGTCACTGCGTCGGCACAGGACGGCATGATAGCCTTCGCTGGCGAATTTCGTCCCGACCGTGCCGCCAATACCGGCGCCTGCACCAATCACAAGACATACAGGTTTCATGACAACTCCTCCTTGAGTTCTTTTTTGGAACTATGGGGAGGAAACGCTGATGGCGTCAATAAGAATGCCGTGAAGAGAGAGGGTATTTTTTCTAAAGTTGGGTTTGAAGGGTAGGGGGAGTGGGGATAAATCCATCTCTTTCCGCCTCCCTGAGGCAATCCAGGACCCGTGGCGGTCGAGCCCTTTCGCCAGCCGCCATGGGGGCCAGCGTACGCTGGCAATGCGGAATGGGGCGCGGTGAATCCGACGGGGTTCAGCCTGATGTATAGTCGTCCCCATGATCATCCACCGCTATCTCTTTGCCCATTACAAACAGGTCGCCGTCTATTTCTGGCCGATCCTGTTCTGGAATCTTTGGCGGGTGGATCTCTGGTGCGCTGAGACGGGACGCCAGGCTTTTGTTCAGGTCGATCGCTATGGCCGGGCCTGGGTGCCATACTTTGAGGGTATGGGCAGGAATTTCGCTGCTCACGACATTTATGAACGCTTCTATTCGCCAAGCGATGTGGATAAGCTTTGTCCTCAAATCTTTGAACGCGCCATCACCCAACTCTCCGCAGACGCCAGCGCACGCTGGGGTCTAGGGACGATACTCGCCAGTGTCCTCAAAGGGGCGGTCCTGCTATGGACCCCAGCCACCCAGTCGAGCTGGGCGCAGCGTTGCGCTGGCGTCGACGGATACAAGGTTCATTTGGAACCAGGTTAGCCCCGCGCCCATCTCTCCAAACGCCTCATCCTGAGCCTGTCGAAGGACGAGGCGGGGCTTCCCGAATGCCCGACCCCCAATCCTTCGACAAGCTCAGGATGAGGGTCTCAAAGAAAACCAAAAACCAAACCACCCCACCGCCCGCTTGCCGGGCCGCACGTGCTGCGCGCATGTCAGGTCGACGCCGCTTGCCTTGCAATCAAAGCCTCAACGAAATTGATATGGCTGCGCAAGTGATACAGTTCATCATTATACGAGACCGGCACTTCCACTTGCCCCACTTCATGTTGCAAGGCCTGGATATCCGCTAACACGCTCCGCCGCGACTCATCATCCGGCGCATCGACGCCGCGGCGTTCCAAGTCGTGAAGATCATTGTACCAGACATAGATTTTTCGCCGAATGCGCCAGCGATAGACGGGGGGTGCCATTTGCACCAAGGGGATGAGCAGCGCCAGAAGCGGGATCAGGAAGACCCAGGCGCGCTCGAGAAAGTTGGCCCACCCAAAGGAAAAATATCGCCGCAAAAACGTCGGTCCATTGCGATAATAGCGCCGGGCTTCCTCGGACAATGGCAAATCCGTGCGGGTTTCGTCTGGAAAGGCATTGGCCCGATTCAAGATCGATCCACCGCTGTGAATGGTTTCCGCCGCTTCCAGCAACACCGATTGCAAGGCCGGGTGCAGGTCTTCGTCAACACCCAATTGCGCGATCGCGGATATAAGCTCGACATCCCCGGCCGGAATGTCGCGATCCATATCGACCACGCCATCGAAAAGTACGAGCGGTGCCAGCGCATCGTCACGCATCGAAAGGCCGTTCGCCCGGCGCATCCCGATCAACCGCACCTCAGGCGCGTTCAGGAGCCGCTGGACATAGCTGGTTTCAACGCTTGCCGTGAAGACGGCGGCCTCGACCTCTCCGGCAAGCAAGGCATCCGCGGCGTCATTGCCCGAACGCGGTACAATGTCCTGCCAGCTGCCGCCCCATTCCGCTTGCAGTCTCTCGGTCATTGCGCGCGTCCCCGAGCCGACCGCACCGCCCGCGATCCGCACTTGTTCGAGATCGCCAAAGTCGGACACCAATTGCGAAAACTGATCTGAGCGCGAGAAGATCCAAAATGGCTCGGCAAACATCCCGCCCAGCGATCTCAGGTTGGAGAGCGATTCCGGCGTCGCCAGCCCGCCTTGAAGCAGCGCCACATCGGCCTCATCGGCGTTGAGCAGCTGATAATTCTCAACTGTGCCCGCTGTTTCCAAAACTTCGACTTTGATTCCGTGGACGGCCAGCGCATCTGCATATTCTTGCGCCAGGGCATAATACCGTCCGTCCTGACCCCCGGCTGCGAATCGCAGCTCCATAGGCGGTGGCGGCGCCACGAAGCGCATCGTGATGATCAATAGAATAAGGATTACAGCCGCCAATGGGCCATAGACTTTTAGCGCATCCTTCATGGATTATCCCTCAACACGGCGTCTTCTGACGCGCAAATTACAGTCATAGGTGAAGCTTATGGCACAGATTGACACGATTTGAGTCGTTTTCATGAAATCCTTCCCCTATATTGTCAGTGTGTGACTTTTCTAACGTCTGGACTGATCGATGAATATGCGGAATCTCGCGGTTTGGGGCCTGATCGCTGTGCTCCTCCTTGGCCTATTGGCTGTGATGCAAAGCAACCCGGCGCAAGCTGGGGCTCAGAAAGTAGATATTTCTGAAGTCTATGAGCTGGCGGAAAGCCAGCAATTGCGCGAAGTGATCATCACACCGACCAAAGTGACGGCGGTGACGACCAATAATGAACGCATCTTTGCGCAGAAGAGCCAGGACCTTGGCGCATTGCGCGAGCGGATGATCGAACTCGATGTGCCGTCTGTGGTCGATGACCCGGATACAGGCTTCAATCTTGGCGACCTGATCATGGGTCTGCTGCCGATCATTTTCATTGTCGCGATCCTGTTCTTCTTCATGCGTCAGATGCAAGCCGGCGGCGGCGGTCGCGGTGCAATGAGCTTTGGCAAGTCTCGCGCCCGCCTCCTGACCGAGAAGCAAGGCCGCGTTACATTCGATGATGTTGCAGGCGTTGATGAAGCCAAGGAAGAGCTGGAAGAAGTTGTCGACTTTCTGAAAGACCCAGCCAAGTTCCAGCGCCTCGGGGGTAAGATTCCTAAAGGCGCCTTGCTGGTCGGACCACCCGGAACCGGTAAGACCTTGCTTGCGCGTGCAATCGCCGGCGAAGCCGGCGTGCCGTTCTTTACAATTTCCGGCTCTGATTTTGTTGAAATGTTTGTCGGCGTCGGTGCCAGCCGTGTCCGTGACATGTTTGAACAAGCCAAGCGCAATGCGCCGTGTATCATCTTCATTGACGAAATTGATGCGGTGGGCCGTTCGCGCGGCGCCGGCCTTGGCGGCGGCAATGATGAGCGCGAGCAGACGCTCAACCAATTGCTGGTCGAAATGGACGGCTTTGAAGCCAATGATGGCATTATCATCGTCGCCGCAACCAACCGTCCGGACGTGCTCGACCCTGCCTTGCTGCGCCCAGGTCGCTTTGACCGCCAGGTCACCGTCGGCAATCCGGATGTGATTGGCCGTGAAAAAATTCTCAAAGTGCACATGCGCAATGTCCCGCTGGCGAAAGACGTGGATGCGAAAATTATCGCCCGCGGCACGCCGGGCTTTTCGGGCGCTGATCTTGCCAATCTGGTCAATGAAGCGGCGCTTCTGGCGGCGCGGCGCGGCAAGCGTGTGGTCGCCATGGCAGAGTTTGAGGACGCCAAGGATAAGGTCCTGATGGGGCCGGAGCGCCGCTCTATGGTGATGAGCCAGGACGAAAAAGAGCTCACCGCCTGGCATGAAGCCGGTCACGCCATTGTGGCGCTGAAAGTGCCCAAGGCTGACCCTGTCCATAAAGCCACGATCATTCCACGCGGCCGCGCGCTGGGCATGGTGATGCAGCTTCCGGAAGACGATAAATTGTCCATGAGCCGGATTGAGATGACCTCTCGTCTCGCCATCATCATGGGTGGCCGCGTTGCTGAAGAAGAGAAGTTTGGCGACGAGGCGGTAACCGCTGGTGCCGCCTCGGACATTCAGCAAGCCACCCGTCTTGCGCGTGCCATGGTGACCCGCTGGGGCCTGTCGGATGAGATTGGTCCGGTGGATTATGGCGAGGATCAGGGCCAGGTCTTCCTGGGTCAGCAGCTTGTTCAATCGTCTTCTGTGTCTGAAGAGACGTCTAAGAAGATTGAAGAAGAAGTCCGCAAACTGATTCAGAAAGGCATGGATGATGCTCGCGAAATCATGGTCAAGTTCCGCGATCAATGGTCTGCCCTGGCTGAAGCGCTTCTCGAATATGAGACGCTGACGGGTGACGAGATCCGAGCTCTGATCAATGACGGGAAATTGCCTGAGCGTCCGGACGAGCCAGATGAACCGCCACGCCCGAACGCGGCAGTGCCGGTGATCGGAAAGCGTCGCAAGGACAAAGGCGGCGACTTTGGCGGCGAGCCGGAGCCGGCCTGATCCATGGCGATGACCCGAGAGACCCTGGAAGGCTTCCTCACCGATGCCTTTCCAGACGCCGAGATCATCCTGACAGATCTTGCCGGAGATAATGACCATTGGCAGGCTGAAATTGTGTCTGAGCAGTTTCGCGGCAAGACGCGGGTGGCGCAGCACCAAATGGTCTATGCGGCCTTGAAAGGCAATATGGGCGGCGAGCTGCATGCCCTCGCCCTCAAGACCCGCGCGCCAGGCTGATCGAAATCATCATCGACGGCGCGGAGACTCAGCCTATGCTGAGTCTCAATGAGCCGACTTTTACACAAAACCATTTTCGATGGCATGCCGAATGCCGCGATGATTCTCGATACCGACCTGAAATTTGTCGATGCCAATGAGGCCTATTGCCAGGCGGTTCAGCGCACCCGCGAAGACTTGATTGGAAACTATGTCTTTGATGTCTTTCCGGATACGCCGGAGCGGATTGCACCTGTCCTGGAGGTATTCCAACAGACGCTCGCGGGAGAAGCGTCACAGCTTGAAGCGCAGCCGTACAACTTGGAACTGGCAGATGGCACGGTCGAAGACCGGATCTGGCAAATCTCGCAATTCCCAATTCGGTGCGAACAAGGGCATGTCGAATTTCTAGTCCAGCGCGCGGAAGACATCACAGAACGCGAGCAATTGAGGGAACAGCGCGACCTCGTCACCGCCGAGCTCAATCACCGTGTTCGTAATACTCTGGCTGTCGTGCAATCGGTGGCGGAGCAAACAGGTCTGGTCTCAAATGACATTGAGAGTTTTCTCAAAAGTTTCTCAGGCCGCCTCGCGGCTATGAGTCGAAATTTTGCAGCCCTGACAGACTCGCATTGGCAGGGCTTGGACTTTGAGACCATCCTGCGATCCGAACTGGAGCCTTATGCAGGCCTCGCATTGGATCGCGTCACGTTTGACGGCCCCAAAGTCACCTTCACTGTGAGAGCCTCGAAATTCACCTCCATGCTGATGCATGAGCTCGTGACCAATGCGTCCAAGTACGGGTTCTTGACCGATCCGGCCGGGACATTGCAGCTGCGCTGGGGCCTGGAAGATGGGTATTTTCAAGGTGAATGGCTGGAATCCGGGATGTCCGGCATTCACGCCCCGGACGAGATCGGGTTTGGCTTTCAATTGTTTGATATGATGGCGAATATTGATATTCAGCCCAGCTTCGAACCGGATGGGTTAAAGGTCCGGTTCAAGGTTCCTGTGAGTTTGAGCGTTGAATCTGGCGAACTTGAGGTGGCCGAAGCCTAGTGCCGGTTTCCGGATTGCTTTTCAGCCGCGCGTAGGGCCTCGACCAAGTCCTGTAGATTTCGCGGGATCGGCTCGTCGCGAATCTCATCGAATTCCGTGCGTAATGCTTCAGCTAGCTCCTGTAAACGTCGGTCATCGGCCGGCGCGGTCGTATCGCCAGGGGGCGATGGCAGACGTTTTCCGCGTTTGCTGCCCAAAGAACCTGCTCCCCCTTGAGTCTCCGTTCAGCTGCGTAAATCGTATTGAAACTCTTGCGCGGTCAATAGAATTTAAGCAGTTGTAAAAGCTGGGAGAAATTTACTTTGTCCATTGCCGACCGGATCGAGAGCCTGTTGCCGTATATGCGGCGATACGCGCGCGCATCGACTGGCAACACAATTATTGGCGACGCTTGTGTCGAGCGCGTCTTGCAAAGCGTTCTGGATCAATCGCTCAACGCTGATTTTGATCCATCGCGATTTGATCGCATCGGCCTCTATGCGTTGCTGGATCAAGAGCTTGATCGTCTCGCGACCTCTGACAGTGCCAAAGCGAGACGCGCATTATTGCTGGTCGCTGTCGAAGGCTTTGATGACATCACTGTGCGGCAAATCCTGAAAGTGGATGCGGACGCGGTGGCGGATTTGCTGAGCAAGGCCGAAACAGCGTTTGCCGAAACCACCGCCACCAGCATGCTGATCATTGAAGACGAGCCGATGATCTCAGCGCAATTGAAGCGCATCGCGGAGAGCCTGGGTCACCGCGTGGTTGGCATTGCCGACACGGCATCTAAAGCGGTGGAGCTTAACCAGGCCCACAGCGTTGATATCGTGCTCTGTGACATCCAATTGGCAGATGGCTCGCTTGGCACAGACGCCATCGCCGAGATGGGACTCGAGAGCAGCGTTCCGGTAGTCTTCATCACCGCTTATCCGGAACGCTATCTTTCTACCTTGAATGAAGGTCCGTCTTATTTGATCACCAAGCCGTTTGATTCAGATTATCTCAAGGCTGTGATCGGACATGCGCTGCTAAACGTGCAAGCGAGCTAGGTCACTTTCGCGGGTTTCTTTTTCTTTCCGCGCAAGCGCGGCCAGATCAGTTTCAGCCAGATCCATAAGAACAATCCGATCAACAAGATCCATGGCAAGCCAACTGCAAAGGCCGTGATCACAGCGGCAATCGCACTTGAGAGATTGTAGAAAAAGTCACCAAAGGCCTGGCCGAGCGGGTTTTCGCGTGAGCCGCTAAAGGCAGGAACTTTGGTCTGGTAATTGATGTCCAAAGACGACATGGAAACGCGTAAACGCAGCGTCTTGAGTTGCGCTTCAATACTTTCAATATCGCCTGTCACTCTGGCCAGTTCGCGCTCGATCTGAAGCAACTCGCCAAGCTCGCCATCGCGGCGTTCAAGCAGGTTGAGCAAACGTCCCTGCAAGGTTTTCTGCGCCTCGAGTCGCGCGCCGGTATCGATGATTTGCCGCGTCAAATCTTCCGCGCGTGTTGAACGTTGCGTGATCTCTCCGCCGGCAGCATCGGCAGCGGCATCAATCCCACCCAGAAACGTTTCGATCCAGTCTGGCGTCGCTCGAATAGATAAATTGCCGGACGCGTAATCCTCTTCCTGGCTATACACATTCGAATTGATGACGATGCAGGCCGCTGTGCCGGCTGCGCGGCAGGATTCGGTATGCGTTGCCATCATTGGTGGCACGCCACCTTTTGGCAGACTCATGCCGAGGCTGTGGCTGTAGGCAATGTATTGCTCGGCCGCAGGCTCGCCCGCGACGGGATCGGGTGTTGCGTCGCGTGGGCGTGTCGGACCGCTGCTTTTGGCATTGAAGCCCATATCCGCTTCAACAGTGATGGCTTCTTCAGCCATCATCGGCGCCGGCGCGGATTGTGAGCGGTCATAATCGCCACCCCCGCCGCCACAGGCGGCGAGCCCCAGCACGCTCGCGGAAAACAAGATGGTTTTAATCTGCATTCTTCCCTCCATTACCTCCGAAGATGCCGACCAATCGGGGCTAAATCGCGACCGCAATCAAGGCGCCCTGCCTCAAACGTCTTTTGGCGGTTGCAGGCGTCGCTTGGTCACATGGCTATCAATCTTGTCGCCGGTCTGCTTTTCGCCGCGCATATAATGGCGCTGCCAGCCGGCTTTTACGGCGTCGTCATCTCCCGCGACGAGCTTCTTGTTGAAGTCACCGCGGCTCTGCGCCCATTCGTGGAACTCTTGCTCGAGCTGCGGATTGGTGCTGAGCAGTTTCCGTTCCGGTTCAATCTCTTCCAGCTTGCCATGCTCGATTGGAACAATGAAACAGAACGGGTCACCCTTCTTGAAGATGACTTCTCCAGGCCGTGTCATTTGCCAATTCATCGTGAACGGGAATGGCAACCAATCGGTCTCAACCAGGCCCGTCAGCGGGGCGATGCCGTCGATGAAAAAGTTTGGCGCGCCCATAGTCATCAAGCCCCAGCCGGGCGGCGTGCGGAATAGGTGTCCGGTGTGAAACGTTACAATGCCTCGTTGAAAGTGGCTGTCTGCGAATGATGGGATAGCCCTCGGGTCGCCGCGCGTTTTGAAATCGATATCATTCTTTCCAGGGCCCCCATTCCAGATGATTTTCAAATCCATCGGGCAGAGAATCTCCCACCCCGTGGAATTTGCCATGGATAATGGCAAACACCGATAAGGCTGGCGATCTGGAAACGCGTCCATCCAGTCGCGCGTGCTTCGCCCCGGCACAATATCTGGCGCAACATCATAAATTTTGTAGCATTCAAGCTGCATCTTCATTCCTTCATGTCAGACTTGACCCTGAATCAGATTCCTGCCCCAAGGCCGGTATGCCTGCAAGCCCAACTGATCTGTTCGCCTTTCTGGATAAGCATGACATTGCCCACACGACAGTGGAACATGCAGCGACCTTCACGGTTGAGGAAGGGCGGCATTTGAAAGCTTCTATGCCGGGGGGACATTCAAAGAATCTCTTCATGAAGGACAAAGATGGAACCTTGGTCTTGATTTCGGCTTGGGCAGAAAGCCAGTTGCGATTGAACCAATTGCACAAGCTTATCGACACGCGGCGCCTGTCATTTGGTGATGCAGACCTGATGCTGGACTGCCTTGGCGTTATCCCCGGTTCGGTCACCGCGTTTGGGTTGATGAACGACACACAGAACCGGGTCCGATTTGTGCTCGACGCCGCATTGATGCGCTTCGACACGGTATATTTTCACCCGCTCGTCAACACAGCAACGACGGCGATCAGCCAGGCAGGGCTTCGTCAATTTGTGGCGGCGACGGATCATGCTCTAACGGAAGTGGATTTCGCGAGCCTTTGAGGCGGGCGAGCGCAGCGTCTCGGACCGCGACGCGTTCATCAGGCAGCAGTGGGATCAATCCCTTGGCGACTAAATAGCCGTCGGGACCCCAAGCATCTTCTTGCGTAAATTCGGTGACATAATCCGCGAGCCCCGGCACCAGCATTGTGTTTTCAATTTTGACATAAAAATACATGCTGCGAGAGACGCCATAAGCATTGCTCGCAATGTTCTCAAAGGTCGGCTCGACGCCGCCGACTTTTGCCGCTTTCACGCGGTCGAGATTTTGTTCCAGGAAGGAATAGCCAAGCACGCCAACGGCGTCCTCGTTTCGCAACAGCGTGTTGATAATGGAACTGTCATTCTCACCGCTATCAATCCAGGCGCCATCATTGCGCACTTCTCTTGCACGCGCAGTGAAGGCGGCAAGATCGCGTTCCCTTAGCGCTTGCATTTCCGGCAAAGCGAGCGCGCCATTCTCCATCGCAATTTCTGCGAAGGCATCGCGCGTGCCCGACGTGGGTGGTGGTCCGGACACCAGGATCCGCGTCTCTGGCAACGCCGGATCCACGTCTTGCCAGGTGCGATGCGGGTTTTCCACCCAGCCGCCATTGCCATCTGGTAGATTGGCCGCCAGGGCGAGGAAAATCTGTGCTTTGGTCAGGTTGAGGTCGGGGCCAGATTTGCTGTTGGCGAGGACGATGCCATCATATCCGATCTTGATTTCAAGTGGATCGAGAATGCCAGCATCACGGCATAAGCCGAGCTCTCCAGGTTTGATTTTGCGAGACGCGTTCACAATGGAAGGTTCATCTGGCCCAATGCCATCGCAGAAAATCTTAAAGCCACCGCCCGTGCCTGTGGTCTCGACAATTGGCGCCGCATGGTCGGAGCTCGCCCCGAATTGCTCTGCAACCGTGGTCGCAAACGGCGCGACGGTAGAAGATCCAACAATCTTGATCTTCTGAGTTTCGCCGACGCTATAGACAGGCGGCGCATCGGCTTGCTCTTCAATCGTGGACAGGCTTGCCGGCGCACCGCATGCGGCGAGCATTAGCGCAGTCACAAAACAGGCGATTAGGCGCACGAGCAACTCCTGACGGATGGGGTCATCGCCCCCCTATATTCAAAATGTGACAGGCAAATGCACATGGCTGTTTTTCTATATCGCGACCTGTTCGACGGTCTCATAGCCAAAGCGGCGACAGACTTCCGTCAGTCTTGCCTGGGCATTGATGGGGCTCGTCATCCAGGCATGCCCGCCAGAGCGTTTCGAGGCTTTGGTCTCGGACAAGACGCGCACGGTCTGGCGCGCAATCGCTTCACCGCTATCGACGAAGTTTACCGCTTGCGGAATGGTCGCAGCGAGTTCGCCTCGGATCAAAGGAAAATGGGTGCAGGCCAGGACCACTGTATCGATCTCATCGCCGCCTTCCGCCTCGAACAAAGGCGCCTGCGCGATGCGAAAAGACTCCAAGGGCACGGGGTGGCCAGATGCAACTTGCTCTGCCATTCGCACCAGCGCGATCGAGCCATGCAAGATGACACGCACGCCGCTGGCAAAGTCTTCAATCAGTTCGGCTGTATATGCACGTCGAACGGTGCCCGGTGTGGCCAGCAATCCAATCGTCCCAGTACGCGTCAGCTGCGCCGCAGGTTTGATCGCTGGCACCGTGCCGACGACCGGGATATCCAGAACCGCACGCACCTCTGGTAGTGCGAGCGTGCTTGCCGTGTTGCAAGCGATTACGAATACGTCTGGGCGCGCGACCTGGCACAGCGCTTTGGCAACTTCTGGCAGCCGCTTTTTCAGCGCTGCATCAGACTTTTCGCCATATGGAAAAAAGCCGGTATCAGCGGCATAATCGACTGCGATATATGGCGCCAGCGCCTGGATTTCGCGGGCAACCGTCAGGCCGCCCATCCCAGAGTCGAAAACCAGTACTTTTCCGTTTAGATTCGCAGACATAGGCTGCTCCTAGACTGGTTTGGACGGCGAGGAAATGCTTGCGCTTGCTCCGAACCACTTCCCTTGTTATTGTGCGCCGCAGCATAATCAAGGTATTCGCATGACGAAACAAGATCTTCCGAAGGACTCCACGCCGCTGACGCCTTGGGGATATTGGCAGGCCAGCGTTCAGACCTGGTCTGATTTCTCGCAGCGCACCAGTCAGATCATGATGTCTCAATTTGGCGGCGCGAAATCGACAGCGGCGTCCTCGGATGCGGATGCTGAGACACTGGCGAGTGAGCTATTGCGCACGCTTTCCGACATGAATCTCCGCCATTGGGAGAACACTGCCCGATTGCTCGAAAGCTATCCGGCCTGGATGAATGTGCCGCACAGCATGACCGGATCCGCTTTGGTTGATTGGTTTGATAAGTTTCAACGACAAGCCGGCGGGCTGACGGCAAAGACCAGCCCGACCGCACCGGCGCCGGCAATCGAGACGCGACCGAACACGCTGACGGCCCCGAAAGGCGACGCTGACGATTTGACCCGGATTAAGGGAATTGGGCCCAAGCTCTCCAAACGTTTAAACGATCTCGGCATCTACCATTTCAAACAGATTGCAGATTGGTCGTCCGATGAAGCGGATTGGGTGGATGATTATCTCGCCTTTAAAGGCCGTGTCACGCGGGAAGCATGGGTCAAACAAGCGCGCCTGCTGTCGGCCAACGGCTCTGACACCGTACACTAAGCTATTATTGGACGCAGGCATTGTCTCGTTGCACCATCGATTCCAGGTTGATGATGGCGCGTGGCAAGATCGTCCGAATGATGCCGAGATCTTTTGGCACGCGATCGGACGCGTTCAGGCGTTGCGCTGTAATCTGCAGCCACGGATCAAGGCGGCATCGTTCGATCCAATTGCGAAGCGCCGTGTCGTGGAACCAGGCATGATGGTTTAACAGGCTGCCTAAAAATAACTCCGCAATATGTCCGCCATCCAATGGCACGCTCAGTTTGTTCTTTTCCTCAATGGGGAGGTCGCGCAATTCAATCGCTGCAATCATCGCAGCACTGAAGCAAGGATGGCTCAATCGAATGTCTGCCAGATCGATCGATTGTGGTTGGAACACAACTTTGGTGCGATGGCGCGATCCGCTATACCCCGTGCAATCGAGATAGAGCGACTGAGCGGGCATGGGTACGGCCCCACGGCTGAGCAGCATCCCAATTTCCGAGATGGCGTGAACGTGGCCTTTTCGAATCACATGCTCCACCTGGCGCAGGCGCTCAGCATCTTCATGTGTGATCAGGTGGGGCAAGAAATAAGTCGGGACCTGTTCGCTCGACGTGCGCACAATCAGACCAAGTCGCTCCAGTCGCAAACACAAATCATCCGGATTTTGTGCATAGGCCATAGCTTGCAAAGCTTCGTGCTGTCGTGACATGCGATAGCGCGAACGGTTCGCGGCGGCGGCGCGTGTTTCGGAGACCAACATCCAGGCATCTCGCGATTTCACCCAGCGAATCTTGTCTGTGGCGACGCCAAGATCGAGCAAGGCCAAGACCATTTCCGTGCCCGCTCGGCCGCCGCCCAGAACGCAATAGGACTCGAAGGTGGTCGGCGTCACATTCAGGATGGTATCCAGCTGATATGGTCGCACCACATTTACGCCCGCCGCGACGGAGAAGCTCGGAATGAAGGAGGTGCAAAACGCACTCGGGAAGTGAGAAGCATCAACAATGCGTTTGCGCACCAGCAAATTCCTCATCATGCCATTGTCTATCGATTTGACCCGGCCGTCGCCAAAATGCTTGGTCCGCTCGAACAATGCCACGCGCCCTGAAGGGAGCATCTTCCGGATCAATACATGTGTACAATAGGCTTGCAGATCAGCGATCCGATTAAGCGATTTCAGATTATTGGGACGATACTCCCTGTGCCAATCTTTGAGCGTGTAGGACCCGATGCCAAGATGCTCCTCCCGTACGCCGCCGCTGATAAAGCGACTCACATTCTGGCGTCGGCGGGCTGCGGATTGTGTGTCATCAATGATCGCGACTGTGCAGTCGCTGCCAGAAAGAATCGAATCTGCGAATGCCAATCCGCCGGGGTTCTTTCCAATGATAAGATAGTCAAATACAGTCAATATTGATCACTATAAGTAATAACACAATCTAGGATATGTATAGTTGGATTTATCAACCCATAATATTATGTATTTATTTTGTTGAATGATCGCTTTGTGGTGCGATACTAAAGCTTGACCTGGATCATGGTGACATTAGTGCAGCCCTGTAATGGCGCGTGAACACCGAACCCCGACGGATTGGTTTTTCTTTTCAATTCTGACCGCGCTCTGGGGGTCAGCCTATGGCTTCACGCGGCTTGCCGTCAGTCAGTCCGAGCCGGAATTTGGCTTTCCACCGGAATTCATCATCCCAGTTCGCCTGACCGCAGGCGCGCTCGTCTTGCTATTGGTCGCGCGATTGAGCCGTCAAGTCTGGCCACCGTTTCGCGCGTGGAAGAGTTGGATTGCCATGGCCGTTATGGGCATCCTTGGCACTGCGGCGCCCTTCCTTCTGATCACCAATGCGCAACAGACCGTCGATTCCAGCCTGGCCGCTTTATATGTTGCGGCAGCGCCGCTTTTCGTGTCCGTCATGGCGCACTTTTTGTTTCATGATGATCGATTCAGTTGGGGCAAGGCTGGCGGTGTCGCGATCGGATTTGTCGGCGTCGCTGTCTTATTCGGTCCTGAGGCGATCACCGCGTTCGGGTCTGCAAGCGTATTGGCGCAAGCGCAATGCTTGCTAGCGACCGCCTTCTATGCACTGTCGACGGTCACGGCGCGATACGCGCGCGAGATTCCGCCTTTTGTGTTCGCGGCTGGGTTTCTCTGTTTTGGTGCTTTGGCTTCATGGCCATTGCTCTTCTTCGTGGACACTGAGGCAGTGACGCCTTCCGTAGGTGCCATAACCGGCATTATCGGACTCGCCATTGGCCCGACCGCCATGGCGTCAGTCTTCTATATGATGCTGATCCAGCGCACCAGCGCCACGTTCCTTTCGATGACCGGCTATACGATTCCGATCTTCTCGGCAGTGGTCGGGTTTCTCGCCTTTCAGGAAGTTCAAAGCTGGAATGCGGTTCTGGCCTTCATTCTAATCCTTGGTGGCGTATGGATTTCTCAGCGAGGTCCAGTGGCAAAGACAGTCAGAGCCTGAACGTACCGTCAATCACTGTGACACTGTGCCCACGCAGTTTGACCCGATCACCCGCAAGCTGTGTTTCGATGTGTGCGCCGCGACCAGGATAGGCCTGAAAACAACTCACCTCGTCTTTGCCTGATAGGTCGGCCAGCAGTGGTGAGATCACGCAGTGCCAGGATCCTGTCGCCGGATCTTCCGGAATGCCGCTGCCAGGGGCGAAAAAGCGGCTGGTCACATCGACGCCCTCGCCATCAAGGGCGAGACAGCCAAAGTTTCCAAGCCCCCATTTGCCATCGCTCGTGCCGAGTGTTTTGAGGCGCTCCAAATCTGGATCAAGCGCGACGATGTCCGCGGATGTTTCGTATAGCGCGACATAGCAAGGACCGGTAAAAGCACGCAAAGGCGCGCGGCCAAGAGCGTCGCTGGTGGCTGCATCGGGTGTGACCTCTCGCACCGGCTGAGACGGAAAATCCATTTCCAGGCGGCCATCCTCTAACCGCGAAACAAAAAGATTGCCGGACTGCCGCGTGCGGAACGTAATCTTGCCGTCATCATAGCCGTGTTCGCTGAAGAGATAATGCCCAGCGGCCAGGGTGGCATGACCGCACAGAGGTACTTCCACAGCTGGCGTGAACCAACGCAAGTCCCAAATCCCTTCGCCCGCAGCAACAATGAAGGCGGTCTCGGCGACATTATTCTCAGCCGCGATCTTTTGCAGCGTCTCGTCTGGCAAATAGGATTCAAGCGGCATCACACAGGCCTGATTGCCCTCAAAAGGCTGGCTTGCGAATGCATCGATCTGCGCGAATGGAATGGTCACCATGCGGGCCTCCTGTCTGAGACCTGATTGCTGTCACACCCGACGCGCCGGCACAAACCATGATTTCTAAGCGATCGATCAGTCTTGCTGATCAGTCTTGTTTGCTTGTTACCGGCCAATTGTGTGCGACGGGTCCATGGCCTTTACCAAGACCAGGCGCGCGCTGGATGGCCTGATACAAATAGTCCCGAGCCGCTTCCACGGCGTCTGCGATGTCATTGCCTTGCGCGAGCAGTGCGGCGCAACCGCTGGCCAAGGTGCAGCCGGTTCCGTGCGTCGATGCGGTTTCGATCCGTTCACTTTCGAAAATCCATTCGCCGTGTTCGGTTTGCAGGACGTCCTGGATGATATTGCCTGGAATGTGCCCTCCCTTGACAAGCGCGCCTGTGGCGCCGCGCTCGAGCAGCGCTTCTGCAGCGCGCCGTTGGCCATTGATGCCATCAACCGCTTTGCCAGTCAGCACTTCGGCTTCTGGCGCATTTGGGGTCACCAGAACGGCGTTTGGAAGCAGAACCGAAGCGATGGCGCTGACCGTCTTGTCGTCGATGAGTCGATCGCCTGATGTGGCAACCATGACCGGATCGATAATGCGTGGCACATCCCGAGCAAATGTATCGATAGTCTCTGCAACGCGATCGACCAGTTCTGCTGAACCAAGCATGCCGGTCTTGATCGTATCCGCCCCGATATCCGTTAGACAGGCCTGCATTTGTTGCGTCACCGCCTCCTGAGCGACAGGCCAGACGCCGTGCACGCCAGTCGTATCCTGCGCCGTGATCGCCGTGATTGCTGTCATTGCATACCCCCCAAGCATGGTGACAGTTTTGAGATCGGCTTGAATCCCGGCGCCGCCGCCGCTGTCAGAGCCAGCGATGATCAGAACGCGCCCCTGGAGTGACTCAGCATCGCTCATTCGACCGGCACTTCGCCCCAAGGCGGTGGCGGCAGGGAAGTGGGTTCAGACAAGTCGAACTCAACTCTGAAGAGGCGGTTTGGGCGGCTCATTTGATACGCGAATAACTCGCCAGGTTCGATTTCAACTGACCAGGTGTTCTGGGTCGAGACTTCGATGCCTTCGCGTACAAACAGGTCCTTGGTTTCCTGATCGGCTGGAAAGTCATGGCGGATGACAGACAGGTTGCCGGCGCTATCGCCGCCATACTGCGTGAGCACGTCTTCCGTGCCATCGCGATGGCGGTGGTCATGTTTCAGTCGAACACCATTTGTGGTCCGTGTGATCTCCCAGGTGCGTGAGCGGTCCTCTCCCACCCGAAATGGGATACGGACTTCCAGGCCGCTGCAAGTGGCTGGGCCGATGGTCATCTCAACACCTTGAAAATCTGCGTCTGCCTCATCATTGCTGACCAGGCGCCCGGCATAGGCTTGGCCATCGCAAAGCTGGGTCAATCTTTCAAAATACTCAGCGCTCGGCGATGCGTCGCCGCCATTGCTGCATCCGGCCATTGCTAAGGCAAGGCAGGCAACGCCCCAGCGCATCAGAACTTGACCGCGCCAGAGCGGATGGTTTCGTGGGCATCCACCGTCAACGGTTCATATTTGTTCGTATCCGGGTCGTAATACCAGAGTGGTTCGTCGACGGTCTCAGGATCAAAGCCTTCTTTAACCAGCTCGACTTTGCGATATTTGAACGTGCCCGTTGTGTCGGCATCTTTCTGGATGCGGATGAAGACAGGGATGGCATATTTCGGCAAATGTTCACTCAACCAGGCATATAAATTGTCGAAGTCGACATCGCCTTTGGTGGTGATCGCCGCCATGCCGGCGCGACCATCTGTTCCAGGGATAGACACGCCATATACGTTGGCGGTGGCGATGCCCGGCGCCCGGGCGACGAATTCTGCGACTTCATTGGTCGAGACGTTCTCGCCCTTCCAGCGGAACGTATCGCCAATCCGGTCATGGAAATAGACATAGCCCAGTTCGTCCTTGGACAGGAGATCGCCGGTCCGAAACCACATATCGCCTTCTTCGAACACATCGCGGAGGATTTTCTTTTTTGTCGCGGCGGCGTCATTATAGCCTTCAAAGCGCGTGCGCGCATCGTCGCCGACTTTGCCAATCGCTTCGCCAGGCTCGCCGGGAACCGCTTTGATGCAAAATCCGTCATTGCCGCGAATCGGTTCCTCTTCGACCACGTCGAACTTAACGAAGGCGACATGCCCGAACACGCTCTTTTCGAGATAACTCGGGATACGTCCGACTGCGCCTACTTTGCCGTCAAACCCAAGAAAGCTGACATTGCCTTCGGTCGAGCCGTAAAACTCGCAGACATGAGGGATATTGAATCGGGTTAGAAACTCTTCCCAGATATCAGGCCTTAGGCCATTGCCGAACCCAGTGCGCAGCGTGTGCGCGCGCTCTTTTGGATGGGGCGGGGAATTGACGAGATAGCGACACAGCTCGCCTATGTAGACAAAGGCCGTCGCGCCCTGATCGGTGACATCATCCCAGAACTTACTGGCTGAGAATTTCTTACGCAGAATGATGCTGGCGCCTGTCATCAAGGCTTGGCCAACTCCGCACAGTCCGCCCGTGCCATGATAAAGCGGCAATGTAATATAGACGCGATCGCGCGATGTGATTTTGTTCGTACCTATGAAGGATCGCATCATCCCTTGTGTGCGCGCTTGCGTCAGTCGCGCGGCTTTTGGCAATCCGGTCGTTCCCGACGTGTAGACGTAGAGGCACATATCCTTGCCAAGAAGATGCGCGCGATGTTCGCGTGACGGGCGTTGGTCCGACGCGCTGGCCAGCGCCGCGACGAGATCATTGCCTTCCTGGCCGCCATAAGACCAGATCTTAGGGTCACCTTCGAACAGGCCATCAGCGCTGCGAATGGCTTCGTCCTGTTCGGTTCCCGTAATGATCAGCTTCGCATCGGCAATGTTCACGCAATGAGCCAAAGCCTTGTCGGTAAGGTTATGATTGATCAGGCCAACCACGACGCCGATTTTGGCTAATCCATACCAGATCGAAACATATTCAGGCCGGTTCTCCATGAACAGCGCAACCGCGTCGCCCGTTTGAACGCCCAGGCCCAACGCCCAATTGGCCATCTTGTTGGCCAGCGCGTCCATTTCCGAATAGGTGGTCAACTGGCCTTCAAACCGCCAGGCTACATTATTGGGATATTTGTCGACCACCGACTCGAAATCATCAGCAACGAGATTGTTAGAGTCCGGAGCGATGTCACCGGTCCATTTTTTCACCCGTTGCAAAGTGAGAAGCGTGTTTGCCTCCCGCCGTATGGTTTCAACAAACCCCATTCTACGCGCCTTTCGTATCCAACCCACTGTTTTCTTTACGACACCTAGGTTGTAAGTGCCGACGTTTCCAGTATCTGGCATAGCTGTTACACCGTGCGCAGCAATAATTATTCCGAATGAGGTCTGAAAATGTCTGATCCTGTTGGCGATTTGCTACATTTGATGGATCTCGAACGCCTTGAGGTTGATCTGTTTCGGGGGCAAAGCCCGGAAAACGAAACCAATCAACGCGTCTTTGGCGGGCAGGTGATCGCGCAATCCCTGGTCGCGGCCTATCGCACAGTCGATACCGAAACGCGGACCTGCCATTCCTTGCACGCCTATTTCATGCGGCCGGGTGATCCGTCCATTCCAATCATTTACGAAGTAGATCGCTCACGCGATGGCGGCAGTTTCACAACCCGTCGCGTTGTGGCGATTCAGCACGGGAAGCAGATTTTCAATCTGGCGGCGTCTTTTCACAAGCTAGAAGATGGCTGGCATCATCAGCATACGAAACCCGATGTTAGCTTGCCGGAAACGCTGGACGATCGAATCGAGTGGCGGCAGAAATTCGCTCAGAGACTTCCGGAGCGACATCGTGGTCACTTCTTGCGCCCGCGGCCAATTGAGATTCGAGAAGTTGATCCACTTGACCCACTCAAGCCAGAAAAAGTTAGTGATGTTCAGCATCTTTGGTTCCGCGTTCGACGTGAAATTGACGAACAGCCATGGCTCCATCACTGCTTAATGGCCTATGCTTCGGACATGTCCTTGCTTGGAACGGGCAACCGTCCACATGGGGTCTCGTGGATGACCGGCGAGCTGATGTCGGCCAGCCTCGACCACGCGATGTGGTTCCACGCGCCGATCAATTTCAGCGACTGGCACCTTTATACAATGGACAGCCCTTATGCGGGCGGCGCGCGCAGTTTCAATCGTGGCTCCATTTATACGCGCGATGGGCAATTGGTGGCGAGCGTCGCGCAAGAAGGCCTGATGCGACCGATCAAGCCCAAGCGCTAATCATATCGCTTAATCACAGAGAAAGGGTCGCACGCTAGGAACACAGAAGGGGGCGTGTTTCATGATGCGTTGGTTGATCTTTACGCTCATGCTGGTCGTCAGCATGCCGCAGGCTTTCGCCTGGGATTGCTTGAATGCGCATCGTAATACAGTCACTGTGACAGCGGGGTCCAGCGGCCATAGTGACGAGATACGGGTCGATCTGGTGGCGTCTGACTTCCCGACTGATTATGTTTTCACGTCGGACGGCGCGGATGTCCGCGTGGTGCTGGCCAGCGATGACGCAACCCCTGTCGACCATATCGTGACCGGGTGGGATGCCTTAACCCGCTCCGGGACAATTTATATCAAGCTACCGGCGCTCGCCCCCTCTAGTTCGACCAGCGTCTATATCTATTACGGCGATGATAATCTCGCTTCGCTGGGCGATGTCGACGCTGTGTTTCCAACTGCTGGGTTACGTTTGCGCTCGCGCGTCAGTTCGGTAGATCCGATTGATGCGGATAGCGCCCGTGCCGCCTTCGCAGCTGCGACGACTGATGTCTATGATGACGTGCGTTCGTCCATATCCGGCCTCAATAATCGCGCATTGGGAGGGTCGAATGGCAATTATGGCTGGTGTATCAGCGCTATGGTTGAGGTCACCGCAGCGAATGCCGGGCTTTGGAGCTTCCGGTATGGTGCCGATTTTGGCCATGGAGGGCATCTATATGTGCGCGAAACAGCGCTCGAAGAACAGTGGAATGACGATCTCTGGTGGGCCAATAATTTCAACAACACGACTGAAACACTTGAGGGCTCTATCTTCCTCAACCCCGGCTGGCATCGATATGAGGCGCTTGGGTTTGAAGGTTGCTGTGACGGCCCCGTGGGTTGGCAGGGTCGCGCTCCAGGCGGCGCTTGGCAAGACCTTTCGACGGCAAATTTCTCAATGCGGGCAACGCGCTGTGTCGTCACGACGGTCACGGTTACCACCAATCCCGCCCAGTCCTGCTCGAAGGAGCCGGTTGCGAGTAAGTCCGTGACTGTAATTTCGGACGAACTGGGCAATGCATCGCCATTTGCCTTGCCGGGCTCGGTGATCGCTTATGACATCACTGTCGCCAATGAAGGCCAACGTCTGGACGATGGCACGGTGATGTTGACCGACGAACTACCCAACAATGTCAAACTGATCGTCACAGGGGCAAGCGCGTTCACGATCACCGATGGAGCGACCGCATCTGATTTGACGCTGAATTGGGTGGATGCCACCAATCTCAGCGATGGCGTCAGCTTTTCGACAGATGGCAGCAATTTCAGCTATGTTCCGACTCCTGATGGCAGCGGGGCGGACTCGGCAATCACGCATGTCCGATTTGAGCTGGAAGGTGCGATGCGACAGCGGGTAGACGGCATTTCTGACCCCAGTTTCACCATCTCATTTCAAGCGATCGTGAAATAACCCGCGATTGCATGTCACAAAGGTTAATCGGCTGTTAACCCTTCGCCGCCAAATCTCAGGAAAACATTAACCATCTGAACGGCAGCCGTCACTGAGCAGTGACATTTGTGTATCCCGCAAATCACCCTAGAGCTGGCCGTTCACTCAAGGCTGCCAGGGGGCTGACCATGAATTTGCTCGAGCTCGTTATCATCGCGCATCGCTGCCGCTCGACACATCACTTTATCGCATTTGACGCCCTGCAATTGCTGAAGGGCGATCGGGCGCAGGATTGGAAGAATCTGCTGCTGAAGCACCATTCCGCGCTGCTGAAGGGCGCCAAGGCGCCGGACAAAGAGTTCAAGGACTTCCAGAACCATGTCTTGCATGTCGAGGATGGCGAATGGGGCGGCGCGCGTGACGCCGCTATGGAATGGTATGGCAAGGCGGTGGCGGCTCTGCGCGAGCAGAAATGGTCGAAAGCCGCATACGCCCTCGGCGTTCTGACGCATTATTATGCAGACCCGATTCAGCCTTTCCACACCGGGCAAACGGAAGAGGAAGGCGCGATCCACCGGGCGCTGGAATGGTCGATTGCGAAATCGCGCGACACGATCAAGGCGCTGATCGATGTGCGCGGCTATCCGCATGTGCATGCCGGGGCTGACACCGGCTTTGTCGCCGATATGGTTCTGGCTGGCGCGAAATATTCCAACCCGCACTATCAGACATTCATTGACCATTATGATCTTCACAAAGGTGTTGCGAACCCACCTGAGGGCCTGGATCAGACCCTGTTGGATATTCTCGCCGATTTGATCGCGTATGCGACAGCCGGCGTATCGGTCCTGTTCCAGCGCGCTTTCGCGGAGGCAGCTGTAAAACCGCCCAAAGTCGACCTCGATCTGCCCGGTTATTTTGCTGCGTTGGACATTCCGATTCGCCGCATCACCAAACGCATGGCCGATGCGAAAGACCGTAAGACGGTCGAGGCGATGTACGCCGAATTCGTTGAGACCGGTAAAGTCATCAAGACGCTGCCGGATGACGATAAGAAGATTCGGGCGCTGCATTGCAAGCAGATCCTGCGCCAGCCAATTGAATGGCTGGATGCGATGCCCATCCGGCCACTTGGAACCAAACATGTGCCGCTGCCAGAGCATCCGAAGCCGGTTGAGTATCAGCTGAAAGTTGTGCCCATTCCAACCGGAGAGCCCCTGGTCTCAGAGCGAACTCCAACGGTGGCGCCGGATCCAGAGGTCTTTGAAGATACCGCGCCGATTGAATCCGTTGAAGTGGATGCGGCCCTCACCGAGTCAGCCGAACAAGCCGTTGACGTCGTAGAAGACGCGCCCGCTGAAACCATCACTTCAAGGGAACCGATCACATCTACCGAGCCACAGGCCACGGAAGCTGCGTCAGCAGCTGAGGCCATGTTGGCGGAGTTAAACGCTGTTGAAACGCCAGAGCCAGAGCTGGCGCCAGAGGTCGCAACCAAAACCGAGACGCCAAAAGCCGAGCCCCCGGTAATAGCTGAGGTCACAGCGGTGCCAGACCAGGTTGAGGAAGACCGCGGACCAAGATTAACGCTCACCTCTCCGGTCGTGGATGCACCATCGATTGGTCCGAAAACGGCCACCCGGTTGGAGCGCGTCGACATTGTGACCATTGGTGACTTGCTGGAAGCAGATGTCGATGCCACCGCTGCCGCGCTGAATGTGCGCTATATCAAGGCGAATACGCTGACGGATTGGCAAGACCAGACCCGATTGATGGTCGAAGCACCGGGACTAAGGGTGCTCGACAGTCAGATCCTGGTCGGAGCCGGAATTCGGTCAGTCGATGAATTGTCCAAAGCCTCGGCGAAAACCGTGCTCAACGCAGCGACCAGCTTCCTCGACACACCTCAAGGCGCGCGCGTCTTGTGGGGCGGCGAGAACAATGTCGACAAACACGACGTCGAAGGCTGGATCGGGCTGGCGAAAGCTGCACGCGGTTAGGGATAGCTCAGTTCAGCTGAGCCAGAATTGCGCCAATGACATTAGAGTAATCGTCGGTCCAAGGACGTTTGCCGTCGCTTTCGAGCCGGACCCAATCAGGATTGGTCGCGAGCGTCGTAATTGCCTCTGGTGACTTTGCTAGGACGACGACTTGGCTGGCGCTGATGGCATATGCACTTCGGGCATCGTCAGATGGGACGTGGAGTTGATAAAGCGCCGGCACGCCGAGGCGATCAGCGATACGTGCGACTATCTTGCTGAGTTTCATGTGCCGGTTTGAAATATGCATGACGAGCAGTCCGTCCTCTGACAGACGCGATAGGTATAGATCGATGGCTTCCACGGTAAGCAGATGGGCAGGGACGGAATTTGAACTGAAGGCATCAATCAATACGAGATCGAATCTGCCAGCTGGTTCAGCTGCTAGATTGAGGCGGCCATCGCCAAGAATGATCGGCGCATCTGGCGTACAGGCAGACAGGTAGGTGAAATGGTTCGGGTCCTGGGCCAATTTCGCGACCAGCGGATCGATCTCATAATAGACATAGGATTGGTCGGCTTTGGCGTGGCATGCCACTGAACCGGCGCCAAGCCCGATGACCGCGACATCCCCCGGCTTGTCATAGGCGGTGAAGACCTGCCCAATCGGCGTCTCATCGGCGTAGTACGTGGTGGGGATCAAGGCTTTCTCTGGCTGCATATACTGAGCGCCATGCTGGGTTGTCCCATGTTTCAGGACGCGAAACTCGCCAATCTCCATAATCTTTACGACGCCGAAGAAACTGCGATCTGTAAAGCCGGTTCCAGTTGGATTGGCGAGGGCACTAATGCCGAAGGTGCAAGCGGTCGCGATAACGGGTCCCAACTTGCTATGGCTCGACATAATGATGGCTGCAATCGCAATCAAAGCTATCAAACGATAGGCGTACTGAGCGGTTTCAGCATTGCCGGTATAGAGATGAAGCATGGCGGCCCCAAAAAACGCGCCAATGGCTGCGATCGACCAGACGCGTGTCCGGCCCTGGCCCATCCAGCGCAAGCCCGGGCGCAAGCTGAGAATGAGCAGGATCATGAGTGGATACTCAATTACCGAATCAAAGATGACGGGAACGAGTAGGGCGTTGAACGCCCCACCGAGGACGCCCCCAAGCGACATGATGAGATAGAATTCCGTTAGGCGCTTCGCTTCGGGGCGCGCGGCTGCCATTGCACCATGCCCGACCATTGCGGCCAGAAACAGCGTGAGTAAGTGAATCGGCAGCGCGATGAATAGCGACAGCTGAATATTGGAGAACAATGCGAAGGCCGCAGTTGCTGCGGCCAGCGGCAGCAAGCGGTTTGACTGGGCCAGGGTTAAGCCAGGTCGTTTTGAGAATACAATAATGAACGAGCTGATATAGAGGATTAATGGCAGCGCCCACAGGAAGGGAACGCTGGCAATATCAGTCGAAATGTGGGTGGTAACCCCGACCAGCAGACTGGATGGAACGAACGCGCATGCCAGCCACCACAGACGCTGGCGCCACATGTTGTTCTCTGTTTGCTCAACCGGGTTGGGGTGCGAGGATGCTACCGCTGGCGCCTGACCTCCGCCGGTCGAGAGTGCGCTCCAGCCGCAGGCGATCAATAGAATGGCGAGCGCGCCATATCCGAGGGACCAGCTCAGCGTTTGCGTTGCGATCGGGAAAAGCGGTTCCAGCACAAGCGGATAGGCCACTAACCCTATCAGCGAGCCGACATTGCTTGCGCCATATAAATGATATGGGTCATGTGCGTCGGCGCGGCCCGAACGGCTATACCAGCTTTGGATCAGTGGCGCTGTTGCTGCGATGATGGCAAATGGCGGGGCAATCGAAAGGGTGAAGACTCCGATCAGCCAAAGCGTCGGCTGGGTCGGATCCGGATTGCCGAGGGCAGTTGTGAGGTGGAAAGGCAAGACTAATGCAGCCATTGCCAATAGGGCGGCATGGATAGCAATCTGGGCCCGTAAGGAGTTCACCACGTGATTCAAAAGATGCGCATAAGCGTAACCGAGCAGCAAAGCGCCCTGAAAGCAAACCAGCGAGACATTCCAGACATTTGGCGCCCCTCCAAGTAGAGGCGTTGCCATTTTGGCGAACATAGGCTGGACGAGAAAAACCAGAGTGGCTGACAAGAAAACGGCCGCGATATACGGGCTCGCGCCGAGCTGTGTTACCGAATGCTGAACCGCCCGAACCGGCAGAGCGATCGTCTTGTTCATATTTTCACCCACTTTATCACCAAGACTGAGTGATGGCAGATTACCGTGAAGACTTCGTTGATCAGAAAGGCGAACCACGTCATCTCTGCTTGTATGGGTGTCGCTACTCGCGTTGGATCGGAGTCGAATATTGCGCTTGTTTTGTAGTTTGACTTCGACACTACTGGTGCTCGTGGCCTGTGATCAGGGATCAAGCGCTCCCCATCCCGTAGAGACTCGGCCAGCCGAGCATTGTCGATCCGTCAGCCATCAAGGCGATGCATATTCGGTCTGTTCTTTTACTGTTGTCGAGCATGATATTCGCCTGTTTCACAGTGACGCTGAGGGCGCTCCTTTTTTCCAATTCAACACGCTCGAACGAGAACTTGATGAGCAAGGCGAAACGCTGATTTTTGCGATGAATGGCGGCATGTATCACGAGGATCGCCGCCCGGTCGGATTCTACCGCGATCAGAATGGCGACCAGGCCAGCGTGAACACCAATGATGGACCGGGTAATTTTCATTTGAAACCGAACGGTGTGTTCTGGCTAACTCCCGACCTTGCCGGCGTGACAGAAAGCCAGGCCTTTCTTGATCAAGGACTGGACCCAATCTATGCGACCCAGTCTGGCCCGATGCTGGTCGTCGACGGCGCGCTTCACCCGGAGCTGAATCCCGAAGGCACCTCGCATCGTCGGCGCAACGGTGTCGGCGTGTCCGTGGATGGCTTGACCGTTCACTTCGCGATTTCAGATACGGCAGTGACCTTTCATGAATTTGCGACCCTGTTTCGGGATGAGATTGGCGTGCCGAACGCGTTATTCCTGGACGGACAGGTCAGCCGAATCTATGCCCCCGAAATTAATCGTAATGAAATTGGCGCGAATCTCGGTCCGATGGTGGGCGTGGTGGAATAGTCACTCAATCTGCACGCGGTAACGGACCGTAAAGCTTGGAGTGGCGCCACCAACAGCCCCGTTCATGGCGCCATCAAATTGCAGATCAAAGCTCGCAACACTGGGGTCGAAACTGCCATTTGGCGTGACGCTGGTCCCGGATCCGTTTCGGAACGTGACGCCATCAGAACCGTCGCCCAGCGCGCCGAAGCTGAGGCTAAGGCCGCTGCTGGATACGCCAGTTCCGTCTGCGAACTCAAACGGCGAACCCAGTCCGTCAAAATCGCCGGTGAATAGGCTGGTTTGCGCATCAATGGCGTCACCGATAGCAATGGTACCCGCATCGGCCGACCCACGCCCGGTATTTGAGACTTGGATGGAGTAGATTGCCCATGCCCCCGGAATGCCGAGCGGATTGGTGAATTCATTGATCGGATCGCGCTCGATCTCGACCGACTTTGTGACGACAAAGTCCGGCGTGGCGCGATTGAAGCAGAAATCATCGATGTGCCAATAATCAAAGTCCGAACCGCTGGCGCCATTATAGCTGGCGCGAACCCGGAAATTTGCATGTATTGCAGTTTCCGGCATCGCATAAGTGCGGGTAAAGATTTCTCCGGGCGTGCCGTTGCCAAGAAACGTCTCCAGAGTCACCCATGCGCTCGCCGCGTTGAGGTATTGCAGCGTGAGATTTTCACCATTGTCCGGATTTTCGCTAAATGTATCCGAGCCACGGCGGACCCAGACTTCAATCTCGCCAAGCTCCGCTGAGTCAAATGCGATAGATGTGCTGGTGACCGTGTCGTGGCGCAGGAACATGGAATTACTAGCCGATTGGAACGTGTCGCCATTGACGCCTGATCGCGTCGCATTGGTGGTGGTCCAATTCCCGAAGCCACTTTCAAAGCGCTCACACAATCCGACTCCCATGCCCGAGGGCAGCTCGGGAGGCGGAGCCGTGCCGGTTTCGATCAGTAGCACATCATCAATATGCCAATAATCGTAGCCAATGCCGCCATTTGCAGGTGGTCCGCCGCTACCGCCTGTTTGTCGAAATCGCAATTGAAATCCCGCATGCAAGGCGCCCGCTGGCAGATCAAGACTGACATTGGTCACTTCGCCATTGGTGCCGGCGCCTGCCAGGGTCTCAATCGGCACCCAGTTCGAAGCGCCGTCGAGATACTCAAAAACGAAATCTTCGCCAGCATCGACATCTTCACTGAACGTATCCAGGCCTTGGCGCAACCAGGCTGTGAGCGTGGCACCAATCGCGCCAGATAAGTCGATGACAGGCCCTGTAATCGTGACCACACCGCCTCGGGTAAACGCAGAGCAAGAGGCAGAATTCGACGTCTGCGTGGAAGTTCCGCCAAGATTGGTGTCCGAAACGGTCCACGTTGGCGACAAGGTCGCGCAACCAGTGCCATTGTCAAAATCATCTTGCAATAGGATATCGCCAGGGGCAGCCCAGGCTGACCCTGCGCCCATAGCGCATGCGACCGCCATGGCCGATAGCTGGCGAAGTCCGCTCCTCATGCCTTGGCATTACCTTTTGCGCGTTTACACTGGCTTAACAGTCGCCGCTTGGGAGTTGCGCAATTGGTAAGGACCATATTAACGCTATGTTTTGTGTCTATGGGTTGGACCGAGGTGTTTGCGCACCCGGTTGACGCGACAAAAGCCACTTATCTCGGCAATGAAGGCGTCATGGTCAGCGATGGGCAATCGACCATTCTTTTCGATCCACTCTATCCAAACGGATTTGGCGTCTATCAGATGGTGCCAGATACGACCCGTCGGGCCTTGATGGCAGGCGACGCCCCGTATGACGAGGTCGATGCAATCTTCATCAGTCATATGCACCCCGATCATTTTTCGGTGGACGAAGTGATCCTCTATCTCGAGCAGCACGACCAGGTTCGCCTTTATGCGCCTAGCCAAGCCGTCGATTGGATGCGCGAGGAAACTGAGAATGAAGCGATTTTTGATCGCGTGATCGGGGTGCCATTGGAACGGCTGGATGCTCCGATATCATATCAGGAGGACAAGCTGGCGATCGATGTTGTCCGCATCCCGCATGCGGGATGGCCTGCGCGGGCTGATGTTTCCAATCTGGTTTGGCGCGTGACTTTGGCGGACGGCGTTACGGTTATGCATCTCGGCGATGCTGATCCGGACGATGCGCATTATGCGACGCATGCCAACCACTGGACAAAGACCCGAACGGATACCGCCTATCCGCCTTACTGGTTCTTCTTATCGGATCAGGGCCGGGACATCGTCGATTCTCGGCTGAATGCTACAATTGCGACAGGAATCCATGTGCCGATTGACCTGCCAACCGACTTGTTCGTCACAGGCCGGGACTTCTTTCACAAACCTGGCGAGACCCGAAGTTTGAAAGCAACCACGGACGAATGAAACAGATCACCCTATCCGAAGAAAGACAAGCGCGACTAACGGGTCAATTGCAGACTCTTTTTCAAGCGGAATTCGATGAATCCTTATCAGCGTTTCGGGCTGAACAGATACTTGAACTCATGCTGAAAACGCTCGGCCCCGGCATCTATAATCAAGCCGTGCAAGATGTGCGCGCGCACTTGCAGTCAAAGCTCGACGATCTGGACGGCGAAGTCTATGTCGACGACCAAACCTGATTTCACCTGAAGGACCCTCGATGGTGCTCACCCTATACGGACTGAAAAACTGCGATACCTGCAAAAAAGCGCTCAAAGCTCTAGCGAGTGCTGGGAAAACCGTGACCTTTATTGATATTCGTGCGGATGCAGATTTAGACGCGCTTGTTCCGAATTGGTTGGCGTCGGCTGGAGCGGATCGCTTGGTCAATCGCCGATCGACCACTTGGCGCAATCTATCAGAATCAGATCGTAACGCCGATCCGCAGATCTTATTGACGTCTCATCCCACCCTGATCAAACGGCCTGTCATCGAAACCGACCGGCACGTCTATGTGGGGTGGGGCAAAGATGAGCAAAACGCGCTGCTCTAAGTGTCACACTCATTCAGTGTCGATAGAAATTCCAGCCGAACCCTTGTGATTTTGGGCGTGAGGATGATATCCGCGATCGACAAATCTGCGTAGAAGCAGTGCAGGGAAGGCTCGTGCAAAAAATCGAAGCGAAATGGATAGAGACCGCTTTGCGCGCTTACCCCGCCGAAGAGCTCAGTCCGATTCTCGATATTGGCAGCCAGACCCTGGCGTTTCGAACGCAAGAGAAACCCTATATTCAAGCCGACTTATTCGAGCCTTTGATGGCGCGGGGGATAGCGATCATTCATTCCGATTTACAGGAAGGGGAAGGCATCGATATTTCTGCCAATTTGCTCGAGTCGGATGGCTATGCGGCAATCAAAGCGACTGCGCCGCGAACGGTATTCTGCAACAATGTGCTTGAGCATGTACTCGATCCGGCTGAGTTCGCCAGCAAGTGTTACAGCTTGCTGCCGCCGGGCGGACGATTGGTGATTACGGTGCCGAAAAGCTATCCGCATCATCGCGACCCGATCGATACCATGTTCCGGCCAACGCCGGAGGAGATCAGCGCACTGATCGCCAGCCCGCATGAGATTCTCGTATCTGATATCATTGAGGTCGGCTCGTATCGCGACAATCTCAAACGGCGACCCTGGATCATCTATCGCCAGATCTTGCGGCTGCCCTTTCCCTTCCTGGGGTGGACCAAGTGGAAGCGGTCGATGAAGAAATTCTACTGGATGATCTGGCCGTATCGGCAGTCCTGCATCGTCATCCGGAAACCGCTCTAGCGCCTGCGCGGATTGCGATAAAGATCTTCCTCCTCATGATCGAGATCGACTTTAACTTTGCCGCGCAAGACCTGTTCAGACAGCTTTTTGATATGCTTGCGTCCGGCACGATTGAATTTCAGTACTGCGCAGATCAGTTCGAGAACCGCTTCTAGCTTACGATCCCGATGCGCAGGGTCGATGCGCATCATCCAGGCCCCGCCGAGATTAAGAAGCTGATGATCCAATACGCCGATCTTGCGGCCTTTTTGATCATACAGACTGTAATCGGCGCCGCAGCTGAACATATGCCGGCGGAGCGTGTAGAATTTCACCTCGGATTTGTTCTGGATGAAAAAGCTGAACCGCTCTGGCATGAAAGGCAGGGTTTTCGCAACACGCTCGACCTGGATGAGCTGATCGTGACGCGCAAGATTGATCGAGAAAGCCGGTAAGGGCTGGCCGCCCGCACTCAAGGAAAGCTGTAGCGATCGGCCGAGCAACATTTCCGCGCTGCCGCGCCACCCAAGGGTTTCCGAGAACAGCTTGATCACGAGGCGGCGCTCAAACCCTTCGCTGCCATCCCAAAGCTCTTGTCGGTACCCGATCAGCGCTTCGCGGTGACCATCAATCACAGTTTGGCCATAGAGCTCCATATCCTTGGTGAACTGGTCAGACGCCGCCTCATTCTGGGTGCGTTTCATGATGCCTATTTCAGCGGTGTTCAAATCCGTTGCCCAGAAGTCGACTTTGACTTTACGGCGCTTGGACTTTGCCCGCGATTTCGCAGGTTTCACATCGGCGGGGGACGCGGCGAGCGTCATACCATCGGCCATATCGAGAACTCCAGAGATTCGAGAATCAGTCATGCTCAATCTCAGTCGCATAAGTCAGCATTTGGTTAACGAATATGCGGTTTTTGTTAAGAGCTTGTACGACCATCGCGGCGCGATAACTGACGCACCAATCGCCACAGAATGAGCGCTAATAAAGGAATAACCAACAGGACGAAGATCGGTGAGTATTGCGTGGGCCCGACTCTTTGAGTCCATGAGTTTATGATCGGTACAGACCGCGCGTGCGGCTCGCAATTATCAATGTTTTCAACGCGCTCTGGCACTGACGCTTCTGCACGATAACGATCAAAAGCCCGCCGAACGGTTGGCGAACACGGGGCTAGTTCAAACCCGTCCTGGGCTGCGGCTCGATCGAGCGCATTGGCCGCGACCACAACGTCTTCGGCGACATCGCGAATGATAAAATACCCAGCAGCCGCTGAAATCACGATTGCGCTGGTGATTGCGGTGAGTACGGGCGTCGACAGATTCTTGCTGAGCCATAATCCGCCAAATGAGAACAAGACTGCGCAAATGATGATGGCCAGAGCAAAATTGTCCATGAAAATGAGCCAGGCCAGGAGTTCCAGAAAGGCCCTTAAGTCTGTATCCGCCATGCCTTCAAGGCGGACAAAATTCATGTAGAGGGTGTAGCCGTTGGTAATTGCCAGTGCGGATGGCACGATCAAAAAAACCGCCACGATCCACGATGTGGAGCGTTGCCTGACGGCATTTTGCTGCGTCTCATGCTCGGCGCTGAGATTGAGGAACTCATTCAAGCTGACAGAGATTTCCGGAAATTCCGCTTCGCGCGCATCGCGCCATTGCTGCGCGCGCTTCAACTCTGCGCCGCGCAAAAACATGGCCGCGTCACGATTGCGGGACTCCCAAAGCCGGGAGCTTTCAGAATAATGCGTATGATTTCGAATCCAGGCGAGGTTTACCCGTAGAGCTGGCGCTAATTGCTTAAGGGCCGCACCAAATGATTGACGCTCATCGAAGAAGATATAGTTCAGTTTGCTGATTTCGGCGGGGGGCGGCGTGTCCGTCGGCTCGATATGGATAAGCGGAATAATGCGCTTGTTTTGACGCAAGGCCTCTTCGAGTTCCCAATTGCATAAGTCTGATCCGATCCAGCCGGGAGTGATAATAACGACCAGCGTATCCACGGAGCGGATCATTTCTCGCAATCTCGCTTGCCAGTCCGTCGCCGCTTCAATGTCATGCAGGTCGAGAAGAACGTCGAAATTTGCGGCCTCCAGCCCATCCGCCAGCTCGCTCGCAAAGGCTTCGGCGTCGGCGCGCGCGTAAGACAACATGACCCGCAGGTCGGCGAGGCGATTGCTCATTCTATTGTCCCCTCCAGCCCTACTAATCTGTCGACCAGACTAGTCGAAACAGACTTGCCGTCTAGGGCAGGGACGATGCGGTCACGCGGCTCGCAGGGTTGGCGCTGGAGTCTCGCGGGCTTTCCAGACCGTCTGATTGTTGATGATATCGACAAAGATGTGCAGCGCGATCACAGGCCATAGCGATCCGGTCAGCAGGAAGATCAAGGTTACTACGGCACCCAGAATGAAGACTGCGGGTAGCTGATTGAGACCCTGGTAGAGATGCAAAAGCGTGAATACTGCGAGCGCTGCCAAGGCGGCCATCCATACCGGCATGAACAAGCTGAACGCCCAGATTAAATAGCCGCGAAACACAATTTCTTCGGCAATGCCGGCAGATACGCCCATTACGTTGAACAGGCGACGCTCGCCGTCCGTATGCGGCATGAAATTCACCATTTTTGGGTTTTTGGCCAAGCCATCTCGAAATCGTTCGCGCGCAGATTCAGAACGGGAAATGGACGAGAACTGGAACAGAAAAAAGAGCGCGACCGCGGCCGCCAATCCCCAACCGGCGAGTGCCATCGATCCGGTCGGGAGTTGAAAACCCAGCAAAGGCCAAGCGCGGTCACTCACGGCCCAGAGCACGATAACCGGCAATGAAATACCCCAGAGCAAGAGGATTGTCTGTGTATAGTGTTTGATCCGGACGCCAGCTTTGCCCGAGGCGAGCTCGGCGCGCGCCGATTTCAGATTGATCAGAGCCTCCAGCGGCAATCCGATCACGATCACGGCCAGCATGGCGATATCCACAAGAGAAAGACTATCAGCGCTCAGAATAGGCATTTTGGGTTCCTTTTTCCCTTAACTTTCACCTTGAAGCATACTAAATTTGAATATGAATTCAAGTTCAATTTTTGAAAGACCCGATGCATGGCTCTGAAAACTCCAAAACAAGACCGCGCTATTCGCACCCGCGAGAAGCTAATGTCGGCGCTTGAGCGGCTGCTGCGCGTACAAGAGTTCGAGAATATTTCCGTGCAGGATATCGCACGCGAAGCTGGCGTCGCCGTGGGGTCGGTCTATTCTCATTTTAAGGACAAGACGGCGTTCCTGGAAGCGCTTCTGGCCTTCTGGCGGGCGCAAGTCGAATCGCAATTGGACATCGCGGAGGCACAGGATACTCGCGCGGCGTTTGCGGCCATGGGCAGCTTGAAAGTGGCTCTGCGCGAAGCAACTAAGGCGGTCTATCTGCAAACGAAGGACTCAGGCCATATTTTACGGGCGGTGCATACTTATGCTCGCCTGCATCCCGAAGCGGAAGATGATGATTGGCAAGCGCTCGTCGTGCGCAGCTTTGCCCCCATTTCCGAGCTGTTTGAAGTTTACGACGATGACATCACCTTGTCAGATGCAGACCTTGGAACACGTATGCTGGGCGTCTTCTTCAATACGATTTTCATTCGCACGGCGCTCATGCCGCAAGACACGTTGCTCGACGCGGCCGGGATAGATAGCGAGACCATGATCCAGGAAGTGACGGATATGGCTTACGGGTATCTTACGCAGCCGCGACCCAATTAGGCTTGCATCTCTGCCAGGATCTGCGTGAGCAGTTCCATGCCAGCGCCCCAACCTTTGCCAAGGTTTTCGACCGCGCCTGCAAAGCACGAGATTTCTGCTTCGGATGCCTCGTGCGGCGACCATTCTAGTCGCATCTGGGTCACGCCACCCGCTTCCTCAAAGGTGACCACGGTCAACAGGGTCGCGGGCCAGTCGGGCATCATGGGGTTTGGCGTGAGCTCCCAGTTCGCATCAGTCGTCGACATCAGCATGACCAGGCGTTGCGGCGGATCGACTTCGGTATAGACCGATTTTTGATATCCCGAATTCTCCCCCATCTTCATTTCATTCAGCCAGCGCCCACCAGGTTTCACGTCGAGCTCATGAATGATGGTTTCAACGCCGGGGCCATACCAGCGGGCTAATAGATCTGGTTCCGTCCAGGTTCGCCAGACCAGTTCGATCGGGGCGGCGAACTCGCGTTCCAGTACATAAACAGGTAGCTCAGTCATGGTCAGTCCTCTTGATTATTCTTTAGCTCATCCAACAGGCCATCGAGCTGATCAAAGCTGCCGAGCCAAAAGTCGCGAAAGGCCTCCAGCCAATCCACGGCGTCGCGCATCGGTTTCGCGTTCAGGCGCGCCGGGCGTCTTTGTTGATCCACTGCGCGCGTCACCAAACCTGCGCGCTCCAACACTTTCAGATGCTTAGAAATGGCCGGTTGGCTCATCGCAAAGGGTGATGCGATCTCATTCACAGTGGCCTCGCCATCGGCCAATCGGGTCAGGATTTCGCGGCGTGTCGGATCGGCGAGCGCAGCAAAGACCGCGTCGAGATTTGGCGGTGGAGGGGTCGCTATAACTCTATCCATAACCATATGGTTATATAGTGCGGGCGAGTTTGTCAAACGAGCTGTTCAGCGCGCCTCGATTTCGCTAGCTTGCCATCGTGTTCTTGTTTCGCTGGCCCTCACGCGCTGACTGGCTGTTTTCCGCACTGGTTATGTTTGGCTTTGCGATTGTTGCGGCGCCGATTGCTCTGATTTCAGGCATCTACAATTGGTCACCTGACATATTGAATTCCGAACTGCTTCGCGTCGCATTGATCGCTTTGCTGTTACCTGCGTTTTTGGAAGAAATGGTTTTTCGCGGTCCGCTGCTTGGGATACAAAACCAACGGGGGCATGTGCCAATATGGATCGTTCTTGTAAGCTTGATCGCGTTCGTAAGCTGGCATCCCATCAATGCAGTTACGTTTATGCCTCAGGCGGCCAGCACATTTCTAGATTCACGATTTCTGGCGAGCGTCACGCTTTTCGGAGCCGCTGCGAACATAGTCACGTTGCGCACGCGTTCCCTATGGCCAGCCATGGGCTTTCATTGGCTTTTGGTGGTTTCGTGGAAAGGATTGTTCGGGGCTCCGAGCTTTTTGTGAGTAGCCAAACGAACTCTTTTGACTTAAACCTAGGGCATCCGAGGGGCGCGCCTGGTAAGCGCTGAGATCGCTCTTAATTCCGAGCGAGGACCCTTAGAACCTGATCCGGCTAGCCCGCTCGAACGTGAGCTGCGCGAACCGGCGTAGGAACGGAGCGACAACTTGGCATTAACCGCCAGCAAATCAGAACTACCTTCGACAGTGGCGAAAGCTCTTTCCGCTTGCCCACCAAACGCGGCGCACACGCTAGCGCAGTTGCGAGCGTTGATTTTTGACACCGCCGCGGCCCGCCCCGAAATTGGCCCTCTGACGGAAACTCTGAAATGGGGCGAGCCTGCATATCTTACCGACAAGACCAAAAGCGGCACCACGATCCGGCTTGGCTGGGACGATGCCGGCACATGCGTCAGTCTATTTGTCCATTGCCAGACCACGCTCGTGAGCGAGTGGCGTCATCTTTATGAGGGCGAGTTGATTTTCGTCGGCAATCGCGAAGTTCAGATCCAAACTGGAAATCCTTTTCCACATGCACCGCTTCAGCACTGCATCGCGATGGCGCTCACTTATCATTCGAGAAAACAGACATGACGGTCTTGCGCATCTGGGCCGTTCTGTTGGCTCTTTCATTGATGATCGGTGAGCTGTGGCGGTCTTGGGGCGCCGGGCGCGAATTTGTATTCGTTATCGATGATCAGATCATGGGGGCAATGCTTATCGTCTCGGCCTATCTCCTGAAAGAACAGACAGTTCGCCGGCGCGCTTTCTTTTCCGCCGCCTGGGCGTTCAACGTTGGCATGCTCTATGGCAGCTTCTTCAATAAGATTATCAGCCCGGAAAACACCAATGCCGGAAATTGGAATTTCGGCATCCTCACCGCCTTGATTGGCGTCGCCTTCCTATCTGCGATCATTGGCATGATCGCTTCTATTCTCTTGCCTCACCAAGGATCGTCCAAATGAATAAGCCAATTGATCAGTCCGAATTCGAAACGCCAGAAGTGACCACCGGACCGCTACCGTCCAGCCGCAAAGTCTTTACTCACCCAAAAGCGGATCCGTCTCTTTCAGTCCCGCGTCGCATGATCGACCTGCATCCAACCGCGAATGAGCCGCCTGTGCCCGTCTATGATACATCCGGGCCTTATTCCGACCCGAGCGTCACGATTGATGTTGAAAAAGGACTCGCCCGCCATCGCACCGAGTGGGTGCTCGAGCGTGGATATGTCGAAGCCTATGACGGCCGCGATGTGAAGCCAGAAGACAATGGCGGCGCGACAGGAAAATATCTCGCGCGCGAATTTCCGGTGCGACATGAACCCTTGCGCGGGACAGGCGACGGGCCTGTGACCCAGTTCGAATATGCCAAAGCAGGCATCATCACCAAAGAGATGATATATGTCGCAGAGCGTGAGAATCTCGGCCGGCAAGAACAGCTTGAGCAGGCCGAAGCGCAAATCGCCCAAGGCGAAAGCTTCGGGGCTGAGATCCCGCCCTTCATCACACCAGAATTCGTACGCGATGAGATAGCGAAGGGGCGCGCTGTCATCCCGTCCAATATCAACCATCCAGAACTTGAACCACAGATCATTGGCCGCAATTTTCTGGTCAAGATCAATGCCAATATCGGTAATTCCGCTGTTGCTTCATCTGTCGAGGAAGAAGTCGAGAAAATGGTCTGGGCGACGCGTTGGGGCGCTGACAATGTCATGGACCTTTCAACCGGGCGCAATATTCACAATACGCGTGAATGGATCATCCGGAACAGCCCGGTGCCGATCGGCACAGTGCCGATCTATCAGGCCTTGGAAAAGGTCAATGGCGTCGCTGAAGACCTGACCTGGGAAGTGTATCGCGACACGCTGATTGAGCAGTGCGAACAAGGCGTCGACTATTTCACCATCCATGCGGGCGTGCGTCTCGCTTATATCCACCTTACGGCGGAACGTGTCACCGGCATTGTCAGCCGCGGCGGCTCGATCATGGCAAAGTGGTGCCTTGCGCATCATGAAGAGAGCTTCCTCTACACCCACTTCGCTGACATTTGCGACATCATGCGGGCTTATGACGTCACCTTCAGCTTGGGCGATGGATTGCGTCCCGGCTCGATCGCCGATGCCAATGATGCGGCGCAATTTGCAGAGTTGGAAACGCTGGGCGAGCTCACAAAAATTGCGCATGCGCGCGGTTGCCAGGTGATGATTGAAGGCCCCGGCCATGTGCCGATGCACAAAATCAAAGTGAATATGGACAAGCAGCTGAAAGAGTGCGGCGAAGCACCTTTCTATACGCTCGGCCCGCTCACCACTGACATTGCACCGGGCTATGATCACATCACATCCGGCATTGGGGCTGCGATGATCGGTTGGTTCGGCACCGCCATGCTCTGCTACGTCACACCGAAGGAACATCTCGGCCTGCCAGATCGCGACGATGTAAAAGTGGGCGTGATCACCTATAAGCTCGCGGCGCATGCTGCGGACCTCGCCAAGGGTCATCCAGCCGCCCAGATTCGCGACGATGCACTCTCACGAGCCCGCTTTGAGTTCCGCTGGGAAGACCAGTTCAACCTCTCCCTCGATCCCGAAACAGCGCGGGATTATCATGACCAGACCCTCCCGAAAGAGGCGCACAAAGTGGCACATTTCTGCTCCATGTGCGGGCCGAAATTCTGTTCGATGAAAATTACGGCGGAAGTTCGCGATTATGCGGAGGGGCTGTCGGACAATGAGAAGGCCGACTTGCAACGCCAAGCTGATGAAGCGCGCGCGGGCATGGAAGAGAAGAGCCGGGAATTCAAGACGAAAGGGTCGCAGATTTACTTGGAGACCTAAGGTACCTAAAAATCGAGTTCGACATATAAGTCGCCGCGCGACCCGTCTGGTTTGTGGACATCCGTCATGCCTTTACCGCGCAATCGGAATTTCTGACCAGGATTGGCGCCTTTCGGAATGGTCAATTCCAATGTGTCGCCATTAATGTCCTGAAGGCGGTGATAACCGCCTTTGCGCGCTGTTTTCGCCGATATTTTCTCGACCACGTGCAGGTTGGTGGCATCGACGGCAAACCTCGCATGCGGGGCGATCTGGATCTCCACATAAAAATCCCCGTTTGCGGCTTTAAAAAATCCGCGTTGTTGGCCGGGTTCTCCCTCGCCTTGCAACCGCAATCGCGTTCCATCGCTGACGCCGGGCGGAATTTTTACAGATAAAGTCCGTTGTTGCGGGTGGACGCCAGACCCGGAACACTTTGAGCAGGTCTGTCCGTTAATTTTACCCGACCCATTACAGGCATCACACAGGACATTCGCTTCGAAATTCAGGGTTTTCGTTTCGCCATGAAAGGCTTCTTCTAGCGTGATGCTGAGTCGATACTTCAGGTCCGCGCCCTTCGTGGCGTTGGATTTCTGCCCGTCGCCAAAAAATTCAGAAAACATATCCATATCGCCAAACAAGTCATTCGCGTTAGGAGAATTGTTGTTCGAATTGCCTTTGGCCGAAGCTTGAGGGGTCTCTGGTGGCGGCGTGGTTGGGGGTGTCTGAGGTCTCGGCGTCTGCGTTGATCGCGGCGCATCCGCTTCCTCTCGTGTCGCTTCAGAGAGGGCGAACTGAGCCAAACTCGGAGCGCCGAAGTTGCGCCAGGATTCTTCATAGGCTCGTAAACCGGCATAATCGATCGTCGGCGATTTGCTCACAATGCGGGCGACTTCATCAATTAAACGATCGATGCTGTGCGATCGCGGCGACGCATCCCATGAGGTTAGATCAACTGTATCCAGTCGCGTAAAGCCAAAGGGTAGCCTGATCTGTTCGATCATGACCGGCAAGATGACCCCATGCTCTTTGGCGACGTGTGCCTCTTCGAGCACCCAATCGCTTTCAACCGACAGTTTGCACCAGAGTGGCATGACGACTTTTGAGTTCTGCAAGACGTCATCGATTTGACGTGCGAAATCAGCCCCGGCGACGAGTTTGTGGTCGTACCAAACCGAATAGCCATAAAGTTCCAAGACTTTGGCGAGGTGCCGCACGGCAGGCCGTCTTTCTGATTTATAGCTTAGAAACACGTCGTACATGCGCTACGCATAAACCGAAATTTCGCGACGCGGAAGCACCCGCGGGGCACCGCGAATCACATAGCGACAAATTTAATCCGCAGCGCCCACCTCGACACCTTACGTTCGAGAGGAGACCCTCGAAGTTCAATAGACCTGCCGATGAAAACTTACGGGCTGTCCAATCGCACAATAACTGGACCCGCCGCGTCCCCTCGCATAGGCTTCAGCGGCTGGGGGCGAACGAAAAGGGAAGACTATGAAATTCCAGGTTTTATTCATCGCTGCATTGACGGCGTCAGGGCTCGCAGCTGCTCAGGACGCGCAAAAATTGAAGCCGGCGCAGCTGGAAGAAGTGCAATTGCCACAGCAGGTGCTCAATCCAGCTGGCAAGCAGCCGGAGCTGGAAGGAGTGCTGACATCGGATCGCGCGCGTGCGGCCGGGTGTATCAAGCATCAAGTTTACAATGTGCAGGGTCTCAACCGCATTTCGACCATGTTCGTTGTCGCGACATCCTCGGGCGACAAGCAGTTCAATTTTGAAGGCAATGCCATTCGCTACGTTCCAGATGGAGACCCCTTGCCTTTGGCCAGCACGTTGGAAACCAATCGTTGGGATCGAATCCTGACCACGCTTGAGCGCGCGGGCGCGGCAAACAAGCCGCTCTTGGTGGACTATCGCACGTCCACGCGCGAAGTGTTTGGAATTTACGTACAATGGTCGGGCAACTGCGCGCCTTAGTGAAAGCGCGCCAGATAAGCTTGTTTGAACCCGCTGCACGTCTCTTTGGGCGCATTGGTGTCCATACCGAAGATGATGCGCCAGGCGTCATTCTGCTGGGCCATGGTCAGCTGGTTGACGCCGCATCCGACCAGATCTCCGTTTACTGTGATGGTGAACGGCGCCCAGACGGTCGCTAGATTACCGAACGTTGTGGTCTCGACTCCGAACAAGACTTCATGTGCGATGCCTGTCTCGAGGGTGCCAACCCAGTCGCGCCACCGCTCAAGGCCGTCCGGGCGTAACTCGCCTGTATCCGTAATGCGCCGCAGCGTGGCCCCTTCGGCGAACACCTGATCCACCATGTCGGCATCGCCCTGATACATGGCGCGCATCATCGAATAGGCGGTCGCTTCTGGGCTTGAGAGGTCGATCGGGGCGAGCATATCATCGTTCGATGTCTCGCTCAGGGCAAAGGGTGCGTGTGCGCCGAGTGCGATAAAGATGAGGGCTATCAGCAGTTTGCGCATGGTCCGACCTTTCTGTGCTGCGAAATATTGCGCGCTTTTCACCCCGCGCCTCTTTGCTACGCAGTGTATATCCGGCACATTGGCGCAAATGTTTGTCGCAGTCTCCCCTGTTTGTCCCCGCACGGATTTGCCAAAGACGATAGCGTTTTGGAACGCGCTTGGATTCGCTCTCGTCTTTGCGGATAGCAAAGACATTTTTCGGGCGACCTATGCGGGCGTGCAGCGCGAGACACTGGAACTGCACTTGCAGACATTTACGCCGGATCAACTTCAAATCACCCAAACCATGGCGACGCGTATTCGTCTCGAGAGCCGCGAAGCATTGGAAGCACTGTACGCCGAGTGGCATCCGAAAGGGGTTATTACGGCGCCGCTCGAAGCAAAGCTCTGGGGAAATTACGGGTTTGGATTTTACGATCCGGACAAAACCCCTTTCTTTTTCTATGTCGATCTATGATGGGCCTGCCCATGCCGCCATTTCATCTTGCCTTTCCAGTCCATGACTTGTCCGCCGCACGCGCCTTCTATGGTGACTTGCTCGGCTGTCCGGAGGGCCGCAGCAGCGAAGACTGGGTCGATTTTGACTTTTTCGGGCATCAAATCGTAGCGCATCTTGCACCAGATCAGTGCGGACTCGCCGGGACATCTGGTGTCGACGGCAAACAAGTGCCTGTTCGGCATTTCGGTCTGGTGCTGGATATGGCGTCTTGGCGAGAACTGTCGCAGCGTTTGACCGGCAAGGTCGACTTTATCATCGATCCATATGTGCGCTTTGCTGGTGAACCTGGCGAGCAAGCGACGATGTTTTTTTCAGACCCGTCTGGCAATGCGATTGAACTCAAAGCCTTTGCGGATATCGGACAGTTGTTCGAAAAATAGTAACCATTTTTCGCTTTCTGGAGGCGAATTTTTTAGAAACACCCGTTCCGAGCGAATTATCGGTCCATGAGTGTCAGAGTGAATCAGGAGATTTGAATGGAAATCTTCAGCCAGTTTTACGCGGAAATGACCGCCAATAGCCCGGCCTGGGTGCTGATTTGGGTCAATGCGATGGTGGTTGTTCTGGCCATCGCAATCCCGTTCAGCTTTTCCTATAAAGAGGCGCGCTGGATCTTATTGGGCACGGTTCTTGGCATGATCGGAACAATTGTCGCCTATTCCCTATTCGGGTTTACGCGTTTGCTGGGGCTGGGTCATATTCTGTTTTGGACGCCGACACTGATCTACATCATCACGGTGCGGGGCTGGAAAACCTATCACAAGACCCTGTTTTCGAGATGGATGATCCTGGCCGCGATTGTGATCGGCATTTCGCTGGCCTTTGATTTCATCGATCTCTTGCGCTGGGTTCTGGGCGAGCGCGCGCCGATACGCATCTAGGGGCGCGTGCCGCCTTAGTCGCCTTCGCCAGGATTCGGGCTGAAGAATTCGGCCAGTTTATTGGTCTTCTGTGCGAATTCTTCGCGGTCAGCAGGCGGTTCTTTCATACGGGTGATGTTCGGCCAGATCTTGGCGTATTCCGTGTTCAGTTTCAGCCATTTGGCATCTGGCTCATCATCGGTATCCGGCGTGATCGCCTCGACCGGGCATTCTGGCTCGCAGACGCCGCAATCGATGCATTCATCCGGATGGATGACGAGCATGTTTTCACCTTCGTAAAAACAATCGACCGGGCAGACTTCAACACAGTCCATATATTTGCAGCGGATGCAGGCATCCTTGACGATATAAGTCATTTGCGAACTCAGAAATTGATAATGCAGCGCAGCATTTGGCTTCGCAGCCGGGACAAGTCAATGCACAGGACTGTCACGGTGCGTTTAGTTCTGCTCTTTTTCGGGCATGCGCGCGCGACACATCGTCAATGTGCAACAGGCTGGCCACGTGCCGAATGAAAGATTCTTCGTATTTACAAGCCTCTCCATCCGCCAACGAAACACGGTACAGACCTTCAATGACACTCGACCGCTCGCTCTTTGGGAGCGTTTTGACATGCCGCGTCAGGGCATGCGTATCGGTGGCGTCTTCAGCGATTTGTTCGCCATTCAACAAGACTTCATCAGCGCGCGTGGCGTCCATATTGAAGCTGGTGACGAGAATTTCGGCAATCATGTCGCTTTCGAGATTGGCATAAACACCATCGACCAGCGCCGCCTCGACCAAAAGCGCCGCTGCGGCTTCGTATGGATCGAGATCGCGAACCGGCGCTTGCGAGTCTTCTCCACCAAATAGATTCTTTAAAAACGCTAGCATACTCGCCTTATGCGCTGGGCAAGATACGTCTGTAAAGCCCTGCAGCTTCCGCCGCTGGACCCCGCCTTTCGCCGACGTCAAGGACTTCCACAGTTTCAATGGCCTTGGCTTTGTAGAAGGTGAGGACGTCGCCGGGCGCGATGCGCTGACCTGCCTTCGCCGTTTTGCGGGTCTGCCCATGCCGCGTTATGCGGATGCCTTTGCGGCCGACATAATCCGTTGCGAGGGCGCGCGTTTTGAAAAACCGAGCGCGCCAGAGCCAGATATCGACGCGCACCTCGTCTTCGATCTCACTCATTCGCAGGTGTTTGATCGGAGGGCGGGGGCGTCGGCTCTGACTCGCCAGACTTGTTTGCATCGGGTGTCGCTTGAGGCGCAGCCTGTTTCGCCGGCTTTGGTTTCCGCTTCTTTGGCTTGGGTTTTGGCTTCTCAGGCAACAGCGCGCCGAGCACCGCAAACGGGCTATCCGGGTCCGGCTCTCGTCGCTGCGGCCGGCGTTGACCGCCGCCTTGATGCGGCCGCTTGCCGTGCTGACGGTCTTGCTTCTTGCGAGGGCCTTTTCTGGCATTGTTTGGACGCGCCTGTTTGCGTGCCGTGCGTCGTTGCTCTTGCGCTTCGATGTGGGCCTTGGACTGGAACCGCCACAATTTCACAGCGCCAGTTTCTGGATCTTTCTCTGCCGGGGCAATCCGAAACCCCTTGAGTACATTGTGAAAGTCTTCCAAGGGGCAAGACACCATGGATGCGAGCTCGGGTGGAATTTCAAACTTGGCTTGATCTGCTTCTTTGCGCCGCTTGGACAATTCCCAACCCAGCCGCTCAGCCAAGTCCGCCCGCACTGCGCGCTTGCCGAACCGCAAATATCCTTGCGCCGCCAGATCTTCATCTGGCCACGTACCGTCCAATTCGAAACTTCCAGACCCTTCGGGCGCAATCTTGCGATCGCGGCCGTCTGCGAGTGTTTGGAGCAAAGCGATCAGTCTTTGTGCGGCGGGCTTTTGGGCATCAGGAATATGCGCCGCGATGCGCCCTGAACGAATGCCTGCCTCTTTCAATTTCGTGCGATCTTCTGGCCCCGGCAGCAAATTGCGATCTTCACCGCGCAGGTCGCACGCAGCGCCGGCCTCCAACAATCGAAACGCCAGGCCGCGGGCGAGGCCCTCTAGCTGCGTCTCATCAGGGGAGAATTTTAGTTTGAAATGCGTGGGCAAGCGTTTTTGGATTTCTGCGCCCAACCATTCATTCAACCGGGTTTGCGCAGCTTCTTGTTGATGCGCCTCAGCGTCTTGGCCGCCGATCAGCTTGGCCGATGGTACAAGCCAGTGCGGACCCGCCGCCAACTGTGCGACGGGCGACTCGTTCCAAATGATCTGCGCTTGCGCGTTGAGGCTGAGCGCGGATTCCGGCGCGCCCGATATGGTTTTCAGGCGTTCAGCGATCACCGGCTCAAGCGCCTGCATTGCAGCGCTGCGCAGGGTTTTGCCTTCCAGGTCCGAAGCGCTGGAATCCGGTTCGAAGGTCAGGCCGACAAGCTTGCCCACCACGTGCCCCTCAATGGTCACTTCCCCGGTTTCAGAAACGTCAGTGCTCAACAGATCTTCCCTTTTCAGCCCTGCAATCAGAGCGGTTGTGCGTCGGTCAACGAAGCGCTGTGTCAGCGCTTCATGCAGCGCATCCGACAGACGATCTTCAATGTCTCGGGTTCTTTCGCGCCAATAGACCGGATTTTCAAGCCAGTCAGCCCGGAAACTTGCGTATGTCCATGTTCGGATCATTGCGAGTCGCTGTTGCAAAAGGCCAATGTCTCCGACGGTTTGATCCAGCGCGTTGAGGCGTTCATTCATCGCTGTGTCGCCAAGGCGGGCATCCGGATCAGCCAGGGTTTCAGCGAGACCCAGTACCAGCCGCCCGTGTCCTTCATGTCCGGCTTTGCGGAAATCCGGCAGGCGCGCCAAATCCCAAAGGCGCCGAACATTACGTTGTCCGCGCACCTCTGGACCGACCGCACTGTCTTCGGCCATCCGGCGCAGGACCCATTCATCCAGACCGTGGGGGTTCTGCCTCAAGCTCGGATGCGGGCTGGGCCGCGCCAGGCTGGCAATGAGAGTCTTGATTGAGCGATAGTCGAGATCGCTATTGCGCCAGTTCAAGTCGACCACAGGGTCGTAACGATGATCTTCAACGGCGCGGATCAAGTCGTCTTCAAATTCCGGGCAATCATTGGTTTCGCCAAATTCGCCATTGTCGCGAAACCGCCCAGCGCGCCCGGCGATCTGACCAATCTCTGCCGCGCTTAGCCAGCGATGCCGACGACCATCAAATTTCGAGCGTCCGGAAAATGCGACCCGGTCAACATCCAGATTGAGACCCATACCGATGGCGTCTGTGGCCACCAGATAGTCGACCTCACCAGACTGATACAGCGCAACCTGCGCATTCCGAGTGCGCGGACTGAGTCCGCCCATGACCACCGCGCAGCCACCTTTCTGTCGCCGCAACACTTCGGCAATGGCATAGACTTTGTCGGCGCTAAAGCCGACGATCGCCGTCCGTTTGGGCAATTTTGTGATCTTCTTCTGGCCCGCATAAGACAGCGTCGAAAACCGCTCTCTGATATCGGTTGAAATGTCGAAATCGAGATCACGTAACACATCACGCATCGTCTCGGCGCCGAGCAATAGCGTCTCTTGCGTGCCGCGAAGGTTCAATATCCGATCGGTAAAGACATGACCGCGATCGTCATCTTCTGCGATCTGGATTTCATCAATGGCCAGAAATTCAACGCTGATATCGGTTGGCATCGACTCCACGGTACAGACCCAGTAGCGCGCCTTGTCAGGGACGATGCGCTCTTCACCGGTCACCAAGGCGACTGCGAGATCGCCTTTCTCAGCGACAATTCGGTCGTAGACTTCGCGCGCGAGAAGCCGTAGCGGCAAGCCGATCATGCCGGTCGTGTGCCCCATCATGCGGTCGAGCGCGTAATGGGTCTTCCCCGTATTGGTCGGGCCGAGAATGGCTTTGAGAATGGCCATGATTGAAAACTATCTGAGAAAAGATTCGCGCGGGATCTAGGGTTTCGGGCAGCGCTCGGGTTGATCTATGTGCGAGTCGATCAGATTTCCATCATCATCTTCGACTTTGAACTGATTCAGCCACGCACGGTCGCGGACTAGGGGCTGATAATCCGCAGTTACATAAAGGCGCAATTCACGACGCAGAGGGCAGCCATTCGATCGATGTCCGAGGTCGACGCCGACATAACCTTCCGGCGTCCAGCTTGAAAAATCCGCCTGGATTCTCGGGCGTAGATGCGAGCGATAACTGGCGACAAGGACGCGGCTGCTATCCAGGTCTGCGAGATCAACACTTTCGGAGAAACTCTTCGGACCCGGATTATAGCGCCACATGATCAATGGCACGTCCAATTCATCGCGCAAATAATAGTCGAGACCGTGCCAGATCTCCCGTTCGTCGACCAGGATGGCGGTCGGTTGCAGACGTTCAATCTCCAGCGCCAATTGTTGCGAGAGATCTTGCCAGCCGCGCACGCGCTTGAGGTCATTGTCGCGCCCGAGCGCGGCACTCCAGCTCGGTGGCCCCAAGGCGAGCGTAATGGCCAGCACGCCGACCAATGCCTGCAATCCAATGCCAACCCAATAGGCCGGGCGCCAGCCGCGCGCCCGGATCAGAAACCCGCCAATGAACACGCTCGCGGCCGGATACGCTGTGGCGGCCCAGTTCGCATGCGCGCGCGACAAGACGGCTTGCACCGCGATGATCACGATCACCGGCAGGATGAAACAAGCGAGCCAGCGCTCTTGCGCACTCTGCGCGTGGGCCGCGTCGCCAATATCTTCCAGTTTCGGCTTAGGGCGCAGGAAGATCAGGCCGGTGATGAGCGCGACAAAACAGACCGGACCGAACACGCCCATCTGGTCACCGATGAATTCTGGAAAATGATCGAGGTTCAGAAGATCGCCGCCAAGATTGGCATTGTCCACTGTATGGCTGACGGTCTGGAATTCGTTAGCGGCGTTCCAGACAAGATGCGGCACGAAGACCAGCGCTGCGATAGCGATAAAGGTGCCGCCCTTTGGACTGAGCACGACATTGCGCGTTGGTTTGTCGATGAGGCTGGTCAGCGCCATACCGATGGCGAAATACAGCATGGCGTATTTGGAGAGAAATCCCGCGCCGACGGCCAGGCCAAGGAGAGCGACCCCGATCCAGCCGAGATCCTCTTCTCGCAAGCGCCAGAACAGATACAGCGCAAGGCTCCAGAACGGGAACAGGACTCCATCGGTCGAGATGACGCCTGATGACAAAATGATGCCTGGCATCAAGAGATAAGTGATGGTGGTGAACAGTCCGGCCAGACCGCCAAACATACGCCGAGACAAAAGGAACAGAAACACCGAAGCGATGGCATGAAAGACCGGCGCAAAAATCCGGATAGCCCATTCCGAATCGCCAAACAGTCCAGACGACACATGGATCATCCAGGCAATCATGGGCGGTTTGGAATAATACCCCCATTCCAAGGTCTCACCCCACCGCCAATATTGCGCCTCGTCGGCATACAGCTCCAAGGGTGACAGCAGAACGAGAACGAGACGTACGGCCAGAAGGCCTGCAATCATTGCGATTGCGAGCTGGGTGTAGCGATCCGAAGGCGTGGAATTTGCGGCCATAACCTCCCCTTAAGCGCCTTGCGTGCGGACATAAACCCTTCGCCGCATGTGTGGCTTATTTGCAATGCCAACCAATTGAGTCAGCGGTTACATAGAAGTCTAACACGACTGTCACATTTCTGTGATCCACGACGCATAATGGCACGCGCAGTAGTGTATTCGGGTCATCCTGCCCGGCCTGCTTTGTGGCAATTTGAGGGGAAACTCATGTCCAATTGGAAACTCCTATCTGGAGTGGCCGCCGCTTCCATCATGACCGCAGCGATTGTCGCTCCGGCTGAAGCACAGGTCACAACATCTAGTATTCGCGGTGAAGTCACCAATGAGGCGGGCAATGCCGTCGCTGGTGCAACCGTTACTATCACCGACACCCGTACCGGTAACACTGATACGGCAACTACCAATGCGAACGGCGTCTACTCTGCGCGCTCTCTACGCGTTGGTGGACCTTACACGATCAGCGTCGAAACGGCCGAAGGCTCAGCGGCTCGGGAAAACGTCTTCTTGCAAGTCAATGAAGCGTTTCCAGGTGACCTTCGGATTGCGGACGCGCGTACGCTCGACACAATCGTTGTTACAGCGACTGCAGGTGATGGAGTGCTGGCGCAAGGGCCTCGCTCTTCCTTCGGCCTTGAAACTATCGAAGAGCTTCCAACGATTTCTCGCGATATTCGCGACATTGCACGCCTTGATCCGTTGGTAACCGTAGACGCAACCAACGGCGGCGCGATCTCGATCGCTGGTACCAATAACCGTTTCAACTCTCTCACGATTGACGGGATCAAATTTAACGACTTGTTTGGTCTGAACGCCAACGGTTTTCCGTCTCAGCGCTCACCGATCTCGGTCGATGCGCTTGAAACACTGGCCGTTGAAGTCGCGCCTTACGACATCGAATTTTCCGGCTTTACCGGCGGTACCGTCAACATCCTGACGAAGTCTGGTCAGAACGAATTCTTTGGGTCGGCTTATTATTTCTACACCGATGATGGCCTTGCAGGCGACAGCATCAATGGCAATGAAATCACACAAGAGTTCGATGAAACCACTTGGGGCTTTACTCTTGGTGGTCCAATTATCAAAGACAAGCTATTCTTCTTCGCGGCTTATGAAGACTTTGAAGCCGGTCAGTTGCTCGACGAAGCAGATCTACCAGGCGCCGCGAGCGGCGTTAGCCAGGCAACATATGACCAAGTCCGTCAAATCACACAGGACGTGTATGGTTTCGACCCGCTGGCATTTGGTGCACTCGACCCGGTCACCGACCAGAAGTTCCTCGCCACATTGGACTGGAACATCAATAACGATCACCGTGCCAAGCTGACTTACATTGCCAATGAAGGTAATGAAATCCAGCCGCGGAACAATGGTGCAGACCTCGGTTCACCATCGACTTGGTATGACCGTTCTGAAGAAACAACAGCTTACGCCGTTCAAGTTTTCTCTGACTGGAGCGACCGTTTCTCGACTGAAATGAAGTTGGCCTACTCTGAGCAAATTACGGGTCAGGTTGCGCTTGCCAGTTCTGAAGTCGCGAACTTTGAAATCGATACGCCAGAAGGCACTATCTCAATTGGTCCAGATTTCTTCCGTCATGCCAACGAGCTCGAAAACGAGCTTTGGCAATTCAAGTTGAAAGGCGAATACGATTTCGGCGATCACTTGTTCAAATTCGGTTACGAGCGAGACGATCAATCGACGTTCAACCTGTTTGTCCCGGGATCAGAAGGTTCGTATGAGTTTGGTTCGATCGCGGACTATCAAGCCCGTACGGCGGACACTTTGTTCTACCAGAATGCAGTGACCAATGATGAGAATGATGGTGCAGCCAATTGGGGCTTCGCGGTCAACAGCCTGTACGCCCAGGATACTTGGCAAGTCACTGACAAGCTGACCGTGAATGGTGGTATTCGCTATGATTGGTACGAATCTGATGGTGAGATCGAAGAAAATCAGAATTTCGTTGATCGCTACAATTTCACCAACACTACGGATGTGGATGGACTGAGTATCCTCATGCCGCGCGTTGGCTTCAACTACGAGTACAATGACGATATCACCTTGAGAGGCGGATTCGGTCGATTCTCAGGCGGTAGCCCGGCCGTTTGGTTGTCAAACAACTATTCGAATACGGGTGTCGGTATCGACAGTGTTTTCCTCGCCGGTTTCTTAGGCGACGATCTGACGAATGTTGATGCGAACACGCTTCCTGTGGCTGCCACTTCTGCTCTCACGGCGGGTGATGGCGACGTCAATGTCCTTGATCCAAACTTCAAGATTCCATCGCTCTGGCGTGCCAATCTTGGGGCTGACATATTCTTCGACATTGGCCAGTATGAAGGTTTCAAATTCTCCGTGGATTACATCTACGGTCAAAACGACTCCGCTCCATTCTGGCTCGATATCTCATGTGGCGACCCCATCGGTGCCGCTCCAGACAATCGTCCGATCTATAATTGTGGTCTGAACCAAGACTTCCTGAACAATCTCAGCACTCAGCAGATCATCGATTTCTATGACGATAGCGGCATTGCTGCGACTGCGGCGACAGCAGCGTTCGACACGGATGGCGACGGTACGGTTGATCTCCAAGAAGTTGAAGTTGCACCTGAAGCCTTGTTCCTGACGAATATTGACAAGGGTGATCAGCATATCTTCACCACGCGTCTGTCAAAGGACTGGGATGACCTTGGTTGGTTTGGGTCGCTTTATACGAGCATCTCCTACACCTATCAGGACGCGCAGGATGCGCATTCTGGAACCAGCTCTACGGCATCTTCAAACTATTCCGACTACGCGTCATTTGACCGTCAGAATCCTCGGGTTGCGGTTTCGAACTATCAACGCGAGCATGAATTCAAGTTGAAGCTGGACTGGGAAAAAGAGTTCATTCAAGACGCTCCAACCAAGCTCACCTTGTTCGCCAACCGTCGTGCTGGACAGCCGTTTAGCTATACTTACGATTACTCAGGTGGTGCAGAGCGCTCCCTGTTCGGTATTCGTGAAGGACGCGCGGATGATGAGGGCGAGTTGTTCTACGTTCCGACCGGTATGAGTGACCCACTGTTTAACGCAGCCGCATCTTTCGGTGGTGATGCAGCGGTGCTCGGTGAGTTTATGGATTTCTTGAACACTTCAGGTCTGTCTGACTACGCGGGTGGAATTGCACCGCGGAACGAGTTCGAAAGCCGTTGGTACACTAGCGTGGACCTTCGCTTCCAGCAGCAAATCCCGGTTCCAGGTTGGAAAGAAACGGATCGCCTGATCGGTTATGTCGACATTGAGAATGTGGGTAACTTGCTCAATGACGAATGGGGCTTCCTGGAGCAGGTTCGTTATGAATACTTCCAGCCAGTCGCAAATGTTGACATCGTTGATGGTCAGTATGTTTACAGCGGCTTCCCGGAGCGTAGCGAAACCCGCATCACAAACTCTGCTTCACTCTGGCAGGTCCAGCTGGGTGTAAAATACGTCTTCTAGCTTAGGCGTTCTAGCAAATGAGAAAGGGCGGTGCAGAACGCACCGCCCTTTTTCTTTGAGCTTTATCCGAACATGTGGCAAAGGCGCGGCGATGTCAGTTCGCGATCTCTACCTGCCACCGGAATGGGGGCCTCAAATGGCGGTTTGGGTCGGCTGGCCGCATTTGCGCGGGGAGTGGGGCGTCGCGTTTGAAGCCGCGCGGCAAGAAATCGCCGGCTTTGCCCAAGTGTTGAGTGCGGTCACGCCCGTCCGGATCGTATGCGGGTCGCGAGAAGCGTATGGCAGTGCCTGGTTCGCGCTCGAGTCTGAGATCGCCGCCGGGCAGGTAACACTGCACACATTGCCAGCTGGCGACATCTGGCTGCGCGACACCGGCCCTCTAATTGCGCAATATGGACAAAGTTATTTGGCGCTCGATTTTCGCTTCAATGGCTGGGGTGAGAAATATGTGATCCCGGGCGATACAATGACGGCGAGTGGGATTGCCAGCGTTGAGCGGATCGAACGGCGCGCGCATGATTTTGTCCTGGAGGGCGGCGCGATTGATTTAGATGGCGCCGGGCGCTTGCTGACAACGCGGCAGTGTTTGCTCAACCCCAATCGCAATCCAGGGTGGACGCAGACCGTGGCGGAGCGCCACCTAAAACAGGCGCTTGGTGTCACCGACGTGATCTGGCTGGACCAGGGTTTGCGCAATGATCATACGGATGGGCATATCGATAATATTGCGCGCTTCATTGGGCCTGGGCGGGTCCTGTGCCAAACAGCTTCGGTTGCGGACGATCCAAATGTCGAAACCTATGCGGCCATCCACGCCGGTCTCTGCGCCGCCGGGCTCGACGTCGTCTCTATTCCATCGCCGGGATGGATTGAAGACGAGGCGGGCGCGGCTGTCCCTGCAAGCCATCTCAACTTTCTGATCAGCAATGGGCATGTGTTCATGCCGGTCTATGAAGAGGTCTTTTCACAACTTGCCTTAATGGCGCTGCAAGACAATTTGCCGGACCATAAAATCATTGGCCTGCCGGCACGGAATATCTTATCTGGCGGCGGGGCGTTTCACTGCATGACGCAGCAAGTGCCGACGCTGATGGAGGAAGTCGTATGAGCCGACAGATTAAAGTCGCCGCACTTCAATTGGCGTTCATGAAAGGTGACCCTGTCGCCAATGTCTCTCGGGTCGCTGACTTTGTGCGTCGCGCAGCAGCGCAAGGTGCTGAGATTATCCTGCCGCCAGAATTGTTCAGCGATCATTATTTCTGCAAGACGCAGGAAGAAATACACTTTGCCGCCGCCCATGCCTGGCGTGCGCATCCGTCGGTCGTGGCGATGCAAGACTTGGCGCGGGAGCTGTCTGTCGTGATCCCTGTGTCCATCTTCGAGAAAGATGGGCCGCATTATTTCAACTCGGTTGTCATGGTGGATGCGGATGGCGCGCTGCTCGGCGTCTATCGCAAGAGTCATATCCCAGATGGGCCAGGCTATCAGGAGAAATTCTACTTCCGGCCAGGCGATACCGGTTTCCGAGTCTGGGACACTCGGAAGGGCCGTGTTGGCGTTGGCATTTGTTGGGATCAGTGGTTTCCCGAAGCGGCGCGCGCGATGGCGCTTATGGGCGCTGATGTTCTTTTCTATCCGACCGCGATCGGGGCAGAACCACAAGATGCCAGCCTCGATACAGCGGCCCGCTGGCGTCGCGCCATGCAAGGCCATGCGGTCAGCAATGTCATTCCGGTCGTGGCGGCCAATCGGGTCGGGGATGAAGACGGGCAGGTCTTTTATGGCACCAGCTTTATCGCGGATGAGGTCGGCGAGATCACGGCCCAGCTTGATCGCGAGGAAGAAGGCATCATCACAGCGACCTTCGATCTCGATGCGATAGAACGCGAGCGCGCCGCCTGGGGCTTTTTTCGTGACCGGCGACCGGATCTTTATTCGGATCTGATCTAGCTTGCGTCCGCGGCCATCGAGCGATCAGAAGATGTTGGGCAGTCCGACACAAATTTCCGGTTCGACGGATAAAACGGGATGCAGATGAAACCGCAATAGGCTAGGGCGGTTCTATGGATCAGTTTCTGCTTATTCCGGTCACCTCATTATTGATCGCAGCAAATGTCATTGCCAGCCTGTACGCGCTGTCCAACCCAGCCTTTATGGAAAAGAATCTGTTTCATGTCGGTCCGATCCTGTCGGGCGGTGAGTATCACCGCATGGTGACCAGTGGGTTCCTGCATGGCGGGTTCCTGCACCTCTTGGTGAATATGTACGTGCTATTTATGTTTGGCGGCTTTGTCGAACAGATGCTCGGCACCGTGGGCTATTTGATTGTCTATTTTGCCGCGCTCCTGGGTGGAAATGCCTGGGCCTTGCTGGAGAATAAAACGAAACCCTCCTATCGCGCACTTGGTGCCTCCGGGGCGACGTCTGGTATTGTCATGAGCTTCATCCTGTTCCGACCGTTCGAACAATTGATGATCTTCCCAATCCCCTTCTTCATGCCAGCCGTCTTGATTGGCATACTATTCCTGGTCGGCTCGGCCATTCTTGCACAGCGTGAGAATAAGACGATCGGGCATGAGGCGCATCTCGGCGGCGCTCTGGCGGGCATTGTCGCCACCATCCTGATCGCGCCAAGTGCGTTTTCAGAGTTTGCCAATCAAGTCGCACGGGCGCTGGGAGGCAGCTGAGCTTGGGCGTCGTATCGACCATACTCGACGAACGGATTGCAGCCGGAGCGCTGACCAGAGATGCGGCGCAGGTTGATGCCGCGCAGAAACTCGATGATGTGTTGGTGCGCTTGCAATCGAATGGCAAAGGCGGCTGGTTTTCAAAACCCAAACCCGTTCAGGGATTGTATCTCTGGGGCGGGGTTGGGCGCGGCAAGTCAATGCTAATGGACTTGTTCTTTGCAGAGGCGCCTGTCAAAGCAATGCGGGTCCACTTTCACGAATTCATGGGCCGGGTTCAGGACCGCCTCAATGAAGCGCGGAAACGTCGTGACGTCAGCAATCCGATTTTTCCGGTCTCCAAACAGTTTGCGTCAGAAGCGCGGTTGATTTGTTTTGACGAGTTTCAGGTGACGCAAATCGCGGATGCGATGATCTTGGCCGGCCTATTCGAAGACTTGTTCAAACGCGGGGTGACCGTGGTCGCGACCTCCAACCGGCATCCGGATGAGCTTTATAAGGATGGCCTCAATCGGCACCTCTTTTTGCCGTTCATTGACTTGCTGAAATCTCAAACCGAGGTTTTCGAACTGGCTTCCGAAAGGGACTATCGCCTTGAACGCCTGACCGAAGCACCGGTTTGGTATGCCACAGATGATGGCGTGGCCGCGCTCGACCGCGCCTTTGAGCGGCTGACGCTGGGGGCGACGCCGCAAAGCTGTATGCTGACAGTCAAAGGTCGCAAAGTCCCGGTGACGCGCGAAGCCGCTGGGGTTGCCCGATTCAGTTTCGATGAATTGTGCGCCCAACCGCTTTGGGCGGAAGATTACCGCGCCATTGCAGCGACCTTCCACACCATCCTTCTGGAAGGCATCCCGGTGCTGAAACCGAGCAAACGAAATGAGGCCGCGCGGTTCGTCACCCTGATCGACACGCTGTATGAAGCCAAGGTCAAACTGGTTGCCAGCGCAGCCGCAGAGCCGGAGCAACTCTATCCCACAGGGGATGGCAGCTTTGAGTTTCAGCGCACCGCCAGTCGACTTCATGAAATGAGGTCCATCGAATATATGGCGGAAGCGCACATAGTTCCGATGGACCAGAAGTAAGCTCGCACCGTCGGCGGAAACTGGGAGGGAGGAAACGTCTCGCGCCAGCCAATGCGAAGAGAGATCGCTCTCTCTGAAACCGTTTACGCGCGCCGTATGCATTTGGATCAAAATATTTTTTATGGCGATTTTGCGCGAATTCAGCATTGTACCTCGCAGGAGCTAATCAAGGACAATTCGCCATGCATTTTCGGGGTCTCGTTGGAGTGTGTTTCGCAGCAGGCCTCGTCGCCTGCACGTCGAGTATGGGCGATCAGCCCGAGCGTTTTTCGGCGGGTCCAGCTATCGACATGCTGCAAGCCCTGAGTGCTGACGAGATGCAGGGGCGCAAAGTCGGGTCGGAAGAAAATGCCCGGGCGCGGGCGATGATCATCCAGCGCCTCGAAGCGCTCGGTGTGGCCGCCGCGGGTGACGGATATGAGCACCCGTTCACATATGGAACTTTTGCAAACCCGGAAACGGGGGCTGATTCAGCGCCAGCCAAAAGCGGGATCAATATTATTGGCCGTATTGAGGGCACCTCTGATCGCGATATCGCGATGATCATTACGGCGCATTATGATCATGTCGGTGTCATTGATGGCGAAATCTATAATGGCGCGGATGATAATGCTTCAGGCGTGGTCGGGCTGTTGGCCGCGGCCGAGTATTTCTCAAATCAACCACCACAACATGATGTGATCTTTTTGTTCTTCGATGCTGAAGAAGACCGTCTGGGCGGTGCGATCGCGTTTGTCGCCGATCCGTTTGAGCCGCTCGATCAGGTCGCTCTCAACATTAATTTCGACATGCTGTCGCGTGGCGACAATGGCATTCTCTGGGCCTCAGGCACCTCTCATTGGCCGGAGATGAAGCCAATCATGGCGGCGCTGTCGGCCCGTGCGCCGGTCGATATCCAAATGGGCTTTGATGAAGGCAATGGCCGTGAGGACTGGACGCTCTTGTCTGACCATGCCGCATTCTTCCGCGCTGGAATCCCGCATATCTATTTTGGCGTCGAAGATCATCCCGACTATCACAAGCCAACAGATGATTTCGAACGCGTCGACCAGGACTGGTTCTTGCGATCCATCGACAGTGTCATCATGGTGGCCTCTGAAATGGATGATCGTCTTGACGAGATTTATGCGATGCGTCTGGCCGCAGCGGTGGAATGAGAAATTCGTTATCGCTGTGAAATAGAAGGATTTTTCCATGGGCAGAATTGAGACTGATTTTCAGTCGCCCTGCAAATGCTTCGCACTATCATAATCATCTGTTTTTATTGCATTTTTTCTTGATTTCTAGCGACTCAGCTCTATTTTGCCTGGCAATAGGTAATCATACGGAGTCCCAGTCATGAAAGGCGACGCAAAAGTCATCGAGTTTCTCAACAAGGCGTTGAAAAACGAACTCACGGCGATCAATCAATATTTCCTCCATTCCCGCATGCTCAAGGATTGGGGCGTCAGCAAACTCGGCGATTATGAGTATAAGGAATCCATTGAAGAGATGAATCATGCCGATTGGCTGATTGAGCGCATTCTCTTCCTGGGCGGACTGCCAAACCTGCAGGATCTCGGCAAACTTCGCATCGGTGAAAGTGTGAAAGAAATCCTCGAATGCGATCTGGCCTTGGAAGAAGACGCGATCCCGCTGCTGCGCGATGCCATGGAGCATTGCGAAAAGGTGCGTGACTATGTCAGCCGCGACCTGTTCGGGAAAATCCTGCACAATGAAGAAGAGCATGTCGATTATATCGAGACCCAGTTCGATCTGATCGATCGGATTGGCATCGAGAGCTACACACATCTGCAATCCGAGGCCAACGCCCACTAAACACCAAAAGTCGCAAAGGAGCGGGACATGTCGAAGACCACAATATTTGAGTATAAAGGCGACACTCAAACTGTGACGTGGGATCGACGATTGTGCATTCATGTCGGTGAGTGCGGCCGTGCCAAAGGTGACCTTTTTGTCGGTGGTCGTGATCCGTGGTGCGATCCGAATGTCGCGGATCAGGATGATATTTCCGACGTCGTGGCGCGCTGTCCGACCGGCGCGCTGGCGATCCGCGACCAGGATGGCAAGCCTGTGGCGGAAGCTGCGCGAAGCGAGAATGAAGTTCTGATTGCCAATGATGGTCCGCTTTATGTGTCGGGTGACTTGTCGATTGATGGCGCCAGCGACGATATGCAAAGCGTCACACGACGGGCGGCTTTGTGCCGCTGCGGGGCATCCAAGAACAAACCTTTCTGCGACAATTCCCATCGAGACATAAGCTTTGAAGACGCTGGCGCCGTCGGCGAAAAAGGCCTGCCAGAGATCGAAGCCGGTGGACCGCTGGAGATTAAACGTATTCCGGATGGTCCGATCGAAGTCAGCGGCAATTTCACCATCCGCGCTGGTTCGGGCCGCAAAGCCTGGTCGGGGCGAAAAGCCTATCTCTGTCGCTGTGGGCAGTCGGCCAATAAGCCGTTCTGTGATGGCGCGCATAAGGATGCCGGTTTCAAAGCGGATTAAGCCTAGATCTTACCGCGTGCGAGCATCCGGTCGAATCCAGCCCAGAATTCAGCTCGCTTTTCAGGCGTCTCCATCAGGATTTCATGCATCGCATTGTCGACTGTGATGTGTTCGCATTTTGGCAAATGGCCAGCCACATGTGCGTGTGCGCGATTATCGACCAGTTTTTCATCGGCGGCGCTGGCGACGAAAACCGGAATATCAATGGCCCGCAGCACTTCCGGCTTAGAGATGCGATTAAAAATATCCAGCGACGCGCCCAGCCATCCCCAGGTTACAGGCCCGAGCGACAATTCAGGGGCCGCATCGGTCAAGTCGCGATTGAGCTGCCAATGTGGTTCGTCATAGGTGACGACATTGTCTTCGAATTTTTCCGGGGGTCCGGGTTTTTGAGCAAAATCATCAGACCGTCCCATGACTCGCATCGCCCAGATGAAATAACGCTGCACACGTCCGAGCGGCAGGCCCCACATGGGCGCGCAAAAGGCTGCCGCTTCGACACGCACCAGGCCCTGACCGATGGCGGCGAGGGCGATCGCCCCGCCCATGGAATGGGCCAGCGAAACATACGGGCGCGGCAATTCTTCCATCGCATCGAGCCCATTGCGCAAGGCCCCCATAAAGGTCTCAAACCGATCGATGTGACCTTTTTGCGGATCTTCCAGCAGGCGCTGCGACAAGCCTTGGCCGGGCCAGTCAATGATCAGAACGGCAAAACCCCGATCTTGAAGCTCGCGCGCGACTTCAAAATATTTTTCGATGAATTCGGTTCGACCTGGGCAGACAATGCAGGTGCCGCGCGGCGTCTCCGCCGTGGCGGGCGACAAGCACGCCCGCAATCGGCGTCCGCCAACCCCTTCGAACCAGATGATCCGCGCGCCTTCCGGGCGCGGATTGCTGGGCACGTCAACAATGCGATCGGGATATTGTTCGAGCATGCTGGGGTCCAAAACGTAAAAGCCTCATCCAGCGTCTAAGCCGGATGAGGCCTTCAATCAAATCTTCTGCTGATCAAGCTTAAGAGAGCTTGCTCATGATGCTTTGCAGTTGCATCGCAACAGACATGTCGCCGAGCACTTTCAGCTTGCCTTGCATGAACGCCATGGTTGGGTCCATTTGGCCAGCGGCCAGCTTGCCGAAGTCTTCCCAGTCGACTTTGACGGTCGCATCTGCTTCCGCATCGTCATTGTTTGCAACGCCAGCCGCGCCGTCGATGAACAGTTTGCCGACATCACCGAAGTCAAACTTTACTTTCTTTGCGAACCCACTGTCTCCACCAGCAACGGCTGTGGCGGCTTTTGTGGTCAGTTCTGCGAGATCCATAAGGAAGCCTCCCTGTCTAATGCTTCTGGTGTCGATAAAGCAGGCCTGACAGGGCGATGCAAGGGTACCGCTAACGTAAACTGCAGCATCTTGGAAATTCGTTGTAAATCAAGGGCCATTTTTGGCCTTGACCCGCCGCGGCGTAAGGTTTCGAAACAAAGCCATGTCGTGGGAAAAATCGATTGAAGAATTGCGCCGTCGCGAACGTCTGGCGGAGCGCATGGGGGGCGATGAGCCAGTCTCGCGTCAGAAGGGGCGCGGCAAGCTAACCGTGCGCGAGCGAGTGGCCTTTCTGGCGGATCCGGGAAGCTTTCACGAGATTGGCAAGATTGCAGGTCGAGCCACTTATGATCTCGACGAAGAATTGGATGACTTCATGGCATCGAATTCTGTGGTCGGTCGGGCGCGGATTAATGATCGTCCGGTCTTTATTCTTGGCGACGACTTCACGGTGCGTGGCGGGGCGGCCGACGCCTCGATCCGTGGCAAATTGCTGCAATCCCTGAAGCAGAGCCAGGAATATCGCATGCCCTTGGTGCAACTGATTGATGGCACGGGTGGCGGCGGTTCGATCAAGATGTTTGAACAAGACCCCCGCACCTATATCCCCGAAACGCCGGGCTGGGAGCTCGTCGTCACGGGCATGTCAGAAGTGCCATATGTCTCGCTCGGCCTGGGGCCTTGTGCCGGGATGGGCGCAGGCCGTTTGGCGGCGAGCCATTTTTCAGTTCTGGTCAAGGAGCTGTCGCAAGTCTTTGTCGCGGGGCCGCCTGTGACGCGCGCGCTGGGCGAAGATGTCACCAAGGAAGAGCTGGGCGGCTGGCAAATCCAGGCGCGCAATGGCACCGTGGATGCTGTCGTGGACAGCGAAGCCGATGCGTTTGAGGCGGCGCGGCAATTTCTATCTTATCTGCCATCTTCCGTGCACGAATTACCGCCTGTGGCGGCGTCGACGGATGACCCCAACCGCAAAGACGAGGACTTGATTTCCATCGTCCCGACGGATGGCAAGACGCCATACAAGCCGCGAAAGATTATCGCGGCCACGGTCGACAAAGACAGTTTCTTTGAGATTGGCGAACAATGGGGGCGCGGCATTGTCACCGGCTTTGCGCGCGTCGATGGCCACCCCGTCGGCATTCTGGCGGGCGATCCTTTCTTCCTGGATGGCGCCTGGACCGCAGATGTTTGCGACAAGGTCACCCGGCATATGGATTTGTGCTCGACCTTCCACTTGCCGGTTATTCATTTTGTTGACTGTCCTGGCTTTGCCTGCGGCGTGAAGCACGAGACGGCCGGCGTCACCCGCAAAGGCGTGCGTGCCATGGCAGCTGTGTATCAGGCGACGGTGCCGATCTGCGCAGTCGTGATCCGCAAGGCCTACGGCCTGGCTGGCAGTGCCATGTTCAATCCGTCAAAAGCCAAATGGCGCTATTGCTGGCCGAGCGGCGATTGGGGCTCATTGCCCATGGCGGGCGGTATTGAGGCCGCCTATCGCAAAGAGATTCTCGAAGCCGAAGACAAAGAGGCCTATCTTAAGAGCTTATACAAACGCTTCGATGCCATTGCGTCACCCTTCAGAACGGCGGAAGCCTTCTTCGCGGAAGAGATTATCGACCCCCGCGATACGCGGCCCTTGCTGGTCGATTTTGTTCACCATGCCTGGCGCGTTCTGGAGACCGGGACGACGCGCTTTGGCCCGCGGCCATGAGCGTACGAAGCCCGATGTCGTTATTCAGCGCGCATAATCAATCGTCATAAAGGGGCGCCACCCGTCTTCGGTCAACACAGAGTCGACGGCCCGCAATCCATCATCACCGAGCGTATAGATCGATCGCCCGATTTCGTTCGACGCGTCGCCCCAAACGACTCTCAATGTGTTGTCTTTATACGTCCCCGCCAGTGGTAGAATCTGCCCGCGAGAATCTTCCCAGATGCCATCCACCTTGCCGTCCACGATGCGATAAAGGCCGCGGCCGGCAAAAATCTGTGCGCCATCCGCGGCCGTCACGATCGAATAGTCCTGCACGAGGTGGCTGGGGTGAATTCCGGCACGCCAGCTCGACGCGCAAATCGCTGGCGTCCCCCAGGCATCGCATGGGCTTCGCCAGTCGCCGTGAAAGGTCGCTGGCTCCGGATTGGCATTGGCATATGGCGCTGCGATGAGCGCGGAAGTGGCGAGAAGGAAAAAGGTCCATCGTGGCATCAGGGTCTCCTTGAAGAATATTGTCCTTATGTTGAGACGATTGAAGCAGGGCAATCCTGACATCGCCCAGCAAAAAAGTCTCAGACCAAACAAGACACAGGTCACGTCGACCAAAAGCTGAAACGTCCGTGCCAGCTTGCGCATGGCCTCGGACTCGCCTCTTCCACCGCGGGGCATCCTGTGTTTAGGTTCGGGTCTGGAAACAGAAGTGGGGGATGTCATGAAACAGAGACTGGCAGGGCTGATCGGCGCGTTGGCCGTCATCGCCTGTACGGCGCCGACCGTGGCGCAAGATCAAGCCCAAATGGAGGAGGCTCAGGTGCAAGTTCAATATCTCGAAATCGTCACACCAGAAGTGGATGCAACGTGCGCCGCATTGGCGGCACAGCACGGGGTCACGTTCAGCGATCCAGTTGCCATGCTCGGCAATGCCCGGACGGCAGCGCTGACGGGTGGCGGCCGGATCTCTGTCCGCGCCCCGATGCGCGCGGATGAGGCGCCCGTGGTGCGGCCATATCTCCTGGTTGATGATATTGAAGCTGCGATTGCAGCGGCCCAGGCCGCCGGAGCCGAATTTGCGATGCTCGCCACGCCGATCCCAGGTGAAGGGACCTTCGCCATCTATATGCTGGGCGGCATCGAACATGGGATTTGGCAGGACTAAGCGGCGTGTTGCCGGTCGTCTGTCTGATTGGCTTGCAAGCGCTGGACGCGCTCGTCCATGTCGCGACCGGACAGGTTGAGCCTATACGTCTGTCCGCCAGCGCGTTGATCGGGCTGGGCGGCGTCTTGATTGTCGGGGTGAAAGCAAGGCCTGGCCTGATCGCGAGTCTTGCAGGCATGACTTATCTCGCGCTGAACCTGGTTTTTCTGGCGCAGCACGGTTTGGTCAATCCAGCGACAGAGACGATACGCGTGCCGCTTTTTGTATTTGTGATGGGGAGTCTCGGTTTGCTCGCCTGGACGCGGCACCGGACAAGGGGTTGATTGGCGCGTAAGGCTAGCCTGGGTCGAGATGAACTTCGTATCCGTCGACGCCAGCGCAAACTGGGGTCCATGGCAGGAACGCCCCTTCGAGGACACTGGCGGGTATGGTCCCTAGACCCCAGCCACCCAGTCGAGCTGGGCGCAGCGGTGCGCTGGCGTCGGCGGAGAGTTGGGTGATGGCGCGTTCAAAGATTTGGGGACAAAGCTTATCCACATCGCTTGGCGAATAGAAGCGTTCATAAATGTCGTGAGCAGCAAAGTTCCGGCCCATGCCCTCAAAGTATGGCACCCAGGCCCGGCCATAGCGATCGACCTGCACAAAAGCCTGGCGTCCGGTCTCAGCGCACCAGAGATCCACACGCCAAAGATTCCAGAACAGGATCGGCCAGAAATAGACGGCGACCTGTTTGTAATGGGCAAAGAGATAGCGGTGGACGATCATGCGAGAGACTATACATCAGGCTGAACCCCGTCGGATTCGCAGCCCTCAATCTTGTCATCCCGGCCACCGCACAGCGGCGCGCCGGGACCCAGTCCCAAAGGGGTTTCACGCCTTCCTGGGCCCCGGATGAAGGCTTGCGCAATTTCGGGATGACAGGGAAAGGGACCGACCTATCCTAAATCATCCACGCCATCCCACCCGCCAAAATCATTGGCTCAGTGTCTCAATCGCCTATCTGGCGCGATCACTTCCGCGTGGGGAGCATTGAGTGCGCGGGGTGCGCCCCCTAAGTCTGGCCCCTGACCCGCTTCCTTGGCCTGCTTCACTGGGCTGACCGGGTCGTCGCTCGCAAAGGACAAGACAATGGATCTCTCATATAAAAGCACGATGAGTGGGCTGAGCATTTTGTTGCTCCTGACCGCCCTTTCACAGCCAATCTACACCGCGCTTTATCTTGGCGCGCCCGATGTTGATCGCAGTTTCCTCTGGGGCCTGGAAGGGTTGCTCTTTGTCTTGCTGTCGGCCTTCGCTGGCTCGGCGCTGGTTATGGCAAAGCGCTATTCGCTCGGCTTTTCGGCGATCGCGTTCAGCGCGGTTCTGAATGTCGTCCAGGTCGGGGTCGGTCATACGCAATTCGGACCCGTGCGCGAAGCCGTGGCGGCGAATCCGGAACAGACAGTCATCCCTTTGTCCATCATCGCTTTCTCTTTCTTCGGCTATAATGCCGCGAAAATCCTGCTTGGCCTGGCGGCGATTGATTTTGGCGTGGCGAAACAGAAAGCCGGCGGCAAGATCCTGGGCGGCCTGACTGTCCTGTTTGGCGCAGTGGCCCTGGTCAGCAATACGATCCTGATGATTTTCGGGCGCGATGGTTTCCTGCCAGGCCCAGTTGCGGGCGGCACTGGCGTCGTGGCGACCTTGCTTCTGGCCATCTGCTTGTTTGGATTGAAAGAAGAGGATTAGGCCTTCGGCTCAGACGGCCGCACGCGACCTCGCATACCAGACATAGAAACTGATCAGGATCGCTGCGGACGAAACCAGTGTCATTACAGTGCCCGGCATGAAATGCACATAGCCGGGCAAATCGACAAAGACAAAATAGCCAAAGTCGAGCAAGCCGCCAATCATCGCCGTGACCCAGATCGCGGTGATATTGCCGCGCCAGACAAAGACGGCGCCGACCACAGTGGCCGCCCCGCCCCAGAGCAGGTTCCAGCCATGCTGGTTGAGAATTCCGCCCACCGCAGCATGATAATCGGCTTGCAGATCCTGCGCCGGTATCGCGTCCGCAATCGCGGCAAAGCCAGCACTCGCATCCGCCGGGATGACGATAAAGCCGGCCAACATGTGAACCAGGCCCCAAATCACCCATAGGATGGCGGCGACCTTTAACAAAGTGCGCTGTAAATTTGACATCAATTCCCTCCGCAGCAGACATATTGCTCAATCGCGCCTTGGCGCGCGTTTCGATACTGGATAGGATAAAGTTGACTGAGTCAACTAATGGAAAAGATATATGAACAAGGATGCGACCTTGGCCCTGCAAATGGATCGCCTGATGCGGCGCTTTCATTCCGACATGCATCCGCGCGCCTTGAAGGTGGATACCGAAAGAGTTGGTCCGATTGCCGGCATGATCCTGTTCGTGATCTCTGAGCAAAGCCCGGTGACGGCCGGCGAGATTGCAGCGCGTCTGGGTCGGGATAAATCACAAATCTCGCGCCTGATCAGCTTGTTGATGCGCAAAGGCCTGGTTGTGAAGACGACACATGAAGGGGATTCCCGTCGGGCCGATTTGCGACTGTCCGACGCCGGCGCTTTGCAAGTCGCGGCCTTCCATGGCGCACTGGTCGAAACCACGAAGAGCGTACTGAGCGATCTGAACCGCGACGAGCGCGCGGCCTTTTCGAACCTGTTGACCAAAGTCCTTGGCGAAGGTGCCTGAGCGGGCGTGCAGCGCGCCCCGAGCCGTTCGCTGCGTCTCAAAGCGGAGAATCTCCATTGGCCTTGGGATGAAGGCCGATTAAGCTTTTGATCAAGCGGTTCCATCCGGTGCCGCAACCGATTCAAGGACTGTCCAATATGATCGATCTCTATACCTGGACCACGCCGAATGGTCGTAAAATCTCAATCGCGCTTGAGGAGATGGGGCTCGATTACAAGGTCCACCCGATCAATATTGGCAAGGACCAGCAATTCAGCCCGGACTTTCTGGCGGTCAGCCCGAACAATAAGATCCCGGCCATTTATGATCCGGAACATCAGGTCAGCGTGTTCGAGTCGGGCGCCATCCTTGTCCACCTGGCCGAGAAGACCGGCAAATTCTTGCCGCAAGCGCCAGCGCCGCGCGCCAAGGTGTTGGAATGGTTGATGTGGCAAATGGCGGGCTTCGGACCAATGCTGGGCCAGCTCAATCACTTCATGAACCGCGCCGACGAGAAAATGCCGCTCGCCATTAAACGCTTCTTTGACGAGGCTATCCGGCTTTACACCGTCCTGGACAAGCAATTGGACGGGCAGGATTATGTCGCGGGCGCGTTTTCGATTGCGGATATGGCGATCTATCCTTGGTCGGCTGTGGCGCTGACGCCGGTACAAGGCGGCAGCGGTCAGGCTTTCGCCAATGTCGCGGCCTGGCATGACCGCATGGCGGCGCGCGAGGGCGTGAAAAAGGGCATGGCGGTGCCGGATTTGGGCTAGGGGGCTGGGCGCTCATCCGATGTGACCGCAGATGCCTGCGAAAGCAGGGATCCAGGGACGGAAGGCGCCTCTGGTCTTGTGGGGGCTTTTGGTCCTTAGACCCCAGCTTTCGCTGGCGTCTGCGGATTAGGTTTGTGTATCAGGTCGAAAACTCGCGCCTTGCGCCCTCACCCCAACCCCTCTCCCGCCTCCGGGAGAGGGGCTAGGACCGTGGCTACTTTCGCGCTCTGCCCAGCATGACTGGGCAGTCCATCAACGGGAAGTTGAGGCCTGACTGGGAACGAAAACGACGCTCCCAGTCTTGCCGCGCGATCGAGTGCTGGGCCGTCGGATCAAGTCCGAGGGGAGCGTGGGGGAGAGTACCAGTCAAACCAGCTCTCGTGATAAATCCAGCCAGATCGGATTTTTCGCTTCGATAAGGTCGATTTTCCAGGCGCGATCCCAGCGCTTGATTTGTTTTTCCCGACGGACCGCCAAAACCATCGACTCGAAGCGTTCATACCAAACCAGGTTGTGACAGGAATATTGTTTCGTGAAAGCAGCGCCTATGCCTTGTTTATGCTGGCCAACACGCATTGGGAGATCTGATGCCGACCCGGTATAGATCGCGCCATTCTTGCGATTCGCCATGATATATGTGGCGATGAAATCGAAGCGCGCCATGGCATAATTTTGATGCGCGCCTGATGGGTCTTTTCAACCTCTCAACGTCTCATTTCCGACGCGCTTTCCTGTCGCTTTGCCCAACTTGATTGGGCAATCCAGCACGTGATATGTCGGCGAGACTGGGAACGAAAACGACGCTCCCGGTCTTGCGGCGTGATCGGGTGCTGGGCCCTCGGATCAAGTCCGAGGGAGCGTGAGGGGAAATGACTGCGCCAGAAGCGCCCTCACCCCAACACCGCATCCCCAACAAACGGATTATCCTTCCGCTCCTGCCCAAACGTGCTCATCGGCCCGTGCCCCGGCACAAAGCGCATGCCATCGCCGAGGGGCCACAGATTCTGCACGATTGAGTCAATCAACTGCTGATGATTGCCTTTCGGAAAGTCTGTGCGCCCGATTGAGCCGCGGAACAGGACGTCGCCGACAAAAGCCAGCTGGCCGGTCTGGTGATAGATCACGACATGGCCCGGCGTGTGGCCCGGGCAATGGGTGACGCCGAACGTTTCGCCGCCCAGGGTCAGCGTGTCGCCTTCGTCGAGATAGCGGTCCGGCTGGACATTCTTGCCATCGGCAATGCCATATTTCGCGCCTTGGGCTTCAATCTCGTCGAGCAGCCATTGATCATCCTTGTGCGGGCCGATGATCGGGCAGCCCGTGCGCTCTTTGACGGCGGTGGCGGCGCCGGCATGGTCGAGATGGCCATGGGTCAGCCAGACCGCAACAATCTTGACGCCAAACTGTTCCGCCGCGCCCATCAGCCGGTCAATCTCGCCGCCCGGATCGACGAACACGCCTTCCATGGTCTCGCGGTGCCAGATCAGCGACGTGTTCTGCTGCAAAGGCGTGACAGGAATGATGCGAATGTCGAGCTTGGGCTCTGGAGGAGTCTGATCGGTCATGGGGGCTGAGATAAGGTCTATTTGAAGCGCGTAAAGGTCAGCCGCATGGTCGCGGCATTGTTGAGCAGCACGCCGAGGGCGAAATAATACAGGCCGGCGCGGGTCTCGAAGCCGATATAGATGCTGATCTGGCTGATCCCGATCAGCAAAGCGGCGAGGAAAACGTCCAGCATCGACCATTTGCCGAGTATATTGAGCAGACTGGCCAGTTTCGGGCTCGGCTCTGCGCCCTGGCGGAAAATGATCGCCGCGGTGATCGTCTTGGCCAGCGGGAAAATGCCGGAAAAGAAGATCACGACCAGGCCGAGAAAGGGCAGACCGCTCTCGAACAGAGTCTGGACGATGCCATAAAGATTATATTCCTGACCGCCAAAGCCGAACGTGTTCGGTTTCCAGATCGAGGGCAGGATCAGGCCGGTAATGATCAAGGCCGTGGAGGCATAGAGCGCCATCTCGCTGAGCACATCCCAGATCGATGTCGTGTGCGATCGCGGCTTCGGCGAAACAGGGTCCGTCATGGCGCCAGTGTTGCCGGGCGGCGCGGGGACGGTCAATGTCTTTCCTCTGCTGGCGCTGCGGGGTGGGACTGGGCCCAGGCAATGGCGTCTTCCAGTCGATCATCGCCCCAGAACAGCTCGCCATTCACCCAGAAACTCGGCGCCCCGAACATGCCATGGGCCTGGGCTTCGGCGGTGCGCTGGCGCAACGCGGCTTTGACGGGGTCAGATTGCGCCCGCTCGAACCAGGGGTCTGGCGCGACGCCGCAGCTTGTCAGTGCCGTGGACAGGGTTTCAGGGGTCGAAATGTCCTCGCCATGCGCGAATTGGGCCTGGAACACAGCGCGGGCAAAGTCGCCGCACCAGGGCTGATCAAGCGCGGCTGTCATCAGGCGTGCGGCGCGCAGGCCATTCATCGGGAAAATCTCGGGCCGCTGAAACGGCAGGCCAAAACGCTGCGCCCGCCTTGCCACATCGCGCCACATATAGGCGCCTTTGATTGGATCGAGCACGAAAGGTGAGGTCTCCAAGCCTTTGTCTTGAAACACCGGGCCGAGCAGGAACGGCTTCCATTCAAAGGCAACATTCGCCTGTTGGCAGGCCGCTTCTGCCCGCGACACGGTCAAATAGGAATAAGTGCTGGCAAATTCGAACCAGATTTCGACCGTCATGAGGCCCTTCGCTTCCTGTGAGGCGGCTGATATGATCTCATAGGCTGCTCACCGAGGACCGACAATGCCTGCCCGTAACGCACCAACCGAGATGATCATGCGACTGTTCGAAGTCCGCGCAAAACCGGGATGCGTACCGATACTACTGGAGAAATTTGCCACCACGTCTGCAGATGTCGTGCAAAACGCGCCGGGCCATGAGGGCTATTTCTTTGGTGACGAGGTTAGTTCGGATGATGACAGGGTGATCTTCGCGTCGCTGTGGACAAATCTGGAGGCCGTGCAGGCGCGATTTGGCGCCAGCTGGCGCGAATCATTTCTGCCAGCAGGCTATGAAGATCTGATTGAAGCGTGCAGCATCCGTCATATTCGCGTTGGCCGCGGGTGGTTCCCGCGTTCGCAGTGACCCGCCGCCTGAACTGGGCCTCATCCCTTTCCCACGCCGGGACTTAGGGGTAAAGCAAGGTTAACGGGACAATAGCGCGGAGGCCGGGGATATGCCGGGTGGTCGTTTTGGTATCATCATCCTGGCGCTGATCGCGCTCGGGGTCTATTATTTCTCTAATCAGGAAGTGAACCCGTATTCGGGCAAAAGCGAGTTCAATACGATCTCGATTGAACAGGCCAGCAAGCTGGGTGCGCAATCCTATGTTCAGATGCTGCAACAGGAAGGCCGCAATGTCATTTGCGGTGGCGGTGCCTCGAGTTGCGATCTGGCCGGGCGACAAGTCTATGACACGGTGAATGAGATTGGCGAGCGGCTGCGCGTCGCGGCGATTGAGATGGAAGAAGACTATCTCGCCGCCGGTTATGATTTCCAGCCTGTGGCGCGGGAGTTTGATTGGACCTTCAATGTCATCCAGTCGGAACAGCCGAACGCGTTCTGTCTGCCGGGCGGTTATGTGGCGGTCTATACCGGTATCCTGGATGTGACCGGCAATGCGGATGGCCGGGTGACGCTGGAAGACATTGCCGATGTCGACAAATTGGCGGTCGTCATGGGGCATGAGATTGGCCACGCCCTGGCGCATCATGGTGCCAAGCGGATGAGCAATAGCCAGCTGGCGCAGATCGGGACCGTCGCGGTCGGCCTCGGCATGGGCGACATGGATCCGGGCCAGGCGCGCATGGTGCAGCAGGCCATGGGCATGGCCGCGCAAGGCGGGCTGATGGCCTTTTCGCGCGAACATGAGACCGAAGCCGACAAGATCGGGCTCGAGCTGCTGGTGCGCGCCTGTTACGACCCGCGCGAGGCGCCGGAATTGTGGATGCGGATGGGGCAGTTGGGCGGCGGCCAGCGGCCACCGGAATGGATGAGCACGCACCCGGCATCGGAAACAAGGGCAGAGAATTTCCGGCAATGGATGCCATCCGCGATCCAGATCTATGAGCAGCGCTGCGGCCAGCTGGGCGGCTCATTTTAACGCCTTTCACATTTGCCCCTCACATTTGATTGATTTGTCCCGCTGGGCCGGGTCCGCTTAATGGCGGCATGGGGCGACTGCGATGATCCTTTTAACCGGTGCCAGCGGCGTGATTGGCCAGGACCTGGCGCCGCGCCTGCCGCAAGACCAGCTCATTCTGGCGCGCCATCGCGCCCGGCCGGACAGCGCGGCACGACAAGTGGCGATTGATATTCGCGATCCGAAACTAGGTCTTGGCGGTGCCCCCTATGCCGCACTCTGCGCCGAGATCGACACAGTGATCCATTGCGCCGCCATCACCGATATGAGCGGGCAAGTGCCAGAGCTCAGCGCGACCAATATTTCCGGCGTCCAGCATATCGTCGATTTTGCCAAGGCCGCCGGCGCGAACCTGCACATTGTCTCGACCGCCTACTGCTCTGAAACCTATGGCCCGGCGGCGCCGGTGGCGTCGGACTATGTCGCCTCAAAGCGGGCAGCGGAAGCCTTGGTGCGGGGCAGCGGGCTCGATTGGACCATCATCCGCCCGTCCATCATTGCTGGCCATTCCGAGACCGGCGCGATTGCCAGTTTCCAGGGCTTTCACCTGTTTATCGCGACGGTGCTGAAAGGCCGCTTGCCGATCATTCCTGTGGCGCGCCAGACGCCTTGCGATTTCGTCGCGGTGGATTGGGTCGCTAAAGCCATCGCCAGGATTGCTGCTGCGCCCGAATGGGGTCGCACGTATTGGCTCACTGCAGGCGCGGCAGCGCTGACCATAGAAGAGATGATGGAGACCGGCCGTCCTTTTGCCGATGCCCGCGGCCGCGATCTGGATCAAGTCGAGCTGATGACGCCGCAAGCCGTGGAGGCAGAGATCTTGCCGGGCTTACGCCCACGCCTGCAAGACCGTCTGATGATCCTGATCAATCTTGCCAAAGTGATGGCGCGGCGCGCGGCCTTTCCATCCGATCTGGAGACGGTCGCTAAAGCCCGCTTGAAACAGGCTCTGCTGGCCAATTTGGATTATTGGGGCGATCAGAACGGCTAGTCGCCACCGCCCATGCCGCCGCCCATGCAGCCGCATCCGCCACCACCGCCGCCGCGGCGTTTACCGCCGCGATGTCCGCGGAACGTGAAGCGCGAGGCGCCATGGCTGAGCACGCCGGAATAGGATCGACCTGTGCTGATGAATATGCTGCCGCCGCCACCATAGAAGCCGCCATCCACGCCATTGCCGACACCGCCTGAGAAGCTCGCCATGTCGAGTTGTACGCGAGAGGTTTCGACCCGGCGAGGCGGCGCTGTTCGGCGGGTTGAGGTGGCGCGGCGCGTCACAGTGCGCTGCGTTGGGGCGCTGCGATGTGTGACGCTGCGTTTGGTGACCACAGGTGGATGTTGCTTGACGACGGTGCGTGTGACGCTGCCGCAGCAAGGTTTGGCTTTGACTTGTTTCATGGGCCCCTGGATTGGGCGGGCCGGGCAAGACCAGGCTTTGCCGTCTTCGATCAGATAACAACCGGGCTCAGGCGGAACAGGCTGGTGCGCTTGCACTGGGGCAGGACCGCGATTGACACGCTGGCCAGGCGTGCCGTCGGCAAAAGCCGGGGCGCTGAGCGTGAGCGTCAGAGCAAGTCCCGCCAATACCTTGTTCCATAGTGACATAGTATTCGCCTCCTGAGCGAAATATGCAGGCTTATCCTGTGGATAGACGCAAGCCCGAGACCAATAGTAAAGGCGCTGTCACAGACTTGTGCAATCTTCTTATCCTCCCGCGCGAGTTGTGCTCGCCTAACAGGACACACCGTATAGTTAAAACCTTTAGGGGGTAGCGCTATTATTAATTGGATTAATAGGCCTTGGCGCGGTACCCGTGAAGCATAGTTGCGTAGTCAACGTAGCTTCGATTCAAAACATGACAGGAGATCCCATGGCTGATGATATGAAATGCCCGATGCGCGGCGGATTTAAATCCGGCGATCTGGCCAATAAAAGCTGGTGGCCAGAGCAGCTTAATCTGAAAATTCTCAATCAGAACGCGCCGCAAGTCAGCCCGCTCGAAGACGATTTCGATTATGTCAAAGAGTTTGAGTCGCTCGACTATGACGCCTTGAAAAAAGACCTGGCCGACCTGGTCACAGACAGCCAGGACTGGTGGCCTGCTGATTATGGCAATTATACCGGTTTCTTCGTGCGCATGGCCTGGCACAGCGCCGGCACCTACCGCACCTATGATGGCCGCGGCGGCGCCAATTCCGGCTCGCAGCGTTTTGCCCCGCTGAACAGCTGGCCAGACAATGGCAACCTGGACAAAGCTCGCCGCCTGCTGTGGCCGATCAAGCAAAAGTACGGCAACAAAATCTCCTGGGCCGACCTGATGATCCTGGCCGCCAATGTCGGCATGGAGACCTGTGGCCTGAAGACGTTCGGCTTCTCTGGCGGTCGCGCCGACTGGTTTGAGCCAGAAGAAGACATTTACTGGGGCCCGGAAGCCGATTGGCTGCAAGCCTCTGGCAATGAGAAAAGCCGGTATGCTGGTCAACGCGATTACAAGGCGCCGGAGGCAGACGCGTACAAGCTCGATACACCGCTTGGCGCTGTGATGATGGGCTTGATCTATGTTAATCCGGAAGGCCCGGACGCCGTGCCGGATCCGATCGCAGAAGCGCATGATATTCGCGTCACCTTCGCCCGCATGGCGATGAACGACGAAGAGACCGTGGCCCTGGTCGCTGGCGGCCACACGTTTGGTAAAGGCCATGGCGCCGGTCCTGAAGAACTGGTTGGCGTTGAGCCCGAAGGCGCGCCGATCGAGAATATGGGCTTTGGCTGGATCAACAGCCACGCGTCCGGCAAAGGCGACGACACCACGACGGCTGGCTTTGAAGGGCCGTGGACGCCGACCCCGGACAAGTGGGACATGACGTATTTCGAGAACCTCCTGAAATATGACTGGGAGAAAGTCACCAGCCCAGCCGGTCACGTTCAGTGGCAGCCAGTTGCTGGCCAGGGCGCACCAGAAGCGCCAATGGCGCACGACCCGTCCAAGACCCAACCGCTGATGATGACGACAGCGGACATGTCGCTGAAACTGTTCCCGGACTATGCCAAGATCTCGGCGGACTTCCTGGCCAATCCAGACAAGTTTGCGGACGCTTATGCCCGCGCCTGGTTCAAGCTGACCCATCGCGACATGGGACCGAAATCTCGCTATGTCGGGCCAGAAGTGCCAGCCGAAGATCTGATCTGGCAGGACCCGGTTCCAGCGCAGGACGGTGCGGTAATTGGCGCAGCAGAGATTGCCGACCTGAAGGCACAAATCCTTGGCTCTGGTCTGACCGTATCGCAGCTGGTCAACACGGCCTGGGCGTCTGCTTCAACCTTCCGCGACTCGGATAAAAGAGGCGGCGCGAATGGCGCTCGCATCGCACTGGCACCGCAAAAAGACTGGGATATCAATGTCTCGTCAGGCGTGCCTGAAGTGGTGGCGAAGCTGAAAGAGATCCAAGGCGCGTTCAATGCCAGCGGCACACAAGTTTCGCTCGCTGACCTGATCGTCCTTGGCGGTTGCGCGGCGATCGAGAAAGCCTCTGGGGCGTCTGTTCCATTCACCCCGGGTCGTACGGATGCGACCCAGGAGTGGACAGATGTCGACTCGTTCGAGGTGCTGGAGCCGAAAGTGGATGGCTTCCGCAACTATAACAAAACCGAGGATCCACGTGCGACAGAAGAATTGCTGGTCGACAAGGCGGCGCTTCTGAAACTCAGCGCGCCGGAGATGACTGTGCTTGTTGGCGGTCTGCGCGTGCTTGGCGCGAATGCTGCGGGCTCAACCCATGGTGTGTTCACTGACAATGTCGGTACACTGAGCAATGACTTCTTCGTCAATGTGCTCGACATGGCGAATGAGTGGGTCGCTGATCCATCTGAGGAACTGTTCAATGGGCGTGACCGCAAGACTGGCGCTGTGAAATTCACAGGGACCCGTGCTGACCTGGTCTTCGGTTCGAACTCAATTCTACGGTCCGTGGCTGAAATCTACGCGCAAAGCGACTCGAAAGAGCGTTTCACACGTGACTTCATCAAAGCCTGGGACAAAGTGATGATGCTTGACCGGTTCGATGTGAACTAAGCTTCCAGCTTGTACCAAAATTGAGAAAGGCGGCTCTTGTAGGGCCGCCTTTTTTCTTGGCTTTGAGTGCCACCAGAAATCGCATAAAATTCCATCATTGAAGTCACCCCGACATTTACCTTGTTTTGCTAGCCTTGCGGCATGAAGCACTATTCGCGGGTTCTGATCGTCGGTCTTGTCGCCACAGCCTTCGGCTGGGTGGTCTTGCCCTATGCCAAGGGCAAAGCCCCGAATGCGCTTGGCTATTCCAGTCTCGGTTGGGTGCGCGGTGGCGTCGGGACCAATTTTGGTGTTTCGACACCGCGTTGGCATGGCTGGGCAGGGTTTCGGGCTGCGGCCGGCACGCCATTCAATCACGAAAAGGTGTGGCTTGAGGCTGGGCAAACCTTGGAATTGGATTATGAGATTCGCGCCGACCGGGGCGGCCTCAGCGTCTCGATCTTTCGCACGCGATTAAGCCGGGTTTTGCAACGTCCTATGGTTGAGGATCTCGAATATTTGTGGCTCCGCAGCGATGATTTTGCGGGATTGAAAACCTACACGGCGCAGACGAGTGGCTGGCACAAAATCGATTATGACATCTTATGGGAACCCGATTCGAATGAAGAGATCAATCGTAATCCGTATGCGGTATTTGTTCCGGATTATGATGTCAGATACGATTTAAAGTGGCGGATCCGCCGAGATGATTATCAGAAATTAGGCTGAATCAGATCCCAGAGGTTGCCGAACGGATCTTCAAACACGACGACGCTGCCATAGGCTTCATGGCGAGGGCTTTCGCGAAATGTCACGCCGTTTTCTTTCATCACTTGAAAGTCCCGGGCGAAATCATCCGTATGCAGAAAGAAGCCCACGCGGCCGCCCGTCTGATTGCCGATCGCTGCGGCTTGAGCGGCGCCGTCGGCTTTGGCGAGCAGCAAGGCTGTCTCGGCACCGGCCGGGGCGACGCGCACCCAGCGTTTTGTTTCACTGAGACGCGTGTCTTCCAATAAGGAAAAGCCCAGCACCCGGACATAGAAGTCGATGGCAGCGTCATAATCCGGCACGACCAATGTGATATTGGCGATGGTTTGGGTCATTCGGTGGCTCCGTGCGCTCCCAGTGTCTCAGTCTTAGACGAGGTCGATAACTCTTTTCGCGTATCATTGTCTGCACGTTCATTGTCGCACTTGGCGACCCCGAAAGATGTGAGTCTGAGAATGGAATTCAAAATCGGAGATGTGGTCCAGCTGAAATCAGGCGGCCCCAAAATGACCGTCGCTGCGGTTAAGCAGGATCGAGCAATTTGCGTCTGGTTCAACGGCCAGAATGCATTGCATGAAGAAAAGTCGGCGGAATTCTTATTGGCGACGCTTAAGCGCACCATTCACGCCGCTTCAGCATCCGTTTCCGCGGGATCATAATTCAAGATTGGGCCGAGCCATCTCTCTGCCGTCCGCAGGTCCATGCCTTTGCGATTAGCGTAATCTTGCACCTGATCTCGTTCGATCCGACCGACCGCGAAATAGACGCTTTCCGGATGGGCGAGATACAGCCCTGACACAGACGCTGCAGGTGTCATGGCGCAACTGGAGGTCAGCTCCATACCGATCCGCCCAGCATCCAGGAGCCGGAACAGTGTCTCTTTCTCGGTATGGTCAGGCTGACAGGGATAGCCTGCCGCCGGGCGGATACCGGAATAGGATTCCTTGATCAGCTCGGCATTGTCCAAGGCCTCGTCGGCGGCGTAGCCCCAATGGGTTTTGCGCACTTGCTCATGCATATATTCCGCCATGGCTTCGGCAAAGCGGTCGGCCAGGGCTTTGACCATGATGGCGGAATAATCATCCGCCTCAGCTTCAAACTTTTTCGCGATCTCTTCCGCTTGCGGACCCGAGGTGACGGCGAAGCCGCCTATGTGATCGCCATGCTCGGCGACGAAGTCGGAGAGCGCGAAATTGGCGCGTTCATTGTCTTTGACCATTTGTTGGCGCAGCGTGTGGAAGGTGTCGCCTGTGTCGAGCTTGATATCATCGCCATCACGCGCAGCACCCCAAAACCCAATCACGGCCTTTGGCTTGAACCAATCCTGGCCAAGGATTTGCTGCATCATATTCTCTGTGTCGCGCCACAAATCGCGGGCGGCTTCACCGACAATCTCGTCTTCAAGAATTTGCGGGAACCGGCCCGCGAGATTCCAGCTTGAGAAATACGGCGTCCAATCAATGTAGCGGGCGAGTTCGGAAAGATCGAAATCCTCAAACACTTTAGTGCCGGTAAAGCTAGGGGCTTGAGGTGTCGGGGCGTCCAGCTTGTGGGCATGCGTTCGGGCGACCTGGATCGGGTGCCGCGGTTTTGGCGGCCCACCGGCACGGCTGTCACGCATGCGTTGATATTTGGCTTGAGCTGTCTCGACAAAAAGCGGGCGGTCTTCATCCGACAGCAAAGCCGAGACGACGCCAACCGCGCGGCTCGCATCCGTGACATGAATGGTCGGGCCGTTGTCGCGGGCCGGGTCGATCTTGACCGCCGTGTGCGCCGGCGAGGTCGTCGCGCCGCCGATCAGCAAAGGCTGTTTCATGCCGGTCCGCTGCATCTCGCGGGCGACATAGACCATTTCGTCCAGACTTGGCGTGATCAGACCGGACAGGCCAATAATGTCGACTTTCTCTTCTTCGGCTTTAGCGAGAATGTCTTCGCAAGGCACCATGACGCCCATATCGACAATCTCATAGCCATTACAGGCCAGCACGACGCCAACAATATTCTTGCCGATATCATGCACATCGCCTTTGACGGTCGCCATCAGGACTTTGCCATTCGAGGCGTCGACCGTGCCGAGCTCTTCTTTTTCAGCTTCCATGAACGGGTCGAGATAAGCCACCGCGGCTTTCATCACGCGGGCGGATTTCACGACTTGCGGCAGGAACATCTTGCCGGAGCCGAACAAGTCGCCGACCACATTCATGCCATCCATCAGTGGACCTTCAATGACGTGCAGCGGGCGCGCTGCGGCGGCGCGGGCCTCTTCTGTGTCTTCGTCGATGAACTCGGTAATGCCATTGACCAGCGCGTGCTCGAGGCGCTTCTCGACCGACAATTCGCGCCAGGACATGTCCTTCTCCGCGCTTTTGCCTTTCTGGCCGCGGAACTGTTCAGCATAATCGACCAAAGCTTCCGTCGCATCTGGATTGCGGTTCAGAATAACGTCTTCGACCAGCTCGCGCAGCTTGGGTTCAATCTCGTCATAAATATCGAGCTGACCGGCATTAACGATGCCCATATCCATGCCAGCCGGGATGGCATGGTAAAGGAAGACCGAGTGCATGGCGCGGCGCACTGGCTCATTGCCCCGGAAGCTGAAGCTGACATTTGAGAGCCCGCCAGAAATATGACAGCCCGGGCAAGTCTCGCGAATGATTTTGGTCGCTTCAATAAAATCGACGGCGTAATTATTGTGCTCTTCAATCCCGGTCGCGACGGCGAAAATGTTCGGGTCGAAAATGATATCCTCGGCCGGGAAGCCGACCTCTTCGGTGAGGATCTTGAAGGCGCGCTGGCAGATTTCAATCTTGCGCGGCGCAGTGTCCGCCTGGCCGACCTCGTCAAATGCCATGACCACGACCGCGGCGCCATAGGATAGGCATTTGCGGGCCTGCTCGCGGAACTGGTCGAGGCCTTCTTTCATCGAAATCGAATTGACCACAGCCTTGCCTTGCACGCATTTCAGGCCGGCTTCGATGACTTCCCATTTTGAGCTATCGATCATCACGGGCACGCGGGCAATGTCAGGCTCAGCTGCGATGAGATTGAGGAATGTGGTCATCGCCTCGGCGCCGTCCAACATGCCTTCATCCATGTTCACGTCGATGATCTGGGCGCCATTCTCGACTTGCTGGCGCGCGACTTCAATCGCGGTCGCGTAGTCGCCATTGACGATCAGTTTCCGGAACCGGGCTGAGCCGGTCACGTTGGTGCGCTCGCCAATATTGACGAAATTCTGGGAGGCGGAGGTGGTCATTGTCGCAGTCTAGTCTTCTCGTTTTGTCATCCCGGAAAGCGCTTCGCTCGTCCTGGATGACAGCTTTGTGTTTGTCATCACTCTTCGTGTATCGTCTCAAAGCTGCCGATCAGCATGCGCTGGCCGTCAAACGGCATCGTCATGTCTTCATCATTAAAGACCGGGTCGGCCATACACTGTTCCATACCCTTTTCGCGCGCCTCTTTAGACGGCCATTCAATCCAGGAAAAGACAATGACTTCACCCGGCTTGGCTTTCACGGCCAGCGGAAACGAGGTCACTTCACCATCCGGCACTTCGTCGCCCCAATTGTCCATGATGCGCAAGGCGCCATATTTCTTGAAGACAGGGCCCGTGATACGGGCATGCTCAAGATACGCTTCTTTATTTTCTACCGGAACCGCGGCGACAAAACCATCAATATAAGTCATTAGCTATTCTCCCTTACCAGGCCCTTGAGGCCATCAATGCTCTCGGCGTTTTTGGCATAGCGGCTTTCGACCCATTCTTCGGTCGACTTATTGTCGACATAACGGGTCAGCTGGTCGCGCTCGCCTTTGAACTCATAGAAGGGTACGCCCCAGCCGCAACTGTCCTGAATGCGCGTCAGCTTCACTCTGAACACGCCGCGGGCGCGTTCGAAACCTGGGAACAGCGCCAGCATATCCTGCCATTCTTCATGGTGCGGATTGACCACTTCGCCGGTGCCGAACAGGCGCAGGATATTGGCCGGGCCTTCGAAGGCGCAGAACATGATCGTGATGCGGCCATTCTCTTGCACATGCGCTTGTGTTTCGATGCCCGAACCGCCGAGATCGAGCCAGGCCACGGTCGTGTCATCAATCACTTTGAACGCGTCATAGCCTTTCGGCGACAAGTTGATATGCCCATCCGCCGAAAGCGGCGCCGAGGCGACAAAGAACATTTTCTGCTTCTCGATGAAACTGATGATGCGATCATCCAGCGTGTCATAGACTTTCATGGGCAGGCTCCTTGCGTGGGTGAGAGAGGCTCTATGATGCCAGTTCGAACGGCTCGAGACCAGCCAGACGCATTGTGTTTTCGCTCGCGGCCGGGTCGCGCGGTTTGACGCCTTGAACGGAGTCCGAGATCGCCTTGATATGTTCCGGCGTGGTGCCGCAGCAGCCGCCGAGAATGTTGACGATCCCGTCTTGCGCCCATTGGCCAACTTCGCCTGCGGTTTCGTGCGGCTCTTCATCATATTGGCCCATCTCATTTGGCAGGCCGGCATTGGGGTAAGCCGCGACGAGCGTATCTGCGACGCGTGAAATGGCCGCGATGTGTGGGCGCATCAGGTCGGCCCCGAGCGCGCAATTGAAGCCGACGGCAAACGGTTTGGCGTGCCGGACCGAATTCCAGAACGCCTCGACCGTCTGACCGGACAGAGTGCGCCCGGAGCGGTCCGTGATCGTGCCCGAGATCCAGATTGGCAATTTCTCAAGCCCTTCGGATTCCAGGTCCATGATCGCCTTGATCGCGGCCTTGCAATTCAGCGTGTCGGTGATTGTCTCAATCATGTAGAGATGCACGCCGCCTTCATTCAGGGCCTGAATCTGCTCGCGATAGGCCTGGTAGACCTGGTCAAATGTGACTTCCCGCGCGCCCGGATCATTCACATCTGAGCTCATGGACAGCATCTTGTTAAGCGGGCCAATCGAGCCGGCCGCAAAGCGCGGCTTGTGCGGCTCTTTTTCCGTCCAGCGATCGGCCGCCTCGCGGGCCAGTTTCGCGCCTTCGAGGTTGATGTCGATCACGGATTGCAAGTCGAGCGCGTAATCATCCTGCGCGATGGTTGTGGCCGAGAATGTATTGGTCTCTGAAATATCTGCACCCGCCCCGAAATAGGCATCATGCAACTCCGTCACGCGATCCGGGCGCGTGAGGCAGAGAATGTCATTATTGCCCTTCATCTGACCGGGATACTTATCCGCTGTGAACCGCTCCCCGCGATAATCTTCTTCTTCCAGGCCCATGCGCTGGAACATCACGCCCCAGGAGCCATCCAGCATCAGGATACGCTCTTTCGCGGCGGCGTGGAGTTGGGCGATGCGGTCGGTTCTATTGGTCATGCATTCATTGCTTTCGGCTTCAGGCCCAGCAAGCGACAGATCGATATCGCCAGGCTGGCTCGATTGAGCGTGTAAAAATGGAAATCCTCGACGCCATGCTCAGACAGTTTGTGGCAGAGCTCGGCCGCGACATTGGCGGTGATCAGCTCGCGCGTGGCCGGGTCATCATCCGTGCCGTCATACAGATCATGCAGCCATTGCGGCACGCTGGCTTCAACGACTTTTGCCATCCGGGCCAGGCCATTGAAGTTTGGCTGCAGCATGATTCCTGGCACCAGCGGCATGGTCACTCCGCCAGCGCGGGCCCGGTCGCGGAATTCAAGATAGACATCCGGCTCAAAGAAGAATTGCGTGATGGCACGGTCCGCACCGGCATCCTGTTTGGCTTTCAGGAAGGCAATATCTTCGTCCCAGCCGAGGCTATCCGGGTGACGTTCGGGATAGCAGGACACGCTGATTTCAAACCGTGCACCAGGGGCAATGTCATAGTCGCGAATGCCCTGGATCAAGTCGACACTGTCCTTGAAGCCGCCCGGATGCTGCTCAAATTTTTCGCCCATGCCGGCCGGCGGATCGCCGCGCAAGGCGACCAGGTGGCGGACACCCGCATTCCAAAACTCGGTCGCGACTTGCAGGACTTCTTCTTTGGTGGCGCTGACACAGGTCAAATGCGCAGCAGGCGCGAGCGGTGTGTCTTGCGCAATCTTGGCGACGGTTTTCTGCGTCCGGTCGCGGGTCGAGCCGCCCGCGCCATAGGTCACAGAGACGAATTTCGGCGCCATGGGCGACAGGCGCGCGACAGATTCCCACAGTTTCGCTTCCATCTTGTCTGTTTTGGGCGGAAAGAATTCAAACGAAACATTCGGAGCAGGCGTCTCCTGCTGAGCGGCGACGGCGAGCGTGTTCATGCGGCTTGTTCCTGTTGATTGGCGGGGCGCGTGGCGGTCCAGATCAGGACGCTGAGGCCTTGATCCAGCGATGCAGGCGGATCGAATCGGGTTGGCGCCTGAATGGCGAGGCCCGCAGCGTCGGCCCAATTTGTCATATCATCTTCGCGAATGCCCAGACGGCGATGGCCTTGGCGCTCGCGCAAGAATTCAAGATCATGCGGCGCGAAATCGACGACCAGCAATTTCCCGCCTGGTTTGAGAATACGGGCGGCTTCTGCCAGCACATCTTCGGGCTGTTCGAGATAATGCAGGACCTGATGGACCACGACCAAATCAGCGCTATTGGCGTCAAATGGCGTGTCAGAGACATCGCCCTGGCGGACACGTGCATTGCGAATCTCGGCGCGATTGAGATTTGCGCGCGCAACCGTCAGCATGTGATGCGACAGATCCAGCCCTTCAGCGTCTTGCGCATGCGGGGCTAACAGCGCCAGCATCCGACCTGTCCCGGTGCCGAGATCGACCACACGTTCGAAGGATTGTCCTTCGATCTGTTTCAGGATCGCCGTTTCGATATCGGATTCTGGATAATGCAGGGCGCGTAATTGGTCCCAGCTCTCGGCAATATCGGAAAAATAGGACTCGGCTGATACAGCGCGTTCTCGCCGCACCTTCAAGAGGGCTGCAGCGTCCTGATCAAACGGCGCCGTGGTCAAATCGAGTTCGGCGAACAACGCGTTCAAGACACGTCCAGGCCAGCCTTTTGAACGCGCGCGATAAAACACCCAGGAGCCTTCCGGCAAACGCTCGACTAGGCCGCCATTGGTCAAGGTCTTCAAATGGTGCGATAAACGGGGCTGACTTTGCTCCAGAATCTGAACCAATTCGCCCACGGCCAGGTCGCCGCGCCGCAAAAGCGCAAGAATACGCAATCTTGTCGGCTCGCCGGCCGCTTTCAAAGCGTCTACGAGAGTGTCTGGTTTTGACGTCATAAATCATATAAACGATCATTTATATGATTTGCAAGGCTGAAATTGTGCGCCCACTACTCCGACGGTAAAAATGTGCTCAAGCGGCCACAGTTTTTGACCATGTCTGAATATTCACATTAGGTTTATTTGATTTGTTGCATATCCGCCCTCATATCGCCGGTCGATAAGAAGGACGGGATCCATGCGATTAGCGAGTGTACTGACCACTTCACTCTTGGCTGTGACAGCGTGCGCGACGACGCCCAGTGAAGATGTGTCTGCAACAGCGGTTTACGACCCTTTGGAAGGCTTCAACCGACAGGTCTATGCGTTCAATGATGGCGTCGATCGCGCCGTGCTCGAGCCTGTGGCGAAAGGATATCGGGCTGTTACCAATGAGCCTATCCGGGGCGGCGTGTCGAATTTTCTGACCAATCTCAACCAGCCTGTCGTGTTCGCGAATACCGTTTTACAAGGCAAACCGGGCGCCGCGATTGATACGGTGACGCGTTTTGCTGTGAATTCGACCATCGGCATTGGCGGTATTCTGGATGTTGCCTCGTCGCTCGACGTGCCAGAGCACCGCGAAGATTTTGGTCAGACTTTGGGCGTCTGGGGTGTGCCAAACGGACCGTACCTTGTCTTACCCTTACTCGGATCGTCAAATTTGCGTGATCTGACCGGATTTGGCGTCGATGCGGCCTTCGATCCCCTCAATTATGCCCAATTTGAAGGCGATACAGAGTTCAGGATTGGTCGGCAGGTGGCGAGCGTCATTTCCGTACGAGAGAATCTGATCGAAGCGGTCGAAGTGCTGCGCGATCAACCCGAACCTTATGTTGCGCTTCGGCGGAACTATACACAACAAAGAACCGCCGCGATTCGCGATGGTCGAGAGCAAGAAGATCCGTTCGAAGATTTGCCCGATTTCGACGCTTATGATTTCGGGGATGAAGAGGAATTCGAGTCACAGGAAGAATGATGATGAAGCTACGTAACTGGATTATTTCATCAGCCATGCTGGCCGTCGCTGCAGCGCCGGCCTTTGCTGACACGCAAACAGAAGAATATGTCCGTACCAATGCCAATGATGTCCTGGCATCACTGAACGCGCCAGGTCAAACCGCGGCCGAGCGCCGGGAACAATTCCAAGCCTATATGGATGAGTTCACCAATCTCGACGCTGTGGCAAAATTTGTCATCGGCAAGTATGCCAAACGGTTTTCAGACGAGGAAATGGAAGCCTATCTGACCACGTTCCGGACCTATGCGCTGGCGGTTTACGAGTTCTATTTCAATGAATATCGCGGCCAGGACGTAAAAGTCACAGGCTCCGTCGACCGCAATGCGCGCGACTCGATCGTCGACACCGAGATTGTCCGTGCGGATGGCCAGGAACTGGAAGTCCGTTGGCGCGTGCTCAATCGCGGCGGCAAATATCAAGTCGTTGATGTTGCGCTGAATGCGGAAGGCAATCTGATCTGGTTGGCAATCGAACAACAGGCGCAATTCCTGTCCATTCTCGACCAGAATAATGGTTCGGTGGATGCATTGAACGCCAAGATAAACAGCATGACCGATGAGCTGATCGCGCTGCGTCCGACAGAGGGCAGCTAAGCCCGCGGCCGCGCCATCTAATCGCGAGACATTTGACTTAAGCAGCCCGAATTAACTCGGGCTGCATGAGTCTGCTTTATCGAGGCGGTGAGTCACGCTTAGCTGGCGCGAGCAAAGGATCGATACCAAGACATGGCTGGACTTGCATGATGGGGCCGTATCAGACGCCGTTCGCTTTGGTGCGCGAACCCATGATGGCATTCTTCTGGGCGGTTCTGGCCCCGATCCTGTTCTTGACCGGAGCCGCTTTGCTGGCGGCATCATTTATCCCCGAATTCGAAACGGGCTCGACGCAGGAAATCGAGGCCTATCAGACCCTGTGGTTTGTCTCCTGTATCGCGATGGCGGCCTGGTTTGCTGCGATGAGCGCGTGGGCAAACTGGCTCGGCGCCGGGCCATTTGCCGGCATCATGACCACGCAGAATTCCTGGATCATGACGGCGGCCATCCTCGGCCCCTTATTGCTGCTGGTGCCGAATCTATTGGTGGACAGTGTTATGACGGAAGAGGGCTGGCAGTATAGCGGCGACGTCAATCAGGACGTCTTTCAGCCGCAAAACTGGACGCTCGCTTTCATTTTTGTCTCCGTCATCATGGCGCCAATTGTCGAAGAAGTGGCTTTTCGCGGAATCGCTTTCGGGGCCCTGATTGCGCGCGGAGTGAGCCCGGTGGGCGCGGTCGTCTTGTCCAGTTTCGCGTTTGCTTTCAGTCATTTGCAATATTCGCCAGCCGCAATGTTCGTTGTGTTTCTGACCGGTATCGGATTTGCCGTCTTACGCTTGATGAGTGGCACCATTATTGTCCCGATCATTGCGCATGCATCCGCAAATGCGGTGATTTTGACACTCAACTGGATGGCCTCTAATCCCCCAACGTGAGGGGTTGCCGGGATGCCCGTGACCGGCCATGTGAAGCGCCATGAGTGATGATCTAACCAAAGAGCAGATCTATGATATCCCGGCCGGTTTCACCCCTTTGCCTTGGCATCGCGGGTTTGGCCGTCAGGTCGGACCTTTGTTTGAGAAGCGCGACGAGAACGGCCTGACTCGCGGGTTTCGGGTCGGCGAGCATCACACCAATGGCATGATGAACGCGCATGGTGGCATGCTGATGACATTTGCCGACATGGCCTGGGGCGCAGCGGTTGAAAAGAACGAAGATACCTGGTGGGTGACCATTCGCCTGGTCTGCGATTTTCTGTCAGGCGCCAAGCATGGCTCATGGATTGAAGGGCGCGGCGAGGTGTTGTCCGTTGTGGACGGTATCCATACGGTAGAGGGCCGCATCTGGTCTGGCGAGAAAACGCTGATGACTGGCACGGGTATCTTCAAGATTATCGAGAAGCGAACCTGATCCATGGCCGACGATTTCAAGCAAATGAGCCCGCAAGAGGCCAATCTTCTCGCCCGTTATCGGGGCGCGAAACCTGAGGCGCCGGCCTGGTTCGAAACGGCCGTTGCGACGGCCTACGAAGAACGATTTGTTAATGTCGATGGCATCCGTATTCGTTATCAGGATTATGGCAATGCGACCAAGCCTGGCCTGTTGCTGGCGCACGGCAATGGCGCGCATGCACACTGGTATGATTTCATCGCGCCCGCTTTGGCGCAGGACTATCATGTCGTCTCGATGACGTTTTCGGGCATGGGCGACAGTGACTGGCGCGAGACCTATAGTTTCCCGAGTTTTGCTGAAGAGCAGCTGGCTGTGTGTGAACATGTCGGCTTGTTTGACGGCGGCCGCAAGCCGGTCATCGCCGCGCATTCCTTTGGCGGCTTCATCACCCTGCACGCAGCGCGCAAGCATGTCGACAAGTTCACCGGTGTGATCATCATCGATAGTGGCATTCGACCACCAGATGATGAATGGGAAGGGCCGCCACGCCGCGCCCGCGGCAGCCGGGCCTATGCCACGCTGGAGGCCGCGCTTGCCCGCTTCAGACTGGCGCCGCCGCAGCCATGTGAGAACCATTACATTGCCGATTATATCGCGCGCCACAGTCTCAAACAGGTTGAGAATGAAGCTGGTCAGACCGGTTGGATCTGGAAATTTGATCCCGGCATTTTTGTCAATTTCGAGTTCAGCGCAATGTCGTCGAATCTGCTGGCCGATGTGAGCTGTCATGTCGCTTTGATGCGCGGCCAGGAGTCTGAACTCGTAACCGACCGGATCTGGAATTACATGCGCTCACTGCGCGATGGGCCGATGGATATGATCTCGATTCCGGATGCGCAGCATCATGTCCTGCTCGACCAGCCGCTGGCCTTTATCGAAGCCTTGCAGGATCAGCTCAAACGCTGGGATTATTAGATCGGGCATTGTGTTTCGAGCCGGGTCGGCTAAAGACCGCGCGCGATGATCGAAATCCTACCCGAATCCCCCCCGTTGCACGCTGACGCAATTGAAGCGCTCTATGACCGTACGTTCGGGCCTGGGCACTTCGCCAAGACCGCCGAACGGCTGCGCGAGGGCAATGCTTCGGTGCCGGATGTGTCGCGGGTTGCGATCTGCGATGGCGAGGTGATTGGTGTGTGCCGCGTGTGGCCGATTTTGGTGGGTGCGGGAGAGATCTCAGCTTTGTTTATCGGTCCCGTTGCGGTGGATCCTGGCTTTCAGGGCCAGAGACTGGGGCTCACCGTCACAGGAGAGGCGCTTGAAGCGGCCACGAATGCGGGATGGGGGGCGGCAGTGATTATCGGCGCACCGGTCTATTTTGGCGAATTAGGGTTTGAGCAAGTGGCGGCGGATCGGTTCAGCTTTCCTGGGCCGCAGGATATGCGCCGCGTGATGGTGCGAGATTTAGCGGGATCGGCGAACGGGCTGAAGGGGGCGGTGCGTGTGGGGTGAGCACGTCGTCTGACGTTTGGGACGTCTGCTTTGGGTCAAAAGCGGACATAAGCCGCGCCTCAATTACCATTACTCTCGGAGTGGCTCAAAATTCCGGCTGCTTGAAAGACGATGAACCTCTTCAACTCGGTTTCAAAAGCGCCGTACGTTCCGGTGAATCCTGCTTGCTTGGAGGCTTCCAGCAATTCAGGGCGTTCGCGGGTCAGCGGCCAAAGTCCGGCGATATACGCATAACAGCTTTTGACCAGTTGCTTCGCGCCGAATTGATCGAAGCCCAAACCGCTGTTCAGGATGATTTCCGTCCAGTCGCGTTGCGTGCTAGCAAATTGCCGTTTGATCTCGATGAGCCGCTCAAACGGCGTGTTCTGGTCGAGTGTTCTAGAAATCTCGGACAATAGCGCACCTGCAAGAGGGCGCTGAGCGAATACGGAAGAGATGCTGGATGCAAGGTCATTCACGCTTTTGTACTTGGTTGAGCGTTTCGCCAGTTGCCGAGTGATTGCTTCAAACTCGCCCATGAGGACATAAGCCAGGATTTCTTCCTTGCTCGAAAAGTACTTGTAGAACGCAGACTTCGCGATTTCCGCTTCGGCGGAGAAGTCCGACAAGCTTGCTTCATCGACTCCCTTTTTTTCCACCGCTCGTTTGGCACCGGCAAGCAGAGACTGACGCCGCTCCCGTTTTTGATCAACGTTTCGTGCGCGAACAAACGTGGTCGTCAATTACTTCTCCTTTCACGCACTAAATCTGGTTGGGTTGCACATCGATATAACACTACTATATAAGAGAACAACATTCTCTTAAAGGAGTTGCACATGGCACGCTGGCACATAGATGACATCCCTGATCTCACTGGAAAGGTCGCAATCGTAACAGGAGGCAATGCGGGGCTTGGATTTCGATCAGCGCTTGAGCTGGCGAAGAAAGGCGCGCACGTGGTTATTGGCTGCCGACGTGTCGATGCCGGCGAAGAAGCCGTGAAGACTATCCAAAATTCGGCACCCGGCGCTGGGATAGAGTGCATCCAGCTAGACCTAACCGACCTGGAGTCGATCTATGCGTTTGCAAATGCCTTTAATTCAAAGTTCGAAAGACTGGACATCCTTATAAACAATGCCGCGGTGGTGAACGCTGAAACGCTTCAACACACAAAGGATGGGCGTGAAATCCATATGGCAACGAACCATTACGGTCACTTCGCGCTCGCAAAGCGCCTGTTTCCGCGGCTGGTGGATACGCCGAATGCACGCGTCGTCACTTTATCGAGTGGCGCCAATCGCGTCGGAGAGATTCGATTTGACGATATGGACTGGCGTCAGCGCGAATACGACCGCGTGAAGAGTTATGGCGACAGCAAGCTCGCAAATTTGCTGTTCACCGCATCTCTCCAAAAACGGTTTGAAGAGGCTGGCAGCAGTGCTCTGTCAGTTGCTGCACATCCGGGGCTCACCGCGACCGAGCGTCAACAAACCGTCGGAATTGGGGGATGGTTCACAACCGCTATCGCTTCTCCAATTGAAACTGGCGTCGCACCGCAACTTCGTGCTGCAACCGATCCACGTGTCAAAAAAGGCGAATACTACGGACCGCGATTTGGCTTGCGTGGCGGTCCTGTTCCCGCTCAGCCGAAAGGCAACGCGGTGAACGCTGAGCTCGCTGAGGAATTGTGGCAATTTACGGAGAATTTGATCGGCTAAACACCCTGCTGGCTGAGGCAGATTGTCCGCTTTGACGCCGATTGCAGACACCACACCACGCCTCTAACGCCCCTCACGTCGCCAAGCCGCCAGCAGCGCAATCAAGATTAATCCGATCGCCAATAGCCCCGGCAAAAGCGGCAAACTGGTCGAGCTGCGCACCGCATAAGCCCCGCGTTCGCGTAGACCCAGCCAATCGCCGCCGCTGGCATCGGCGCGGCGACCGACCAGGCGGATGTCCGGCACTCGCCCCGGACGCTCCAGCGCATAAATGCCGCCGCCGGAGGCTTCGGTGAGGGGGCGCAGCACATCGCCCGTGGCTTCCAGAGCTGCGAACTCGCGTGGATTGGCCGGGCCGTTCAAGGCCACCGCTTCCAGCCCGCCCGATTGGGCGCGATACAAGCCCAGCTGATCGACCGGGACTTCAGCGCTATAACTGCCGGGTCCATCCACGCGCCAATCGGGTTCCAGGAAACTGCCATCGGGCGTTTCAATGATCAGCGGCGCGGCGCGGTCAGACAGTGTGCGCAGATCGGCGCGGACGGTGTCGCCCTGGGCTAGCAATTGCAGCTGGCGCTCGTCCAGCTCCGGCTCTTTCATGAGCCAATGTACGGATCGACGGATCAAGTCCGAGAACGGACCGCCGCCATCATAGCCGCGGGCCCAGAGCCAGATTTGATCGGATAAAAGCTGCGCGACGCGGCCGTCCCCGACGCGGTCGACGGCGAATAGAGGCGCACCATCCGCGGTGCGCATCAAGACATCGCCTGTATCCGCGCGCGCCTGGATATATCGCAGCCATTTGCCCCAGGTCAGACCCGCAAAGTCTTCTGTGATCGTATGGCGCAAGCCTTCATCCGAGAGGGTCGGTTCGACATCCTCTGCGATGACCTCGCCTGTCGGCAGCGCGGGAAGGATGCCCGCCAAGGGCGTCCGGGCGAGGCTGGCTGGGCCAGCGAAGCTCTCACCCGCAATCACCAGCAAAGCGCCGCCTTCATCCACATAGCGCGCGACATCCGCGAGATAGCCCATGGTGATGACACCGCGGCGCTCATACTGGTCGAATATGATCAAGTCGAAACCGTCGAGCTTCTCTTCGAACAATTCCTCAGTCGGAAAGGCGATCAGCGCCATTTCCTCAAGCGGGGTGATGTCGCGCTTATAAGGCGGGCGTAGAATGGTGAAATGAACCAGATCGACCGATGGATCTGATTTCAACAGGTCGCGCCAGACCCGGCCCGAGGCGTTCGGGCGGCCGGTGACCAACAGGACCCGCAATCCATCGCGCACGCCGGAAATGGTCGCCGCCGTACGATTATTCGCAAGGGTAAGTTCCTGATCACCTTCCGGGGTTTCGAACACGACAATATTGTCGCCGCGACGTTCGACTTCGATCAGGATGCTCGTATCTTGGCCGGCCTCAATATATTGCGCCTGGCTGCGCCCGCCATTCATCGACCAGGTCAGCGGCACGGTCCCGCCTTCAGGGTCGTCAATGCGGATGACGAATTCCGCCTGGTCACCGACAATGTCGAAGTTTGGCGCTTGCACCAAAGTGATGCGGCGATCGCTGGCGTCGGGATCGCCAGTGATCAGGGCGTGGACCGGTCCAAGCTCTCGAATGCGAGAGAGATTGGCGGGCAGGTCATGCACCTGACCATCTGTGACCAGGATGGCGCCCGCAATCCGGTCGCGGGGGACATCAGCCATCAAGCCCTCCAGCGCGCCGATCAGGCGTGTGCCGTCGCCTTGCGTCTCTGCTTCGATCAGTCTGAGATCGATCGACGGATTGGCTTCCAATTCCTCTTGCAGGGCAGCGAGGGCATCCGAGGCGATGGTTTCGCGCGCGCCGAAATTCATACTGTCAGATCGGTCAACGACGATGGCCGCGACGGAGGGCAAAGGCTCCCGCTCTTCTTCGACAAAGGCGGGATTGGAGAGGGCCAGCAGGCCAAACGCCACCGCCGCTGCTCGCGTCAACCATGCCTTGCGAAAGGCCAAGACATAGACGCCAAGACTGATGATGCAGAGCGCGACCAGCGCCCAGAAAAGCGGCCAACCGATCAAGGGATCAAATGTGAGGCGGGTCGCTTCAATCATGGAATAACCCCGTCCTGGACATCGAAATCGCCCACGCCTTCATCCTCGCCGAGACGCTCCAGCAGCGCCGGAATATGGACCTGATCCTCTTTGTAATTGCCGGTCAGGATGTAGATGATCAGATTGACCCCGAAACGGATCGAAAGCTCTCGCTGGACATCGCCGCCATCGACGGAATAAAGCGGACGCCCGCGCTCATCGACAGCCCAGGCGGCGAGATAATCGGCATCACCGACAAATAGTCGGCTGACGCCATCGCCGCGGCGCTCAGTCTTTTCGGCAGCGCCCGTCGCTTCGATCCAGAGATTTCGATTCTCATACCGGCCCGGGAAGGATTGGATGAGATAATAAGACCGGGTCAGCACATGATCGTCCGGCACAGGCGATAAGGGTGGTGTGTCGAGGCCCGGTAGGGTTTGGTCGAGCCCGTCAAAACTGTTGCCGCCGCCAATATTTCCGCCCCGGCGGGTATCGATGAAGAGCGCGCCACCATTGCGCATATAGGCGTTGAGCCGAGCCACAGCCGCTTCGCTGAAAGGTTCGGGAGTCTCGGGCAGCGACAAGAAGAGCGCGGGATAGACGTCGAGTGCATCGGTTTCCAGGTCCACAGCATGCGGGGCAGCGGGTTCGACGCTGGAGCGCCGGAACAGGACCAGGCTGAGGCCCTCCAGACCTGCTTTCGTGGCGCGATCAGTGCGCGCATCGCCGGTTTCGATATAAGCCAGCCGCATTTCCAGGGCAGCGGCGATTTCCTTGTCGAGATCATCAAACTGTGACGATCCGAAACTGCTTTGGGCGATCGCATCGCCAGGCCCGGTCACGGCCAATGTGGCGAGCGCCAGCATGCCTGCCGCGGCGCTGCGCCGGAATTGCGGCATTCGCCCGGCCAGAGCCAAGGCCACGATCAGATCAATGCAGAGCAAGGCCAGTGCAATGCCGAGCAAGACCCCACCCAGGCGCACGGTGCGCGCTTCTGTATCGCCCAGCAGCGTCGCGGACGCTGGCCAGTCGGTCATCGCTATGGGGGTGTATTCGGGCGCGACGTTCAAGGCGCGCGTGCCGGCAGGGCCCTGATACAGGCCTGGCGGGTGAGTTTCTGATGGCGCAATGGCGCCGAAATCAGCGGCGCGCAGCGGCGTGGCGCCGGCGCTCGGCTGCGACAGGCGGCCGGCGCCGTTCAGAGTCAGAGCGGGTGTGTACAAACCTTCTTCATCGCTGATCGCTTCACCGCGTCCGGCAGCGATGGAGCGACGCAGCATATCGACGAAGACACCCGCATAAGGCAGGTCCGACCAGTCCGGTCCGGCGGTCACATGGAACAGGATCAGCGTGCCTTCGCCGCGGCGATCAGCAGTGACAAGCGGGCTGCCATCGGCAAGGCGGGCCCATGTGCAGCGGGCGAGTTCCGGGCCAGGCCGGGCGAGGACTTGCTGACGTACGCGTATATCTGCGGGTGGTTCAAGCCCGGCAAACGGCGATGCGTCTGGGAAGGTGCCGAGCGGCTGCGGCTCTTCCCAGGTCAGTGTGCCGCCAATGGCGCGGGACGACCGCCGCAAAGGGGCGGGGACCAGATCATCGCCGCGGCTGGACACTTGCGGGCCAGCCATACGCGGCCCAGCAAAACGGATCAGGGCGCCGCCCTCTTCAATCCAGCTTGTGACCGCGGCGCGGGCGTCGCCATCAATCTGGCCAATATCCGTCAGGATAATGGCGTCTGGATTCTCTGCGATAAGATCGGTCAGTTCGCCTTCAGAAATCGTGGCGAATGGCTCGAGCGCTTTGCGAACATAGTGAATGTCAGACAGCAAGGGTTGCGCGGTGCTGTCGCCGCTGACCAGGCCAACGCGACGCGAGCGATCGGCGCTGTCCCAGAGCCAGACGGTTGCGGCGGTGGCAGACCCTGTGACCTGAAACCGGGAAATCCGCGACAAGGCGGCAGGCGGCAAAGTGAAATTCGCTGTGGCGGTGCGTTCACCCGCCGCAAAATCAAGGTCAGCCGTCGCCAGCGCCGCACCATCAAGAGTCAAAGCGGAAACAAAATGCTGCGACGGCTCTGATGTCTCAATCCGACTTGCGGTGAGACCAACGCCCTGCGCGTCAGCACGGAGCCGAGTCAGCGCCACGGGACCGCGAGCCGGGGCGGAATAGATGGAGAGCGGCGCGAGATCGCTCAAAGCGCGCGCGAACGGCGCCGCGCTGTCTGGGTCGAGGCCGTCGGTGAGCCAGAGAATACGACCTGGCCGGAACTGACTCTCGGTCAAGCGGGCCAAAGCGTCTTCGCGATCGACAGCCCAGGCTTGTGGTTGCAGCGACCGGACGCGGGCTTCATAAGCGGCGCGATCGAGCCGTTCATTCGGGTCAATCGGCAAGGCGCGCGGCGCCGTCAGCAAAATATGCGCGGGCGTATCGCGTGCTTCGCCATCCAAAGCCGAGAGCGCGGCTGAGCGCAGCTCGCCCCAGCGTTGGGCGCTGGTCCAGCCATCATCGACCACGACGAGGACCGGGCCGGACGTGTCTGCAGTGTTGCTCGCATTCGGCGCATAAATAGGTTGCGCCAGGCCAAGAATGGCGAGCGCCGCAGCGCCGATCCGCAAGAGCAGGATCCACCACGGCGTCCGCGCTGGCGTTTCTTCCTTTGGATCGACATTTTCGAGCAAGCGCAGGCTCGGCAATTGCGCTTGTTTCGGGCTCGGCGGGGTGGCGCGCAATATGTACCAGATGATCGGCAAAGCGATCAGGCTGAACAGTGTCAGCGGTGCCATGAACAGGAAGGGGCCAAGCGTCATGCCTTGTCCCCGAATTGTTCCAGAGCCGCCTGGACTGCTGCTGCGCCGCGTAAGGCGCTCTCATCGGTGCGATGTTGGACCAGGGCCCAGCCCATATTCGCGGCGAGCTCTGTCAGCGCAGTCTCATGCGCGGCGAGCTTTTCGAGATATGTGTCGCGTACGGTCTCAGCGCGTCCGAACAGGCGATCAAGCGTGCTGCCAGGGCGACTGAACCGGGTGCGGCCTGTATACGGGAACTCATGCTCAATCGGGTCGCTGACCGAGAATAGAACACCATGACGGCAAGTCTGGGCCAGCGGTGCGAGGCGTTGGCGCCAGGCCTCAGCGCCATCGTAGAAATCACTGGCAATCACCGCCAGGGCTTGCGCGCGCGGGGGCTCGAGCTGCTCTGCCGTTCCGCGCAACAGATCTTCCGCCATCCGGTCTGGAGCGCTTTTGCCGAGGCTAGGCGGGCGACTGCCGGAAATGAGCCCCACACGCTCGCCTTGCTTGGCGAACAGGATCCCTTGCGCCAGCAAGATGATGCGGGCGCGATCGGCTTTGGTTTCCCGGCCTGGATCACTGGACCAGTCAAAGCCCGCATGCGGATCGACCCAGGACAGGATGGTGCGCGCGGTTTCGAGTTCTGTCTCACGCACGAAATACTCGTCGCCTCGGGCGCTGCGCCGCCAATCAATGCGATCCGCCGCATCGGTCTGGGCATAGCGGCGATATTGCCAGAACTGCTCGCCTGACCCGGCGCGCTTGCGGCCGGCGGCGCCTGGATGAATCACGTCGGCGGCAGCGGCCTGCAAAGACAGGCCGGGCAATTGACGGGCAAGGGCTTCGGCATCAGCGCGGAGGGTAGAGAGGGAAATCATTCCGAGTGCAAATTCCGGTTGCGACGAAGAATTTTCCCACAATCACGGTTTAACTGCTCGGTTTCTTCGAAATTGGCGGTGGAGAGCTTGGCCATCTTAACAATGATGGCATCTTCAATGGACTGTTCAACGCTCGGAACTGGATAAATTCTGAACGGTTCCTCCGATGGCGGTGTTTCCCCATTCAACATGTAGCGAGCGAGAATTGCATTATGCATTCGTTGATAAGGCATCAGTTCTATTGATGGTGTAATTCCTTCTGCTCCAAGATCATTCACGAATTTTTGGTGCGTATTGAATTCTACCTGTCCGGCCGCGATGCAGTCGATTAGTGTGCTTTGCGTGGGTGCGGTTTGGCAACCGGTGAGATTCATGGCTGCTATCGCCAAAATGAGAATTGCGTGGCGATTCACTCGTTCATTCACTCCCGAACGTGCAGGATTTGCCCAGCGCCAGCGTCTCGTTCATGATTTGAGTCGCCTCTGAATCCGGATCGCGATTGTTCAAAGCATCCTGGATCTTATCGAGACGGTGATTGATGTCATATTCGAGATACGCCGAATCCATCTCACCGGAATATTTCGCTTCCAGCTTTTCGATGGCGGCGGCAATGCGCTCGGGTTTGACAGTCTGTAATTCAGCTGGGTCGGTGCCGTTTGCCGCGCCTTCGCGAATGGCATCCGTGATCTCGACCACGGTGATCGAAGCGAGGCAATCAATCTCGGCTTTCTCTTCTTCCGGGATTGGGTCGACCTGGCCGCAGGCAGCAAGCACGGCAAGTGATGAGACAAATAGAACAGTGCGCATGATTAAGCTGCCTTTCGGACGAGTTCATCAATCAAATGGGTCAGACCTGGCGCTTCGCCGGTCGGGTCGTAACGCATGCCCATGCGGTGGGCGAGGCACGGTTCGGCCAGCGATTCAACGTCTTCCAGGCTTGGCGACAAGCGGCCCCGAATGAGCGCACGGGCGCGGCAAGCCAGCATCAGGGCTTGTCCCGCGCGTGGGCTTGGTCCCCAATCGACAAAACGACGGACGCGTTCATCATCGCTCTGCTCAGGCCGGGCCTCGCGGACCAGTGCGAGAATGGCGTTGAGCACGGTCTCGCCGACGGGCATTTTGCGAACCAGGGCTTGCAAGCCGATCAGGTCCTGTGCCGACATTGCGGTAGCGACCGCTTCTTCTTCGCCGCCTGTGGTCTTGATCAAGATTTGACGCTCTGTGTCCAAGTCTGGGTAAGAGACATCGATTTTCAGAAGGAAGCGGTCCAACTGCGCTTCCGGCAATGGGTAGGTGCCTTCTTGCTCAATCGGGTTTTGCGTCGCCAGAACATGGAAAGGCGCGGGCAAATCATAACGCACGCCGGCCACGGTCACATGCTTTTCCTGCATCGCTTGCAGCAGCGCTGACTGGGTGCGCGGGGAGGCGCGGTTAATCTCGTCGGCCATTAGCAGCGAAGTAAAGATCGGGCCTTTGATGAAACGGAATGCGCGGCTGCCATCGGCGCCTTCGTCGAGGACTTCCGAGCCGAGAATATCGCCGGGCATCAGATCAGGCGTGAACTGAATTCGGGCATTATCGAGGCCTAGCGCGGTGCCAATGGCTTCGACCAGGCGCGTCTTGGCGAGGCCCGGCGCCCCGATCAAAAGGGCATGACCGCCGGCCAATATCGCGGATAGCGCCAATTCGATCACGCGTTCTTGTCCGAACACGGCTTTTCCGATCTCCGCTTTCACATTTGCAAGCGTTTCACCGGCGGCTTCTGCCTCTGCAACAATCGCTGGATTGTCCTCTGCCATGAGCACTCCATCTTCACTATCTACATCAGTCGCACTAGGTCTAGGCGAGAAGATGGCGGAGCACCACATGAAATCTAATGGAAATTCTGTCATTTCCTTAGAACAGGTTCTGAAAGAGATCGCGCCGGAAGGGCTCGATGGGCCTTTGCCGCCGGTTCACCTGTGGAATCCGCAAAATTGCAGCGATATTCAGATGGAAATCCGCGCCGATGGGTCGTGGTGGCATGAAGGTTCGAAAATCAAGCGGGAACGGCTGGTAAAGCTGTTTTCACGCATCTTGCGCAAGGATGATGATGGCGAAATCTATCTCGTGACGCCGTATGAGAAAGTCATTGTGCATGTAGAGGATGCGCCATTTGTGGCCATACGCGTCGATCGTCTCGGCGATGCCGGGCGCTATCAGACCTTGGCTTTTTCGACCAATCTCGGCGATGTGGTCGCAGCTGACGCAGATACGCCGCTGCGCGTGGAAACCGATCCAGACACGCAAGAGCCCAGCCCTTATGTCCTTGTGCGGGGCGGATTAGAAGCGAAACTGTCGCGCCCGGTTTTTTATGAGCTTGCAGAACTGTCAGAAGCCTATGAAGGGTGTGCCGGCCAACTTGGCGTCTGGTCTCGCGGCCATTTTTTTCAACTGGGACCGGCGGCCTGATGAGTTTCACCACACTTGATGACTTTCTGTCGCGCGCCAGCGACCGGCTTGACCCGATCCAGGGCGATGGGCAATTGCCGGAAGTTGGCGATCTCGACTTTGTGGATGATGATCGATTGAACACGATCCGGCCGGCGGCTGTGCTGATTCCGGTCATCCCGCGGCCGAGTGGACCAACGGCTTTGTTGACCCAGCGCCCCGATACGATGGCCTCGCATCCGGGCCAGGTGGCATTTCCAGGCGGCAAGATCGACGCCGTGGACGCAGATGCTGTGGCGGCCGCCTTGCGGGAAGCGGAAGAAGAAGTCGGAGTGGTTCCGCAAAATGTCGATCTGGTCGCCCGCGCGGCGCCTTATGTCACCGGAACCGCCTTTCGCATTACCCCTGTTGTTGGCGTCTTGCCGAGCGATTTTGAAGCCCGGCCAGACCCGACAGAAGTCGCTGACGTGTTCGAAGCGCCGCTCGATTTTCTGTTCAATGCGGCCAATCACCAGACCGGCACAGCCTTTTATAAAGGCAAACATCGCCAATATATAGAAATGCCCTGGCAAGGCTTTCGCATCTGGGGTGTGACGGCTGGGATCATTCGTGATCTATATATGAACCTGTACGAGACCTGAGGAGAACACAATTGGGACCAAGAATACTCTTACAAATGGTTCTGTTTTTCCTGCCATTTATCCTGTTTGGCATTTACCGGATTGCGATTACGGAAGCGGAGCAGGAAGGCCGTAAACCCTGGCCCATCCGGGCTTTGTTCGGGGCCGGCCTTGGCATGGCACTTGGCGGCTGGCTGGTCCTGATCGTCTTGGATCGGATTGCAGGCGAGCCTTGCTATAAACCGTCAGAAATCATCGATGGCCGTATGGTGCCAGCACAGGAAATCCCCTGCGACGCTGTGCCTGAAGCGGCCAATGAGGCGACAGAGTCTGTTGAAACCACTGAACGCTGATTGGCTTCAAGCCGCTGCGACGCGCCAGGTGATTGATGCGTTAGAGGCGGAGCGATCCGGTTGCGCGCGCTTTGTCGGCGGGTGTGTGCGCAACACGATTATGGGTCGACCGGTTGATGATATCGATATCGCGACGCAATTGCGGCCTGAGCAGACCCTCGCGGCCCTGGAGCGCGCGAAGATTCGCGCCATCCCCACCGGCATTGAACATGGCACGGTGACCGCGTTGATCGATGGCGAACCGTTTGAAATTACCAGTTTGCGCCGCGATGTCGAAACCGATGGTCGGCGCGCTGTGGTCGCTTTTACGGAAGACTGGACGGAAGATGCGCAACGGCGCGACTTTCGCTTGAACGCACTCTATGCGGCGCCGGATGGTGAAGTGTTTGATCCGGTAGGCGGCGGTTATGATGATGCATTGGCCGGACGCGTCATCTTTATTGGCGATGCAGATCAGCGATTGCGTGAAGACTATTTGCGCATCTTGCGCTTTTTTCGCTTCAATGCCTGGTACGGCGCCGGGATTGACGCAGATGGGCTGGCGGCCTGTCAGCGTCAACGCCAAGGCCTCGCTAAAATTGCGCGCGAACGGATTTGGAAAGAGCTGAAAAAGCTGCTCGCCGCACCGCAGCCGCGTGTGGCGGTGGAAGCCATGGGTGAGAGTGGGGTCCTGGAAGCGGTGCTGCCGGAGCATCAGAGCACCGAGACGCTGCACAATCTGGAACTGACGGAACAGCTGACCGGCGTGCAACCGGATTCCATGCTGCGCCTCATGGCTTTATTGCCGCGCTCCGCTCTGGCTGTGCAACAGACCCAAGGCGTGCTGCGTTTGTCGAATGATGAATCCGCGCGGCTGACCATGTGGGCGGCCGATAATCTGCCCGATCCGGTTGGAATGAAGTCAAAAGAATTGCGGGCAACGCTGTATTGGCATGGCAAACAGGCGGTGGTCGACCGCGCCATGCTGGCCGGCGCGGATGTGCGGGATTTGCTCGCCGCGGTGCGCGCGTGGCGGCGGCCGGACTTTCCAATTGGCGGCGATGACGCATTGGCGGCAGGCCTGACCGGCAAAGAGATCGGCCAAGCGCTGAGCCGGGTCGCGAAAATCTGGGTTGAGAGCGATTTCGATTTAGAGCGAGAGGCGTTGCTCGCTTTGCTCGCGGATCCGCCGCATACTTAAGGCCATTTCACCACAGGCGGCATGGATGACAGAATGCTCGTCACATTGCCGCCGGTCTTCAGGCCAAACGTGGTGCCACGATCATAAAGCAGGTTGAATTCGACATAGCGACCGCGGCGGATCAGCTGTTCGTCGCGCTCTGCCTCGGTCCAGCCTTCATTCATGCGGCGACGGGCAAGCTTCGGATAGATCTCTGCGAATTGCTTCCCGACATCCTGCGTGAAGGCAAAATCGCGCTCCCAGTCGCCGGTATTGAAGCGGTCATAGAAAATGCCGCCTGTGCCCCGCGGTTCGTCGCGATGGGCGAGGTGGAAATAGGCGTCGCAGCGTTGTTTGAAATCCGGGTACCAGCTTTCATCATAGGGATCGCAGGCCGCTTTCATCGCGGCATGAAAGTCGATCGTGTCCGGGAAATCGTCCTTGCGTTGATAATCGAGCAGCGGCGTGAGATCGCCGCCGCCGCCAAACCAGCTCTCGCTCGTGACCAGCATACGTGTGTTCATATGCACGGCCGGCACGCGCGGATTGTGCAAATGCGCGATCAGAGAAATGCCCGAGGCCCAGAATGAGCCATCCGACTCATCCGCGCCCGGGATCTGGGCACGGAAGGCTTCCGAAAAAGAGCCATAGACTTCCGAAAAATGAACCCCGACTTTCTCGAAGAATTTGCCGCGCATGATCGCCATTCGCCCCCCGCCAAGATCTTCGCTGCCATCCCCGCGTTGCCATTCGGTTTTCTCAAATCGGCCGGGTTCGCCGCGATAGAGCGGGCGGGCAGCTTCATCCTCAAGCGCTTCAAATCGCGAGATAATATCGTCCTGCAGCGCCTTGAACCAAGTCGCTGCGCGTTGTTTTCGTGTGTCGAGCTCTGTCATTGTCGAGGTCCTATAGAGTGTCGAGCGCGAGCGCTAAAGTTCGATCAACACTGACAGTATCGGTAAATCTCCTTAGCGGGGGTGGAAATTGTGTCGCATCTAGAGCCGTTGCAATCGCTTGAAATCATGCGCGAGGCAGGCTAGGCGGGCACAATTAACGGGAGGAGGCTTGCGGCGCTGCGCCGCAATGATGCTTTATCCTATTGTGTGTATTTAGGCTGCAAAGTCATGCCGAAGGAAGAGAAGACGTGAGCGATTCCAACACAACGGCCCCGGATCAAGTCGACGAAGAACGCCGGGATTTCATCCATATCGCAGCTATTGCTGCGACCGCAGGCGGTGCTGGCCTGGTGGTCTACCCGTTTATCGATCAGATGAATGCGGCTGGCGACACCAAAGCCGCTTCCAGCCTCGAAGTCGATATCTCGAGAATTCCTGTTGGCGGCGAAATTCGCGTGCTGATTGGCGGCAAGCCATTCTTCTTGCGCCATCGCACGCCAGAAGAAGTCGCTGCTGCAGCGAATGCGGATGTCAGCAAACTGCCGGACCCGGAAACCGATGAAGAGCGTCTCGTCGCGCTGGCGGATGGGACCTATAATCCGGCCATTCTGGTGACCTCTGGCGCTTGTACCCACCTTGGCTGTGTGCCGGTAGGCCCCGCTCAAGGCAGCGTGGGTGACTATGGCGGTTGGTACTGCCCATGCCACGGTTCGCATTACGATACGTCTGGCCGCATTCGCAAAGGCCCGGCGCCGACCAATCTGCCGGTGCCAGATTATGAGTGGGTCTCGCCCACGCTTGTAAAGATTTCACTCTAAAGGAAGGACCAGAGACCGATGAGCGGACACGAGTCCACCTACGAGCCAAAGACTGGCATTGAAAAATGGCTGGATAGCCGCCTTCCGATTGTTCGGCTGGCGCATGACAGCTTTGTCGACTTCCCGACCCCGAAAAACCTCAACTATTGGTACACATTTGGCGGTATTCTTGCCATCTGTCTGGCCGTGCAGATCATTACCGGCGTGGTGCTGGCGATGCATTATACGGCCGATATCGATCAGGCCTTTGGCTCAGTTGAGCGGATTATGCGCGATGTGCCGTATGGCTGGCTGATCCGGAACATTCACATGGTCGGCGCGTCCATGTTCTTCTTGGCCGTTTATGTCCATATGTTCCGCGGCCTCTATTACGGCTCGTATAAAGCGCCCCGCGAAGTGCTGTGGCTGCTCGGTTGTATCATTTATCTATTGATGATGGCGACCGCGTTCCTCGGCTATATGCTGCCTTGGGGTCAGATGTCGCTGCATGGTGCGAACGTGATTATCAACCTTTTCGGTGCGATCCCGCTGGTTGGTGAGCCGATCCAGAGCTGGTTGATGGGTGGCCCATCGGTTGGCAATCAGACGCTGCAACGCTTCTTCTCGTTGCACTATTTGCTGCCCTTCATGATTGCGGGTGTCGTAATCCTGCACATTTGGGCGCTGCACGTGCCAGGCAATAATAACCCGACCGGTGTGGAAGTTCAGGATGTCGAGAAAGACACCGTCCCGTTCCACCCCTATTATACGGTCAAAGACGGCTTCGCGATTGTGGTTTTCCTGATCATTTTTGCGGTCTTCGTGTTCTACGCCCCGAACGTACTCGGGCATGCAGACAATTATATCGAAGCCAACCCGTTGGTGACCCCGGCGCATATTGTGCCAGAATGGTATCTCTTGCCCTTCTACGCCATCTTGCGCGCGATCACTTTCAATATTGGACCGATCGATGCGAAGCTGCTCGGTGTGATCGCCATGTTTGGTTCGATCGCTGTCCTGTTCCTGCTGCCATGGCTCGACACGTCGAAAGTGAAGTCCATGCGTTATCGTCCCGTCGCCAAGCAATTCTTCTTCGGCTTTGTCGTGGCGTGTTTGCTGCTCGGCTGGTGCGGCGCATCGAACCCGGATGATCCGATCATCTCGATGGGTGAAGACAAGTTGCTGGTCAGCTATACAGACTCAGCGGGTCTTGAGGGGCAGCGTACATTTGCGGATTATGCGCCTGCCGCGCAATTCCGTGACGAACAAGTCGCGGCTGGCGGTGTTGCGTCTATGGCGATCGAGAAAGCCCCGGCGTTCACATTCAAAATTCTATCGCAGATTTTGACGGTCTATTATTTCGCCTTCTTCCTGCTCATCCTTCCTGTTCTCGGTCTCAGGGAGCGTCCGAAAGGCGAGCCGGATTCGATCAACCACTCCATTCTTGGACATGATGCGCCGGCAGCGGCGCCAGCCGAATAAGGATATCACGGATATGAAACTCTTCCGTCCTCTCCTCGCAGGTCTTGGCGCGCTTGCTCTTGGCCTCTCCGCCCACGCTGCGGGCGGCGCAAAACATGCGCACGCCCCGGAAAAAGGCTGGTCTTTCGCGAAAGTGCCGGCCGGCAAGCTCGATAAGGAAAGCGTTCAGCGCGGCTTTCAAGTCTATCAGGAAGTCTGTGCCTCATGTCATGGCATGAAGCTTCTGTCTTACCGCAATCTCGGTGAGCCAGGCGGCCCCTTCTATAGCGACGAATACCCGAACGCGAACGACAACCCGCTCGTCAAAGCGATTGCCGCCGAAGTCGAAATTCTCGATCCGAATCCGGACGAGAATGGCGATCCGGTTTATCGTCCTGCCATTCCAGCTGACCAGTTCCGGTCGCCTTATCCGAATGACAATGCTGCCAAAGCGGCGAATGGTGGCGCATTGCCACCGGATCTGTCCGTCATCACCAAAGCCCGTGGCCACGGCGCGGAAGGAGATGGTGCATCTTATCTTTATTCCCTGCTGACCGGCTATAAGGATGACAAGATCAAGACCAAGACTGGCGCCGATGGTCTCAATGTCAATTATCTCGAATTTGATGAAGGCGAGACAGTCGGAACCCTGACCCAGCCAACTGGCCTCTATTACAACCCATACTTTGCGGGCGACACGACGCCACAATGGGATGGAGACCCACGCCACGCACCTTATGGCGGCTTCCTCGCTATGGCACCACAACTGCCAGAAGGGCGCGTGGAGTACATTGATGGTACTGAGGCGACGACGTCTCAAATGGCCTATGATGTCGCCAACTTCCTGCAATGGGCAGGCGATCCGAAACAGAGCCAACGCAAGTCGCTGGCTCTGCCAGTGATGCTGTATCTGGTCTTGCTCGCGATCCTGCTCTGGTTCTCTTACAAGCGCATCTGGCGCGATGTCGCGCACTAAATCCCACACGACACAGTGACGTGAATTGACGACCCCGCTCTGGATTGCTCCAAGGGCGGGGTTTTCGCATTTGGAGAGTGTGTATGTCGAAATGGGTGATTGGCGTGATCGGAGGATCTGGCCTGTACGCGATTGATGGGTTGGAAAACATGCAAGACGTGCAGGTCGAGACGCCTTGGGGCGCGCCGTCTGATGCTCTGGTCAAAGGTCAGCTAGGTAATGTCGAATTGGTCTTCCTGCCCCGGCATGGCAAAGGCCATCGCCTGACCCCGACCACGGTCCCGTATCGCGCCAATATTGATGCGTTGAAACGGCTTGGATGTACGGATGTCTTGTCCATCTCGGCCTGTGGCTCTTTGCAAGAGCAATATGCGCCCGGCGACTTTGTCATGGTCGATCAATTTATCGATCGCACATTTGCGCGCGAAAAGACCTTCTTCGGTCCCGGCATGGTGGCGCATGTTTCCGTCGCCGACCCGATTTGCAGCCGGCTGTCGCAACTGGCAGGCGATGCGGCGCAGGCAGCCGGTGCCAAGACCCATCGCGGCGGGACCTATCTCGCCATGGAAGGCCCGCAATTCTCGTCCCGCGCCGAAAGCCATCTCTATCGCCAATGGGGCTGCGATGTGATCGGGATGACGAACATGCCTGAAGCCAAGCTCGCCCGCGAAGCCGAGCTGCCTTATGCGACGATCGCCATGGTCACCGATTATGATTGCTGGCGCGAGGATGAGGCACATGTCGAAGTGACGAATGTCTTAGAAGTCATGGCGGCGAATACCGCAAAGGCGAAACGCGCCATCGTGAAGCTCGCTGAGACGCTGCAAAGTACGCCTCGGACGCCGTCACCGCAAGGCATCGAGACCTGTCTCGATTACGCGCTGATCACAGCCCCAGACGCCCGTGATCCTGCGATTCTGGCCAAACTGGATGCGGTGGCAGGGCGGGTTCTGAGCGCCTGATTGTCGAGAATAGATCACACGCACTGTCAAAAGTCAGGCTGTCATAGAAGAGTCACCTTGCGACTCACTCAGCCATCGTCTTAATGCGGGGACAGGTGCTATTGGGCGAAGGCGGCTGACTCATGAAACTGATTTCCTGTAATGCAAATCGACCTCTTTCTGAGGCGATTGCGGATCATCTCGATTGTCCGCTGACCGATGCGGAAGTGAAGAATTTCGCAGACAATGAGATCTTTGTCCGGATCAATGAAAACGTCCGTGGTGAAGATGTTTTTGTCATTCAATCGACCTCGCGTCCGGCGAATGACAATTTGATGGAATTGCTGATTTGTATCGACGCCTTGCGGCGGGCATCTGCGGCGCGGATCACCGCCGTCATTCCTTATTTCGGCTATGCCAGGCAGGATCGCAAGACCGATGGGCGCACGCCGATTTCGGCGAAACTGGTGGCCAATCTGATCTCGGCGGCGGGCGCGGACCGGGTTCTGACCATGGATTTGCATGCGGGCCAGATCCAGGGCTTTTTTGATATTCCAACCGACAATATGGTGGCGCTGCCCGTCATGGTGGATGATGTCCGCCGACGCATGGTGAACGAGAATCTGATGGTTGTCTCGCCTGATGTTGGCGGCGTGGTCCGCGCGCGATCCTTTGCCAAGCGGATTGGCGCAGACCTTGCCATTGTCGACAAACGGCGCCCGGAGGCCGGTAAGTCAGAAGTCATGAACATTATTGGCGACGTGTCCGGGCGCAAATGCATCCTGGTCGACGATATCTGCGATTCCGGCGGCACATTGGTCAATGCGGCAGCGGCCTTGAAAGAGGAAGGTGCGGTGTCGGTCAGCGCCTATATCACGCATGGTGTTCTGTCGAACAATGCGGTCGGGCGGGTCGAAAAATCGGTTATGGACGAGCTGATAATCTGTAACTCGATCCAGCCAAGTGATGATGACTTGAAGTCGAAGAAATTGCGTGTGCTCTCTGTCGCGCCGCTTCTAGGCGAAGCGATCCGGCGGATTGCGAACAATGAGAGCGTGTCGAAACTCTTCGACTAAGCGATCTTAGCTGTCGCAGCACTCGTCGAAGATCACCAATCCCTTGACGTCGAGTGGGTCCTGGTGCTCGCCATCGTGATAGACTTCAAGATGCAGATGCGGGCCCGTAGAATCCTTGGCGGACGTTCCCACTTTGCCGATCAGGTCGCCAGGCTTCAGATACTGACCGTCTTCAACCAGGATTTTGTACAAGGATGAGAACCGCATTTTGCGACCATCTTTAAGCTCAATATCGACGGTGTAGCCATAGCCGTCCTTCTTGCCGGTCCAAAGCACTTTGGCGTCCGCCGGACTGTGCAAGGCGGTGCCCTTCTTGGCTTTGATGTCGACGCCATAATGCCACTTTTTCTCGGGCTCGCCGGGATAGTAGATCTTACCAAATGGCACGCTGACACTGGCCCAGGAGTCGACAAAGATGGCATGCTTGAAGACATTGCCGCTGACCGCGGATGTCGCATGTGCCAGCGAGAGGGGCGCAAGCACCAGGCCTGCCGCAAGTGCTAGCACCGCCATACGCTGGCGCGGCTTACGGGCGTCGCGTTCGAGCAATTGCGTCAAGCGCTTCTTCAAGGTCGCGTGGCGCGGCAGGATGAAGGCTGCGACGGGCAAGGCTTGCGTTGGGTGCGGGCGTGTCACCCGCGCCGTCTTAGCCAGAGCCCGCGCATAAGCGACATTGTCGCCGGTCAGTTGAGCGGTCTGCTCATCCGTCGCCGCTTCACGCCAATAATCGAGCTCGCGACGCATCATCCAGGCGAATGGTGAGAACCAGAAGACATCCGCGACCAGACGCTCGAACGGACGCGTAATCAAGTCACCGCGTGCAATATGCGTACATTCATGCGCCAGAATGATGTCGGCGTCGCTCTGATCCGTGATCGCCTCTGGCAAATAGATGGTGCGACGGCGAATACCCGCCAGAAAGGGGGAGCCATGGGGAATGCTGGCTGTATCGGGCACTTGGCTGAGGCCCAGCATCCGCGCCCATTGGTCTGCGCGCACGGTATCATTGTGCGTGGCCAGCTTCTTGATGTTTTGAAGCCGGGCTTGGCAGAGTGCATTCACGCCAAGCCGCACCAGCCAGCCGCCGACCAATAGACTGGTCAACAAGATGGCGATGAACGGCACAGCAGAAGCGTCATTTGCCGCTTGCACCGCCGCTGTCGTCGACAGGGCTTCAGCAGCGCCGCCAATATAAGGCAAGTCCGGGATCGGTGTCGCCATCGGGCCAGGGATCAGCGCGTAAACGCCTGCGATCACCCAGGGTAGAAACGTCAGAAAGGCAGCACCTCTCCAGATTGTGTGCGCGAACCGGGCTGGCACGGGTTCACGGCTCAGAAATCGAGCGCCCCCCGCTAACAACCCCGTCCAGATCAACGAAAACGCGATGAACCAGAGGGCTGACATACTCTATTCTCCGTTTTTACGGGCTTCCGCAGCGTTGATGATTTGATCGAGCTCATCGAGTTCGTCATCCGAAAGGTGCGGACTTTCAGCGAACATGGTGGCCGGAATAGGGCCATCCATATCCAGGACTTTACGGGCCAGGTGACGCACCAGCGTGCCGAGCGTTTCCACGCGATCCAGCAGAGGCTCAAATGTGACGGGGTCAACATCGCCATTGCGCTTGACCCAACCTTTGGCTTCCATTCGCCCAAGCACGGTCCGCGTGGTTGAGAGTTGCCAATCTTGCGATGGTCCAACCGCTTCGTGTAATTGCCGCGCAGTTTTCGCGCCGCTATTCCAAAGATACTTCAAAATCACGAGTTCGGATGGGTTCGGATTTGCCACGGCATCGCCTCCAAGGTGCTACATATGTAAAACTACGCCTGTAATTTGCTTTGAGTCAAGTGACGTGATGATTAGGGATTGCGGGCGATCCAGCTTTCCCGTATAGGCACCGCCTTGAAGAAAGGGCGGCGCGAGGCCGTACCTGTCAGGCTGTCATCCCAAACCTGATTTGGGACGGACTTCAGGGCGAAAGGAAAGAATATGTCTCAAGATATCGTATTTAACGTGTCTGTGCGCGAGCGCACCGGCAAAGGTGGCGCGCGCGAAGCCCGACGTCTCGGCCTGGTGCCTGGCGTTCTGTATGGCGGCGGCGAAGACCCTGTCGCGATCAATCTCAAGCAGAATGAAGTGATCAAAGCGATCAATACTGGTCAATTCCTGTCATCGACAGCAACGCTGGTGCACGATGGCAAGAAGCAAATGGTGATCCCGCAGGCGATCCAGATGCACCCGGTCACGGATCAGCCACAGCATGTTGATCTGTTCCGCGTTAAGAAGAACCAGATCATTACGGTTGAAGTCACCGTGAACTTCCTCAACGAAGAAGCCTCTCCAGGCCTCAAGAAAGGCGGCGCCCTGAACGTGGTCCGCTTCGCGGTTGAGCTGAACGTTCGGGCCGACAGCATTCCGGATTCTCTCGATGCAGACCTCACCGGTCTCGACATTGGTGACAATGTCAAAATCTCTGACATCAACCTGCCGGATGGCGCTGAGCCGACCATTACCGATCGCGACTTTACCATCGCTTCGATTGTGGGCCGCGGTATCGCTGCGGATGTCGAGGAAGAAGAGACAGACGCACCAGAAGCTGACGAGGTCGAAGCGACCAAGCAGAGCGACGGTGACGACGCAGAAGAGTGATCAAAACTCTAATCAATTTGGTGGCGGGATGGCTTCGCGGCCATTCCGCCATTATTGATTCCAGCGCAGACGAAAACAGCGAGCCGGTCATGCAAATTCTTGTCGGACAAGGAAACCCCGAGCCCAAATATCTTCGCAATCGGCACAATCTCGGTTTCATGGTGCTGGATGCGATTGCCACAGATTATGGCTTTGGACCCTGGCGCTCAAAGTTTCAGAGCCAGGTCTGTCAGGGCCAGATTGGCAGCGAGAAAGTGCTGCTAATGAAGCCGGAGACGTATTACAATGAGACTGGCCGCGCAGCGCAGGCAGCGATCAAATTCTATAAATTGACGGCCGAAGATGTGACCATTTTCCATGACGAGATTGACCTGGCGCCGGGCCGGATGCGGGTCAAGCGCGGCGGCGGTCATTCAGGCAATAATGGTATCCGTTCGATGATTGCGCATGTCGGCGCAGAGGTGCGGCGCGTGCGTATGGGTGTTGGGCATCCGGGGGACAAGTCGCGAGTTATGCCGTATGTCCTGTCTGATTTCTCAAAAGCGGACGAAGTCTGGCGCGATGCCTTGATCACCGCTTGTTCAAAATCATTGCCGCTTCTTTTCGAGCACAATGATGAACGGTTTCAGACTGAAGTCATGCGCCTGGCGCCAGCGCCCAAGCACGACCCGAAGCAGGCGAAATAGCGCCCTAGTCGCCCGTATCGTCAATGATCGGACCCGGTTCCAGCGGGGGCCGCGATTCCTGATCCAATAAATGCGATGGAATTTGTCCAGGCGGACATTGCTCAACGAGCGTTGCCCCACTGGCGCCGGCGATCGCGGGCAAGCCGCTTTGCGTGCGCATATTGGCACTCATCACCAACATGATGAGGATCACCAAAGCCACAGAAATCAGAATGACACGGCCAACATTGATCGGTTCTTGTGGGGTCGGCTTAGGCGGGTTGATGACCAGTGGCGGGACTTTGCGCACCGGTTTGGCTGCTGCGGCTGGCGTGGTTTGAGCGGCAGGTGCCGGCTTTGCTTTTGACGGCTTGGCTTTCGCCGCTGGTTTCTTCACTACAGAAAGCGGATCGGTCGGGTGTGCCTCTTTCCAAGCGTCCTTCGCCTCTTTGTCGCGTGGCGGCAGATCGATCCAGGCGCGCAAATCCTTGCGACCGTCGCGTCGGCCCAATTCCTCGACCAGATCATAATAGCCATTGACCAGTTTGCGCGGCCCCATGCCGGACAGGCTGTATCTCTTATCATCGGCGAAAGGCTCATCTGGCACCGATTTATCGAGTCCCACCTGAAGTAAAACACCATCCATGGACCGCGCGTGATGGGCAATCGCATGCACCCAGTCACTGTCGCTCTTGCTGGTATCGCACGCTTCTTTCGACCACATGACGAGCACGGTCTGAGAATTGTCGGCGTCGCGATAATCTTTTGGCGTTGGTGTTGTGTGTTCCCGCTTCTTATCGTGGCGGACTTTGAATTTAAGCGCGCGCAGGCGGCGCACGATCAGTTCAGCTTTTGCACGGTCGGCAAGCGTGCTGACAAGAAATACGTCGTATCGGGCCATACCATCCCCTTTGTTTATCCCTGATTTTACAGCCCCTTGGCGACTTGACCAGTAGATTCCAGTTTAAGGAGAGAAATCCCTCTGGTGTTCGCGGCAAAATGCGGTAAGCCCCCGGCAGCAGTTTTTCGGAGACCAGCATGGGTTTTAAATGCGGAATCGTCGGACTTCCTAATGTCGGCAAGTCGACTCTGTTCAATGCGTTGACGCAAACGGCGGCCGCGCAGGCAGCAAACTATCCGTTCTGTACGATTGAGCCGAATGTCGGCGAAGTGGCCGTGCCCGAGCCACGGCTCAGCAAACTGGCGGCGATTGCCGGGTCGAAAGAGATCATTCCGGCGCGGATGAATTTTGTCGATATTGCGGGCCTGGTCGAAGGCGCCTCCAGGGGTGAGGGGTTGGGCAATCAATTCCTGGCCAATATCCGCGAAACCGATGCCATTATCTATGTGCTGCGATGTTTCGAAGATGACGATATTACGCACGTCTCTGGCAAGGTCGATCCGATTGCTGACTTGGCGGTGGTCGAGACGGAACTGATGCTGGCGGATCTGGAAAGCTTGGAGAAGCGCAAAGTCAACTGGGTCAAGAAAGCCAATTCCGGCGAGAAAGACGCCAAAGCGCAAGTGGCGCTGATCGACAAGGCGTTGACCGAATTGAATGAAGGCCGTCCAGCGCGCCGCGCGGATGTCGACGAAGACGAACGCAAAGCCTGGAACATGTTGCAGCTCCTAACCGCCAAGCCGGTCCTTTATGTTGCCAATGTTGATGAAGACAGCGCCGCGACGGGCAATGATTATTCCAAACGCGTGCTCGACTATGCTGCAGAAGAAGGATCAGAAGCCGTGGTCATCTCAGCACAGATTGAGGCTGAGATTTCGCAGCTCGAAGATGACGAGCAATCCGAATTCCTCGAAACCCTTGGGTTGGAAGAGCCAGGCTTGAACCGTCTGATCCATGCCGGCTACGCGCTCTTGGGTTTGCAGACCTATTTTACCGCTGGGCCCAAAGAGTCGCGCGCCTGGACCATTCGGGAAGGCTGGACAGCGCCGCAAGCGGCGGGCGTTATCCATGGCGATTTCGAAAAAGGCTTTATCCGGGCTGAGACGATCGCGTTTGAAGATTATGTCGCGAATGAAGGCGAAGCCGGCGCCAAAGAGGCTGGCAAGATGCGCGCCGAAGGTAAGGATTACGTGGTTCAGGACGGCGATGTTCTGCTGTTCCGCTTCAACGTGTAAGCTCGCCTTGCCTGATTGACCTTTGCCCGTCACACTCCCTGAAAAACCTGGGGAGGTTTGCCATGATGAGATCTGCGTTTGCTGGCATTGCCGGTGTCGTGGCTGCGATCGTGATCGTATTTGTTGCCGAAGCGGTCGGACATATGATCTTTCCGCCGCCTGAGGGCGTGGACCTTAACGATCCGGACCAGCTCAGAGCGATTATGAGTGAGATCCCTTTAGGGGCGAAGATTGCGGTGCTGGTCGCATGGGGACTGGGCACGTTTGGCGGTGGTCTTGTCGGGGTCTTACTGTCCGGGCGCAAAGCCTGGCCTGCCGCGGTTGTTGCGATTGTCATGTTGGCGGCGGCTGGCTTTACACTCTACGCCATTCCGCATCCGCTCTGGATGATTGGGGCAACCCTCGTCATCACTGGATTCTCGTGGCTTCTGGCGACCCGGTTCGCAAAATCTGAAGACCAATAAAGCCGTCTCAGTCTCGACAAAGTTCTATATATGTTCTAGTCCGAATCGGGTATAGGATGGATCATGGAACCGATCATTCAAATTGGCGAGACGGGGCTGGACCTCATTCACCTGATCGCGATTGTTGTCGCGCTTGGAATGGCCGCTGCTGTGTATCGCCTGAATGAGCAATTCACGCGGGAACGCGGGGCGCGAACCGAGCTTGAATCTGACCTCAACCATTCTGAGCTTGAGCTGGCGCGCCAGCGCGGCCTGGCCGAAGCGGCAAAGCTGGAACTGGCTGAGCTGAAAGGCCAAACGGCGAAACAGCGCGAAGAGTTCAGCACATTGGCGCAGCAAGTCATGAAACAAGCGCAATCGCAATTTGTCGAACTGGCGAATGAGACCTTCGAAAAGCACCGCGAAGGCGCCAAAGGTGAACTGAAAGAGCTGATGAAACCGATTGGCGAGAACTTTACCGAGTTCAAGAAACGCGTCGCCGATATTGAGAAGGTCCGCGCAGAGGACAAGTCGGCGATCCAGCAACAAGTCAAAGCGATTGGCGAAAGCCTGCACCGCAATACGGCCGAGACCGGCAAGCTCGTCAATGCGCTGACCGCGCCAAAAGGTGGTGGGCGCTGGGGCGAGATGACGCTTCGCAATGTGATGGAACAGGCGGGCTTATCGGCGCATTGCGACTTCGACGAGCAAGTCAGCGACCAGACAGAAGACGGACGCCAGCGCCCGGACGCGGTTATTCACTTGCCTGGCGGTCGGCAGATTGTGGTCGATTCTAAAGTCTCTCTGGAAGCCTATATGGCGGCGGCTGGCGCTGAGGATCCAACCCAGCGCAATGTGCATTTGAAAACGCATGCAACCAATGTTCAACGCCATGTCGTTGCGCTCGCCTCGAAACGCTATCAGGCCAATCTGGACGAGCGGGTCGATTTCGTTGCCATGTTCATTCCGGGTGAAAATTTCTTTGCTGCGGCGCTGGAGTTTGCCCCGGACCTGTTAGAGCGCGCTTATTCGCGCAATGTCATTGTTACGACGCCGTCGACGCTAATCGGTTTGGCCAAGACCGTGGCTTATGTCTGGCGCCAGGAAAAAATGACTCAGAATGCGCGCGAGGCGGCGCAGCTAGGGCAGCAGCTCTATGAGCGCATCGCCAAAATGGCAGAGCATATTGAAAAGCTCGGCAAGGCGTTGAACAGCTCAGTCGGGCATTTCAATGCGATGAACAGCTCACTCGACAAACGGGTCATGCCGACCATGCGCAAGTTCGAAGAACTTTCGATCGCCCCGCCGGATAAGCCGATGCCAGAGCCGAAACGGATTGAAGTGACCGCAGATGCCGGCACCGGCGCGCAGCTGGAATTGATTCAGAAGGCGAAGACGAAAGCGAAGGCTTGAGACACCCGACAGGGCCCTGTCCAGATGGGCTCACGCGGATTGTGTTCACGCAAACTCCAAATTCCCTCCCCTTGAAAATCTGCCGAACCGCTGTTACCTCCCGCTCTAACTCAAACAAAGGCGACCCTGATGATCCGGTCCGCAAAGACACTTAATGGCCTCGCTGTGCTGGCAATCGCTGGCGCAGATGAGCGCGATTATACGGATTTCTAACCCGCCTCTCTGATCCCAGGGAGGCTGCGGCCTCCCCATGGTGTCTCAAAGACAAGACCCTGGATGGCCAAGCCTCCAGGGTTTTTCTTTGGGCCAAATGTCTCAACGCATCTGTCCCGCAACTGAATTGGCGCGCCAATGCCAATGGTCGTTCCGGCTCTTCCTGGCCAGGGGAGTTCGGGGCGACGCTTCATCAGGCACGAAAGGAGTAAACCGATGCCTATGAAAATTCATGTGAATGTCGGCACGATTGGACATGTCGACCACGGCAAGACCACGCTGACCTCTGCGATCACGCAAGTTCAGGCAGTACGGCTTGGCGGGCAAGCCATGTCCTTTGATCAGATCGACAAAGCCCCGGAAGAAAAAGCCCGTGGCATCACGATCAACACATCGCATGTCGAGTATGAGTCTGACACGCGGACCTATGCGCATATCGATTGCCCGGGCCACGCCGATTATGTGAAGAACATGATCACCGGGGCCTCGCAAATGGATGGGGCGATCTTGCTGGTCGACGGCACGGAAGGCGCCGCGAAACAGACGATTGAGCACATCTTGCTGGCGCGGCAGGTCAATGTCGATCGCATGGTCGTGTTCGTCAACAAGACGGACATGCTGTCTGATGATGAGCGTGCAGAGATGCAGGAGCTGATTCAGATGGAGACGGGCGAACTGCTTGAGTCGCAAGGCTATACGGACACACCCTTTGTGTTCGGGTCAGCTTTGAAAGCGCTTGAAGCGGCGCTTGCCGGTCAAGCTGACAGCCCGGATGTGCAATGCGTCGTCGATTTGATCGAGGCGATGGATCGTCACTTCCCGGACCCGGTTCGGGATTTTGACAGCCCATTCCTGATGCCGATTGAAGGCGTGAACACCATTTCCGGACGCGGCACCGTCGTGACCGGTCGGGTCGAGCGCGGTGTGCTGAAAGTCGGTGACACGATTGAAATCGTTGGTCTCAACAATGATGGCGCTGAAGTCACTGTGACCGGCACACAAGCCTTTCGGAAAGACATTCCGGAGGCGCGGGCCGGTATGAATGTCGGTCTGTTGCTGCGCGGTCTGAAACGCGATGAAGTTCGTCGTGGTCAAGTGCTCAGTGCGCCTGGCGTGATCAAGCCGTTTTCCAAAGGCAAGGCGCAAATCTTTGTGCTGACCAAGGAAGAAGGCGGCCGTCATACCGGGTTTGCGAGCGGCTACCGCCCGCAATTCTTCTTTGGCGTGACCGATGTCACCGGCGTCGTTAACGTGGATGATGGAGGCCTGATCCATCCTGGCGATCAGGCGGAAATCAGCTTCACGCTGAACAAGCCGATCGGGATTGAGAAAGGCGTCCGCTTTGCCATTCGCGAAGGTGGCAAGACGGTCGGCGCTGGCCTTGTCACCGAGGTCGCGTCCTGAAATCCACCGCCGCCGGGCCTTGCTTGAAGGTGAGACCCGGCGGCAATTCAGTATTTATGACCGGCTCAGGTGCGCCTTAACTGATCCAGCAATTTGCGATTGCGTCGGTTCAAGTCGGTCAGGGCTGACTTTGACATTCCTGATTGCTCAAACATGATATCAGTGACGCAACCGGCGCGAGATCTGAGTTTCTGACCTGCGCGGGTTAAGCCAATAATCACTTGCCGCTCATCCTTCGGATTGCGTGTGCGTTTAACCAGATCCACGGACTCTAAACGTTTCAGGAGCGGCGTCAGCGTGCTCGGCTCAAGGTCCAATTGATCCGCAAGCAGGCTCACCGTCTGGCCGTCATCCTCCCAGAGCAGGTTCATGACGAGATACTGCGGATAGGTCAGCCCAAGCGAATCCAGGCTCGGCTTGTACGCGCGCTGGATCGCAAGATGTAACGCATAGATTGTGTGACACAGGTGTTCATCCAGTGGCGGTGGCGCTGATTCACTCGTTGGCATAGCTCATTCCCCATAAAATATTTAGATAAATCAATATTATATTGCAATATAAGTTATTGCGATAAATATAATGCTTGACGCACGGCTTTCAATGTCCATATGCATCTCATCGCTTATCGCGATAAAAATTATCGAGCAAAGTAAGGAATTTAGAATGTTGAAATCCCTTCGAACAGCGGTCGCCGTAGCCGCAATCGCATCCCTTCAAGCCCACACAGCGAGTGAGGCGCAAACCCAAATCAATCAAGGAGAACAGATTATGACGACCGTCACGACACGCGATGGCACGCAAATATTTTACAAGGACTGGGGCCCAAAGGACGCGCAACCAATTGTCTTCCACCATGGCTGGCCGCTCAGCTCGGATGATTGGGACAGCCAGATGCTGTTCTTCTTATCGCACGGCTATCGGGTGATTGCGCTCGACCGCCGCGGACATGGTCGATCTGACCAGACGGATAGCGGCAATGATATGGATACATATGCGGCTGACGTCTATGATTTGGCCGAAGCGCTTGATCTCAAGAACGCGGTGCATATTGGTCATTCGACCGGCGGCGGTGTGGTTGCACGCTATGTCGCGATCAGCGCGCCCGGGCGGGTGTCCAAAGCTGTGCTGATCGGCGCGGTCACGCCGCTTATGGCGCAAACAGAGGCCAACCCAGACGGCATTCCGATCGACGTGTTTGATGGCTTTCGCGATGCGCTGTCCAATAATCGCGCGCAATTCTTCCTCGATATCCCATCCGGACCGTTTTACGGCTTCAACCGGGACGGTGCCGAGGTAAGTGAAGGGTTGATCCGCAATTGGTGGCGGCAAGGCATGGCAGGCGGCGCCAAAGCGCAATATGACAGCATCAAAGCCTTTTCTGAGACCGACTTTACCGAAGATCTCAAATCGATTGAGCAGCCCGTCCTGGTGATGCATGGCGAGGATGATCAAATCGTGCCGATCGACAATACGGCGCGCGAAGCGATCAAATTGCTGCAGAATGGGGAATTGGTGACCTATGAAAACCTGTCACACGCGCCGTTCGCGACGCATCCCGATCTGATCAATTCCGACTTGCTCGACTTTATCAGACAATAAGCCTGATGAGGCCCCGGTCCGGCAGTATTTGCCGACCGGGGCCTCAAAACGCCAATATTTCACTGCAGCGTTCAAATATTGACGTTTCGCCCTATCGCACATACTTGAACGCCATGGCGATACGCGAAATTCTCACCGTTCCGGATGCCCGGTTGAAGCAAGTGTCAAAGCCCGTCGAAGACGGTGTCACGGATGAGATCCGTGCGCTTATGGATGACATGCTGGAAACCATGTATGACGCGCCCGGAATCGGGCTGGCCGCGATCCAGATCGGTGAGCCTTTGCGCGTCATCGTTATGGATCTGCAAGAGAATGATGAGAAGAACCCGCGCTTTTTCGTCAATCCGGAAATTCTGCCACTAACAGAAGACCTCGCGCCTTATGAAGAAGGCTGCCTGTCCGTGCCGGACGTGTTTGAAGAGATCGAACGCCCAACTGAGTGCCGCATTCGCTATCTCGATTATGATGGCAATGAAATCGAAGAGATCGCCACCGGCATGTTCGCGGTCTGTATTCAGCACGAAATGGATCATCTCGAAGGTACGCTGTTCATCGATCATTTGTCGCGTCTGAAACGCCAGCGTGCGGTCGACAAGGTGAAGAAAGCCAAACGGCTCAAAGAACAGAGTGCAGCTTAAATTCGCGCCGCACTTTATCCCTCGCGCATCTCAGGTTAGAGCGCGCCCATGACGTCATCGCTTCGCATTGCCTTTATGGGCAGCCCGGATTTCGCCGTGCCCGTCCTCGCCGCCCTGGCCGAGGCAGGGCATGAAATTGCGTGCGTCTATTCGCAGCCGCCACGACCAGCTGGTCGCGGTAAGAAACTGCGCCCGACACCCGTGCATCAATGGGCTGACGCGGAAGGGCTGGAGGTGCGCACGCCGCGCTCATTGAAGCAAGCGCCAGAGCAGGACGCCTTTGCGGCGCTCAAGCTCGATGCGGCGGTCGTCGTCGCTTATGGCCTGATCTTGCCGCAAGAGGTGCTCGATGCGCCGCGACTGGGGTGCATGAACATGCATGCTTCCTTATTGCCGCGCTGGCGCGGCGCGGCGCCGATCCATCGCGCGATTATGGCGGGCGATGAGATGACCGGCGTGCAAGCCATGATGATGGAAGCCGGCCTCGATACTGGACCGGTCCTGGCCACCGAACAGACGCGGATTTTCCCGTTTGATACAACCGGCAGCGTGCATGATCGCCTCGCCGGCCTGGCGGCAGATCTTGCCGTCACATCGCTGGCAGGACTGGCTGATGGGGGGCTGATCCCGCAAGCCCAGTCTGAGGACGGCGTCACCTATGCGCATAAAGTCACCGCAGAAGATCAGCGCATTGATTGGACCCGCTCTGCGGACGAAGTGGATTGTCAAATCCGCGGCCTGTCGCCGTTTCCCAGCGCCTGGTTCCACTACACGCCCGATGGCGATGCATCGCCGCTGCGCATGAAAGCGCTGATGAGCCGGCGCGAAGACGGCGTTCCGGACGCGGCCCCCGGCGAATTGCTCGATAATGAATTACTGGTGCAATGCGGGGATGGCGGCGCTGTGCGTTTGCTGAAGGCGCAGAAGCCGGGTTCGAAAGCGATGGAGGCGGCGGACTTATTGCGCGGTTTGTCCATTCCAGCCGGAGCCAAGTTCGAATGAACAATCTCTGGATTCGACCGGCCACAGAGGATGACGCCGAGACCATCACTGAGCTGACAGATGCGGCTTTCGGGACACCTGAAGAAGCCATCATCATTCGGCAGCTGGCCACGGACGGTGACAGTTTAGCGTCTTTGGTGGCGCACAATGATCGCGAAATTCTCGGACATATCCAGTTCTATAAAGTCTGGATCGATGGGGAAGATATTGCCTGCGGATTGGGACCGGTCTCGACGCGCCCGGATGTGCAAGGCCGTGGCATCGGGGCGGGTCTGATCCGGTTTGGCCTGACTTTGATGGAAGGCGCTGGACGCAGCCATTGCTTCTTGCTGGGGCACAAGGAATACTATCCGCGATTTGGATTTTCCGCTGACCTGGCGGCTGCGTTTAACGGACCGTGGTCGGGGCCACATTTCATGGCGATCCAGCTCGCCAAAACCGGACCGACAAGCGGCAAGCTCACCTTTCCATCAGCCTTCGGAGCCTGATCGGTGCAGCGCTACAAGATCACGATCGAATATGACGGCCGGCCCTATTTTGGCTGGCAGCGCCAGGACGGGCAGCCTTCGGTCCAACAAGTATTGGAGGAGGCCGCAGCCGCGATCGACGGCGCACCGGTTCAGATGCAGGGCGCCGGGCGAACCGATCGTGGTGTGCATGCGACCGGGCAAGTGGCGCATTTCGATTTGCAGAAGCCGCGTCCGATCCGCAAGATTGCGGATGCGCTCAATTTCCATCTGCGCCCGGAACCCGTGGCGGTGATTGCGGCTGAAGAAGTCTCGCCAGACTGGAGCGCGCGCTTCAACGCAACGCTGCGGGCCTATCGCTATGTCATTATCAATCGCCGTGCCGATTTGACCGTAGACAAGGGCTTGGCCTGGCGGGTGCCGTTCCAGCTCGATGCCGGGGCGATGGACCGGGCCAGCAAGGCGCTGATCGGTCAGCATGATTTCTCGACCTTCCGGGATGCCGAATGCCAGGCTAAGCATCCGATCCGCACCTTGGATAGGATCGATGTCGCGCGCTATGGCGAAGGCATTGAAGTGACTGTGGAGGCAAAGAGTTTCCTGCACCGCCAAGTGCGCTCGATTGTCGGTTCATTGGTTGAAGTTGGGCGCAGGCGGCAAGGTGAAGACTGGATCGCCGAAATTCTCTCCGCGCAAAAACGGTCAGCTTGCGGACCGGTGGCGCCGCCGGATGGATTATTTCTGGAGCGTGTGGCGTATGACTAGGACCAACCCGCGAACAATGGCGCGGCGCGTTTGATCGCACGGCGCATCTCGTCATCGTCCGGTGCCTCATCCTCAATGCCATAGCCGAAATCGTCATTCTGACCAACGAATTGAACCACCAGACCATCGCGCCGCGACAGCATGTAGACGTCCTTAAAGAAGACGCCGTATCTCGCCTCCGGCTGGGCCGGCATCCAATTAATCTGGCCGCGCACAGGGACCAGCTCTTCGGCGCCCCAAAGTGCTTTGGCGCCATAGCCGGTGCAATTGACGATGACAGCTGAATTTAGGCCGAGGGCTTCGCTGCGATGCTGAAAGGATCTCTGTACCATCTGACCGCCAAGGCCCAGGAATTCCTGGACCATTCGGTCAGTATAGGCGGCAATGTTGAACGCGAGTTCCGGGCGCACCCGCACAGAGTCGACTGGGAAGGCATGCTCGTGCGCGAACAGGGTACGATTGCCGGGCGCAAGGTCCTGAAGGCGTCGCCAGAGGTGCAGGAAGTCAAGCGTTTCCGGCGTGCCCTGACGGGGTGTGCCATCATTGAGTTGATAGAATTGGATCGAATCAACGGGGCTGGCGGCGCTGTTTAAATAGGACTCGTGGGTCTGATATGACGCCCTGGCCCAAGCTTCCCAGCGCGCTTCGAAGCCATCAGGCACGGCCGACTTCAGTCCGATTCGGCTGCTCGGAGACCAAACGCCCGTCGCGCGTGCGGATCGTGTTTGTGACGGCATCTCAGCGGCATAAATGGTGACAGCGAGGCCTGACCGCGCCAGCGTCAATGCGGTGGTCAATCCGATCACGCCAGCGCCGATAATTGCGACTTGGCTGGCGTCTGTTGCGCGTACGAGATCTGCCGCTTCGGCGGCGCAGGCCCAGGACAGAGACCAGCCCGATCCGCCATGCCCGTAATTGTGAATGACGGTCTTCTCGTCCATCCGTTCGGCTTCGATCCGCGGACCGGATGGACGAAACGGACGCGTGCAAACAGTGATCTTCTGCAGCCGGCTTTCTGAGATTTGCAAGGGCGCGCCCGGCAATTGCGGCGAGACGGAGACGACCGGCCAAGCTGACTTCGGTTGGGTTGCGCAGGCCGAAGCGGACAGTGCGGCCGCAGAGAAGAGCATGTGACGGCGATCAATCTTCATGCGGGGAGTTGGCAACAGGTATTGCCGTCGCGCAAGCGAAATTTGAGTTTGATTCAATCTTTGCCATTCGGTGCGAGCCATCTACACTTTGTCGAACAGGATTGCTTCAGGAGATTTCCCATGTCTGACCCATTCACGCTCGACCGTCGTCAAATGCTGGCCCTTGGAGCCGGTATCGCCGCGACCGCGGGCCAAGCCGCGACGGCGCAAGGCGCTGCGTCTTCTGACGCACCCGATCTGTCTGGCAAGTCCATCCTGGTGACCGGATCTTCGTCTGGTTTTGGTCGGCTTGGGGTCGAGCACTATGCCCGCTTGGGCGCGAAAGTGTTTGCCACGATGCGTAATGTGCCGCGGCCAGAGGCAGAAGAGTTACGTGATCTCGCCAGCAGCGACAGCCTGGATATCAGCGTGATCGAAATTGATGTCACGTCGGACGCGCAAGTCGAAGCGGGGGTCGCGGATGTGCTGGCAGCCAATGATGGCAAGCTTGATGTCTTGATCAACAATGCCGGCATCTCGGTCGGTGGTCCGATCGAAGTCCAGGACATGGCGGCGACGGAATTGATCTTCGACACCAATGTCTATGGCTGTCACCGTATGGCGCGCGCAGCTTTGCCTAGCATGCGGGCGCATGGTGGCGGGCAGGTTTTCAACATTTCCTCGCAGCTGGGGCGCGTGATCATTCCCGGCTTTGGCATGTATTCCGCGACCAAGTTTGCGGTCGAGGCGATGAGTGAACAGATGGCGTATGAACTGGTGCCACATGGGGTCGATGTCACAATCATTCAGCCGGGCGGCTATCCGACCAAGATCTGGTCGAACAATAATGACAATTCCGGGCCACTGAAAGATCGCACCAGCGAGGATTTACTGGCGGCGTATCCAGAGCTCACGGCCGGTATGGGGCAGCGCACTGGTGGCGGCAGTACGGACCCGATGGACATTCCACGCGCGATTGCTGAGATCATCGCGATGCCAAAGGGGACGCGGCCCTTGCGCAAGGCTGTGCATCCGGTGGCACGCCCGCAAGAGCCGCTAAATGACGCGGCGGCGCAGGTGCAGCTGGCCGTACTGGGGGAGTCGCAGCTTGGGCCTTGGGTGAAGGATGTGCTGGAGCGTTAGGGCAGGTAAGGTCTGCTTTCGGGGTTTGAGGGGACATGCGGAGTTGCAAGTCTCTGCACCTGTGGAACGTTTGATGCATATCAAACCTGAATTGGTGGACAATCACATTGAAAATCACCCTTTTCTCGGCGTTGTTTATCGCGATGGCTTCGGTCGTAGGGTGCACACAACAAGTCGAAGAACGATCTTTGCCTGACACCGTTATCGCTGACCCGCCTAAGTTCTGCGGTCGAAGAGTGTGCGTGACGACTAAGATGCCAGTATCTTCAATCACTGAACAACGCGGTCCCGATTTTTCGGTGTACCGCCTCGAGTATATGGTTGAACTGGAAGGCGAATACGATGGGACAACCATGCGATTTGGCTTTTATGAGGGAGACCATCCAAACGTAGGCAGCGCAATCGAGAGTAGGTTTTGTAGCGTAGAAATGGCGGACGAGATCACGATTGAAGGATTTCGGTCAAGCGACTCCCAAGGCACTTCTTACTTGGCCACGCGCGAATATTCCGGGATCGATGATTTCATTCTATTAGCGCCGACCAAAGCACATTTTTGGTTCGAAAGCTTGCCTTCAGAGTGGCCAACAGGTTTCAACAAATTGCATTTTACCATTTTTGGTGAACCGCTAGATTTTTCGGAATGCATAGCTAGCTGACACCATGTCTGCTCTCGGCGTCGGAGCAGAGATTACTTATTATACCTCGAAGGAAGCTTGGTGCTTATTTGTGGGTCTGCGACGCCACGGTCCGAGCCCCTCTCCCGGGTGCGGGAGAGGGGTTGGGGTGAGGGCACCCGTGTCCATGAAATCGAGCGCGACTCGTTTACCGCATGCATCTTGCCCTCATCCCCGGCCCTTCTCCCGCATTCGGGAGAAGGGGGCGCAGGAGGCGAGATCGATTAGAACGTCAAAAACATGACTGACGTCCCCGCCTGACCCAGAGCCGCCTCTGCCCCCAACCCTCTCCTTCAAGCGCTCCCCACGGAATTTTCCTTGGGGTCCAGCACGAGATCTGGCGGCAGTGATCGGGAGAGATGTTTTCGCTCCCACTCTTCGCGGCACGAGCGTGTGATGGACTGCCCAGACCGGGCTGGGCAGAGCGCCGGGACGAAAGTGCGATCGAAGCCGAGCGGCTCCTCATGACCCAAAGCAAACCTCACTCTTCCGAAAACAACCCGCCCTGCAAGCCATCCTGCGGTGCTGGCAATCCCAGTCGCTTATATGCAAGTGGCGCTGCAACCCGCCCCCGAGGCGTCCGGGCAACATAGCCCTTTTGCATCAAATACGGCTCGATCACGTCTTCCACCGCATCGCGAGCCTCCGACAGAGCCGCAGCGAGTGTGTCCGCGCCAACCGGTCCGCCAGCATAGGTCTTGACCAGCGCATCCAGATAGCGCCGGTCGAGTACATCAAGGCCATCATCATCAATTTGTAAGCGCGCCAGAGCACTGGCCGCCGCAGCACGATCAATCTGGTTGCCATCGGCTTCCGCAAAATCCCGCACGCGGCGCAAAAGCCGTAGCGCAATCCGCGGGGTGCCGCGGGCGCGCTTGGCAATTTCGACAGCGCCATCTTCGGTGATCGGGGCGTTCAGTTTGCGCGCCGCCGCCATGACAATCGTGGACAATGTCTCTGGCGTGTAAAAATCGAGGCGCAGCGGAATGCCGAATCGATCGCGGAGGGGCGTTGCCAACAGACCGGCGCGCGTCGTGGCGCCGACCAAAGTGAACGGACTGAGATCCAGCCGGACGGACCGTGCCGCCGGGCCCTCGCCAATGACGATGTCCACGGCATAATCTTCCATGGCGGGATAAAGCACTTCTTCCACGGCTGGCGGCAAGCGATGAATCTCATCAATGAACAAGACATCGTTCGGTTCGAGATTGGTCAGGATTGCGACCAGATCGCCAGCTTTGGCGATCACCGGGCCGGACGTGGCGCGGAAGCCGACGCCGAGTTCCTTGGAGAGAATTTGCGCCAGCGTGGTCTTGCCGAGACCGGGCGGTCCAAACAGCAAAGTATGGTCGAGCGCTTCGCCGCGGCGGCGGGCGGCTTCGACATAGACGCGAAGATTGGCTTTCAGTTCGTCCTGTCCGACATAATCGTCAAAGCTTTGCGGCCGCAGCGCGCGATCGAGCGCTTCGCCAGCTTGCATTTCCGGGTCAGTCAGGGTGCCGTCTCTCATGCCGGGCTCAGTTCTTTCAGGGCCGCCTTGATCAGAGCACCCGTGTCCGCATCCGGCGCATCACGCGCCCCAACCGCAACCGCGCGGGCCGCTTCCGATTGAGAATAGCCGAGATTGATCAAAGCCGACACCGCTTCGCCGCGCGCGCCTGTTTTCAAGTCCGAGGCCGCCGCGACGCTGCCCGTCGGATCGGCCACGAATTTGCCGAACCGACCCATGGGCGGTGGCTTACCGGACAGTTCGCCAATGATCCGTTCTGCCAATTTCTTGCCGACGCCTTTGGCGCGCGTAATGGTTGCCGCATCGCCAAGCGCCAAGGCGTCCATCAATTCCGACGCGCTGATCGCGTCCATGATCGCCATGGCGGATTTGCCGGCGACGCCCGGGACATCTTGCAGACGAACAAACCAGGCGCGCTCTTCGTCGCTGTGAAAGGCGAACAGTGTGATCGAGCTCTCAGTAACCCGCGTTTCGATGAAGACCTCAGCCTCTGCGCCGACGGTCAGCTTTGATAGCAGGCCGGACCCTGCCAGAGCGACATAGCCGACGCCATTGACGTCAATCATCACCGAATCTGATCCGAGCGCAGCAACTGTTCCGCGGAGACGTCCAATGATCATGCGGCAGCCCCCTTTAATTGTTTGGGCGGCAAATTATGTGCCGTGCAAATGGCGCAGGCGAGCGCATCTGCGGCGTCGGCTTTCATCTTGCCAGCGCGCGGCAGGAGCCGGGCGATCATGAACTGGATCTGCTCCTTGTCCGCCTTGCCAGTGCCGACAATGGCGCGCTTGATCGCGGTCGGCGCGAACTCTGAAACTTCCAGGCCGTGAAAGGAAAGCGACGTCATTGCTGCACCGCGCGCCTGGCCGAGTTTCAGAGCTGAGCGGGGGTTGGCATTCACAATCGTCTCTTCGCAGCCACTATGGTCTGGCGCATACGTGTTCACCAGTTCACCCACAGCATGGAAAATACCTGCCAAGCGATCGGCCATTGGCAGGTCGGGATCAATATTGATGACACCGTGCCCGACATGGCTCAAACGCGATCCGACCAAGTCGATAACGCCCCAACCGGTTTGCCGCAAACCGGGATCAATGCCGAGAATCCGAATCGCTTCACTCATACGATCTGTATTAGCGCGTATGGTTAAGAAGGTCTTGTTGTTTTCGCGGTTTGTTCACGTCGCACCGTGATTGCCGGGCTCTAGGTGCGCAGGCGCACAGGATCATTCAGCAAGCGCCCGCCAGAGCGCGGACCGTCGAGGCGGGTGATGCGCGTCGGGTGTTTGAATTCCTTCGCAAACCAGGGATGCTCGATCTCGTTGAATACAGATAAGAGCCATTCAATCGCAGCGATGCCAGCCTGATTGCGGCGCACGCGTTCTGTATAAGTGATCCAGAACTGGATTGGCGCCAATGAGGGCAGTTGCAGCGGTACCAGACTATTGTCCAGTTGAGCCACATAGCTCGGCATGATCGCAATCCCGCCATGGTTCTCGCACAGCGTCATCAAGGCGGTCGAAGAATTGGTAATGGTCGAATAATCGATAAAGTCTTTAAGCTCGCGGATGCTTTTGGACCAGCGTTCGATCTGATGCACATAGTCTGAATGGGTCAGGAGCTTGTGGCCCTGAAACTGGAATATGCTTTTCGGTTCGCCATTTTTGGCGAGATATTGCTCGGAGGCAAAACCCATATAATGCAGCGTGCCCAGGGGTTGCGATATGATTTCGGGGTGTGACGGCTTTTCGAAAACAATGGCGAGATCAGCCTCGCGATGCACGACTTCCTCTGTCGCGATGCCAATTTCGAGATCAATCTGGATGTTGGGCAAATTGTTTTGAAAGGCAGGCAAATGGCGGGCGACCCAATAAGCGCCGAGGCCATCACTAGCTTTGATCTTGATGGCGCCCGAAATCGTACTGTCGGATTCAGCGACTTGATCGCCGACTGTATCGATCAGGCCTTGCATCTGGCCAACCAGGTCCATCAGGCGTTTGCCGGCGGCCGTCAGCTCGACGCCGCGCTTTGAGCGTTGAAACAGTTTCGTGCCCAGCTCGCGTTCGAGATCATTAATGCGTCGGCTTACAGTGGGGGTAGATTCGCCGAGCGTTCGGGCGGCGGCGGTCATGCTTTGCGCTTCCGCAACCAGGCGGAACACACGCAATCGATCCCAATTGAAACGCTCAGATAACAAAACTGCGTTCCCCCGTGTCTTATTTATTAAAAATAGGTTTCGCTCACAGTTACCACATAATCCAGTCTTAAACTGCATTTTCGTTCGATACGCTTACATCACACGTTTCTCTTAAACTTTTTGATACGCCTATCTGCTTATTGCAAACGGATAAGATATGAGTGGCGCGATGAGAAAACGGGTGAGCGATACAGATCGACTGGATCGCATTCTAGCAATCATGAAATTGCTTCAAAGTCATCTCGAAGACTCAAACTTCGAGATTACAGAGTTTGAAGAAGTCGAGATATTTCTCGACTTGGCGCTGGCGGCAGGTGAGCGACATAAGGCGCCCGAAGGCCCCGATGCCAATTCAGATATTGTGGATTGACGTCTGAGCGCCTAGCCGGCTGATTTACCGAGGCCGATCTTCTTGGCAAAATCAGATCTGCGCCGCGCATATTCCGGCGCCACCATTGGATAATCTGATGGCAGACCCCACCGCTTGCGATACTCTTCCGGCGTTAGATTATAGCGTGTCCGCAAATAGCGTTTCAGCATTTTCAGCTTGGCGCCATCTTCCAGACAAATGATGTGATGGTCCGTGACGGATTTCTTGATCGGTACGGCCGGCTCCGGTCGTTCCGCTTCGCCTCCTTCAATCGCCAACTCGCCGAGCTTGTGATGAACCGTGGTTAGCAGTTCAGGTAGGTCTGAAGCGCTGATGGCATTATTGCTGACATAAGCAGCAACGATTTCCGCAGCCTGCGTCAGCAAATCTAATTTCGAAATATCTGTGTTTGTGTCCGTACTCATATATTCGGAGTAGAAAGTAGAGTTGTGTCTTGTCTAATCTTTGACTGCTATTCGGGTTTGGATTTCAGATATTTTATATCTCAAGACGTGACCGTTTCAGGCCAATATCAAGGAATACATAAATATAGGTATGTGATAAGGATCCCCAAAGAGGAATGCTAGTCAGGCCTTGAAAATTGAGACGTTTTACTTGCTCCAGTTCGCCGTACGTCTCTCCAGGAAGGCGGCGATCGCTTCTTTATAGTCTGATTGTTTAACCATCGTGTTCATCAAGTCATTCGCTTCACGAACAGACGTGCCGACATCGCGGTGAAAATCGAGATAGGTTTGGCGTTTTGATTGATAGGCGGCCTCAGGCGAGACGCGCGTGATCAAGTCGCGCGCATAGGACCGAACTGTGCCGATCAGTTCGTCTGGCGCGACGAGTTGGTGGATCAGTCCCATCTCATGTGCGTCGTCGGTCAGAAACTTGCGGCTCGAGATGAGCAATTCCATCGCACGCGATCCCCCAATCAAGCGCGGCAACAGCCAGGACAAGCCATACTCTGCTGGCAGGTTCAGCGGTCCATGGGCTGTGGTTAGCTTCGCGCCTGGCACCGCAAATCGAATATCAGCATAGCAGGCCAGAACCAGACCGACCCCAGCCGCAGCGCCATTAATGGCTGCTATGACGGGTTTGCGAAGCGCAAAATGATAAGAGAAATCCTCGCGAAACGGTTCGAAATCTGAGACGCCGGGCATCACGAGATCGGGCGCCGTGCCGGCATCGTAAGATCCCGACTTGGAATGCCCATCCAGCGCTTGCGAGTCGCCGCCGACGCAAAACCGATCCCCCGCGCCCGTGACCAAGATCACCCGCACATCATCAGATTCATCAGCCCGCTGCAAAAGATGGCGATACTCTGTGTGCATCCGCCCGGTCCAGGCATTGTTGCGATGCGGGCGGTTCAAGCAGATCGTCGCGACCCGCTCTGAGACGTCATACGAAGTGGCTTTGAGGTCCATGTCATCGCCTATTTGAAAGTCAGGCCCTCAAACTGGCCTGAGTCGCGCCAGGCTGCGATATGCGCGAAATAGGTCCGCGCGCCGCCTGGATGACCGAGCCCATGCCGGTTTTTTTCCGTCACGCCCTCACCTTCATTATTGTAATAACCCGGGGTGCATTCTGTGTTGCCGATCATCATGCCTGCGCCACTCAAAACCAGGTCGACCCAAGCATCCTGCGCCGCTTTGGTCGGCTCAACTTGCTCTGCATTCTCAGACTCGGCGTACGCCACAATCCTGCTGATCGTATTGGCGTGGTCGACAATATTGTGCGGCACGTTTGAGATCAGCAAGGCGGCTTGATTAGGCTGTACGATGAACGCATTCGGGAAGCCATGGACATGCAAGCCATGCAAAGTTCGCATTCCGGTGTCCCAGGCTTGTGACAGAGAAACGCCATCGCGACCGACCGGGTCGAACCCGGCGCGTTCGGTATAATCGGAACCGACTTCGAACCCGGATGCATAGATGATGCAATCGACTTCGAACTCTTCTCCATTGGCGACCAGGCCTTTTTCGGTGATGCGCGTGACGCCTTTGCCATCGGTGTGAATGAGACGGGTGCCGGGCTCATTAAAGGCTTGCAGATATTGATCATGAAAGCAGGGGCGTTTGCATAATTGGCGATACCAGGCTTTTAGATTTTCAGCGGTGTCCTGATCTTCGACAACGTCATTACAGCGGTCTCGAATCTCCTGCATTTTCTCAAAGTCAGCATCTTCAAACGCTTCGAGCAGGGTTTCCGGTGTCCATTTGGTGGGTGGAAGTTCGCGCACCTTGGCACGAATGCGACGCGACAGTTCGGTCCAGCCATCCATGACATAGTCTTCTTCGGGGAAGCCTTGAGATTGGTTATCGACGAAATTGTCATACCAGCGTTGTTGCCAACCTGGTGTTGCAATCTCAGCAAACCAGTCCGGATCTATTGGCGCATTATTGCGCACGTCGATTGACGAAGGCGTGCGCTGAAAGACCAACAATTCCTTCGCCGCTTTTGCCAGGTGCGGGACACATTGCACCGCCGTTGCGCCGGTACCGATAATCGCCACGCGCTTGTCAGTGAGCTTGTCCATGGGTGCGCCGTCAGGCGACCCGCCTGTATAATCATAGTCCCATCGGCTGGTGTGAAACGCTTTGCCTTTGAAGGATTCAATCCCTTCTATGCCAGGAAGTTTGGCGACATGTAACGGGCCTGTTCCCATACCGACATATTTGGCAGTGAAAGCATCCCCGCGCGAGGTTTTGATCAACCAGCGCGACGTCTCATCCTGCCATTCAACCGCAGTGACCTCGGTGTGGAAAAGCGCCTCATCATAGAGATCGAATTGTTCGCCAATGCGCCCGCAATGATCGCGGATCTCCGGGGCGTGCGCGTATTTCTCGGTCGGCATATGGCCGGTCTCTTCGAGCAGGGGAAGATAGATCATCGAGGCCGTATCGCACTGGGCGCCAGGATAGCGGTTCCAGTACCATGTGCCGCCAAAGTCGCCCCCTTTTTCGACAATGCGGACACTGTCTATGCCCGCCTGTTTGAGGCGCGCGCCGACAACCAGACCCGCAAAGCCGCCGCCAATGAACGCGAATGTGACATGGTCCTTTTTGGGTGCGCGCTCTTTCAGAGGCGTGTAGGGATCGACGGCGAGATCATCAAACGTCCCTTCCAGGCGCATATATTGCGCATTACCGTCCGCGCGCAGGCGCTTGTCGCGTTCCTCGGCATATTTCTTTTTGAGCGCAGTCTTGTCGAGTGTCGTGGCCGTCATTGGAATCTCCCGTTGCGGTTTTGTCCGTGGCCTTACCGCACGGAAGCCAAGCCTTGCCGCGAAGACTCCCCGAATTGCACCCCATTGCAGACACAATTGTAAGCAAACGCTCACAATATCAGCAAGGAGCCCTTTATGAAATATTTCAAACCCTTATTCAGTATTGTGGCATTGATTGGCGTCACAGCGTGTCACACATCGTTGCAAACCACATCCGGCGCCGATTATCTCGCGCGCTATGATGCCAGTCATGAAATCGCGAATGGCACCCCGACGGATGTCGACGAAGATGTCCGACGCATCGCTGCGATCGAACCCAATCTTGTCTTCCCGGCGCGTATTGGGCTGGCGCGGATCGAAAATGGGTCGCTGACCGCTTTACCCGCAGATGAAGCACGCATCTGGCAGGACCTGATCGAAGAGATTGGCAGCGACTATGGCGAGTTCGTTCCAGTCAGCCCATTGATCTCATCCATGGTAGGTGAACCCGCGGCGCCAGGCATGGATCGCGCCGCCGCAGTGATGGCAAATATCCGACGCGGTGCGGCGCGCCAGCATCTCGATTATGTCGTGACATATGAAGTTGGCTCCAGCCGTCAGCAGAAGGCCAATGCACTGGCTTTAGCAGATTTGACCATTATCGGCATGTTTGTTCTGCCGAGCCGCACGGTTGAGGTTGAAGCAACGGCCTCGGCGCTGATGCTGGATGTTCGCACCGGCTATCCTTATGCCACACTGACCACACATGCGGACAAGTCAGGTGTCAGCCGCGCGGTGTCTGAATGGTCCACCAGTCTCGAATATGCCGATACGGCCGAAGAGCGTGCAGTCGCGAAATTGGCTGAGGAATTCGGCAAAGCCATGGGCCCGCTCGCGGTCCGCGCCTTGCCACGCGCCAAAGCAGGCTGACCTAGAGACAATCTGTTCCGTGATCAAAAGTTTGGCTATTCTGGGCTTGTTGCGGCTAGGCACAGGTCCAGAGGGTCCCACAAAAAGATGCCAGACCGCGCACGGTCGAAGGAGGCATGACCCATGAGCGACGGCGCAGAGACACCGAAGGCACCCACGACAATTATGGAGATTTCGGCATTCGATCCAGCCGCGCGTGACAATCCCCATCCGCGCCTGAAAGCCTTGCGTGAAACCTGTCCTGTTTTGCGCGACGAAGGCGTGAAGACCTGGTTGCTGAGTGGCTATGATGACATCCGTGCGACCGTGAACGACCGAACCTTTGTGCGCCATCCCAAGAATGCCGAACAAGGCTCGATGACTCGAATGATGGTCGACCCGGATGATCCGGACGGCCGCCGGTCCAGCATTCTGTTCCAGGATGACCCGGACCATTCACGCAACCGCCTACCTTTGGTCAAAGCCTTCTATGCCCGCATAAAGAAGATGGAACCCGCGATTGAAAAGATGATCGACAAGGTCATCAATACGGCCCCCGCGTCGGGACGGTTCGACATTATGGAACACATTGCGGTGCCATTACCGATCATGATCATCGCTTACATTCTTGGCGTCGATGACTCCAGGCTGGATGAGTTTCGGGAATGGTCAGAAGGCGTGATCCTGAGCCTTAATCCCCTGCGCTCCGCTGAAGAAACGCAGACCATGATGACCTGCGGAGAAAAACTGGATGCTTACTTTACCGAACTGATGGAAGCTCGACGGGCGAACCCGCAAGACGATTTGATCAGCGATATGGTGCAGGCCCAGGCTGAAGGCGGCGACTTTGAGGATGATGAGCTGCGCACCAATTTGCAGGCGCTTCTGGTCGGCGGAAACCTCACCACGACGGATTTGATCGGCAATGGTGTCTGGCTGTTCCTGAACCATCCGGATCAAATGGCGGCGCTGCAAGCAGACCCGGGCCTGGCAGCGCAGGCGGTCGAAGAAGTTCTGCGCTATGAAGCACCGGTTCAGGCGACGTCGCGCATCGTCTCGGAAGACCGCGAAGTTGCCGGGTGTCCGATGAAGAAAAGCCAGCCCGTCTTCATGTCCCTGGCCGCCGCCAATCGCGATCCAAACAAGTTTGAAACGCCAGAGGCCTTTGACATCACAATGAAGCGGCCATCGCATGTCTCGTTTGGCGGTGGCGCCCATATCTGTATTGGCGCGCCATTGGCGCGGATCGAGGCACGGCGCGTGTATGAGAAACTATTCGTCCGTTATCCCAATATGCGCTTGCCAGAGCAGGACATCGTCTGGCGCGCATTGCCCTTCTTTCGCGGCATAGAGCGGTTGGACGTGGAGGTTGGTTGAAGCGACTGGTCTAGAACAGCGTTTGCTCTAGCCGGTTGATCGTTTCGGCCATTTCCGGACGTGTCATCGCAAAGACTTCCTTGTCGACCCAGACGCCATCCGCGGTGCGTTCGAAATTTCGGAACAACGCCTCCCGCGTCGGTGCCAGAGCAGAGATCTGTTCTAGAATATAATGATTGCTTGTATTGATCTGCCACTCGATCCGCTTGGCGCGCCAGTCATAAGCTCGTCGCAACATGGCGTGTTGACCCGCCTGATATAATTGCGTGGTGGCGAGATGCGGCGGATGCCAGGCCAGGGCATTGCGGACACGGCGATGAATTTTGTTGATCTCGTTAAAGCCCGTCACGCCGGCGAAGGCGTCATCACATTTTTGGAACAGCGCGAATGTGACGGCCAGCCCGGTTTTCTGGGCCGCCAACATGGCCTTGAAATAGTGGCTCAGGCTGGTCCCGCCGGGCAAAGCTGGCATCCATTTCCAGACGGACTTTTCAATATCTGAGGCAAATATGATGTCGCGATGATCCGCGGTTAGCGGCTCCAACCGTACCAAGTCATTTTCGAGGCCTGAGGCAGAGAGTTCCATCTTCTCGACTTACGCTGTTTCCCAACCAGTATAGCATTTCCGGCGACTAGAGTCGCATCAGACTCGCGAGATTGTTTTTCTGCATGTCGGATGATCCACCCACGATCGGCATGCCGAGCAAGTCGCGGACATGACGTTCCATGTCATACGCATCCGACAAGGCATACGCGCCCATCACTTGCTGACAGGTTGTGGCGATCTCCACAGCAGTATCCGCGACGAACAGTTTCGCCATCGAAGTTTCGATGCTGCACGGCTGACCTGTCTGAGCCAGGTACGCGCCATGGTAAAGCATATGTTTGGCGGCTTGCAGCTTGGTACGAGCGGTCACCAGTTTGTGCCGGATGGCCTGGTGTTGCGAGATCGGTTTGCCGAACTGCTCGCGCTCTTGTGCATATTGCCAGGCCTCTTCGACAGCCGCGCGGGCGATGCCATAGGCCACTGCGGTGATTTCGATCTTCTCGACATCCAGCGCGCGACCCGCAAGCAGTTTCCAGCCTTTGTTCCAATTGTCTTCGCCGCCGACGATGGCGGACTTTGGCAAGCGGACATTGTCGAAATAGACATCCATGGATTTGGTGTAGCGCAAGTTGGAATGCTCGATCGCTTGCATGCTGACGCCTGGCGCATTTGTCGGGATCAACAGGAAAGTCAGATTCTTATAGCGCTCTTCTGGTGGCCCAGATCGGGTCAGACAATAGATATAGTCCGACCAGTCCGCCCCCGTGCACCAGCGCTTGGCGCCATTCACAACAATATCGTCACCGTCCATGGCGCTGCGGGTCTCGACACTGGCAAGATCGCCGCCGACATTGGGTTCCGACAAGCCATAACAAAGGAACATCTCACCGCGCGCGAGCTTAGGCAGGAATTCGGCTTTCTGTTCTTCGGAGCCATTCTCGGACAGGTTCATGCCGCCATAGAAAGCCGCATGAATGTAGGGCCCTGCCAGGAATGCGCCGGCCTGGCACAATTCATCAATCACTGCGGTGGCGCCAATAATGTCCTGCCCCATGCCGCCATATTCTTCCGGGATGGTGAGGCCAATCAGTCCCATCTCGGCAATCTGCTTGAACGTATCCCGCGGCCAGGTGGAGGCGCGGTCCCATTCGCGGCGGCGCTCGCGCGGGGCATGCTCGGCGACAAAGCGCTGCAGCTGGCGGCGAATTTCGGTGATGTGGTCAGGTTCATTGTCGAAATAGCTCATAGAGCTCTCTTAGAGCGGTTGAACCAAACGCGGAAGCGTTCTCCCCGCGACAGATATGCGGTGGCGCTATGAAGTGAGCACAGAGGAGACGGGTACAATCGGCTGAGGCGGATCGGTCGGCGGTGCGAGCGGTCTTGCCCACCATTGTGTGTCGCGCCAGGCGCCATGTTTATAGCCCACTTTTGGATACGTGCCGACAAGTTGAAATCCAAGGGCCTTATGAATGGCGATGCTTGCTTCATTCGGCAAAGCAATGCCGGCAAACGCCATGATGAAATTCTGACGGGTCAAAGTCTCAAACAGGGCGCCGTAGAGTTTGGACCCGACGCCTTTGCCGCGCGCATCTGGAGCGCAATAAATCGTCACATCGACGGAACTGACATATGCCGCCCGCGTTCGATGGGGCGCGGCATAGGCATAAGCCAACGGGGTTTCATCTTCGGCGATAAGCCACGGATATAAATCACCAGCAGCAGCGATACGGTTGGCGATCTCGTCGGCGTCGGGCGCGGTGCGCTCGAACGAGACCCAATGGTCTTCGACAAAGGGCCGATAGGTCTCGACAATGAAGACCGCGTCAGAGGAGGTCGCCCGTCGAATCTGCATCATTCATCCACCTGCGCGAGCCGGATCAAATAGCCATCGGGGTCCTGTATCACGAATTGTGTCTGCTTGATGATGCGATCACCGACGCTGTATGCGCGATGCTCCAATGGCACTTTTAGGGTCGCTGCCCCATTGGAGCAGTCTGCGTACAAGGATTCGATCTCGGAAACGGTCACTTGCAGATTCATACCACGGCCAAACGGCTGGCTTAGTTCAGCACTGATCCAGCTCTTTTCGCCAATCTCCTCGAGCATAAGCTCAGCGCCGTCTTTTCGCAGATAGACGAACCGCTCTGCCTCTCTTGCATACACGGTTTCAAATCCGAGCAGGTCGCAGTAAAATCGCAGACTTGTCTCCAGCCGCGAAACATAGAGTTCAGGAACAAGGGCGTTCGACATGCCCCTAATTAGCGCCCAATCGCCTCAATGTCATATGGCACAGTTTGATAGACCTGATTGATCCAATTGCCGAACAAAAGATGGGCATGGCTGCGCCATCTGTTCTGTGGCGGCGCGGTAACATCATCATGCGGGAAATAGCCATGCGGTGGACGAATGGTCTTCCCGGCGGCGACATCGCGTTCATACTCTTCCTTCAATGAGGTCGAGTCATATTCAATGTGATTAAAACAATAGAGACTGCGCGCGTCCGGATCTGATAGCAAACAGGGTCCGGTGAAGTCGCTGTCCATTAGAATGTTAAGCGCCGGCGCCTTGGCGATATCTGCGGCCCGAACTTCCGTCCAACGGCTGACCGGGATCTGGAAATCGTCACTAAAGCCTGACAGATAGGGAGAAGCTGGTGCGAGATTGCGGTGGCGATAGACGCCAAATGCTTTCTCACCCAGCAGATGTTTGGGGACGCCATGGAAGTGATAAGCCGCCGCCATCGCGCCCCAGCAGATGAAGAAACCGGAATGAACATTGGTGCGCGTCCAATCAAAAATCTGGGTCAGCTCGTCCCAATAGGTCACGTCCTCAAACGGCAGCGTCTCGATTGGCGCGCCCGTAATGATGAAGCCGTCAAATTTGCGGTGCTTCACGGCATCCCAATTCTGATAGAAGCTGATCAAGTGATCCTGGCTGGTATTCTTTGGCGTGTGACCGCCCACCATGATCAGAGTCATTTCAATTTGTAGCGGACTGGCGCCGATCAGTCGCGCAATCTGAGTCTCGGTGCGGATCTTGTTCGGCATCAGATTGAGCAGGCCAATCTGCAATGGTCGGATATCCTGACGGATCGCATCAGAATCTGAAAGCACGGCGACCCCTTCTAGGGCGAGCGTTTCGCGCGCGGGCAGGGAATCCGGAATTTTGATCGGCATACGCCTCTCCATTCAGATCACTTCGCTATCAGGAGGGCGGCGTAAAGACAGGGGTGTCGAGTCCGCACGGCCTTTTAGCGACTTGTTTAACGTGGCTGCAAGCCGACCGGCCAAATCACCACGAGGAGGCAGGGAGATAGGGGACAATTCCGCAAAGGTCAAACCCTGATCAGTTTTGAAAAAGCGTTCGCAGATTTGAAAAAGCACGCTCATTTTCGCGATTGCGGAGCGTTTTTCGCCTGGATCGGGTTTTCTCAACTCACAGCCAAATCGGTTGTGAATCAAAAAAAGGAAATCCTATCATGCGTCCTCCCAGAACACTTTTCGCCGCTTTTGCTGGCTGTGCCGTCATGGCCGTCTCGCCAGTCCAGGCCAATGAAGTCGAGACGGTCGAGATTCAAATCGATCTCGACGCGCCAGCGACGGAAATCTATCACAGCATCCGCAAGCAGGCTTGGTCGGCATGCAAGCCTGAGACGGGCAGCCACTATATTGCTGCCCGAACGACGGCGCGACGCGCTTGTCAGAAAGCCATGGTGGCGGATGTGGTCGAACAGCTCGCTGCGCCCGATGTGATTGAACTCGCTGCAAAAGACGGCATTCGCCGCGACAGCTAAGCGCGTTCCTCCCACGACCCGCATGCATTGGTCGGCCAATGCGTGTGGGTTCGCGTGTTCAGGTCCCGCGACGGCATTTGCGTCAGCCCTTGATTTTCTGAGCCAGGGCCGAGAGGCTTATGGGGATCTAAGCCGCATCGGAGATTGACAATGGCTGCCACAATTCACGGTACCTGCGCCCCGAAATTTGAAGCCGTGAAGGCCGCGTTCGCGACCAACTTTGCCATGTTCAATGAAATTGGGGCATCGGTGGCAGTGTCGCAGGACGGGGACCTCGTTGTCGATTTGTGGGGCGGCCACCTCGATGAAGCCAGGTCACAGCCCTGGCAAGAAAACACGCTGGTCAATGTCTGGTCCAGTACCAAGCCGATGGCGGCGATGTGTTTGCTCATCTTGGCCGATGGCGGCGATTTGGACTTGCATGCGCCCGTTTCGAAATATTGGCCTGAATTTTCCCAGAACGGCAAAGGTACGGTCGAGGTCAGGCATTTTCTAAGCCACAGCGCGGGCCTGTCCGGCATGGACGAGCCTGTCGATCCGCAGGCTTTATATGACTGGAATTGGATGACAGATGCGCTGGCGCGTCAGGCGCCCTGGTGGGAACCTGGCACTCAATCGGGGTATCACGCGCTGACCCAGGGCTATCTGATCGGCGAAATTGTGCGGCGGGTGACAGGGCAGTCTCTGGGCACATTCTATGCGCAGGAGATTGCCGGGCCACTCGGCGCTGATTTTCACATCGGCACGACCGAGGTAACCGATGCGCGCGTGGCAAATGTGATCCCGCCAACCGCGCCGATTGAGATCGCGGATGACAACTCAATCGGATCGCGCACGTTTAGAAATCCAGCGGTCGATGCCAAGGTTGCGAATACGCGGGATTGGCGTGCTGCCGAGATTCCGGCTGCGAATGGCCAAGGCAATGCGCGCGCCATCGTCCGGGCGCAGACGCCGATGGCCTGTGGTGGCGAGGCGTTCGGCAGGTCCATTCTATCTGGCGATGGCACCCGGCGCGTGTTCGAAAAGCAAACTGCTGGACTAGATCTGGCGCTCGGCATCCCGGTCACATTCGGTATGGGTTATGGCATTTCGTCAGAGCCCATGCCGCTCGGCCCCAACCCAAACATCGCCTATTGGGGCGGCTATGGCGGTTCGATCGTCCTGATCGATCAGGATGCCAATCTGTGTTTCTCTTATGTCATGAACCGGATGGAGTCTGGTCTGGTCGGTGATCTGCGTGGCTTCAACCTGTTACAGGCCATGTATCTCTCACTGGCCTGATTAATTGCCGGTCAAATCCGGCTTGCGCTTCTCGCGAAAGGCGTCGACCGCTTCTTTGCGGTCATCCATATAATTCGACACGCTTTCCCAGCCGACACTGGCATCCATCATTTGCGCGGCCAGCGCCCGCAATGGAATATTGGTCACAGTCTTGGTCCAACGCACCGCCCATTTCGGATTGCCTTGCAGTTTCGTCACCAATTCATGGACTTTCGCATCGAGCTCTTCGGTTGGGACCGAATAATTGATCAGGCCAAGATCTTTCGCTTCAGGCGCGGTCAATAAATCGCCCGTCATCAGAAGCTCTTTGGCTTTGGCAAAGCCAATCAGTTGCGGCCAGATCACGGCGCCGCCATCGCCCGCGACCAGTCCGACTTTGACATGCGGATCGCCAATCAGGGCTTTCTCATCCGATACGATCATATCGCAGAGCAAGGCAATCGTGGCGCCAAGCCCCGCCGCTGCGCCGTTCAGCCGACAGATCATCGGTTTTTCCATATCCAGGATCGAAGTCACAATACGCTTGGCTTCCCAGGCAATGTCGCGAAACTTGCCCGGGTCAGAAATTTGCTCATCGAACCAGTCAAAATCGCCGCCCGCACAAAAGGCCCGGCCCTTGCCGGTCAGGATGATGATGTCGCTGTCACTGTCCCGCTGCAAGTCCGTAAACACCCGGCCGAACTCTTCATGCATGGCCGCGTCAACGCCATTAACGGGGTGATCAGATGTGATCGCTGCGGTCAGGACGCGGTCATCCCGCTCGAACGTGAAACGCGTATAGTCCGCTTGAGTGATATCAAAGGGCGTGGTCATATTGAGATCTCCTTTGATCTCAACATGTTTGGAATTCACGGCTTTGAACAGGCCTGACGGCGCGAGACCTGACTTAGAATGGACCAAGCCCGAGCGAGAGAATGAAGCCGAACAGTCCGAGCGATGAGAAACAAATCAGAACCAGGCCAATCGATGTGCCAATCTGTTGGCGCCCAAATCCGGGACTTTTGACGCCGCGATAAAGCGCATAGGTGGTGAGGCCAAAGCCCAGCAGTGCGATCCAGAAGGCCCAGCCCGTCGATGGAATGACCCCCAAAGGTAATGCCATCGGGTGGTTGGTCGCGGTGCTGAGAATGTTCTGGATGGCCCAAGCCAAACCGCCGAGGGAGACGAGCGCTCCGACCCAAGCGATCGGGCGCGCGCGTTCGAAACTAACCGGGGCTGAGCCCTGAATTTTACGGGCCATCCAACCGAGCGGGAACATGATCAATGCGATCAGCAAGCCGGCGGCGAGGGCGATGATCAGATTTGGATATGTCCCCGCCTGAAGGTCCCGCGCGAAATGGTATGGGGCCTTGGTCTCTTTCAATCGCGTCAGGAAGCGCGGCGCTTGAACATCGGCAATACAGGATGTGTCGAGCGGCGCCATCGGGTCTTTGACAAAAGCGAGCCAGAGGTCCTCCCCGCACCCGGGCGAATTGCTGAACAAGGCGCCATGGCCGGTATATGGAATTTCGACATATTGCCCATTGCTGAGATCCGACATGATCGACCGGCTATAATTTGGCGGTGTGATCGGATCGACTGTACCGGCAGCGACCAGAATCGGCACATCCGTCACCAGGCGCTCTACAGCGGGATCAGGTTCGATGCGGTAGACCGCTTCGCACAACTCGTCCCATTCTAAAGTATCGGTCCATTTGGACAATTCGGGCTCAGCGGCCCGCATCGTGGCATATTGCGCCTCTGAGACGCCGACCGCGCCGCGGCAATTGGCGACGAGCTCCATGCCATTCCCGGCGGCATGATCGATCTGGCGTCCCAAGACTTCGACATAAGCGCGCAAGGCGACCTCATCGCGGGTCTCAAGCGCCTTCAGCAGGGATGGGAAGTCCGCAAAGATAGTGTTGATATAGAGCGCTTGAAACACGGCGCCGCCCGCGAGGTCACCATCCATCACAAGGCGTCCGTCCAGAACCGAGCCCGGATCCAGCCCTTCGATGATTAGCGGGTTATCATCATATGATTGGAAGGCGGCGATAAAACGGTCTGAGAAACTTCCGACATCACGAGCGCAGGATTTGTCTGCGGCGCAGTCGGCGCTTAACGCATCAAGTGCAGAGCGGAAGCCGTAGGCGATCGCGCCCCAACCGCCTGTTTCGAGCGGTTCAGCTGGAACAACACTATCCAGGATCGCGGCGCGAACACCGGCTTCATCGACCTGAATGACCGCTTGACCGAGCGAGGTCCCATAAGACACGCCAAACAGGGTCCATTGCTCATAACCGAGCGCCTTGCGGATGTCGCGAACATCCAGGGCATTTTGCCATGTCGTGTAGCCATCAACGGCGATGCCTTCGGCGCGCGCATCTTCAAGACAGGTCCGGAAGGCCGCTTTAGACCGTTCAGTGCCTTCTTCAATTGCGACTCCGAACTGGAAGTTTCTTGGCACCGCGCGGCAAAAGTGCGCTTCGGAGTAGCCGATCCCGCGTTGGTCGAAAAAGATCAGATCGGCGGCTTCGCGAAACCCGCGCGTATTAGGCCCTTGATAGGCACGAATACGTCCCGCACTGAGCGAAGGTCCCCCGGGACCGCCGGTCAGGCGCATGACGGCACGACGCTCTGGATTGTCACTCGTCGAAACGATTTTCAGCACAGACAGTTTAATTTGGCGACTGTTCGGATCGGTGCGGTCCTCAGGGACCAGGACATAGCCGCAGATGAATTCTTCAGGATCATATTTCGGCGCCTGGGCATGGAATGGGCAGACATAAGGTGTGAATTTCGGCTCAAAGTCGAGCCAGGTAGGGTGAACCTGATCGCTCGCCGACTGCAGCTCCACGACAGGCTCGGTGTCGTCTTGCGCATGCGCGAGCCATCCGACGGTCATGATGAGCCAAATAATGGCGACCATTTTCAATGTTTTCATAGACCCTGCCTCCCCACGCGTTTACAGCCCAAGTGTGCGATTGCCTGCGAACCTGACATGACCCTAAGCGTCCGTTCCCACTTGCACAACGCGGCGGCCAAAATTCTCGCCGCGGAACAGGCCGCAAAAGGCTTCCGGCATTTTGTCGATGCCTTCGAACCGCTCTTCCTTGAGCTGCAATTTGCCAGACCCGATCAAGCCCGCCATCTCATTCAAGGCGACCGGGAATTCACGCGCGAAGTCAAATACGACCAGGCCCTGCATCAAGACGCGGTGGGTGATGAAGGGCTTGGTGTTGACGATGCCGGGCGTTTCTTCCGGGCTGAGATTGTAATCCGCGACCTGGCCGGAAATACAGATTCGCCCATTCATCCGCATCATGGGCAGAACGCGGTTGACCATGGCATTGCCGACATTGTCGAACAACAGATCGACCCCGTCTGGCATGGCATCGCGAATGGCGGCGTCGAGGTCTGGCGTGGTCTTGTAATTGATCGCGGCGTCGAAGCCGGCTTCATCGACCAACCATTGGCATTTTGTGTCGCTGCCGGCGACTCCAACCACTTGCGCGGCGCCGCCGGCCTTGGCGAGTTGGCCTGCTGTCGCACCCACAGGCCCTGCGGCGGACGTCACCAGCACGCGGTCGCCTTCGGCGAATTTGGCGACAGATTTCAAACCGAACCAGGCGGTGAGCCCTGGAACGCCGAGAACGCCGATCCAGAGTGAGAGGGGCAGCGGCACCGCGTCTGGCACTTGGCCGATAAAGCCTTTTCCAGTTTGGATCGTGTGCGTCCGCCAACCGCCCGCGCAGAACACTTTCGTTCCGACTGGATAATTTGGATTCTCCGACGCGTCGACAATGCCGACACTGAAACCGTCAATCGCTTTGCCGAGCGGCAGCGCCGCCGCGTAGCTGTCGCCACCCGACAAGCGCGACCGCGTGCCCGGATCGACTGAGTTCCAGATATGGCGCACCCGAAACTGACCTTCATTTGGGGTTGGCGCGTCTTTCTCCACCACTTCGAAATCTTCTGGTTTCGGGGCGCCCACACAATATTGTTTCAAAACGACTTGCTGCATCTTCTCGGGCATAGGGCGCCTCCATTTCTCTTACCCGTCGCTTGAAATACGATCGCGCAGCGAAGTCTATGCGCGACGTTGCGTCATTCAATGCGAATTGAGTTCCGCTAACGTCAAAAACCAGTTGTTCTCAGGTCCTTAGGGCCCTATGTCCCGCCTGATAAAATCAGACGAAGAAATGGGCGTATTTCGTGACCTCCCTGACGCATCTTGATCGGCTTGAAGCTGAATCCATTCACATTATTCGCGAAGTTGCGGCGGTGGCTGAGAACCCGGTCATGCTCTATTCGGTCGGCAAGGACAGCGCGGTGATGCTGCATCTCGCGATGAAGGCTTTCTATCCGAGCGTGCCGCCATTTCCGCTGATGCATGTCGATACGACTTGGAAGTTCCGCGAGATGATCGAATTTCGCGACCGAAAGGCGGCTGAGATCGGTATGGACCTGATTGTCCATTCCAATCAGGAAGGCATTGATGCCGGCGTCGGCCCATTCACGCATGGCTCGTCGCGCCATACGGACATCATGAAGACGCAGGCCCTGAAACAGGCGCTGGACAAGTACAAGTTCGATGTCGCCTTTGGCGGCGCCCGGCGCGATGAAGAAAAGTCCCGCGCCAAGGAACGTGTTTTCTCTTTCCGCACAGCAGAGCATCGCTGGGATCCGAAAAACCAGCGCCCGGAGCTATGGAACCTCTATAATGCGCGCATTAATCCGGGTGAGAGCATTCGCTGTTTCCCGATCTCGAACTGGACTGAGCTTGATATCTGGCAATATATCCGCCGCGAGCAGATCGAGATTGTACCGCTTTATTATGCCGCCGAGCGTCCTGTCGTGGAATGGGAGGGCAGCCAGATCATGGTCGATGATGATCGCATGCCAGAAGAGCTGCGCGCCACAGCGGTCATGAAATCCGTCCGCTTCCGGACCCTCGGCTGCTATCCGCTGACCGGAGCGGTCGAAAGCACTGCGGACACGCTGGAAGACATTATCCAGGAAATGCTGCTGACCAAATCTTCAGAACGCCAGGGCCGGACGATTGACCGCGACCAGGCCGCCTCGATGGAGAAGAAGAAGCAAGAGGGGTATTTCTAATGGCCCATGTTGATGATCTGATTGCTGAAGATATCTCTGCCTACTTGGAAGCGCATGAGAACAAGTCTCTGCTCCGCTTCATCACCTGCGGCAGCGTGGATGATGGCAAGTCGACCCTGATTGGCCGGCTGCTTTACGATTCCAAAATGATCTTTGAAGATCAGCTGGACGCGCTGGAAAGCGACTCCAAGAAGCATGGCACGCAAGGCGAGAATATTGACTTTGCGCTGCTGGTCGATGGCCTGTCAGCTGAACGCGAACAGGGCATTACCATCGATGTTGCGTATCGCTTCTTCTCGACCGATCGGCGCAAATTCATTGTCGCCGATACGCCCGGCCATGAGCAGTATACGCGCAATATGGCGACCGGCGCTTCGACTGCGGATCTCGCCATCCTGATGATTGATGCGCGCAAAGGCGTGCTGACCCAGACCCGGCGCCACAGTTTCATTGCCAGCTCACTTGGCATTCGCAAACTGGTGCTGGCGATCAATAAGATGGACTTGGTCGATTATGACGAGGCGGTCTATAATCGCATTGAACAGGACTTTCTGGAATTTGCCGAAGAGCTGTCAGCCGGGATTGAGATCCAGGCCATTCCAATGTCGGCGCTCGCTGGCGACAATATTACCGACAATTCCGATAATATGCCCTGGTATTCCGGCCCGCCATTGATGGAATATCTTGAGACCGTGCCCGTCGGTGACCGCCGCATCAATGCGCCGTTCCGGATGCCGGTCCAGTGGGTCAACCGACCGAACCTGGATTTCCGCGGCTTTTCCGGCCAGATCGCGTCCGGCTCGATCAAGCCGGGCGATCGGGTCAAGACGTTGCCAAGCGCCAAGGAAACCACGATTGAGCGCGTCGTCGTACATGGCGGTGATCTGAAAGAGGGTATTGCTGGCCAATCGGTCACGCTGACCTTTGCGGATGAAGTCGACACCTCGCGCGGTGATGTCATCTGCGCGGCGGGCGAACCGGCTGAAGTCGCCGACCAGTTCCAGGTCCGTGTGCTATGGATGGCGGATAATGAGATGCTGCCGGGCCGGCGGTATCTGGTAAAGATCGGTGCCAAGACCGTCACCGCGACGGTGCTTGATCTGAAATTCGGGATCGATGTCAACACGCTGCAAGACAAGCCCGCCAAGACGCTGGGGCTGAATGATTTTGGTGTCATCACTATGGCGCTGGATCAGCCGATTGCGTTTGATCCTTATGACGTCAATCGTGAGACGGGCGGCTTCATCTTCATCGATCGGATGACCAATAATACGGTCGGGCTTGGCCTGATCGACTTTGCCTTGCGCCGGGCCGGGAATATTCACTGGCAGGCGCTCGATGTCGATCGCATCGCGCTTGCCAAACAGAAAGAACAGAAACCGGCCGTGCTTTGGTTCACCGGGCTTTCCGGCTCCGGCAAGTCGACCATTGCCAATGCGCTGCAGCAGAAACTGTTTGCCATGGGCAAGCACACATTTGTGCTCGATGGCGACAATGTTCGCCACGGCCTCAACCGTGATCTCGGCTTTACCGATGCGGACCGGGTGGAGAATATCCGCCGCGTCTCAAACGTCTCGAAACTGATGAGCGATGCCGGCCTGATCACGCTCGTCAGCTTCATCTCGCCGTTCCGGTCCGAGCGGCAAATGGCGCGCAATATGATGGCGGATGGCGAGTTTGTGGAGATCTTTGTCGACACGCCGCTCTCGGTTGCCGAAGAACGCGATGTGAAGGGCCTCTACAAGCGCGCCCGCGCCGGCGAGATCAAGAATTTTACCGGCCTCGACAGTCCGTATGAAGCGCCGGAGAATGCCGAGATCGTCATCAACACCGTGGATCAAAGCCCGGAAGAGGCGGCCGATCAGATCATTGTCTGGATGCGCGAGCGCGGGTGGTTTGAGGTTTAAGAGGCGGCCAGCGCCTCTTTCTTCTCTTCGATCTCCATCCAATCCAACTCTGCTTGTTCCAATTCCGCGCGGGCCGTTTCCAGCCGCGTATTGATGCGCTGAAATTCATCTGGATCATCGTTGAACAGATTCGGATCGGACAGTTTTGACTCTAGCTCTGAAATTTCGCTTTCAAGCTGAGGCATCATAGCCTCGACTTCTTTCAAGCGATGTTGGTCCTTGAAGCTTAGCTTGGTCGCTTTCTTCGTTTCGCTCGGCTTTGGCTTTGCGCTTTTGGACTTTGCCGCGGTCTTTTTGGCTTTTCCGGGTTTGCCCTTGATTTGCGATTGCGCATCGCTCCAGCCGCCAGCGGTTTCGACCCATTCGCCGTCGCCAAGCGGGACCAGGCAGGAGGTCACGGTGGCATCCAGGAAGGCGCGATCATGGCTTACGAGGATCAGCGTCCCTTCGAAATTCAGCAACATGTCCTCCAACAGATCGAGCGTCTGCATGTCGAGATCATTGGTCGGTTCGTCGAGCACCAGCACATCCGTTGATTGTGCCAGTGCGATCGCCAGCGTTAGTCGGTTTCGTTCGCCGCCAGACAGCGCAGCAACCGGTTGGCGCAATTGATCCGGTTTGAACAGAAAGTCCTTGGCATAAGCGGCGACGTGGCGTTGGCGTCCCTGCACCATGAGGCTGTCGCCGCCTTGCGGGGCGAGCGCTTCCCAGAGTGTGTCTTTCGGGCGTAGCGTGTCGCGCGTCTGGTCGAGATAGATGACACGAACCGCCGGATTGCGTTTGACATTGCCGCTATCGCGCTCAAGCTCGCCCAGCAGCAGCTTCAGCAATGTCGTTTTGCCGACGCCATTCGGACCAATCAGGCCAACCCGGTCGCCGCGCAGGATCTTGAAATCCAGGCCCTCAACGATTTTCAGATCGCCATAGGCTTTGCTGAGGCCGAACGTTTCGATGACTTTGCGCGATTGATGACCGGCCTCTTCGGCGCTGATCCCGGCCTTGGCTTTTTGGGCGACGATCGCGGCTTTGCGGCGAGCCGCTTCAGCGCGCATAGCTTTCAGCTTGTGCAGACGTCCCATATTACGCGCCCGGCGGCCGGTGACGCCGCGCTGCAGCCAATGTTCCTCGGCTTTGAGTTGGGTCTTGAGTTTCTCCAATTGGCGGATTTCAGCCTCTTCAATCTCCTCCGCCCAACGTTCAAAGTCGCCATAACCTTTCGGGCTTTTCAGGACGATACCGTCGCGCAGCCAGAGCGTATTGGTCGTGACATTCTCCATAAAGGTCCGGTCATGGCTGACCAGAAGCACGGCGCCATTGAAGCCGAGCAAGCGGCTTTCTAGCGTTTCAATCATGGGCACGTCGAGATGGTTGGTCGGCTCATCCAGCAATAGGACATCCGGGTCGAGGGCGAATGCCTTGGCGAGCGCGGCGCGGCGGATTTGCCCGCCAGATAGCGTCTTTGGATCGGCGGCGGGATCGACTCCAAAATGGCCAAGTTCTGCTTCCGCACGCCAAGGCTCTGCCTGGCTCGAAACGGCATAATCCTGGACAGTCTCATAAGCGCTGAGATCTGGTTCTTGATCAACTTTCGTGATCACCGTGCCAGGGTGGATCCACAGCTCGCCATCATCGGGCTCGTGGCGTCCCGTGATCAGGCGCATGAGCGTCGACTTTCCAGCGCCATTACGCCCAACCAACGCCGCGCGTTCGCCCTTGGCCAAGGTAAACGTCACGCCTTCAAAGAGCGGCTTGCCGCCAAAAGCGAGGCGAACATCGGTCATGGTGAGAATGGGCAGCGACATGCGGCTGTCTCTAGAGCTTCGCGGCGATCGCGTCGACATGTATCCCGGCACAATCAATGATATCGAATGGCGGTTCATGTCCTTCGAAGGCAACATTTAAGTCCGTTCCGCCGAGCAGGATGGCCTGGGCCCCTTGTTTTGCAACGAGTTGCTCGCCTTCAGCAAAAAATACGCGGCGATGGCTTTGCGTAGGAACGCCGCTCATCGCCAGGTCGACATAGGCCTGGTGCACCAGATCAAAATTGGCGCCCTCTGGAATGACGACATCGATACCGCTGAGCTTTCCATGCATGGCGGTCCGCATGACCGTGTTGGTGCCCAGCAAGCCAACCCTGTTAAAGTCATTTTCTTGCAGCCAGGCGCGTAAAGTGGACAGCAAATTGATGACAGGCAGCGGCGAGATGTCTTCGAATCGGTCGATCGGGAAATGGCCAGAGATAGACGTAATCACGACGCAATCTGCCCCTGCAGCTTTGAGGCGGTTGGTCAGCCGGTGATAGATATCGGCCTGAGCAGCCACATCGCCGGCGGTCATGTTGGTTAGAAGCGTCGGTGTATCCGCGTGCGCAATCGTCAGTTCGAGATCGACGTTTTGAGCCGCCGCTTTGGCAATCAGGCCTCGATAATAGAAATCGGTTGCGGCCGGCCCAATGCCGCCAATTAAGCCAATGTGCATAGGATCAGGCCTTCAGTTTATATCCCGACCGTAACATCCACCAAACACCCGCGGATGCTGCGAAGGCGACGCCGCCGCTTACGATCATACCCGTCACTATGTCTGAATTGGCTGCATCGAGAAAGCCGTAACGGAAGCCATCAATCAGGAAGAAGATCGGATCGAAATAAGCCAGTGACTTGAACGGTTCGACCAGGACATTGATGTCGTAAAATGTGCCCGACAAGAAAGTCAGCGGTACGATGACAAAATTAGAAATTGCGGCGAGATGATCAAACTTGTCAGCCCAGATGCCGCCCATCGCGCCAATCGCAGCGAGGAAGATGGTCGCCATCAGGCCAAACCAAATCACCGGCCAGATGTGGACGATCGAGAGATTGGCCAAACCGCTAAAATGAATCCCGATGGCTGCGATGACGCCGACAATGATGCCGCGGGTGGCGGCGCCGAAGATGAAGCCAATCGAAAGCTCGAGCGGCGACAGTGGCGGCATCAGGAAATCCACCTGGCTGCCCTGGACTTTGGCAATGGTCAGCGAGCTCGAAGAATTCTGAAATGCATTTTGCAGCATCGCCATGACAATTAGGCCTGGCGCGAGGAAGCTATTATAGTCTAAACCCGCGAAATCTCCGCTAAGTTCACCGCGATTGCCGAATGCCAGTTTGAACACCGTCATAAACAAAAGAGTCGACACGACTGGCGCCAGCAGCGTTTGCATCCAGACCTTCATAAAACGGCCCACTTCTCTCTTATAGAGGGTCCACAAACCAAGCCAGTTGACGGCTCCATAGGTGCGTGGTTTTGGCGGCGACAACAACGAGCGGGATGAATCAGGCATGACCGCACACTTAAGAGGTGACTCGGCCTTTGGCGATAGGGTAAAACCTATCCACAATGGCTACTATATGTTGATTGGCTGTGGATAGAGGTAATCAGCATCTTGTGTTTCATTTCGCCCCTGATACGATATATAGCGTTAGAGCGGGGCTGGTGGCGACGCTCACATCAATATCTAGGGGCTGCCAAGGAGCGGGGTTTTACGCATGGCGTGGACTGAAGATCGAGTAGAAGTATTAAAGAAGCTATGGGCAGAGGGCCATTCGGCCAGCCAAATAGCCAAAGAACTCGGCGGCGTAACGCGCAATGCCGTGATTGGTAAAGTGCACCGTTTGGGACTATCAGGCCGGGCGACACCGTCTCGTCCTGTAAAACGACCGCCACGCCTGGCGCGTCCGAAGCCGCGTGTGCAGCCAGATGGCACTGTCGTCACGCCAAAGCCGCAGCGCGTGATCGCGGAAGCAGAGCTGAAACAGACCGAAAAAGCAGCCATGCTGACGGCGCTGGCACCGCAGCCTTTGTCCGATGGCGAAGCGGCGACCATCCTGACCTTGCGCGACAGCATGTGCAAATGGCCGATTGGCGACCCAGCGGATCCGAAATTCGCGTTTTGTGGTCGCAAGGCCAATTGCGGTCCCTATTGCGCGGAACACGCCAAAGTGGCGTTCCAGCCGGCTAAAAAGCGCGAAAAGAAGAAAGCCGAATATGATTATGTTCGGAAGATTGCAGGCTGAGGCTAGGTCGACGGTCTAAAATACTCAGGACGGCTCGGAGCGATCCGGGCCGTTCTTTGTTTGTGGCGTGCGCACGATACGAAAGCCGACATGAGACGTTCCATAAGCGAGATCCTGCGCCTGCCGGGCCGCAGGGCGGAAACGGTAGCAGTAAGACGCTGCGCACAGGTATGAGCCGCCTTTTATCGTTCCCACCGCTATATTGGGCTGCGCAAAGTCGAGCCCAGTTTCGCCCGCTAAGGCACGGTCACGGTCCGCATGCGAAGGTGCATATGGCGTCGCGGTCCACTCCCAGACATTTCCGATCATGTCATGCAGACCAAATCCGTTGGCCGGAAACGAGGCCACGGGCGCCGTGCTCTCGAATCCGTCCGCTTTGGTGTTTACGACCGGGAACACGCCTTGCCACGTGTTCGCCATCTCGTGTTGTGCCCGGGTTTCAGCTGCGTCCCAGGCGAGCAAATCGCCGTCCAGACCACCGCGCGCCGCATATTCCCATTCGGCTTCGGTTGGCAGGCGACCGCCCGCCCACACGGCGAACGCGTTCGCATCTTCGCGTGTGATCTGTGTCACGGGGTGGTGTGGCGGCGGCGTTGGCGAGCCGGGGCCTCCGGGTCGCTGCCAACTCGCACCGTCGATCCATCGCCACCAATTCAGATCCCGCGGTCGGCTGCCTTCGAGCGGCTGAAACACAGCAGAGCCGGGCGGTAAATCGATGCCCGGTCCAGTGGGATCTGATGCTTGCCAGCCTCTTTCCGCACGCGTCACGTAATTGGTCTCCCGCACGAATGCCGAAAACTGCGCCATTGTGATTTCCGTGCGGGTTATCTCAAACGCATCAATGCAGGCTTCATGACGAGGCGCCTCCTCGCGATAGACGCGGCTTTCGCCCATTTGGAAACAGCCGCCGTCGAGCGCGACCCAGTCCAGGTTTTGAGGCTCTGCCGTCGCTGTCTGACACAAAGTCAGAGCTATGAGCAGAACACAGCCTCTGATCACGGCGTTTGCGGCTCGTATCGCGCGCGCCAATCGCCGATGTCAGCTTTGAAAGCGGCCACGGCTTCAGGATGCATTGCTGACGTGTCGACCAATTGGCCAGGATCTTTGTTCAAATCATAGAGCGCCGTCTCGCCGGACTCTGGCAACCAGACAAAGTGCCAGTCGAGATCGCGGCGATAATACCCGCTAAGGTTTGAACCCATATGATCAGCCGTCAGCGCGTTCGGCTTACCGCGAAAATCTGTGCCTGCCCGATGTTGTGTCATGCGGCCGACAAAATAGTCGCGCGCGCTGTCCAGCGTTTCGCCAGAAATTTTCGGCTTGAGCGAATAGCCTGGTAGGTTGTCTGGAGCAGACATGCCGACATAATCGAGAATGGTTGGCATAATATCAATCGCGCTGGCCAGCGTTTCGGTGTCGCGGACAGCGGTGATCTTGCCTTGCCAATAGAAGATGATGGGGGTTCGGAAGCCGGTTTCAAAGAATGAACCTTTGCCGCGCGGCCCACCATTAGCGAGCGTTATGTGATTGTCGGAATATTCGACGTCGCCTGCCTGTTCCCAGCCATTATCATTGACATAGACGATCAGCGTATTGTCCAGCACGCGCTCTTCGCGCAGTGTATCGAGGACTTCGCCGACACCCCAGTCAAACCAGGCAATATTGGCGTAATAGAGCTTGGCGGATTCCGACAGATCGTCCCGGTCTTCGTAATATTTGAAGAACCGATCCGGCGCGTTAAGCGGCGTATGCGGCAAGGCGGGGCCATACCAGAGAAAGAAGGGTTGATCAGCATGGTCGCGAATAAATGTCTCGACCGGCTCCATTGTGTTGCGCCCAATCTCATTTCCGCGCCCACCCATGAAGGTAAAGAACCAGCGATCGCCGAGATCCGCGGCGTCGCTCCAGTCCCAAGTTTCGGTCATGCCATGTGTGAAGCCACCATGGGCGTAAGACTGTTCCCACCACTTGCCGCTCTGATGGGAGACATAGCCCGCATCCGCGAGCAGGCGGGGCAAGGTCTTGAACTGTTCGATTGCCGCGGTTTCATATTGGCGTTGAAGGATGGTGCGCTCGAAATCGGTATCGACACCGTCTGGCACCGGCGTGCTCTGCATCTTAGCGTCCGCGATCGCGCTTGCCTCAGTCTCGTACTGGACCGGATACAGGCCCGTTATCAGGCTTTGTAAGGTCGGGCGACAATGGTTTGAGGTCGAATGCCCGAGTTCGAACAGCGCGCCCCCATTGCCAATAATGTCCATGTTCGGCGTGATGACATTTTCATCGCCTAAAAATCCGAGATAAGGCCAACCAAGATCGTCGGCGATGATGAGGACGACATTGGGCGGGCCATCCGGGCGGCGCGGGATGACGGTCCGATCAATCTCGCCCGCATAAGTGTCATCATAGACACCGCCAAAGTCGAAAGCCTCTTTAGTGTCATTCGGTGTCGCGGTGGTCTGGCAAGCCGTCAGCAGGGTGGCCGCCAATAGTCCCATTATCATCAAGGTTCGCATGTTTTCCTCCCGCGCTTGCCATTTTTGGCGATCGTGCCAACGTACCGAAAATCTCAGTACGTATCAACAAATTTGCATATATTTTCAGTTCATGACTAATAATGATTTCGATAGGGGGCCTGAAATAGGGGGCTTCAGGATAGTCTGGGCCCAAAGATCCCAAAAGTTTGCAAAATTTTGCGAAATAGGGCTTGTTCAACAATCGAGTTCTGGGAGCTGTGCCGAATGGCCATAAAAGTCGAAGATGCGTTCAAGGCATTCCGGGCTCAACCGGACGGCCTAACCCTCTCAATTGAGGGCGAGACGATCCCGATGTTGCTGACATATCAGCAAGTGCGACAAGCTGCGAAAGATTGGCAAACCTACAGCTCCAATGCCCCGTTTCGCGTGCCGATTCCGTCTGAGGAAAACGAGCGCCGTGTCCGGCAATTGCCCATCGAAACCGATCCGCCGGAGCACAAAAAATTCCGAGCGCTGATCGAGCCATTCTTCCGTCGTCCGATGCAGGCGAACTATGTCGCGAAGATTGATGCATTGATCGAAGATATGCTGACACACTGTGAGGAGAAAGCCCGTTTTGATGTCGTGCGGGATTTTGCACTGCCGATTCAATCACATGCGCTGACTTTCCTGTTAGGCGTTCCACAATCTGAAGCGGATACTTGGGTGTCCTGGGGCACGCATGTGTTCCGGGATGGTGAAGACTCCGGAGAAAAGGGGTCCGCGCTGGAGGCCTATTTAGTGCAGGCCATTCGGAACGCGGATGGTGGGGCGGACCGCGAGAATTTCTTCGTAGCGCTCAATCAGATGCGCGTGGACGATCGTCCGCTCAGCGACGCCGAGAAGCTCGGTATAAGCAATCTCGTTTTTGCAGGCGGGCGCGATACGGTGATCAACGCCATCACTTACGTCACATGGTTCTTTGCGCAGGCGCCCGAGGCGCTGATAGGGGCGGCGGTGGATGCCAGACACGTTAACCTGGCGGTTGAGGAGTTTGTTCGCGCCTTGACGCCGCTCACGCATATTGGGCGTGTGTGTCCCACGCATGGCGGTAATGCAGATCGTGTTTCCCTGTGCTGGGCGGCGGCGAATTATGATCCGGCAATATTTAGGTCCCCCGAAATCATCGATCTTGCGCGTGCGCCAAATCCGCATGTCGGCTTTGGCAGCGGTCATCATGCCTGTCTCGGGGCGCCGCAAACGCGCGCCATTCTGAGGGCATTGATCCGCGCTCTGACCACAGGGACGCGCAGCTTAAGGGTTGAAACGGAAGTGCCAAACTTGGAACACTATCAGGGGGCCCGCCGCGCTGTCGGCTTTGAGCAACTCATTGCGCGGTTCGAGCGCGCCTAATGCGATTTCAGATAAGAAAAAGCCGCTGCGAAACCGAAACTCGGCAAGCGCAGCGGCCAGTCAGACCCGCCCAGACAGGAGGGCAATAGGCGGGTTAAAGCCGTACGGCTTAAAGTGAGCGGCTGACGGTCAGAACGACGCGTTCGTCAGCGTTAGGATCATTATCGACATCGCTGCCCCAGAAGCGCAGGTCAAAGTCGACATATTCCGTGCTCAGCGTCGCGCCGAGCGAGTAGTTGGTGTACTCGTCGAAGCCGTCGAGATAGTTGCCTACTGTGGCGTCGAAGCCGAGCGTGTCGGTCGCGCTGAAACCAGCAGAGAGGTCGAGGTAGACGGTCTCATTGTCTGGGTCGACATAGAGGTAACCGCCAACAGAGACAGCGTCGAAAGAGTATCCGAGGCCACCATAGACTTCGACAAAGTCGAGATCATCTGCGTCCGGATAGACATATCCGATGACGCCGACATCCCAAGCCAGGCCGCCTTCGGTTTCGCCAGCCACGCCGCCATACAGGTCAAGTTCCATATTGGCGCCGCCAAAGTCGACGATAGACGCCCAGGTGCCCGCGTAGAAAAGGCCATTTGCATAGTCGAAGCCGCCTTGGATGGCTGGGTTTTCGCTGTTTTGCGAGAATCCGCGCCAGACATAGTCAGTGGTCAGTGCGACATTGCCAGAAAATTCGCCCTCAGCGATGGCTGTCGGGGCTGTGAAAGCGCCAGCGATCATGGCAAGTGCTAAACCGCGTGAAATCATTTGTCCCATCAATCCGTTCCTTCCAGATATTGCGATTGGTGGCGATAAAAGAGCGGAGTGCCTCAACATTAGCCACTTAACATGGGGCGAATGGCTGTTTTTTCTGGGGCTTCGCACGAAATTCGAGCAGATGACCCAAAACGCGCTCATATAAGCGTCGTATACGGTCAATTGCAGTCTGTGAGGCGCACACAGCCCTGAGCGTTACTGAAATGCCACCCTGAAATTAGATGGTTTCAAGCAAAATCACCGCGAAATAGGCCTTTGGATCTGTCCAGACCCGCATTGAATGCCAGCCCGCTGCTGACATCTGCGTCGTTAGAGTTTCGAGATCGAACTTTCGCGAATTCTCGGTGTGGATGGTCTCGCCTGCGGCGAAGAAAAATTGGTCCTGACCAATCTTGACCTGTTGTTCCGAGAGACTTTCCAGATGCATCTCAATGCGCGAGGCTCGGTCGTTCCAGATGGCACGATGCGCAAATGCTGACAGATCAAAGTCTACGCCGAGTTCGCGATTGATGCGCGTCAGCAGATTGAGATTGAAGGCCGCGGTCACGCCAGCCGCATCATCATAGGCTGGAATAAGGATGTCGGGCGATTTTCTGAGATCAACGCCGATGAGAAATTGTCCGGATTTGCCGAGCAGAGCGCGGGCGGCGCGCATGAACGTGTCAATGTCGGTATCGCTGAGATTGCCGATGGTCGAGCCTGGAAAAAACCCCACAGGCTGTCCCGAGATATCGCTGGGCAAACCAAGCCGGATCATGAAGTCGCCGACGATTGGATGCACCGCCAGATCGGGATAATCGCGTCGCAGTCCGTCCGCGGTGTGCAATAGAAATGTTTCCGAGACATCGATCGGAACATAGCCAGACGGATCAACAAGGTGATCCAAAAGAATCCGCGTCTTTGTCGATGCGCCGGCGCCATATTCCACCAGCAGCACGCCGGGGCCAAGGGTCGCAGCGATCTCATCGATATGCTCGTTCAGAATCGAGATTTCCGTCCGTGTTGGATAGTATTCTTCCAATTCGGTGATCTGTTCGAACAGGATAGAGCCGGCCTCATCGTAGAAATATTGGCAGGGCAGTGTTTTCTGCGGCTTTGACAAGCCGCGTACGACATCCATGCGAAATGTCGCGAGCTGCCCTGCTGAGGCAGGGTCGAATGCGTCATCCATTATCTATCTCGTGCGAGGCGCAGCCCGGAGAACTGCCAGCGTTTATCGGGGTGAAAGAAATTGCGATAGGTGGCACGGATATGGGCATCCGGCGTGGCACAAGATCCACCACGCAAGACCATCTGACCGCTCATGAACTTGCCATTATACTCACCCACCGCGCCGGGTGCGGGCGAATAGCCAGGATAAGGTGTGAAGGGGCTGGCGGTCCATTCCCAAACATCGCCGAAATAGTATCGCTGTTCTGGATCGGTCTGGACTTGTGGTTGGAAATACCCCGCTCCGGCAAATGTGCCATCTGTCGCTTCATCCCGCGCAGCGATTTCCCATTCCTGTTCCGTCGGGAGGCGCGCACCAACCCAGGTCGCATAAGCATCAGCTTCATAGAAACTGATATGCGTTACCGGCGCTTCGAGATTGACCCGTTGTGGGCCGGACAAGGTCATGGTGTGCCAGCAATCATCTCGCCGGGTCCAATAGAGCGGTGCTTGCCATGCGTTTTGCTGTGCCGTCGCATAGCCATCAGATAACCAATGCGCTGGCGTCTGATAGCCACCATCCTCGATGAAGGCGAGCCATTCACGATTGGTCACCGCGCGGCTGGCCAGCTCGAACGGTCGAATGACCACTGGGTGTTGCGGCGTTTCACAGTCAAATGCGAAGGCCGTCCCAGCATGTCCAATTTCGGTCAGGACGCCTTCGAATGGATCCCAACTCTGCGCCGCCGCTTCGAGATTGGCGGTTTGTAAATTGACATCGCTTTTGAGTGCCGGCTGCATCGGGTTCTGGGCGAAGAGATGCAGGATGTCCGTTAGCAGAAGTTCCTGGTGCTGCTGCTCGTGTGCCAAGCCGAGATCTAACAGCTCAGTGGCGTCCGGATGGTCAGCTAAGAGCTTGACCATGTTGTCATCGACATGACGGCGATAGGCCAGGATCTCCTCCAGGCTGGGTCGTGTCAGCAAGCCGCGTTTAGGTCGCTCGTGTCGAGCGCCGACCGCGTCATAATAGGAATTGAACAAGAAGCTGTACCGCTCATCATAGCGCACTGTATCGCCATGGATTGGCGCCAGCATAAACTCTTCAAAGAACCAGCTAGTATGCGCAAGATGCCATTTGGCAGGGCTCGCATCCGGCATCGATTGGGCGGTCGCATCGGCGTCACTTAAAGTCGCGCACAGCCCAATGGACTGCGCGCGTACGGCACGATAGCGCTCGAGTTTGGAAAGGGAGGAAACGCGCTTTTTTATTGGTTGTGCCATGCGATCTTGTTTCGCCTTTTAGGTGTATCGTCAACTCTGACTGCTGACAGGTTGCGTCAGTAGTGTTCAGGCGAGGAAGTAATCGGCTTGCGGAACGTACTGGCTTTGCCGGCGATGTCCCGTGAAGCTTTCATAAAGGTGGAACGTATCGACCAGATAAGGTTCGCTGCGCAGGATCTGAAAGTCTTCGCTCCAGGCGCGGACGGCGTCGAGCGGCGATTGATTGCAATAGGCGACCGTAATGTGCGGCACGAATGGATCCTGGCCGAGTTTCAGGCGAAAGGAGCGCGCCAGCTTGCGGCATTGTTCAGCCAGATCCGTCAACGCCTCATTCGGGGCAATGCGGGCATAAAGCGCCCGCGGTTCCTTGCGACCAAACCAGCCGACGCCGGAAAGTTCGAGTGCGATCGCGGGTGCGCGCACGGATTCAAGCGCGCTGGCCAATTCTTCAGCGATCTGGCCATCGACATCGCCATAAAAGCAAAGCGTGACATGATAATGCTCGTGCCGACGCCAGCGCGCGCCATAAAGGTCGACCGCAAGTGGGGCCAGGCGCGTCGCGAGGTCATCCGGGATTGGGAGCGCGGCGAATAAACGATGCATCAGGAAATATCGACAGGATAGCGGATCAGGAAGAAACAAGCCCGACCACAGGGCCGGGCTCGTCTAAACTCAATACGGACTTGGCGCTTAACCGGCAAGCATGTCCAGTTTGCCAAAATGTTCCGCCAATAAATAATAGAATGTCACGCGCGACTTGTTTCCGCCTTCATCTTTCAAGGCGTCGCAGACTGTAGCGATTGCGGCATCCAGTTCGTCATTGGTATGCGCCAGAGACAGCTTGCCGCGGCACCATTTTTCGCGCACGCGCTGCAGCTCTGTATCATCTGAACAAGAGACCAGAGAGCTGTCACGATTCCGTAAAGCGATGCCGAGATGTCCCACGATTTTCTCAGCCGCAGCTTGGTTATAACCGGTTGCGTATTTTTTGATATTGTCTTCGTATTTTGAGGCGTCAGCCATTGATGTTCCCCTTTATTGTGACCGCTTCCTGTAATGAATGAAGCAGGCCTCGGGAAAATTGCCCGCTGACGCCCGTAAAGTCAAACCGATCCAAGCCTATCGATGGTTAAGGACAGGGCGAGGGTTGCTCCGCATGGAGGCCATTTACAGCCGTCTCGAGTTCGTCTGACCAGGCCAAATCGAACGCATCAATGCAGATTTTCAGCTGTTCCATACTGGTTGCGCCGATAATGGTTGAGCCCATGAATGGCCGCGTGTCGCAGAATTTGATGGCCAGTTTCGATGGGTCTAGCTCGAACTGCTCCGCCAAATCGAGATAAGAGTCTATGGCGCGCAAGGCCTGCGGGCTCTCATAACGTTGCAAGCGATCGAAGAGCTGTTTGCGCGAGCCCTCAGGCAAGGCACCATGTCGATATTTGCCCGTCAAATAGCCTTGGCCGAGGGGCGAATAGGCGAGCAGCGAGATATCCTCCCGAACACAGACCTCTTCGAGCCCGCCATCTTCGAAGGCGCGATTGACGAGATTATATGCGTTCTGAATGGATGCCATGCGCGGCAGCCCCCTCGCATCGCTTTCCGCCAGGAAGCGCATAACGCCGAAGGGGGTCTCATTGGAGACGCCGACATGGCGTATGCGACCAGCTTTCACATGCGCGTCGAGATGCGACAGAATCTCTTCAAACGGTTCGTACGCATATGTATAAGCCTTTGAATCCATTTTGTTTCCGAACAAAGGCACAGGCCGGTCGGGCCAGTGGAGCTGATACAGATCGATATAATCCGTTTGTAGCCGTTTCAGGCTTTTCATCACCGCTTCATCGACTTGATCCCTGGTGTGCCGGGTCCAGCTGACATCAGCGTCTCGCGTCCATAATTGCTTTGAAAGGCCAGCAATCTTTGTCGCCAGCGTGACGTCCTGACGGCGACCGGTTTTCTGGAACCAGGTGCCGATGATCCGCTCCGTTGAGCCTTGCGTATCGGCTTTCGCTGGGATGGAATACATTTCCGCGGTGTCCCAAAAGTCGACGCCGCGCTCGAGCGCATAATCCATCTGGGCATGACCTTCGGCCTCGGTATTCTGCTCGCCCCAAGTCATAGTGCCAAGACAACAGGAACTGACCATCAAGTCCGTTCGCCCCAACCGTCGTCGCTCAATTGTCATAGGTATTTCCTTATTACTTGATCACTAAAAACGATAGGTAGAGAATCTGGTCCTGACCAGCGGGTTGTTCTTGAAAAGCGATAAAAAAGTGCACATAATAAAGGCAATCCGCGCGCTCGTGCGCGGGCCTTTGAAAAGAGGATGAAATGAACGATTTCAATACGTCTATGGCCCATGGCCGGACGATGGATGCCAGCGTCAATGTTGGCCTTCGCAACTTCATGCTGGGCGTTTACAACAAACTGGCCCTTGGTATCGCGGTGTCGGGCATTGTTGCCTACATTGCGGGATCAGTCGCGCCGATCAGCGCGGTCGTCTATTCGCAACCAATCGTCTGGATTGTGATGTTTGCGCCAATCGCCTTGATTCTGGCGTCGAACTTCATGATGCGCAATCCAAGCCCGACCAGCAGCGCGCTGCTATATTGGGGCATCGTGGTTGGCCTTGGCCTGTCCATGGGCATCTACTTCCTGATGGCCAATGTCGGGGTCGGAGGCATGACGCATTTCGTCATCACCAAAGCCTTCCTGGCGACCGCTGCGACCTTTGCGGGTCTGTCATTGTTTGGATATACAACCAAGCGCGACCTTGGACCGATCGGAACATTTGCGATCATGGGCCTCTGGGGCGCGTTCATCATCGGCATGCTGTTCTTCATCTTGCCAATGATCTTCCCGAACGTCGCTTTCTTCCAGGTTGGCAGCGTCATGCAGCTGGTCATTTCTGGTGCGTTTGCGCTGTTCTCTGCCATTCTGATCGCCTGGAACACGCAGTCCTTGAAGGAAACCTATTTCGCGCTTGGCGGTGACCAGCGCGGCATGGCCGTGGCCACCAATATCGGGGCCCTGAACTTCTTCATCTATTTCGTGAACATCTTCCAATTCTTCCTGTCCTTGCTGTCAAGCGACTAAGCAAATCGGAACAGATCATCAAAAACCCCGGCCACACGGCCGGGGTTTTTTTATCCTCCGAGATTTTCTCACACATCGCGAATTTCATTTGACCTTCTGGGCGGGGTTCGTATTCTGGAACATTATGGCAACAAATGGGAGGGTGTCATGCCGGAGGAAGCCCTAGATCCAGGCGCCGCACAGATCGCGCGGGGCGTGCTGCGTCTGATGCATGATTATGGCTTTGCGGGCGTGACCGAGATGACGCTGGCCAATGGCCGGCGTGCTGATGTGGCAGCGATCGGCCCTGGCGGCGATATATCTATCGTCGAAATCAAATCCTCTGTCGCCGATTTCAAGAGCGACCAGAAATGGCCGGAATATCGGCCCTTCTGCGATCGTTTTTACTTCGCCGTCGGGGCGAGTTTTCCGCAGGCTTTGATCCCCGAAGACACAGGCCTGATCATCGCCGACGCCTATGGCGGTGCGGTTATCCGGGAACCGGATTATGAGAAGCTCGCAGCCGCCCGGCGCAAGGCGGTGACCTTGCGATTTGCCCGCCTCGCCGCAGCCCGTCTCTGCCAACCCGTCCTCGCTTAGGAAATTGATGACATGCCCTCTGGACTCTCGCCCCCCCAGCACCTAGCTCCAGCCGCATGAGCCACGCTTACCCGATCGGAAAAACCGCCCGTGATGCGCTGAAAAACGCGCAAGAAGCGGCGCGTACCCGGTACGAAGCTGAGGAATTGGCCGAGGAGCTGGCGATTGCTGCGCTGGATACAGAGTGGATCACACCGGCTGCGAAGGATCTTGCCAAGATTCTGGAGCAGGCAGAGCAGAACCCTGGTCACGGATTTATCCAGCATTACGAAGATGGCGACGGCAATACCGTGCTGGCTGTAACCTATTGGAAACTGGCCAAGACACCAAAGAAACCGAAACCAAAACCACGCCCGATTGCGCAGCCTGATCCGGATCAAGAAGATCACACGGATGATCTCTATTTCAAATCAGGGCGCACGAAAAAGAGCCGTCGCAAGAAATTTGTCGATCCGAACCAGATGGATCTGTTTGGGGCTTCGAAAGAAGATTAAGTCCATCAAACACCGCGATATCCGCCTTCCTGGCGCAAGTCAGGACCCATGGCGGTCGAGCGCATCAGCCAGCTGCGATGGGTGCCAGTGTGTGCTGAAAATACGGTATGCTAGTTTTAGGTGAGTCGAACTCTAAGCTGGCTTAAAGCTCAGCGCGACCCCATTATTGCAATAACGCAGTCCCGTCGGCGCAGGCCCATCATTGAAGACATGGCCATGATGCCCGCCACAGCGCGCGCAATGATATTCGGTTCGGGTCATCCAGAGCTTATTATCTTCCTTAAACCCCAGCGTGCCCGGGATGTAATCATAGAAGCTCGGCCAGCCAGTGCCGCTATTATATTTGGTCTCGCTCTCAAAGATGGCGAGATCGCAGCCGGCACAATGGAAGACGCCATCGCGCTTTTCATCATTTAGCGGCGAGGTGAAAGCGCGCTCGGTCGCTTCCTGACGCAGCACGCGATAGGCGAGGGGCTCAAGCCGTGCTTTCCAATCTGCTTCAGTCAAGGCGCGCCATTCACTGTCAGCGAAATCTGCGCTGGCTGTGTCGGCAAAGGCGCGGCCATTGCTGCCGGCTCCAGAGCAGGCGGAGATCAGCGCGACGGGGGCGGCCATCAAGAATGAGCGGCGCCCCAAAGGCGTAGGGATGAGATTTTTCATAAGCCTGAAATAGGCGTCACGGGTAAAACGTCTACTCACAAGTGTTTCAATTTCTTGTTAGGCTGCAATCCATCTCATTTGCCACTCGCAATGCGCGTCGTTTGCGATTAGGGAGCTGTTTTCTGATAACTCTACCAGCGTGAGATGAGCCCATGACCGAGCCGATGAATGACAATCTGAGTGAAACCGCCCGCGACAAACTGCGCCTGACGGTCGAGCGGATTGAGCGGCTGGAAGAGGAAAAGAAGGAAGTCGCTGAGCAGATCAAAGAAGTCTATGGCGAAGCTAAGGCGCTTGGGTATGACACCAAAGCGCTGCGCACCGTGGTCAAACTTCGCAAGCAAGACCGGCAGGAGCGCCAGGAACAAGAAGCCATTCTGGAAGTCTATTTGGACGCCTTGGGTGAACTCTAGACGCGGTTCTTGATTAACCTTGCTGGAACCCCCTAAATAAGGGCATGCCGCGCGATATTGACGAGCGAAAGAAACGCAAAGCCCTGCGCAAGATCCGCAAGGCGGCGATGCTGGCTGAGCAAGGCCTGGGACCGCCTCTGTCGGATTGGGAAAAGCAATTTCTGGAAGAAGTCGAAGAACGGATCGAAACGTATGGATCCGCCTTTCATGACCCCGAAAAAGGGGCTGCCGATGAGGCTTTGTCGTCCTTGCAACACATCAAACTGCGCGAGATCGACAAGAAGGCCCGGGGCAAAACGAAATCTGGTTTTGGCGCCAAGGGCGGCTTTAAGCGCAAATCATCGCCGCGCGTGCGCCAGATTGATGAAGATGTGGATGCGCCGCCGGCTGAGCCTCCCGAGCGGCCAAGAGCAAAACCTGAATTGGTGCGCGCCCGCGATTTAGACGCGGCAGATCCATCCCCTGAGGCATCGCCGACGCGCCCGAAAAAGCGTCCGCAATTCAAAGTCATTGAGGGCGGTGCTGATAAAGACTAAACTGTTTTCTATACTTTGACGTATAGGAAATAAGCACAGTGTGGGAAACAGCTTTATGAAAACCGTCATCATCACCGGCGCTTCGACTGGCATTGGCCGTAGCGCCGCCGAACATCTTGCTGCGCAAGGCTGGCAGGTTTTTGCGGGCATTCGCAAAGAAAAAGATGGTGCGGCGCTGATCGCTGCGGACAAACGGATCAAGCCGATCCTGCTGGATGTCACTCAACCGGATCAAGTCGCCGCCGCGGTCGAGACGGTCCGCGCTGCTCTGAACGGACAAAAGTTGGCAGGCCTCGTCAACAATGCCGGGATCGCCAATATGGGGCCGCTTGCTTTGCAGCCACTGGATCAGTTCAAGTCGCATTTCGATGTCAATGTGTTCGGCTTGCTGCGCGCCAGCCAAGCCTTCGCGCCTCTGCTCGGCATGGATGAGACCCTGTCTGGACCCGCCGGGCGCATCATCAACATTACCAGCGTCGGTGGCCGTTTGGCTTCACCGTTTCTGGGCGCTTACACAGCCACCAAGCACGCTGTTGAGAGTATGACAGACAGTTTGCGCCGCGAATTGGTGATTTTCGGGATTGATGCCATTGCGATTGGCCCAGGCGCGGTGCGAACCCCAATCTGGGACAAGGCCGAAGCAGACAATAGTTCCAATCCTTACTCGAATTCACCATGGGCCAAGCCGATCGAAAAATTTAGCGAAACCATGCTCGAAGGGGGCCGCACCGGGCTCGATCCGCAAATTATTGCGGAGACGATTGAAACGGCTCTGACCGCTGACAAACCGAAAGCGCGCTATGCGCCAGTACCCAGCAAGCTGACCAATTTCACATTGCCCATGCTGCTGCCGAAACGCGTCGTCGATGGCTTTTTCTGGAAACGGTTCGGAATGAGCCCGAAAGCCTGATCAAGCTTTGTGATAAGGCAGACCAGCTTGCAGGCTGACCGCGCGATAGAGCTGTTCGACCAGCATCACTTTGACCAGACGATGCGGCCAGGTTTGTGGGCCGAACGCCATCGTGTCCGAGCACGCGTCCCGCACCGCCTCGCTATAGCCTTCAGCGCCACCAATCAGGAAGCAGAGCTGACTCTGTCCATCATCTCGCCATTTCGCGATCTGGTTTGAGAATTTCACGGATCGCAATTGCGGGCCGTGTTCGTCCAGGCGGATCACGTGCGCGCCATCCGGAATGGCCGACAAGAGGCGCTCGCCTTCAGAATTTTGCCCGCCACCGCTGGCCAGATCGACCAGTTTTAGAGAGCGCAAGCCAATGCCGGGCCCTGCTTTGTTGAAGCGACTGACATAATCATCCACCAGGTCTTTCTCGGGACCGCTTTTCAGCTTGCCGATTGAGATCAGGGTGATGTGCATGGGCCCGACTAGACGTCGTCAGGGCGATGACCGCTATCGCCGGCCCAGATCTTTTCGAGATTGTAAAAAGCGCGCACTTCCGGGCGGAACAGGTGCACAATTACGTCGCCGAGATCAATCAGCACCCAGTCGGCATTTGGCAGGCCTTCCAGCTTCGGCGCCTGACCGGTCTTTTCCTTGACCTTCTGGGCGAGGTGATCGGCAATAGAGCTGACATGACGGGCCGAGCGACCCGAAGCAATGATCATAATGTCTGCAAGAGATGATTTTTCCGTCAGATCAATAACGGTGAGGTCTTCGGCTTTGTCATCTTCCAGAGCGGCGATGATCGTGTCTGAGAACGCGCGAATGTCTTCAATCGACGTGGCGTGGGCCGAGTTCGTCTCAGTTTTTACAGCGGGCAGGGTGGTGCTCCATAAGGTTGTTCGGTCCTATAACTTAACATGCGTTGCGGGCGCGGCCTAGTGGGATTCGGCAACAGGGGCTGAGTTTTGGGGGGGATGGGTTTTGTTTGAATTCGAGCGGAGCGATTTGGGATGATAATTGATAATTGGCGCCATTCACTTAATGACCGGTCACGCCTCAAAGCACGCGTGTCTTCCAATCTTCGTCTGCGCCTGACGATGACCTTAGTCCGAGACAAAACGCCCGGCATCTCGATCCTTTCGCACCTGATCCGCAGGAAACACCTGTCCATTCATGGCGATGTAAACCCCCGGAGCCTGTAACTGCGCCGCCGACACGGCAAAACCAACGTTGAAGATCGCGTCCGTGGACCGCAGCCTGGCGGGCTGCATGGCGCCCGTGAGAATGATGGTTTTTCCATCAATCCCGATCAAGGCCTGCCCAGTCTGCGCCATTGTATCCGTCCCATGCGTGATCAGGATGTGATCACATGAACTCGCGACCACGGCCGCGCGAATGGCGTTGCGATCCGCGTCCGTGAGTTCAAGGCTATCTTTTTTCAGTAGAGAGGTCAGCTCATATGCGATGCCGACATTGGCTTCGCGCAAGATGGCATCGAGCGGTGACTCGCCGACCTGGAACTCGGACAAGGCATCGAAATAGACTTTGTCGATCGTTCCGCCAGTGGTAAAGATATGGAGATCCGTCATGCTTTGAGCCGCCGAAGCGCTGTTGAAGAAATCGGATTGAGCGGGGCTGGCAAATAGATCCAGGCCGGCGTCGAGCGTCCGGGCAGCGCCCGCGCAGCGTGATCGCGCAATCGATGTTGGCGGAGCAATTTCGCAAACGGGCTGACCCGCGCCGCCAGCTCAAATCCCGGCCGTGCCACAACTGCGATCGGCACTTCATCGGCGAGGGCGCGCCAGTCTTTCCAAAAATGAAAGGTCATCAGACTGTCGCCGCCCATGATCCAGGTCAGCTGGGCATGTGGGCAGTGCTGGCGCAACAATCGAACCAGGTCGATCGTATAGCGCAAGTTGAGCTGTTTCTCGACATCGCTGACGCGAAAACGGCGATGATGCGCGGTAAGCGCCTCGACCGCTTCAAACCGGGCGGCATAGTCGCTTGGCGCTTCTTTCAACGGATTGCCAGGGGTTGGAAACCACCAGACCTGGTCCAGGCCCAATCGCTTCATCGCGGTATCGGCGACATGTAGATGCCCGCTATGCGGCGGGTCAAAGCTGCCACCGAACAGACCGATGCGCGCACGGGTGCGGCTCGGCGGCAAGAAGGCTGCGGGTCGCTTTTTCGTCATCGCATGGGTTCAATTGGGTTCGGTCAAGGCCGGGTCTGACCGCTGCCGCGCACCACATATTTGAAAATGGTCAATTGCTCCGCACCGACAGGGCCGCGGGCATGGATGCGACCTGTGGCGATGCCAATCTCGGCGCCCATGCCAAATTCGCCGCCATCGGCATATTGCGTGGAAGCGTTGTGAATCAGGATCCCTGCATCAACATCAGAGAAGAATTTTTCCGCCGTCGCTATATCTTCGGTGATGATACATTCGGTATGGCTGGTGCCATAAGTCGTAATATGATCTATGGCGCCATCTATGCCATCGACAACTCGGACCGAGATGGTCGGCGCGAGATACTCCGTGCGCCAATCCTGTTCCGTCGCGACCGACATATCTCCGTAAATCGCGCGCGCGCCATCGTCTCCGACCATGGCGCAACCTGCATCTTTTAAAGCGCTCGCGATTGCAGGCAGAAGACGGGCCGCCACTTTTTCATCAATCAGCAGCGTCTCAGCCGCGCCGCAAATACCGGTCCGGCGCATCTTGGCATTGACGACAATATCGATCGCCATTTGCGGATCGGCCGCGGCGTCGACATAGACATGACACAAGCCTTCAAGGTGGCCGATCACAGGCACCCGCGCTTCGGCTTGAACGCGCTCGACGAGGCTTTTGCCACCGCGTGGCACAATGACATCCATATTGCCTTGCAACCCACTCAACATATGCCCGACCGCAGCGCGGTCTTTGGTTTGAACCAGCTGTACCGCATCCTCCGGCAAGCCAACCGCGCTCAATCCGGCGCGTAAGGCATCCGCGATTGCCATGGCTGAATGCAGACTTTCGCTACCGGCGCGAAGAATGGCGGCATTGCCGGACCGCACACAAAGGGCTGCCGCATCCGCAGTCACGTTTGGACGCGCTTCATAGATGATGCCGATCACGCCCAGCGGCGTGCGCACGCGCGCAATGTCGAGGCCTGACGGCACGGTCCAGCGCGCAATTTCACTGCCAACGGGATCTGCCAGTTCGGCCACCGCACGCAAAGCGTCCGCGATCGCTTGAACTCGCTCTGGCGTCAGCGCCAGGCGGTCCATCATGGCGTCGGTCAGGCCTTTCTCGCGGCCACTCGCCAGATCTTCTGCATTTGCCGACAAGATCGCCGGTTCAGCCATAACCAAGGCGTCCGCCATAGCGAGAATAGCGTTGGTGCGTCCGTCTGTGCCGGCCTTTGCCAGAGCCGCGGACGCCGCACGTGCGCGCTGGCCCATATCGAGCAGGGTCGCGTGCAAATCTTCGGTCGGTGTGTGCAATGTATCGGCCATGGCGTGCTCTTGCCGGATTTATCGCCGGGAAGCAATGAGGGAATCTAATGCGTGATCGGATTATCCGCGCCAGAAACGGCGCGTCATCAAGACGAAGACTGCGGTGAATTCCAGGCGGCCGAGCAACATCGCAATCGCGCAAATCCACTTGCCACGATCGGTCAGGCCTTCAAATGTGCCCGCCGGGCCAATTTCAGGGCCAAGACCGGGGCCGACATTCGACACGCTGGTGGCGGCGCCCGATATCGCCGTCAGCGGGTCTTCCCCGGTCAGGCTGAGCAAGATGGCCGCGACCACAAATGTCGCTAGATACAAAAACACAAAGACCATGACCGATTGCAGCGTGTCATTGTCGATAACTTTGCCGCCATACCGAATGCGGACGACCCGGTTTGGACTGACCATTTGCTGCGCATGCGCAAGCACGGCGCGGAAACTGATTTCGAGGCGGAACATCTTGATCCCGCATGCAGCTGATCCAGCGCAGCCGCCGAGGAAAATCGTGATCAGGAAGATCATCACAATCGGTTCGCCCCAGCCATCATAGGCGGCGGTGGCATAGCCGGTGCCAGTCATCACTGACACAACGTTGAACATGGTCTCGATAAAGCCGCCAACCGGGCTGATAATGACATAATCCTGATCGGCGAGGACACGCAGAATGAAGACCAGGGTCGTGATGCCGACGATGAGGCCCATAAAAAGACGTGGCTGTGGATCCGTAAGCAAGGGTTTGACTCGGCCATGGATCATGGCCAGCGCCAAAAGGCTGAACGGCAGGCCAGCGACAATCATAAACAGGATGGCGGTCGGGATCGCGGCCGGCGCGGTTTCCGTGAACGCGCCGAAAGAGGCATCCGACGTCGAATACCCGCCCGCGGCGACCGTGGTCATTGCGTGCGCGATGGCGTCGAAGGCATTCATGCCGGACAGCATGTAAGCCGAGGCACACAGCGCTGAAATGAACAAATAGATCATCCCGATCTGCGCCGAGACCTCGCCGATGCGTGGCACGAATTTTCCGGAGACATCCGAGCTTTCAAGCTGGAAAAGCTGCATCCCGCCAACCCGCAGCATAGGCAGAATGGCAATCGCGGTCACAATAATACCGATCCCACCAAACCATTGCAGAATGGCACGCCAGAGCAACAGGCCGCGGGGTTGAAATTCAAGCTGGCTCATAACCGTTGAGCCTGTTGTGGTGAGGCCTGAAATGCTTTCGAACATGGCATCGGTGAAACTCATGCCGATGCCCATGAAAGGAATAGCCGCCAGCGCGGGTAGCACGACCCAGACCAAAACCGTCAGCAAGAATGCCTCGCGTGCGCCGGTGCGCTCAGGCCGGCCGCCTGACAAAATGATCAAGCCGCCGCCAAACAATAGGAGCATGCTCGCACTGGCAGCAAAAACAGGCCATTCCTCGCGCGCGTCTGCGACATCCAGCAGCAAGCAAGGGATCATCGCAGCGCCGAGCAGCGCAGTCATAATGCCGAGGGCAAGGATAACGACTCGTAAGTGCATATGAGATGGGGGCTAAAACGAAAAAGCTGCAAAGGCGTGTACTTTTGGCCACGCGAACTGCCATTCAGCATACAATATAGGGGCCAGTGTGGAAAAAAATCAGGAAAAAAGTGCAATTTTCTATCACAGGGCGATAGTGGTTAATCAATTGTAAACAAAGGGTTTTGTATTGGTTAACAGAAGTGTCATATCGGGTGTTCCGCTATATTTCTGGTTTGTTCCGTATTGGTTTCGTCAATGCGACCTTGTGGACAGGAAGGAATCACCACCCAGCCCATTTGAATCCAAGCTATCCCATGTTATCCCATGAATGAGCATGCTGGATCCAAGCGGATTCGGCTGGGGCATAGGATGGGAGTAGGGCGTGTTTGTCTCGACATTTGAGACATCGCTAGACAGTAAAGGCCGGGTCTCTGTGCCGGCACCGTTTCGTCATGCTTTGACCGGCGGAGCGCGGATTTTTCTGTATCCGGCTCTCGACGGCTCGCCTTGTCTCGAAGGTGGCGGAGATGCCCTGATGCGGCAGAACCAGGCGACGCTTCTGCGCATGAGCCCGAACACAACTGCGCGCAAGGTATTTCTCAATCGCACTGTCTCGAAAGCGGTCGAGCTGAAGCTTGATGATACGGGCCGGATCAAGATCCCAGCCAAGCATCTCGCCATGGCAGGGATCGACAAGGATCTCGTCTTTGTTGGCGCGATGGACCGTTTCTATCTTTGGGAGCCTGAACAGTACGCGGCGTATGATGCTGAAATGGAAGCCCAGCTGGATGATGTCCAGAGCGACTTTGAGGGCTCTTTCAATGCTGCTTTTGTACATACCGGTATTCGTGGTGTGGTTGGAGAGGATGACTAAATGGGTCATGCCCCGGTCCTCTTGCCCGAAGTGGTCGCGGCGCTGAAGCCGCAAGCGGGCGACGCGATTGTCGACGGCACATTTGGCGGCGGTGGCTATGCGCTGCGCGTGCTGCAGGCGGCGGATTGCCGTCTGTATGGCATCGATCGTGATTTCGATGCGATTGCGCGCGCCGAAGCCATCGCGGAAACAGAGCCCCGACTGGTGCCTCTTCTGGGTCGGTTTGGCGATATGGACACGCTGTTGCAGGCCCACGGTGTCGACGTGGTTGATGGCGTGATGCTCGATATTGGCGTCTCGTCTTTCCAGCTGGATCAAGGCGAGCGCGGGTTCTCCTTCATGCGGGATGGGCCGCTCGATATGCGCATGGGTCAGACCGGGCCAAGTGCGAAAGACGTGGTCAATCATCTCGCCGCGCAAGATTTAACGGCGATCATTCGTCAACTTGGAGAAGAGCGTCAGGCCAAGCGGATCGCTAATTTCATTGTTGCGCTGCGCAAAGAAAAAGCATTTGAAACAACGTCTGACCTAGCTGATTGTGTTGAACGCGCCGTCGGTGGACGACGCGGTAAGAAAACCCATCCTGCGACGCTGACTTTTCAGGCCATTCGCATGTACGTGAATGACGAACTTGGCGAGCTCGCGCGCGGCCTTGCGGCAGCGGAACGGTTATTGCGCACTGGCGGACGTCTTGTTGTCGTGACGTTCCACTCGCTCGAAGATCGATTGGTCAAACAGTTTATGCGCACTCGGTCTGGCGCCGTCAGTGGCGGCTCGCGCTATATGCCGGAAGTCGAAAAAGGCCCGACGCCAAGTTTTGATCTCACACAGCGCAAGGCGATTGAGCCGGGCGAAGACGAAATCGCAACCAATCCCAGGGCAAGATCGGCGCGATTGCGCGTGGTCACCCGCACGGAAGCGCCCGCTTGGGACAGCCCGGTCGAAACCGGCTTGCGTCTGCCACCGCTTAACGCGTTGGAGGCTGCCTTATGAGTAAACGCGCTTTTTTCTTCGGACTCGCGGTCGTGGCATTGCTCATCTTCAGCCTCTATCGGGCCAAATATGGCGCGCAGGAAACCGTCGCTGAAATCGAAACTGTCGAGCAACAAATCGAACTTGCCCAAGCTGAGCAAGCCGATCTGATGGCTGAGTTCGCTCATCGCTCGCGCCAGGAATGGATTGAAGAGTTTGCCCGCCACGAGCTTGGCATGGTGCCGGCGCGAGCGGAGCAATTCGTGCGTACAGTAGATCTGGATGGCCGAGTTGGCCCGCCGATGGAATTGCCGGATTCAAATGCCCGCACCGATCGGGAGGCGTCTGATGCAAATTGAGTCGGGTTCCGAGATTGGTCTAGGTGGCAGCGGCATGCGGACGCGCATTGTGTCGATTTGTCTGCTGCTCGTATTCGCGGCGATTGGAGCGAAGGGATTGAGCGTTGCTCTGAGCGGAGAGGACGCCGTTGTCGCACGTGCCAGCAGCCTCGAGCCGGCGCCCCGCCGCGCAGACATTGTCGACCGTAATGGCGACCTCCTGGCGACCAGTGTGACAGCCTATTCGGTCTTTGCGGATCCGCGCGCAATCGGTGACCCGGCGCTAATTGCTCAAGAATTGGCGGGCGTTCTGCCCGGGCTCGACGTCGCGACCATCACCGCGCGCTTGTCGAACAATGAGCGCGCCTTTGCCTGGATCGAACGTGGCATCACCCCACGCCAGCGCCAGGCTGTGTTTGAGCTTGGCCTTGAAGGCATCGGCTTTCGCGAAGAATCCCGGCGCGCTTATCCGCGTGGCACTTTAGCGGGCCATATCCTTGGCTATGCCGGTTCTGATGGGCAGGGACTGGGTGGAATCGAATATGCGATGGATGATCGTCTAACAGCGGATGAAGCGCCGCTTTATCTGACCATCGACGCCAATGTGCAGTTTAGCCTGGAGGCGGAATTGTCGGCTGCCGTCGGTGAATATGAAGCCGAAGCCGGGGCGGGGATCGTGCTGGCGGCGCAATCGGGCGAAGTCCTGGGCATGGCAAGCTGGCCACCGCTTGACCCCCATAAAGCCACGACGCTCTCGCGCGAAAATCCAGCTTTGCTGGATCGCGCGAGCGGCGCCGTGTACGAACTTGGATCGGTGTTCAAACCTTTGACCGTCGCAGGCGCTCTGGATGCCGGAGCGATCAAGCCTGGCGACCGTTTTGACGTGCGTGAGCCGTTGCGGATTCGCGGTCGTCAGATCCATGATGATCATCCAATTGTCGGTCGTCCCACACCGCGTCAGATCATCGCCGACAGTTCGAATATCGGGACCGTCAAAATTGCCTGGCAAATGGGCTCGCGGCGGCAACAGGAATTCTTTGGAGCGCTGGGTTTGTTTTCCCGCTCGCCGGTCGAGCTAGCCGGCAGCGCGCGCCCCTTGGTGCCGGAACAGTTTGATGAGCTGTACAGCGCCACGGCCAGTTACGGCCATGGCATTGCTGTCTCGCCGATCGCGTTTGCCAGCGCTTACGCTTCACTCGCTAATGCCGGTGAAACGATCGCGCCCACCTTGCTTCTGGCTCCGGAGCGCAAGCGCAATCCGAAGCGGGTTATGGCCGCGCCGACGGCCAATCTGGTTACACGCATGCTGCGGGAAGCCGTGGTCGATGGCACGGGTGAGCGCGCCGAGGTTGGCGGCTACCGTGTGGCCGGCAAAACCGGCACGGCCGAGAAGCCGATTCCTGGCGGATATTCAGAAACCGAGAATATTTGCAGCTTCGCCGCCATTTTCCCCGCAGATAGCCCAGAATATGTCGTATTGATCGTGCTGGACTCTCCAAAGGCTGGAGACGGCCGCGGCCGGACCGCTGCCTGGAATGCAGCGCCAGCAGCCGGACGGGTGATTGAACGGATCGCGCCCATTCTGGGTGTCGAGCCCCGCTTTGATGATCCTGTCCCGTCCTCCCCGCGCGTCCGCTCCGTCGCAGATAGGAGAGGCACGACATTATGATTTTGAGGGATTTGTTTCCGGACTATTCTGGCCAGGGGGCGGATGCGGCTGTGACGGGTATCACCGCCGACAGTCGCCAGGTGCAGCCAGGTTTTGTGTTTGCCGCGATGCAAGGCGTCGTGACGGATGGCAGGAAGTACATCAGCCAAGCGATCGACGCGGGCGCGATTGCCGTGCTCGGCGAAGACTTGCCGGACATGGTCGATGCGGCCCGCATGAATGTCGAAAATGCGCGATTGGCTTTGGCTGAGGCCTCCGCGAACTTCTATCCAAAACAGCCACAGACGATTGTTGCCATTACTGGCACCAATGGCAAAAGCTCAACGGTCGATTTTCTGCGTCAGATCTGGAGCAGCGCCGGCCTTGGTGCGGCCAGTATGGGCACGCTCGGCGCGATTGGGCCGAAAGGCAGCATCGATCTCGGGCATACCACGCCGGACCCCGTTGCGATTCATGCGACTTTGCAAACATTGGCAGAAGACGGCGTCACGCATGCGGCAATGGAGGCATCTTCTCACGGCCTGGCGCAATATCGCTTGGATGCGGTGCGCTTGACCGCAGTGGCTTTCACCAATCTCACTCAGGACCATCTCGATTATCACAATACGATGGACGAATATCGTGCCGCCAAACTGCGCCTATTCAGCGAGCTCGCGCCAACGGGTTGCCCGGCTGTTGTGAATGCAGACAGCGACCAGCGTCTCTTCTTTGAATCGGCTGCACAAGAAGCCGGGCTTGAGACCGTCTCGGTCGGCTGGCGCGGCGCCGATCTGAAGATTGAAGAGCTGATGCCCAAAGCGACCGGTCAGAGATTGTTCCTTGATTGGCGCGGCGAGAAAGCCGCCATCGACTTGCCACTGATTGGCGAGTTTCAGGCGCTCAACGCATTGACGGCAGCGGGTTTGGCTTTGGCTGGCGGACTTGGGCTGCAAGCTGTCGCCACGGGTATGTCGCAGTTGAAGCCGGTGAAAGGCCGCTTGGAATATGTCGGCGAGAGCGACGAGGGTGCAGGTGTGTTTGTCGATTATGCGCACACGCCGGCCGGCCTGGACGTGCTGATCCGTGCGGCGCGGCCGCACACGGCGGGTGAACTGGTTGTTGTGTTTGGATGTGGCGGTGATCGCGACCGCGGCAAACGACCGCTCATGGGCGAGGTTGCCGCCAAACATGCGGACAAAGTCATCGTCACGGATGATAATCCGCGCAGCGAAGATCCCGCCGCGATTCGTAAGGACGTTCTGGCGGGCGTGCCAGACGGGATCGAGATTGGAGATCGTGGCAGCGCCATCGCGCGCGCCATTGCCGAATTGAATAAAGGCGACACGCTTTTGATTGCCGGCAAAGGCCATGAGACGGGTCAGATCATAGGCGACTCAGTGATCCCATTCAGCGATCAAGAGGCCGCACGCACTGCCCTAGGGGGAGGCGCTGATGTTTAGCCAGACCCGCTTCAAAACTGTGACATTTTTGTCTGCGTATCAGTGGGCTAATTCATCCACAGAATCTCACGATTCTGACTTGTTCCGACGCCTCAAGTCTAACGCGAAGCAGCGCAATAAAGTTCGCGTTTCAGGAGAAGTTTGTTTACGGACAAAGGCTTGGCACGGACGCGATGCGCAGCGCGAAATTTACGCCCCTGTGGAAGCTTTTGGAGAACGAAAAGAGTCCGCGATATGCGCGCTGTCTCAGGCCGAGATTCCTAACCGAAAAGAAAGGTTGAATTCCGCCATACCGCTCTTGTTAAACCCGGCGAATACCTCCGAAATAGGACTATTCGCAGATCAGCAGCGTCAACAGAATGCTGCGGCAGACGAAGTGGTGATGGACCGCGGTGCAGAATGTACCGCAGGGGGTTGTGATGCTATTTGAATGGCTGGCCGCTGAAGAAGGGCCGCTAAGACTTTTCAACTATCTGACGTTCCGGACGGGACTGGCCCTCGTGACCGCATTTCTGGTTACGGTGATCATTGGCGGCTGGTTGATCGATGTGCTGCGTGCGCGCCAAGGCAAAGGCCAACCGATCCGCGATCTATCGCTTGAAGCGCAAATGGCCAAACAAGGCACGCCAACCATGGGCGGATTCCTGATCTGGATCGGTCTCTTGCTCGGCACCATTCTGTTCGCTGACTTGAGCAACCCGTATATCTGGGTCGTTCTCGCCGTCTCACTATCCTACGCCTTTCTCGGTTTCCTCGATGATTATGCCAAAGTCACCAAGCAGAGCACGGATGGTGTCTCTGCCCGTTTGCGGCTGGGCACAGAGTTTCTGGTCGCGGCGGCGGCGGGTGCTTTCATCATGGGGTTACACGGCGCACACACACCGCTCGGACATGCCGATTGGGGCGCCCTGAATCCGCTGGCCGAGTGGATTGCTGGCTTTGCGCCAGAAACGTCAGTGGAACGCAACGAGGCGTCTTTCTCTGGCGGTGTCGCGATTCCGTTTGTGAATGATTATTTCTATCCGCTTGGAGGCCTGTTCGTCGTTTTCGCCTGTATCGTGATCGTTGGCTTTGCCAACGCCGTGAATTTCACGGACGGCCTGGATGGCCTCGCCATTGTGCCCATCATGTTCACGGGCGCCGCGTTTGCGTTGATCGCATATTTGACCGGTAACTTCGTCTTCGCGGGCTATTTGGGGATCCAGTTTACGCCAGGCGCAGGTGAGATGGCTGTGCTGATGGGGGCCATGATGGGCGCTGGAATGGGCTTCCTTTGGTACAATGCCTATCCCGCAAAAGTTTTCATGGGCGACACCGGATCGCTCGGCCTTGGCGGCCTGATCGGGGTCGTCGCTGTCGCGATTAAGCACGAGTTCGCCCTAGCCGTAATCGGCGGTCTCTTCGTCCTGGAAGTGCTGTCTGTCGTGTTGCAGGTCAGCTGGTTCAAGATCACCCGTAAACTGACGGGCGAAGGCAAGCGCATCCTCCTGATGGCGCCTTTGCATCATCACTTCCAGAAACAGAACTGGCCCGAGACTCGGGTTGTCGTGCGGTTCTGGATCCTGTCCCTTTTGTTTGCCCTTGCGGGCCTTGCCACACTGAAGCTGAGGTAGCGTCCGACTTATGATCCCCGTCACCGAATATGCAGGGCGCGATGTCGCCGTCTATGGCCTGGGCCGCACCGGTTTGTCCGCTGCGAAAGCCTTGGCTGCGGGCGGTGCGCGGGTGCATGCCTGGGATGATGGGGAAGCGGCGCGCGCGAATGCTGAAGCCGAGGGCGTCCATGTCAGCGACATCAATAAGCGCGATTGGCAGAAATTTGCCGCGCTGGTCCTGTCCCCAGGCATTCCTTACAAGTTCCCACAACCGCATCGATTGGTGCGGATGGCTGAAATGATGAATGTTCCGGTCGTCGGCGACATGGAATTGTTCGCCCGCGCAGTTCAGGCGCTGCCGGAAAAGGGCCGACCGAAAGTGGTGGGCATTACCGGCACCAATGGCAAGTCGACGACCACGGCTTTGATCGGACACATCTTGCGCGAGGCCGGTCGCGACGTCCGCATTGGCGGCAATATCGGGACCGGTGTGCTCGACATGGCGCCGCTCAATGCCAATGCGATCTATGTGCTGGAACTCTCTTCTTATCAGCTCGACTTGGTTGAGAGCCTGCATTGTGATGTCGCTGTTTTCCTGAACATTTCGCCGGATCATCTCGATCGACATGGCGGTATGGACGGCTATGTCGATGCTAAGAAGCGCATCTTTGCCAATCAGCGTCCGCGCGACGTGGCCGTGATTGGGATTGATGACCCGCATTCGCAGGCCGTCGCGATGAGTCGCCTGCGTCCTGGTGAAGGCCGCGTGGTGCAAATCAGCTCGGAGTTTGGTCTGGCGCGCGGCGTCAGCGCCGTGGATGGTCATCTCTATGACAGCACCGGCGGGCAGGCCATTCGCGTCGGTGATCTGGCTGAGGCCGAAGCATTGCCAGGCCGGCATAATTTCCAGAACGCAGCGGCCGCTTATGCCGCGTGTCACGCGCTTGGCGTGGCGCCGGGCCGGATCATGGCTGGTATTCGGAGCTTCCCGGGTCTTGAGCATCGCATGGAATTGGTTGGCGAAGTCGAAGGCGTCCGCTTCGTCAATGACAGCAAGGCGACCAATGCGCAAGCGGCTGAACAGGCGCTGAAGACCTGGCCGAAAGTCCACTGGATTGCAGGCGGAGTCGCCAAAGCCGAAGGGATCGCTCCGCTTGAGCCTTGGTTCGACCGCGTGCATCGGGCTTACCTGATTGGCGAAAGCGAGAAAGATTTCGCTAAGACGCTGAAAGGTAAAACTGAAACCGTCAGCTGCGGCACGCTGGAAGCGGCGACCCAAGCTGCGTTCGATGCAGCCAGAGCATCCGGCGAGACCCATCCGATCGTTTTATTATCGCCAGCCTGTGCAAGTTTCGACCAATTTAAAGATTTCGAAGCACGTGGTGATGCATTCAAGGGCATTGTGCGGCGGCTCGCGGCGCAAGTCGAACCTCAGAAGGAAGCTGTATAGGAGCGCGTTATGGTCGAAGTTGCCCTCCGCCCGCGGACTGGATCCGGGCGTCTGATAGAGTGGCAGCGCGGCCTGGATTGGTCGATCCTGATGTCAGCGGTGCTGTTGCTCGGCGCCGGACTTCTCCTCTCCTTGGCGGCCGGTCCACCAGCTGCAGAGCGCCTCGGCTATTCGGACAGTTTTTACTTCGTCAAACGTCATGCCATGTTTGTCGGCGTCGCGGTTTCGGTGATGGTCATGGTCAGCCTGCTCGACCGCGTTTGGGCGCGCAGGCTTGCGGCCCTGGTGTTTATTGGATCGATCGCACTCTTGGCTTTCATTCTGGTCTCTGGCTATGAAGCAAAAGGCGCGCGGCGCTGGATCCGACTGGGCAGTTTCGGGCTGCAGCCGTCGGAATTTGTCAAACCGGCTTTGATCGTTTTGACCGGCTGGCTGCTGGCCCAACGGCAAATCTATCCCAAAGGCCCATGGGCGGCCATCACTTTGGTCTTCTTCTGCGTCACGCTGGGCTTTTTGTTGCTGCAACCGGATGTCGGGCAGTCGGCTTTGCTCACCGCGGCCTTCATCATAACCTTCTTCGTTTCCGGCCTGCCTTGGCGCTGGGCCGCGATTTTTGCGGGTGGCGGCGCGGCGCTGTCCAGCTTGCTTTATGTGACGCTGCCGCATGTCCGGTTTCGGGTGAATTCCTTCATCAATCCGAGCGAATATGACACGTATCAAATTGATAAAGCGTCCGAAGCGATTGGGCGCGGCGGCCTGTTCGGGGTTGGCCCGGGCGAAGGGACGATTAAGACCTCATTGCCGGATGCGCATACCGATTTTGTCTATGCCGTCATGGGCGAGGAATTTGGCTATGTCGCGGCAATTGGCTTGATCTTCGTGTTTGGCTTTATCGTCTGGAAAGGGCTGCGCGCGGCGGCGCGACTGCATGACCCTTATCCGCGCGCAGCCGCGACCGGATTGTTTGCGCTTTTCGGCCTTCACGCTGCCATAAACATTGCTGTTAATGTCAGTCTGATCCCGCCAAAGGGCATGACGCTGCCGTTCATCTCGTCGGGTGGATCTTCGATGATAGGGACCGCGCTCACCCTGGGATTGGCGCTCGCGCTGATCCGGCGCGGACAGACAAGTGTGAAGGCCTGGAATGAACGATAAACCCCTTGTGGTGATTGGGGCTGGCGGCACCGGCGGACATATGTTCCCGGCCGCGGCCTTTGCCGAAGAAATGACCTCGCGCGGCTGGGAGGTTGGCCTGATCAGCGATGATCGCGGGCTGCGCTATGCCGAAAAATTTCCTGCCGATTGGAAAATGGAAGTCAAAGCGGCGAGCCCGAACATTCGCAAGCCCTGGACCTTGCCGGGCACCGCGCTGAAACTGCGCGCGGGCGTGAATGCGGCTGTGCGGCGGTTCAAACAGAAACAGCGCCCGGCGCTGATTGCAGGCTTTGGCGGCTATCCGGCTTATCCTGCTTTATCGGCGGGGCGCCGTTTGCGGATCCCGCTTCTGATCCACGAACAGAATGCTGTGCTCGGTCGTGTCAATCGGGCCTTTGCCAATCAGGCAAGTGTCGTCGCGTCTGGTTTTGAGCGGCTGGACCGTTTGCCAGGCGGGGCGAACCATCAGCCGATTGGCAATCCTGTGCGCGCGCCGATTGCAGCGGTGCGGGATGTGCCGTTTCCGTCAGCAGATGGTGAGCTCACCGTCTTTATCACCGGCGGCTCGCAAGGCGCTCGTATTCTCGGAGAAGCCATCCCTTTGGCGATTGCCAATCATATCCCGGCGCCGCTGCGCATGCGCTTACACGTCGTGCAGCAAGTTCGCGAAGAACAATTGGATCAGGTGCGGGCCATCTATGACAAAGTCGATGTCAAAGCGACGCTTCAGCCCTTCTTCTCGGACATGCCGGATCGGCTCGCAGCGGCGCATATGGTCATTGCGCGGTCTGGCGCAGGCACCGTGAGCGAGATTGCGGCGGTGGGGCGGCCTTCCATCTTGATCCCGCTCAAGATTGCCATGGACAATCACCAGGAAGCCAATGCCGAAGGCTTGGTCGATGCTGGCGCAGCAGACATGTTGCTGGAAGATAATCTCTATCCGAACCTGATCGGTGAATTGCTGGCTGTGCGCCTGGGCGATGCGAATGATCTCGCAGTCCGCGCTGCGGCGGCGAAAGCGCTTGGCAATGTTCGGGCGGCGCAGGATCTGGCGGATGTGGCGGAAAGCGTATCGGCGCGCTAGGCCGCGTCACACCGATGCGTCTCATACAGTTTCGCGGCTTTCAGCCATTCCCAGCCAAACGCCGCGTCTGAATCGCCATGTGCCTCGCGATGTTTCAGTTTGGCCAGGGCTTCTTCTAAAGTCGGCTCATGGCCTTCAGGCACCCACCACATGACAAAATGCATACCACCTAGGACTTCGAACCATTCTTCGCGCCGGTCATAGAATTGCTTGTGCACCGTGCCCCAGACGAATTTTTCAAGGCTCTCCACATCTTCCCAAACGGTGAGATTGGACACAAATTGCGGGTCGCCATCAATCTTGGCCTCGGTATTGCCAACCCCTGGTTCGCCTGAGCCTTCCATCATCCAGACAAAGCCTGGCATGCGTTTGCCGAGACCATTGATGAAATCAAGATTGTCCATGAAGTCCTTGACCCGCGGGTCGTCGGTTGGAGCCACCAGTCGGCCAATGTTCAGTTCAGCTAAATGCATTGTCATGTTCGCTCCTTTTTTTGGCCATGTCTGATCGGCAGAGGATCGGTATGGAACCAAACGCTTATGCCCGACTCAGTCCGACGCTTGCCCCTTCATATGCGGGTGCGGTAACGCAATCACAACCTATATCTGGCCATTGGACGCCCATGAAACCTTCCCCCACCCCGTTCCCGCTCGGCCCCGCTCACCTTGTCGGTATTGGCGGCATAGGCATGTCCGGCATTGCTGAGATCATGATGAATTTGGGCTATCAGGTGCAAGGCTCTGACATGACTGAAAGCGCGAATGTGAAGCGCTTGAAGGAAAAGGGCGCAACGGTGCATATCGGGCACACAGCGGAGAATGTTGCGGGCACGAGCGCGGTGATCATTTCCAGCGCCATCAAGGATGACAATGTCGAAGTCCAGGCCGCTCGCGCGGCAGGCATTCCTGTGGTGCGCCGCGCTGATATGCTGGCCGAGATTATTCGCCTGAAATGGACGGTCGCCGTGGCCGGTACACATGGCAAGACAACGACCACGACCATGGTTGCAGCCTTGCTGGATGGCGCTGGCATTGACCCGACTGTGATCAATGGCGGCATCATCAATGCTTATGGCTCGAATGCCAAAGCCGGCGACGGCGACTGGATCGTGCTCGAAGCCGATGAGTCAGATGGCACATTCATGAAGATCCGCCCGACGATTGCCATCGTGACCAATATGGATCCGGAGCATATGGAGCATTACGGCTCCATGGATGCCTTGCGGGACGCGTTCGACACTTATGTTGGCAATATTCCCTTCTATGGGTTCGGCGTCTTGTGCACCGACCATCCGGAAGTCGCCGCAATGGTGGCGCGCGTTTCGGACCGCCGCATCATCACCTATGGCTATAACCGCCAGGCTGATGTCCGCGCCGTAAATCTGCAACCCTCATCCGACGGGGTTACATTCGACGTCATGATCCGCGCACAGATCAATGCTGCTGAGCGGGTCATTGAACAGGTCTTTTTGCCCATGGCGGGCGAGCACAATGTCTCGAATGCCCTTGCTGCCATCGCTGTGGCGGTCGAGCTGGGCGCGACCAATGATCAATTGCGCGACAGTCTGAAAGCCTTTGGCGGGGTCAAGCGGCGCTTCACACCGGTCGGCGAGTGGAACGGGATCAAGATCATCGATGATTATGCCCACCATCCAGTTGAAATCATGGCCTGTTTGAAAGCGGCGCGCGCGATTCAAGGTCAGGGCCGAGTTATTGCAGTCTCGCAACCGCATCGATACTCGCGCTTGAGTGATTTGTTCGAAGACTTCGCGCAATGCTATCGCGAAGCCGATATTGCAGTGATCACACCCGTCTTTGCCGCGGGCGAGGCGCCGATTGAAGGCGTGGATCATGCTGCCTTGGTCCAGAGCATGAAGGGCCATGGTCATAAAAGGGCGCAGACTCTGGAAGATCTGGAAACCTTACCGTCGCTTATCCGCGAGATTGCCGAGCCTGGCGATATGGTCGTGTGTATGGGTGCGGGCAGCATTTCTGCACATGCCAATGGGCTGATCGAAAAGCTGAATGCCTAGGCATTATGGTGAATCGGGTTTTAGCAATTTCAAGATCTACGCACTGATCCTGTAAAAACCTTTCTGTCATTCTCTGTCGCAGGTGGACAGAGGGAATTCAGCGTGCGCGCGAGGATTGTTTTTGCATTTGTGCTTGCGAGTGCGGCGATGGCCGCGCCCGTGATTGCGAGCAAAATTGCCGATTCCGAACCTGTCCTGCGTCTGAGACTAAGCGATCCATTGCTCGATGCTGCGCCCAAACCGTTCTTGCGCCCGCGCTTCAGCGACAGCGTGACGGCAGCCACGCCGAGCGTTCGGATGCCAGCGGTCACGGTTGAACGCGCTGGGCGGGTCGGTAAGTTTGCTTACATTTCAACCCCGCATCCGAATGTCGTCATCGCGGTTGGTGCAACCGAGGATCGTTCAGAACTTGGACGTCAAATCGATCGTGCGATTATGGAATTGGCGCCCGAAAACCGGCTGTACCAAACCAGCCAGGATAGCGCGCCTTTCATTGGGTTTGGCCTGCGCGCGGGGCAAAGGCAGCGCGGTTGGGCGGTTGATGCGACGGTCGGGGCCGGATTGCTGAAGACCGCTGAAGCTAGCCGCCTGACGGATTGGCGTTATGGCGACCCGCACACCGGATATGAACCGGAGGGCCGCGCCAATGTCCGTCTTCGATATCGCTTCTAGAGGCTAGTTCAAAATCGAAGCACTGGCGCTGTCTGCCACGGCATTGGCGGCTCTGATGGCACGATTAACAGCCGCCATGACCGCTTCAGAACTTGATGAACTGAGACAATTGCCGGCTGATATTGCGACAATCCGCTCGGCGTGTTGAGCCAAGACCTCTTGCGGAAAATTGTAGCTCAGCAAGTCCACGGCATTGGCGAGAGCGATGGCCAGGCAAAGCCGCTCATCGACCGGTCCGTGGTCTTCGAACATGGCATGCGCCATGTCCGCCTTCAGCGCCGTTTCCAGATCGGGTGACGCTTCGGGCCAAACCGTTCGCGAGAATAAGCCAAAGACCCGCGTTTCTTCGCGCGTCAGAGCGCCAAGATGACACAGCTCGTCTGCAAGGGTGGCGATGAAGTCTTTCTGATTGGCAAGCGCTGCAATCCAGGCGTTGAGATCTCGCGGCTTCGAGGCACTGCCAATGGCTTCGTCACACATGGATAGAAAAGCGCCCAGCGTCGCATTATGGCGAAGGGGGATCACAGCGTTCGGATCGTCTTGCAACTCTATGGTGCCGCTCAGAAACAACTCGGCCAAAGCGGCCCCGGCCAAGGCAGGTTGATAATATCCGTCCTCAGTTTTGCCCGTTTCATCATTCAAAGACAAAAGCAGAATGGCCTGAGGCAAAGAGATATCCATGCAATTCCTCAATTTCATCAAGGGTTTTGGGCCTGGACCCAGCTCGGTTAGGGTGACATCGCCCCTTTTCGCTAACACAGACAAGCGTTAGGCGAACATATGACTTTCGATTTCAGTGATATGCCCGCGTTTCGCGGCAAGATGATGAAGGATGCATCACTCGCGCCATATACCTGGTTTCGAGTCGGGGGCGCCGCCGATTTGCTTTTCCTGCCGGCGGATGAAGCCGACCTTGCGAGCTTCCTGAAGGCCTTGCCAGAATCGATTCCTGTCACCGTGCTCGGTGTTGGCTCGAACACGATTGTCCGCGATGGCGGCATTGATGGCGTCGTCATTCGTCTGATGGGCGGTTATTGGGGGCAGGTGAAAGTCGATGGTGCGAATCTTGTCGCGGGCGCTGGCGCGCTCGATCTAAACGTCGCCAAGACCGCGGCAAAAGCTGGTATCGGCGGACTGTCCTTCCTTTCCGGAATTCCAGGCTCGATCGGCGGTGCGGTGCGGACCAATGCTGGGTGCTATGGTCGCGAGCTTAGCGATGTTGTGACAGCGGTTGAAGGGATCTCGCGCTCCGGTGAACCGGTCATGTTGGCGCGCAAGGACATTGGTTTCTCATATCGTCATACCGATTTCGCAGCGAATATTGTCGTGACCAAACTGCATCTCGCCGGCGAGGCTGGCGGTGATCCAGCGGTCCTAGCCGACGAGATCGCGACACACCAGACGCGGCGGGCTGAGACTCAACCGATCAAGGAGAAGACGGGCGGGTCGACCTTTGCCAATCCTGATCCGCCTGGAACGCCAGATGCGCGGTCGAGTTGGAAACTGATTGATGCTGCAGGGTGCCGCGGCTTGAAAGTCGGCGGCGCCATGGTTAGCGAGAAGCATTGCAACTTTTTGATCAATACGGGCGAGGCCCGCGCGGCGGATATTGAGGCCCTTGGTGAACTGGTCAGAGCCCGCGTGCTTGAGCATTCCGGCGTTGACTTGCGCTGGGAAATCCGCCGGATCGGGCGCATCCAATCGGGTTAGAATGTCCCCTTCAGGCGCAGCGTGAGGATGTTCCCGAAATTCCGATTTCGATCTTCGATCCGAACAATGTCACCGCGGCGATCCGGAGCATAAACCAATCGCTTCAGCTTCTCGTCACTGTCCAGCAGGTTGGCCAGGAAGATCGAACCCGTCATCCCGAAAATGTCCTTGTGCTCAATAAAGCCCCAGGCGAAGCCTTGCGCTTGATTGAAGTCGACGCGAACATCACCGCGAAAAGTCGGTGATTGCAGGAATTTCTCGTAATTGATGCCCCAGGCCCAATCCGTGTTCGGAATGTCATGCCGGAAGTTCAGCTGGTAATAGTGGATCGTGTTGCGGTTGAAATCGCGCGTCACGCCGGTCACCGGATCATCGACGAACGTGTCCTGAAGAAAGGTCTCGTATTCGAGCTGGGCGCCTTTCCAGCCGAGATTGTCAAACTTCAAAGTGCCTTCAACTTCGAGGGCTATGCGTGAGGCTGAGTCTATATTGCCTGGCCCTTCACCAATAATCAGATTGGGGTCTGCGCTGTCGAAGATTGGAACCTGGTCGACCAAGTCCTCAATTTCGTCGCCAAAGATTTCGGCTGTCACCGCGCCCCATGACCCAAAGTCGCGCTCGACTTCCAAAGCCAGTCGCCAGCGCTGATCAGGAACGATATCAACATTTCCGGTCTGATCATCGCCTTGATTAAGATCGACATTTGAAATGAAGTCGAAGAAGTTCAATTGTCCGACTTCCCGCGAAATCGACGCATTCACCTTGGTTTTGTCATCGACGGTCCAGGCCAACGATGCGGATCCTTTCGGGCGCGTGAACGAGCGCGTCTGACCATTCTCGCCATCAGACATGATTTCCGATTGTTCAGCCCCCAGAGAGACTTGCAAGCGCAGATCCTGGCCGAGCTGGCGGCCATGCGTGACAAAAGCTTCTGCGCGTTTCTCTTCGACGCGCCGATCCGGGATCGTATCCGGAGCCGGCGAGACGGGTCCAAGCGTGTCCGCCTGGAAGAATGTGGCTTCGGATTCAAGCGTGTTGAACGCGCCTTCGAGGGAAAATTGCCAGTCGGAATTATTTTCGCCGGTCAGATTGTATTCGGTTCGCAATATGCTTTCGCTCTCATCCACGACGCGATCGAAAATACTGTTGCTGACATTGCTGCCATCAAGATCCGAACCAAAGAACGTCGCGCGCGTCGGACTGTGCTCATTGCGTTGCAGACCAATGAATTTCAATCGCCCGGGGCCAAACCCGAGTTCATAATCGCCGCTAACCTCGCTATTCCATTCATTCTCCTTGAACAGGAAAACGGTCTGGCGCTGCAATTCCCCATCCGGAGAAAAGACCGAACTGGTCTCGCGTTCGTCAGGTTCCCAGAGATTGTATTCCGCATTCAGATTCGCAATATGGCCATTCGCAGGCTTCCAGTTCAGCCCGCCATTAAAGCCGACAAAATCAGCGATGAACGTGCCTTGTTCTTCGCGAAACTCTGTAAGGTTGCCATCGCCATCGAAAACATTCTCGCGGCCTGATGCTGTGCCGCGGCCGGGCTCCGTTTCAACACCGAGATTCCATCCTAGAGTTCCAGCCTGGCCATTTACGGAGACTTCAAACCATTCCAGGGCTGGCGGCAGGTTTTCGCGGAAGCGCTGGCGATATGTCCAAGTGCCTGAAATGCCATTGGCCGTTGCGATAATGTTCGCGACTTGACCACTCAAACCTGGAATGTCCAGATTCGCACCTTCGACGATTTCGATCCGTTCCACGTTCGTGGCCGGAATGCGGGCCAGCGCCTGACGGGCGCTGGTCGATTTGGATGAGATGCGCTGGCCATTGATCAGTACATTCTCTTGCGCCTGTCCAAAGCCGCGTTGGCCGTCACTGCCTGAAATGCTGAAGCCTGGAATTTGCGACACCATATCGAGCGCGGTTCGCGGCGCGAACTGTTCGAAATCAGCAATTGTGAAAGTGCGGGTATCCTCGCTGGGTGCCGCTGACGTTTGTGCATATAGGGGGAGAGGTAGGCCAACGAGCAGCCCAGCGAGGAATGTGAATTTCATGTTTTACGCCCGATAAGGTGACGATCCCGACGCCATTCGTGTTACATATGTAACGAGCCCCTTCAACCCCTTCTTGGAATTTTTTTTGCGTAAATTTTTGGGAAGGTGAGTAGATCGTTCTGACGCTTTGCTACACTTGTAAAGCTTTATGACTGAATTAAGGCATCCCAATGTCTCTTGCCGCCTGGGTTTGAGGGTCAGTCACCTTGCAAATAATTCATCAGCAGAGTCTTGCAGGCCTTAAGAGAGTTTTACGACTTTGCTGCAAAATTGTCGTCAAGTGGATCACGCCGCGTGGTGAAAACCGATCTGTTTGATGGTGTTTGGGTAAGCTGGCTTTTCAGCAGCGATTAATGCGCATCAAGCGTTGCGGGTAACCTGTCTCGACGTGGTCCAGTCATGATGGTGACGAGACTTAAGGACGAGACATGCCCCGGGCCAAAGGCAAAAATTCAGCCCCTGAGCCAGAAATGGTTTTGGCACACACGCAGATTTCCTCTGTCCTCTTTGGTCTGGTTATGGTCATCGCCTTGATCGTTGCCGGAGCGGCCTTGCTCGGCGGTTCGCTCTCGCAGATTGGCAAACGCTGGGGCAGCGCCATGGATGGCGCCTCGCGCTCAGTCGGCTTATCCGTCGACACAGTCGAAGTCATCGGTCTTGAACATGTTCCTGCGACCGCGCGACAAATCAAAGCTGCCGCGATGATTGAGCCGGGCGAGAACATGTTCCGTGCCGATCCGCACGTGATCCGACGCCGCGTCGAAGATACGCGTTTGGTCACCAAAGTCCGCGTCTACCGGCTGTGGCCGGACACTGTGATGATTTATGCCAGCGCCGCAGAACCGACCGCGTTGTGGAATGATGGGGCACGCTGGACCGTGGTCGATAATCTCGGGCAGGTGATGCCGAAACTGAAGGCTTCAGATTTCCGGGCACTGACTAAAACCACAGGCGCGGGCGGACCTGAAGCGGTCCCCGTGCTCGAAAAGGCGTTCGCCTTGGCGCCAGACCTGCGAGCTGAAGTTGACCATGCGCGCCGCGTAGCTGGGCGGCGTTGGGATCTGGTTTTGAAATCCGGCGCCGTGATGAAACTGCCAACGGATGAGCGCTTGGCCGCGAGCCTGCTATTCTTTGCGAATGTCGAGCCGACTGCCGATCTTGCGCGCCGCCCGCTCAGCGTCATTGACTTGCGGGTTGCTGGGCGCGTCTTTCTGACACCGAAATCTGATCAATTAGGAGGGGCTGCCTAATGGCAACGAGCGAACACCGACTGAAACCAAGACAGGTTGGCAAAGCTGGGACCGTGGTCGCGGCTTTGGATATCGGCTGTTCCAAGATTGCATGTCTGATTGGGCGGGTTGATCCTGGCAGCCGCGCTGGGTTCGCCTTCATGGGCGGTGGACGCCAGCAAAGCCGAGGATTTAACGGCGGCTCGATTACAGATATTGAAGCGCTGGAGCGCTCCGTTCGCCTCGCCGTAGAAGACGCAGAACGCGAAGCAGGTGAGCGTATCGATCGCGTTATTCTTGGCATTACCGGTCCGAAAGTCGACAGTCAGTTGGCTGAGGCTGAAATCGAGCTTGGCCAGCGCGAGATCAGCAGCAAAGATGTGCAAAAGGTCTGGGCTGAGGCGCTCCATCAAGTGGTCGCTAAAGATCGCGAATTATTGGGCGCTTATCCGGTCATGTACGGGGTCGATGACCAAGACGATATCCGCGACCCGGTCGGCATGATTGGCAATCGCGTGCGGGTGTTGCTGAATGTCGTCACCGCGCCGAAGTCTCTGGTCAAGAACCTCAAAGAGTGTGTCATGCGGGCGCATTTGGGCGTCGAACGGATCGTTCCGTCGGCATTGGCCAGTGGCTCGGGTACATTGATCGAAGATGAAATTGATAATGGCGCGATCTGCGTCGATTTTGGCGGCGGGGTGACCTCGGTGTCCGTATTCATGAATGGCGCCCCCGCCTGGCTCGATCTGGTAAAAGTTGGTGGTGCCCGTGTGACCAGCGATATCGCGCAAGGCATTGGCACCACGTTTGCGGCTGCGGAGCGTCTGAAAACCTTGCACGGAACGGCCGACAAAGACGGTCCAGGCATGGCGGAACGGATTGAAGCCCCGCGTCTCGGCGATGATGGGCGTTTGAAAGCCAGCCGCATGACTCGCGGCGAGCTGACCGCGATCATTGAGCCGCGCATCGAAGAATTGCTCGAAATGGTTCAAGCCCACCTGACGGCCAGCCCGTTACGGCCGATTATGCCGCGACGCACGGTTCTTACCGGTGGGGCGAGCCAATTGTCAGGCGTGCGAGAGCTGGCGGCAAAGGTCTTGCAACAACCAGTTCGTCTGGGTCGGCCGATTGATGCTGACATTTTAGGTGACAATTACGGTAATCCGGCCTTTTCCACAGCGGCGGGTCTGATAAGCTATGAATTGAGGGGTTTTGCTGACGCATCAAAGGCAGGGGGTGCGGCGGCGCTGGCCGGATCTGAGTCCGGGCGTGGAGTGATTGCAAATATCTTAAATTGGATCCGCGAAAATTTTTGAGCGAGATGACAATCATTTAAGAGTCTTTTAGGCGAAGCAGTTCATTTTACATGCAAGACTCAGTGTATGGCGCGTAGAATATAGAGACCGGGAATAGGGCATGACTAACGAACTTAAACCACGAATAGTCGTCATTGGCGTTGGTGGTGCGGGCGGAAACGCTGTCGACAATATGATCGAAGCCAATCTGCAAGGCGTCGAGTTCGTCGTTGCAAATACAGATGCTCAAGCCCTGCGACGGTCTAAAACGGAACACCGAATTCAGCTCGGACTTGAAACCACAGCCGGCCTCGGTGCTGGCGCGCGGCCCGAAGTTGGGGAAGCGTCTGCCGAAGAATCTATGCCGGAAATTCTTGAAGCCCTGGAAGGCGCGCACATGGTCTTTGTCGCGGCTGGCATGGGCGGTGGGACCGGGACGGGCGCCGCGCCAGTCATATCCAAGGCGGCGCATGATAAAGGCATTCTCACCATCGGGGTTGTGACCAAGCCGTTCGGCTTTGAAGGCGCACATCGGATGAAAACCGCGGAAAGCGGTCTCGAGCGAATGAAGGAAGTGGTCGACACGCAAATTGTTGTGCCAAACCAGAATCTCTTCCGCATCGCCAATGAGCGGACAACGTTTGCGGAAGCCTTCCGGATGGCCGATGACGTTCTTTATTCCGGCGTTCGTGGCATTACAGACTTGATGATCATGCCAGGCCTGATCAATCTCGACTTTGCCGACGTGCGGACGATCATGAAAGGCATGGGCACGGCCATGATGGGCATGGGCGAAGGCGAGGGCGAAGGCCGTGCGCTGGAAGCGGCGCGTTCTGCGATCGATAACCCACTGCTGGATGATGTCTCAATGGTCGGGGCCAAAGGGGTTTTGATCAATATTACCGGCGGCTATGACATGACGCTGTTCGAGCTGGATGAAGCGGCCAACGAAATCCGCCGCGAAGTCGATACCGAAGCAAACATTATCCTGGGATCGACCTTCGATCCGGAATTGGAAGGCCGTATTCGCGTCTCAGTCGTTGCCGCGGGCGTTGCTGAGCAGGCCGCCGCAGTTGCGATCGCACCATCGGTCGCTGCGCCTGCGATGCCTGACATTCCAGTCGTCGTCAGCCAGCCCGCACCGACGCCAACCCCAGAACCTACGCCAATGCCGGAAATCGAACCGGACCAGCGTCCAGACTTCCGCGGGCGCGTCTTGCCCGCAGCGCATGTCGAGAGCCAACAAGGCAGCGACACGGTCAGTGCCGATGCCGCCTTCGCGAAGCCTGTTTCGGATAGCCCAGCCGGTTTCTCAAACCTGTTCGGTTGGCGCCGTGAAGACACGGTTGGCGACAATGATACGGAAGAGGACAAGCCTACAATTGTTTCGACGCCGGATGATCATCCGAAGCCCGCGGCGTTTGATGATGAAGACCTGGAAATCCCAGCATTCTTGCGCCGTTCAGCGAATACGTAACACCTTACAGAATCGTCACAAAAGCCCTCCGAGCCCGGAGGGCTTTGCTTTTGGAAGCACTTGCAACAAAGCGCAACAATGCTTGTGTTGAGATTAACCATTTTCCGAGCGTTTATGCGGCTCTACAGGGAGAGTAGGCTTGCGAAAAGTAGAGTACCAAACAACACTGAATACGACAGTGATTTGCGCGGGGATTGGCGTTCATTCCGGCGTGCGTGCACGGATGGTGATTAAACCGGCTGCAGTGAACACTGGAATCCGATTCCGTCGAACAGATACTGATGGTGGATCTGACATTATGGCCCGCGGCGATCATGTCACCGAAGTTCAACTCGGCACCACTTTGACCAATGAAGATGGCGACAGCGTCGCGACGGTGGAACACTTCCTCGCCGCGTGTGCCGGCATGGGCTTGGACAATCTGTTGGTTGAGATTGATGGCCCGGAAGTGCCGATCATGGATGGATCTTCCGCCGTCTTCTGTGAGCTGTTCCACACGGCCGGTGTGAAAGAGCAGACAGCGCTGCGCCGTCGCATTCGCATCCTCGACACGATCGAAGTCAAGGATGGCGTCAAATTTGCCCGCCTGTCCCCGTCGCAGGACAATGTCCTCACGCTGAAAGCCAAGATCGAATTTGAGACCAAAGCGATTGGCACACAGCAAATGGCCATGCGGCTTATCCCTGGTCTGTTTGCGCGCGATATTGCATTCGCCCGCACGTTTGGCTTCGCCCGCGATGTTGAGGCGCTGCAGGCTATGGGCCTGGCGCGCGGTGGCTCGCTCGACAATGCCGTCGTCATTGATGGCGATGATATTGTGAACCCCGAAGGCTTGCGCAGTGACGATGAATTCATCCGCCACAAATTGCTCGATGCGGTTGGCGACTTGATGCTGGCGGGTGCCCCGATTGCGGGCGTCTATGAAGCCCGGCAACCAGGGCATGCGATGAACAATAAGCTCGTCCGGGCACTGTTACAGCAGCCTGAAAGCTGGTGCTGGGAAACCGATGCGGATGCGCTTGAGCTGGCCACGCCGCGCGAAAGCCTGACCGCTTAAAGCCAGTTCGGCGCGGCCGTCTTAGTCGAGTCGAGGTCACGAAGCTCGGGCTGCGGGTGCAGCTCCAGCAATTTTTCAATGATCTGATCAGCGACACGGCCGGCTTCTCGCAAGGCGGGATAGTCCCAAGTCTCCAACGGGCCTTCATACCAGCGGGCGCAGCCGCGATCGATCAGGCTTTGATGCAGGCGATCAAACTTTGCAGCACCGCCTTTCAGACGCGCCATATGCACGGGCAGGCCGTGCCAGGCAGCATCGGAGAGCATGTTAGAGCTGTCCTCGGTGACAATCGCCACATCAGAATAAAGCAACCAGGCGAGATAGGGATTGGGCCCGTCTTGCTCATTGGCCCAGAAGCTGGCGCCGGCTCGGTCCGCGAACTGGCGCATCTCTGTCACCACCGAGACCGGCGTCCGGCGCGAGCAGGTGATGCGCAGGCGCCAGCCGGATTTGGCAGCTTCATCCAATTGCGCCAGCAGGGTCCGCGCCGCCTCTTTGGTGAAGCTGTGCGCCTTGGAGTTGCCGCCCAAAATCACAACCGCGCTCTTGCCGCGCTCGTCAGCAAGGTCAGCAAAGGCCTGGCCGGCCTCTTCGATCGCGTCTTCCGTAAAATGCGTGGGCGAGCCGGTGGTGCGGATCACATTCGAACCGAACAGCGTGTCATGTTCCGGCACTACAACCAGATCGAATTTCTCAGGATCCGTTTTGGGATCGAGGATTTGAATGGTCAGCGTCTGATGCCCGCTCCAGCGTCGCACGGCTGCCGAGTAAGGGGCGCTGCGGCGTCCGGCAGCGACCCACAGGCTCGGCCAAGGGCTGACAAGTTCGGCGCGATTCTCTTCCGGTAAAGCCAGTCTTGGCAACGGCCAGCTGGTCCCCGGCAGCCAGGTCCAGGGCGGACGTGGCTTCAGTATGATCGGCTCAGCGCGATGCCCTTGGCCGGCAATGTGCCCGATTTGAAGCCAGCGCCGGGTTTCTGACAAAGCCGAAAGGATCGCCCGGACTTGCGCCGCGTTTCCGGCGCGGCCATCACTGACCGCCCAGATCGAGGGCCCAAGAGACGAATCAGACGCATTCATGAAGGATTGCGTGCCAGAATTCGTCTGTCAGTTGAAGAAGAAAGGACGGTTAGACGAACTTCACTTCAGCGATTTCATAAACGCGCGCCCCGCCTGGGGCGGCGACTTCAGCTTCATCGCCTTCACCCTTGCCGATCAGCGCCCGCGCGATGGGCGATGTGTTGGAGACTTTGCCTTGCGCAATATCGGCTTCATCCTCGCCGACAATCTGATAGGTCGACTCATCTTCCGTATCGACATCGATCACCGTGACCGTTGCGCCAAAGACGATTCTGTCGCCTTTGACCTTGGTCAAATCGATCACATCCGCGCGTGAGAGCTTATCTTCCAATTCGACGATTCGGCCTTCAATAAAGGACTGTTTTTCCTTGGCCGCATGGTATTCTGCATTCTCAGACAGGTCGCCATGCTCACGTGCTTCCGCAATCGCCTGGATGATGGCCGGGCGTTCGACGGACTTCAGATTTTTCAATTCTTCATCGAGGGCGGCATAGCCCCCGGCGGTCATAGGAGTACGTTGCATGAATGTGTACCGTTCTTAGGTTTTTACGCCTTTTTGCTTGTTCCCGTGAAGGTTCAATCAAAAAGCAGGCGGGTCAAGTAGTCTAAAACGACAAGAATCGCAAGTTATGCTTTCTGTAAGGCCCGTACAGAGAGGGGTTTTTCGCGTATCGCGCGAATGGCTTTCACAGCGGCCAGACAGGCTGAAAGCGTTGTGAAATAGGGAATATTCTGGATCAAAGAGGTGCGTCGGATAGATTTGGAATCCTTGCGGGATTGTGCGCCTTCGGTTGTATTCAGAACCAGATCAATCTCACCATTGAGAATCGCATCCTCAATATTCGGTTTGCCTTCCAGAACCTTCTTCACAAGACGAGTTTCGATGCCATGCTGGGCGAGGAAGTCAGACGTGCCAGACGTCGCGACGATTTCAAAGCCCATCTCGATCAAGCTGCGCGCAGCCTCGACGATTCCCGCCTTGTCGTCTTCGCGCAGGGAAATGAATGCCGTGCCGCTGGTCGGCAGCGTCACGCCGGCGCCGATTTGAGACTTCAGGAAGGCGGTGCCGAAATCATCATCCCAGCCCATGACTTCCCCGGTGGAGCGCATTTCCGGCCCGAGAATTGGGTCGACATTGGCGAACCGGGCAAATGGGAAAACCGCTTCCTTGACCGCGACACGATTGGCTTCAGCATGGCGCAAATCGAAATCGGTCAGCGGCTTGCCGCCCATAATCTTGGCCGCAATGCTGGCAATTGGTGCGCCGACAGCTTTGGCGACGAAAGGCACCGTTCGGCTGGCGCGCGGATTGGCTTCGAGGACGAAAATCTCGTCACCTTTCACAGCATATTGGATATTGATCAGGCCCGTTACGTTCAGGGCTTTGGCAAGCGCGATTGTCTGTTCGCTGAGACGTCCGATCACGCTGGGCGACAGGGTGTAAGGCGGCAAGGCGCAGGCGCTGTCGCCAGAATGGACGCCGGCTTCCTCAATATGTTCCATGATACCGGCGACATGGACATGGGTGCCATCGCATAGCGCGTCGACATCGACTTCGATCGCGTCTGACAAATAGCGGTCGAGGAAGAGCGAGCCATCGCCCGCGACGGACAAGGCATAGCCTGCATATTCGCGCACATCTTCATCTGAGTGGCAGATACGCATCGCCGTACCGGAAAGAACAAAGGAAGGGCGCAACATCACCGGATAGCCAAGCGTTTGCGCTTTCTCGAGCGTCTCTTCCAGGCTGCGCGCGGTTGCCGATGGCGGCTGTTGAATGCCGAGATTGGACAACAGCGCGGACCATTGCTTGCGGTCTTCGGCGAGATCGATGCTGTCCGGGCTGGTGCCGAGAATCGGCACGCCGGCCTGGTTCAGTGGTTGAGCGAGCTTCAACGGCGTCTGGCCGCCAAACTGAACAATCACGCCAGCCAGATCGCCTTTGCTTTGTTCCTTATAGATGATCTCCGTGACATGCTCTTCCGTCAGCGGCTCGAAATAGAGCCGGTCTGACGTGTCATAATCGGTTGAGACCGTCTCTGGATTGCAATTCACCATGACGCTTTCAATGCCGATATCGGCCATGGCGAACGCGGCGTGGCAGCAGCAATAATCAAACTCGATTCCTTGTCCGATCCGGTTTGGACCGCCGCCCAGAATGATCGCCTTCTTGCGCTCAGATGGATCCGCTTCGCAATCGGCGGTTTCAGTGCCGAATGCCGGGTGTTCATACGTGGAATAGAGATACGGCGTTTGTGCCGCAAACTCGGCGGCACAAGTGTCGATCCGCTTATAGACCGGGCGCACACCCAGCGCATGCCGCGCGGCGCGAATATCGGCTTCGGATTTGCCGAGAATGTCACCGAGGCGGGCATCGGAAAAGCCCATCGCCTTAAGATCTGTAAAGTCACGCGGGTTGGTCGGCAGGCCATCGCGGCGAACGTCGTCTTCGCGGGCCACGATTTGTGCGATCTGGCGCAGGAACCAGAGATCAATACTGGTCAGGGCATGAACGTCTTCGACCGACAGGCCCATGCGGAAGGCTTGCGCCACGATGCGCAGTCGATCCGGGGTCTGTTTGCTGAGCGCCTCACGCAGGGCGCCGGGGCCGCTAAACTCGATCTCATTAAAGCCGTTCAGGCCGGTCTCCAGTGAGCACAATGCCTTTTGCACGCTTTCCTGGAAATTTCGACCAATCGCCATGGCTTCGCCGACCGATTTCATCGCAGTGGTGAGCAAGGGTTCGGCGCCTTCGAATTTCTCAAATGCGAAGCGCGGAATCTTGGTCACGACATAATCAATTGTCGGCTCGAATGAGGCTGGTGTGACGCCGGTAATATCATTGTCTAGCTCGTCCAGCGTATAGCCGACCGCGAGCTTGGCGGCGATCTTGGCAATCGGGAAGCCGGTCGCTTTTGAGGCCAAGGCTGAAGAGCGCGAGACGCGGGGGTTCATTTCGATCACAACCAGGCGGCCATCTTCGGGATTGACGGCGAATTGAACGTTCGAGCCGCCCGTCTCAACCCCGATCTCGCGCAGCACCGCGAGCGATGCGTTGCGCATGACTTGATATTCGCGATCGGTCAGGGTGAGGGCGGGCGCAACCGTAATCGAGTCGCCCGTATGTACGCCCATCGGGTCTATATTCTCGATGGCGCAGATGATGATGGCATTGTCGGCTTTGTCGCGCACGACTTCCATCTCATACTCTTTCCAGCCGAGCAGACTTTCATCGACCAGGATTTGCGCGACTGGCGAAGCTGCGATGCCGGACCGGCAAATCGCTTCATACTCCGCGCGATTATAGGCAACACCGCCGCCTGTGCCGCCAAGCGTAAAGGCCGGGCGAATGATGGCCGGCAGGCCGACATGGTCGAGCACATCCATGGCATTCTTCAAGCCAGTGATGCGGTCATATGAGCCGTCTTCATTTTTCGGTGATGAGACGATTTCGGCCTTCGGATTTTCCAATCCGATCCGGTCCATGGCTTCGCGGAACAGTTTGCGGTCTTCCGCCATCTCAATGGCGTCCGCGCGGGCGCCAATCATTTCCACCCCGTGCTTAGAAAGAACCCCCGCCTGTTCAAGGGCGAGGGCACAATTCAAAGCGGTTTGACCGCCCATGGTCGGGAGCAGCGCGTCGGGCTTTTCGATCTCGATGATCTTCTCGACAAAGTCTGGCGTGATCGGCTCAATATAAGTCGCGTCTGCCAGGCCGGGATCGGTCATGATGGTCGCTGGATTGGAATTGACCAGAATGACCCGATAGCCTTCGCCTTTCAGCGCTTTGATGGCTTGCACGCCGGAATAATCGAACTCGCAGGCTTGGCCGATAATGATGGGACCCGCACCGATAACAAGAATGGACTCTATGTCGGTGCGTTTGGGCATCTGGCTTTCCTTCTTGTCACGCTGCGTAGGCAAACGGGTGGCGTATAGCGGGGAGTCGCGGCGACCGGCAAGAGGAAAAACAAAGACGGGTGCGATTTATTGGGAGGCAGCGAGGGTTCATGCAGGCATCATAACTCAGCCTGAACCCGGTCGGATTGAACGGGCGCTAAAGCCCGAGGACCCGCTTGGCGATAATGTTTTTCTGGATCTCGTTCGTGCCGCCATAAATGCTTTGCGCGCGGGCGCCGAAATAAGTTGAGACCCCGGAGGCCGCGTAGTCCGTATGACCGGTCCAGTCAGGGCTGACACTGTCGTCAAACTTGCGCTGGCCATGCGCCGCGGCGACATCAAGATAAAGGGTGGTGATTTGCTGTGCCGTTTCGGTCGCCAGGATCTTGATGATCGAGGCTTCCTTGCCAGGGCTGCCGCCATCCTTGACCGCTGACAGCACGCGAAGGACTGTCATCTCCAAACCGTCGACGGCCATATCGGCATCGGTGAGTTTGCGCGCAAAGGCGTCGTCATCAATCAGTTTGCGATTGCCGCCGGTTGGCTCCGCTGTGGCCAGGGTGCGGATATGATGCAGCTGTTTGCGCTTGCCCCCAATGCGGGCATAGGAGGTGCGTTCGAAGCCGAGCAGATATTGGCTATAGGTCCAGCCTTTGCCTTCTTCACCGATGAGATAATCAGCCGGGACACGGACATCTTCGAAGATCACCATGTTGAGGACGTGTTTGCCGTCAATGGTGATGATCGGTTTCAGGGTCACACCTGGGCGGTCCATCTCGCAACAAATGAAGCTGATGCCCATTTGCTTCTTCTCTTCCTTCGAGGTGCGCGCGAGGAGGAAAATCCAATCAGCATGCTGTGCGGCGCTGGTCCAAATCTTGGTGCCGTTCAAGACATAATCATCGCCATCGCGCATGGCCGAGAATTGCAACGAGGCGAGGTCGGAGCCGCTGTCAGGTTCGCTATACCCTTGCGCCCAGCCAAGTGAGCCATCACGCGTGCCCGGCAGCCATTTTTCTTTCTGCGCTTCAGAGCCAAACGTATAGATAATCGGGCCGACATAGATGACGCCCATCGGCGTGACCGTCGGAACGCCGGCGCGTTCGAGCTCTTCATCGAAAATATATTGCTCCTCCAGGCTCCAACCTGGGCCGCCATGGTCTTCCGGCCAGGCGCTGGCGAGCCAGCCTTTGGCGCCGAGGGCCATTTCTGACTTGCGGACTTCGTCCGTGGTCAGACTGGCGCCGGTTGCGACTTTGGCGCGAATGTCTTGCGGATACTCGGTTTCGAAAAACGTCCGAACAGCGGTACGGAAAGGCTCGAGAGCGGGATTTGGTGAAAGGTCCATGATGCCGAGTTTAGCGCGCTCGCAAGCGCTGGAAAGGGGTGCCCGCGCGGGAGATCGCGTCGCTAAGAGAGCATTTCCGAGAACAGCGCTTCAGGATGTTGGAACATCCAATTGCGGCCCGGGTGCTCGACCAGACGGAATTCTAAGCCCAGGCGCTCCGCATCGGCCTGCGTTTCTTCTGGCCCAACGCCATGCTGCTGCGCGCCATTAATGACCCGGATGGCTGAGTTGCGCGACAGGATCGCTTCCAGATCAGGATTGGGCATGAAGGCCGATTGAATGTCGAGGCGGGCACTCGTGCGGTCACATTGAGCAATATAATTGGCCATGACGGCAAACTGATCGAGATGGTCTTCGACATAAGCAAGATCGCTGCTCTGATTGCGATACAGCATGCGATAGAAACGCTGCCCGCCAAAGGTCCGCAGCATCGAGTAAAGCGTCCGAACTCCGAATGTGAAACTGGCGGTCGAGTTCAAGGCCATGCGCAACAGGCCGCGAATCCAGCGTGGCTGAATGCCTTTCAATTTGTCGGCGACGTTGAGACCATAATTGACCAGCAGGGTCTGGCCGATCCGGGCATTTCGATGCTGCACCAAGAGCGCAAGCGGGGCCGCTGTCGACAATCCGACCAAAGTCACGTCTTCGAGTTTGAGCACGCGAATGAATTCCGCCATCACGTCCGCGGCACCGTCGAGCGTGCTCGCCGCTGTTGTTTCGCCGAAGCCAGGCCGAACCGGAAAGATCAGATTCAAGTGCCGGGCGCGGGCCGCCTCGATCATTTTCTGCGACGGAATATAGCCATACTCAATCGAATGCAGCACGACGACTGGATGGCCGCTGGACGAGCCATAGCGGCGATACTCGACACAAGTGCCGGGGGTCTCAAGTGAGATGCGCCGCGCGGTATTCTCGTCGGCATCAGGCAGCTCAGGCGTCTGTGGCGAGCGGAGTTTGAGCGCATTTGAAATTTCCATCACCGTCGATACGGCCTCGACCAGGCTGTGGCAGCCAAGCTTGCTATTGATCCGAGACACATGCGTGCGCACGGTGTTGAGCTTGCCGCCTCTAATCTCAGCGACTTGTTCGAGGGCGTGGCGCTGCATGACCAATTGCAGGATTTCGATTTCGCTTAAGGTCAGGCCATATTGCTCGCGCAGATAGATGCGGGTCTCGGCGGCAAGCTTGGTCATCACCGCATAAGCGATGAAGCCGGAAACCATCTCATCGTGCACAACCGGGCAGACTCGAACTTGTCTTTGGATGCCGAAGCGATCGGGGATTTGCGCGATCAGCGTGTCGCGCGCCCCGTCCGCGTCGAGCTTGGCGCGCAGATCGGCCGGCGCCGGGTCGCCTTCATTCATCCCGAACTGAATCGACAGCTCTTTTGGGATGCGCGCGATCATGCCGTCGAGCGTAATGCTGAACACATCTGCCGGATCAATGCCAGCTTGAGCCGAGTTCGGCGTTTGCTCCGCTTGAGGCGGCCGGGCATGAGAGAGCAAAGCCAGCACGGATAAAAAATCCGGAATGCTGGTCGCATCTTCGGACAGGCGCGACCAATCGAGACAAGCCTGCGCGAACTGATCGGGATCATCGCCAGCATTGGCGAGCGATCTCAGCAATTCCAATGCGGCTTCTGCTCGCGGATCGGATGCGGGGTCAGTGGTCTGTTTTTGGTCCATTTTTCCCGGATTTTTTGAACGCAACCTAGGCGTGCATCAAATGACACACGCGTCATGTTTGCAAGGTTGTTAACTGTGATTGGGGCCGAAATACCAAAATTTGATTATTTCCGATCTCGGACAAAACTCATATTCAAACGCTGACGAATGCGTCACGGTTGTCCGGTGCACCCCCACACCGCTCCGGATCCCGTCGCCCACCGAGCGATTCCCCTTTGTCACTCGGTGGGCATAATTCTCTCGTCTGAATATCGATTATTGCAGGCCTTAGCGGCCCAGCTCTTTCATCGCGCCGTCCAGGCCTTCCAGCGTCATTTCGAACATCCGGTCCGGCCCGATCAATTCACGAATGAGCTGGATTGAGCCCGTATATTCCCAGGCCCCGGATTTGACTGGATTGAGCCAGGCAAAGTTTGGAAACTGTTCGACAAAGCGCTGAATCCAGAGCCCGCCAGGTTCTTCATTCCAATGCTCCACCGAGCCGCCAGCATAGGTGATTTCATACGGACTCATGGTCGCGTCGCCGACCACGATCACCTTGTATTCACTGGGATATTTGTGCAGCACATCCCAAGTTGGGATGACATCATTGCGGCGGCGTCGATTGTCCTTCCACAAGCCTTCATACGGGCAATTGTGAAAATAATAATATTCGAGATTCTTGATCTCGGCGCGCGCCGCTGAGAACAGCTCTTCCATCACTTTGACGTGCGGATCCATCGAGCCACCGACATCCATCAGCAGCAGCACGGACACGGTGTTGCGGCGTTCCGGGCGCATCTCAATGTCGAGATAGCCCTGACGCGCAGTGTTCTTGATCGTCGCATCGAGATCGAGCTCATCCGGCGCCCCGTTTCGCTCCCATTTGCGCAAACGCTTCAGCGCGACTTTGATATTGCGGGTGCCAAGCTCGACACTGTCATCATAATTCTTGAACTCGCGCTTGTCCCAAACCTTGGTGGCGCGGCGATGGCGCGACTTGTCCTGGCCGATGCGGACGCCTTCCGGATTATAGCCATTGGCGCCGAAGGGCGATGTGCCGCCTGTGCCGATCCATTTATTGCCGCCTTCATGGCGTTTTTTCTGTTCTTCCAGGCGCTGTTTCAGCGTCTCCATCAGCTTCTCGAACCCGCCCAGGGCTTCAATCTCAGCCATTTCTTCCGGGGTCAGGAATTTCTCGGTCATCTTGCGCAGCCATTCTTCTGGCAGATCCTGCGATTCGATCGCGTCACCGAGACTGTCCAGGCCTTTGAAGACGTGGCCGAACACTTTGTCGAACTTGTCGATATTGCGCTCATCCTTCACCAGAGCAGCGCGCGCGAGATAATAGAAATCCTCAACATCGCGATCGATCACGCCTTTATCCATGGCTTCCATCAGCGCGAGATATTCTTTCAAAGTGACCGGCACTTTGGCGGCGCGAAGTTCGTTGAAGAAGTTGAGAAACATGACAGCGCTCCTGACGTTCACGTTAAAGGTAACTCTTGTGGCCCGTCTTTCCAAGGGTGTCGTGGCGGGAAGACATATGTCAGGCACAGCAAAGCCGCCCGCGCCGACCCTGTGGGCGGGGAGGAAAAGGTGGGGTCAGGTCCTGATTGGCAAGGCTCAGGGCACCCAGTCCGGCAACAGACTGTCGCGCGCCAGCCTGTCGAGCCACCACAACGCGGCTTGCTCTGCGCAGGACTTCGCGCCGCGCTGCGCGCCGGGGGGACGCCCAACCCGCAATGGATGCAACCGCACGAAAGCGGTGCGCGATTTGTCCGCCGCCCGGCGCAACCAGCGCGCCATACGGGCTGTGTGATGGTCGGGCCGCGCGACCAGATCGCGCAAGGCTTCGAGACGCGGGGTAAGGGACAGGACGGGCATAGGGGACGCGGAGTCGGCGGCGTGCGCTGGCATGGGCGTCGCTTGAGGTGCGAAGGGTTCGAGCGCGTAATCTTCTGCCCGCAAGACCGGGTCGGGCTCGAGCAGGCAAAAGCCAGGCGTCGCGCCGCGATCTCCGGTGGCGGTGTCAGATCTGGCGGACGTGTCGCGGGATTTGCGCGACGGTTCGGTCAAGCCGCGCGCCTTTGCATTCAGGATCAACCAGCGCCGCGCCAGCGCCTCCGCGACGCGGATCAGATGCAAGACGCGCCGCCGCGTCGCCCGTTCGATCCACTTGGCATGTCCCAGCAGCTGGCTGATCTGTGAGATCAGCGCGATCAGGACGGCCCAATGGCGGGTCAAAGCAGCTTCGGTCTGGTTTGGCATGAGGGGAGTTTAGCCGCGCTGGAACTCGGTCGGATTGAGGCGGGGATTTCGTGTTGTGTTGGGGGCGGGGGCATTGGGTAAACACCAGCATATCCGCTCATCCCGGCGCAGGCCGGGATCTCGTGCAATCTTGGACGGGACTCGCGGGAAGAGATCCCGGGTCAAGCCCGGGACAGTCGGCAATAAAGAACTCTATGCCCCCTAAATCCGCAAACGCCAGCGTAAGCTGGGGTCTATGGACGACACTGAACGGCAATGACTGCGGGTCGTTCTGGTTCCTGGACCCATGCTTTCGCTGGCGTCGACGGAAAACGGTGTCGGTCATCCCGGAAAGTGCGCAGCGTTTATCCGGGACCTAGCTGGTCTGGGTCCCGGCGCTCCGCTTCGCTACGGCGTGGATGACAAACCACGCTTTGCGCACTGCCAATGTCCCCGTCCTGACCGAGCGCCACCTTCGTCGCCAACCCTCTCCTTCAAGCGCGCCCCACGGAATTTTCCGTGGGGTCCAGCACGAGATCTGGCGGCAATGGTCGGGAGAGATGTTTTCGCGCCCGCTCTGCGCGGCACGTGCGGGCGATGGGCTGCCCAGACGGGGCTGGACAGAGCGCTGGGAGGAGCGCGCGGTCGAATCCGAGCGGCCTCTCCCGACCCAGAGAAGACGTTATGAGCGTCCACTTTAGGGCGCTTTGCGAGAATGGCTCAGCGGCTGTTATGGGGCGAGTTTAAGCAGTTGAGCTCAAGTCTCCCTGTGCTCGCGCTTGTGCCATCGAGGCCATTAGCCTTGATCCGCCTAATGAAACTTTTCTCGACGGTTTAGTTGGTCCAATATTTTCTCCATGCGGGATGCTCTCGTCTCTGGTTTTTTGGCTGTTTTGAGACGGTAATAAATTGGGTAGAGGTTCTTTCGATCAAGCGTTTCAAAAAACTGCTTTGCGACTGGGTGCTGCTCAAGGGCTTCTAAAAAATCTTCTGGAATCTCCATATCAGCTTGC